>JAIYAE010000003.1 GCA_027489175.1 Rhodobacter sp.
ACATCTTCATCACCACCACCGGCAACCGCGACGTCATCCGGATCGAGCATCTGCGCGAGATGAAGGATATGGCCATCGTCGGCAACATCGGCCACTTCGACAACGAAATTCAGGTCGCCTCGCTTCGCAACCACAAGTGGACGAACATCAAGGAACAGGTGGACATGATCGAGATGCCCTCAGGCAACCGGATCATCCTCTTGTCCGAAGGCCGCCTCTTGAACCTTGGCAACGCCACCGGTCACCCGTCCTTCGTGATGAGCGCCTCCTTCACCAACCAGGTGCTGGCGCAGATCGAGCTTTGGACCAAGGGCCAGGACTATGCCCCCGGCGTCTACATCCTGCCGAAAGCGCTGGACGAAAAGGTCGCCCGCCTGCACCTGAAGAAGATCGGCGTGAAGCTGACCGAACTCCGCAAGGATCAGGCCGACTACATCGGCGTGAAACCGGAAGGCCCGTTCAAGTCGGAACACTACCGCTACTGATCGCCCGAACCGCCGGCCTGTTGCCTTGAAGAAGGGCGACAGGCCGGTGTGCGCGCCCCGCTGCCTGCGGGGAAAGGCCCCCTATCTTTCCCGTTGCCGTTTGGACAGGTTTTCGTAATCTGCCACAGTCCTGCCACAATGGGGGACGTGTAAAAGAACGAGGGACGACATGGGAAAGCGCGACGATCTGATCGCCAAATACGCAGAAGACCTCAAGACCAAGTGCAAGGTCACGCCTGACATGGCGCTGTTGACCAAGGTCACGATCGGTTGCGGCCCGTCAATCTACGACAACGACGCCTCGACCGTCGCCGCCTCCGACAAGGATGAGCTGGAGCGGATCAAGGCCAATTTCCTGATCAAGAAGCTGGGGCTGAAAGACGGGCCCGCCTTGATGGAAGGCATCCATGCTGCCGTCGACACCTACGGCAAGTCCGAGCGCAACAAGCTCCGCGCCGTGTTCTATTATCTTCTGGTCAAGCATTTCGGCCGCGAAGCCGCCTACAAGTAATCTGCCCGGATGACGGGCCGCACCTCCCTCCCCCCCGGTGGGGGAGGGATGGGGTCAGGCCGCCCGCGCAACCGCAACAGTTTGAACCAAACCCTCCACACTCGCGCCTTGCCCGACCCATGGGATTCGGGGCATCACTCTCTGGTCAGGGCAGGACGCCCGGGACCCTTATACTAGACACGTGCGGTGCTTGGGGTGTGCGCGTGGGTGGATGAAGGGTCCTGCAGGGGTGTGGGGCCCTTCGTTCTTTTTTACCTCAGATCCTCTTCGGCCAAACAACCCGCGCGCAAAGTGATATACCTGCCTTGATCGCAGGGAAGCCTTCATGCAGTGGATTTTGCAGGACTTTGAAGACACCGCCAAGCTGGCCTTGGCGCTGGATCGGTTGGGCCTGCCGTACTCGTGGCATAAGGTCGTGCCCTTCGTCGGTGACCTTGTCCCCGAACCAGTCGTTCCCGATCCCCGTGCCGTTGTGATGTTTGGGGCCTACACACTCTGGCGATATGCAGCCAAGCATGGGTTTTCGCCCGGCGTGTTCAAGCTGCGCCCCTTCCTGCACGAAGCGGCATGGGGCGCGCATCTTCTGAACGGACCGGGCGCTATCGTCGCGACACTGGCCGAACTGCCGGGCCTTCTGGCCGATGATGGATCGCTGTGGTTCCTGCGCCCGGTCGATGACAGCAAGGAACTTCCCGGCACCGTCAAATCAACGGATGAAATCCTGAAGTTGGCCGCCAACGTGCTGGCGCTTCCGCCCGAAGACCTGCCGCGCGGCTCGCTCCGTCATGACACGCTGCTGATGCTCTGTCCCCCGCACCGCATTCAAAAGGAATGGCGGGTATGGGTGGTGAATGATCGGATCATCACTGTCTCAGTTTACAAGGAAGGCAGCCGTGTCGTCTACCGGCCCGAGATCGACGATGACGCCCGATCCTTCGCGCAATCGCTGGTGGCTTTGAATCCAGCGTATTCCCCGGCCTATGTCATGGACATCTGCCGGACCGCTGATGGCCTGTTTCTTCTGGAAACCAACTGCATCAATACCGCCGGTTTCTATGCCGCCGACCTGATAGCTCTGGCTGCCGCGATCGACGGGTTGGCGCCTGATTGAGGCGGGTAATCGGCCCACACGGACGTCAAAACGCGTTCAGGACCGCGCCCATGATCGTGCAGCCGACGACTGAGTTCACCCCGTCGATCAGCGTCAGCGCGGGTTTGCGCAAGGCAAAGCCATAGTTCATCGCAACCCAGGGCGTGATCAGGAAAGCGCCGACGCCAAAGCCCGCGATGGCCCCTCCGGTGACCGTCGTCACGCCCGCGGTGCCCAGAAGGTGTCGCATCATCCCGGCGACCAGCACCATCGCCAGAAGCCCGATGACAAAGGGCATCGGCCCGCTGGTGCGCTGCTGCTCTTCCGTGACGCCTGACGCTGCCATCCAAGGCTTTGACATCGCAATGTACCAGACCGCGCCAAAGGCAAAGGCGGCGACGGCAGCGGCGATCACATTCAGAAATTCCATCTCACTCCCTCCCGTGGTTTTGGCCGAACGGTGCCGCAAAAACCACGGCCCGGGAAGGAAAATCTGTTGTTACCGGCCTCGGCGCAAACCTTGCCAAATCCTTAACGACCGCGCACAACCCTTTGGAAAGACTAGGCTTCCCGCTTCTGTCCACCGTGGACAGTCAGGGCTCCACGCCCCCCATCCGGCAGACGATTTCCCATTCCTCAGGGCTAACCGGCTGCACCGAAAGCCGGGTGTTGTTGACCAGAACCATCTGCTCCAGCCCTGGCTGGACCTTGCATTCTTCCAGCGTCACCGCCCGCTTGAAGGGCCGGACCGCCTTGATCCAGACGCAGTCCCAGCGCGGGTCATCGGTGGTGCTGTCGGGGCTGGATTCCTTGCAGACCTCGACGATCCCCACCACCTCTTTCCCGATGTTGGAATGGTAGAAGAACCCCAGATCGCCAATCTTCATCGCCCGCATGTTGTTGCGGGCCTGATAGTTGCGGACCCCATGCCATTCCTCACCCACGTCCCCCTTGGCGACCTGATGGTCCCAGCCCCAGACATCGGGTTCGGATTTGAACAGCCAGTAGGTCATCCGATCACCCGCTTCCATTCCTGGATCATGACGGACTGGAAGAGCCCAGCCTTGGCATAGGGGTCAGCGGCCGCCCAGGCCTCAGCCTCGGCGCGGGTCGCCACGCCCAGCACGATCAGGCTGCCGCACATCTGCCCCGCGGCATCAATGAACGGCCCCGCCTGTTCGACCACGCCCGAGGTCTGGATATGCTCCAGATGGGCGGCGCGGTTCTCGACGCGGGTTTGCAGGGCATTGGGGCGGTCAAGGCAGACAAGGGCAAAACGCATGGTCATTCCTGTTTCAGGGGCCGGCGCAACAGCTGGCTGATGGCATCTTCAAGGCTGATCCGGCGGCTGGCAAGAGCATCCACCATCGCGGTGACCGGCATATCAACCCCGATCCCTTGCGCCAGCTTTTGGACCGCGCGGGCGGTGGCGATGCCCTCGACGGTGCCGATGGGGTCAGTCCCCTCACCCCGCCCCAGCGCCGCGCCATAGCGGAAGTTGCGGGACTGGGTCGATGTGCAGGTCAGTACGAGATCCCCGAGGCCAGACAGCCCTGCAAGCGTCTCAGCCCTTGCCCCCAAAGCCTCGGCCAGGCGGACCATCTCGGCGTAACCGCGGGTCATCAGCGCGGCGCGGGCGCTGTCGCCAAGGCCAGCTCCGATCACGGTGCCGGCGGCGATGGCGATCACATTCTTCAGCGCGCCGCCCAGTTCGGCCCCCCGGACGTCATCGGTCCGGTAAAGCCGCACGGTTGGGGTGGACAGCAGGTCCTGCAGCGCCGCCCCCTCGCCCGCCGTCGCCAGGGTCAACGCCGTTGGCAGACCGCGCGCGATGTCGGCGGCAAAGCTTGGGCCGGTCAGGATGCCAACCGTGGCCTTCGGGCGACGCGCCTCGATCAAGGCGACGGGCCCGCGCAGGGTGGCAAGGTCAATGCCCTTGCAGCAGGCAACCAAGGGCTGGGTCGCATCAACCTCTGGCCAGGCATCCAGAAGCGCGCCAAGCGCCTGCATCGGTGTGGCCAGAAGCAGGGTCTGCCCACCGCAGACATCCCCGATTTCGGCGTGAATAGAGACGTTTTTCGGCAGATCAACACCCGGCAAGGCGGCCTCGTTCCGGCGGGTGGTTTGCATCGCCAGAACCTGCCCCGGGTCGCGCGCCCAAAGCCGGACCTCCCGCCCGCCTTTGGCAAGCGCCACAGCAAGCGCTGTTCCGAAGGCCCCGGCGCCGACGATGCCGATCATGCCTTTGCCCCCTTCTTGCCTGACCCGAGCTGCGCGGGCGCGGTGTCGTCCAACGGCCAGCGCGGCCGGGCGACAAAGTCGGTTGAGGGGGGGATACCACCCCGCATCCGCTCAATCCCCGCCCAGGCGATCATGGCGGCATTGTCGGTGCACAGGCGCAGGGGCGGGGCAAGGAAGGGGACGCCGGAACGCGCGCAAACAGTCTCTAACATTGCCCGAATGGCACTGTTGGCCGCAACGCCCCCGGCGACGGCAAGGGCGGTGACCTTGCCCGACAGCGCCAGCGCGCGGGCGGTTTTCACGGCCAGCACCTCGGCCACTGCCGCCTGGAACCCGGTGCAGAGGTCGCGGCGGTCTTGCACCGTGATCCCGCCTTGCGCGGCGATCAGCGTGTCGCGCGCCCGCAACAGCGCGGTTTTCAGGCCAGAGAAGGACATGTCGCAGCCGTCACGGTCCAAAAGCGGGCGAGGGAAAGTGAAGCGCTTGGGGTCGCCCAGCAACGCCTCAGCTTCCACCGCCGGGCCCCCGGGCTGGGGCAGGCCCAGAAGCTTGGCGGTTTTGTCGAAGGCCTCACCCGGGGCGTCGTCGATGGTGCCACCCAGGCGGCGGAAGCGGTCCACGCCTTCGACCAGAAGGAATTGGCAATGCCCGCCAGAGACGAGGAGCATCAGGTAGGGAAAGGCAATCCCGTCAGTCAGCCGGGGCGTCAGCGCATGGCCGGCCAGGTGGTTGACCGGCATCAAGGGCAAGCCCCGCGACGCCGCCAGCCCGCGCGCCAGCATCACACCTGACAGAACGCCGCCAATCAGCCCCGGCCCCGCCGTCACCGCGATACCGTCCAGCGCGTCAAGGGTCAGCCCGGCGGACACCAGCGCCTCTTCCACCACGCCATCCAACCGTTCGGCATGGGCGCGGGCGGCGATTTCCGGCACGACCCCGCCAAAAGCCGCATGCAGGGCGGTCTGGCCAAGGACGGTGGAAGACAAGATCTCCGGCGCTTGCCCCGGCGTCAGGCGCACGACCGCCGCTGCGGTATCATCGCAGCTGCTTTCGATGCCAAGAAGGGTCAGGGTCCGGTCCATGGCCGCCGTTGCGTGAAGGATGCCCGGCAGGTAACACCTAGGGCATGGCGAGACAATCCACTCAGGGTCCGGCCACTCACGGCCCGGCAGCACACATCCCACCGATCCCGGTTCTGCTGACCCGGCCCGAGGCGCAGTCGCGCGCCTTTGCGGCGGCGTTGCAGGCGCGGTTCGGGGACCGGCTGCGCCCCATCCTCACGCCGTTGATGGCCCCGGTCTTTCTGACGCCCGCGCTGCCGACCGGACCGTTTGCCGCCGTCATCTTCACCTCGGCCACCGGGGTTGCGGCGGCACGGACGATGGACCTGCCAAAGCGCGCCTGGTGCGTGGGCGCGCAGACAGCGGCGCAGGCGCGGGCAGCGGGGTTTGACGCCATGTCGGCCGATGGGGACGCCGAGGCGCTGGTGGCGGCCATTCTGGCCGACCCGCCCCCCGGCCGCCTTTTGCACTTGCGGGGGGAAGAGGTGCGGGGCGACGTGGCAGACATGCTGAATTCCGCCGGGTTAGAGACGTTTTCCGCAGTGGTCTACCGACAGGACCCGCACCCCATGACCGCCGAAGCGAAGGCGGTTCTGACGGCGGCAGGGCAGGTGATTGTGCCGCTCTTTTCCCCCCGGACCGGCACCCTGTTCCGGCAGGCGCTGCCGGATGACCTGCAGGCGGATTTGCAGCTGGTGGGCATGAGCCAGGCCGTGGCGGACACGGTCGCGGGCCTGCCCGGGACGGTTGCCATCGCCCGGCGGCCGGATGCCGATGCCATGCTGGACGCGGTGGCCCGGCTGCTGGAAGTGCGCCCAGCGCCTTGAACCTGCGGGGTCTGAGTGCTTAGGTGGGAAGAGGCCGCAAGTGAAAGGGCCGCACCCATGACACGACGCAAGGACACGCCCGAAGACGCCGCGCCTGAGGCGGCAACAGGGCCTGAAGTGACGCCCGTCGAGGCGGTGGTTGAGGTCACGCCAGACCCTGCGGTGCAGGAAACTCCGATCAGCAACGCCCCCCCGCCCGTGACGCGGCCTGCGCCAAGGTCGGGGATCCTCGGTCCGCTCCTGGGTGGGGCGCTGGCGGCTATTGGTGGGTTTGGCCTGTCGCATTTCAACGTTCTTGGCTTGGCCGCCCCGGACCAATCGGCTGAGGTGACGGCGTTGTCAAATCGGCTGGATACGGCCGTTGCCGGGCTGGAGGCGGGGCAGGCCGGGCTGGGCAGCACCCTGAGGCAAGAGATCAGCGCCCTCGCTGACCGGATGGCCGCGGTGGAGGCCAGACCTGACGCCGACCTTTCCGGGCTTGCCGATCTGGACCAGCGGCTACAGGCGATCGAAGCCCTGCCACCCGGCGGTGATGCGTCCACGACAGCCCTGGCGGCGCAGTTGGCGGACCTGCAACGCCGCCTGGACGCGTTGCCCGCCGGTGGGGCGAACACGGCAGAGGTTGATGCCGCACTTGCCCGTCTGGCCGAGGTTGAGGCCGAAGCGCAGGCGCGCGCCGATGCTGCAGCCGCGGCGGCAGAGTCGGCAACGCAGGCCCGGGCACGTGACGTGCTGGCCGCAGCCGCCGCAACCGGCGCGGCCTTTGAGGCCGAGCTTGCCGCCGTTGCCGACCCAGATCTGCAGGCGCAACTGGCCCCTTTCGCAGCGGGTGTGGCGTCGATGGCGGACCTGCAGGCCGCCTTTCCCGATGCCGCGCGGGCCGCGTTGCAGGTGGCGCGGGCGGCCGATGCCGAGGCGGGCTGGAGTACTCGACTGATCGATTTTCTGGGCGCGCAAACCGGCGCCCGGTCGCTGGAACCGCGCGAGGGCGACAGCCCCGACGCCGTCCTGTCCCGCGCTGAATTCGCGCTGGGTGAGGGGCGGCTGGCCGATGCGCTGGCGGAACTGGATAGCCTGACGCCAGAGGTGCAGGCCCCGCTGGCCGATTGGCGCAAGCTGGCCGAGGCGCGGCTGGCGGTCGATACCGCGCTGGCGGAGGGCCTTTGATGCTGTGGTCGCTGACCAAGGTTGTCGTCTTCGTCGTGGCCGTCGCGGCGCTGGCCCTTTTGGCCGCCCGACTGTCCGAGGCGGGCGAGGCGATGCGGATCATCGTCGCGGGGTGGGAGTTTACCATCGGCCCGCTGCAGGCCGTGGTGCTGGGGGTGCTGCTCTTCGCGCTGGTCTGGCTGGTGCTGAAACTCCTGGGCCTGCTGGGTGCGACGGTCCGGTTTCTGAACGGGGATGAAACGGCGATCTCGCGCTATTTCAACCGCAACCGCGAACGCAAAGGCTATCGCGCGCTGTCCGAGGCGATGATGGCGCTGGCCTCGGGCGAGGCGCGGCTTGCCTTGACCCGGGCGCAGGCGGCGGAACGGCTTTTGGGCAAGCCGGAACTGACCACCCTTCTGGTCGCACAGGCCGCCGAGGCTTCGGGCGACCGCAAACGCGCGACCGAGGCTTACAAGACCCTGCTGGCCGATGACGCGACCCGCTTTGTCGGGGTGCGGGGGCTATTGCAGCAAAAGCTCGCGGATGGTGACCGGGAACTGGCGCTGAAACTGGCGGAGAAAGCGTTTGAACTGCGCCCCAAGCATGCCGAGACGCAGGACATCCTGTTGCGGCTGCAGTCGGACGCGGGCGACTGGTCTGGCGCGCGGGCCACGTTGGGGGCCAAGCTGAAGGCCGGGACCCTGCCCAAGGACGTCTACCGCCGCCGTGATGCGGTGCTGGCCCTGCAGCAGGCGAGGACCGTGATTGACGAGGATGCCAGCATCGAAGCCCGCGAGGCGGCGATCGAGGCCAACCGCCTTTCACCCGACCTGATCCCTGCCGCCGCGATGGCGGCGCGGGGCTATGTGGCGAAAGGGGATCGGAAGAACGCGACCCGAGTGTTGAAGAAGGCGTGGGAGGTGATGCCCCACCCCGACCTCGCCGCCGCTTTTGCCGAGATCGAGCCGCAGGAAACCCCGGTTGAGCGGTTGAAACGGTTCAAGACCCTGACGACCTTGCGCACCGACAGCGACGAGACCAAGCTTTTGCAAGCCGAACTTCTGGTGGCCGCCGAAGACTTTCCCGCCGCCCGCCGCGCGCTGGGCGATATGGCGACCCGTCACCCCACCCAACGGGCGCTGGCGCTGATGGCCAGCATCGCGCGGGGCGAGGGGGCTGAGGATACCGTAGTGCGGGGTCTGGTGACGCAGGCGATTGCCGCCCCCCGCGGGCCGCAATGGTGCTGCGACAAGTGCCAGGCGATCCACGCGACATGGGCACCGGTCTGCAGCAACTGCGGCAGCTTTGACACGTTGTCATGGCGAGAGCCGCCGGCCTCGGCCGAAGTGCCAGCGGGATTGGCCGACCTGCTTCCGCTGATGGAAGCCCGGCCCGCCCCCCCTGCCCCCGAGCCCGCACCGGAAGAAGACCAGCCTGACCTGGACGAGATCGCCCGGCGCGCAAATTAGGGCTACACAGCGGGTAGGCGCGGTGCTAAGAGCCGCGCTGAAGAAGGATGCCGCTGTAGCTCAGCTGGTAGAGCACGTCATTCGTAATGATGGGGTCGGGGGTTCGAGTCCCTTCAGCGGCACCATTCTTCTTTCCCAAATCCCTGCAGACCCTCTGGCCCGGTGGAGCTGTCCCGGGCAGGGACAGGGGCGTGACCCAATAGAATTCAATGGCTTGCGAATCCGATTTCAGGATTTGTTAACATCTGGCCGCCCGGAGGGCCTGCCCCAGCCCGTTCCCTACACGGAAGCCTGCCCTGCTGTTCCAGGTCGACAGTGGCCTTTGGGGGGTCAGTCCAGTTCGCGGGCTTCGCTGACCAGCATGACGGGGATGCCGTCGCGGATCGGGAAGGCCAGATGGGCGGCCTTCGAGATCAGCTCTTGCCGGTCGGCGTCATAGGTGAGGACGGCGTTCGTAACCGGGCAGACCAGCGTTTCCAGCATGCGCCGGTCCGTGACCGTGGCCTGCTGCGGCAAGGTTTGCGGCAGGGTCTGGGGCACCGAGGGCTGCGGCGTGTCCGTCACTGCATCATCTCTTCATCGGCCCCGCCGCGCAGGGCGAATTCGATGAGGGTCACCAGTGTTTCACGCCGGGTGTCAAGGGTCGGGGCCTCAAGGAGGGCCTGCTTGTCCTCGGGCGAGAACGGGCACAGCATGGAGAGCGAGTTGATCAGAAGCTCTGGTTCCGCCTCTTTCAGGCTGTCCCAGTCGGTGGAGAGGTCCATCTTCACGAAATAGCGGCCCAGAAGCGCCATGAATTCGCCCCGGCGGAAACCGGGGTCATCCTCGGTCGGGCCAAGGTCACGGGCGAAGGGCGCCCAGTCGACAAGGCAACGGCGGTAGGGGGTAAAACCCTGCACCTCTTCCTTCACCCGAAAGCGCGAGGCACCTGCAAGGGTGATCATGTAGCGCCCATCTTCGGTCTCGGAAAACCCGGTCAGGCGACCCGCGCAGCCAATGGCCTGCAGCCGCTTTTCAGCAGGCCGGTTGCCAGAGGCAGGGGTTTCGCGCGGCTGGATCATACCGATCAGGCGGTGCTTGGTCTTCATGCAGTCTTCGATCATCGCCAGATAGCGCGGTTCGAAAATATGCAGCGGAAGGCGCGCCCGGGGGAGCATGAGTGCCCCGGGCAAGGGGAAGACCGGAATGGTATCCGGCAGGTCGGCCGCGTTTTTCATGGCACTCAGGTAGCCCGGGGTTGGGTTCAGGCAAATATCATTGACGAAAGCCGACGCCGACCGGACAGGACGATGGGATCTTGCGGCTTCAACGCCTCGAAGATGGTGAAGAGCTGGGACTTGGCGGCACCATCGTTCCATTCCCGGTCACGACGGAAAAGTTCCAGCAGCTGATCCACCGCCTCGGCCGTGTTGCCAGCGGCCAGCAGGGCGGCGGCAAGGTCGAACCGGGCCTGATGGTCGGCGGGGTTGGCGTCAACGGCGGCGCGAAGCTCGGCCTCAGGTCCCGCATTGGCGGCTTGGCGGGCCAGTTCCAGCTGGGCACGGGCGGCGTCCAGTTCCTTGGCCTTGGCGATGGCGGCGGGGGCGGCGGAGAGCAGGGTTTCAGCCTGGTCAAGATCACCCAGGGCCAGTTGCGCGCGGACAAGGCCCCCATAGGCGGCGGCATTTTCCGGCTCTTCTTCCAGAATGGCGGCGAAGGTTTCGGCCGCATCGGCAGCGGCCCCTTCGGCAAGCATGTCCTCGGCGGCCTGCAGGGCATCGGCCAGACCGCCATCCCCGCCAAGGGCAGCAACCCGGTCAATGAACGCCTTGAGTTCCGAGGCTGGGACTGCGCCCTGGAAACCGTCAACCGGCTGGCCCTGCCAGAAGGCATAGACCGTGGGAATCGACTGGATGCGCAACTGTGCGGCGATGCGCTGGTTCTTGTCGACATCGACCTTGACCATGCGCACCTTGCCTGCCGCGGCGGTGACCGCGGCCTCAAGCATCGGGCCAAGGGTTTTGCAGGGGCCGCACCAGGTGGCCCAGAAATCAACGATCACCGGCACGGTCTGGCTGGCTTCGATCACGTCAGCCATGAAGCTGGCCTCGGTCGTGTCCTTGATCAGATCGGCTTGGGGCTGCGGTTTTTCACCCAGACTCAGCATGATATCCCTCATGGTGGCTGTTTCGCCCTTATATGGCGGTTGGGCGGGCAAAGGCCAAGGGGCAGAACGCGCGTGCCAGCGGCGGGGCGCCGGGGGTAAGGCGCGCTGCGAAAGTGGAAAAGTTTTAAGGAAAATTAGAAGGTTAGCGGTTCATTTACTGTTGCGCGCCTAGGTTGCGGGTCAACGATCAGCGTCCGGGGCATGCGCATGAGTTTCATGAAGGACAAGACACCGCCGTCGAAGTTCGATCTCGACCCGGACACGGCCAGCCCGCTGGATGCAGCCATCTCGGCCCAGGACCGTGAGACGCTGGCGCTGGTGGCCAGTGCCTTGCGCGAAAGGCGAATGCGGCTGGCGTTCCAGCCGGTGGTCTATGCGGCGGACCCGACGATCGTGGGGTTCTTCGAAGGGTATATCCGCCTTTTGAACCTGCGCGATCAGGTGATTCCGGCGCGGGATTTCATGGGCGCGGTCGAACAGCAGGAATTGGGGCGTGAGATTGACTGCGCCGCGCTGCAGATGGGCCTGATGGCGATGCAGCGCAATCCGCAGATCCGGGTGTCGGTGAACATGTCGGCGCGGTCGGTCGGCTATCGGCCCTGGGTGGCGGTCCTGCGCAAGGCGCTGCGCGAGGTGCCTCGGTTGGGCTATAACCTGATCCTTGAGATCAACGAAGCCTCGGCCCTGCAGGTGCCGGATGTGCTGAAACCATTCATGGCCGAAATGCGGGAACATGGCATCGTCTTCGCGCTGGACGATTTCGGCGCGGGGATGACCTCGCTTCGCCTCTTGCGCGAGCTGAAGTTCGAGATTGCCAAGATCGACGGCGTGCTGGTGCGGGAGGTGGACAAGCTGCCCGATCAGCAGATCATGGCACGGGCCGCGATTGCCGTCGCGCAAGAGATGGGGATGTATATCGTCGCCGAAGAGGTTGAGACCGACGGTGAGGCGAACTGGCTGCGTGAGGCGGGCGTGGGCTGCATGCAGGGCTATCTCTTCGGCGCGCCCACGGTGACACCCGATTTCCGCGCCTTCCGCAACGGTCGCCCCAATCTGGGCGGCCCCCCGGACGAGGCTGAGGGGAAGTAGCCCCCCTTACCACCCCGCGCTGGCACAATCCGGCTTAGGATTTGCGTTGCATTTCGATGGTTGCGCCAACAGTGTTGCGCAAAGGCCTTTGGCCGTTTAGGGCAGGGGCCAATCTGCGCGACCGCAGGGCCGCAGGTTCAACGCACGGGCGTAACGGGAGAGAGCTTCAGATGACCAATGTCGTAATCGTGGCGGCGGGCCGCACTGCCGTGGGCAGCTTCAACGGGGCCTTCGCGGCCACTCCGGCGCATGATCTGGGGGCCGCGGTGATCGAGGCGGTGGTCGCCCGCGCCGGGATCGACAAGGCCGAGGTCGAGGAGACGATCCTTGGCCAGGTGCTGACGGCTGGCCAAGGCCAGAACCCGGCCCGGCAGGCCCATATCAAGGCGGGCCTTGCGAAAGAGGCCAGCGCCTGGTCGCTGAACCAGGTTTGCGGGTCGGGCCTGAGGGCCGTGGCCTTGGGCGCGCAGCATGTGCAGCTGGGCGACGCGCGGATCGTGGTCGCGGGCGGGCAGGAAAGCATGAGCCTTTCGCCCCATGTCGCGCACCTGCGCGCGGGGCAGAAGATGGGCGACCTCAACTTCATCGACAGCATGATCAAGGACGGGCTTTGGGACGCCTTCAACGGCTATCACATGGGCCAGACGGCGGAAAACGTCGCCAACCAGTGGCAGATTTCCCGCGACATGCAGGACGAATTCGCGCTGGGCAGCCAGCAAAAGGCCGAAGCCGCGCAGAAGGCCGGCAAGTTCAAGGATGAGATCATCGCCTACACGGTGAAGACCCGGAAGGGTGACATCGTCGTCGATCAAGACGAATACATCCGCCATGGTGCCACGCTGGAAAGCATGCAGAAACTGCGCCCGGCCTTCACCAAGGATGGCTCGGTCACGGCAGGCAACGCGTCGGGCCTGAACGACGGCGCGGCGGCGGTTCTTCTTATGAGCGAGGAAGAAGCGGCCAAGCGCGGGCTGAAGGTTCTGGCGCGGATCGCAAGCTATGCCACCGCCGGGCTTGACCCGTCGATCATGGGCGTCGGCCCGATCCACGCCAGCCGCAAGGCGCTGACCAAGGCTGGCTGGAAGGTTGGCGACCTTGATCTGGTTGAGGCGAATGAGGCTTTTGCCGCTCAGGCCTGCGCGGTGAACAAGGACATGGGCTGGGACCCGGCCATCGTGAACGTGAACGGCGGCGCGATTGCCATCGGCCACCCGATTGGCGCCTCGGGCTGCCGGATCCTGAACACGCTGATCCATGAAATGGCCCGGCGCGAGGCGAAGAAGGGCCTTGCCACCCTGTGCATCGGTGGCGGTATGGGTGTCGCCATGTGCATCGAACGCGCCTGAGCCTTTCCCAGCAAAGGACCCAAGTCAGGCGCGCAATAATCTTGCGCGCCTGATTTCGTTTCAGTAACACTATTTCAAAGCATACCAAGGCATACCTGAGGAGGAGAAGGTAAATGGCGCGCGTAGCACTGGTGACGGGTGGCTCACGGGGGATCGGGGCGGCGATTTCGGTGGCCCTGAAGGCGGCGGGATACAAGGTGGCGGCAAACTACGCCGGCAATGACGAGGCGGCGGCGGCCTTCACCAAGGAAACCGGAATCCCGACCTACAAATGGTCGGTCGCCGATTATGACGCCTGCGTCGCCGGAATCGCCAAGGTCGAGGCCGAGGTGGGCCCCATCGAAGTGCTGGTCAACAATGCCGGGATCACCCGCGATGCGATGTTCCACAAGATGACCCCCGGCCAGTGGAAAGAGGTGATCGACACCAACCTCACCGGCCTTTTCAACATGACGCACCCGGTCTGGTCCGGCATGCGCGACCGCAAGTTCGGCCGGGTCATCAACATCAGCAGCATCAACGGGCAGAAGGGACAGGCGGGGCAAGCCAACTATTCGGCGGCCAAGTCGGGCGACCTTGGGTTCACCAAGGCCCTTGCGCAGGAAGGCGCGCGCGCCGGGATCACCGTGAACGCGATCTGCCCGGGCTATATCGGCACCGAAATGGTGCGCGCGATTGATGAAAAGGTGCTGGCTGAGCGGATTATCCCACAGATTCCGGTCGGCCGTCTGGGCGAACCGGACGAGATTGCGCGGATCGTGGCCTTCCTTGCCTCGGACGATGCGGGTTTCATCACCGGATCGACGATTTCCGCGAACGGCGGTCAGTTCTTCGTCTGACGCCCCCGAACCGGGGCCTGCCCGACTTGGCAGGCCCCGTCGTTCCCTGTTAGTTGGTCGCGCAGTGCCGCCCCCCAAACTTGACTGACAGGACGCCGACATGCCGTCGAACCCCCCTGCTGCCGTTGCCAAGGTCCTGACGGCACGGGCAAAGCCCAAAGTCATCGACATTCAGGCGCAACTGACCTTTGCGGCGCAGGCGCGGGGCGTGTCCCCGTTCTGGATTGCTGCGGATGTGGTGCGGCGGCGGATCAGCCGACAACGCCTGAGCGCACAGGATTACTTTATTCTGGGTCTGTATCGGCCCGACTTGTCAGAGGCTGACCGCGCCGCCTTTGTCAGTGAGTTTGAGGTCAGCCGCCTGAACAGCAAGCTGCAGCCGACGCTGGAGCACGCGGTCCACGGCATGATGAACAGCAAGATGATGACAGAAATGCTGCTGCACGGGGTGGGCCTGCCTTGTGCCACGACGGTTGCGGTGGCGCGGGCGACCCCCGCCCGGCTGCCGTGCGAGGTGCTGGTGGGACCCGAGGCGGTTGAGCAGTTCCTGCGGGCCGAGAGCCGCTTTCCCCTGTTCGGCAAACCGGACGGGTCGTCGCTGGGTGTGGGGGCGGCCAGTTTTCTGGACCGGGACGGGGATATGCTCTTGCTGGGCGATGGCACGCGCGTTCCGGTGCGGCGGCTAGCGCAGGAAATCGCGCGGGACTATCCGGCTGGCTATCTTTTCCAGACGCTGCTGCGGCCCCACCCCGAGCTTGCGCGCCTGATCGGCCCGATTGTCGGCACCTTGCGGGTGCTGAGCCTGCGGTTTGCAGACGGTCCGGCGCCGCTTTACACCATGCTGAAGCTGCCTGGCCCGGGGGCGATGGTCGATGGGGCGCTGTCCGGGTCGAACGCGGCGGCAATCATAGATCCTGACACCGGGCAGATCCGCCGCGCGCAGCTGTTGAGCGAGCCGATCGGCAAGGACCTCATGCACAGCCATGTGACCGGGGCGGCCCTGCCCGGGGCCATGCTGCCGGACTTTGCCAAGGCGGTTGAACTGGCCTTGGACGCGCATCGGCTGTTTCCGCATCTTGGGGTGCTGGGGTCGGACGTGATCCTGACGGACAAGGGCCCGGTCCTGAATGAGTTGAACGCCAACCCCTTGGCCGGGCTGGTGCAAAAGGCGATGGGGCGCGGGTTGCTGAATGAGGCGTTCAAGGCGAAATACCGTGAGGCTTTGGCGGCGAACGGGGTGAAGCTGCCGATCAAGGGGGTGCGGATTTGACCGCCCGCCCGATTCTTCAGACTGACATCTCGGCACCCCCTCTGGACGCGCTTGCCGCCGTGACCCGCGTGGCCGAGGTCACCGGCCAATCGCCCGCTTCGATCGTGCTGGACATGACGCGCGCGGTCTTCGGGCGTCGGCGGTTGAGCCTGCGTGAGTATTTTGAGCTGGGCGGTTGGATCGGCACGGAGGAAAACCGCCAGGCCGTGATCGGCAAGAAGATCAGCCAGCGGCTTCCGGAAGGGTTGATCGCCACGGGGCCGATGAACCAGACGGCGCTCTTGGACGACAAGTATCTGTCGTCGCTGGTGCTTGCGGCCAACGGTGTGCCGGTGCCAAAGCTGAAGGCGGCCTATGGTGCCTTTTCCACACTGGGCAAGGACACTCTGACCACCCCCGAAGCCTTGGCGCGCTGGGTGTCGGACCCGGGAAACCTGCCCGCCTTCGGCAAGCCAAACAATGGGGCGCGGGCGCTTGGGTCCATTCCGCTGCGGACGGCGGAGGGCGGGATCGATATCGGCGACCGCGTGGTGCCAGCCCATGCCCTGGCCGAGGCTGTGGCCAAGACTTTTCCCCGCGGCTGGTTGATCCAGGAACAGTTGCGCCAGCCGCCAGAGATCGAGGCGATGATCGGGCCGGGTGTCGGGTCGATCCGGGTGACCAGTCTTTGGGAGGAAAGCGGGCCGCAACTGATGTATTCGGCCTGGCGGCATCCGCCAGTCGGCGCTTGGGTGGACGCCACGATCCTGGATCGTCCGAACGTGTTCTGCGCGTTGGATGCGACAGGCACGATCCTACGGGCGCAGCAAGGCTTCATGCATGACGGCAAGACCCTGACGCACAGTCTGATCACACCGTCGATGCCACTCTTGGGGTTCACCTTGCCATGGTGGCCCGAGATCCTTGCGATGTGCCTGACCGCGCATCGGCTGTTTCCAGGGCATGCGCTGATCGGGTGGGACGTGGTTCTGACAGAGCGGGGGCCCGTCATCACCGAAATGAATGCGCGACCACTGCACATCTTGCTCTATCAACGGGCGTTCGCGCGCGGTTACCTGCATGCCGAACACCGGCAAAGGCTTGATCTTGCACGGCGACTGCTGGCAGAGCGTTCCGGGCAGACTTATGGGAAGACAGGCAAGCGATGACCCAAACCAAGGCGACCGCCATCGGCTTTACGGCGGTTCTGATGTGGTCGCTGCTGGCACTGTTCACCATCGGCAGCGCGCCGGTGCCGCCGTTGCTGTTGAACGCGCTGTGTTTCGGGATCGGCGGGATGATAGGCCTTCTCTGGACCGCGCGGCGCGGGTTTGGCGTTTTGCGGGGGGTCAGCTGGAAGGTCTATGCCTTCGGGACGCTGGGGCTTTTTGGCTATCACCTGCTGTATTTCACCGCATTCCGCCTGTCGCCCAGTGCCGAGACGGGGCTGATCGCCTACCTTTGGCCGCTGTTCATCGTGCTGCTGTCGGGCCTTTTGCCGGGCGAGCGGTTGCGCGCGCCGCATGTGATTGGCGCATTGATCGCCTTTGCCGGGGCGGCGGTCATCGTTTTGGGCCGCGAAGGGGGTGAGGGGTCGGTTCTGGGCCTTGGCCTTGCCTTCCTGTGTGCGCTGACCTGGGCGGGGTATTCGGTCCTGTCGCGGCGGCTGGGCGATGTGCCGACGGAAAGCGTCACGGTCTTTTGCCTTGCGACGGCGGTGCTGTCCGCAGGGGCGCATCTGGCGCTGGAGGATACGGTCTGGCCCGTCGGCGCCCTTGGCTGGGGCGCGGTGCTGGCGTTGGGGATCGGGCCGGTCGGGGCGGCCTTCTTCACCTGGGATATCGGGATGAAGCGCGGCGACATCCAGCTTTTGGGTGTGGCGTCTTATGCGGCGCCGCTGCTCTCAACACTGGCTTTGGTTGCAGCCGGGATCACCAGCCCAAGCTGGGCAATCGCGCTGGCGGCGGTGTTGATCGCGGGGGGTGCGGCACTGGCCGCGCGGGCCAGCGCCGGGACGTGAACCAGACTAATGCTGGCTGAGACGCGAAATTTCTTCCTTCAGGCGAAGTTTCTGCTTCTTCAACTCGGCAATCTTCAAGGCATCTGTCGACGGGCTGCGCTGGGCCTGTTCCACCATCTCGGAGAGAGTGTCGTGCTTCCGGCGCAGTTCCACCAGATGCGATGCGATCGTCATGGTCGTCCTCCTTGGTTGCCTACAAGTTGAGTGCACCACGAAAGCCGAGTCGTGTCATCCCTTGTTACAGGGCTGTGACAAGTTGATCTGACAAATTCAGCGAAAAGCTGCCAGAAGGTCGGCCCCGTCGCGCAGCACGGCATTTGCGGCGGGGGTATAGCTTTCGCGGTCCCCGTCATGCGCGGGCCCTTGGTGGATGACAAAGGGCGGCAGCAGCCGAAACGCCGCCCGCCCGCCCTTTCGGGCCTGAAGGATGATGCGCAGTGCGGGCCGCCCGTCCCGGGGGGCCAAGGGCAGGATGGCCGCCGAGCCCAGCTTTTTGCCCATCGCGGTCAGAACCTCGGGCAGGCCGTCCGCGCCGCAGATCAGCGTCAGCCAGCCCCCCGGGCGCAACCGGCGGCTGGCGGCGGCGACCCAATCTGCCAGCGGCGTTGCAACCTGCATCGCCCGCGCGCGGCCCTGAATGGGCGAAGGGCTGCCCCCTGGCGGATAATAGGGCGGATTGGCGATCACATGGTCAAAATCGCGGCGCAGGGCAGCGGGCATGCGGGCAAGGTCGCCGTCATGCACCTCAAGCGCCATGCCGTTCCGGGCGGCGTTCTGGCGGGCAAGGGAGGCATAGTCGGCCTGCAGTTCCAGCCCGGCAAGGTGCAGACCGGGAACGCGCTGACCAAGGCAAAGGGCCGCCGCCCCAGCCCCGCAGCCAAGGTCAAGCACGCTGTCACCCGCCTTGGCCGGGCAGGCCGCGGCCAGAAGGACCGGGTCTGTCGCCGCGCGATATCCCTTCAAAGGTTGGAGCAGCGACAAACGGCCGCTGAGAAACTTGTCATCCGACAACGCCTCTGCCGCGAACATCACGCGGTCGCTATGTCGTTGTCCCGCAGGATGGCCGTTGCGCGGAAATGGTCCCGGTCCGCGACCATCAGTCGCTGCGGCAGGATACCAAGGCTTCCGTCAAGGATGCTCATGTGGACGTCCAGTGGAAAGGTGGCTATACCCTCGCCGTTCAGAAGGTGCGTGGCAAAGGCGATCACCGTCGGGTCGGTCGTGCGCAGAAGTTCCTTCATGGCATGAGGTTAACCCTGCCGGCACGGCAGGGGCAAGGGGCGGGAATGGACGGGTCAGGAGACGCAAAGGCAAAGGCGCCACAGGACCGGCTGGCCGATTGGCTGGCCGAGGATATGGCCGCCGTGAACCGGCTGATCCGTGAGCGGATGGCCTCGGAACACGCGCCGCGCATCCCCGAAGTGACCGCGCATCTGGTTGAGGCTGGCGGCAAGCGGCTGCGGCCGATGCTGACCTTGGCCGCCGCGCGGATGCTGGGCTATCAGGGGGTCGATCACCAGAAGCTGGCGGCCACGGTCGAATTCATCCACACCGCCACGCTGTTGCATGACGATGTGGTGGACGAAAGCCAGCGGCGCCGGGGGCGGCCGACGGCCAACCTGCTGTGGGACAACAAGTCTTCGGTTCTGGTCGGCGACTACCTTTTCAGCCGCAGTTTCCAGCTGATGGTGGAAACCGGCAATCTGCGGGTCCTCGACATCCTGGCCAATGCCAGCGCCACGATTGCCGAGGGTGAGGTGCTGCAGCTGACGGCAGCCCAGGATCTGGCGACGGATGAGCGGGTCTATCTGCAGGTGGTCCGTGGCAAGACTGCGGCGCTGTTTTCAGCGGCGACCGAGGTCGGCGGCGTCATCGCCGGCGCGTCCGACGCGCAGGTCCGCGCGCTGTACGACTATGGCGATGCGCTGGGGATCGCCTTCCAGATTGTTGACGATGTGCTGGATTATGGCGGCACCGCAGCCGTGATTGGCAAGAATACCGGCGACGATTTCCGGGAACGGAAGGTGACCTTGCCGGTGATCCGGGCCGTGGCAAAAGCCTCGGCTGAAGAGCGGGCCTTCTGGGTTCGGGTCATCGAAAAGGGCAATCAGGCCGAGGGCGACCTGGATCAGGCGCTGGCGATTCTGCGGCATCATGGCGCAATCGAGGCAGCCCGGGATGAGGCACTTGTCTGGGCCGCGCGCGCAAAAGCGGCGCTACTCAACCTACCGGCGAGCGATCTGCGTGAAATGCTATCGGAGCTTGCGGATTTCGTGGTCGATCGGGTCGCTTGATCCGGCAAAAGCGCGCCGAACCGCGAAATGACCGAATTCGGATCACTTTTTGGCCCAAGTCTCTGTGTAGATTTTTGAGAATGGACAGGCTTTTATATCGGTGATGGGCTGATTCCACGGCATGAGGCGCGGGTCGAAAAGCATGGCTACGGATGGATGGCAGGCGGAATTGACGCCCGGGTTGCGGGCGGCGCTGACCGGCCGCAGCGGGGTTCGGACCCTGCGGGATGATCTAAGGCTGAACATGCCCCTGCGCCATGCAGGGCAGGGAGTGTGACAGGATGAGCTTCTTCGACTGGCTGTTGCGCCGCAAACCCAAGGGTCGCCCGATGGGCGGCTCGTTCCGCGGCTCGGAAACCGATCAGATCCAGGCAACCAAGGCCGTGATCAATTCGGTCGCGGCGGGCGACGGCCCGGCGGCAGGCCGGTTCCCGAAACTTGCCGACAGCTCGCCCGAGGTGCTGACCCAGACGGCGACCAGCGCGGTTGTCGCCAAGGATGGCCCGACGCCCGCCGTGAACATCTGGGACATGGAGCCGGAAAGCGCAGCCCCGCCGCAGCGTGACCTTGACGCCACCCCGCGCCGCCGCCCGACGCGCACCAAGACCCGCGTGCTCGGCTTCGAACCGCAGCCCGCCTCGGTCGTGCCGCTGTTCGATGAAGGCCGGATGGAGGAAGAAGGCCAGCCCGGCAGCAAGGCCAACATGGTGATGTTCCCGACCGGCTGGCTGATCATCAAGTCCGGCGCCGGGCGTGGCGCGGTGTTTCCGCTGGCCCAAGGCGTTTCGCACATTGGCCGTGGGTCGGATCAAACGGTTGCGCTGGATTTTGGCGACATGGCGATCTCGCGGCAGAACCATGCGGCGATTGCCTATGATCCTGCGACGCATGAGTTTCACGTCGGCCATGGCGGCAAGTCCAACCT
>JAIYAE010000031.1 GCA_027489175.1 Rhodobacter sp.
CCCGCATCGGCATAAGAGACGATGTCGCGGCCAAGCCCGCCCTCCAGCCGGTCCGCCCCGGACCCGCCCATCAGCCGGTCATTGCCATCCCCGCCCCACAGCGTGTCCGCCCCCGCCCCGCCGGTGAGCGTGTCGTCGCCCAGGCGGCCATCCAGCCGGTCGTTCCCGGCCAGGCCCCAGCCGGCATCCCCGAGATCGCTGCCAAGGAAGGTGTCGTTCCAAAGGGTCAACTGGTAGCCTTCGATGCCGCTGTAGCGGTCGCCCGCGGCATCGCCCTGCGACAGGTTCAAGGCCTTGAGGTCAAGTGTCAGGGCGATCGCACTGGTGACGTAGGAGACGACGTCAAAGCCCGCATCGCCGTTCATCCGGTCTGAACCAGCGCCACCGATCAGCGTGTCATCATTGTTGCCGCCGTTCAGGGAATCGTCGCCGTCGCGGCCTTCCAGCACATCGTTGCCGTCCAGCCCCCAGAGGACGTTCGCCTGACCGTCGCCGCCCAGCGTATCGGCGAAGCGGGAGCCTTCCAGATCCTCGACCCCGACGTAGAGGTCACCGGCCGCGTCGCCGGTGTTGAGCCCGGGCAGCGTCAGGTCGGCCACCACGGCGCTGCCGTCGCGGTAGCTGCCCCGGTCGCGGCCTGCGCCGCCGTCCATCAGGTCGGCCCCTGCGCCGCCGGTCAGCGTGTCGGTGCCAAGGCCGCCGTAAAGGCTGTCGTTCCCGGCGCCCCCGGTCAGGCGGTCGTTTCCGTCCATCCCGTCAAGGCGATTGGCCGCGCTGTCACCGATCAGCTGATCGGCGAAGCGTGAGCCGATGACCCCTTCCACCGAAAGGTATTGCTGGCCCGAGGCGGGGCCGGTGTTCTGGACCGCGCGGGTCAGATCAACCGTGACCGCGGCATTGGCGGTGATGAAGTCGATCAGGTCAAAGCCCGCGCCACCGTTCAGGGTGTCGGTGCCGGTGGAGAAGAAGAACGTCTCATCCGCCGCGGTGCCTTGCAGCGAGTCCGAGCCGGTGGTGCCGCCGATATGGCCGCTGCCATCCGGGATCGGCGGCGGGGCGTGCCAGAGGCCGACGAAATCGGTGAGGCGAAAGTCGGTCGGCTGGATCGGCTGGCCGTTGGCCGAGACAAGGTCGAGCACCTCGGCGTTATAGGTGATCCGGGCGCCGGTGGCGGTGGCGATGATGGTCAGGGCCTGCAGGGAGTGGATCGTCCCCCAGGCCGTAAGGTCCACGCGGTCGGTGCCCAGCTGGAAATCGGTGATCAGGTCCGCAGCACCATCGGCGGTCAGCACGAACATGTCGGCCCCGGCCCCGCCGGACAGCGTATCCGCCCCGCCACCATCGGCGAGGATGTCGCCACCGGCGCCACCGTCGATCTGTTCGTCGGCGTCGCCGCCGATGATCATGTCACCTCCGGCGGTGCCGGTCAGGGTCGCGGCCTCATCCCCGCCGGTCTGCAGCGGCGACTGGGGGCCGGGGTCCACAGTAAGGCGAGTGATGCCGGTGCCTTCGCTGGCCACGAACACCTCGATCTTGCCGGCGGCGGTGACATGGGCGGTGATTGCGGTGATGTTGGTCAGCGTCAGGCCCGGCAGTTGCAGCTGGCTGCCGACCAGCACCAGCCGCCCGTCCGGCATCAGCGTCATCAGCGCAAGACCGCCGTCACGGCCACCGGTGATGATGAACACCCGGTCATCGTAGGTGACACTCGCCAGCGCCTGGGTGCTTTGGAACCGGGTATCGAGCGTGTCGATCACATGGTCTGCCACGCGCATCACGCCGCCCGGCGCCACTTCGATCACGCTGAGCGATGAGGACCCCGAGGAGGCGACGACGAGATAGGTCACGCCCCCGGTCTGCACCACCTCAATCGCCGAGGGGTTGGCGATGCCAAGGCCTTGGCTCATCCCCATGACCTGCGGGGTGCCCAGCGCGCCGCCGGGACCGATTGGGAAGGCGCGCACGTTGTCGCCGTTCAGCGACAGGCTGACCAGATAGTCCGCCCCACCGACGCGGACCGTGGTCAGCGACGGGATGTCGACGCCCGACCGTGGCGCGTCGATCACCCGGGTGCCGACCAGCGTCATGCTGCCGTTGGCACCGACAGCATAGGCATGGATCGCACTTTCCCCCATGCGGGCGGCGTAGAAATAGGTCTGGCCGCCCACCTGCAGCACCGCCTGCGCCGACAGGGTCCCTGCCAGACTGCCCGGCAGTTGCAGTGCCCCGGTCAGCGCGCCCCCTGCCGACAGTGCATGGGCCTGGATGCCGCCCGTATTGCCGCCGGTCACCACCAGATGCGCGGCGCCATTGACCGAGATCACGCTCAGCCGCGCGGGGGCGGGCAAGGTCGATCCTGCCGCCGTCAGTTCCTGATCAACCACGGACATCGGGCCGTCGATTTCCAGCGCCAGCACGCCCCCACCGGCGCGCGTGGCCGTGTAAAGCCGCAGCTCGCCGCCGTGCATCACCAGCTCAAGATCGCTGATCCCGGAGACAAGCGTCACGGGCGCAGCCGTGAACGTCTCCACCACCTGAAAGGTATGCACCCCTTGCCCCACTCACCCCAGTACCCAAGGGCGACCGTGACGGACGGAGGTTACCGGGACCTGATGTCATTCAGGCGCATTCTGGGCGCTTCCACGGGATTTTCGGCAAACCCGACAGACCGGGCCGGACGTTCGCCTTATGTGCTGCAATCGGAATGGGCGATCAGCGTCCGACGCCGATATAACGCTCAAAGCCTGCGGCCTTCACCTCATCCCGGTCATAGACGTTGCGCAGGTCTGCCAGATGCGGCGTGGCCATCTTCCGGGCCAACTTGGCCAGATCGAGGCCACGAAACTCATTCCACTCGGTCAGCATGACCAGAAGGTCAGCCCCAGTGGCGGCCTGGTAGGGGTTTTCGACCCATTTGACACCGGGCAAGAGCGCCTCGCCCTCATGCCGGCCTTGCGGGTCGGTGACGCGCACCCGCGCGCCCGCACCAACCAGTGCGGGGATGATGGTCAGCGCAGGGGCGTCGCGCATGTCATCGGTGTTGGGCTTGAAGGTGACGCCAAGGATGGCGATGGTCTTGTCGCGCACTGATCCGTCGCAAAGATCGACGATCTTGTCGATCATCCGGCGCTTGACCTCGTCATTGACCTTGATGACCGCCTCGACAATCTGCATCGGCACGGCGTGTTCCTGCCCGATCCTGGCCAAAGCCTTGGTATCCTTGGGAAAGCAACTGCCGCCATAGCCGGGGCCCGCATGCAGGAACTTGTCGCCGATCCGGCCGTCCATGCCGATGCCCTTGGCCACGGCCTTCACATCTGCGCCCACCCGTTCGCACAGCGCGGCGATTTCGTTGATGAAGGTGATCTTCGTCGCAAGGAAAGCATTGGCGGCGTATTTGATCATCTCGGCGCTTTCGAGGCCGGTGTAGACCATCGGGAATTCGCGCAAGCTGAGCGGCCGGTAAAGCTCGGCCATTACCTTCTGCGCCTTGGCCGACTCCACCCCCACGACCACCCGGTCGGGATGCATGAAATCGTCGATCGCAGCTCCCTCGCGCAGGAATTCGGGATTGGACGCGACGTCGAACTTCGCGTGCGGATTGGCGGCGCGGATCGCCTCGGCCACCTTGCGGTTGGTGCCGACAGGGACGGTGGATTTGGTGACCACGACGGTATAGCCGGTCAGGGCGCGGCCGATTTCGGCGGCGGCTTCCATCACATAGGTCAGGTCGGCATGGCCATCGCCGCGCCGGGTAGGGGTGCCGACCGCGATGAACACCGCTTCGGCCCCGTCCACGGCCTCGGCCAGCCCAGTGGTGAAGGTCAGCCGTCCGGAGCCCACGTTCTTGGCCAAAAGCGCTTCAAGCCCCGGCTCGAAGATCGGCACCTCCCCGGCCAGAAGCCGGGTGATCTTGCCAATGTCCTTGTCGACGCAGACCACGTCATGCCCGAAGTCGGAAAAGCAGGTGCCCGAGACCAGCCCCACATACCCCGTCCCGATCATTGCAATCCGCATCCGACATCCCCCGGCCAGCCCTTAGCTGTCTATGCAGGGGGAGGAAGCCTGTCAAATGGCGCAAGACAAGGGCCGGCCGGTGCACCGGCTGCGCCAAGGCAGAGGCGGAACCCGCCTCTGCCACGTTTGGCCTTAGTAATCGCTTTCCACGTAAAGGCTGTTGACCATCATCCCGACCACCGATGATACCCCCCCGACTGAGACGTAGGAGTAGGGCGCCAGCAGCGTCGCTGTGCTTGGCAGGTCGGTGGTCACGGTCCCCGAGGCCACCGCGCCGGTCACCAGGTTCGTCACTTCGTAGCCCAGCGTCTGGGTCGTGCCGGGCGGGGCGAACATCGCGATCTCATACACCGCTGTCCGGTCGGCGTTCGGCTTCGCAAAGGCAGCCCCAAGGTCGATCTTGGTGGCCGTCCCCGCCCCGTCATTGTGCATGAACTGGATGTTGGTGTCGGTCGCGTCATAGCCCATGCCGCAGATGCTGGTCAGCGTGGACGGGTTCACATCGGTCGGCGCTGCCACCGATCCGCGCATGCCCGCAAAGGCCCGGTGGCTGGCGTTTGTGACCCCGGTCGCCGGGGCCCAGCGCCAGACCACCATGAAGCCGCCCAGCCCGGCAGCCGGTCCACCAAGCGACTTCTGCTGTGCCGACCCGCGAAACCCGACCACCGCCGAGGTAGATGCCGTGGTGACCAGCCATTCGTGCCTTTGCAAATAGGTGTGCAGGTTCGTCGTCGCGACGTTGGCCGCGGTTGCCGTGCCGGTCGCCGCAGTCGCAATACCAAAGTTGGTAAAGCCCCCGTTGTTCCCGTTGCTCAGGAAGATGCCAACCTTGTTGCGCCCTAGGAAGGGCTGCAGCGAGGTGTCCAGCCCGCTCGGCCCGATGATTGCCGGCAGCATCCGCCCGCCGACGTTGCGGCCAAACATCTTCAGGCCCCCGGCTGCCGGAACGGTCGGGGTTGCAATCGCTGGCAGGCGCAACTGGCCGCCTTCGATCTCGACGTCTGCGGCACCGTCGAACGACCCGGCGTTGTTCCACTGAATCTCGCCCGTGGCGCCACCCGGGCTGCCGCCGCCGCCACCGCCCGCCGGTGCGGCCCAGGTGCCATCCGCCCGCAGAAAGTTCGCTGTCCCCCCGCCCGATGCCGGGGCCAACCCTTTCGCACCGCTGGTGAAAATGTCCAGAAGCGCCGTCGCCTGCGTGGCGGTCAGGTCTTCGGGATCACCAGTCCCTGCGGTGGTGCGGCCCTTCAGCGTGGCATTGGCCATGTTCGCCAACTTCGCATTGCTGACCGCGTCATTGGCGATGGTCAGCGCGGTCGCACCGGTCACATCCCCGGTGTGGGTGGCGTTCGACACCTTGGCCGTGTTGGCGGTGACAGCCGGCGTTGCAGCCACCGCGGTGGCGAAATCGCTGATCGTGGCGGCGGTTTGCGTGCCGGTATGCGTGGCCCGGTCGCGCAAGGCCGCATCCGTGGCATTGGCCGTGGCTCCGTTGGCCACGTTCAGGATGGTGCGCGCCTGGGCGGGGGTCATCACCTCGGGGCTGCCGGTTCCAGCCGTGTCGCGACCAAGGAAAGTGTCGGTGGCGATGCTGGCAAGCTTGCCCAGCGTGACGACACCGGCATCGATCGTCCACACCGTCCCGGACCCGGATACGGTGATGTCGCCCTTGTCGCCATCGCTGATCCCGCCGCCACCACCACCGACTGGCAAGGTCGCGCCGGCACTCCGCACCTTCACTTCGCCGCTGGTGGTGTTCAGCCACAGCGTTCCGTTCGGCGGGCTGACCGGATCGACCGCCTGGCCCCCCAGATGCACCGGCTTGGGCAAGGTCACCTCGCCCGAGCCTGCTTCGGCCTGCAGCGCGGTGTTGAACGTTGTGCCATCCGCGCTGACCTTGACCGAAAAGTCGTCCGTGCCCGCGGTGCCCATCTCGGCCCGGCCGGAAAAGCCGGTCTGGAACAACAGGCTTGCCGTATCGCCCGCCACGGCCTTGTTCAGCTTCAGCTGGTGACCAGAACCCGCATGGTTCAACAGGGTTGCGGGGGCCGAGACCGTCAGCCGGTTCGTCGCATCGGCGGTGGCCGACACGCCCAGCTGCGCAACACTCAGCGGGCTGTCGGACGGCGTCTCCCAAGCCAGTCCGTCAAACACCGCCGTCTGTCCCTCGGCCAGCACATGCGCGCGCCAGCCGGGCAGGGCCTGAGTGAACTGCCACGCAGACCCGCCGTAAAGCGCGATCCGGCCAGACTGCCCCGCCCAGGCGCCCGTGGCGCCCGCCGCCACGATATGGCGGTCCCCGATGGCGGGCAAAGCCGGCGGGGCGGTCAGCGTGCGGTTCAGAACCGTCAGCTGGACGATCAGGTCCAGCTGCGTGATCGCCTCGTTATGGGTGACGTGTTTCTGGGCCTGCGCCGGCAGGATCAGGGGCAGCGACAGGATCGTCGTTTCGTCGGGCATGGATACCTCCGCAGGATCGCCTTGACGGGCGAACCTAGGGAAAGACCCTTCACGGCACCTGACCGGGGCGCGCGCTGATCGGCGTGCCAGGCAACGGCAGCCTCAGGGCACCGGCTGCGGTGGAATGCGGCCGCGCCGCGCCTCGGCCCAGGTGTTCAGGCTGACCGCCCCCACGATCAGCGCACCCCCCAAGATGACGAAGCCATCAACCCCCTCGCCGAAGACCAGCGCCCCCAAGGCCGCCGCCCAGATGATCTGCAGGAAGGTCACCGGCTGCGTCACGGCCAAAGGGGCGGCCATGAAGGCCCGGGTCATCGTGTAATGGCCAAAGGTTGCCAGCCCCGCGACCAGGGCCAGCCAGCCAAGCTGCACCCCTGTCACCGGCTGCCACACCCACCAGGCCAACGGCGCCAGACCAATCGCCACCGTCACTGACAAAACCGCAACCACCACCGCCGCCGGGGCCAGACTGCTCAACCGCTTGGCGATGATATAGCTGACCGCAAAGCACAAGGTCGCCGCCAGCTGCGACAGATGCCCAAGCGAAAGCTCTCGCAGCCCTGGCCGCAAGACGATCAGCGCCCCCATAAGGGCCACAAGGATCGCCAGGACGCGCCCTTTGCCCAAGCCCTCACCCAGCAGCAGACCCGCAATCACCAGCACCACCACCGGGTTCAGAAACCCGATCGCCGCCATCTCGGCCACCGGCACCCGCGCCATGGCGTAAAACCAGAAGACCACCGCCGCCACATGCAAGACCCCCCGCCAGCCGAACAACTGCAGCACCGGCATGGGAAAGCGCTTCGCCCGCGCCTGCCAGATGGCGGGGGCCAGGAACAAAAGCCCAAAGGCGAACCGGATGAAGGCCGATTGCGCGGCAGGCAGGTCCGTCCCCAGATGCCGGACGATCCCGTTGACACCGACGAAAGCCAGGCCCGTGGCCAGCATCCACAGAACCCCTTCGACGGGGCGGCCAAGGTCGGTCAGATCGCGCATGGCGGCACAGAACCGGAAGCCTCAGCCGAAGGCAAGGGCCGCCGCAATCGCCCACATCGTGCAGCCGACCCCGATCTCCAGCCAGACCCAGGCCGATGCCCTTGCAAACACCGGTGCAAGCAGCCGGGCCCCAAACCCCAGCGCCGTGAAGAAACTCAACGACCCGAACGCCGCTGCCACGCCAAACGCCGCCTGATGTGGCGCATACTGGGCCGAGATTGACCCCATCAACACCACCGTATCCAGATAGACATGCGGATTGGCCCAGGTCAGCACCAGCGCCGTCCCCACCACCTGCCCCAAGGGCGCAGCCACCGCCTCCGACGGCCGCAGCGCCTCACCGCCCCGCGCCGCTGCACGGAAGCGCAATGCGCCGTAAACCAGCAGGAACGCCACCCCCGCCCAGCGCATGGCCTCGCCCAGCCAGGGGACCGACCGGCTCAGCGCGCCGAACCCCGCCACCCCGGCAGCAATCAGCACCGCGTCCGAAAGGGCACAGACCGCCACCACCGGCAGCACATGCTCCCGCCGCAGTCCCTGCCGGAGCACGAAAGCATTCTGCGCCCCGATTGCCAGGATCAGGCTGATCGCCACCAGATAGCCCTGAACCACCGCCTCAAGCATTGGCCAGCGCTCTCAGGCAGGTCAGCGCATCGTCCCGCTGGTGCCACTGAACAAACAGATGGTCATGGTGCAGCCCCGCAATCACGTTGCAACTGATCCCCTTTGCCGCCAGCGCCGTGGCAATGGCCGCCGTCAGCCCCACGGCCGCAAGGTCGCTGTGGATTGTCAGACTGATCCGCGCCCAGGGGTCGGACACCATCCCCGCCGCCGCTAGCTCGGCCAGGGGCGCGACCACCGTCAGCCCCTCCGCCTCTGCCACCGTCGCAAAGGGCGCGAAGGGCAGTGCCTCGCCCGTCCACAGCCCAAAGCCATAGGGCCGGTCATGCAACTCCGGCTCCATTCCCCGCAACAGCGCTGTCAGGTTGGTCTCTCCCATCCCCTGCCCCTCCCCTCTGACCTTTCATTCTGGCCCAAATATCCCCGCCGGAGGCTCCCACCCCCGCCGGACACCCGGGCCGCTTCCCGCTTGACCTAAGGCCCCTTCCTGCCACAGTCGAATTAATCTTCCTCAGATAGAATTAGCGATGTTAATGCTAGACCCTGCCCAGCTTGCCGCTCTTGCCGCCGTCCACCGCCGCGGGTCGTTTGACCTTGCGGCGGCAGAGTTGCACGTCACCCCTTCGGCCATCAGCCAACGCATCAAGGCGCTGGAGGAGGCCACCGGCACC
The DNA here is from genome assembly GCA_027489175.1 of Rhodobacter sp. Lineage (GTDB taxonomy): Bacteria > Pseudomonadota > Alphaproteobacteria > Rhodobacterales > Rhodobacteraceae > Tabrizicola. The sequence continues at coordinate 8,766 of JAIYAE010000031.1, forward strand.
CTTCTGATCCGCCGGGGTCAGCCTTGCAGCGCCACCCCGTCCGGCCTCCGCCTGATCCGCCATCATGATGAGGTGGCCTTGCTGGAATCCACCCTCGCCGCCGACCTGCCGGCGCTTGCGCCCGGCCCCGCCACCCTGCGCATCGCGGTCAACGCCGACAGCCTTGCCACCTGGGTCATCCCCGCCCTCGCCGCGACACCGGGTTTCCTCTTTGATCTCGTGATCGACGATCAGGACGTCAGCCAGGACTGGCTGCGAAGGGGAGAGGTCATGGCCGCCATCACCGCGCATCCCGGCCCGCTGCAGGGCTGCGACACGGTCCCCCTCGGCAGCCTGCGCTACCGCGCCACCGCCGCACCCACCTACCGGGCCCAATGGTTTCCGTCAGGCGTCACGCCGCAGGCCCTGACCCGCGCCCCCGCGCTAACCTTCTCTGACAAGGACCGTTTGCAAGACCGCTGGGTCGCCCGCCACACCGGCGCCAAATCCCGCGCCAGCTTTCCCAGCCACCGCATGGCGTCATCCCAGGCGTTTGTTGAGGCTTGTCTGACCGGCCTTGGCTGGGGCCTGAACCCAGAACCTCTGGTCAAGGATCACCTGGCAAAAGGAGCGCTGGTCGAGCTGGTGGCGAACACCCCCCTCGACGTAGCGCTGCACTGGCAGTTCACCCGCCTTGCTGCCCCGGCCCTGTCCCGCTTGACCCAGGCAATCCGGCAGGCCGCAGCCGGGGTGCTGGTGCCCCCCGGCTAAGGGCCGTCATTCCAGCTGTGCGGCCACATCCTCGGGGATGTCAAAGTTGTGCGTCACGGTCTGCACATCGTCATCTTCTTCCAGAAGGTCGATCAGCCGCATCAGCTTTTGCGCGGTATCGAGATCCACCTCGGTCCGGGTCTGCGGCTTCCAGACCAGCTTGGATTCCGTGGATTCCCCCAGCGCCTTTTCCAAAGCGTCCGACACTTCGGACAAGGCCTCAACCTGGCAATAGATCCAGTGGCCATCCTCATCGGATTCCACGTCATCCGCCCCGGCCTCAAGTGCTGCCATCATCACGTCATCGGCCGACCCCACGCTGGCGGGATAGGAAATCTCGCCCATCCGGTCAAAGCTGTGGCTGACCGATCCGGTGGTGCCCAGGTTGCCCCCGGCCTTGGAGAAATAGGACCGCACGTTCGACGCCGTCCGGTTCACGTTGTCAGTCATCGTTTCGACGATGATCGCGATGCCGTTGACTCCGTAGCCTTCATAACGAATTTCAGTGTAATCCGCCGCATCGCCCATCTGGCTTTTCTTGATCGCGCGGTCGATCACGTCCTTCGGCATCGACACGGCCTTCGCGGCCTTCACCGCCAGCCGCAGACGCGGGTTCATGTCCGGGTCAGGCATGCCCATCTTGGCGGCGACGGTGATCTCCTTCGCCAGCTTCGAGAACATCTTTGAGCGCAGCTTGTCCTGCTTGCCCTTGCGATGCTGGATGTTCGCCCATTTCGAATGGCCTGCCATAAGCCCTGTCTCCGGTCATTTGTCGGTGCTGGCGTCCTCTACACCAGCGCCCGGCCAAACCGCAACCCCGCCGCTTGGCGCGGCACTGCGGGTCTCAGTAGCTCAGATCCGACGGAGGGGGCGAGACGAACACCCGGTCCACCCCCGCCGGGTCGGTGATCGTGACCTCCGCCATCGGCGGCACCGCCCCATCCGCCCCCAAAGCCTCGGTCAGGCCGGTGAACAACTGGCGCAGGATGTTGGGGTTGTCGACCACCCGAACGGCATAGCCATAGCCCGGCCCGCAAGGCTCCAGCCGCCCCGCGCCACCTGCTGCGGCCCAGTCGGCCCGGCAGACCGTGCCATCCGTCAGCGTCAGCGTCAGCACTTCTGCCGACAACCGCGCCGCCTGCGGCTGGGGGTTGCTCTGCACCGTGGCGCAGCCCGCCAAAGCCATCAGGATCAGAAGCTTCCGCATCGCAGTCTCCTACAAAGGCCAGATCAGCGGGATCAACAGCGCCGAGACCAGCATCACGATGATATTCAGCGGCAAGCCCACCTTGGTAAAGTCCGAGAACTTGTACCCCCCCGGCCCATAAACCATCATGTTGGTCTGGTATCCCACCGGCGTGGCAAAGGCGAGTGTGGCGGAGAACATCACCGCCACCACGAAGGGCCGCGGGTCATGTCCCAGCTTTTCCGCAAGCTCGATGGCGATGGGCGTATAGATCACCGCCACCGCGTTGTTCGACAGAAACTCGGTCATGATCAGCCCGATGGCATAGACCGCAAGGATCAGCAGGAACGGCCCCAGCCCCTCCAACCACGGTGCCACGCCGCCCACGATCAGCTCCACGGCGCCCGATTGCTCAAGCCCCTCGCCCACCGCCAGCATGGCGAAGATCATCGCCAGAAGCCGCCCGTCGACAAAGCTGAACGCCTCGTCGCTGTCGACACAATGCGTGACCAGAACCAACGCCACCGCGATCAGCGCGAGCGGCAGGATCGGGGCCACATCCAGCGCCGACAGGATGACGATCAACCCTAGCGCCGCGATGGCTATCGGCGCTTTCGGCCGCCGGAACGCCGCCACCTTGGGCCGGCTAATGTCGACCAGATCCATATCCGCCGCCAGCCGCTGGATATCCTCGATCGACCCTTCCAGGAGGAGCGTATCGCCAACCCGCACGATCAGGTCATCCAGCTGACGCCCGATGTTCTGGTTCCGCCGATGCACCGCCAGCACATAGACGCCATAGCGCCGCCGGATGCGCAGCTCGCCTAAGGACCGCCCTTCCATCCGGCAACCGGGGCCGATCAGCACCTCAACCGTCTCGGTCTTGACCGAAGACAGCTTGTCCACGAGGTGCAGGTCCGTCCGCCCCTGCAGGCCCAGCAATTCCGTCATCTCGGTGCGCAAAACCACCCGGTCGCCCGCCGCTAGCGTGACCGGCCCAAGGTCGCGCCGCAGGCTGGCATCGCCGCGCAGGACGTCGATCACCCGCACCCCGTCGCGCTTGAAGATGTCCACGCTCAGCACCGGCTGACCGATCAGCGGGCTGTCTTCCGGTATCGCGACCTCGGTGAAGAACTTCATCTTCCGCCGGTCGTTCAACAAGACCCCCATCGACTGGCGCACCGGCAACAGCCGGTTTCCGAACAGCGCCAGAAACGCGCCCCCCGCCAGCGTGACTGCAATCCCTAGCGGCGCAATCTCGAACAGGCTGAAATGCTCCAGCCCCTGCGCCACCGCCACCCCATCGACCAAAAGGTTGGTCGAGGTGCCGATCAGGGTAATCATGCCCCCGAGAACCGTCATGTAGCTGAGCGGGATCAACAGCTTGGACGGCGCCGTCCCCATTTTCATCGCCAGCTGGATCACGACCGGGATCATCACCGCCACCAAAGGCGTGTTGTTCATGAAGGCCGAAGCAACCCCCACCCCCCCGAAGAGAACCGCGATCGTCGTCTTCGGGCGGTTGCCGACATGGCGTTCGGCGGCCGAGATCACCATCTCGATCGCCCCGGTCCGCACCAGCCCACCCATGACCAGAAACAAAAGCGCAATCGTCCAGGGCGCGGGGTTCGCCAGGACCGCCGTCGCTTCTTTGATCGGCAGGATGCCCAAGACCAGCATCACGGCCGCCCCGCCGATGGCCGTCACCTCGACCGGGGTCCGCTCCATGACGAAAAGGACGAACATGACGACAAGGATCGCCAAAGCGACAAAAGGCTGCGCATCGACAGGGATCGCCAGTCCGAACATCCGCCCTCCGCTCTCAGGCCGTCTGCGCCTTGTCGCGCGGCTGCACCAATGCCACACCGGCCAGCATGACCACAAGCGCCAGCCAGACAATGGGCTGGAACCGCTCGCCCAACAGCACCATCGCCCAAAGAACGCCCGACCCGGTCACCAGATAGGCGGTTTGTGACGCAAAGACCGACCCCGCCTTGGACGCAAGCCACACATAGCTCGCATAAACCAACGCATGCACGGCGGATGACGCGACCAGCGCCCATTCCGCCCGCCCCATCGGGAACGGATCCACCCATTGCCCCGTGCCATAGGCAATCGGCGCAGCCATCACCGTGCCGACGACAGACACGCCGAACATCGCCTGCACCGCGTCCATCCCCGCCGTGCCGCCCCGGGCCACATAATTCGCCTCAATGGCATAGAACAGCGGCCCGACCATCGCCACCATCAGCCAGCCAAGGCTCACCGCCCCCCCAGCGCCGGGTGAGGCGATCAGCGCCACGCCCACCAGCCCCAGCGCCAGCCCCGCCAGCCGCCCCACGGAAAACCGGTCAAGCCCCAGCGCCAGCGCCATCGGAAAGGCCAGGAACGGCACCGTCGAAATCAGGATCGACATGATCCCCGCCGGCAGATGCACGACCGAGGCATAGAAGGTCGCATTTGGGATCAGCGTCCCGATCACCGCGATCACCACGTAAAAGACCAGCGCAGGCCGGGTGAAGACCATCCCCCTGCCGCGCACCAGGGACACCGCCCCAAGGACCAGCGCGCCCACCAGAAGCTGCCAGAAGATCAAGCCGAACGGCTGATGCCCCGTCGCCGTCGCCATCTTGCCAAGGCTTTGGGTCGACCCCCAGCCCACCCCCAGCGTGACAAGGACAGCCACAAGGAACCACCGGCTGCCCGTCCAGTCGCGCGCCTCCCCCAAGGTCGGGGACGGGGCGGGAGAGGGCGCTGCCGCCACAGACTCGCTCACGGCAGCGCCTCTTCCAGCCGCCCGCCGACCCGCACCATCCGCACCCTCTTGGCCAGCCCGGTCTTGTCATCCGTCTCGACAAACACCCCCGATAGGGTCGCTTCACCCCCCGCGGGCTCAAACCGGGCCTTGGCCATCCCGGTGATGAACCGCCGCAAAGGCTCCAGCTTCTCCATTCCGATGACGCTGTCATAATCGCCGCACATGCCCGCGTCGGTCTGGTATGCCGTGCCCTTGGCCAGGATCATCGCATCGCCCGTCGGCACATGGGTGTGGGTGCCGACCACCAGGCTCGCCATTCCGTCGCACCAATGCCCCGTTGCCATCTTCTCGGATGTCGCCTCGGCATGGATGTCCACAATCGCCGCCTGCACCACGCCGCCCAGCGTGTTTGCCTTCAGGACAGACTCCAGCGCCGAGAACGGGTCATCAAACGGCCGTTTCATGAACACCTGCCCCAATGCCTGCGTCACCAGCACGCGGCGTCCCTGCGTCGCCTCGAACACCCGGAACCCCTTGCCCGGCGCGACCTTAGAGAAATTCAGCGGCCGGATGATCCGCGGCTCCTGCTCGATAAAGCTCAGCATGTCCTTCTGGTCAAAGGCATGATCGCCCAGCGTCAGACAATCCGCCCCCGCCGCCAGCAGTTCCTTCGCATGGTCACCGGTGATCCCCGCGCCCTGACTGGCGTTCTCGCCATTCACCACCACGAAATCGAGGCCCCATTGCGCCCGCAGCCCCGGCAACCTTTCGGTCACCGCCGTCCGGCCAGACCGGCCCATCACATCGCCCAGAAAAAGAAGTCTCATGGACCCGGATTAGGCGCGGGGCGCAGCCCCGGCAAGCGCATATCCCACTTAGGGCGCAAATTTTCGCCCCTTACCCCCGCCAAAGTGAACAGCGCAACCGCACCACCCAGCCCGGCGCATTCGTCACCCGTGACCCAAGGGACGGCCCGGTGGATGTGGCCAGCCGTTCCACCGCCGGGATCGATGTCCCCCTGACCGAAAACGGGATCACATCCCGCCCCGCAGCGGTGCTGGCCCCAAGGACCGCCGCCATCTCGCCCGGCGCGCTGATCTTGCGCCCGACGCCCGTGTTCAGCGACACCGCCCCACCCCGGCAGAACGTCGCCCCTGAGACCGCCACGGCGAATCGCACCGCCTCATCGGCTGAGGCCACGTCGCGCGCAATCCGCCCCGCCAACCCCGTGTCCATCCCCGAAATCGGCGTAATCGTGCCGCGTGGGCCTTTGGCATAGGGCGTCACATTCACCTCGAAGGGATAGTCGCGCCCTGTCCCACCGCTGGTGAAACTGTCCAACCGCCCCCAAGTGTTGCCGATCGTCGCCGCCGCATACAAGGGATCGCCCGCCCCACCATCCGCCGCTACCAGCACCCCGAAGGTCGCAAGATACGTCTCGCGTTCCTCGACCGTCGCGGGCGCCGCAGTGCTCCGCGCCACCACCCCGCCGCTTTGTCCGCGCTGCTCGCATCCCGCCAGAAGCCCCGCCACCAGCACCAGTCCGATCCACCGCATCTGCATTCCCCTGAACCCACTTTCCTGACCCGAAACGTCCCCGTCACCAAATCCGGATCAACCTCTGCTTTCAACACCCATGCGCAACCAGACCCACCCCGCACTTGTCCCCCTCTCGCATATCCCGTCTGCCGTCTCTTCGCCTCCCTCGCCCCTTCCCCCCATTCCTCCCTTTCACATTGCACAAATATCCCACGGGGGTGCGGGGGTGTGAAACCCCCGCGCGCGGCCAGCCCCCAGCGCAGCCCGCGCTGTCTTTCTCCGGCGCAAACAGCAATCCCCGTTCCCCCCGCGCCCTACGCGCCCTATCTTGCCCACATGACCACGCTTCCCCCCGCCCTTTCCGACTGGTTCGCCGCCAAAGGCTGGACCCTCCACCCCCATCAGATGGACATGCTCCAGCGGGCCGCTGACCCCGCCACCCTCCTCATCGCGCCGACCGGGGGCGGCAAGACCCTGGCCGGGTTCCTCCCCACCCTGGCCGAGCTTGGCCCCACCCCGCCCCCCGGCCTTCACACCCTCTACGTCTCGCCCCTCAAGGCCCTGACCGCCGACATCCGCCGCAACCTGCGCACCCCCATCGAAGGGGCGGGCCTCGCCATCAGGGTCGAGGATCGCACCGGCGACACCACCTATACCCAGCGCCGCCGCCAGCGCGCCGACCCGCCGCATATCCTTCTGACCACGCCCGAAAGCCTCGCCCTCCTCCTCAGCTACGAAGATGCACCTAGAATTTTCCAAGGGTTGCAACGGGTTATCATCGACGAAATCCACGCCCTCGCCGAATCGAAACGCGGCGACCAGCTGGTTTTGCAAATCGCCCGGCTGCAATCCCTGAACCCGACCCTCCGCCGCATCGGATTGTCGGCCACCGTGGAAAACCCGCCCGCCCTCGCCCGCTTCCTCGCCCCGGACACGGCGATCCTGCAGGCCGACCCCGGCCCCGACCCCGACATTTCCATGCTCGACACCGACGACGCCCCCCCATGGAGCGGCGGCGGCGGGCGCTACGCCATCCCCGCGATCCTGAATGAGATCACCCGCCACCGGACCACCCTCATCTTCCACAACACCCGCGCGCAGGCCGAGCTTTTCTTCCACGACCTCTGGCTGCAGAACTCTGACAGCCTGCCGATCGGCATCCACCACGGCTCTCTCGCCCGCGAACAGCGCGACCGTGTCGAGGCAGCGATGGCCGCCGGTGCGCTCTGCGCCGTGGTTTGCACCGGATCACTCGATCTTGGCATCGATTGGGGCGATGTCGACCTCGTGATCCAGGTCGGCGCGCCGAAGAACGTGAAACGCCTCGTCCAGCGCATCGGCCGCGCCAACCACCGCTACAACGCGCCGTCGAAGGCCCTTCTTGTCCCCGCCAACCGGTTCGAGGTGGTCGAATGCCAGGCCGCGCTGGATGCCGTCCGCGCCCATACCCTCGACGGCGAACCCCGGGGACCGGGACCAAGAGACGTCCTTTGCCAGCACATCCTCGCCACGGCCTGCGCCGGGCCTTTCGACGCGGGCCAGCTTTACCGCGAAATCATCACTGCCGGCCCCTATGCCCTTCTGACCCAAGCAGAATTTGACGCCTGCCTCGATTTCGTCGCCACCGGCGGCTATGCGCTGAAAGCCTATGACCGCTGGCAACGCCTGAAGCAGACCCACGGCAAATGGCACCTGCGCGACCCCCGCGCCGCCGCCCTGATCCGGCAAAACCTCGGCACGATCCTTGATGTCGACACCCTCAAGGTCCGCCTCAAGAACCAGTTCGGCGGCACCCCCTTGGGTGAGGTTGAGGAAGATTTCGCCGCATCCCTCACCCCCGGCGACACCTTCCTGATCGGCGGCCAGATTGTCCGCTACGAAGGCCTGCGCGAACTTACGGTCGAGGTGTCCCGCGCCCCCGGCCGCGACCCCAAGGTTGCCGTCTTCAACGGCACCAAATTCGCCACCTCCACCCTGCTGGCCGACCGGATTCTGCAGATTTTCCAGGCGGATGCCTGGCCCGATCTGCCGGCTCACACCGCCCACTGGCTTTCCCTCCAGCGTGAGGTGTCCCGCCTGCCCGATCCCCATTCCCTGCTGCTGGAAAGCTTTCCCCATGATGGCCGGGAACATCTGGTGATCTACGGTTTTGCCGGCCGCAACGCCCAGCAAACCCTCGGCCTTCTCGTCACAAAGCAGATGGAATCCCAAGGGCTCGCCCCCTTGGGCTTTGTCGCCACCGACTATGCCACCCTGATCTGGGGCCTTGATCCCGTCACCGACCCCGTCCCGCTCTTTGACCCCGAAACCCTGCGCCAGGGGCTGGAGGTCTGGCTTTCCGGCAACGCCGTGATGAAGCGCACCTTCCGCGCAACCGCCATCATTTCGGGCCTGATCGAGCGCAGCCACCAGGGCCGCCGCAAAACTGGCCGCCAGGCCACCTTCTCCTCCGACATCCTCTATGACACGCTGCGGAAATACGACCCCGACCACCTCCTCCTGCAGATCACCCGCGAAGAGGCGATGCGTGGCCTGATCGATTTTTCCCGCATCGAGAACCTCCTCCAGCGGGTCGGCGACAAGATCACCCTGATCCGCCGCCCCCGCGTCACCCCGCTTGCCGCCCCCCTCTTCTTTGAACCCGGCCGCATCCCGGTCCACGGGTCCGGCCGCGACCGCCTTGCCTCGGCCGAGGCACAGGCGCTGATGCAAGCCGCAGGCCTGGCCTAAACCTTGGCCTAAGGCCTTGCACTTTCTACAAATGCTCTCGCCGAAGGCCGCCTGAGGCAAGCGGCGCAGTCCGCGCAGCCGAGGCAAAAGCCTTGTGCGAAGCACGCAATTTCATAGCCGCCCCTTGCCGCAAGCCCGTCGGCGGGGCATGGAAGGCCAATGCATCACACGCTGTTCTTCCATGGCGAAAGCCTTCACCTCCGCCCGACCGGCGCGCTCCATTGGCCGGCACGAAACCTGCTGGTCGTCTCTGACCTGCATCTGGGCAAGTCCGAACGCCTCGCCCGGCGCGGCGGGTCACTCCTGCCGCCTTATGAGACGCAGGCCACCCTGGAAAAGCTCGACCGGGACCTCGACACCACCCGCGCCAGCAGCGTCATTTGCCTTGGCGACAGCTTTGATGACACCGCCTCGGCCGACGGCATCGACGATCACAGCCGCCTCTGGCTGGCCCGCCTGATGGCCGGCCGCGACTGGACCTGGATCGCCGGCAACCATGACCCCGGCCCGATCGAAATCGGCGGCACCCACCGGGACGAGGTGGCCTTGGGCCCCTTCACCTTCCGCCATATCGCGGACCCGCGGGAAACGGCCGAGGTTTCAGGCCACTACCACCCCAAGGCGCGGCTTGCGGGGCAATCAAGGCCCTGCTTCCTGGCGGATGCAAAGCGCCTGATCCTGCCCGCCTACGGCGTCTACACCGGCGGGTTGCGCAGCCATGAGCCGGTGTTGACCACGCTCATGGCGAAGGACGCGCTTGCCATCCTGACCGGGCCCCGCGCCCTGGCGATCCCGATGCCGCGCTGAGCGCCAAAAATTTTCGCCGAAAATTTTTGGCCCCCGCCTGACCAAACCCCCTCAGGCCGTCAGCCCCTCGGGTTCCGCCAGCCCGTTCGCCCGGCAGCAGGCGGTCAGCGTGTTCGCCAAAAGGCAGGCAATCGTCATCGGACCCACGCCCCCGGGCACCGGCGTGATCGCCCCCGCCACGGCGGCCGCACTGTCATAGTGGACATCGCCCACCAGCTTGGTCTTGCCGTCCCGCTCGATCCGGTTGATGCCGACGTCGATCACCGTCGCACCCGGCTTCACCATATCCCCGGTCACCATCTCCGGCCGCCCGACCGCCGCCACAAGGATGTCCGCCCCCCGGCAAACCGCCGCCAGGTCCTTGGTCCGGCTGTGCGCAATCGTCACCGTGCAACTCTCGCCCAGCAAAAGCTGCGCCATCGGCTTGCCGACAATGTTGCTGCGTCCCACCACAACCGCGTTCAGACCGGACAAAGACCCGTGATGATCCCTCAGCATCATCAGGCAGCCAAGCGGGGTGCAGGGCACCATGCTCTTCTGCCCGGTGCCCAAGAGGCCAACGTTCGAAATGTGGAATCCATCCACATCCTTCGCCGGGTCGATCCGGTTGATGACTAGCTCAGAGTTCAGATGAGAAGGCAGCGGCAACTGCACAAGAATCCCATGCACTTTCGGGTCCGCGTTCAGCCGGTCAATCAGCGCAAGCAGTTCTGCCTCGCCGGTGTCGGCGGGCAGCCGATGTTCGAAAGAGGACATTCCGACCTCGACGGTCGAGGCGTGCTTGTTCTTCACATAGACCTGGCTTGCCGGGTCCTCGCCCACCAGGACCACGGCCAGGCCCGGCTGGATGCCGTTCTCTTCCTTCAATCGCGCCACATGCAGGGCCACCTGCCCCCGCACCCGGGCCGCAAAGGCCTTGCCGTCGATCACCGTGGCCGTCATCCGCTTATCCTTTTCTCAAACTGTCCGGTCCAAGCTTGCTTTCCTCGCGTGCGATGGACCAGTCGATCAGCCGCCGCCACAGCTTTTCCACCAGCTCGGGCGGCAGCCCGTAGGTGTCTGCGTGGCGCCGGACATTCCCCACCACCTGCTCCACCCGCGCATCGATCCGGGCCGGCAGGTCGACCGTCGCCTTGATCTCGGCCGCGCGGTCGATATAGCCCGCCCGTTCCGCGAACAGCCGGACGAGCTCTTCGTCCAGCCGGTCAATCTCGGCCCGGATCTGGGCCATGGAGGTGCAGTCAGCAGGCTTCGGCATCAAAACTCTCCCTTTCAGGCTGCCCCGGAGATAAGGGGGCAGCCCGGAAAGGGCAATGCGACCCGTTAGAACAACCCTTCAACCTGGCCCAGATCGTTCAGCCGGATCACCTCGGCGCTTGGCACCTTGGGCAGGCCAGGCATCGTCATGATCTCACCGCAGATCGCGACAACAAAACCAGCCCCCGCCGACAGCCGCACTTCGCGCACCGGGATCGTGAACCCGGTCGGCGCGCCGCGCACGCTCGGGTCCGTGGTGAAGCTGTACTGCGTCTTGGCGATGCAGATCGGCAGATGGCCATAGCCCGCCGCCTCCCACGTCTTCAACTGGTCGCGGATCGACTTGTCCGCCTCAACCCCATCCGCGCGGTAGATGCCTTTGGCGATGGCTTCGATCTTGGCAAAAAGGCCCAGGTCGTCCGCGTAAAGCGGCTTGAAGGCCGACGGCCCCTCGGCCAGGCTGACCACCTTCTTCGCCAGTTCCTCAATCCCCGCCGACCCCAAAGCCCAATGCTTGCACAGGATCGCCTCGGCCCCCTGTTCGGCGACATAGGCCTTGACCGCAGCCACTTCAGCGTCGGTGTCGCTGTAGAAGTGGTTGATCGCCACCACCACCGGCAAGCCAAAACCCTTCACGTTGGCGATATGGCGGCCAAGGTTCGGGCAGCCCTTCTGCACGGCCTCCACGTTCTCGGTCCCAAGGTCGGCCTTCGCCACCCCGCCGTTCATCTTCATCGCCCGGACCGTGGCGACGATGACCGCCGCCGCAGGCTTCAGGCCCGCCTTCCGGCACTTGATGTCAAAGAACTTCTCCGCCCCAAGGTCCGCGCCGAACCCGGCTTCGGTGACGACATATTCGCCCAGTTTCAGCGCCGTCTTGGTCGCGATCACGCTGTTGCAGCCATGGGCAATGTTGGCGAACGGCCCGCCATGCACGAAGGCCGGGTTGTTCTCCAGCGTCTGCACCAGGTTCGGCTGCATCGCGTCCTTCAGCAGCACCGTCATCGCGCCGTCAGCCTTGATGTCGCGGGCATAGATCGGCTTTTTCTCGCGGGTGTAGGCGACGACAATGTCCCCAAGCCGCTTTTGCAGGTCTTCCAGGTCATTCGACAGGCAGAGGATCGCCATGACCTCGCTCGCCACCGTGATGTCAAACCCGGTCTGGCGCGGGAAGCCGTTCGCCACCCCGCCCAGGTTCACCACCATGTCCCGCAGCGCGCGGTCGTTCATGTCCATGACGCGGCGCCAGACGATCCGACGCTCATCGATCTCCAGCTCATTGCCCCAGTAGATGTGGTTGTCGATCATCGCCGACAGCAGGTTGTGGGCGCTGGTGATCGCGTGGAAATCGCCGGTGAAGTGAAGGTTCATCTCCTCCATCGGCACGACCTGCGCCATCCCGCCGCCAGCCGCCCCGCCCTTCATCCCGAAGTTCGGTCCAAGGCTGGCCTCGCGGATGCAGACGACCGCCTTCTTGCCGATCCGGTTCAGCCCGTCGCCCAGACCCACCGTCGTCGTGGTCTTGCCTTCGCCCGCCGGCGTCGGGTTGATCGCGGTCACCAGGATCAGCTTGCCATCGGGGCGTCCGGCCAGCGACTTGATGAACTCTTGTCCCACCTTGGCCTTGTCATGGCCGTAGGGCAGCAGATGCTCAGACGGGATGCCCAGCTTGGCGCCAATCTCCATGATCGGTCGCTTCTTCGCCTCGCGTGCGATTTCGATGTCGGTCTTGATGGCCATCTGCGTCCCTCCCCGGAGCGGATTTCTCGTTTGCGACGTGATACCGGGCATTCCCCGCTTGACGAGGCCGGTTTCCGACCTAAACCCCGCGAAATTCGCCAGCGCCGGTTTCCGAAAGGAAACCCGTCGCTCCAATCGCGGCCGTCCGAGCAATTTGTCTCAAACTTGCGCTTGCTCTTTCTGAAAACACTGCACCGATAGAAAGCCGGTTTCGCCACCGGTTCAAGAAACCGGCGGACCGCGGAGGGTGCGAAACCCTCCGGGGCCAGCCGCGCCCAACCACGCCCAGCCTAGCCCCGCCAGGCCCGCTGCGCCGGGACATGCAGCACCAGCACATCACCCAGCCGCAAGACGCCCTCACGCTCCACCCAGGCGGTCACGCCGCGCTTGCCCGCCGCCGCCCGCTTGAAGCCCTTGCCCATCCCGGGCCGCGCCTTATCGATGGTCACGGCGGGCTCCTGGCAGGGCAGGTTTTCCATGTCCACGACCAGCGTCACCCCATCCGGCCCCTGCAACCGGCTCGAGGGCGGGACATGCGTGAAATCCGGGATTCCCTCCACCACCAGCGACGCGCCAACCCAGGCCCACAGCGCCTCACGGTCCGCACTTTCCAGCCCGATGGTTGCGGCTACCTCGGCCATCTCTTCGGCGCTGACCACGGCCAGTTGCCGCACGTTGCGGATCGGCGTGCCGCGCTTGTGCTGCTTCAGCACGCGGCTGCACGACGGGCGCGTCTCGCCTGCATGGCTTTCCCCGGCGTAGCCCGCGAAACTCAACGGCATCTCAGTCAGCGGCACCGACCGGATCACCAGCTTTTCCACCGGGTCAGGTTGCGTGCCCAGCCAGACAACGCGGGCGGTCAGGGTGGTCGGCATCAGGGCTTGCATCGGTCTCTCCTGCTAAGGCTGGCGGCTAAAGCCATTTCTTCCACCGAAAGATCGCCCAGGGCACCACGGCTGACAGCACCATAGCCCCCAGGGCGGCGGGATATCCCCAGGTTTCATCCAGTTCCGGCATGTGAACGAAGTTCATTCCGTAAATGCTGGCGATCAGCGTGGGCGGCAGGAAGACGAAGGCCACGACCGAGAAGACCTTGATGATGTCCGACTGCCGGATGTTGATGACCCCCAGCGTGGCATCCAGCAGAAACCTGATCTTGTCGGTCTGCACAGCCGTCGCTTCGCGCAGTGACCGGATGTCCTGCAGAAGCGTCCGCACGGTCGACCGCTCGCCCGGCTTCAAGGGAAGTCCTCCGGGCAGGTCCTGGGTGATCGACAGATGCCCCACCAGCCGCTGGATCGTGCCAAGGCTTTCACCGACCTTGCCGTTCAGATCCTCCGCCCGGCCGATCCGCTGCAGCACGACGCCCAGCGTCTCACCCTTGCCCGAGGGGCGGTGCGCCGCGAAAATCGCCTTGGAAAGCGCGTCCAGCTTGCGTGCCTCGCCCTCCAGAATATCCGCCAGCCGGTCAACGGCTGCCTCCAAAAGGCCAAGCAGCGTGTCCAGCCCGCTGTCCAGCCGGGTGTCATGCTTGGCAGCCCAATCGGCGAAATGCGTGAACGACCCCGGATGGTGGTAGTGCACCGTCACCAGCCGGTCGGCCAGAACCACAAAGGTCACCGGGCCGATCTCGGTTTCCCGCGCTTCGACCGTGGCCACGATCTGCGCGGTCAGGAACAGCACGCCCCCTTCGCGGTAGATGCGCGAGGAGATTTCGATCTCCTGCATGTCTTCCCGCGTAGGGACACCAATCCCCAGCGCCGCCTCAACCGCCTCTTCTTCGGCAAGGGTGGGGGCCTCAAGGTCGATCCACAGCGCATTGCGCAGATGGTCATGGTCAAGGTCCATCCGCAAAAGCCGGTTGCCGCTGGACTTGAAGGCCGTGATCATGCCGCATCCTCGCTCGTGTCGGGCGAAACCCTAGCCAACGGGCCGGAAAAGCGAAAGGCCCCGCACGGGTGCGGGGCCTTCACAATCAGCGCCATGCTGTCAGAGCGGCGCAGGTTCCGGGTCAGCGCCGGGCTTCCGCGTCCGGCCACGGGTCTTCGGGATCGCCGCGATCGAGGTCGTGCCCCCGCCCGAAGCTGGCTTGTCGCCATCATCCGGCCCGCCCAGCGGCTCGCCCGCAATCACCTTGCGGATCTCGTCGCCGGTCAGGGTCTCATACTCCAGCAAGCCCTTGGCCAGCCTTTCAAAGTCTTCCGACTTCTCCAGCAGGATGCGCCGCGCTTCCTGATAGCCTTCGTCGATCAGCGCCTTCACTTCGGCCTCGATGGCCTGCTTCGTCTCGGCCGAAACCGAGAAGCCCGCCGTGTTGCCCTGATAGCCTTCATGCGCTTCGGAATAGTCGATGTTGCCGATCTTGTCCGACATGCCCCAGCGCATCACCATCGCGCGGGCGAGGCCACTGGCCTGCTGAATGTCGCCCACGGGGCCCGAGGACACGCCTTCCTCACCATATTTGATGATCTCGGCCGCCTTGCCCGCCATGGTCATCGCGATGCGCTGCTTGGCTTCGTCCTTGTGCATCTGCAACCGGTCCATCTCCGGCAGGCTGACCACCATCCCAAGGGCACCACCGCGCGGGATGATCGTCGCCTTGTAGACCGGGTCGCACTTCGGCAGGTTCATGCCCACGATGGCGTGGCCCGCTTCGTGATAGGCGGTCTTTTCCTTCTGGTCGTCGGTCAGCACCATGCTGCGGCGCTCGGCGCCCATCATGACCTTGTCCTTGGCCTGTTCAAAGTCGGTCATCGTGACAAACCGGCGGCCGACGCGGGCAGCCATCAGCGCCGCCTCGTTGACCAGGTTCATCAGGTCAGCACCCGAGAAGCCCGGCGATCCCCGCGCAATCGTGCGCAGGTCAACGTCCGGCCCCAACGGCACCTTGCGGGCGTGGACCGACAAGATCTTTTCCCGGCCCTTGATATCGGGGTTCGGCACATGGATCGTCCGGTCAAAGCGGCCGGGGCGCAGAAGTGCGGGGTCCAGCACGTCCTTGCGGTTCGTGGCCGCGACGATGATGACACCTTCGTTCGCCTCAAACCCGTCCATTTCCACCAGCAGCTGGTTCAGCGTCTGCTCGCGTTCGTCATTGCCGCCGCCCATGCCCACGCCACGCGCGCGGCCCACGGCGTCAATCTCGTCGATGAAAACGATGCAAGGCGCGTTCTTCTTCGCCTGCTCGAACATGTCGCGGACCCGGGACGCACCCACGCCGACGAACATTTCGACGAAGTCGGAACCCGAGATGGTGAAGAACGGCACGCCCGCCTCCCCCGCAATCGCGCGGGCGAGAAGCGTCTTACCGGTGCCGGGCGGGCCGACCAGCAGCGCGCCTTTCGGGATCTTGCCGCCCAGGCGGCTGAACTTCTGCGGGTTGCGCAGGAATTCCACGATCTCTTCCAGCTCTTCCTTGGCCTCATCAATCCCGGCCACGTCGTCGAAGGTGATCCGGCCCTGCTTTTCCGTCAGCAGTTTCGCGCGGCTTTTGCCAAAGCCCATGGCCCCACCACGCCCGCCGCCCTGCATCCGGTTCATGAAGAACAGCCAGATGCCGATCAGGATGATGAAGGGCAACCACAAGGACAGAAGTGACATGAAGCCCGACTGCGCCTGCGGTTCGGCCTGCACATCCACACCCTTGGCGATCAGGTCACGGGTCAAGGCCTCGGTCACCACCTCACCCTGCGGCTTGATCGCGACATAGGTGTTGCCGTCACTTGCCCGGACCACGATGCGCTCGCCATCCAGCGTGACGCCAGTGACCTGGCCCGCATCAACCCTCTCAATGAACTGGGAATAGCTGAGCGACCGAGACGAAGAAGTGGTCTGCCCGCCGGAAAACAGCTGGAACAGAGCCATGACAAGGATCAGTAGGACGACCCAGAAAGCGATATTGCGCGCATTGCCCACAAGGCATCTCCCGAATATGCCGCACGTCCGAGATCGGAAGCGGCCTTGCACAGAAGATAGTCAGTTTGTCGCCCGGTTCAATGCGATAACAGGGCCACATGAAAGCTGGGCGTGCATGTCGCAGTGCCTAAGCCAAACCCCGCCGCCGGTGCCGCGATCAGAACGGCGCCTTGCCAGAGGGCGGGCGTCACTTCCAGCACCTGCCGGGGCAGGCCAAGGCTGCGCCAGTCGGGGCATTGCCGCAGGCCCGCAGGCCCCAGTGCGCGCACCTCACCGAAAGGCCCGGTCACCTGCCAGCGCCCGTCCCAAAGGCCCGCCTCCATCCCGCGCAGGTCCCGCGCCTCACGCAGGATCCAGCCATTTTGGCAGCGGCACCCCTGCAGCGTCGCGGTCCGCCCCCCGGCCAAAGCCGCGCGGAACCGCGCCAAGGCGTCAGCCCGGGGCAGATAGTCCCCGTGTGACAGCCAACCCACGGCCCGCGCCAAAAGCTGACGCTGAACCTCCAAGGGCTGATCCCAAAGGCCCGCATCCACCCGCAGCGCCCCAGCAGCTTCGGTCACATGCGCCGCCGCCGCCGCCCGTACCTGCACCGCCAGCGCCTCTTGCACCTGCGCCAGATGCCCGGCCACCTCGGCCAGCCCCGCCGCACTGATCCCAAGCGGGCTTAGGGCCGCCAGCACCCGCCGCGCCCGCGTGCGGGTGAAGCGCGGGTTGTCGTTCGTCGGGTCCTCGGCCCAAGCGATGCCTTGCCCCGCCAGCCAGTCGCGCAACGCTTCCCGGCCGGTGTCCAAAAGCGGGCGGTGAAAGGTCACGCCCCCTTCCACCCACTGCCGCCGCATCCCCGACAGCCCGGAAATCCCCGCAACCCGCGCAAGGCCCATGAGCAGCGTCTCGGCCTGATCGTCCTGCGTATGGCCCAAAGCCACATGCGCCAGCCCCCGATCCCGCGCCCAGGCCGCAATCAACGCCATCCGTGCCCGCCTGCCCACGTCCATCAGGTTGCCACTGACCGGCCCATGGTCCCAGACCCGCACCTGATGCGGCACCCCAAGCCGCGCACAGGCGGCCGCGACACCCGCCGCCTCAGCCGCACTTTCCAGGCGCAGTCGGTGGTCAACCGTCACCGCCTCAACCGTCAAACCCGCCCGTACCGCCAGATGCAAAAGGGCGGTGGAATCCCCACCGCCCGACACCGCAATTCCAATCGTCTGGCCCGCAGGAAGCGCCGCCCTGACCCGCTCAACCAGCCCGTCCGCGCCTACTGGCACCCCAGACCTTGCATCGACACGGTGGCCTGGGTCGCGGCAATGCTGGCGGGATAGCGCACGCCCACTTCGCCCAAGGTCACGCAGGCCTCTTGCACCTGGCCCAGCGTGCCAAGACCCTGCCCCAGCTTCAGTAGGGCGTCCGGCGCAATCGGCCCCTCGGGGGCGGCGGTGAATGCGTCCAGATAGGCCCGCGCGGCATTCGACGTCTCGCCCAGACTGGTCAGCGCCTCCCCCCGCAGGAACAGCGCCTCCTGGGTCAGCGGTCCGCCAGGATAGGATTGGGCAAAGGTCGCAAAGAGCGCTTCAGCACCGCGAAAGTCACCGGTGCCGAGCACCTCCTTGGCCCGGTCAAAGTCTGCCTGTTCGCTGACGGCAAGTTCCGCCCCCCCGGCGGCTGGGGCGGGGTCAGTCACCACCGGTGCTGCGACGGCGCCACCTGAGGCAGTCCCGCCGCCCAAAACCGACGTCGCGCCCAGCGTGGTCACATCGCAGCCTTCGGTCACTTCGCACAGCCGGTATTCGATATCGCCGATCCGGTTGGTGCCATCGGCGACCACGCGGTTGAGTTTCAGCTCCACCTCTTCGGTCCGCGCGGTCAGGCGCGACAGTTCCGCCTCGATCGTGTCCATCCGTTGCAGCGCATCACCGCCTGCAGCCCCGGTGGCTGCCGCCCCGCTTGAGACAAGCTCGGCCTTAAGGGCGTTGAACTCGGCCGCAAGACCGGCCAGCTCGGCCCGGATGTCGGCCAGCGTTTGCGTGCGGTCCTGCGCCACCGCCGCGAAGGGCAGAAGCGCAAGCACCAGACCAAGGCGGAGTGCCTTCATCGCGTCAGACCCCGGCGCCAGCCGAAAGCACCGTCACGGCGCGGCGGTTCTTCATGTAGCATTCCTCGGTCGAGCAGACCTCGATCGGGCGCTCCTTGCCATAGCTGATGGTGCGCAGACGGTTGGCCGGCACACCCTGGCTGATCAGGAAGTTCTGCACCGCCGCCGCACGCCGCGCGCCCAAGGCAAGGTTGTATTCCCGCGTGCCCTGTTCGTCCGCGTGGCCTTCGATGATCGCGGCATAGCCGGTGTTGGTCATCAGCCACTGCGCCTGCGCCGTCAGCACCGCACGGCCTTCGGGCGAGATCGTGGACTGGTCCACCGCAAACAGCACCCGGTCACCAACGCGCTGGTTGAAATAGGCAATCGACGTCGGGTTGTTCGGATCGCCCAGACCCGTCGTGTCAATGCCGCCCGCTCCGCCGGGGCCACCCGCCCCACCCGGGCCGCCCGCGCCATAGCGGTCAGGATTGTTACAGGCCGCCAGCGCCAAGCTTGCGACCACCAGAAGCGATTTCACGGCAAGAGTCATGGAGTTCTTCCTTCTTATTGGCTCGATTGCGGTCAGACTATCAGCTTTGGCCCCGCATGGGAATCGGGGCCAGGTCACGTTTTATGGCAAAAGCGGCGACCAGGCGGGGTCCGAGGCCGGGCCTTCCGTCGGGATCTGCTTCAGGTTGCGCCCGGTGATATCGACCGACCACAGGGTCGCCTGACCGCCCGCCCCGCTGGTTTCGCGGGTGAACATCAGGACCCGGCCGTTCGGGGCCCAGGTCGGGCCCTCGTCCAGGAAGCTGGCGGTCAGAAGGCGCTCTTCGCTGCCATCGGTGCGCATCACGCCGATGTGGAAGCGGCCCTCGTTCTGCTTGGTGAAGGCGATCAGGTCGCCCCGCGGGCTCCAGACCGGGGTGCCGTAACGCCCCGCCCCACCGGAAATCCGCGTCCCCTCGCCGCCCGATGCGGGCATGACATAGATCTGCGGCGATCCGGTCCGGTCAGATTCAAACACGATCTGGCTGCCGTCCGGGCTGAAGCTGGGCGCCGTTTCAATCGATGGCGCGTTGGTCAGCTGCGACAACCCGCCCGAAGACAGGTTCAACGCGTAGATGTCGGTATTCCCGCCCCGCTCCAGACTGAACACCACTGTCCCGCCATCCGGGCTGAACCGCGGCGCAAAGGTCATCGTGCCCGGCTGTTCGTCCAAAGACTGCCGCGCAAGCGAGGCCACATCCAGAAGCGTGATGCGCGGAAAGCCGGACTCGTAGCTCGTGTAAAGGATCCGGTCCCCCGACGGCGAAAAGCGCGGCGCGAGGACGATGGCGGAACTGTCGGTCAGATAGGCCACATTGGCCCCGTCATAATCCATCACCGCCAGCCGCTTCAGCCGCTGGTTCTTCGGCCCGGACTCGCTGACGAACACCACGCGGCTGTCGAAATAGCCGCCCTCGCCGGTGATCTTGGAATAGACCACATCGGCCACCTTGTGCGCCATCCGCCGCCAGCCTTGGGTCGTGCCCGCAAACTGCAGCGCGGCCCCTTCCATCACCTGCCCGTTGAACACATCATAGGCGCGGAACTTCACCGTGATCCGGTCGCCCGAGACACTCACCGCCCCGGTGATCAGCACCTGCGCGTTGATCGCCTTCCAGTCCTCGAACGCGACCGGCGCATCAAATCCGGTGATCCGGCTGATGTAAGCCTCTTCGCCTATGGTGCGGAAGAACCCGGTGCCTTCCAGGTCCGACTGCACCACCCGTCCGATTTCCCGCGCATATTCCCCTGCGCCGCCTTCATCAATGAAGGTCGGAATGGCAATCGGCATCGGCTCGATCACGCCAGGACCGATGACAATCCGCGGCGGGGCGTTCTGCGCCAAGACGGGGGTGACCCCGGTCAGCGTCAGGCCCACGATCAGGGCCAAAAGGGTTCGCAAGACTGCTCTCATCGGGTTCAAGCTCCGTTTCATTTGTGTCATTGCCCGGCCCAAGGCCGGGTGGATAGCAGAACCTCAGGGACAACCGCCCCATCGGCAAAAGGTTGCACGTTGACGGTCGATTTTGGCAAATCGGTCATCGCAAGGTCATCCCGTTGGCGTCGAAGACCAGGTCCAGCACCTGCCAGGTGTCATACTTCTCGGGCGGCAGCGGCAGGCCACCGTCGGCATAGGCCCGGTTTACCGCCCGCTGTGCGGTCTGGAAAAGCTGGTCGATGGCGGTTTGCGTCGGGCCATCCGCCTCAATCAACTCAAACCCGGTCGGGCGCCCGTCCGGGCCAAAGCTGACCCGGATCACCACCATGGTCCGCAGCGTATCGGTCGAAGACGCCCCCAGGTTCCACTTCCGCGCGATGGCCGAGGAGATGTTGCCCATCTCGCCCCCCGTCAACGGCGGGCCCTGCGGCAGGGCCTGCCCGCCAGTTTCAACAGGCTCATCAACCGGTTCATCCGATGCTTCATCCAGCAGCGCGGCAATTGCGTCTTCCGTCGCCTGATCGTCCACCGGCTGTTCGGCTGGGTCCTCAACCGGCTCTTCCACCGGATCGGCTGCTTCTTCGACCGGCTCCGCCGCCGCCACCTCAACCTCCGGCTCGGCCACCGGGTCAGGCCGCTCTGGCCGAGACCTTGGCCGGATCGAGGTGGTCATCCCCGTCGCCTCGGTCTGGTCCTGGTTCGCTTCGGTCTCCAGCACGTCGCCGGTGTCTTCCGCAACGGTTTCCTCGGTGGGCGTCTCTTGCACGATCTCCGCCTCGGCCGGCTCATCGCTGACCGCAGGCGTCGGCGTGTCGGAGGTTTCGGCCTCGGTCTCAACCTCCACCGGGCTGGGGGCCACGATCTCTGCCGCCTCCGGCAAAGGCTGTTCCTCGGTCGAAGGCGAAGGCAGCGCCTGTTCCTCTTCCGCCGCCGGGGCGATGGGTTCGGGTTCGGGCAATGGCTCCGGTTCGGGCAAAGGCTCCGGCTCGGGTTCCGGAATGGGTTCGGGTTCCGGCAAGGGTTCCGGCTCCGGCAAGGGCTCCGGCTCGGGTTCGGGCAAAGGTTCGGGCTCGGGCTCGGGCTCGGGCTCCGGCCGCGCCTGCGGTCGCACCGGGGCGGTTTCCTCCGAGGGCGTCGGGGTCGAGGCGGCCTGCAACAGATCAAATTCGTCGCTGGTGATCGTCGAGGCGGTCATGGTGATTGTTTCAGGCGGCTTGTCCGCAGCAAACAGCCAGTCGCCGACCAGCACCCAGAGGATCACCCCCAGATGCCCGACCGCCGACACCACTGTTCCCGTCTGAAAGCGCCTCTCCATCAGCCTCAGCCGCCGTCATTTCCGGTATTGGACGCATCCCCCGCCCCAAGGCTTGGGGCCGCGGCATCGGTGACAAAGGCAATCTCGTTGAACCCGCCCGCATTCAGGGCACCCATCACCTGCGCCACCCGCTCATAGGCCACCGCCCCGTCGGCGCGCAGGTAGATTTTCTTCGACGTCCGCTCGGCCGCGATGGCCTGCAGCTTGCCGATCATCTCGGCATCGGCAACCTCGGTCGTCTGGATCGCCAGCCGTCCATCCGCCGTGACCGTCACGGTCAGCGGCTCTTCCTGTTCGGTCGGCAAGGCCGCCGCCGCCGTCTTCGGCAGTTCCACCGGCACGCCCACCGTCAACATGGGGGCTGCCACCATGAAGATGATCAGCAGCACCAGCATCACGTCGACCATCGGCGTGATGTTGATCTCGCTCATCGCGGCTGACCGACCGCGGCGTCGGCGGCCGCGCCCACCCCCAGACGATCCTGATGCGCCCATGCCCATGGCTTACGCGTCCAGCTGGCGCGACAGGATCGTCGCGAATTCATCGGCAAAGGCCTCATAGCCCCCGATCACCCGGTCATTGTCCGCCGACAACTTGTTGTAAAAGACTGCCGCCGGAATGGCCGCGACCAGACCCACGCCGGTGGCCAATAGCGCCTCGGCGATCCCGGGGGCCACCACGGCAAGACTGGTGTTCTGGCTGATGGCGATCTGCTCAAAGCTGTGCTTGATCCCCCAGACCGTGCCAAAGAGACCGATGAACGTTGCGGTTGACCCGGTCGTCGCTAGAAAGCTTACGCCCCGGTTCAGCACTTCGCTTTCCCGCGCGATGGCCACATTCATCGCCCGGTCGATCCGGCTTTGCGCCCCCGCGATCAACCCGCCATCCTGCTTGTGGCTGCGCCGCCACTCCAGCATCCCGGCCGCAAAGATCTTTTCCGACGGCCCTTGCGGGTCCGGGCCGATCTTTTCGAAAAGCTCGTCCAGGGGTTCCCCCGACCAGAACGCCCGGTCAAAAACCTCCGCCTCGGCCTTTGCCTTGCGCAAGACCAGGTGCTTCTGGATGATGATCGCCCATGACCAGAACGACATGATCAGCAGCATCAGCATGACGATCTTCACCGTCAGCGTTGCGCGTGCAAACAAGGCGAGCATGGAGAAATCAATCTCCTGCGCCACCGCAAGTGTTTCCGTATCCATTCCGCCTGCTCTTGTTATCGGGCCGTTGATCGACCCCGTTAGCGCTGATTCTATCAAGATTGCAGGGGGAATGCCAACACAATGCCGTGGCCGGCGGGCTTTCGCTGCAAGGTGACGGAAGATGTCATGGGCGCGGGGACGCCCCCGACCACAAGCGCTTTCATTCTGGCCAAAATATCCCCGCCGTAGGCATCGCCGCCAGCCAAGCCGCGCGCCCGGTCAGTGCAAAGGCCCCGACAGCCGCGCGCGCAAGCTCGCCGGCAGCCGGGCGGCATGGCCATCCTCGGTCAAACAGACCAGCGTGACCTGCGCCAGAAACAGGCGCTCACCGCCCCGGGTGATGGTCTGGTCCAGCACCAGCCGGGCCCCGCCAAGCCCCTTCAGCACGGTCTCAACCACAAGGTCATCGCCAAACTTCGCCGGGCGCAGAAAGTCCGCCTCAACCCGCCGAACCGCGAAGACGATCCCCTCCGCCGCCTTGAGGGCCATCTGGTCGATGCCAAGGCTTGCCACCCATTCCGTGCGGCCCCGCTCGATGAATTTCAGGTAATTGGCATAGTAGACGATGCCCGCCAGATCGGTGTCTTCATAGTAAACCCGCAGGCCATGCTGATGCGACACATCCACCCCCCTCTCGACCGCCCGGGGCATAGCACAGCCTGCCACGCCTCACAAATCGGGAAGGACCGGCACCAGGTTTTCCGCCGGATAGCGCAGGCCACGCTCCTGAACGTGAACATCGGCATCCCCCAGCCGGAAAGCGCGCCGCAACCGGTCGATCGTGCCCTGCCGGTCCAGCCCCGTCTGGCAGGTGTAAAGATCAATCGTCACGAAGCGCCGCCCCGGAAAGGTGTGAAAGCTGATATGGCTTTCCGCGATCATCACAAAGCCCGACAACCCGCCCGGGTCCTTGTGGCAATTCGGCCCGACGGACACGACCACCGGGGCGCAGATCGCATGCATCCCCATCTCGCCCGGCAGGGCCTCCAAAAGCCCGCGCAAGGCGGTGGCATCGGTCATCAAGGGCCCATCGGCATCATAACCGTCGATCATCAGATGCACGCCGAAGGGTTCGGGGAACGACGGATCAGTCATGCGACAGGCCTCCTGCGGGGACGGCCCGCATCGGGCGCAAGCGGTCATAGACGATGTGGAAGACATAGGCATAAGCGGTGTAAAGCGCGGTCAATCCCAGATCGACCAGCAGCGCCTCCCAGAAGGACAACCCGCCCAGGCCCATCAGGATCGGCAAGGTGACCACCAAGGTGGAGGTCTCATGGCTGACCGCATGCACCAGCCGCCAGCGCTGCGGCCGGTCACTGGCCAGCCGCCCGCTCAGGCGAAAATCGGCCCAGTCAAAGATGGTGTTGTGCAAAGGCGACCAGATCAGCACCGCCACGGCCAGCGCCAGCATCAAGGTAAAGGCCTCGCCCGAGGTTCCGTCGCCGAACAGCGTGTAAAGCGGCACAGACAGGCACAACCCGCCGATTTCATAAGAAATGGTCTGAATAACCCGCTCTCGCGGACTGCGTAAAATCATGGGAACACCAGCAATCTGGTTGAAAAAGGGTCGGCAAAAAATCAGTCAGGATCGTCAGTCAGACGCAAAATATTGGCGAAACATACACCAATCGACCGTCCCGATCAACGTCGGCCTCTTTGCCCCCTGCCTTGGCCTCGGCCCTACTGCCGTGCCTGAACCCGCGCCGCCAGCCGCAGCGCATGGCTTGGGTCCCGCGCCATCGCCGGCAAGACCGGGTCATACCCTGCCCGGATGACTGACCCGATCTCGGGCCGCAGGATCACCCGCTCCCCCACCCGCGCCAAGGGCGAGGTCCCGTCAAACGCCCGATCCGACCAAAGAAGGATGGTCTGCACCGCCTGTGCCAGCGCCAGCGTCTCGGCCTCCATCCCGGCCAGGGCCGCATCCATCCGTAGAAAGACGAAACAGGCGCGGATCGCCCCTGACGCCTCAAAGCGGAAAATCCGGTACTGGTTCGCGCCCGCCGCCTCCAGCCGCGCCACCAGTGCGGCCAGTTCAGGCACCAAACGGTCAAGGTCCGGCACGGCCAAAAGCTCCGCCCAGTCGCGGGTGAAGAAGACCATGAGGTTCGCGCCAAGCTCGGGGTCGGTCTCGGCCATCCGGTGCCCCGCCAAAGTGACCACGGCCTCAAGCGCCCCCTTGATCACCGGCAGGCTGGCATCGTCCACCCCAAAGACCACCGGCACGATCGGCCGCCCCCAGCGCGCGAAAAGATAGGCCCCGTCTGCCCGGGTGAACAAAGCCTCAACCTCTTCCGGCCCCATCGCAGCACCTCTTGTTTGGCCCGCGCTAGCATCCCCTGCCACCGCGCAACAAGCCCTCAAGGTTTGCTCTTTTGAAAAATAATCCACGGTTATGCCATTGGTTTCGCCATTGGTTCGAGAGACCAATGGCATGGGGGGCAGAATGCCCCCATCGCCCGAGCCGGTTGGCGCGCTTGCGCGCCAGAGGCGAGAAAAAAGGTCTTCGCGCGGAACGCGCTCGATTCACTTCGCGTCGAACAGGTCCGACTGGCCCGGTTTTGGTGGTTCGGGGGGTTTCGGCGCCTCCAGCCCCAGATGCCGCCAGGCCTTGGCCCCCAGCATCCGCCCGCGCGGCGTCCGCAGGATCAAGCCTTGCTGGAGGAGGTATGGCTCGATCACCTCTTCAATCGCATCCCGCGGCTCGCTCAGCGCCGCCGCAATGGTCTCCACCCCGACCGGCCCGCCACCATAATTCTCCGCCAACAGCGTCAGATAGCGCCGGTCGGCCCCATCAAGGCCCAGCTTGTCCACCCCCAGCCGCGTCAGCGCCCGGTCGGCCAGGGCCCGGGAAATCCGCCCGCCCTCCTCGACCAGCGCGAAATCCACCACCCGGCGCAGCAAACGCCCGGCAATGCGCGGCGTTCCCCGCGCCCGGCGGGCAATCTCAAGACAGCCCTCTTCTTCGGCAGGCACCCCCATCAGCCGCGCCCCACGGCTGACGATCTCGTAAAGCTCCGCCTCCGAATAGAACTCCAGCCGCGTCGGAATCCCGAACCGGTCGCGCAGGGGCGTCGTCAACAGCCCCAGCCGCGTGGTGGCACCGACCAGCGTAAAGGGCTGCAGATCGATCCGCACCGTCCGCGCCGCCGGCCCCTCGCCGATCACCAGATCAAGGGCGAAATCCTCCAGCGCCGGATACAGCACCTCCTCGACCACCGGGCTAAGCCGATGAATCTCATCGATGAACAGCACATCGCGCGGCTCAAGGTTCGTCAGGATCGCCGCAAGGTCCCCAGGCTTGGCCAGCACGGGGCCCGAGGTCATCCGGAACCCCACCCCCAACTCCCGCGCCATGATCTGCGCGAGGGTCGTCTTCCCCAACCCCGGCGGGCCGTGGAACAGCGTATGGTCCATCGCCTCGCCCCGCATCCGCGCGCTCGCGATGAACACGGCCAAGTTCGCCCGCGCCTCGGCCTGACCGATGAACTCGGCCAGCATCTGCGGCCGCAAGGCGCGGTCCAGATCCTCCGGCAGACGCTCGGGGCGCAGGGTAGGGTCCGGTTCCATCATCTTGGCGCCAACAGTTTCAGGCTGGCGCGGATCAGCGTGGCCGTGTCCGCCTCAGGCTGGTCGCCCGCCACTGTCGCCACCGCCTGCGCGGCATCGCTTTGCCCATAGCCAAGGTTCAGAAGGGCCGACAGCGCATCCGCCGTCGACGCCGCGCGCTTCGCGGCCCCCTCATCCCGCCTGGCGGGGGCCTTCGGCGCGGGGGCCGCCTCGTCGATCACCACATCCTCGGCCCCGGCCTTGGCGCTTAGTCCCACGCCCGCGGCCGTCACACCGGGGGCCTTCGCTTTCAGCTCCAGGATCACCCGCTGCGCCAGTTTCGGCCCCACACCCGGGGCCGCCTGCACCGCCCGCGCGTCGCCCAGCGTGATCGCACGGCCCACGCCTTCCGGCCCCAAAGTCCCAAGGATCGCCATCGCGGCCTTCGCCCCCACGCCTTGCACCGTGGTCAGAAGCTTGTGCCACTCCTTCTCCAGCATCGTCGGGAAGCCGAAAAGCTGCAAAAGGTCCTCGCGCACCACCAGATCGGTGTAAAGACTGACCGCCTCACCCAACCCCGGCAGCCCGGCAAGGGTCCGGTCGTTGACATAGACGATATAGCCCACCCCGCGCACGTCGATCAGCACATGGTCTGGGCCCCGCCAGTCCAGCCGCCCGGATATCCTGCCGATCATCCCGCCACCCGCATCGCGGCCTGCAGCCGCCCCGCCGATTGCAGATGATGCGCATGGCAGATCGCCACCGCCAGCGCATCCGCCGCATCCGCGCCCGCGATCACCACCCCCGGCAGCTGCAGCCGCACCATGTGGTCCACCTGCACCTTGGCCGCATGGCCCACGCCCACCACCGTCTTCTTCACCGCATTCGGCGCATATTCCCCGACGCTCAGCCCGAACTGCGCCGGCACCAAAAGCGCAATCCCCCGCGCCTGTCCCAGCTTCAGCGTCGCCACCGCGTCCTTGTTGACAAACGTGTGCTCCACCGCCGCCGCCTCAGGCGCATGGGCGCGAAAGACCAGCGTCAGCTGGCTGTGCAAGGTCAGCAGTCGCATCGCCAGATCGCCGTCATCCCCGTCCGAGTGGCAGATCCCGTTGGCGACATGCGTCAGGCGAGAGCCCGCCACGTCGATCACCCCCCACCCCAGGTTCCGCAACCCCGGATCAATGCCGATCACGCGCATCGCTGCCCCTTTTCTTGCTCTTGGCATCGGATTAGCACGAAAAGGGAACATCCGCCAATCGCTTTCCGCTACCCCGCAGAAATCGCCCGTCCATTTTGCACTTGCAGAAACCGACAACCTGTCGCACAAATTCGACCAGCGCGGCCGCTTTTTCGAACTGCCTTAGGGAACGCGCTGAAAAAGATGAAGAAATTATGTCTTCAGTCATGCATTGGCTGCAACGCGGCCATGCTAGGGCTTCGCTTGCTTTGCGCATGCAGCACGACTATCTGGCAAGCATCGAAGGAATAAGCCTTCGAATTGTGCAGTATGAGAACAAGGATGCAAGCCATGGCCGCTGTCGAGACGACCCGCCCGGCGCCCTTTGGCGCCATCACCACTTACCGTGCCATCTCTGGCCTGACGAACGCGTTTGCGGTTCTGTCGGCCTGGAATGATGCACGTGTCACCCGCAAAGCCCTGAACAAGCTTTCGGACCGCGAGCTGGACGATATCGGTCTGTGCCGCGGCGACATTGAGTTTCTGGGGCGCTGAAGCAACCCGACCCGCGAAGACTACCCGCATGACAAAGGCCGCATCAATGATGCGGCCTTCTTTTTTGTTCAATAACTTGGCAGCAGTCGTAAAGGGCGCTTAGAATTAGCGAGGAAACAGCGCCTGCATCTGGCCCGAGACAAACAGCGTGGCCGGATCGGCATGCATCAGCCAGGCACCAACGGGGTCGATCCCCTCTCCTGCGGCAAGCGCGCTGACGCGGCTTTCGTAGGTCTGTGCCCCGATATAGTAGTGGATCATCGACTTCAGGCCGATCCCGACAAGCAGCGCCAGAACCAGCGGCTTCACCAGCTTGAGGATCCGTGACCCGGCGCGCGACGGCGCCTTGCGGCCCAGCGTTCCCGCCGCCTCGAACCCATAGCCCTTGGCATGGGTCTTCTCGATCCGCGAAACGCGGCTGTAGAATTCGTTCAGATTCGGATCAACCCACATAATATCCACCCAGAGTAGCAGCTCTGCATTTAGCCATTGGTGACGCAGTTTTATGGCGAAAATGCGGCACTTGCCTACCATCAGCTGCAAGCGCGGACTGAGTCAATCATTGTCCACGATTTCAACACTTTTGCAGCACAAGCACCGACCATTCCCCCAGATCGTCCCTGTCCTGCAGACAAAGTCCTGCCGTAACGTAAGCTGCGGTCACGGCCTCTGCCTGCTGGACGAGCAGACCAGATAGAATCGCTCGCCCATTGGTTGCCAGATGCGCCGAAATGGCGGGGGCAAGCTCAATCAGCGGGCCTTTCAGGATGTTGGCAAAGACCAGATCATAAGGGGCAGCGGCCTTCAGGCGGCGGTGGTCAAGACCGGCCGCCTCGATGCATTCGACCCGGCCCTGCAGCCCGTTGATCGCCACATTGGCCTCGGACACATCGACGGCAACGCGGTCAATGTCGCTGGCGATGACCAGCGCCTCGGGCAGTGTCGCCGCCGCCGCCATCGCCAGAACCGCCGTGCCACAGCCGATATCGGCCACGCTGGTCGGCCGTACCCCGGCGGTCAGCAGCCTGTCGAACGCTTTCAGACAGCCCAGCGTCGTGCCGTGATGCCCGGTCCCGAAGGCGACGGTCGCCTCGATCTGCAGTGGCACACGGGCGGGATCGGCGGGCACCTTGTCGGCATCATGGCTGCCATAGACAAAGAAGCGCCCGGCATTGACCGGGGCCAGTTCGCGCCGAACCTTGGCGACCCAGTCAATCTCGGGCAGGTCGGACAGGGCGAAGGGCCGGGCGTCGAAGGCCAGGGCAAAGATCTCCAGCATCACCTGATCCGGGGCTTCCAGGAAATAGCCCCCGACCTCCCACAGACCCGATCCGTCCTCGATCTCGAACACGCCGACGCCCACCGGTTCCGGCGTCATCCGCTCCATCGCGGCGGCAAGGGCACGGGCGGCGTCTTCGCCGGTCACGGTGGTCAGGGCGGTAAAGGTGGGCATCGGCATTCTCCAGGGTCAGGGGCCGGATAGACCCCGGCCCCCCCCTGGTCAAGCCATCAGGCGGTGACGCCGGTCCCGATTGGGCAGGTCACGCCGGTGCCGCCGATCCCGCAATAGCCGTTCGGGTTCTTCGCCAGGTATTGCTGGTGGTAGTCCTCGGCAAAGTAGAAGGTCGGCACTGGCAGGATCTCGGTCGTGATCGTCCCCTGCCCGGCCTTGCTCAGCGCGTCCTGGTAGACAAGCTTTGAGGCTTTTGCCGCCTCGGCCTGCGCGGGCGTATAGGTATAGATGCCCGACCGGTAGGTCGACCCGATGTCATTGCCCTGCCGCATGCCTTGGGTTGGGTCGTGCCCCTCCCAGAACAGCTTCAGCAGGGCGGCATAGCTGACCTTGGCGGGATCATAGATCACCCGCACCACTTCATTATGGCCGGTCAGCTGGGTGCAGGTTTCCTTATAGGTCGGGTTCGGGGTGAACCCGCCCGCATAGCCGACCATGGTCAGCCAGACGCCCGGGGTCTGCCAGAACTTGCGCTCGACGCCCCAGAAGCAGCCCATGCCGAACATCGCCTCTTCCATCCCCTCGGGCACCGGAGATTTCAGCGGAATGCCGGACAGGAAATGCGTCTCAGCGGTGGGCAGGGGCTCCGGGCGCCCCGGCAGCGCCTTGTCGGGCGAAACCATTTCCGTCTTGGAGCGGGTGAAGAACATGGCGGACCTCCGTTTCTGGGCCTTCATATAGGCGGTGCAGGCCAAAAGCCCAACCCAGGTTACAACCGCCTCACCCGAGGGTTACTCCGCCGGCTGCGGCAGCGCGCGGGAAAAGACCGTCTCATTCCCCGGCTCCGGGTGGCGCGGGATCAGGCAGATCAGCCCGAACGCAAAAAGCGCCATCCCCGCCCCCAAGAGGAAGACGTAATCGGGTGAGGTCGCCCACAAATACCCCAACCCCGCCGGCAGGAACACCGCCGCGATATGGTTGATCGTGAATGCCACCGCCGCCGTCGGCGCAATATCCTTCGGGTCCGCGATCTTCTGGAAATAGGTCTTGAGGCTGAAACTCAGCGCAAAGAACAGCTGATCCAGGATATACAAGGCCCCGGCAATCACGATCCCCCAGCCGAACCAGTAAAGCCCACCATAGGCCAGAAACACCAGCGTCAGGCCGATGTATTCGAACCCCATGACATTCCGCTCACCATAGCGCCCCAAGGCCCGCCCCATCGCCGGGGCCACGGCCATGTTGATCAGGTAATTGCACAAGAGAAGCAGCGTCATCTCGCTGACCTTCATCCCGAACCGCTCCACCATCATGAAGCCCGCAAAGACGACAAAGATCTGCCGCCGCGCGCCCGCCATGAATTGCAGCGCATAATACAGCCAATACCGCCGCCGCAGGACGATGTGCTTGTGCTGCACATGCGGGGACTGAAACTGCGGATAAGCCAGCGCCGCAAACAGCACGATGGCAATCGTCACCCCGCCCGAGGCCATGTAGACCGTGTTATAGTCCAGCCCCAGCCGGTCCCACAGCGCCACAATCAGCCCATAGGCCGCCAGGCTCGCCCCCGCCCCCACCGCCACGATCCGCCCCAGGACGATGGGCGCGCGGGCCTTGTCGATCCATTGCAACTGCAGCGACTGGTTCACCGTCTCGAAATAATGAAACCCGATGGAGGAGAGGAGCGTCATCACCAGAAGGCCACTGAACGAGGTGAACCACCCCGTGAACATCGTCGCCGCCCCCAACAGCGCGAGCATCAAAAGCGCCAACACCTGCTCCCGCACCGCCAGCAGGATCGCGATCACCACCACCGCGAGGAGCCCCGGAATCTCCCGCACCGTATGCAGCCAGCCGATCTCTTTCCCGGTAAAGCTCGCCACCTCGATGACGAAGTTGTTCAGAAGCGCCGACCAGGTCGCAAAACTCAGCGGCATCGCCGCCGCCATAAGGTACAGCAGCGCCTCCGGCCGCCGCCAGGCAGGCAGGCGGGAGGTCTCGGACAGGGGCATCAGATTGGACATGCGACGGACTTAGCGAAAACGGAAGCAGAGGCAAAGCGGAAGCTTGTGCGGGGCACAATCGGCCGCTGGTCAGGAATCCCCGTCCCGGGCTTGACCCGGCACCTCTGCCACGAACGGGCGCTTCCGCCATGAACCACTCTCTCGCCCGACCCGAGGCCCCGGGTCAAGCCCGGGGCGGGTAGTCACCTAGTCGACCATTGAGCTCCTTCGCCCGGATAAGCCGCGACCAGCGGCCCGGGCAGCGCCCGACCGCCCCCTCGGGCAGGCGCTTCTGCAACGGTTGCCAGCAGAACATCGGTGGGAGGGGTTGCGCCATAAAGTGCCGAAAACGAACGTCGCTGCGCCCAACTCGCTAGGCCGGTTTCGAAGCGTAAGTGATCGGCCGCGCAAGGGTTGAAAGTGCCGTCAAGCACGAATGTCGCAGATGGAGGACGGCTTTGATGCCATGTCGTCCAATTCAGGTATGCTCAGGGCCAGTCCGGCCACCGTTTCTCATCTCAGAGATGAGTTTGCGCGCCGTCATCCGGTCTTCGATCAGTGGCGGTAGCGTTTCGCGAACAGTATCTGACCGGTCGAGGAATGCCGAAACGTCACTAGGGTCGGTTTGGTCCCAAGCAGTTACCGGCCAGTTCCACCACTGCGATCTCAGAAGCCGCTCTATGACTGACTCTTCAAACCTCCAGCGAACCAACTTCGCAGGCGCACCGGAGACTATGGCGTAAGGAGGCACATCGCGGGTTACTATGGATCGTGCCGCAATGACCGAACCAGTCCCAAGTTTCACTCCGTGCGCCAGCAACGCGCCATCACCGACCCAAACATCGTTCTCGATTTCTACCATCGGGCCAAGGTCTTCAAACAGAGGGAAGTTTTCCCGCTGACTATTGCCCGAACGCGCACGTTTGCGGCGATAAAAGACAGGGCTGGTTGAGGCCCATTCAACAGGGTGATTACTGCCCATGACCGATACGGCATCACCTATCGAACAATATCGCCCAATCCGGGCAACGTGTGTGAAGAAGCTTCGCGTATAGCTATAGGCCCCAAGGGGCATGAACAGGCCTGGCCGAAATTGGGTGAAGCGCTCAAATGCAGCGTCAGCATTCTCGACGATCACTGTTCCTTGCAATTTTGGAAAGAACTGTATTCCAAAACTCTGTCGCAAATAGAGTGCGCCTGCACTGTCGAGCTTCATGGTCAAGTTCCAGGCCCTCCACCTGATTGCCCATTACCTGATGGGCAATTCCCCGGGCGATGCAAAGCCTCAAGCACAAAAATCATGCAATCACTCTTTCAGTTTCTTTAGACGCCAGGCTGGTCCGAAAGGCAGAACACTCAATCGAACCAGCAACACACCCTTTACAGTCATTCCCAACTGGCTTGACACTCCCCTCACAAAAAACTCTGCGGATCGATATCCACCGCCAACCTTAAATCCCTCGGCAGCTTGAACTGCGCCAGCCACTCGGCAATCGCCGCCTGCAACGGCGCGCCTTTCTCGGCCTTGACCAGCAGCCGCACCCGGTGCCGTCCGCGCACCCTTGCAATCGGCGCGGGTGCTGGCCCCCAGACCTGCGCCCCGATCCGTTGCAGGGGGCCGTCCCGCCGCGCCAACTCACCCCCGAAATCGAACACCGCAGCCACATCGGGCGAGGACAGGATGATCCCCGCCATCCGCCCATAGGGTGGCACGCCCGCCAGCCGCCGCTCCGCCGCTTCGGCGGCCCAGAACGCCTCTTCATCGCCGCCAAGGATCGCGCGGATGACCGGGTGGTCGGGCTGGTGGGTCTGCAGCCAGGCCTGGCCCTTCCGCTCTGCCGTCCGGCCTGCGCGCCCTGCCACCTGCCGCATCAGCTGAAACGTCCGCTCCGCTGCGCGCAGGTCTGACCCCTGCAGCCCAAGGTCGGCGTCGATCACACCCACCAGCGTCAGCAGCGGAAAGTTGTGCCCCTTGGCCACGATCTGCGTGCCGATGATGATATCCGCGCCCCCTGCCGCGATTGTGCCAATCGCCTCTTTCAGCGCGCGGGCGCTGCCGAACAGGTCCGACGACAGCACCGACAGCCGCGCCTCGGGGAACCGCGCGGTCACCTCTTCGGCCAGACGCTCCACCCCCGGGCCGATGGCCGCCATCCGCCCTTCTACCCCGCAGGCCGGGCAGGCCACCGGCACGGGCTTTGTCGCCCCGCATTGGTGGCAGACGAGGCGTTTCTGGAACCGATGCTCCACCATCCGCGCGTCGCAATCATCGCAGCCCACCTGATGCCCGCAGGCCCGGCACAGCGTGACCGGCGCATAGCCGCGACGGTTCAGGAACAACAGCGCCTGCTCCCCCCGCCCGATCACCGTGCGCACCCCGGCGGCGAGGGTTTCCGAAATCCAGCGGTCGCCGGCCAGCCGTTCGGCCCGCATGTCGATGGCCCGCATGTCCGGCATGTCCGCCGCGCCAAAACGGCTGCCAAGGTCCAGGCGCTGGTACTTCCCCGCCTCGACATTGGCCCAGCTTTCCAGACTGGGGGTGGCCGACGCGAGGACCACCGCACAGCCCGCAATCGCCGCGCGCAACACCGCCATGTCGCGGGCGTGGTACAGAACCCCGTCTTCCTGCTTGTAGGAGGTGTCATGCTCCTCATCCACCACGATCAGGCCAAGGTCCTGAAACGGCAGAAAAAGCGCTGACCGCGCGCCCACGACCAACCCCGCATCGCCGGTGGAGACCATCCGCCACAGCCGCCGCCGTTCGGTCATCGTGACGCCGGAATGCCACTCCGCCGGCCTCGCCCCGAACCGCGCCTCGACCCGGGTCAGGAACTCCGACGTCAGCGCAATCTCCGGCAGCAGGACCAACGCCTGCCGCCCGGCGCGCAAACACTCCGCGACCGCCTCTAGGTAAACCTCGGTCTTGCCTGACCCCGTCACCCCCTTCAGCAGCGTCGCCGAATACCCCCCTAGCGCGACCGCAGCCACCAGCGCATCGCCCGCAGCCACCTGATCGCCCTCAAGGTGGAAGGCCCGCCCCGCCGTCAGACGCGGATAGGGCAGATCGCGCGGCGCCTCCTCCTCCGAGATCACGCCCAGCTTCACCAGCCCCTTCACCACCGACGCGCCACAGCCCGCCGCCTCGGCCAGTTCGGCCAGCGTCACGGGGGCGCTGCCAAACTCCCGCAGCGCCTCAACCACCCGGTGGCGCGCGTCGGTCAGGCTGTTCGGCACCGCGCCCGTCAGCCGGAACACCTTCCGCATCGACGGCGGGTCGCCCAGGCCCGGCGCCCGCGTCGCCAGCCGCAGCATGGCGGGAAGGGGCGTCAGCGTGTAATCCGCCGCCCGCATCAGGAAGCTGCGCAACTCCGCCCGCATCGGCCGCGCGTCCAGCACCCGGCCCACGGCGCGCACCTTCGCCGGGTCCCAGCCGCCAGCCCCCGGCCCCCAGACCACGCCCAGCACCTTCCGCGGCCCCAGCGGCACCTCGACGAAATCGCCGTCCCCGCACCCCCCCTCCGGCGCGCGATAGTCCAGCACCCGGCCCAGGGGCTCCGTCGTCAAGACCCCCACCAGATCGCCCGCCCGGTACACCCGCTCCACCGCTTCACCTTCCCCTGCCAGCCGCTTTGCGCTAAACCCCGGGCCGAGAGCATTCAACCCCCGCGTTGCAGCCCCCGCAACCGCTGAAGGAGTCCCCCCATGAAATTCTTCATCGACACCGCCGACGTCGACGCCATCCGCGAGCTGCACGACCTCGGCATGGTCGACGGCGTCACCACCAACCCGTCCCTCATCCTGAAATCCGGCCGCGACATCCTTGAGGTCACGAAAGAGATCTGCTCCTTCGTCACCGGCCCCGTTTCCGCCGAAGTCGTCGCCCTCACCGCACCCGAGATGATCGCCGAGGGCCGCAAGCTTGCCGCCATCGCCCCCAACATCGCCGTCAAAGTCCCGCTGACCTGGGACGGCCTGAAAACCTGCAAGACCCTCAGCGATGAGGGCTTCATGGTCAACGTCACCCTCTGCTTCTCCGCCAACCAGGCGCTTCTGGCCGCCAAGGCCGGGGCGACCTTCATCTCCCCCTTCATCGGGCGGCTCGACGACATCAACCTCGACGGGCTGGACCTGATCGGCGACATCCGCACGATCTATGACAACTACGACTTCAAGACCCAGATCCTTGCGGCCTCGATCCGCACCGCCAACCACGTCAAGGACTGCGCCCTGATCGGAGCCGACGTCGTCACCGCCCCCCCCGCCGTCATCAAGGCCCTGGCAAGCCACGTCCTGACCGACAAGGGGCTGGAGCAATTCATGAAGGACTGGGCGAAGACCGGCCAGAAGATCCTGTAATCACCAACCCCCACCTCGCGTAGGGTGGGGTTCCACCCCACCATGTAGGTCGGGGCGTGCCGCGACTCTTCCACCATCCGTAGGTCAGGGCGTCCCCGACTCATCCCCACCCCGTAGGTCGGGGTTCACCCCGACTCCCTACCCCGGTACCACACGAGGGCCGCACCCTCCCTCAGGCGGCCGCTCCACCGGTCGCCCGAGGCACCCAATCCCCCAACCCCTCCCCCCAAACTTCTGCCGACCAACGCCCCAAAGCACCCCGTAGGTCGGGGCGTGCCCCGACTCCATCCCGCCACTGTAGGTCGGGGTTCACCCCGACTCCCCTACCCCCGAGCACAACAAAGGGCCGCGCCCTCCCTCGGGCGGGCGCTCCAACGGCCGATGTAGGCGCTTTATCCCTCAAACCCTCCCACCGAAGTTCGGGTGACCAACGCTGCAAAAGCGCCCTCCCGGGGGGAGGGAGGGCGCGGCCCGGCGGCGCTAAAGCGCCTTGATTCCGGGCCAAGGGACACTCACTAGGACATCCCAGCGCAACGCCAAACCATCGTAGTGTGCGCTACAGCGCAACTCCTGCTGAGGAAATAAATCAATCGACCGAATGCTTGTATCCGGTCTGTTCACTCATTAAGCTGCAATAAACTGCAGGACCTGCGCGACTGGAATAAAATGTCTTTGCGTTTCGCCGCAGCGATGCAGCCAAAGACGCTGATTTCGGACAATGTGGATGGGAGTTTGTATGGCGCGAAAGCAAATTCTTGCTCGGATTGGTGCGGGCACTTCATCGATGGGCGCACTAGTTTGGGTGTTGTGGCCCGCAGAATGGTCAAGTGTACTTCAGCCAGAGCCACTTTTCGCATTTGTAGTCGCCACCGCCGTGTGGATTTCCACTGAAATCTTCAATGGCGAAAACTATTCGACTGCTGCACCGCTTGAGAGGGACAACGAACAAAAGCCCCCCTTAAGCGACAACGACATTAGATGCTCTCAACAGCTATTGTCATATCACAGACATGCTATGCGGAATCTCCTGAAGCGACAGGACCTTGGCGCATACTTCGACTATCGTTATGTAAGAGAGCTTCACGCCTTCGTACATGCGAACGACGAAGATCATTTCGAATTTCTCGACAAAGAGCTCGGTGAAAAATGGCGGTCAGTTGCCAAGAAATATAAGGAGTTTGGACGGTTCATGTCCTCGAACTCAACACCAGATCTCAGCGGGCAACGTGAGATGGTTCGGCTAGATCATCACCGGATTGCATTAATGATTGAGGGCGCAGAAGACAAACCCGCGAAATCTGAAATCGGGAACGAGCTTGCAAGTGATGTGTGGGATGCGTTTGATAGATTTATAGTTTTTTTGAAGGAGAATTACCCCGAAACAACGAGTGAGCGTGAAGAAAAGATCTGGTTCTACACTAAGGGCGTATAGCGGCCTTTGGATTTTTTCAACCTTCACCCCCCTCACCTCACCCAAGGCACCAGCCCCTCCCCCTCCGGCCCCCCACTCTCCCCATACTTCCGCTGCAACAGCTCCTGCATCTTCGCGCGGGACGCCTCCACCACTGGCGGCCCCTCGTCCTCCCACTCTGCCCCCATCTCCCGGTCAAAATCCCCGAAGGCGGGCTTTGGTGCGTCGTGCAACTCCTCCCGCCGGCGGAAGTGGGCCGTGGTCTCGGCCCCCCGGATCACCCCCGCCAGCCGCGCGTGCATGTAGCTGCGCAGGACGTCGTTGATCCGGGGGCCATACCCCTCGCCCATCGACTTGAAGAACTTCACCACATCCGCCTCAAGCGACAGGTTCACCTTCACCCGCGCGCTGCGGGGGGTGGTTTGCGCGATTTCGTGCCAGGCCTCCGGGATGCGGCCCGTCAGTTCGATGGTGTTGTGCAGGTCCCATTCCAGGCGGCGCATCACGTCCATCATGTAGGTCATGTTGGCGCGTTGTTTGGGGGTCTGTTTCTTCAGGTTGGGCATGGGCTGCATCCTTTGCGGCCCCCACTTTCCCGCCGATTCGTTAAAGCCGCCCAACCGTGGCGCGCGTAGAGACGGAAGGAAGATCACAGGAAGACGGAAAGAAGACGCCCGATTCCAACGGGTTAACCGCTTGGCCGCGGCCGTTGCGGCCCCCTGTGGCAATGATCGCACAGGCGGTTTGGGGCAGGGTCAGAAAACCGTCGCCAAATGGATGAGCTTCGGCCTATAGTCCCCCGGAACTTCTGACAAAATCGGCAAGACAGATGATCGAACCTGACCTTCGGAACAAGATCCTCGCCCAGCCTGACCGGGTGCTGGCAGACCGCGACGTGATGAACGCCCTCGTCTCCGCCAATGAGCGTGCGATGGGGTCAAACATCGTTGACCTTCGCGGTCTGGCCATGCAACGCCTTGAAAACAAACTGGATCGTCTGGAAGACACGCACCGATCCGTCATCGCCGCGGCCTATGAGAATCTGGCCGGGACCAACCAGGTGCACCGCGCGATCCTGCAACTCCTTGATCCGGCGACGTTCGAAGGCTTCATGCAGGCGCTGTCCACACAGGTGTCACAGACCTTGCGGGTCGACGTTGTTCGTCTTGTGCTTGAAACAGTTCAAGAAGACGGCCTAACCGACCCCGCCCTCCGCCGTTTGGGCGAGGTGTTGCACGTGTCCCCCCGTGGCTTTGTCACCGACTACCTGACCAACGGCCGCAACGGCCCGGTCCGCCCGGTCGTCCTGCGCGCCACGACCGCGCTTTCGGCCACGGTCTACGGCCCGCAAGCCGGTGATATCCGGTCAGAAGCGCTGATGAAGCTTGATTTCGGCGATGGCCGCCTACCGGCCATGCTCGTCTTCGGCGCAGAGGATCCGCACCAGTTCAAGCCCGTGCATGGCACTGATCTCCTTGCCTTTTTCGCCGGTGTCTTTGAACGCATGATGCGCCAATGGCTTAAATGACCGGGGCCGGGCAAGCCGCCTTTCTTGCCCAGGCGCTGCAGTCCGGGCTCGCCGACTGGCTGACCCATCTGCGCGCGCTGAACGGGGCGGCACCGGCTACCCTGAACGCCTACAGCCGCGATGTGGCGCGGTACCTGCAGTTCCTGACCGAACATCGGGGCGGGGCCGAGGGCCTCGCCAGCATCGCCACCACCACCCAATCCGACCTGCGCGCCTGGATGGCCGAGGAGCGGGGGCGGGGCCTGTCCCCGCGCTCACTCGCCCGGGCGCTCTCGGCGGTGAAGGGTTTCACCTCATGGGCGGCGGACCGAACCGGGGCGGATGCCACGACCGTCCTCTCCGCCCGGGGTCCGAAATTCCGCCACAAGCTGCCAAGGCCCCTGTCTGAGGCCGGCGCGGCTGATCTTCTCGCCTCGATCGGCGATGACGCCCGCGAAGACTGGATCGCCGCCCGCGACACCGCCATCGTGACCCTCCTTTACGGCCTTGGCCTGCGGATATCTGAAGCACTTGGCCTGAAAGCCGACAGCCACCCCCTGCCCCAGACCCTGCGCATCACCGGCAAGGGCGGCAAGACCCGTATCGTGCCCGTATTGCCCGCCGCCGCCCAGGCCGTCACAGCTTATGTCGCGCTTTGCCCCTTTGACCTTGCGCCCGATACCTCCCTCTTTCGCGGCGCGCGCGGTGGCCCGGTCAACCCGCGCCTGATCCAGGCGGCGGTGGAGCGTGCCCGTTTGCGCCTTGGCCTGCCCGCCACGGCCACTCCGCACGCTCTGCGCCACAGCTTTGCCACGCATCTGTTGTCTGCTGGCGGTGACCTGCGCGCCATACAGGAGCTTCTTGGCCATGCCTCCCTTTCGACCACCCAAGGCTATACCGCCGTTGATGCGGCCCGCCTGATGGACGTCTACGAAAAAGCCCACCCGCGCGCCTGACCCGGGCCCGCCCTGTTGCACCCCGCCCCCAAATCCGCCATCAAGATCACATGACCCCGCGATTGAAAGCCCTTGGCGTCCACCTTCTCACTGCCTCGGGCGCGGTGCTGGCGATGTTCGCCATGCTGGCTGCGGTCAAGGGTGAGTGGAGCCTGATGTTCCTCTGGCTGGTCGTGGCGCTGATCGTCGATGGGGTCGATGGCCCGCTGGCCCGCAAATACGACACCCAGAAGAACTGGCCAACCTATGACGGCGTCCTGATGGACCTGATCGTCGACTATCTGACCTATGTCTTCATCCCGGCCTTTGCGCTCTTCCAGTCCGGCCTTCTGCCCGGCTGGACCGGGTGGCTTGCGATCATCGTGATCTGCTATGGCTCGGTCGTCTATTTCGCGGACACGCGGATGAAGACCAAGGACAAAAGCTTTGCCGGCTTTCCGGCCTGCTGGAACATGGTGGTGCTGGTTCTCTTCGCCACGAAACCGGGAGAGATGGTGATCCTTCTGGTGGTGATCCTGCTGACGGTGACGATGTTCACCAACCTGAAATTCGTACACCCGACGCGCACCCAGCGCTGGAACCGCGTGTCACTGGCGGTGACCGTCGCCTGGATCGCACTGGCAGGCTGGGCCGCATGGTGGGATTTCCAGGAAGGGCCGGTGGCGAAATGGCTGTTGGTGCTGACCTCGCTGTACCTTGTCCTGGCGGGGATCGTGCAGCAGGTGGTGCCGGAAGGGATCCGCCGGGTCCGCTAGGCCCAAAATCCTTAAGTAAGGATTTTGACAAATTTCTTACTCAAGAAATTTGCGCGCCCTCACAATCGGGTCAGCATCACGCCTGCCACGATCACGACCGAGGCCAGCGCCTTTTCCCCCGTCATCTTCTCGCCAAAGGCTAGCCAGCCGATCAACACCGCAAACAGGATCGACGTCTCGCGTAGTGCCGCCACCACTGCAATCGGGGCCAGGGTCATGGCCCAGATCGACACGGCATAGGCCCCGTAGCTTGCGGTTGACGCGCAGGCCCCCATCGCCCAGGCGCGTCGGTCGCGGGGGATGACCCCGCAGCCCCGCAGGGCCAGCATGCCCAGCGTGAAGAAGGTTCCGTCTGCCACGAAGACCCAGGCCACGTAGGCCGCCGGCGCCCCGGAGACCCGCGCACCCATCCCGTCGATCAGCGTATAGGTCGCCGTCGCCAGTGCCGAGCCAAGGGCAAAGGGCAAAAGCTTGCGATCTTCGCCGCTGGTGAAGACCCCCCGCGCCATCAGCAGGATGCCCGCCGCCAGCACCGCAATCGCCGCATACTCCTGCCCGCTGACTGCATCGGCCAGGAACACCGCCCCCACCAGTGCCACCACCATCGGGGCTGCCCCCCGGGCAATGGGATAGACGCGGCTCAAGTCGCCCCGGTCATAGGCATAGGTCAGGAAGAACTTGTAGGCAAAATGCGTGCAGCCCGCCGCGATAACCCAAGGGATCGCCGCCGGGTCGATCGGGGCCGCCACGCTGATGACCGCCAGCCCGATGGGCACTTCGACAATCGACAGGATCACCATCCCGCCGACCTTTGAGGTGCCAAGCTTGATCAGCGCATTCCACAAGGCATGCAGGAACGCCGCACCTAGGACCGCCAGAAAGACACCAAGCGTCAAAGCGCACCTGTCATGAAACCGTTACACTCTGGCTAAGCCCCTGTCCCTGCGCGCGCAAGCCCGTGGGTAAGTCCAGTGCCCCGGTTTCGGTAAGCTCAGCGCAAGCGCAGCCGGATCGGGCCTTTCGCGGTCAGCGGGTCCACCGGCAGGCCGCGTTGCGTGGCCTCGATCTCGGGCATCTCGGCTGCCATGGCGCGCACGAGTGGCATCAGGGGCCGCCAGTCGGCGGCCAGGGCCTTGGCCACCTCAGACGGACAAAGCGACCGTCCCCGCCCCCGTTCCAGCGCCAGATCGAGGATCGCCGCGCGCACGTCCTCGGTCACAGCAAGAGCGCCCCTTCGTGGCGTAGCAGGGCCGCCTTCGTCTCAACGCCCCCCGGCGCGGAAAAGCCACCGAACCAGTCGGTCCCGGTGACGCGGTGGCAGGGGATGAGTATCGGCAGTGGGTTCGCGCCGCAGGCCTGACCGACCGCCTGCGCAGGGGCGCCGACCAGCTTTGCCAGTTGTCCATAGGTGCGCGTCTCACCCATGGGAATGTCCGCCATGGCGTGGCGCACCGCGGCATTCAGACCGGTGCCCCAGTCGAGCGGCAGGTCGAACCGCGCCAGC
Organism: Rhodobacter sp.; assembly: GCA_027489175.1. Lineage (GTDB taxonomy): Bacteria > Pseudomonadota > Alphaproteobacteria > Rhodobacterales > Rhodobacteraceae > Tabrizicola. The sequence goes on from JAIYAE010000031.1 coordinate 51,255, forward strand.
CGCCGGTCGAAGTAGGCCTGCATCTGGCGCAACGCCTCGGCCAGCAGCGGGGTCGGACTGCCGTCCGTCAACCGCCATTCCAGCGCCACCAGACGCCCGTCCCGCTCTACCAGCGTCATCGGCCCGAAGGGGCCGGTGATCGCCGCACGGGCCTCAGCCCCCGTCACCCCAGCGCGTCCGAGCAGCGCTGGCAGGTCCCTGGGTGCTTGTGGGTGCCGACGTCCGGCAGGACCTTCCAGCAGCGTTCGCATTTCGCGCCCTTTGCGGCGTGGAACAGCACCGCCACATCCGGCAAATCGGCCAGCGCGAAGGCCCCATCCGGGACCGCCGTCTGCCGCACCGTCAGGTCCGACGTGATGCACAGTTCCGCAAAATCCACGCTGGAAAGGAGGGTGGCGAGGGTCGGGCTGACGAACACTTCCGGCGCTGCTTCCAGGCTGGAGCCGATGACCTTCGCCGTCCGCTGCACCTCCAGCGCGCCGGTGACCACGCGGCGGGCGTCGCGCAGGGCGTCCCACTTCCTGGCAAGCGCCTCATCACGCCAAACCTTCGGCGTTTCGGGGAAGTCCACCAGATGCACAGAGGAGTCGTCCCCCGGGAACCGCTCCAGCCAGACCTCTTCCATCGTGAAGACTAGGACCGGGGCCAGCCAGGTGGTCAGGCGGTGGAACAGGAGATCCAGCACAGTCCGGCAGGCCCGGCGGCGCAAGCTGCTGGTTGCGTCGCAGTAAAGCGCGTCCTTGCGGATGTCGAAATAGACAGCCGACAGGTCCGTGGTGCAGAAGGCGAACAGCTTCTGGAACACGCCCTGGAAGTCATACTTCGCATAGCCCTCGCGCACCTCGGCATCCAGTTCGGCCAGCCGGTGCAGCACCCAACGCTCCAGTTCCGGCATGTCGGCAGGCGCCACACGCTCGGCCTCACTGAACCCCTGCAGCGCGCCCAGCATGTAGCGCATGGTGTTGCGCAGGCGGCGGTAGCTGTCGGCCACGCCTTTCAGGATTTCCTTCCCGATGCGCAGATCGACCGTGTAATCCGACTGCGCCACCCAAAGCCGCAGGATATCGGCACCATACTCGCCGATCACCTCTTGCGGGGCGGTGGTGTTGCCAAGCGATTTGGACATCTTCATGCCCTTCTCGTCCAGCGTGAAGCCGTGGGTCAGCACGCCCCGGTACGGCGCGCGGCCCTTGGTGCCACAGGCCTGCAACATGCTGGAATGGAACCAGCCACGGTGTTGGTCGGTGCCTTCCAGATACAGATCGGCAAGCCCGTCTGAACTGCCATCCTCACGGTCGCGGAGGACGAAGGCGTGGGTGGAGCCGCTATCGAACCACACGTCCAGCACGTCATCGACCTTGTCATAATCGGACGGATTCACGATGCCTTCCAGCATCCGTTCCTTGAATCCTTGCACAAACCAAACATCTGCACTTTCCGCTTCAAATGCGGCGATGATCCTGGCGTTCACCTCGGCGTTGCGCAAAAGGAAGTCCGGCGCATCCGGGCGGGCACCCTTTTTCACGAAGGCAGTCAGCGGCACCCCCCAGGCGCGCTGGCGCGACAGCACCCAATCGGGCCGCGCCTCGATCATCGAATGCAGGCGGTTGCGGCCCGTGGCCGGGGTCCATTCCACCAACTGGTTGATCGAGTTCAGCGCCCGCGTGCGGATCGTCTGGCCATAGGTGGTCATCCCGTCGTCCAGCGTCTTGTCGATGGCGACAAACCACTGCGGCGTGTTGCGGTAGATGACCGGGGCCTTGGAGCGCCAGGAATGCGGGTAGGAATGCTTCAGCTTCGCCTTGGCAAAGAGGGCCCCGGAATAAGCCAGCTGCTTTATGACGCTGACGTTGGCCGGGCCTTCCTTGCCATCCGGCAGGATGATGTGCTGACCGCCGAAGAGCGGCAGGTCGGGGCGGTAGGAGCCATCCGCCTCGACGTTGTAGGTCATCGGCAGGCCGAACTTGACGCCCATCTGATAGTCGTCATCGCCGTGCGATGGGGCAGTATGTACGAACCCCGTCCCGGCATCGTCGGTCACATGGTCGCCAGGAAGCATGGGGACAGCGTAATCCCACTCGGCATTGCCGCCTTCGACGCCCCGGAAGGGGTGGGCGAGAGTCATCTCTCGCATAGTCAGATTGCTCACCGACGCCCAGTTCTTGAAGCCGGACACTTTCCCAGCGGCAAACACCTCTGACGCCCGGTTGTCGGCAACAATCAGAACTTCACCGACTTTGCACTGACTGCCCTCTTGAACCTCAGTGACCTCGTAAAGCCCGTAAGATAGCTCGGGGTTGTAAGCGACTGCCCGATTTTGAGGGATCGTCCACGGCGTGGTTGTCCATATGACCACACTCGCTTCGTTAAGAAGCTCAAACGGCCTCGTGCCATCACCGTCGCCGACACTTGTGAGGAGGCTCCTTGTCTTAAGCGAGACCACCCGGAACCGCACCCATACCTGATGCGAGGTATGGTCGTGATACTCCACCTCCGCCTCGGCCAGCGCGGTCTTCTCGACCGGAGACCACATCACCGGCTTCGACCCCTGATAAAGCGACCCGTTCATCACGAACTTCATGAACTCCGCCGCGATCACCGCTTCGGCGTGGTAGTCCATCGTCAGGTAGGGCCGGTCCCAGGCTCCGGTGACGCCCAGGCGCTTGAACTCTTCACGCTGCACTCCGATCCAGCCTTCGGCAAAGCGGCGGCATTCCTGGCGGAAGTCGACGATATCCACGTCGTCCTTGTTCAGGCCCTTCGCCCGATACTGCTCCTCGATCTTCCATTCGATCGGCAGGCCGTGGCAATCCCAGCCCGGCACATAGCGGGCGTCGCGGCCCATCATCTGCTGGCTGCGGACGACCATATCCTTCAGCACCTTGTTCAGCGCATGGCCGATGTGAAGGTGGCCGTTGGCATAGGGGGGACCATCGTGCAGCACGAAGGGCACCCGCCCGGCGGCATTGGCGCGGAGGCGGTCATAGACCCCGATCCGTTCCCAGCGGGCCAGCCAGTCGGGTTCGCGCTGGGGCAGGCCTGCGCGCATCGGGAAGGGGGTTTCGGGCAGAAAGACGGTGTCGCGATAGTCGGGAACAACGGTGTCGGAAGACATGAGCGTACTCGCGGTCAAAAGGGGGAGGGGGGGGGATCAGCCAAGCGCAACAAACCCGGCGGCTGGGGGTCAGCCTGCCGGGCAGCTAATTCGACGCGAGATCAGCCCGTATTCCATGCCGGGGGTTATAGGCGCGGGGACCACTGCGGTAAAGGGGCACACTTGCCGGGGTGTTGGGGCCGGGGTAGCCATTGGGGGTGATGCAAGTGCTGTCCATCGCCATTGCCGGGGCCGGGATCGGGGGCCTTGCCGCCGCCGCCTTGCTGGCCCGTGCGGGGCATCGGGTGCAGGTCTTCGACCAGTTCGCCGCCCCGCGCCCGGTGGGGTCGGGCCTGGTGATCCAGCCGGTGGGCCAAGCGGTGCTGGACCTGTGCGGTGCCGGTGCTGCGGCCCGCGCCTTGGGCCAGCCGATCACCGCGATGACCGGGATTGAGGTGGAGCACGGGCGCACCGTCCTCTCCGTCGCCTATGACCGTCCCGGCGGCCCGCGTCATGGGCTGGCGATCCACCGGGCGGCCCTGTTCGGCGTTCTTCTGGACGCGGCCACCCAGGCAGGCGCGACGATCATTCCCAGCGCGCGTATCCTTGCGGCACCCTTGGAGGGCAAGCGCTGGCTGGTGACCGACACCGCCCGCCATGGCCCGTTTGACCTTGTCGTCGACGCTGCAGGGGCAGGCTCGCCCCTGTCGCCGCTGAAGGCCCGCCCGCTGCCCTATGGGGCGGTCTGGGCGACCGTGCCTTGGCCAGAGGGCACAGACTTCAACCCCAACGCGCTGCAGCAACGCTACCTGCGCGCGAGCCGGATGGCGGGCGTCCTGCCGTTGGGCAGGATGGTGACCGATGGCCCGCCTTTGGCCGCCGTCTTCTGGTCGCTGCCCGTGACGGCCCTGCCCGACTGGCCCACGCAGGACATGGACGCCTGGAAGGATGAGGTTCTGACCCTTTGGCCTGCGCTTGCCCCGTTCCTGACAACCCTTCACAGCTCCAGCGAACTGACCCCCGCGCGCTACAGCCACGGCACGCTTGCCAAACCCTATGCCGAGCGGCTGGTCCATATTGGTGACGCCGCGCACCGCGCCTCGCCGCAGCTTGGTCAGGGGGCGAACATGGCGCTGCTGGATGCGTTGGCCTTGGCCAATGCCGTCGCGGAAAGCGATGACCCCGGCCCACATTACGCCCGCACCAGGCGCTGGCATGTGCGGCTTTATCAAGGGATGAGCGCGGCTTTCACTCCGCAATACCAGTCTGACAGCCGCTGGCTGCCCGCCTTCCGTGACCGGGTGCTGATGCCGGTTTCCCGCCTGCCGCCGGTGCCCAGCATCCTGACCCACCTTGTCGCCGGGGACCTGATCCCGCCGCTGGCCAGCACAGCCTTTCCCTGAAGCCCCCTACGGATTCAGGTGCTTCCACACGTCCGAGATCACGACCGACCCCTCACCCACGCCACTGGCGACCCGCTTCACTGACCCCGCCCGCACATCGCCCACGGCATAGATGCCGGGGCAACTGGTCGCATAGCGCCCGCGCTTGGCAGCCGCCTCACCCGCATCGGCCCCGGTCAGGACAAAGCCGTTCGCATCCACCGCGACCCGGCCTTGCAGCCAGCCGGTGTTCGGCGCGGCGCCGACCATCACGAAAACCGCACGGGCGTTGATCGTCCAGTCCTGCCCGTCCTCGCCACTATGGATCACCACCGACTGCAGGCTGCGCTCCCCCAGCAGCTTGGTCACCTGCGCACGGTAATGGATCGTGATGTTGGGCGTGCGCTGCAACCGGTCCAGAAGATAGGCCGACATGCTGGCCGCGAGGCTAGCCCCGCGCACCAGCACATGCACATGCTTAGCTGTTCGGCTAAGAAACATCGCCGCCTGCCCGGCCGAGTTTCCACCACCGATCACCACCACTTCAGACTCTCGGCACCAGCGCGCCTCGACCTCGGTCGCGGCATAGTAGATGCCGGCGCCTTCAAACTCTTCCAGCCGGTCCAGCGGCATGCGGCGGTATTCCACCCCCGTCGCCACCACGACCGACCGCGCCAGCACCCGTGCGCCGTTGTCCAGCGTCAGGCACCAGCCGCGGGCTTCGGGGTCAATCCCGGCCACGCGGTGTGGGATGGCAAAGCGGGTGCCAAATTTCATCGCCTGCACCTCGCCGCGAAAACAGAGGTCCGCGCCCGAAATGCCAGTAGGAAAGCCCATGTAATTCTCGATCCGGCTGGACGTGCCCGCCTGCCCGCCAATCGCCAGATCTTCCACCACCAGCGCCGACAACCCCTCGGCACCCGCATAGACCGCAGCCGAGACACCCGACGGCCCGCCGCCGACGATCACCACATCAAAGGTCGCATCGGTGGGCGAGAACGCAATCCCGATCCGCTCGGCAATCGCCAGAGGGGTGCAGTCCAACACCTCTCCTGCGCCGAAGATCACCTTGGGGCCGTCACCCGGCTGGAAGGAACAGGCCTCACCCCATTCCGCCGCCGCGTCCGACGCGGGATCGACCAGCGTCACCGGCAGCTTGTTGCGCGCACAGAACGCCGCCACCGCCCGCACCTGCCGATCTTCCGCCGGGCCAACGACGGTGATCGCGGTCGTCGCACGCTCCAGCATCGCGCGGCGGCGGGCGGCAAAGACCGACACGATGATGTCCGACATTTCGGGTTCCGCCGCCATCAGCCGCAGCATGGCGTCGCGTGGCACCTCGATCACCCGGGCCGGGCTGGCGGTGCGCATGGTGTAGAGCGTCCGCCCGCCAACCAGAAACGCGATCTCGCCGATGAACTGGCCCGCGCCCAGCAAGTTTGCGTTCAGCGGCTTATCCCGCGCCTCATCCCAAAGCTGGAACTCGCCTTCCAGCACGAAATGGAAATGATCAGACGGATCGCCCATCCGCAGGAAAATCTCGCCCTCGGGGACCGCGCGTTCCGCCCCGATCCGACGCAGGGCGGCGATGTGATCGGCGGTCAGCGGCCTGCGCACCATTGTCGCAAGGTCTTCGGCAAGGCTTTCCATTCGCACCTCTTTCGGCAATCCTGCAGATCAGAGTGGTGACGGCCCCGCCGAAAGGCAAGATCACCCGAAGCCAGGAGAAGTGCGGGATGAAAGACGCGTCCGAAAATGTTCTGGGTGAGGCGCTGCAACCCTGTTCCACCGCCCCGCTGACCGGCTTTTTCCGCAACGGCTGTTGCGACACCGGCCCGATGGACCGGGGGATGCACACCGTTTGCGCCACGATGACGGCCGAATTCCTTGCCCTGTCAAAATACCTTGGCAACGACCTGTCCACCCCCCGGCCCGAGTTTGGCTTTCCGGGGCTGAAACCGGGCGACCAGTGGTGCCTGTGTGCCAGCCGCTTCCTGCAGGCGCATCAGGAAGGGGCCGCCCCAAAGATCCGGCTGGCTGCCACGCACAAGGCGACCCTGGCCATTGTCCCACTGGAAATTCTTGAAAAACACGCGGTCTGAGGCAGGCCCGGTCAGGCTGCCGACTGTCCGCCATTCGCTGCAACCCGGACCGAACCGTCGTCACGCATCAAATCGTCGATGAACAGGCTCAGCAGTTGCGGCCGACCGCTGACCCCGGCCTTGCGGTAAATCGCGTTGGTCTGGGCCTTGACCGTGCCTTCGCTGGTGGCGCGCAAGGTGGCGATTTCCGCGGTCGACATGCCCTTGATCGCAAACAGCGCCACATCCCGTTCCGACGGGGTCAGGCCCCATTCCTGGAACCGTTCCTCAAGCAGGACCATGAATTCGCCCGAGGCGCGGCGTAGGCGTTCTTCCGCCCGGTTGCGGTCGCGCAAGGCGCGGCGCAGCATCAGGCCGCCGACGACAACGCCAAGGACAAGACCAATCGCGGCGCCGATCTCAAGCAGCTCGCGCACTTCCCAGCTGATCGGCGTGGTCCGGATGCCAAGCACCGACGACAGGATATCCGACACGAAAAAGAACGCGCACAGCGCCTGAATGACGAAGATCGCCAGGAAGGGGGCAGCGCGCTTCACCCCGGCAACTGCCAGCGCAAAGGATCAGTCCTCATCGTCATCGTCGTCATCGCCGCCGCCGTCACCACCACTTCCGCCGCCACCGCCACCGCTGCCGCTGTTGCCGCCGTCTTCACTGTCATCCTCATCGTCGTCGTCTTCATCGTCGCCGCCTGAGCCGTCTTCGTCGTCTTCATCGTCGTCTTCATCATCATCGCCGTTGGACCCGCCGCCTTTGCCCGAGCCTTCATTGATGATCTGAACCGTTCCGATGCCGCCAGCCTTGGGTGTCCAGAGGTCACGCAGGATTTCCCCCGTGCGGGGGTTCACGATGATCTCGCGCCGGCCGTCATTCCGCTCGGCGATGATGCGAACCCGGCCGAGCAAGGTGGTTTCCTGCTGCACAGAGCCGAAGCCCTGATCGCGCAACTGGCCTATGATGCTGCCCACAATATCCTGGGCAAGGGCAGGCGCACCCGCAAGCCCTACTGCAATCCCGGCCAGGAACTCCCGGCGTCCAAGAGTCATCTCAATCCTCGTCTTTCCAAAGGCGACTATGCGCGCAGCAAAGGGCCCCGGCAAGACCGGGACCCTTCTTCACCTCAACAGACTGCGTCAGTCGTCGCTGCCTTCGCCATCATCGTCGCCGCCGTTGTCGTCGTCGCTTTCATCGCTTTCGTCGCTGTCGTCGTCATCATCTTCGTCGTCGTCTTCGTCGTCGTCATTCTCGTCGTCATCTTCATCGTCGTCATCTTCGTCGTCGTCGTTCTCGTCGTCGTCCATTTCGTCGTCATCATCTTCATCGTCATCAGCGTCTTCGAAGTCCTTGTCGCTGGTGTCGATTTCAATTCCGGTGCGGCCGATATACTCGGCATCGGCATCTTCGAACTCGGACTTGATCACGTCGCCGGTAGCGTTGTCGTAGATCACCTCGGCCTTGCGTTCGCCCTTCACGGCCTCAAGCTTGGTCTGCGTCGGGCCAACCTTGACTTCGACATAGGTGTAGCCTTCGGCGATGTAGCTGTCCGCCAGGCTTTGCGCGTCGATCGCGGCGAAGGCCATGTTCGCCGACAGCGCAGCCGCCGCGGTGAACATCATCAGTTTGGTTCTCAGTTTCATGTCCGTCTCCGTTCGTAGGGGCGCAGCCATGCATGGCGGCCCTGACCAGGTTTCCCCGGCACAGGACCGCCGGGATGCATCAGCCAGGTCAGAAGCAACGAACTCGGACAGTAATTCTATCCGCAGAGAGTTTAGGGCAATGGCTATAAACCTTCTGTTGCCATGCCTAAACGTAAGTTTACGGGGTTTTTGCCAGAAATGGCCGGGAATGACCCCCAAAAGCGGCACCAGCGCCGCCCTTGGGGGTAACCCGGTCCTAGATCTTCATGTCAAAGCCAAGGTGCTTGGCCACGGTGAAGATGTCCTTGTCCCCCCGGCCGCACATGTTCATCACGATGATATGGTCGCGCGGCAGGGTCGGGGCGATCTTCATCACCTGCGCCAGGGCATGGGACGGCTCCAGCGCGGGGATGATTCCCTCCAGCTTGCAGCAAAGCTGGAACGCCTCCAGCGCCTCGGCATCGGTGATGCTGACGTATTTCGCCCGGCCGATGTCGTGCAGCCAGGAATGCTCCGGCCCGATTCCGGGGTAATCAAGGCCCGCACTGATGCTGAACCCTTCCAGGATTTGCCCATCATTGTCCTGCAGAAGATAGGTCCGGTTGCCATGCAGCACGCCCGGCCGCCCGCCAGTCAGCGATGCGCAATGCTCCATCCGGTCATCGACACCCTTGCCGCCAGCCTCAACCCCAAGAATGTTGACCGAAGGATCGTTCAGGAACGGATAGAAAAGGCCCATAGCATTCGACCCGCCGCCAATGGCTGCAACCAGCGTGTCGGGCAGACGCCCCTCGCCTTCCTGTTCGGCCAGCTGCCAGCGCACTTCCTTGCCGATGATCGACTGGAAATCCCGCACCATCGCCGGATAGGGATGCGGCCCCGCAACCGTGCCGATGCAATAAAACGTGTCGCGCACATTGGTCACCCAGTCGCGCAGCGCGTCGTTCATTGCGTCCTTCAGCGTTCCACGACCGGACGTGACTGGAATCACCTCGGCCCCCAGCAGCTTCATCCGGAACACGTTCGGCGCCTGACGCTCCACGTCATGGGCACCCATGTAGACCACGCATTTCAGCCCGAACTTCGCACAGACCGTCGCCGTCGCCACCCCGTGCTGGCCCGCTCCGGTTTCCGCGATGATCCGGGTCTTGCCCATGCGGCGGGCAAGAATGATCTGGCCCAGAACATTGTTGATCTTGTGGGCACCGGTATGGTTCAGCTCATCGCGCTTCATGTAGACCTTGGCGCCGCCCAGATGCTCCGTCAGCCGTGGGGCGAAGTACAGGGGCGAGGGGCGGCCAACGTAGTGCTTCCAGAGATCGTCCATCTCGGCCCAGAAGCTGGGGTCGGTCTTGGCATGCTCATAGCGCTCTTCCAGCTCCAGGATCAGCGGCATCAGCGTCTCGGACACAAACCGCCCGCCGAACTGGCCAAAGCGGCCCTGCTCATCCGGCCCCGTCATGAAGCTGTTCAACCCGTCCTCGGCCATCACGCATCCCCCTTTGGTGTTGCGCAAGGATGTAGCGCCATTGGTCGCGTGGGGAAAGGTCCGCCTGCGTCGCACCGGAGTTTTCGAAAACTCCGGTCCGATTTTTCGCAGAAAAATGGTCGCCCCCGTCTGACGGCTTCGTGATCACCCCCGCTGCAACTTCCCCGGACGGCGATCCGTAGCTGTCACCGTAACCGCAATGATGGAGACACCCATGCGCCTTCTCGCCACCGCTGCCCTTCTGGCAGGCACCGCCCTGCCCGCCGCCGCTGACACGGCCATTGCCCTGACCGGCGACCGCACGCTTCTGACCATCGACACCGCCACCGCCGCCGTGACCGCCACGGTCGAGGTTCAGGGCGTGACCCGTCTCCTCGGCATCGACCTGCGGCCCGGCAATGGCATGCTTTACGGCGTGACCGACGCGCAGGCGATCGTCCAGATCGACCCTGCCACCGGCATGGTGACCGAGGTTGCCACCATGGCCACCCCCCTGCCCCTGGCCGACACGCCGGTCATCGTCGACTTCAACCCCGCCGCGGACCGCCTGCGCTACATGACCGGCACCACGAACCACCGCGTCAATCCCGACACCGGGGAAGTGACCGTTGACGGCGCGCTGGCCTACGTGGCCGAAGACATGCATGCGGGTGAGGCGCCGAACATCGTCGCCGCCGCTTATACCAATAGCTACGGCAAGCCGGAAAAGACCGCGATGTTCAACATCGACGCCACCATTTCCGGCCTGATCCAGCAGACCGCGCCGAACGACGGCACCCTTGCCGCGATCGGCAAGCTTGGCCCGGTTCTGGAAGGCCCGGTCGGCTTTGACGTGGCCACCACGGCCGACGGCACCAACACCGCCTGGCTGGCCGCGAACGGCGGCCTCCATACGGTGGACCTTGCGACCGGTGCGGTGACCCAGTCCTGGACCCTGACCGGCACCGACCAGCCGATCCGTGACCTGACGATCCTGCCGGCAATGTAACCCTGATCGAGCAGAACAAGAAGAAAGCGGCCGTGCCTTCAGGTGCGGCCGCTTCGTTTCGTTACCGCAGGATCGGCACGCCGCCCCGCACACCCTGCGCCGCTTCGACGAAGGCCGCGATCTTAGCGGCGTCCTTGACCCCGGGCGACGATTCGACGCCCGACGCCACATCGACCTGCCGCGCGCCGGTCAGCCGAACGGCCTCGGCCACATTGGCGGCGGTCAGCCCCCCGGCCAGCATCCAGGGGCGCAGCCATTTGCGCCCGACCAGAAGCCGCCAATCAAAGGTCAGCCCATTGCCCCCCGGCAGCACCGCATCCTTCGGGGCCTTGGCATCAATCAGAATCATGTCGGCCACCAGCGAATGGTCCAGGAGGCCGCGCAGGTCTGCCTCATCGGCCACGCCGATGACCTTCATCACCGGCAACCCGTAGCGCGCCTTCACCTCGGCCACGCGGGCGGGGGTCTCATGCCCATGAAGCTGCAGCATGTCCAAGGGCACGTCGGCCACGATGGCATCAAGGGTGGCGTCATCAGCGTCGACCACCAGCGCCACCTTGCACAGCCCTTCGGGTGCGGCCAGCGCCAACGCGCGCGCCTCAGCCGCAGTCACATAGCGTGGCGATTTCGGGAAGAAGTTCAGCCCGGCATAGGCAGCCCCTGCCCGCACCACGGCCTCCATATCGGCCGCAGAGCGCAGCCCGCAGATCTTGACGGCGACATCCCGCATCAGCGCTTTTCCAGTAGCGCCAGAACGTCGTCTTTCGGGGCCGTGCCCGCGGCACCACGCAACTCGGCGATCTCGCGCTCCAGCCGGGCCACTTCACGCGCGCGGGCGCTGGCGGTGCTGCGGATACGGGTTTCGCGCAGCCATTCCCAGACAAAGCCGATCAGCACGCCCGCCACGATGCCCGCAAAAATCACCAGAAACAGCGGCACCTCTGCGCCCCAGGTCAGCCCGGTCAACGCCGCCAGATCATCCGGCAACAGCCGCACCTGAACCAGCGTGCGGTTTGCCAGCGCGACGGCCAGCAGCGACAGGGCCAGAAGGCCGATGACAAGCAGTCTCAGGTAACGGATCATGCAGCAGCGCCCCCAGGCTTTGACGGCAGTATCCGTCCGATCCCGCCCGGGTGCAAGCCAAGGCCGTTCAGGAGTGTGGCGGTTACTTGCCGTTCAGCCGGTCGCGCAGAAGCTTGCCGGTCTTGAAGAACGGCACCTTCTTGTCATCGACCTTGACCGCTTCGCCGGTCCGCGGGTTGCGTCCCAGCCGTGCATCCCGCGCCTTGACCGAGAACGCGCCGAAGCCGCGCAGTTCCACCCGGTCGCCCTTGGCAAGCGCCTCGATGATTTCTTCGAATACCGTATTCACGATCCGCTCGACATGGCGCTGTGTCAGATGCGGGTTCTCATCCGCGATCTTCTGGATCAGTTCAGACCGGATCATCGTCGTGTCCCCCCTGTGGTTCGGCCCTGGTGTTTCCACCGGCAGCGGCCGCCACGCTCTTGTTCTCATGGGACTATAGCGACAGGATTTGTCCCGTGACAAACAAAAACGGGGACTTGGCGGGTGCCTCCAAACAGAAAAGGCCCCGCGCAGGGGCGGGGCCTTTCGTTTTTCAACCCTGAGTCAGGGCTTAGCTGCGGTCCTTCAGGGCCGCGCCAAGGATGTCGCCCAGCGAAGCACCCGAATCGGACGAGCCATACTGTTCGACCGCTTCCTTCTCTTCGGCGATCTCGCGCGCCTTGATCGACAGGCCCAGCTTGCGGGTCTTGGGGTCGATGTTGGTCACGCGCACGTCGATCTTGTCACCGACCTGGAACCGCTCAGGGCGCTGGTCGGCACGGTCACGGCTCAGGTCGCTGCGGCGGATGAACGACTTGGCGCCGTTGTATTCCACCTCGACGCCACCCTCTTCGATCGCGGTCACGGCGACGGTGATGATCCCGCCACGCTTCACGCCATCAACCGCATCGGTGAAGTTGTCTTCACCCAGCGCCTTGATGGAGAGCGAGATACGCTCTTTCTCGACGTCCACTTCGGTGACAGCGGCATGCACCGTGTCGCCCTTGCGGTAGGTCTGGATCGCCTCTTCGCCGCGCTGGTCCCACGACAGGTCCGAAAGGTGGACCATGCCGTCGATGTCGTTGTCGAGGCCGACGAACAGACCGAATTCGGTGATGTTCTTGACTTCGCCTTCGATCTGGCTGCCCACGGG
>JAIYAE010000017.1 GCA_027489175.1 Rhodobacter sp.
CAATCGTCGCCGCCCATGACGCAGCCTTCGCATGATCTTCGATGACCGCCCCTGCCAGCTTGGCGAAGGCCCGCTTTGGCACCCCCTCCGCCAGCAGCTGATCTGGTTCGACATCACCGGCAAACGCATGCTCTCGCGCACCGATGCAGGCCCGCTGGAATGGCCGATGGACGAGATGACCTCAGCCGCAGGCTGGATCAGCCGCGACGAACTTCTGATCGCCTCGGAAACCGGCCTCTACCGCTTCAACCTCACCACCAGCGCCAAGACCCTTCTCACCCCCCTTGAAGCGGACCTTCTCGACAACCGCTCCAACGACGGCCGGGCTGATCCGCAAGGCGGCTTCTGGATCGGCACCTTAGGCAAACAGCATGGCGACGACCTGCCCGCCAAAGGCGCGATCTACCGCTTCTACAAGGGTGAGCTTCGCAAGCTCTTCTCCCCCATCGCCATCTCGAACAGCATCTCCTTCGCCCCCGATGGCAAGACCGCCTGCTTTTCCGACACCCTGACCGGCCGCGTTATGCGCGTAGGCCTCGACAGCGCAGGCTGGCCCAAGGGTGAGCCGGAAACCTACCTCGACCTCACCGCTCAATCCCTCAACCCCGACGGCGCGGTCATTGATACGACCGGGGTGATGTGGTTAGCCGAATGGGGGGCCGCCCGCGTTGCCGCCTATGCCCCCGATGGCACCTTCCTGCGCGCGGTCGGCTTTGACGCGCCCCACACCACTTGCCCGGCCTTCGGCGGTGATACGCTCTATTGCACCAGCGCCCTGCAAGGCATGGACGCCGCCGCAAAAACGGCGCACCCCCATGCGGGCAAGACTTTCATGGCCCGGGGCATCGCCACCGGCCAAACCGAACATCAGGTGATCCTTTGAAACGCACACTCGGCGTCTGCTACTACCCCGAACACTGGCCCGAAGCACAATGGGCCGAAGACGCCGCCCGCATGGCCGCGCTTGGCCTGACCTGGGTCCGCATCGGCGAATTCGCGTGGAGCCGGATGGAACCCACCCCCGGCACCTATGACTGGGCCTGGCTTGACCGCGCGATTGAGACGCTGGGCAGCCACGGGCTGAAAGTCGTCCTTGGCACCCCCACCGCCACGCCCCCACGCTGGATGCTGGACCGCCACCCCGACATGCTCGCGCTGGACAAGGACGGCAAACCGCGGGGCTTCGGGTCACGCCGGCACTACTGCTTCTCGCATCTCGGCTACCGGGCCGACTGCGCCCGCATCGTCACTGCAATGGCCGAACGCTACGGCAAGAACCCCCATGTCGCCGCCTGGCAGACCGACAATGAATACGCCTGCCACGCCACGACCCTTTCCTATTCCGACGCAGCCAAGACCGCCTTCCGCAACTGGCTGGCGCAGAAATATCAGTCGCCTGACGCGCTGAACCGCGCCTGGGGCAATGTGTTCTGGTCGATGGAGTACAGCGATTTCAATGATATCGGCCTGCCGAACCTGACGGTCACCGAACCGAACCCCAGCCATGTGATGGACTTCCGCCGCTTTGCCTCGGACGAGGTGGTCAGCTTCAACCGCCTGCAGACCGAGATTATCCGCCGCCACTCCCCCGCGCCAATCGCGCACAACTACATGGGCGCGGTGACCGAGTTTGACCATTTCGGCACCGGCGCTGACCTCGATATCGCCAGTTGGGACAGCTACCCCCTCGGGTTCCTGTCGGACCGCATCCCCGCGCCTGCCGACCACAAGCTGCGCTTTGTCCGCCAGGGTGATCCGGACTTTCAGGCCTTCCACCATGACCTTTACCGCGCTGTCGGGCGCGGTCGCTGGTGGATCATGGAACAGCAGCCCGGCCCCGTGAACTGGGCGCCCTACAACCCCGACCCCCTGCCCGGCATGGCCCGCCTCTGGGCCTGGGAGGCCTTTGCCCACGGGGCCGAAGCGGTCTGTTATTTCCGCTGGCGTCAGGCTCCCTTCGCGCAGGAACAGATGCACGCAGGTCTTCTGCGCCCCGATAGCGCCCCCGCGCAGGCCTTTGGTGAGGCTGAGGCGGTGGCCCGCGAACTCGCCACCATGCCTGACGTCGGCACTGCCCAATCCAACGTGGCACTCATCTTCGACTATGCCTCAGACTGGGCGTGGGAGATTCAGCCCCAGGGCCGTAGCTTCAGCTACTTCTGGCTGGTGTTCCACATCTACAAGGGCTTGCGCCGCCTTGGCCTGAACGTGGATATCTTGCCCCACGACACGGGCGATCTTTCGGCCTACAAGCTGGTGCTGGCACCCGGCCTCTTCACCCTGTCCGACAGCCTGAAAGCCGCGCTTGCCGCCCATCAGGGCACGGCCATTCTTGGCCCGCGCACCAATTCCAAAACGCCGAACTTCTCGATCCCCGTGCCCCTGCCGCCCAACCTTGCTGGCCTCGATACAAAGGTGATCCGCGTCGAAAGCCTGCCGCCCGATGTGCCGGTACCTCTGGCCCAAGGCGGCGCGCTGATCCATTGGCGCGAAAAGCTGGAAGGGTCGGCGACGGTGACCGAGGTGGCCGAAGACGGCTGGCCCGCGCTCGTGTCCGCAGGCCGGTTGCACTACCTTGCCGGCTGGCCGGATGACCAGGCCCTGACCCGCATCCTGCACCGCGCCTGCCTGGCCGAGGGGATTGAGACCGACCCCCTGCCCGAGGGGCTGCGCCGCCGCGATACCGCGACGCACCGCTTCATGTTCAACTACAACTCGGTTCCGGCCGAATGGGGCGGGGTCTCGATCCCCCCCGCCGGGGTGCACTGGACCCCGCTTTAAGGGCGCAAGGGCCCCGGGCGGACCCCGCAGTTTCGCCCGGGCCAAACCTTTACAAGTCCTTAAATCGGATTTCTAACCCGTTGTTTTCTTTGGCCTGAGGCCCCTGTCCCGGCCCGGGACATTTAGTCCTGCAAAGTCACCGCTCCCGTGACCGGCAGATAGGCCACCCCGTTCGGCCCAAGCGTCAGCCGCCCTTCGGCCAGGCTGGCATGCTGGCCCGGCCCGACAGGCGCGCTGACCCCCTCAACCGTGACCACCCGCGTCACCTCCGACAGGTTGAAGACACAGAGGATCGCCCCCTCCCCCTCGCCCCGCTGAAAGGCCAGGATCGGCTCGCCCGCTGGCAGGAACCGGGTCTTCCCGTCTCGCAGGGCGCTGGCCTTGCGGAAGGCCAGCATCGCCCGGTAAGCCTCCAGCACCGACCCCTGCGCGCCAAGCTGCCCCTCGACATGCCGCGCCGCCTGCTCCGGCTTGACCGGCAGCCACGGGGTTCCCGTGGTGAACCCCCCGTTGGGCGAAGCATCCCAGACCATCGGCGTCCGGGTATTGTCGCGCCCCACGGGTTCCGGCCAAAAGGCGATGCCCTGCGGATCGGTCAGCTCCTCCAAGGCCAGCGGCGTGTCGGTCTGCCCCAACTCCTCACCCTGCCACAGGCAGATGGACCCCTCGAACGCCAACAGCAGCGCCCCCGCCTGCTTGGCCAAAGCCTCACCGCTTTCGCCATGCTTGGCCCAGCGGCTGACATGGCGCACGACGTCATGGTTGGAAAAGGCCCACATCGGCCACCCGTCCGGCGCGCCCTGAAAGAAGCCGCCGATCCTGTCGCGGAAGAACCCGGCGGAATAATCGTAGCCCATAAGCTCAAACGAATAGCACTGATGCAGCCGCCCCGGCGCGGTGTATTCCCCCATCATCCGGATCGCATGGTGGCTTTCACCCATCTCGCCCACGCTTGTGGCCCCGAACTCGTCCAGCACCCCCCGGATCCGCTCCATCCAGGCCAGGTTCTCGGGCTGGTTCTTGTCAAAGAGATGGTACTGCATCCCGTAAGGATTTCCCTCAGCCTCGGCCTTCACGCGGAAATCGGCGGGGTTGTCGCGGTGGAGGGGGTCGTGGAAGAAATAGTTGACCGTGTCGAAGCGGAACCCATCCACCCCCCGCTGCAACCAGAAGCGCAAGGTTTCCAAGGCCCAATCCTGAACCTCACGGTTGTGATAGTTGAGGTCGGGCTGGCTGGTCAGAAAGTTGTGTAGGTAATACTGCTTCCTGCGCGCATCCCAGGCCCAGGCAGACCCCCCGAACACCGACAGCCAGTTCGACGGCGGGCTACCGTCGTGGCGCGGGTCGGCCCAGACATACCAGTCCGCCTTGGGGTTGATCCGGCTGGCCCGGCTTTCCGCAAAAAACGGGTGCTGGTCCGAAGAATGGCTGAGGACCTGATCGATGATGATCTTCAAGCCCAGCCCATGCGCCTTTGCCACGAGCGCGTCAAAATCGGCAAGGGTCCCAAAGACCGGGTCAACGTCGCAGTAATCGCTGACGTCATAGCCCATGTCCTTCATCGGGCTGCGGAAGAACGGTGAAAGCCAGACCGCCTCTACCCCCAGATCAGCCAGGTAGGGCAAGCGCGCGGTGATGCCGGGCAGATCGCCCACCCCATCACCGTTGCTGTCCTGAAACGACCGGGGATAGACCTGATAGGTCACGGCACCACGCCACCAGTCCTGCATCTGACCCTCCCGCCCCGCTGCCCGCCGCGCATAGCGGGCCTTTGGCTGGTGTGACAGGACTGCCAGCGCTTGGCCCGGAGAAATCGCCTGAAACTTGGGCATCTGCGGCACAAACGCAACGTGACGCACAGAAAGTGGGCAACTCTTCCGGCTCTGTACCCATCACAATTCTCCATTTGACGGCGCGTGCGGCCGGGCGCACCTTCCCCGCCTGACCAGCGAGGCCTGCAGATGACCAAGACCCCCCTCCTGACCCCGGTCCTGATTGCCGGCTGCGTCATCCTGATGTTTTCCTTTGCGATCCGCGCCAGTTTTGGCGTGTTCCAGATCCCCATCGCGGCCGAATTCGGCTGGCTTCGCGCCGATTTCTCGCTGGCCATTGCGATCCAGAACCTGGCCTGGGGCATCGGCCAGCCGATCTTTGGCGCGCTGGCCGAGCGGTTTGGCGACCGTAAGGCGATCATCTGTGGGGCTCTGCTTTATGCGGCAGGCCTTGTGCTGTCGTCCTATGCCGTCACCCCCGGCCAGCATCAGCTGTTGGCAATTCTGGTCGGCTTCGGCATCGCGGGGACCGGGTTCGGCGTGATCCTGGCCATCGTGGGCCGCGCCACAAGCGCAGAGAACCGGTCCATGTCGCTTGGCATCGCCACGGCGGCGGGGTCGGCAGGGCAGGTCTTCGGCGCCCCCACGGCTGAATGGCTGATGCGGTTCATGCCTTGGCAATCGGTCTTTCTGGTCTTTGCGCTGGTGATCCTTGCCACGCTGTTCGCGCTGCCGTTCCTGCGCAGCCCAAAGCTGGCGACGCGGCAAGAGCTTGAGGAATCGCTTGGCACCGTTCTGGTCCGCGCCTTCAAGGACCCAACCTATACGCTGATCTTCCTTGGCTTTTTCTCTTGCGGCTATCAGCTGGCCTTCATCACCGCCCATTTCCCCGCCTTTGTCACCGAGCTTTGCGGACCGATCGACCCGAACGGGATGCTGGCCGGGATCGGGGTGACCACGACCTCGGCCCTTGGCGCGGTCAGCATTGCGGTGATCGGGCTGTTCAACATCGGCGGTACGCTTTACGCGGGCTGGCTGGGCAAGCGCTATACCAAGAAATACCTGCTTTTCGGAATCTATGTCGGGCGCACGATTGCGGCGGCGGTGTTCATCCTGTTGCCGATCACGCCGGTCAGCGTGCTGGTGTTCTCAGCCGTGATGGGGGCGCTTTGGCTGGCAACCGTGCCGCTGACCAGCGGGCTGGTCGCGCATATCTACGGCATCCGCTACATGGGCACGCTTTACGGCTTCGTGTTCCTGTCGCACCAGATCGGCGGGTTCCTGGGCGTCTGGCTGGGCGGCAAGATGTATGACCTGAACGGCGACTATACGCTCGTCTGGTGGATCGGGGTCGGCGTGGGGGCGTTTTCTGCGCTGGTCCACCTGCCGATCCGCGAACGTCCGATGCTGGCGCAGGCGGCCTAGGCCCAAAATTTTTCGGCGAAAAATTTTGGGCCTGGTCCTGCGGCGTCAGCCTTTTTTCAGGACCCGGCTGCCCAGCAGTTCCGCGATCTGCACCGCGTTCAGCGCGGCACCCTTGCGGAGGTTATCGCTGACGCACCAAAGGCTGAGGCCGTTGTCGATGGTGCTGTCCTGCCGCACGCGGCTGACATAGGTCGCATATTCGCCCACACATTCAATGGGGGTGATGTAGCCACCGGGTTCGCGCTTGTCGATCAGCATGATCCCCGGCGCCTCACGCAAGATGTCCTGGGCTTCCTGCCAGTCGAGGAACTCTTCAAACTCGATGTTGATCGCTTCGGAATGGCCGACGAAGACCGGCACACGCACGCAGGTCGCGGTGACCTTGATCTTGGGGTCGAGGATCTTCTTCGTCTCGGCCACCATCTTCCATTCTTCCTTGGTCTCGCCCGAGTCCAGGAAAACGTCGATCTGCGGGATCACGTTGAAGGCGATCTGCTTGGCGAATTTCTTCGGCGGCACTTCCTGCACCGGGTTGTAGACGGCCTTGGTCTGGTCCCAGAGCTCATCCATACCCTCTTTCCCGGCACCCGAGACGGACTGGTAGGTCGCCACCACCACCCGCTTGATCGTCGCGCGGTCATGCAGCGGCTTCAGCGCCACCACCATCTGCGCGGTCGAACAGTTGGGGTTCGCGATGATGTTCTTCTTGGAATAACCAAAGATCGCGTCCGCGTTCACCTCGGGCACGATCAGCGGCACGTCCTGGTCATAGCGATAAAGGCTGGAGTTATCGATGACCACGCAGCCAGCCGCCGCCGCCCGGGGGGCATAGATCTTCGTCGCGTCCGACCCGATGGCGAACAGCGCGATGTCCCAGCCAGTGAAATCGAAGGTGTCCAGATCCTTGCATTTCAAGGTCTTGTCGCCAAAGCTGACTTCAGTGCCCAGCGACTTGCGCGAGGCAAGTGCGGTGATCTCATCCACCGGGAACTCACGTTCCGCCAGGATGTTCAGCATTTCGCGGCCCACGTTGCCCGTGGCACCCGCGACGACGACCTTGTAGCCCATCGGGGTTCTCCTTATGCGCCCCCGGCATGGGGACGGGGCCTGTTATCCCAAGGGCGCGTCGGGGGGAAGGGGGTAGCGGTCAATCGGTTCGGTCGCGCGACCAAAGATACACCGCCAGCCCGATGGCCGTGGTGACGGCAAAGAACAGGAAAACCGCCTGATAGGGCGCGTGGGTCGGGTCAGCGGGGGTGGCGGCATGGATGCGGCCAGTGACGATCTGGGCAATGCCGATGGGCGCGATGCCGAACAGGTTCAGAAGTGTCACCCCCCGCCCCATCATGTGCTGAGGGATGAAGGCCCGGCCATGCGCCACGACCATCGGAAAGCTGGCCCCGAACAACCCCGCCGCCACCAGAAGCCCCGCCGCCAGCGCGGGCTGGCCGCCGGCAAAGGCCCAGAGGCCCAGAAGGCACAGCACCGTCAGCGCATTTCCGGAAAAGATCACCCATTTCCGGCTGCCCACCCAGCGGTCCAAGGGGCCATAGGCAAAGTTGCCCACCACCATCGCCAGCCCCATCCACAGGCTGACCTGCCCGATCTGCCCCGCGTCATAGCCGTGCACGTCGCTGAAGTAAGGCCCGACCCATAGCCCCCGCAGACCCGCCACCGGCATGTAGCAGACCGTCATCATCGCCAGGATCGGCCAGATCGCGGGCATCCGCAGCAGGTCAAGGAGGGACCCCTTCTCTTCTCGCGCCAGGCTGGGTGGATCGCGCACCAGCGCCAGGATCGCCAGCGCCACCAGCCCGGTGAACCCGGTCAACCCCCAGACCGCGCCCCGCCAGCCAAAGGCCTCCACCGCCGCGGACAGGGGCAAAGACGCGGCCACGTTGCCAAGCGAACCGACCCCGATCGTCACCCCCGCAAGCGTGCCGAAGACTGCGGGCGAGTAACTCCGCGCGAAGATGTAATAGCAGGCCATCAAGACCGGCGCGCAGCCCACCCCGATCAGCGCCATCGCAAGGTTCAGCTGCCAGGGCGCGCTTGCCAAGGCAAAAAGCGCCGCCCCGCCGGTGCCCACGGTCATCAAGACCCCCGCCGTGCGCCTTGGGCCAAACCGGTCCAGCGCCATGCCAATTGGCAGCTGCACCGCCGCAAAGGCCAGAAACCACCAGCCCGAAGCGTTGGCCAGATCAGCCGCCGTCGCCCCCAACTCGGCCTGAAGAACCGGCGACAGCACGGCCAGGAAGGCCCGGTAGAACTGGCTAAGGAGATAGGCAAGAACAAGGGCGGCAATGCCGACGCGCATGGGACCTCCGGAAACCTGGCTGGCCGTTCTGGCAAGCCCCTTCCCCGGGCGCAAGGGCGATTTCTTCGAAGAAATCGCGCCGGAGCCTTAAAAGGCTCCGGTCCGGAGTTTTCCAAAACTCCGGCGCGTCGGCGCGGGCGGGACTTGCGGGAATCCGTCCCAAGGCGTCAGATGCCGGGAATTGCCCCCGGAGGATTTCATGCGGCTTCGTCTTGCGCTCGCCTTTCTTGTCACCCCGGCCATGGTCCTGGCCAATGACGGTTTCGGCGGGCTTACCGCCACCGGACTGACCTTTTCCCAGACCGATGCCGTGGCCATGGAGACCGAGGATCTTTTCATCGGGATCGACCGGATCACCGTGGACTACACCTTCCGCAACCTCACCAGTTCCGATGTCACGGGTGAGGTGATCTTTCCCCTGCCGCCGATCCATGTCGGCTATGTCCTCGAAAGCGACTGGAACCTGCCGGAGGACCGGGATCGCCCAAATCTGGTGAACTTCACCGCCACTGTCGACGGCCAACCGGTCAGCCTGACCATCGACCGCATCGCCGTGATTGAACCGCCCTATGACGAGGCCCGCCCCCTGTCCAGCCAGTATGACACCCCCGGTCGCGATGTGACCGCCGATCTGGCCCGCCTTGGCCTGCCCCTGTCCTTGAACCCCAGCCATGTGACCGAAGCGATGGACCGCCTGACCGACGCCCAGCGCGAGGAGGCCATGGCGCTGGGTCTGGCCGACCTTGCCCCCGGCTATTTCTATCCGAACTGGTCCATCGTGCTGCGCTATCACTGGACCCAGACCTTTCCGGCGGGGCAGGTCACCCGGATCAGCCATGCATATGAAAACCGCTCAGGCGGGGGGATTTTCGGCTGGTCGCATCCGCCGGAGGACTATCAGCAATCCGTGGTCGACCAGTATTGCATTGACGAGGGCACCTCAAAAGGGCTGGTCAAGGCGCTTTCGCAAACGCCCGAAGATGGGAGCGAGCCCTATTCGATGGGCATGTCGTGGAACATCGCCTATGTGCTGCGCACGGCCAACAGCTGGGCCGGTCCGATCGGGCGCTTCAAGCTGACGATCGACAAGGGCGATGTGCGCAACATCCTGTCGCTCTGCGCCGATGGGATCAAGAAGACCGGACCGACGACCTTCGTGATGGAAAAGACCGATTTCACCCCGATGCAAGACCTGCAGATCCTGATCGCAACGCCAATGCGGAACTGAGCCGGAAAGGGATTTGACGCAAGCGAAGCCCATGTCCTTGGTCTCCCCCCCGGGCTGGTTTCGCCGACTTGTGCGGCCTTGACGGCCGGCCCTAACTTGCCCGCAATCCCAGCCCGAAAGGCCCCGACCATGCGTGCCCTCCTGAACCTCCTGCTTGCCTCGACCGCGCTGCCCGTCTGGGCCGATACCCTGCCCGCGACCAGCCGCATTGTGGCCGTCACCGTCTACCCGGAAGGCGCCAAGCTGACGCGTGAGGTGACCTTCACCGCCCCCAGCGCGGGCGCGCATGACCTGCTGGTCAATGACCTGCCCGCCGAAAGCGAACCCGGCCTGATCCAGATCACCCCGGGCGAAGGCCTGCAGCTTGGCGCCTTCAGTCTGCGCGCCGACCGCCTGCCCCCGCGCGAGGACCCGCTGACCCCCGACCAAGAGGCCGCCAAGGCCGAGGTGGAGCGTCTTGAGGCCGCCCTGCAGACCGCCCTCTTGTCGCTTGATGCCGTGCAGGCCCAGGTGGACGCGGCCGAGGCGCAGGTGCGGTTCCTGTCCTCCTTCACCGGGGCGCTGCCTGATGCGGCGACACCCGACAGCATCAAGGCCATGGCCGCGATGATCGGCTCGGAAACCCTTGCCGCCCGCCAGGCCGCCCTTGCCGCCCGGGCCGACCTTTTCCCTGCGCAAAAGGCGGTTGAGGACGCACAAGAGGCGCTGGCAAAGGCACAAGCTGCGCTTGATGCGCTGCCCTCGGCCGACATGGATTATACCGCATTGTCCGTCTCGCTCACCGCCGCTGCGGCGGGCGAGCAGACGGTGACCATCACCCAATACGTCGGCGGGGCCAGCTGGCGGCCGTTCTATGATCTGAACCTGACCCGCGACGGTGGCAACGCGCTGGCCTTTGGCCGGTCGGTTCTGGTGACGCAGTACACGGGTGAGGATTGGTCGGATGTGGCCCTCACCCTCTCCTCCTCTGCCCCTGCGCAGCAGGCGGCACCGTCAACGCTCTGGCCGGACCTGCGCAGCATCGGGCCTGAGGCCGAGGTCGCGGAACTGGCACGCAAGTCGGTGGCCGAGGATGCGCTGATGGGGGCCGCTGTGGCCGAAGCCGCCCCCGCCCCGATCACCGCCGCTGCCGGGATGGAAGGCGATACCGTCGTCTACCGCTATCCCGAAACCGTCACCGTCGCCTCGGGTGCCGAAGACCTGCGGTTGGCGCTGGATAGCCTAGCCTTCACCCCGGTCGTGGAAGCGGTCGCCGTGCCGCGGATGGACCGCACCGCCTTTGTCATGGCCAGCTTCACCAATGCCAGCGATGAACCCCTGTTGCCGGGTGAGGCGATGCTTTACCGCGAGGGCGTTCTGGTCGGCACCGCCTGGCTGGACGTGATCGCGCCGGGGGTTGAGACGGACGTGGCCTTCGGCGCGCTGGAAACCCTGCGGATCAAGCGTGAGATGCCGGTCGCAGCCGAGGGGGAGACGGGGGTTTTCACCACCTCGAACGAACGGACCGAAAGCGCGCTCATCACGGTGGAAAACACCGGGGATGAGGGCTGGCCGGTGCGGCTTCTGGATCAGGTGCCTTACAGCGAGCAGGACGAGCTTGAAGTTGAGGTCACCGCCACCCCCGCCCCGACCGAGGTAGACGTGGACGGCCAGCGCGGCATCCTGGCCTGGGAGCTGGAGGTGCCCGCCGGAGGCAAGGCGACCATCACGCTGGAGCATCGCCTGTCCTGGCCTGAGGGGATGATCCTGCGTTGAAGGAAAGGGTGTCCCGGGCCGGGACACCCCATCAAACCATTGAAATCACCGCGCGGCTTTCCGGCGTTAGGAAGGCGTTTACCAGCGTTGCCGCATCAGATGCCGGGCTGAAGCCAGCATCCAGACCGTCAGGCCCAGATAGCCCGCAACGGCCACCAGCCCGAAGGCAGACCCATCGGCACCGACGGATAGCACCACGCCTTCAAAGGCGCCGACGGTGATGGCAGCGGCGGTCAGCCGGCCCAGAAGGGCAGTCCGGGGCGCGCGCTCGGGCCGCTGCATCTGAGCCACTAGGGCGACGTGAAAAGCCGTCAGAAGCTGGCCCAAATGCTCGCCCACGGCGACCCCGGCAAAGGCGTGGAGGAGGGTGAACCCCTCAACATCGCCCGAGGCTGCCAGCCCCGGCACCACCATCACCCAGCGCAAAAGGCCCATGGCCTGCAGCATGCCGGCCAACGCCCCGGCGACGGCCGCGGCGATGGCCAACGCGGTCTGCGTCTGCGCCCGCCTGGCCGCCAGCGCATGGGCCATGGCGACCGGGACGAACAGCAGGGCCGCAAGGGCGAAAGCATACCAGGTCAGCACCAGACCCGGCCCACCCGCGGCGAAGGCCTGCAGAATCTCTTCCGCCGGTTGGCGCAGGATGCCGGGATAGTCGAAGATCACCGCCAGCCGCGCATAGGGCAGGTTGAACCCGATGGCGAGGGCGGCCAACGCGGCAGCAACCCCATATGGGCGCTTGACGGGCAGGCTGTCGGTGAACGGATAAGCGGGGCGTCGGATGGGCGGGGCAAACATAGGTCTTTCCTTGGTCAGAGTTGCGGTTGCGGTTGTCACTGATTGGTGACATACATCGGCCTGAACCACCGCGCAAGCAAAAAGTCACCAACTGGTGACATTAAGGAGCCTGATGACCCGCAACCGCGACGAAACCCGCCAGCGCATCCTTGATGCGGTGCTTGACCTTGTGGCGGACGAAGGCTTTGGCGCCCTGGGCGTCAACGCCGTGGCAAGGCGGGCGGGGGCAGACAAACAGCTGATCTACCGCTACTTCGGCGGGCTGGACGGGCTGATGGCCGCAGCGGGGGCCGAGGTGGCCGAACGGATGGCCGCCGCCCTTGCGACTGCCCCCGTCGCCGCGCCAGGCTATGGCGGGCTGATCGAAGGTCTGGCGGCCGCCCTGCTGCGCCACTTGATGCAGGACCGGCTATACCGCCAGTTGCGGCTGATGGAGGCCAGCACCCCCTCGCCCGCGACCGAAGCCTTCCAAAAAGCGCGGGGCGCGGCCCTTGCCGCCTGGCTGGCCGACCGGCGCGGCAGCCTGACCCCGCCTGAACGCACCGATGCCGCGGCGATCAACGCGGTCATCATCGCTGCGGTCGAGGGGATTGCAATCCTTGGCCCCGCCGGAATGGCGTCGGAGGAGGCCGAGGCCCGCCTCTTGCCGGTGCTGCAAGCGATGATCCGGGCCGCCTACGCCTGAGGGCGATCAGACTGGGACAAAACCGTTGCGGGCGGGATCAAACTGCTCCAGCCCGCCTTCGCCGGTGTCGGTCCAGAGCCCGTGCAGCGTCAGCCGGTCATCATCGACAGCGGTCTTCACGAAGGGAAAGGTCAAAAGGTTTGCCAGACTGGTCAGCACGGCCTGCTTTTCCAGCGCTTGCAAAATCTGATCCTCGGGCAGATGGGCGACGGCCTGGAAACCGGGGCGCAGGATGTCCATCCAACGGCCGACGAAGCTGGACTTCTCCTCAAGCTCGGGCGCGTGGCCGCGGCACATGTCATGGCAGCCCTTCACGCCGCCGCAGTTAGAATGGCCCAGAACCACGATATGCGCCACGCCCAGCGAGGTGACGGCATATTCAACCGCTGCCGAGGTGCCGTGATATTCGCCATCGGGGTTATAGGGCGGCACAAGGTTCGCGACATTGCGGTGAATGAAGAATTCACCCTCATCCGCGCCGAAGATGCTGGTGACATGCACCCGGCTGTCGCAGCAGGAAATCACCATGGCGCGCGGGTGCTGGCCGCTGGTGGCAAGCCGCCGATACCAGGCGCGGTTGTCCTGATAGGTGGTGGCGCGCCAGCCGTGAAAGCGCTGCGCCAGATAGGTTGGCAGGGGGCGGATCTCGGTCATGTTCAGGGTCCTTGGTCGCGTGACGCCATGGTCGCTGTCCCCTGCCTATGCGGCATTCAATGAAAATTCGAGAGGCAATTCCTGCGAGGCCCCCGGCGGGGGCAACCCTTTCTTCAGCATGAGGCTTCAGGATGGGGCTTGGGTAGTGATGGAAGATCGGGTGTTTACATGACAGAAGTGGCCGTGCTGCGACCACGCGAAGTGGTGCGACAGGACGTCGATGCGGTGGCGGAAATCTACCGCAACCTCGGCGCGCCGACCGCTGAACAACTGGTGACGCGGGCGCTGGGGGACCTGGCGCTGACGATGGCGGGGATCGTCGAAAAGGTCCGCGCGCAGGACCTGCGCGATCTGGGCGGGCAGTTGGCGCGGTTGCGGCGGCTGGCCGATGACATCGGGCTGGTCACTTTGGCCAAGGTGGCAGGCGATCTGCAGTCCTGTCTGGAACGGGCGGATGGCACGGCCTTTTCGGCCGTCTGGGCGCGGCTGATGCGGGTGGCAGAGCGGTCACTTTCGCCGGACCACGGGATTGCGGACCTGTCAGGTTAGGCGGGTTTCGGGGCGGGGGCAGCGCTGGGCGAATCGGTGATGGATACAAGTATCAGTTGTGCCACCTTCATTGCCCACAATCCTGAGTGGTCATTGGTTAACGGCGTTTCTCGCCGACTGGCGGCCAATTGCCGCAATCGGGGGAAATTGGTGCAAAACTCGGCATGGGCTGGCATGGCATGCTTGCGTGGCGGGGGATTCCTCCTTCACTACAGCAGGATGGCGCGACCCGTGGCGTAGACGTCGAAGACAACCGTAGTGATTGACCGCAGCATGACATCTCCCTCCACCTATGCCTTTGCCGCGCCCAGTGACCGGGCGCGCGCGCTTTACACCGTTCGGGCCGAGGGGTTGGCGGCTTTCCTTGCCGGCCCCGGGGCGCAGTGGGCTCCATGGCTGGCAGCAACCGGGTTTGAGGCCGGGCTTGGCGATGCACGGGCGCTGCCGGATGCCAGTGGCGCGGTGGTGGCGGCGGTGGTCGGGCTTGGCACGGCGCAGGCGCGGCGGCGGGGGCGGTTCGGGATCGCGAAGGCCGTGGGCAACCTGCCCGCCGGGGATTGGGTCCTGACGGGGGACATGACGGATGCCGAACGGGCCGAGGCGGCGCTGGGCTGGCTTTTGGCTGGCTACCGGTTTGACCGCTATCGCCAGGGGCGGAAGGCTGCGGTCCTGCCGCGGCTGGTTTGCCCCGACGGCGTGGATGCCGCGCGCCTGATCGCCATGGCCGAGGGTGAGGCGCTGACCCGCGACCTGATCAACACCCCAGCACAGGACATGGGCCCGGAGGAGCTTGAGGCTGCCCTGAAGGCACTGGCCGCCCGCTTTGGGGCCAAGGCCCGCGCGATCGTGGGCGAGGATCTGGTCAAGCAGAACTTTCCGATGATCCACGCCGTCGGCCGCGCAAGCCCGCGCGCGCCGCGCCTTCTGGACATGCGCTGGGGCACGGACGGCCCGGCGCTGACGCTGGTTGGCAAGGGCGTGTGCTTTGACACCGGGGGGCTGAACCTGAAGCCCTCCTCGGGCATGAACCTGATGAAGAAGGACATGGGCGGTGCGGCGACGGTGCTGGGGCTGGCCCAGATGATCATGGCGCTGAACCTGCCGCTTCGCTTACGCGTCCTGATCCCGGCGGTCGAAAATGTGATCTCGGGCAATGCGCTGAAACCGAAGGACATCCTGACCAGCCGCAAGGGCCTCACGGTTGAGGTCAACGACACCGACGCCGAGGGGCGGCTGGTTCTGGCCGATGCACTGGCGCTGGCCTGTGAGGAAGACACGGATCTGGTGATCTCGATGGCCACGCTGACCGGGGCGGCGCGGGTGGCGGTGGGGCCGGACCTTGCGCCCTATTACACCGACGATCCCGCCCTTGCCGCCGCACTTGAGGCGGGGGCCACCGCTGCCGCCGATCCGGTCTGGCGCCTGCCGTTCCATGACCCCTATGAGCCGGTCATCGAACCCGGGATTGCCGACCTTGATAACGCGCCCGGCTTTGGCTTTGCCGGGTCGATCACCGCGGCGCTGTTCCTGCGGCGCTTTGTGGCTGCGCCGCGCTACATCCACTTTGACATCTACGGCCACACGCCCAGCGACCAGCCCGCCCGCCCGAAAGGCGGGGTGGGCCAAGGCGCACGCGCGGTGCTGTCGGCCCTGCCTGCCCTGCTGAACATGAGGACCCCGTGATGGACAAGCGCACCACCCCGTTCTCTGGCCGGGTCGCCCATGTCAGCCTGCAAGGCAAGGTGAAGGCCCATTTCACCGAAGGCGAATTCGCCCAGATCGTCGTGCCGATGACCAACCTTCTGGACAAGCCCGGGGGCGCACGCACCCGCCAGCTGCTGATGGGGGCGAATGTGCTGTTGATCGACCGCGATCAGGGCCATGTCTTCGTACAATCGCTGCGGGACGGCTATTGCGGCTGGATCCAGGAAAAATCGGTCGGGCGCGGGCCCGAGGTCACGCATTGGGTGGCCGCCCCGGCCACGCATCTTTACACCGAGCCGCTGGTGCAGTCGCCCGAAACGGCCAGCCTCAGCCTTGGCGCGCGGCTGGCGGTGATCGGCGCCTGGGGGGCCTGGGCCAACACGCCCTACGGCTATGTGCCGATGTGCCATATCCGCCCGCTGGACCATGAGGCCCCCGATCCGGTGTCGGTTGCCGAAAGCCTTCTGGGCACGCCCTATCTGTGGGGCGGCAACTCCAGCTTCGGGATCGATTGTTCGGGCCTTGTGCAGGCGTCGCTGCATGCCACGGGCCGCCATTGCCCCGGCGACAGCGACATGCAGATGTCGATGGGCCGGGCGCTTGCCCCGAATGACACGCTGCAGCGCGGTGACCTGATCTTCTGGCGCGGTCATGTGGCGATGGTGGTGAACGAAACCCTGTTGATCCATGCCAACGGCCACACGATGTCGGTGTCCTACGAAGGCATCCGTGAAGCGATTGCCCGCATCTCGGCGGGCGGTGGTGGGCTGGTGCAGGCGCGGCAGCGGGTGCTTTAGAGCGCCAATCAAGCCAGATCAGACCGGGCCGATCAACCGCCGCTCTAGCACTTTCAGGACCTGCTCCAGGTCCTGGCCCCGGCGCAGGACCCGGCCATCCATGCCGACCACGGCGTAAAGCCCCTGCCGCGCCCGCAGCTTTGGGCGTTTTTCGATCCGGTAGAGCGGGTGTTCGGCGGTCCGGCGAAAGACGCTGAAGACCGCCAGATCGCGCAAGGCGCCAATCGCATAGTCCCGCCATTCGCCCGCCGCGACCATCTGGCCATAGACCCGCAGGATCAGGTTCAGCTCTTTGCGGTCAAAGCGCACAACCTCATCAAAGCTGGGGTTGGGGGTTGGAAAGGGGATGGGCCCGCTTGCGTTCATTGGCAAAGTTTACCGGCTTCAGCCTTCAAATCAACCGGACAAATCAGCCGGGAAATCCGGGGGCCAGCCGCGTCTCGCCGGTGTAAAGCCCGCGCCAGTTGGTCTGGGGGCCGCCAAGCCGCTTTCTGGCCGCCGGGTGGTTGGCCTCCAGCACCCCGGCGCGGATCAGAAGGGCGGTGATCGCCGCCTCGGCCCCGCGGGTGCCGCCATCGGTGATCTTCAGCGCCATGCCCAGTTTCTGGTCCGGCAGGATCGCCACGAAGACCGCCTCGGCCCCGGTCTTCAGCGCCACGCGCCCGCCCATGGCGCGCATCAGTTCCGTGCAGGCCCGGCCTTCCCCGGCGACAAGCTCCGGGTAGGTCGCCATGGCGCGGGTCAGTCGGTGCATGGCGCGCGACCGGGTGTCGCCGCCATCGCTGGCATTGGCAAAGCTGGCCATGGCGCGGGCAAGGCCCGTGACCGTCATCGCGAAATTCGGGGCAGAGCAGCCGTCAATCCCGTAGCCGGCGACGGTTTCGCCGGTCACCTCTTCGGTCGTCTGGCGGATCATTCGTTGCAGGGGGTGGTCAACCTCAACATACTCCGGCCCGGCTTTCAGGTGCCTCGTCACAGTCAGAAAGCCGCAATGCTTGCCCGAGCAGTTGTTGTGCAGCTGGCAGGGGCTTTCGTCGGTCTTGATCAGGCGGTTCCGCTCATCCCGGTCATAGGGTTCATGCGCGCCGCAGCGCAGGTCAGGCTCGGCGAGGCCAAGGCCCGACAGCCAGTCACCGGCCAATTTCACATGCCGCGCCTCGCCCTGATGGCTGGCGCAGCCGAAGGCCAGATGCGCATCCGTCAAGCCCGCCGCCTCAGCCGCGCCGGTTTCCAGCAAGGGCAGCGCCTGGATCATCTTGCAGGACGAGCGGGGGAAGATCACGGCATCGGGGTCACCCCAGGCCTCAACCACACCGGCGCTGTCGCAGATCACGGCATGGCCGGCATGGCTGCTTTCCAGAAGGCCGCCACGCCAGAGGTCGGCCATCGGTTGCGGTCTGGTCATCGTCGGCATCCCGTCACAACTGCGCGAATTGTCGCCCACGGGGCTTTCGCGGATTGGTGTTTTTGTCTAAGGATGGATTATCGGGTAGAGCCGTGCCGCGCCAGTCAAAAGGGTTGCAAAGACCCCAGGGGCAGCGGCACAAAGGCACAAGACAGCTTGGAGGCTGCGTCACACATGACTTCCCTTTTCGGTCGCATGGCTGCGATTGCGGCGATCAGCTTTGCCGCCACGGCCAGCTTCGCACAGGAATCCACCAACCGGGTCGCCACGATGACCGATTGGAACGTCTTCACCGAAGAAAACCCCAAGGAGTGCTGGGGCGTCTCGAAGCCGACGGAAATGAACAACACCCGCGATGGCCAGCCCGTGTCGGTCCGGCGGGGCGATGTGCTGTTGTTCGTGACCTTCCGGCCCGGCAAACCCGGTGAGATCAGCTTTACCGGCGGCTATCCCTTTGCGGGCGGGTCTACGGTGGATGTGACGATCGATGGCCAGCCTTACCAGCTCTTCACCGATGGCGAATGGGCCTGGCCAGGAAGTGCCGAGGATGACGCGGCCCTGCTGGCGGCGATGAAGAACGGCACCACGGCAGTGATGACCGCGCGGTCGGGCCGGGGCACCCAGACGCAGGACACGTTCAGCTTGCGCGGCTTCACCGCCGCAATGACCGACGCCGAAGCGCGCTGCCAGTAAGCCTGACCAACGCTATGAAGGCGCCCCCGTCGCGGGGCGCTTTTGTTTTTGTGGCGGATGGCCTATATGCACCGCACCCTCACCAGATCGCCTGTCGCAAGGCCCGAAGCAAGGATCTGCCCCGATGACCGCCCCGATCACGCAAGACGTGCTGACCCTGCCGCGCAAGCTGCCCGTGTCGGACAAGACCAACATCATCGGTCTGACCCGCGACCAGCTGAGGGAGGCGCTGATTTCGGCTGGCACGCCAGAAAAGCAGGCCAAGATGCGGCTGGGGCAGCTCTGGCAGTGGGTCTATCACTGGGGCGTCCGTGATTTCGCGCTGATGACCAACCTTGCCAAGGACTATCGCGCGCTTCTGGCAGACCATTTCACGATTGACCTGCCTGAGGTGGTGACCCGCCAGATCTCCGAAGATGGTACCCGCAAATACCTGGTCCGCATCGCCGGCGGGCATGAGGTTGAGGTGGTCTATATCCCCGAAACCGACCGGGGCACGCTTTGCATTTCCTCTCAGGTTGGCTGCACGCTGACCTGCTCCTTCTGCCACACCGGCACGCAGAAGCTGGTCCGCAACCTGACGGCGGGTGAGATTGTCGGCCAGGTCATGCTCGCCCGCGACGACCTTGGCGAATGGCCGGTGCAGGGCGCGCCGAAGGATGAAACCCGGCTGATCTCCAACATCGTGCTAATGGGGATGGGCGAGCCCTTGTACAACTTCGAGAACGTCCGTGACGCGATGAAGATCGTGATGGACAACGAAGGCATCGCCCTTGGCCGCCGCCGGATCACCCTGTCCACCTCTGGCGTTGTCCCCGAAATTGCCCGCACCGCGACCGAGATCGGCTGCCTTCTGGCCGTCAGCTTCCACGCCACCACGGATGAGGTGCGCGACCAGTTGGTACCGATCAACAAGCGCTGGAACATCGCGACGCTGCTAGAGGCGCTGAAGGCCTATCCGGGCCTGTCGAACTCGGAACGGATCACGTTCGAGTATGTGATGCTGGAAGGCGTGAACGACACCAAGGAAGACGCACACCGGCTGGTGAAATTGCTGGAGGGCATTCCGGCCAAGGTGAACCTGATCCCGTTCAACGAATGGCCCGGCGCGCCGTACAAACGGTCTTCCGGCAACCGCATCCATGCCTTTGCCGACATCATCTATCACGCCGGTTACGCCAGCCCGATCCGCACCCCGCGGGGTGAGGATATCATGGCCGCCTGTGGCCAGCTTAAGTCCGCCACCGAACGCGCGCGGAAATCGAAGGCCGAGATCGCCGCCGAAGCGGGGCTTTAGGTCAGGGGCCCGGGGTCGGCGCATCCACCGCCGCGCCCATGGCCGCCTTTCGCACCGCCCGCCGGTCCAGCAGGTGGAACAACAGCGGGTTCAACAGGATCGAGATCATCGCCCCCGCCACCACCAGATCGCGCGCCTCGGTCGGGACGATGGCCAGCTTGACGCCCATCGTGATCAGGATGAACGAAAATTCACCGATCTGGGCCAGGCTGGCGGCGATGGTCAGCCCCTTTTCGTGGTCATGCCCGAAGCCGAGGATGATGTAATAGGCCACCGCCGATTTCACCCCCACGATGATGACCACCGTCCCCACCAGCGCCAGGGGGGCGGTCAGGATCACGCCGGGGTTGAACAGCATTCCCACCGACACGAAGAACAGGACGGCAAAGGCATCGCGCAGCGGCAAGGTCTCACGCATCGCCTGCGAGGAGAGGGTGGAACTCGACATCACCATGCCGGCAAAGAAGGCCCCCAGCGCGAAAGACACGCCAAAGAAATGCGTCGCGCCGTAAGCCACGCCCAGCGCGATGGCCAGGACGGACAGCCGGAAAAGCTCACGCGATTTGGTGTGTGACACGGTGTGCAGCACCCAAGGGATCACCCGCCGCCCGACGACCAGCATCAGCGCAACAAAGGCCGCCGCCTTGACCAGCGTGATCAGCACCGTCGCCGCGATGGGGCCGATGCCGATGCCCGCCTCGGCGACAATCTCGGCCTCCTCGGCCACGGGGATCGGGACGCCGCCCAGCAGCCCAGCCAAGGGCGGGATCAGGACCAGCGCCAGCACCATCACCAGATCCTCGACGATCAGCCAGCCCACGGCCGCCCGGCCCTTGTCCGTGGCGATCAGGTCGCGTTCCTGCAACGCGCGCAGCAGCACCACGGTTGAGGCGACCGACAGCGCCAGGCCAAAGATCAGCGCGGCACCAAGCGTCCAGCCCAGCATCCAGCCCATCAGGGTGCCGAAACTCGTCGCAACAGTGATCTGGCCCAAGGCGCCGGGCACCGCGATTGCCCTGACGGCCATCAGGTCGCGCGGGGAAAAGTGCAGTCCCACCCCGAACATGAGGAGGATCACCCCAAGTTCCGCCAGTTCCGTCGCCAGCCCCATGTCGGCCACATAGCCGGGCGTGAACGGCCCGATCACCACACCCGCCAGCAGATAGCCCGCGATCAGCGGCAATTTCAGCCGCTGGGCCAGAAGGCCGAACAGGAAGGCCAGGCCAAAGCCCGCGACAAGGGTGGTGATCAGGGGCGTTTCATGGGGCAATGGTCACTGTCCTTTCCGGCCCGTGCCTGTCCCGTCATCGGGTCTGGCAGGCGCCACAACGGGTTTTCGGGAATTCTGTCAGAAGACAGGGAAATTCTAAGCATCTTGCGGGCTTTGTCCAACGCCGAGGCGGCGAGAATTGGCACAAATCCGGCATTTTCTGTAACCTTCCGCAATGCTACGGCTAAGGAATGGCCGCCCTGATCCCGAACCCCCTTGCCCGTCGCCTGTTCCTGCACCGCCATGCCCTGGCCGAGGCGCCGACGGGCCTGTCAACCGGTGCCGCCCTGCACAGCCTGATTGACCGGATCGGCTTTGTGCAGGTCGACAGCATCAACACCGTGGCCCGCGCGCATGACATGATCCTGTGGTCGCGGCGGCAAAGCTACCGACCGGCAAACCTGCGCCGGTTGTTGGAGCGGGACCGGACCCTGTGGGAGCATTGGACGCACGACGCCTCGATCCTGCCGGTGCAGCTGCACGGGGTCTGGCAGCACCGCTTTGCCCGCGATGCCGACCGGCTGCACCAGAACTGGCGGCGCTGGTTCCGGGAAGGCTATGAGGCGCAGTTTGACACGATCCTGAACCGCATCGCCCGCGAAGGCCCGCTTGGCACCGCCGATGTCGGCGAGGGTGAGGTGCGCGGAAAGGGCGGCTGGTGGGATTGGCACCCGTCGAAGACCGCGCTGGAATGGCTGTGGCGGACCGGCCAGATCGCCGTCACCCGGCGCGAGGGGTTTGCCAAGATCTACGACCTGACCGAGCGGGTGATCCCCGAGGCGCACCGCACCCCGGTTCCCGCCGAGATGATCACCGATTGGGCCTGCAAAAGCGCGCTTGGTCACCTTGGCTTTGCCACCCCGACCGAGCTGTCCGCCTACTGGAACGCCATCCCGATCGAGGCCGCCCGCGACTGGTGCCGCACCGCCCTTGCCCGGGGCGAGGTGGTCGAGGTTGAGGTTGAAGGGGCCACCGGCCAGCACCGCAAGGCCCTGACCTTCCCCGCAACGCTGACTGAGGTCCCCCCTGCCCCGCCCACCCGCCTGCGCATCCTGTCGCCGTTCGACCCCGCGCTCCGCGACCGGAATCGGGCCGAGTTCCTGTTCGGGTTCTTCTACCGGATCGAGGTGTTCGTGCCTGAACCGAAGCGCGTCTTCGGCTATTACGTCTTTCCGGTGCTGGAAGGCGACCGGCTGGTTGGCCGGATCGACGTGAAGGCCTTCCGCGACGCAGGCGCGCTGCGGGTCAAGGGCTTCTGGCCTGAACCGGGGGTGAAGCTGACCAAGGCCCGGCAGGCAAAGCTGGAAGGCGAGCTTGACCGGCTGGCCGCCTTTGCGGGCTGTGAGCGGGTGGAGTTTCTGGATGGGTGGGAGCGGGAGACTCGGCGGCAGCCCTGACCGCAGGGTTGACTGGCGCGGTCTATGTGTATATGCACATACCCATGGACCTCAAGCACCCCCTCAACTGCGTGACTTTCAACCTGCAACGGGCGGCCCGTAGTCTGATGCGGGGGCTTGAAGCGGCGGCGAAGGACAGTGGCCTGACGACGCCGCAGTTCACCACCCTGTCGCTGTTGGCGGGCTACGGGCAGATCAGCGTCACCCGGATTGCTGAACTGCTGGGCACCGACCGCACCACGATGACCCGCAACCTTGACCTTCTGGCCCGCAAGGGCTGGATCGCCGAGGTTCCGGCCGAAGACGGCCGCCTGCATGTCTGGACCCTGACCGATGCCGGCCGCGAGCGATTGGCCATCGCCTTGCCGGTCTGGCGGGCGTTTCAGGCCGGGCTGGTCGACAAGATCGGCGACGCAGAAACCCGCACGCTGCTGGAGACCCTGAAGACCCTCTGACCGGCCCCAAAAGGGCTTCTACCAATCCAACCCCCACAAAGTGTATATACACATAAAGGACACAACGATGATCTCGCCCCCGCTTACCACCCCCCTCCGTTCAACCCCGCTGCGCAGCCCGGTGCTTTGGGGAGTGCTGGCCCTTTGGTTCCTGGCCATCATGACCCTGGTCCAGCGCGGCGCCTTTGTTGGCGCCGAGGGGAGCGTCCCCTTCCCCTTGGCCGCGGCTGCGACAATTCCGCCGCTGGTGTACCTTCTGGCCTATCGGACCCTTGCGCCGCTGCGCGCCTGGGTGGCAGCGCTGGACCTTGCCTGGATCGTCGGTGCGCAGACCTGGCGGGTGATTGGAATCGTGTTTCTGTTCACCTGGGCGGCGGGCGACCTGCCCACCATCTTTGCCCTCACTGCAGGCCTGGGCGACCTTGCGGTCGGCGCCTTCGCCCTGATCGTGACCCTTGCCGTCGCCACCCGCGCGGCGGGATGGCAAGACAAGGTTCGGCTTTTGGTGATTGTCGGGATGGCCGATTTCGTCGCCGCCTTCAGCACCGCGACCCTGAGTGGCGTGGGCTTCCCGCTTTACATCGCGTCTGAAGGCACGCCGCAACTGATGCTGCAATCGCCGCTGACGATGATCCCGGCGTTCGGCGTGCCGCTGTTCATCATCCTGCATCTGATCAGCTGGCAAAAACTGCGCCACGAGGGCTAAGCGGCGCAAGGGTGGGCAGCGCTGCCCACCCGACCCCTCAGCAGGGTTCCACCCAACCGTCGATCACCGCAACCGCCTCTTCCGCCGTTTCGACCATGCTGAAGAGGTTCAGATCCTCGGGGCTGATGACGCCTGCCTCGGCCAGATGGTTCCAGTTGATGATCTTCTCCCACCACTGGCGGCCAAACAGCAGGAAGGGGATCGCCTTCATCCTTTTGGTCTGGATCAGGGTCAGGCTTTCGAACATCTCATCCAGCGTACCAAAGCCGCCGGGGAAGACGCAGACCGCCTTGGCCCGCATCAGGAAATGCATCTTGCGGATGGCGAAGTAGTGGAAGTTGAAACTCAGGTCCGGGGTGACATAGGCGTTCGGGGCCTGTTCATGCGGCAGGACGATGTTCAGGCCGATGGACTGACCGCCCGCATCATCCGCACCGCGATTGCCGGCCTCCATCACGCCGGGGCCGCCGCCGGTGACGATCACGTTCTGCCGGCCGTAGGATTCAAGGCTGCGCTCGGTCATGATCCGGGCAAAGCGCCGCGCCTCGTCATAGTAATGCGAAAGGTCGGCCAGGGTTTGCGTGCGCGCGGTGTCACGGTGCTCCGGCGCCGGGATCCGCGCGCCGCCGAACATCACGATGGTCGATTCAATCCCGCGCTCGTCCATGATGAGCTGGGGCTTCAAAAGCTCCAGCTGCAGGCGGACCGGGCGCAGTTCCTCACGCGTCATGAAATCGCGGTCGGCGAAGGCAAGGCGGTAGGCCGGGGCGCGGGTTTGCGGCGTGTCGGGGATGCGCTTGGTGGCCGCGATATCTTCGACACTGTCACGGAACGGGTGGCTGCGGGGTTCGTCTTTCATCGGCACAGGCCTTTGGGCTCTCGGATTGCGTGGCACTTGCATCAGCCTTATAGGGTCGTCACGCCCGTGACCAACCGAAAAGGCCCTTCCCATGTCCCACGCCGCCCTTGAAGCCGCCATCGAAACCGCCTGGGAGGCTCGTGACGCCATCACCCCCGCCACCAAAGGCGAGGCGCGCGACGCGATCGAGGCGACCTTGACCGCGCTGGATACCGGTGCGCTGCGGGTGGCGGAAAAGCGGGGCAATGACTGGCACGTGAACCAGTGGGCCAAGAAGGCGGTGCTGCTGTCCTTCCGCCTGACCGATATGTACGAGATTTCGGGCTCGAACGGCGGATCGAACTGGTGGGACAAGGTGCCGTCCAAGTGGCAGGGCTGGGGCGCCAACCAGTGGCGTGAGGCGGGGTTCCGCGCGGTTCCGGGGTCCATCGTCCGACGGTCGGCCTTTATTGCGAAGAACGTGGTCCTGATGCCCAGCTTCGTGAACGTCGGCGCCTATGTTGGCGAAGGGTCCATGGTCGACGGCTGGGCCACGGTCGGCTCTTGCGCGCAGATCGGCAAGAACGTGCATCTGTCGGGCGGCGTCGGCATCGGCGGCGTCTTGGAACCGATGCAGGCCGGGCCGACGATCATCGAAGATGACTGCTTCATCGGCGCACGGAGCGAAGTCGTCGAAGGCTGCATCATCCGGGAAGGGTCGGTCCTCGGGATGGGTGTCTTCATCGGCAAGTCTACCAAGATCGTTGACCGCGAGACCGGCGAGGTCATGTATGGCGAAGTACCGGCGGGGTCGGTCGTCGTGGCCGGATCAATGCCGTCCAAGGGCGGGATCAACCTTTACTGCGCGGTGATCGTGAAGAAGGTCGATGCGCAGACCCGGTCCAAGACCAGCATCAACGAGCTGTTGCGCGACTGATCGTCAGACCAGCAAGGCGGCCGCCTGCGCCGTCGCTTCGGGCCGGGCGATCGGGCCATAGCCGTAATCGGGGTCGGTGGCCAGTTCGGGGAAGAGGGTGAACAGCTCTTCCCGCGTTTCACTGTCGTGATCGGCCAGCGTCGCCGGGCCGGGATGATAGCTTTCGCTCCACACCCCTTCGGCGCGGATGATCTGGTGCCGGTCAAACAGCAGGTGGTGATAGGTCACCGCCACATCCGGCGCGTCCTGTCGCAGCCGCCCCGCCCGCACAAGGTGCATGGCCTTGACCAGCACCTCATCCACGCCGCAGTAAAGCTCAGCCCGCCAGCCGGTCAGGTAAAGCCGATGCTGCGGCGACACCGCCAGCGCGCCATGATCGCCCAGGGTCCCCGCCGGAATGCGCACGGCGGCATGCGCCCCTGGCCGTTCCACCCGCCGCCGGCCATGCCAGCGGACCGCCTGATAGCCGTCATCCAGCGTCAGGACCAGATCCCCCACCGCCACATCCTCAACCCGGACAGGCCCGCGCGCCGTGTCAATCCGCGCGCCTTCGACAAAGCAGGGCACGACCTGGCCCGTCACAAAGCCGACGTCGGTGATCCCTTCGGCATTCGCGACCTCATAGGAAAAGCTGGCCTCACCCGGTGTGTCGGAAGGGTCGCTGACGATGGTGATGTTGCCATCCTCGCCCACAACGATGACCAGGCCTGAGGGCAGCATAACTTCGCTTCCCGCAACAACCAGCACACCGTTGATCTTGGTGATCGTCAGCGTCCCGCCGCTGGCATCCTTGTCATTGGCCATAAGGTTGACCTCGGTCTTGCCTTCCCAGTCGACGGTGAAGGTATCGTCCGAAGCCACGACCGCCGTCTGGATGGAATCCCCCTTGATCAGAAGGTTGCTGTCATAGACCGCATCCCCGCCATCGGCGATGCCGATGCGGATGCTGTTGATCTGGCCAGGAATGACGGGGGCCTTCAGCGTCAGGGTGACGGTGAAGCCATCCATTTCCGTGTTGAACTGGTCATTCGCGTTGTCGATGTAGAGGTCGCCGTTCGACCTCGGGTTGATGTTGTTGATCGACACATCGCCATTCCCCACGGTCAGGATGGCAGGCTTGCCGTTGACCCAGATGCCAACCGCATCGTTGAAGCCCGAGCCGACGTATTCCAGATACTCCTCGGACGAGAAGGTGATCTGCATCGTCAGGACCGAACCTTCGGGGATGAAATTGGCCTCGAAGATCGACGCGTCAAAGGTCTTTGCTCCGGCGACGCCGTCCATGTCGCGGTCGCCGTCCATCCCCGTCATGTCCGACGAGCGCGAGGCCGTCTGGTTCGCCTCGCCTGATGCGTTGGTGAAGTCGTCCGCCCTGCCGGTGGAAAGGATCACGCCGGTGTCGGATGGCACCATCCCCGGAGCGACCTTCAGGCCATCCGAATAGATCCCGGCCGAGAGCGGGTCACCCCAATAGGTCGCATCCACGATCTTGATGCTGGAGCCGAACATGGCGTCGGCCAGCCGCATGGCATCAACGCCCGTCTCAACCGGCAGTTTCACTGCATCAACCATTTCGTCCCCTGTGCAGCCGTCATGACCACGGCAGGGTGGGTCGAAAATCCTGACAGAAACCTAAGGCGCCCAAGCGATATGCATAAAATCCTTTGCATTGGCGGCGGCCACCGCCCGTGCTGGCGCCTTCCCCTGACCGCCCCATCGCGCCATTGACAAAGCGGGCGCCCCCGGCCAATTGCGTTTGATGGCCGAAAGCGGCGGCAAGGGGTTTGGCATGACCAACGCGATGGAAGACGATGCTGCCGATGACGCGGCGGCCGCAGGTGGAGAGGCCGCGCCGCGCCCGAAGCGGCCGCAGCAGGTCTATACCCTGGTGGTCGAGGTTGGCCGCAAGGCTGGGGACGGATTGCCCGAAAAAGCCACGGGCGCTGGCCTTTTGATCTATGCCAGCGGTGTGGATGAGGCTGAGGCGGTCCGCGAAACCGTAGCTATCCTGAAAGAGGCCGACCTTGCACCGCTGGAGGTGACCGGCCACGGCACGCTGGACGAGCGCCTGAAGGCAGGCGATGAGATCGACCCCGAAGAGCAGGCCCTGATGCAGCGCGCGTTGGCCGAAAACTCGGTTATCGTGGCCGAGATGACGCCGTTTTTCGATTGAATCGCCTGGCCTGCGCTCTCCCCTTGCAGTTGCAGAGGCCCACAGAAGCCGCTAGGGGACCTCAATCAAAAAACGCACGGAACGCTGCATGCCCCTGACCCCGCTTGACCCCGTCGATCTGACCGCCCGGCTGATCCGCTGCCCCTCGGTCACGCCGGCTGAAGGCGGGGCGGTTGCGCTTCTGGCCCAGCTTCTGACCGAGGCGGGCTTTGCCTGCACCCGGGTGGACCGGGGCGGGATTGCCAATCTTTACGCGCGCTGGGGCAAGCAGGGGGCGAACCGGTCCTTCGGGTTCAACGGGCATACCGATGTGGTCCCGGTGGGCGATGCCGCCGCCTGGACGCATGACCCTTTCGGCGCCGAGATTGAAGATGGCGTGATGTATGGCCGGGGGGCCTGCGACATGAAATCCGGCGTCGCGGCCTTCGTCGCGGCGGCGGTGGATTTCGTGAAGGATACCCCCCCCGATGGCGCAGTCATCATCACCATCACCGGCGATGAGGAGGGTGAGGGCAAGGATGGCACCATCGCGATCCTCGACTGGATGGCCTTCAACGGCGAACGGATGACCGATTGCCTGGTCGGCGAACCCACTTGCCCGACCGAGATGGGCGAGATGATGAAGATCGGCCGCCGCGGGTCGATGACCGCGCAGATCACCGCAACCGGGGTGCAAGGCCACAGCGCCTATCCGCACCGCGCGAAGAACCCGCTTTCCGCCATGGTCAAACTGCTGGCGAAGCTGGACGCCGAGCCCCTTGACCGCGGCACGCAGCATTTCGACCCTTCGACCCTGGCGATCACCACCGTCGACTGCGGCAATCCGGCCAACAACGTGATCCCGGCACGGGCGACTGCAACCGTCAACATCCGCTTCAACGACACCCATTCCGGTGAGACGCTGTCCTCGTGGCTGCGGAGTGAGGCAGAAGCCGTGGCCGAAGCTACGGGGGTAGAGATTGCGCTGAAGATTTCCATCTCGGGCGAGGCGTTCCTGACCCCGCCGGGCGAATTGTCGGCGCTCGTGGCGGCGGCAGTGCAGGCGGAAACCGGGCGGAAACCTGTGGCTTCCACCTCGGGCGGCACATCGGACGCGCGCTTTGTCAAGGATCACTGCCCGGTGGTGGAATTCGGTCTGGTCGGCAAGACGATGCATCAGGTCGATGAGCGGGTGGAGGTCGCGCATATCCATACCCTGAAGGCGATCTATGGCCGCATCCTGCGGGACTATTTCGCGTGATCCGCATCGAAGTGACCCGCGACATCGCCACCTGCCGCGCCCTGCGGCGTGAAGTGTTCATCGAAGAACAGGGCGTCAGCGAAGCGGATGAGGTGGACGATCAGGACGACGCAGCCATCCACCTCTTGGCCCATGACGGCGATGCCCCGGTCGGCACCGCGCGGCTGCTCCTCAAGGGGGAAACCGGCAAGATCGGCCGGGTCTGCGTGCGGGCCCCGGCGCGGGGCACTGGGCTTGGCGCGGCGCTGATCCGCGCCGCCCTTGAGGTCTTGCGGCAGCAGCCGGGGGTCACCGTCGCGGCACTTGGGGCGCAATCCCATGCGACGGGCTTTTACGAAAAGCTGGGGTTTCGCGTCGTGGGGGATGAGTTCATCGATGCCGGTATCCCGCACCGCAGCATGATCCTCGACCTGTGACATCCTGTATCACCGCCGGGCCAAGCCCGGCATCAGGCATTGCTGGCTTTTGCCATTGCCGCCGGGTATCCGGGAACTCTCGCCACCCTGGAAGGATCTGACATGGAATTGCCGGTTTACACCTCGCTCGTCACACTGCTGATTGCGCTTTACTATCTGTGGGTTGCGATCAACGTCAGCATCGTCCGGGGCAAGGTCAAGATTTCCGCCCCTGCCGTGACCGGCGACCCGCTGTTGGAGCGTGCCTTGCGCGTGCAGATGAACGCGGTGGAAACGGCGCCCGCAATCCTGCCCGCTCTCTGGATGGCCGCCCTGTGGATGAGCGACCTTTGGGCCGCCGCCCTCGGGCTGGTCTGGGTTCTGGCGCGTGTCGCCTATCTGACGCTTTACATGGCTAACCCGGCCTCACGCGGGCCGGCCTTCGGGGCTCAGTTCTTTGCCACCGTGACCTTGATCGGGATGGGCCTTGTGGGCGTGGTGATGGCCCTTCTTTAGCGCCGGGTCAGTCCAAGCGCGTGGGCCAAGGGGATGGGCTTTGCAGTGGCTTCATGCTAGGCAAGCGGCATGAATAACCTCCCCTCCAAAGACCAGATCCGCCAGTGGATCCGTGAAAACCCCGGCCTTTCGGCCAAGCGCGACATTGCCAAGGCCTTCGGCATCAAGGGCGATGGCCGGATCGAGCTGAAGCGCCTCTTGCGAGAGCTTGAGGGCGAAGGCGTGGTCGAAAAGACCATGCGCCGCTTCCATGAAAAGGGCGCCTTGCCCCCTGTGGCCGTGCTGCAGGTCCTGCCGCCGGATGCGGGCGGCGATCTTTATGCCCGGCCGCTGGAGGAGGGGGTGGATGACACCCCCCGCATCCTGATCATCCCCAAGAAGGGCGATCCGGCTTTGGGTGGCGGGGACAAGATCCTTGCCCGCCTCGCAAAGGTGGACCTTGACGACTACGCCTATGAAGCGCGGCTCATCCGCAAGCTGGGGTCAAACCCGGCCAAGGTCCTGGGCGTCTTCCGGGTAAATGCCGAGGGTGGCCGGATCACACCGATCGAGAAGGGGTCAGACAAGGAATGGCGCGTGTCGTCGGACCTGACGATGGGTGCCAAGGACGGCGAACTGGTTGAGGCTGAGGCGATTGGCGCCCGCCGCCTCGGCCTGCCCGCCGCCCGCATCGTGGCGCGGCTGGGCGATCCCTCTGGCCCCCGCGCGGCCAGCCTGATTGCCATCCACCAGCACGGCATCCCCGACACTTTCCCCGATGCGGTGATCCTTGAGGCTGACCGCGCCGAACCCGTGGGCCTGAAAGGCCGCGAAGACCTGCGCGACCTGCCGCTTCTGACGATTGACCCGGTCGATGCCCGCGACCGCGATGACGCGGTCATGGCCGAGGCGGACACTGATCCTGGCAACCCGGGAGGCTTCACCCTCTGGGTCGCCATCGCCGATGTGGCGCATTACGTGACGCCGGGGTCGGCGTTGGACCGTGAGGCGCGCAAACGCGGCAACTCCACCTACTTCCCCGACCGCGTCGTGCCGATGCTGCCCGATATCCTGTCGGGCGATCTCTGCAGCCTTCACGAAGGCGTGGACCGCGCCTGCCTTGCCGTGCGCATGGTGATCGACGCGGACGGCCACAAGCGGGGGCATCGCTTCGTGCGGGGCCTGATGCGGTCGGCAGCCTCGCTGTCCTACGAACGGGTACAGGCCGCCATCGACGGGCAACCGGATGAGGTGACGGGGCCCTTGCTGGAGCCTGTGCTGCGGCCCCTTTATGCCGCCTATGCCGCCCTGCAACGCGCCCGCGACCTGCGCCAGCCGCTGGAATTGGACCTTCCTGAACGCAAGATCGTGCTGGACGACGAAGGAAAGGTCACCTCAGTCGCCTTCAAGGACCGCCTCGACGCCCACAAGCTGATCGAAGAATTCATGGTGCTGGCCAACGTCGCCGCCGCCGAGGAATTGATCCGCCTGAAGCACCCCCTCCTCTTCCGCGTCCACGAAGAACCCTCACCGATGAAGCTGGACGCCCTGCGTGAGGTCGCCGAAGGCTCCGGCATGACGCTGGCCAAGGGCCAGGTCC
The DNA here is from genome assembly GCA_027489175.1 of Rhodobacter sp. GTDB lineage: Bacteria > Pseudomonadota > Alphaproteobacteria > Rhodobacterales > Rhodobacteraceae > Tabrizicola. Next base: position 31,367 of record JAIYAE010000017.1, read on the forward strand.
TGCAGACGCGGCACCTGAACCGGCTTCTGGAACAGGCGCAGGGGACGGAGTTTGATGAGCTCATCAACCTCTCCACCCTGCGGTCGATGACCCAAGCCTATTACCACCCCGAGAACTTTGGCCATTTCGGGTTGGCCTTGCGGAACTATGCCCATTTCACCTCGCCCATCCGGCGCTATTCCGACCTGATCGTCCACCGCGCGCTGATCGCCGGGCACGGCTGGGGAAAGGATGGCCTTAGCCAATGGGACATCGAGAACCTTGAAGAAACCGGCAAGCTGATCTCGGACGCCGAACGCCGCAGCATGGCGGCAGAGCGGGACACGACCGACCGCTACCTTGCTGCCTACCTTGCCGACCGCGTAGGGGCCGAATTCGCTGGCCGCATCTCGGGCGTCCAACGTTTCGGGCTGTTCGTGCGGCTGGACGAGACGGGCGCCGACGGGTTGATCCCGATCCGCGCCGTCGGGCGGGAGTTCTTTCACTATGATGAGGCAAGCCAGACCCTGACCGGGTCTGAGACGGGGGTGACCCTTGGCATCGGGCAAAAGGTGCTGGTCCGGCTGGCGGAGGCCGTGCCGGTGACCGGTGGCCTGATCCTGGACCTTCTGTCGGTAGAGGGGGCCACCTTGCGCGCTCCGGTGCGAAAATCGGGCAAGTATCACCCCCGAAAGCCTGCGCAGGCCGAGGCAAAACGGCGGGTGGTGCGCCGGCGGAAATGACGAAGCGGGGTTTCACACCCCCGCACCCGCGTGGAGTAGTCCTCAAAAGAGCAAGCGCAAGTTTGGGTCAAATTGTCTGGGTTCGTGAGGCAAAGGTGGGCAGCAGGATGATGCGGGCACTGGTTGGGATGATCCTTGCGGCTGTGCTGCAGGGGCCGGTGGTTGCCCAGACGATCCTGCCAGACGCGGTTGAGGGGGCAGGGAAAGAGATGGGCAGCCAAGCCGGACTTGAAGCCTGGGTCGAGGCGTTCCGCCCGCGCGCCCTGGCAGCGGGGGTGCCTGCGGCGACCTTCGATGCAAGCTTGCGGGGGGTAGAGTTCAACCCCAAGGTCGTGGAACGCGACCGCAACCAGAATGAGTTTTCCAAGACGATCTGGGATTACCTTGACACCGCCGTATCCGAAGACCGGGTGGCTTTGGGCCTTAAGGCGATAGCCAAGCACCGTGCCCTTCTTGACCGGATCGCGGCGGAATATGGGGTGGAGGCGGAGATTCTCGCCGCCGTCTGGGGCCTCGAAAGCGCCTATGGCACCTATCGCGGCGATTTGCCGGTGCTGGGGTCCCTTGCGACGCTGGCCTATGACGGCCGCCGCGCCGCGTTCTTTGAGGCCGAGTTGATCGCCGCCCTGAAGATCATCGACGGCGGGCATGTGCAGACCTTCACCGGTTCCTGGGCCGGGGCCTCCGGGCATACCCAGTTCATGCCCTCCAGCTGGGAGGCCTTCGCGGTTGACTTCGACGGCGACGGCAAGCGCAACCTCTGGGGCGAAGATCCGGCCGACGCGCTGGCCTCGACCGCCAATTACCTGCGGCATTGGGGCTGGACCACGGGCCAACCCTGGGGGCTGGAGGTGACGCTGCCCGAAGGCTTCGACTATGACCAGACGACGGAGCGGGTGGTGAAACCCGTCCCCGACTGGCAGGCCATGGGCATCCGCACCGCCGCAGGCGCGGACCTGCCCGACCACGGCCCCGGATCGATCCTTCTGCCCGGCGGCCACCGCGGGGCGGCTTTCCTGATCTTCCCGAACTTCCAGGTGATCGAGAAATACAACACCGCCGACGCCTATATCATCGGCATCGGCCATCTTGCCGACCGCCTGAAAGGCGGCCCGCCCATCGCAGCCACCTGGCCCCGCGACCTGCGCGCCCTGACCCTTGACGAACGCAAAGAGCTGCAGGACCGCTTGGGCCGCGCCGGCTTTGACCCCGGCGGCGTCGATGGCCGGATGGGCCCCAAGACCATCGCCGCCGTCAAGGCCTTCCAGAAGGCGCGCGGCCTGATCCCCGACGGCTACCCCAGCCTCGAAATCCTCACCCTCCTGCGCTAGGCCCTTTCACATTTGCCCAAATATCCCCGCCGGAGGCAGCGCCCGAGCCGGTTGCGCGCTTGCGCGCAGAGGCGAGACAAAAGGCTTGCGCGGCACGCGCTCAATTTGAAAACCGCCGCTGGCCTGAGGGGCGCCAACATGGCATGTTCTATCTTTGTTCTTACCCGAGTCGCCGCTTTCCATGCCCTTCGTCGAACTTTCCGCCCTGACCAACTTCACCTTCCTCACCGGGGCTTCCCACCCCGGGGAGATGATGACCCGCGCCGCCGAAATGGGCATGGCTGCGCTCGCCGTGGCCGATGTGAACTCGGTCGCGGGGATCGTGCGGGCCCATACCCGGGCGCGGGAACTGGCCCGCGACGGGGGGCCGCGCATCCGGCTGATCCCCGCCGCGCGGATCATTCTGGCCGACGGGTTCCAGGTCACCTGCCTGCCACGCGACCGGGCGGGGTGGGGGCGGCTGTGCCGCCTTCTCAGCCTTGGCCGCCTGCGTGCGGCCAAAGGCGATTGCACGCTTCACCTCGCTGACCTCATCGACTGGGGCGCGGGGCTGGAAATGCTGATCCTGCCCCCCGACCAGCGCCTCACCCTGGCCGAAGCGCCGCCCGCCCCCATGCCGGACAAGACCCGCTGGCAGGCCCATGCCCGTGCCCTTGCCAAGGCCTTCCCCGGGCAGGTCAGCCTTTGCCTTGCCCCGCGCTATGACGGCCAGGATCAGGACCGTTTCCGCCGCCTTGCCGCCCTGGCCGACCGGCTTGGCCTTCCACCCGTCGCCAGCGGCCTGCCCTTCCTGCACCACGGGTCGCGCCGCCGTCTGGCCGACACCCTGACCGCCATCCGCCTCGGCGTGCCGGTGGACAAGCTGGGCCGCCGGGCACTCCCGAACAACGAGGGCCGCTTGCGGTCAGAGGCCGAGATGCTGCGCATCTTTGCCGGGCTTGAGGGCGCGGTCCACCGCGCCGGTGAGATCGCCACCCGCGCCGCCTTTTCGCTGGATGAGTTGCGCTATGACTACCCGTCCGAGAACGAGGGTGGCGAAACCGCCCCGCAACGGCTGGCAAGGCTGGCCGAGGCGGGCCTCCACTGGCGCTATCCCGAAGGCCCGCCGGAAAAGGCCCGCGCGCAGATGGCGCATGAACTGGCCCTGATCGCCAAGCTGCGGTATGAGCCCTATTTCCTCACCGTCCACGATATCGTGGCCTTCGCGCGCAGCCGTGGCATCCTGTGTCAGGGGCGGGGGTCGGCGGCCAATTCGGTGGTCTGCTATGCGCTTGGTGTCACCTCGGTCAGCCCCGAGATCGGGACGATGGTCTTTGAACGCTTCATCAGCGAGGCGCGGAATGAACCGCCCGACATCGACGTCGATTTCGAACACGAACGCCGGGAAGAGGTGATCCAGCACATCTACGAAAAATACGGCCGCCACCGCGCGGGCCTCTGCGCCACCGTCATCCACTACCGCGGCAAGCGCGCCGTGCGCGAGGTGGGCCGCGCGATGGGCCTTTCCGAAGATACCCTCGCCGCGATGTCCAGCCAGATCTGGGGCTGGGGCGGGCCGGGCGCAGTGACGGACACGCGGCTGGCCGAGATCGGGCTTGACCCGAAGGACCGGCGCCTACGGCAAACCATGGCGCTGATTGACGAAATTCAGGGCTTCCCCCGCCACCTCTCCCAACACGTCGGCGGCTTCATCATCACCGAAGGGCGGCTGGATGAGCTGTGCCCGGTCGAAAACGCCACGATGGAAGACCGCACGATCATCCCCTGGGACAAGGACGACATTGATACGCTGAAAATCCTCAAGATCGACATTCTGGCGCTGGGGATGCTGTCCTGCATCCGCAAGGCCTTTGACCTTCTCGACCAGCACCACCACCAGCGCTTCACCCTCGCCACCCTCCCGCCCGAGGATGCCGAGACCTACCGCATGCTCTGCCGGGCCGACTCGCTTGGCGTCTTTCAGGTGGAATCCCGCGCCCAGATGAACTTTCTGCCCCGGATGCGGCCGCGCTGCTTTTATGACCTCGTGATCCAGGTCGCGATCATCCGGCCGGGGCCCATTCAGGGCGACATGGTCCACCCTTTCCTGCGCCGCCGGAACGGGCAGGAGCAGGTCAGCTTTCCCTCGGATGAGCTGGGGAAAGTGCTGTCCAAGACCCTCGGCGTGCCCCTCTTTCAGGAACAGGCGATGCAGATCGCCATCGTCGGTGCGGGGTTTACCCCGGAGGAGGCGGACCGCCTCCGCCGCTCGCTCGCCACGTTCAAGAAACATGGGAACGTCAGCGAGTTTCACGACCGCTTCATCGGCGGCATGCTGGCGCGGGGGTATGATGAGGACTTCGCCAAGCGCTGCTTTGCCCAGATCGAAGGCTTCGGCAGTTACGGCTTTCCCGAAAGCCACGCGGCGAGTTTCGCGCTTCTGGTCTACGCCAGCGCCTGGATCAAGCGGCACCATCCCGGCATCTTCGCCTGCGCGCTGCTCAACTCCCAACCGATGGGCTTTTACGCCCCGGCCCAGATCGTGCGCGATGCGCGCGAACATGGGGTGACCGTGCTGCCGCCCTGCATCCAGTCCAGCGACTGGGACAACCGGATGGAATGGCTGACCCCGCCGGACAGGGCCCCCGAACTCGCCCTCCGCCTTGGCTTTCGCCAGATCAAGGGCATGGCCGAGGAAGAGGCGCACTGGATCACCGCCGCGCGTGGCAACGGCTATCAGACCGTCGAGGATGTCTGGCGCCGTGCCGGGGTGGCCCCGGACGTGCTGGCCCGCCTGGCCGAGGCCGACGCCTTCGCCGCCCTCGGCCTTGCCCGCCGTGATGCGCTTTGGGCCGCCGAGGCGCTGGCCCCCGGCCCCGCCCTGCCGCTTTTCGCCACCGACATGGAGGGCGAGGCCATCGCTGAACCCGCCGTCACCTTCCGCGAGATGACGCTGGGCGAGGCGGTGGTGGAAGACTACCTCGCCATGCGCCTGACGCTGCGCGCCCACCCGATGCAGCTTCTGCGCCCGGTGCTGGACGCGGCCTGAAGCGGCCTATCCTGAAAGGGCCGCCGTCCCCGGGGGCATCGAGCCCCCGCGTCCGGCCCTGCCGGGGGAGAGTCATGCACCGGCGCAACAGGACCGACTGTCGGAGCCTCCGGCGGGAGTATTTTCAAAAAGAGCAAATCCATTCAGGACTTGTTAAGCCTGATCCGCCAGCCTTGGAGGCGCGGTACAGGGAGGAGTCCCGATGACCGCAAAAGGGCAAAGCGCCCCGGCGGGTGGGGACCAGATCCCTCAGCCACATCCGTGGCATCGCCCGCCGGGGCGTTCTGCGCTCTGTGCATTTGCTCTTTTTCCAAATACTCCCGCCGGAGGCTTCCGCACGCAGCCCAAGGCCCCCCCTCTCCAGCCCTTCCGAACCGATGCCACAGCCACCGCGGAGCCAAGCGGGCGTCCCGCCCGCGCCGGCGACCTACCGCTTGCCGCGGCACGCGGCTGCACATCGCAACCGCAACAGAAGGCGCGCCCCTCGTCATTCCGGGCCGGGCGGAGTAAGCCTTGCACCACAGCCGACGGACCCTGCCAATGATCCCCACCCATCCCCCGATCCGCGACCTTGTCCTCCTTGGCGGCGGGCATGCCCATGCGCTGGTCTTGCGGATGTGGGCGATGGACCCTTTGCCCGGCACCCGGGTCACGCTTATCAACCCCGACCCTGTCGCCCCCTATACCGGTATGCTGCCCGGCCTGATCGCCGGGCATTACCAGCGGTCGGACCTGATGATCGACCTTGTCCGCCTGGCCCGCTTTGCCAATGCCCGCCTGATCCTCGACCGCGCCACCGGCATCGACCGCGACGCGCGGCTGATCCACCTTAGCAGCCGCCCGCCGCTTGGCTATGACCTTGCCGCCATTGACATCGGCATCACCTCGGACCTGCCCAACCTGCCCGGAGCACTGGACCATGCCGTCGCCGCCAAGCCGCTTGGCGCCTATGCCGCGCAGTGGCAGGCCTTCCTTGCCCTTCGTCTGGCCAATCCCCGGGTGGTGATCCTTGGCGCGGGGCTTGGCGGGGCGGAACTTGCGCTTGCGACCGCCCACCGCTTGCGAGCCGAGGGCGTGAGGGCGCAAGTTACTCTGCTGGACCGGGGCGACAGCCCCTTGCCCACCCTCTCCCCCGCCGCGCGGCGGGCCGTCCTGCGGGCGTTCCAGGCCCTTGGCGTCACCTTGCGCCTTGGGGCCACTGCATCCGCCATCGGCCCCGCCAGCGTCACCCTGTCAGATGGTGAGGAGATCGGGTCCGACTTCACCCTCACCGTCACCGGGGCCCGCCCGCAAGGCTGGCTGGCCGACACCGGCCTTGCCCATCAGGCGGGCTTCCTGACCACCGACGCGCAATTGCGTACGTCCGACCCGCTGATCTTTGCCTCCGGCGACTGCGCCACGCTGGCCACGGACCCGCGCCCCAAGGCCGGGGTCTTTGCCGTCCGCGCGGCCCCGATCCTTTTGCACAACCTGCGCGCCAGCCTTTCGGGCCAGCCTCTGCGCGCGTTCAAGCCGCAGACGGATTACCTCAAGCTGATCTCGCTTGGCGCGCAGTCCGCCGTGGCCGAGAAGTGGCGGGTCACCCTGACCGGCCCCCGCCTCTGGCGCCTGAAGGACCGGATCGACCGCGCCTTCATGGACAAGTTCGGCGACTACCCTGCCATGCCGGTAGAGCAGCCACCGACCCCCGCCACCGAAGGCCTTGCCCCCTACCTTGCCCAACGCCCGCTCTGCGGCGGCTGCGGCGCGAAGCTTGGGCCAGGGGTGCTGTCATCGGCCCTTGCGACCCTGCCCGCGCCCACACGGGCTGAGGTTCTGTCCGGCCCCGGCGACGATGCCGCAATTCTTGCCACGCCCACCGGCGTGCAGGTCCTGACCACCGACCATCTCCGCGCCTTTACCCGCGATCCGCGCCTGATGGCCCGCCTGGCAGCGATCCACGCGCTTGGAGACATCTGGGCGATGGGGGCCGCCCCACAGGTGGCCTTGGCCCAGGTCACCCTGCCGCGCCTTGGCCCCGAATTGCAGACCCGCATGCTGGCCGAAGTGATGGAGGAAGCCGCCGCCACCTTTCGCGCTGCCGGGGCAGATATCGTCGGCGGCCATTCCACCGAAGGGGCGGAACTGACGATCGGCTTTACCGTCACCGGCACCGCTGAACGCGCGATCCCCAAGCAGGGCGCAAAGCCTGGCGACGCGCTGATCCTGACCAAACCCCTCGGCTCAGGCACCATCCTTGCGGCCGAGATGGCGATGGCAAAGCCCACGGGCGTTCTGCTGGGAGAAGTCTGGGCCGCCTGCATCGCCCAGATGTCCCGCCCCCAAGCCAGCGCCGCCATGATCCTTGCGCCCCATGCCCGTGCGATGACGGATGTCACTGGCTTCGGCCTTGCCGGTCATTTGCTGGAAATGCTGGAAACCGCCGCCACGCTGCACCTCTCCGCCATCCCCCTGATGGACGGCGCGGCTGAGCTTGCGGCGATGGGGCAGGCGTCCTCGCTTCAGCCGGCGAACCTGGCGGCTGTCAGCTGGCGGATGACCGCGCCGGGTGACCCGCGCGCGCTCCTCCTCACCGATCCGCAAACCTGTGGCGGGCTTCTGGCCGCTGTCCCGGCAGACCGGGCGCAGGACCTTCTGGCCCAACTGCGCGGCGCAGGCCACGACGCCGCAATCATCGGCACCGTGACCGATGGCGCGCCGCACCTGACCATCCTGCCTTGACGCCAGCCAAGCGCCGATGTCTTCCAAGACATCGGACCGGAGTTTTCAAAAACTCCGGTTAAACGCCTGCCACTTTGCGCACAGCCTCAGCCACCCGCGCGGCAACACCCGGCAAGGCGGCGGCCGACAGATCTTCAGCCGTGACCTCCACCATTGGCACCTCCATCCGCGCGCGATGCTTGCCATAGCGCGGATCGTAATGCCGCTCCATCAGCCCATCGGCAAGCGCCACGAACTCCCCCGCCCCCGCAAGCGCCTGCCAGCCGTCGATCACCTCGGCCGGTTGCATCGGGCGCAAGAGGTCCACCGTCGCCGCCAGGCGCCCTGCATCCGCCGTCAGGTCGGCGTAAGCCCGCGCCAGATACTGCGCCCGAACAGCTCGCGGGGCAGCAATCGCCACCCGGGGCGCCGCAACCATCGCCTTCCAGATCTCCGGCGGCAGCCTGCAATTCCCGATCTTGGAGCTTTCCGCCTCCACCACCACCGGGCGGGCGGGGTCCAGCCCCGCCAGCGCCTGCGCGAGGGCCCCTTCGAACGCCTTCTGCGACGGCTGCGGGCCAAGGTTCCCGAACAGCGACCCCCGATGCCGCGCCAGCCCCTCCAGGTCAATCACCTGCACCCCGAACCCCGGCAAGAGGTTCAGGATATCCGTCTTGGCCGACCCGGTATTGCCATCCAGCACCACCACCTTTGGCCGCACCGGCGTGTCATAGACCTCGCGCACCACCAGCCCGCGCCAGGTCTTGTAGCCGCCCACCAGCGTTTCGACCCGCCAGCCGATCTGCCCCAGGATCAGCGCGAACGACCCTGATCTTTGCCCGCCCCGCCAGCAATAGACCAAGGGCCGCCAGCCCCCGGGGCGGTCGGCCAGCGCCCCTTCCAGATGCGCCGCCGCATTCCGCGCCACCAAGGCCGCGCCCAGCTTCCGCGCCGTGAAGGGCGACACCTGCTTGTAGATCGTGCCGACCCGCGCCCGCTCCTCATCGCTCAGCACGGGCAAGGAGATCGCGCCCGGCAGGTGATCTTCGGCAAACTCCGCCGGGGCGCGCACGTCGATGATGTCATCAAAGCCAAGTGCTGCAAGGTCGGCCAGGGATGTAAGTGTAATTGCCATCACGCGATCTTTACAGAACCCGGCGGAAAGGTGCCAGCCCGTCCCCGCCGTCAGAATTCCCCCCTCGCCACGCTGCCCGCTCAGGCGCATGATGCGCGGCATGCGACAGATCGTCCTTGCCCTCCTCCTCCTTGCCACCCCCGCGCTTTCCGGGGTTGAGCCTTCGCGGCTGACCGAGGCTGCGCGGTCTCAGGTCGGCGTCACCGTGACCTATGACCCCGCCTATATCTCGCTCGATTTCCCCGGCGGAGACCTGCCCCGTGACCGGGGCGTCTGCACCGACGTGGTGATCCGCGCCCTGCGCGATGGCTGGGGGATCGACCTGCAGCTTGCCGTCAACCGCGACATGAAGGCGAATTTCTCGGCCTACCCGTCGCTCTGGGGCCTGACGAAAACCGACCGCAACATCGACCACCGCCGCGTGCCGAACCTGCAGACGCTTCTGACCCGCATCGGCGCGGACCTCCCCCTGACCGACGCGCCCACCCCCTACCTGCCGGGCGACATCGTCACCTGGACCCTGCCCGGCAACCTTGCCCATATCGGCATCGTCTCCGACCGCCTTGGCGAAAACGGCACCCCCCTGATCCTGCACAACATCGGCGCCGGCGCGCAGGAAGAGGATATCCTCTTCACCTACCCCATGACCGGCCACTACCGCCTGTCGGTTGAGGCCGTAGAGCGCCTCAAGTCCCTCGCCCAGTAGCCCGGTCTTCAGACCGGCCCCGCCCCCCCGTAGGTCGGGGCGTGCCCCGACTCCCTCCCCCGAAGCCACAAGCGCCCCCCTCCCCCCTCGTGGGGGAGGGATGGGGTGGGGGGGCCGCGCCCCAATCCCCCCATGAGCCTTAACTTGCCCTTAACCCCCGCCGCCGGATAGGATTCCTGGGAAAGCGCACGCAAGGGAACCCGATGCCCAACCACCTGCACTACGGCGACAACCTCACCGTCCTGCGCGACAGCAAGCTGGCTCAGTTCTTTCTTTAGCCTGTAGATGCATCCTTGAAGCTTCTGTGCTGCTGATCCTGACTGTACGTCGAGGTGAAAGATGAAAACTGAAATTAGAAGCCTGCTACGTCTGGATCAGTGGCCCGATTTAATCGTTGGGAATGGTGGATTTGCGGCAAAGCGACGTGTTGATATCGCACCCTTTGCCTATGAAATCATCATTGGCAAACCACCAAGTGAAGATACTTTGTGTAAGCTCCTCGAATATGCTGCAGGGGCAAATCAGAACTTGGTCAGGGACCTCTTCAGTCTTTGTAATGGTATAAGGATTGGAGCAACAAAATTTGGTGTTTATGGCGTATTGGGACAAGTGGACCGTTCAACAAGTGATGCAACGTCATGCTCACCACTAGACATTAATGTCCCTAACATCTATGGGCGGCCTGAAGGATGGCCAGAAAGCTATCTGATTGTGGGATTCAGTCGTGAGGTTGAGAGATCCGGTCAAAGGCGAAGGATGCTGCATGCAGTCACTCCGCACGGTAAAGTAACGGTTTCGAGTGAGGATGACTACTTGGAAGTTCACCGCGAGTATCCGTCAATAGAGCTCTGGTTATTGAGTGAGGTGCAGCGCGCGCTCGACAACGTGGAAGCATTCTGATCGGAGCTCTGATGTTTGTTTCGGTTCGTGAGTCCAAAATCCTGGCGGGGAGGATGGCGTGGCTGAATTGTTTAAAATCTTTTGTAGTCACACTCTCGCGGTTCCTACCGTTATGGCGAGTACCGGAGCTGCGGCAGGCGCAAAGCAAACTCCTAGTAATAAGAGAAAATTGGCATGCTAGGACAAGAGACTTACTATGATCCGCAGTAAGTTCAAGAAATCCCTGTGCTCATGGCTCGATCTAAAGCTGCAGCCAGTTGGCTTCGAACGAAAAAATGACACTTGGAACCGCAATCACAATGGAGTTGTCGAAGTTATTGAACTCCAGACGGCGAAGAGTGGCTCTTCGTGTACACTCAACGCAGGAGTTTTAGATCGCGATGTTCATCTACTTGTCTGGGGACAAGGTTATGAAGGATTCGCTATCGCCCCCTATTGCACGGCTCATGCGCGCATTGGTCAGATTTTTGGGAATAACGATATTTGGTGGGACTATGATAGTCCCTCGATCACAGACAATCTGAGTGAAGCGATCTTTAGCGAAGTTATCCCGTTCCTGGAAAAAATGAAATCTCTAAAAGCGCAAAGAGATTGGATTGTTGGAACGAGTAGCCCGTTGCGCCGTTTCCCTCTCCCAGCAATCAATTGTGCAGTGATTGAGTATAAGCTGGACAATGTTGGAGCAGCCAATGGCATCCTCTCGGAGATCGTAAACTCTGGCCTTGGCGATTGGAAGTTGCGGGCACAGGAAGTAGCAAGTCGCCTTGGCTGCAATGATTTGTAGGGCGCCAGCCAACCCGCCTCTGTATTTTGGTATGTTGGGCTAGAGCAGCCCGAAGCTAACTAACCTTTAACACCACCTAACGCTCACAGCCAACCCCGTGAAAGCCGTCACCCTGTCCCCCAGTCCATAAGTGGACTGAGGCCCGATCCCCTTGCGGACCCCCGCCGCCCGTGTCGCCCTACCCCATGCCCCGCAACCCAAACCAAGGCCTCGCCGCCCTTGGCCCACGATCCTCCTCCTCGCGGTGCTGACCCTCACCCTCCAGACCCGCACGGCCGCCGACCTCCGCCTCCTCGCCCGCCTGACCGACGACCCGGAAACTCGCGCCGCAAATAACCACCGCCGCCCCACCGGACAGGCTTGGAACACCTTCCAACCCGCCCCCCAACCGTTAACGCAAGATTAAATCGCGAAGCCAACCCGTTGAAATCGCAAGCCCCACCGCCCTGTCCCTGCCCGGGACACCCCTTTCAGAACCCCGCCTCCAGCCGCCTGATCAAGGCCCCCAGCATCGCCTGACACCTCTCAAGCTGCTCCACCGTGACGAACTCATCCGGCTTGTGCCCCTGCGCCATGGAACCCGGCCCGCAGATCACCGTGGGGATGGAAAGGCGCTGGTCGAAAAGCCCGCCTTCCGTCCCGAAGGCCACCTTGATCGTCCCATTCGCCCCAGTCAGCGCCTTGACGAAGTTCACCACCCCCGCGTCTGACGGCGTGCCGAGGCCGGGGTAGTCCCACAGCCGCTCCACCCGGATCGCGGCTTCCGGGAAGTCGGCCCGCAGGGGGGCCACGATCCCCTCCGCCGCCGCCTCCAGCCGGGTGATCAGGCCCGCCACGTCCTCTCCAGCCAGCGAGCGGATCTCGAAGTCCAGCACGGCATGGTTCGGCACGATGTTGACCTGCACCCCGCCCGACATCTTGCCCACATGCAGCGTGGTATAGGGCACGTCATAGTCGCCATCACGCAGCCCCGTAGCCGCGACTTCGGCCTGCAGCCCCCGCACCGCGCCAAGGAAATCCCCCGCAAGGTGGAGCGCGTTCAGCGCCAGCGGGGCCAGCGCCGAGTGCCCCTCGCGCCCTGTGCAGGTGGCCCGCAAGGCGACCTTCCCCTTGTGACCGGTCGCGACCTGCATCCCCGTGGGTTCGCCCACGATGCACATGCGGGGCCGGACCGGGGCCATGGCCAGCATGTCGATCAGACTGCGCACCCCCATGCAGCCGATCTCCTCATCATAGCTCAGCGCCAGATGCAGCGGCACCCGCAAGGGGCGGCTGGCCGCCAAAAGCATCGCCTCAACCGCGCAGGCGACAAAGCCCTTCATGTCCGCCGCCCCCCGCCCATAGATGCGGCCGTCAACCTCGGTCAGCGCGAAGGGCGGCATGGTCCAGGCCTGGCCGTCTACCGGCACGACATCGGTGTGGCCCGAGAGCATGACCCCCCCCTCGCCCGGGCCGACAGTGGCGTAAAGGTTCGCCTTCCCGCCTGTTTCGTCCGGGATCAGGGTGACGGCGATCCCCGCCCCCTCCAGCAGATCGCGGACATAGAGCATCAGCGCCATGTTCGGCCTGGAACTGACCGTATCGAATGCCAGAAGCCGCTCCAGAATCTCGCGCATTGCCCACCTCCGTTTGCCTTGTGCTAGCCGGATTTCGTTCGGGCCGAAAGCATTCCTCACTTGTCCCGCAAGCCCGGCTTTGCCACAGTCCGCTTCAGCCCCGGAAAGCCCTGAAATGATCCGCCTTGCCGCCTTGCTTGCCACGCTCCTGTCCGCCGCCCCCGTTCAGGCCGAGGGTCCCAACCTCTCGGCAAACCCCGGCGGCGATACCGGCACGGCGCAGCGGCTGGTTCTGGCGCAGCGCAGCTGGCAACAGGCTCTGACCACCGGCGAAGCCCTGACGATGCTGGTGGCAATCCGCCTTGCGCGCAGCGTCACCCTGCGCCCCGCCCCGGCATGGGCCCGCACGACCAGCGGCGCGCCCCTCCCCGAGGCCCCAACGGGCCGCACGGCCGCCCCCGACCCGGCTAGTGCGGCGGCGCTGGCCATCGTTCGCAACCTTGTCGCCGATGATCCTGATTTGCAGGACCTGGCCTATGACCTTGATGCCCAGCTGCCCCGCAATCACACGGAAACCGCGACCGAGGCGAAGGCCGAGCTTGGGCCCGGGCAGACCGACAGCTGGCGCCTGCCCCTGTTCGGAGAGGTTGCCGCCGAACTGGCCCTGATCGGCGATGGCGACACTGCCTTGTCCTTAACCGTGCAGGACGAGGCGGGCCATACGGTCTGCGCCACGCCCCTGTCGCATGACCCCGCCCTTTGCCGGGTGACCCCGGCGCGCAACGGGTTCTTCACCGCCACCATCCACAATCCCGGGGACATGGTGAACAGCTACCGGCTGATCGGCAACTGACCGGGGGTGAAGGCATTTGTCACGCCGGCATCCCTTCTCAAACCGCAGGCCGCCTGCCAAGCTGGACAGGCTCGCTGCCCCGTTCGGCCCAGACCCGGGTCCGACGCCTTGGATCGCAACCCACAGGATCAGACATGATGCCCCCATTCCCTTCGCGTGCGCTGGTGACAACCGCGCTGGTCGCGCTGACCCTTCCCGCCTTTGCCCAGGACCGATCAGGCACGAACATTGACCCTGCTGCCACCGCGCGCGCCGCCGAGGGCGCGACGACGATGGGCCTCGCGCAAGACCTTTACGATGTGGGCCTGGCCCAGGGGGATGCGCTGACGGTTCTGGCTGCGGCGAAACTGGCCGCTTCGGTCAACGTCACCCCTGCCGAAGCCGCAGCGCTTGACCCGGCACGGATCGCCTTTGCCGAGGGCGAGGAGGAGAGCCTGCGCAAGACCGCCACCCCGTCTGCCGCCCCCGCCGCCCCAGACCCTGTCCTGGCCGATGCACCGCGCCCGGCGGCCAAGGCCAGCTTCTTCACCGCCACGTCGGACGAAGAAGGCGCCGCCGAAGGCCCGCTGACCGCCGAGGCGATGTTCGCCACCGCGACCGACCTTGCCGCTGGAGACGAGGCCCTTTTGGGCCTGATCGCGGATGCGATGGCCGAAACCGCGCGCGGGCGGATCGGCGGCGCGGTGCAATGGCTGTCCCGCCTGCCCGCCGGCCAGACCGACGTCTGGGAGATCCCGTTCTACGGCAATTCCTACGCCGAAATCGCGGTCTACGGCGATGGCGACACCGATCTTGACGTGGCCATCACGGACGAAAACGGCAATGTTTTTTGCTATGACGTCAGCGGGTCGGACTCGCTTTACTGCGACTTCACCCCCGCCTGGGATGGCTATTTCTACGTCACGGTCCAGAACATGGGCGGCGTGCGCAACAGCTATCATCTGATGACGAACTAGGGCCAGCCGCCCTACGGGGCCCCGGGCGCGGCCCCTTCGGCCGCGTCTGGGGGGAAAAGACCTGCCGCGGCACGCGGCGCCGCAAGATCACGGCCCGATCAGGTCGGGATCAGGGGTTAGCCGCGATCACCTCGTTCAGCCAAGGCACGAACTTGGAGATATCCGTATAGGCGGAAAAAAGCGCCGTCTCTTCGCAGCCATGCCCCGAGGTGGCACTCAAGCCCCAGCTGACGATACCCGCCTGAATGTAGGTTCCGTCATCCAAGGGCACGACCAGGGGCCCGCCGCTGTCGCCATTGCAGCTGGTCTTGCCGCCCTCAAAGGTGCCCGAACAGATCATGTTCTCGCTGACCGGCATCGGCGCGCGGGCCACGAGCTCATCCCAGATCGCATAGGCATCTTCTTCGCCGACGCCCAGCGTCTGGGCCGCATAGGCAAAGCCATCCGACGCATCTGCGGCCCGCTCTTCCAGCATCGAGGCATTGCACAGGTCCCGGTCCAGAATCTGGATCTCAGCCTGGCGCAGGTCAGGCGACGGGGCGGACCCTTCCTGCAGGCCCCAGCCGGTGACGATGGTCGTCACCCCCTGCTGGTTGATCAGGCTGCCATATTCGGCATCCGGCACCTCGATCAGCGCATAGGGCACCTGGGGCGCACGGCTCAATTGGATCAGGGCGATGTCGAAATCGAACTGGCTGCCGTCATAGGACGGATGCCGGAAGATCGCCTGCACCGGGATCAGGTCGCCCATCCCCGGCATCAACCGGTTCGTGCCCGCAAGGATCGCCACGTCCTGCGGCGCAAGATCGACAAAGCTGCCGTCCTCCTGCGCCATGTTGATGCAATGCGCCGCCGTCAGCACCCAGCGGTCCATGACGAGCGAGCCACCACAGAACTGGCTGTCGGTCCCGACCTCGGCCCCGCCGACCATAAGGGCAACCTGCCAGGGCCAGGCCCCGTCCGCCGCAACCTCACCGCCGATCACCTTGGCACCTGCCGTCTCGGCCGTGGCCGCCCGCGCCGCCTTGGCCCCCGATTTCGCATAATCGAAGGGTGAGCTTCCGGCCCCCTTGACCGTAAGCGCAAAGCCCGGCGTCTCTTCCGCGGCGGCGGAGGTTGCCAGAAGCAGCGCCATGGCTGCGGTCCTGCAGATCAGGGAAGGCGTCATCGGGCACTCCATCGCAAGGTCGGTGTCATTCGGCAAAGGGGGTCACGCGCACCACCTGGCGGATCATCGTCAGGGTGGCGGGTTTCAGGGAAAAGCCACGGGTCACGGCGCCGTCCAGGGGCAGGCGGCTTTCCAGCCAAAGGGTCATCGGGTCGGTGCCTGCAAGGTCACGCATGGCCCCTGGGTCCGCAAGGCCCGTCAGGTCAAGGCGGGGCATAGCGGGATCGGCCGGCACCGCCAGCACCCAGATCTCTTCCAGCCCCACCGTGCTGTCCGCCTCGATCATCAGGCCGACGCGGACGCTTTCGCCCGGGGCCAGCCGGTTGGCAAGGTTCTGCGACGGCCAGATCGGCGAGACGGTAAAGTCGGCGGCGAAGTAAAGGACGCTGACATCCTGCGCCTTCCCGCCTGAGTTGGTCAGCGTCAGCCAAAGCTGGTCACAGGGGTTCACCCCGTCGGCGGGGTCGTGTGGGGCAGCTTCGGCAACGGCGCCGCAGCCCGGCCCGGCGGCGCGACGCGCCACTGCCACCGTCAGCGCGGGCTTGCCGGTCAGCGACCGTCCGGCCGCCCCCGCCAGCACCGCGCGGAGGCCAAGGCCATGGGCGGCGGTTTCCAGCGTCCGGGCCGTGGCCTCATTCTCGCTTTCGCCGGGCATGGGCGTGATCCGGGGCGATGATCCCGGCCCGGCCGGATCCAGCACTCCATCCGCCCCGGCCAGCGCGACCGTCCCCCCGGTCAGGATCGGCACCAGATCGGGCTTTTGGCCTGGCGCGGGGCGGGTGGGGGCAAGGGCCGCCTCCCAAGCCGTATAGTCCATGCCATCCGCCGCATCGGCCCGCACCGGGGCCGCGAGCACCAGGGGCTTGGGCGGCGGGGTGCTGACCACCTCGGCCCAGGCGGCGGCTTCGGGCACGGGGCCTGACAGCGTGGCCTCACGCGCTGTCACCTTGCCCAAGGGCAGAATGCCAAGTGCCTCGCCGCCCGCTGGACCGGCGTAAAGCGCGACCTCGGCACCCTCGGCCAGCCCGTGCAAAAGGCCCGCTGACAGCTTGCCCCCTTCCACGGCCAGCCGCGCCGCGGCGGCACCGGTTCCGAACACCTGCGCCTGCAGGAGTGTGCCCTCACCATCCGGCATTTGCCGGGCGGGGCCTTGCACCATGGCTTCGGTCGTGGCGGCAAACACTTGCGCCCAACTGGCCTGATCCGCGCCTTGCAGGGTCTGCGCCAGCCGCAAGGTGAACTCGCCATGCCAGGTGCCATCGGCCATCGGGTATTCAAACGACCGCTGATCGGATTGTGAGGAGTAGAGGAACACGAAATCTCCGGACAGCGGCGGCACGGGATTGCCCGCCGCAGGCGTGACGTCATCCGGGATGCCCAGCGCCGCCTCATCCACCACCCGCGCCACGCCCGCACCGCCCAGCGCGCGGAACCCGGTGGCGGAATGGCAGGCGTCGATCAGCCCCACGACCTGCACCCCGCGCGACAGCATGCCTTGCGCCCAGGCTTGCAGTTCATCATCAAGGATCGCGTTTTCCACCGCGCCGATGGCCCCTTCCCACCCCGCAGCATCGGCGGGCAGAAGAATCTCATCATACCCCCCGCCTTCATCGCCCGACATGTCAGGGGCCTGCGCGCCGTGGCCGGAGAAGTAGAACACCACCGCATCCCCGGGGGTGGAGGTTGCGGCGACCTCCTCCATCGCCGCAAGGATATCGGTGCGAAGCGGGGGGGCGGTTGTCACGCCTGCCGGCAAGCCGGTGGGGTCTGCGGTCAGGACCGTCATCGCATCAGGCTTCACCCCCCGCAGCGCCAGGGTTTCGGCCATTAGCCGCACGTCGTTCGAGGGGCCCTTCAGGTCAGCGTCAAGCACGAGGTAATCCCCGACCCCCACCAGCACCGCACGCAACTCGGCCAGGGCCGGAGGGGCGGTCAGGACAGCCACAAGGCCGAGAAGGGAGGAGAAGGTCAGGCGCATGATGCGGCAACGATAACCAAGGGTCGCAACGGGACAAGTGTCATCCTGCGGATGACCGGATTTGTCATCGGCGGGGGGGCAGGCAGGGGGGCCCGATATCTTCCTGCCGCCGAAGTCAGGCGGACGGGCCAAATGCTGCACCTGCCGAACCCGCCGCTCTAGTTCCCCAGCGGCATGACCCTGCGCCCGCCCGCAGCGATGCCGTCTTCGATCCGCCCCTCCACATCGTTGCCGGACAAGGAGGCGAGGAAGCCGTTGAATTCCGGCGTCATGCGGGTGGCCAGACGTCCGGCCTCGATCACCATATCCACCTGGCCCGGCTGCAGCTTCAGGCGGGTCGGGACGGCATTCAGCGCGTCGCGCATGTCGGGGGGCAGGCTGGCGAAACTGGCCTCACCGACGAAGAGCTTGACGTCCTTGCAGTCCCATCCGGCGGTGGACCCGCGCAGGCGGCGCACCTCCTCCAGTGGCAAGGCGCAGCGCCATTCGATCAGTTCCGCCTCCCAGAACCGCAGCTCGCCGCGCATGGAGTCGTAGCCGGACCGCGACGCCGCCGACATCGCACTGGTGGCAATCGACATGGCAAGGTTCACGCCCCCGGGACCTGAGACCTTTTGCGTCCAGTCGTAATCTTCTTCCACCCCGGCATTGGCGACCAGAAACAGCATCCGCTTCAGCTTCACCGCCTCTTCGGCTGTCAGTGGGGCGTAAGGCACCTGCGCGCGGGCGCGTTCGACGGCCAGACCCGTGGTGCCGAAGTTGTCGGTGATCCCGCCATCGAGGAGTTTGACGAACTTCACCTCATCCGGGTTGGTGTAGCTTTCCAGCGCCCTTGCATGGGCGCGCATGGCGGCCGTCGCTTCGGGGTTATAGCGGGCGGCGGTCAGCCAATCAGGTTCAACATAGTCGCACTTGCCCTGATGGGCCTGCAGAACAATGGGGGTGAAGACCAGGGGGAAGGCCGCGCTGGCGGCAACCGCCTCACTAAGGCGCACCTTGGAGAGGTCAGAGCAAAGGGCATCGAATGTCTCAGGCGAAAACAGGAACGGCGTGTTGTTCGCCATGTCCGTGGCGTTGATCCAGGTCTTGATGCGTGAGGCTTTGCGAAGATCGCCGAAGGTGGCGCCGTTGAACAGGGTGTCGTCCAGATAGCGCCCGAACGTGTCGCGCCCGTTCACCCCGCCGGCCACCCCCTTGGCAATGGTCAGGGGGTTGAGGCCCGAGGTGACCATATAGGCCTCACCATCCGTCAACAGGAAATCTTCCCGGAACCCGGTCAGGCCGGCGGGGCCCTTCAGCCCGAACTGCGCCGCCATGATCGATCCGCCAGAAACGCCCGAGACCAGCCGCACCTGATCCAGAAGGCCGTCGGGCGTGCCGGTTTCCACGCCTGCCGCGCGAAGTTCTTCCAGCATGCCGTAGGCGAAGGACGTGGCCCGGAAGCCGCCGCCAGAGAAGGCAAGGCCGATGTAAAGCTCACCGTCCCCCACCACCGCAGGTTCCACCAGGCTGGCGTTCTCGCCCTGCAAGGGCTGGTTCTGCGGTTGGTTCCAGGGCGCGCAGCCCAGAAGGACAAGCAAGGACAGCAGGGAACGCCGCATGAAGGTACCGGGCCGTAAGGGTCAGTCCGATTGCTGGAGCCTTGGCCAGTGGATTTCAAGCGTGAATCCGCCCGCACCTTCGGGGATCGTCAGCCGCGCGCCATGCCGGGCGGCGATCGCCCGCACCAGGGCAAGGCCCAGACCATGGCCCTTGACGCCCCGGTCCCGCTCGGCCCGGACAAAGCGCTCAAACGCCTCGCCGCGCATGTCGGCGGGCAGGCCGGGGCCGGTGTCGGCGACGCGCATCAGGTGGCGGTCGCCGTCCGGGGTCAGGGCCAGGGTCAGACGATCCCCCGCCGCACAATACTTGATCGCGTTGTCCATCAGGTTCGCCACCAGCTGCGCAATCAGGTTGCGGTCGCCCAGAACCTGCAGGCCGGGGGCGATGGTGGCCCCCGTCACCAGGCCGCGGTCTTCGGCAAGGGGGTCATAAAGCTCCCACACCTCGGCCAGGACGGCGGAAAGGTCCACCGGCACCAGACCGCCGCCGGTGCCCTGATCCGCCTCGGCCCGACTGATGTCGAGCAGGCTGTCGAACATGCGGATCGCCTGGCGCATTTCGGCCTTCAGCTCCTCCGCCACCTCTTCCTGACCGTCGATGCGTTGCAGCTTCTGCAGCATCCGGTTCAGGGGGGTGCGAAGTTCATGCGCGATGGTGTCGGACAGGCGGTGCGTGGCGCGGTTCAGGTTTTCGATCCGGTCCAGCATCCCGTGGACATGGGTTTCCAGAAGGCCGAATTCGTCGTCCGACCTTGCGCCCGGCAGCCGCGCGTCAAGGGCGCCCTCGGCCACACGGTCGGCCAGGTCATTCACCCGCCCGATCCGGCCCATGACCGACCGCGCGGCCAGCCAGCCGACGAGGCCCCCCGCCACCAGCATGGCCGCGAGCAACCCCAGCATCCCCCGCCGCATCGCCGCCAGCGTGTCGTCCACCGGGCGAAGCGAGCGGGCGACCAGCAAGGAAAACCCGCCCGGCATTTCCCAGGAAACCGCCAACCAACGGGTGCCGCTTTCCGGGATCACTTCCGCGGGTTCCGCGCCAAAACTTTCGCCTCTTTCCGCGACCGCCACCGGCCAACCCTTTTCCGGTCCAGCCAGAACACCACCTTGCCGATCCAGCAGGACAAGAACCTCGTCACTCCCTGACGCCGTCAAGCGGAACTCGATCGCCTGCCGCACCGCGATGATCCGGCGTTGGTCGTAAAGCGCACGGAAGCCGTCAAGGTCTGCCGCCAAAAGCGCCTTTTGCGCCTGCATCAGACGCGCCTCCACCAGCCGATATTGCAAGCCCATCGCGCCAAGCGACAGCACCGTGACCGCCAAAGCCATGACCGCCGCCAACCGCCACGTCGCCCGCGCGGCAAATGGCTTGGCAAGGTTCACCCGGCAACCCCGGGAAGCGGCGCGAAGACATAGCCTTCGCCCCGCGCGGTCTGGATCGCTTGCGACCCCGCCTCCTCCAGCTTGCGGCGCAGGCGGCCGACATGGACATCGACCACATTGGTGCCGGGGTCGAAATGCAGGTTCCAGACGTTCTCCAACAGCTGCATCCGGGTGACGATCTGCCCGGCATTGCGGGCGAAGAAGGTCAGAAGCTCAAACTCCTTCGGGCTGACCGCCACATGGGCGCGGCGGACGTGAACGGTGCGCGCCTTCAGGCGGATTTCCAGATCGCCAAAGGCCAGCAGGTCATTGTCCAGAACCTGCATCGTCCCGCGCCGCAAAAGGGCGCGGACGCGGGCGCGAAGCTCATCCGGTTCAAACGGTTTCGGCAGGTAGTCATCCGCGCCTTTCTCCAACCCCTCCACCCGGTTCGCCGCCCGGCCAAGGGCCGACAGGATCAGGATCAGCGCGGTTGATCCGCCGGCCCTGATCCGCGCCATCGCCTCGACCCCGTCGCCGCCGGGCAGCATCCGGTCCAGCACGATGACCTTGTAGGGCGTTGCTATGGCCGCAGCGACCCCTTCCTCCAGCGTGGTGCAGTGATCGACGCTGCAGCCCATCCCTTCGACCACCGCGCGAACGGCGGCTGCGGTTTCAATATCGTCCTCGACGATCAGGATACGCTCTTCCATGCCCATGCCCGTCATTCAAAACACCACCACGTCGGGGTCAAGCACATTTGCCCCGCCGACCGGGCGCAGGCTGTCTTGCGCGGCCCAGGGGTCAAGATGGATGTGCCGCGTCACCCCGCCCGGTGCCTGCACAAGGATCAGGACCGGCCCAGTCACCTCATAGGTCGAAAGGTCCACCTCGGCGCCGTTCACCGTCAGGATATGGTCGCCCAGCGCCAGCCCGGCAAAGAGCGCGGGTGAGTTTTCCGTGACCGCCGTCACCGTGCCCGTATCGTCCAGCGCCACGCCAAGAGCCGCCAGCCGGTAGGCCTTGACCGTCTCCGGCAAGGCTTGCGGTATTTGGCGCAGGCGTTCGGTCGGGGTGTCAAGCGCGTAGCCAAGGACCAGCGACAGTTCCATCCTTTGCCCCGCGCGCAGGATATCGACCGCGGTTTCCCCGGTCGCCGCCGCCCGTTCGACCGCAAAGGCAATGTCGCCGGGCTGGTCCAGCGTCAGCCCGTCCACCGCAAGGATGATGTCACCGGGCGCAAGGCCCGCGCCTTCGGCCAGCCCGCCGGGCTGAACGCTGTCGATCAAGAGCCCCCGGGGATCAACCGACAGCGCCGCCGCCACTTGCCGGTCCACCGGCCGCGCCACCATGCCAAGCGTGGGGATGCCGGGCAGGTTTTCTTCGATCAGCCCGGTCACGATGTCATCCAGATCGGGCGCGGCGATGGCATAGGCGATACCCACGAACATCCGGCTGCCATCGGCGATCTGGCTGTTCATCCCCAAAAGCCGCCCCTCACTGTCCACCAGCGGCCCGCCGGAGGACCCGGGATTGACCGCCGCGTCATGCTGCAGGAGGCGCAAGGGCACGGTGATTTCCACCTGCCGCGCCGTGGCCGAGATCCGACCTTCGGTCAGGCTGAACTCCACCCCCAAAGGCGCACCAAGGGCAAAGACCTCATCGCCCAGGCCCGGCGCGGTCTTGGCCAGCGGCAGCCCGCTCCGCCCATCGGCAAAGGCCGCACTGACCGAGATCACCGCCACATCGCGCACGGAATCGCGGGCTATGACCAGGGCCACCGCCTCGGTGCCGTCGCGGTCAACCATCCGGACCTCTTCTGCAAGGCCAACGACATGCGCATTCGTCACCGCCACGCGGCCATCGCCCCAGAGGAAGGCCGAGCCGAGGAACCGGTCCTCGACATCCGCGCTGCGCAGCGTCAGGACATGGTCCATCGCCTCGTCCAGCGGGGTCGCGTTTGCCGGGCCAACCAGGGCCACCAGCACGATCACCAGAAGCGCAGCCAGCGCCTCGCCCAGAAAGCGCTGCGGCCGCCTTTGGGCCTGCTGATGCCCCACCTGCCGCTGCCCCATTCGCGTCTGTCCGGTCCGCATCCTGCTTCCTTTGTCTTGCTGGCTTTCGGCTTTGCTAACAGCGGCCTTTGGGCAAGGCACATGACAAAGCCTGTCATGCGGATTTCCGGCATTTACAGCCGCCGCAGCGGGACGCATGGTCATCCCGACCGCCGCCAATCCCGAGATTTCCCATGCGCCGATCCCTGCTTGCCGCCCTTGTCTGCCTGGCCCCGTCGCTTCCCGCCGGGGCCGAAACCGCATCGCCCCTGCAGGTCGCCGAGCTTTCGGCCCGGCTTTATGCGCATGGGGTGACGGTGGGCGATCCGGTGCTGATCCTGTCGGCGGCCCGGTTGCGCAAGTCGCTTGCCCCCGTGGCCAGCGACCGTCTTCCGCTGGGTGGCCAGCCCATCGCCGGTGCGCCGCTGAGCTGGGAAGAGATGCTCGCCACCGCCGAAGGCCTTGCCACGGGCGATGACATCCTGCTTGGCCTGATCGACGATCTGCGGGTCGAGACGACCAAAGGCGTCGCCTCTGGCCCGGTCTACAACATCGGCTCGCTGACGAACGGCGGCAACGACATCTACCCCCCGATCGAGTTTCGCGGCGGCGAATACGCCGAGGTCTATGTCGAGGCGAAGGCCGCCACCAACGTCAACCTCACGGTGCTTGACGACAAGGGCCGTCTGGTTTGCACCGATACCGACATCAGCCACATCGCCTATTGCGGCTGGACCCCGGCAGAAGGCGGCACCTTCACGCTGAAGGTTGAAAACAAGGGGCCGGCGGCGGCGGCCTATGCGTTGATGACCAACTGATGCGGGGCCTGATCCTAGCCGCGGGTCTGGCGCTGACGGCCCTGCCGGCCCTGGCGGAAAACCACGCCCTTCTGATCGGCGCGAACCGGTACCAGAACCTTGAGGAACGCTGGTGGCTGAAGGGTCCGGCCAATGACGTGGCCCTGGTCGCGGGTTACCTCACCACCAGCGCCCCGGTGCCGTTTGACGCGGCCAATGTCACGATCCTGACCGATGGGGACGCAGGCTTTACCGCCCCGACCCTGGCCGCGATCCGCACCGCCTTTGCCGATCTGACGGCGCGGGTTCAGCCCGGTGATTTCGTCTACCTTCATTTCTCCGGCCACGGCACGCAGGCCCCGGCGCTTGATCCGGCGTCGGAACTGGACGGGCTGGATGAATTGTTCCTGCCCGTCGATATCGGCCCCTGGTCCGATGGCGTGGGGGCCGTGGAAAACGCGCTGGTCGATGATGAGATCGGCACCCTGATCGACGGCCTTCGCGCCAAGGGGGCCAATGTCTGGGCGGTCTTCGACAGCTGCCATTCCGGCACAGCCACCCGCAGCCTTGATGGCACCGAGGATGTCCGCACCCGTCAACTTCCGCCCGAGGTTTTGGGGATTGATCTTGATTCAGTTGAGGTGACCCGCTCTCTCACCAACCCGCGCGACGGGGTGGAGGCCCCGTTTGACGCGGGCGAAGCGACGGGCAGCTTCGTCGCCTTCTTTGCTGCCCAGACCAATGAGGTCACACCGGAAAAGAACCTGCCCAAGGGCAAGCCTGACCGCAAACCGCAGGGCGTTTTCACCTTCACCCTGATGGAGGTGTTGGCCGAATACCCCGGCGCCACCTATGGCCAGATCGGGCAAGAGGTCCTGCGCCGCTATTCGGTCAAGAACCTTGCCCGGTCTACCCCGCTGTTCGAGGGGGATCTGGATCAAATGGTCTTCGGCGCGACCCCCGGCGCCCGCGTCGCCCAGTGGCAGGCTGAGGTGACGGAGGCTGGCCTGACCATCCCCGCCGGGTCTTTGCACGGGCTGGCCGAAGGGGCGGTGATGGCGGTGATGGCCAGCGCGGCCGACCCGACCGAAGCGGCCCTTGGCCATGTCACCCTGACCAGCGTCGGCACCTTCACCGCCACCGGCCAGCCGACCAATACCGACGGCAAGGCCCTTCCGGCTGAGTTGCCCAAGGGCCTGACCCTGCGCAAGCTTGATACGGCGCTCGATTTCACCCTGACCGTGGCCCTGCCCACCCCCGGCAGCGCACCGGCCGATGCGCTACTGTCCGCGCTGGATGCGCTGACCGAAGCCGCGGGGCCCCGCCTGACCTTCGTCGCCGCCACGGATGAGGCTGACCTGCGCCTTGCCGTCTTGCCCGGAAGCCCGCGCCCGGAGGCGATCTGGGTCCTGCCCTCAACCGGCCTTGCCGAGGATCTGGCGACCACCCCCTCCATCCTGACGACCGACAAGGATGCAGCGACCCTCGCCGCCACGCTGGCCGACACCCTGACCAGCATCGCGCGGGCGCAGAACCTGCTTAAACTCGGCACGGCGGTGGGGGATACGGGGCTTGACGTGTCGGTCGAACTTCAAACCCGCACGCCCGAAGACCGCACCCTGCGCGCCCTGCCCTTTGCGCCGGTCCCGACCCTTTTGCCCGAAGATGAAGTGCATGTTCTGGCCCGCAACAACACCGACGGGCCGGTGGACGTGAACGTCCTTTACATCGCGGCGGACTATTCCATCAGCCACTGGTTTTCCGGCCGCCTGCAACCGGGCGACACGCTGAAAAAGGGACTGTTCAAGATCACCGACACGGTCCTAGGGCAGGAACGGATGCTGGTCGTGGTGACCCCCGCGAAACCGCAAAGCCCGGTGGAAGACCTCAGCTACCTGGCGCAGGACGCGGTGGAGACCAACCGCAATCTTGGCGGCTCAGCCTTTGGCGATGCGTTGATCGAGGCGGGGTTCGGGACCACCACCCGCGGCGCCATCGGCCTGACGGAGGACACTGCAGAAGCGGGTCCAGGACCGATCATCCTGCAGCTGGAACTGCGGACCGTGGCAGCGGACTAAGCCCGCAACCCCTTGATCCAAAACAGTTGCTGCGCAGCATTGCCTGCAGCATTTGCTCTACTGACGCGGTGCTCTACCGCTTGCTTCAATCGCCTCTCTTCCCCCTTTTGGGGGAGGGTTCAGGTGGGCGCGCCCCCAAGAAAATCGGTTCAGAGAACCTCAGCCACCTTCACCACGCGCCCTTCGGCGACGGACTTCAGGGCGGCTTCTGCCAGCGCCAACGCCAAGAGCCCATCCTCACCCGACGGGCTCGCCTTCGCTTTGCCGCCCATCGCGTCGATGAAGGCGCTGATTTCGGCGGCGTAGGCCTCGGTGTAGCGGGTCATGAAGAAATCATGCAAAGGTGGCCGGGTGTAGCCGGCGCCCGTGGCCACCTCGATGGACACAGGCCGCTGGTTTTCCGCGCTGACGGCGCCCTTCGACCCGTGCACTTCGATCCGTTGGTCATAGCCATAGGTCGCGCGGCGGCTGTTCGAGATGACGGCCATCTTCCCCGTCGCGGTCTTCAGCATCACCTGCACGCTGTCGCTGTCCCCGGCCTTGCCAATCGCAGGATCGACCAGCACGGCGGCCATGGCCGACACTTCGGTCACTTCCTCGCCCAGAAGGAACCGGGCCATGTCGAAGTCATGGATCGTCATGTCCCGGAAGATGCCGCCGGACCGCCCGATGTATTCAACGGGCGGCGCGCCCGGGTCGCGGCTGGTGATCACCACCATCTCGACCGCGCCGACGGTTCCCTTGTCGATCTCGGCCCGGACAGCGGCGAAATGCGGGTCAAAGCGGCGGTTGAAGCCGACCATCAGCGTGCCCTTCTGGGCGCGGACGACCTCAAGGCACTGCTTGACGCGGGCAAGGGAAAGGTCGATCGGCTTTTCGCAAAAGACGGCCTTGCCAGCTTTTACGAACAACTCGATCAGGTCGGCATGGGTGTCGGTCGGGGTGCAGATCACCACGGCGTCGATGTCTTTGGCCGCCGCGATGTCCGCGATGGAGCGGACGTCGCAGCCATACTGTTCCGCAATCGCCTGCGCCGCCTCGGCCATCGCATCCGACACGGCCACCAGCCGCGCTGCCGGATTGCCGGTCACGGCCTTCGCATGCACCTTGCCGATGCGCCCTGCACCCAAAAGCCCGAACCTGATCGTCATGATTGCCCTCACCGCTTGCGTTTTGCCGACCTCATGCCATTGCGGGCCCCGGCGCGCAATGGGTCAGCGGCGGCGGTCCGCCCAGCAAAGCGCCCCTGCCCCGGCGATCGACACGACCACCCCCAGCGCGGCCACAAGGCCATAGCCAGCGAGGATCGTCCCCAGCGCGAAGCAGACGGCCGCAATCACCTCTCCCGCAAGGCGTTGCAACGCCATCAGGCTGGCCCCGGCCCCGGGCCTGTCCGCCAGAAGATCCTGCAGGTAGGCGATGGGCACGGTCAGCGTGATCGCCCCGCCCACCGCCGCTGGCAGCACCAGCACCCAGACCAGCGCCGAGCCTGCAAGCACTGGTAACAGCGCGACATGGACCGCGTAAAGCGCGGCACCGGTCAGGATCAGAAGCGTGCGGTCCATGCCCCGCGTCAGCCGCGGCAGCGCAAGCATGAATGGCACCTCCAGCCCGGCCACCAGCCCGACATAGAGCGCCACATCCGCCACCCCGCGCCCGACATCGGCCACCAGCACCAAGGACACGATGGCAATGTAAATCGTTGCCGCCGCGTTCACCGCGCCCAAGGCCAGCACCCGCGCGGCCAGGCGGGGTTGACCCATCTCGGCCAGGGCCGCGCGGAAGCTCAGCCCGCTCGGCCGGTCCTCCCAGGCGGTGGTCCCGTCCTGCGGCCAGCGGCGGAGGACGACCAGCAGCATGCCCCCCGATAGCAAAAGCCCGGCCGGAAAGACCGCCGTCACCGCCGCGCCTTGCGCAAAGACCAGCGCCCAAAGCGGCAGCACCACCACGAAGGGCAGCGCGAAAAGCGCGCGGATCACGGCCATGATCCCGTCCCTTTCGCCTTCGGGGTGGCGGGTCGCGGCCATCCGGGCCAGCGCGAAGACCTGGCCAAAGGTGACCGACCCCACCGGCAACAGCACCGCCGCCACAAGCGCAAAGACCCATGGCCCCGGCACGACGGTCATCAGCCCCATCCCCAGCGCCAGCGACACGACCGCCGCCAGCGTCACCTGCCGCCGGTTTGCCGTCTGGTCCGCCCGGATGCCCCCGTAGACCGAGGCCGCGACCGACATCACCGACGAAAGCGCCAGAAGTACCGCAAACCCCCGGTCGCCAAAGCCATAGGTATTGACGGCAAGCGTGCTGAAATAGGGGCCAAAGCTGCAGACAATCGCGCCTTGCAAGACGATCACCAGCCCTGCGGCGCGCAAGGCGGGATCGGTCAGGCACAGGCGGATGGCGGACATGGGCACTGGCTATCCCGGCCGTGCCCCGGGTGCAAGCCGACCGGTTACCCTGCTGGAATGACCTTGCCGGGGTTCATCCGGCCCTCCGGGTCCAGCGCGGCTTTCACCGCCCGCATCACGTCAAGGGCCACCGGATCCTTGCGCCGCGCCATCGAGGACAGCTTGGACAGCCCCACCCCATGTTCCGCCGAGAAGCTGCCGCCCATTTCGGCCACCACATCCTCGACCACTTCCATCACCCGGTCTTTCAGCGCCGGATCATCCCGCGTGGGGAAAGCGGTGAAATGCAGGTTCCCGTCGCCCAGATGCGCCACCGTCAGCGTTTTCAGCCCCG
This sequence comes from Rhodobacter sp., assembly GCA_027489175.1. Taxonomy (GTDB): domain Bacteria; phylum Pseudomonadota; class Alphaproteobacteria; order Rhodobacterales; family Rhodobacteraceae; genus Tabrizicola. The sequence continues at coordinate 59,818 of JAIYAE010000017.1, forward strand.
GATCAAGCGTTTCCAGCCGGGCCAGCGCTTCGGCAAGAAAGGCCTCAACCCGGTCCAAAGGCAGGCAGACGTCGGTATCCACGGCGGGGGTCAGGCCCATCGCGATCTCGGCCGCCGCTTCGCGCCATGCCCACATCGCCCGGCGCTGTTGCTCGGTCTGGGCAAGAATAGCGTCCTGGATCAGATCGTCTTCCAGCATCTCGGCCAGAATACCTTCCAGAACGGACACCAGCGGCACCGCGCCGGTGGCGTCTGGGGTGGCTTCGGCCGCCACGGTCGTCGCAGCCTCGATCAGGATCGTGACCTCCGGGATGGTGTCGAAGGGCAGCCCCAGATCGGGCCGCGCCACGCGCAGACGGTCGCTGTAAGTGCGCGGCATGAACTCGAACGCCTCGACCCTTCCGCCCGTCGCCTCTTGCATCCGGTTCAGAAGCACCAGCGCATCGCCCAAAGACCGCGCCGCCACCGTCGCCGTCGCATGGGCGCGGGGCGCGGGCACCAGCTTCATCACTGCCGCCGTGATGATGCCCAGCGTCCCCTCGGCCCCAATGAAAAGGTTTTTCAGATCATAGCCGGAGTTGTCCTTGTGCAACTCGCTCATCATGTCCAGCACCCTGCCATCAGGCAGAACCACCTCCAGCCCCAGGCACAAGGCGCGGGTCGAGCCATAGCGCAGCACGTTCGACCCGCCCGCATTGGTGGACAAAACCCCGCCCAGCATGGCCGAGCCGCGCGCCCCAAACCACAGGGGGAAGTAAAGCCCTTCCGCCTCCGCCGCCTCATGCAGGCGGGTCAGGATCACCCCAGCCTCAGCCACGACCAACCGGGCGTCACGCTTCACGGCGCGGATGCGGTTCAGCCGTTCGAGGCTGACCATCAGGCCCCCGGTCGTCATCGTGCCGCCGACCAGACCGGTATTGCCGCCGATCGGCACCACCGGCACGCCATGCGCAGCGGCCAGTTTCACAACGCCTGCAACCTCGGCGGTCGAGGCTGGCCGCACCACTGCCAAAGGCGCGCCGTGATACTTGCCCATCCAGTCCCGCGCATAGCGGTCCAGGTCGCTGCCGATCAGCACATGGCTGACGCCAACCAACGCCTGAAGGTCATCCACCAGCCCCATTCCGTCCCTCGTCTTCCTTGCCCGAAGCCACCCCGGCGACCCTAGACCACCCCCGACAGAGAGGGAAAGCAAAGCCTGCGCCGCTTGCTCTTTTTCCAAATACTCCCGCCGGAGGCACCGTTCATCCAGCCCCTCGGCTTGACGAGAGACTGATACTTAGCTATATAGCTAACAAAAGCGAAAGCCAGCCCGATGTTCCGCACCCTCCTCCTCAGCAGTTTGCTGGCGTTTCCCGCCGCAGCACAGGATATGTCAGACCTCGGCACCCCGCCCGCCGGCACCTACCGGATGGACCCTGCCCATACCCGGTTGTGGTTCACGGTCGATCACCTGGGCTTTTCCCGCTACATGTCTCTCTTCACCAAGGTTGAGGCTAAGCTGCAGTTCGACCCCGCAAACCCCGAAGGGATGCAGGTCACGGCCACGGTCGATCTTGCGTCGTTGGAAACCCACAACGACGACCCGACTTACGATTTCAACGCCATCGTTTCAGGCCCGGACTATCTGAACGCGCCCGCGCATCCGTTGGCGACCTTCACCTCAACGAAGGTGGATCTGACGGGCGAAAACACCGCGACCGTGACCGGTGATCTGACGCTGAACGGGGTCACCAAACCCATCACCCTTGCCGCGCGTTACAACGGCGGCTGGGGCCACATGCCGCTTGACCCCGGCGGCGCGCGGGCGGGTTTTTCGCTGGAGGGCACGCTTTTGCGGTCCGACTTCGGGATTGCCAATGGCATCCCCGCCCCGGGCACGACGATGGGCGTTTCCGATGAGGTGCGCATCTTCATCGAGACCGAGTTGATGAACCCCGACGCCCCGAAACCCTGACCGAACCGCAAGTCCGGGACGCAAATCTTTTCGAAAAGATTTGCAAAATCCTTCGAAGGATTTTGGCCCCGGCCTCACCCCTGCAGGATGATCGCGTCCTTGCCCGACAGGCTGATTTCGACCGCGGTCCCCGGCACTGGCGGGGGCTGGTCGGCGCGGTTGAAGGTGTCCAGCACCACCGCCTCACCCGCCACCCGGGCACGCAGGCGGATGATGGAGCCCATGAAATGCACCTCTTCCACCGTGCCCGGCACCACGGTTTCATACCCCGGTTCCCGCCCCAGCCGCAGCGCCTCAGGCCGCAGCGCGATGTGCATCTCGCGGCCCGTCGCAAGGCCCGGCGGCAGGGTCAGCGCGGCCCCGCCCAGCCGCACGCGGCCCGAAGCTGCATCCTCAACCGTCACCGCGAAGGTGTTCAGCGTGCCGACGAAGTTGGCCACAAACCGCGTCGTTGGGCGGTTGTAGATCTCGAACGGCGTGCCGACCTGATCGGCGATCCCGGCGTTCATCACCACGATCCGGTCGGAGATGCTCATCGCCTCTTCCTGGTCGTGGGTGACGAAGATCGTGGTGATCCCCAGCCGCTGCTGGATCTCGCGGATCTCGTTGCGCAGGGAAACCCGCACTTTGGCGTCCAGCGCCGAAAGGGGCTCGTCCAAGAGCAAGACCCGTGGGCTGGGCGCCAGGGCCCGCGCCAAAGCCACGCGCTGATGTTGGCCGCCCGACAGCTGGAACGGATAGGCCCCGCCCTTTTCGGCCAGGCCGATCAGTGCCAGCATTTCGGCCACGCGGGCATCACGCTCGGCCTTGCCCACGCCCTTGACCTTCAACCCGAAGGCCACGTTGTCGGCCACCGTCAGGTTCGGGAACAGCGCGTAGGCCTGGAACATCATCCCGATATTCCGCGCGTTTGCCTTCAGACCCGTCACCTCACTGCCGTCGATCATGATGCTGCCGGCGGTCGGGCGTTCAAATCCGGCCACCATCCGCAGAACCGTGGTCTTGCCGCAGCCCGACGGCCCGAGAAGCGAGATGAACTCACCCTTGGCGACCTCAAGCTCGAAATCCTTGACCACGCGGTTCGCCCCGAAGGTCTTTTCCAGATGGGAAATCTTGAGGAAACTCATCAGGCCTTGGCCCTTTCGTGTTTGGAGAACCGGGTGACCAGTTGCATCAACCCCATGCAGCCCCAGGTGATGGCAAAGGCAATGACGGCCAGCGCGGGCGGCTCATAGGCCCGGTTGGCGCCCAGAAGCTGCATGTAGGGTCCGAAGGCCGGACGGTTGAGGAGAGCAGCCATCGTGAATTCGCCCAGCACGATCGCCAGCGTCAGGAACGCGCCCGACAGCACCGCCACCATGACATTCGGCAGGATGATCCGCCCCAGAATGGTGATCCACCCCGCCCCCAGCGACTGCGCCGCCTCGGTCAGGGTGCCGACGTCGATGGTGCGCAGGCCCGTGTCCACGCTGCGGTACATGTAGGGCAGGGCCAGCGTCGTATAGCCCATCGTCAGCAGGAAATCGGTGCCCAACGCCGATCCGGTCAAGGGCAACCAGCTTGAGGTGTTGTAAAGCCGGATATAGCCGAAGACGAGGACGATGGCCGGGATCACCAAAGGCAGCAGCGTCACAAATTCGACGAAAGGCCGCGCCTGCGGCAGCTTCAGCCGCACCCAATAGGCCGTCGGCACGACAAGGAAGATGCCCATCACGATGGTCGCCCCCGCCAGCACCAGCGAATAGCTGAAGGTGGCCCAGAAGGTCGGGTCCTCGAAGACGCGGGCATAGGCGTCGAAGGAGTATTCGCCCCGCCGCATCTTCAGGCTGAACTCGGCCATCCCCACCAAGGGCAGCAGGAAGTAAAGGCAGCCGAAGATCAGCGCGAACCAGGCCAGAAAGCGGGTCATTTCAGCCACCTCTCCGACCGGACGCGCAAGACGATGTAGACCGTGTTGGCAACAACAGTGATCGCGATCATCCCGAAGGCCAGCGCATAGCCCAGGTTCGGGTTGCCCAGCACATCGCCCCTGATCTGCGCAAACAGCTTGATCGGCACGATGTTCAGTTGCGGCCCGGTCAGCGCGAAGGCCGTGGCGACCGCGCCGAAGGCATTGGCGAAGAGAAGGGCGAAGGTCCCCAGGATCGACGGAAACAGGATCGGCAGCGCCACCATCCGCCAGTATTGCAGGCCGGTGGCACCCAGCACCTCGGCCGCCTCGCGCCATTCGCGCTTCAACCCGTCAAGCGCGGGGATGATGATCAGGATCATCAGCGGGATCTGGAAGAAGAGGTAAGTGATCACCAACCCCCAGAACGACAGGAGGTTGAAGCCATATGCGCGCAGGTTGATGCCCACATCGCGCAATTCCATCGTGATCAGGCCGGCGGGGCCGATTGTGGCGATGAAGGCGAAGGCCAGTGGCACGCCTGCGAAGTTGGACGCCACGCCCGAGAACGTCAGCAAGGGCGACCGCACCGCCTTTGGCAGTCCGCCAAAGACCACCGCCGCCGCCATGGCAAAGCCGATGGCACAGCCCAGGCTCGCGGAATAAAGGCTCAGCTTGATCGAGGTCCAGTAGGCCGCGCGGATGGAGTCGGTGTTGAGGTCGTAAAGGTTCTGAAGGGTAAAGCCGCCATCCACATCCTGAAACGCCCCGGTGACGATGCGCAAGGTGGGCAGGATCAGGAACAGGAAAGCGAAGATCGCAAAGGGCAGGATGCCCAGCCATTCCACCGGCAACCTGCGCTTGCCGCGCCGGATCGGACCGTCCGCCATGCTTCCCCCTGAAATCTGGCTCTTTGGCGATCAGCGGCTCTGTTGGCCGCCTGTAAAGTGCCTGCCCCGGGAAGCCCCGGGGCAGGCGTGTCGGATCAGGCCCGATTATTCGGCGACGTTGGCACCGACGACCGCATCCCAGCCACCGGTGACGGCGGCCTTGTTGGCGTCCACCTCTTCCAGCGTCGGGAAATAGGCGGCCTCATAAGCCTCAGCCGGGGGCAGCGCGTCGAGAAGTTCCTGCGGGATCTTGCCAGCAGCGGCCATCGCGTTGAAGCGCGCCGGGTGGCAATAGCCCTTCAGCCAGCCAAGCTGACCCTCGTCGCTGTAGAGGTATTCCATCCACAGCTTCGCGGCATTCGGCTGCGGCGCATAGGCGCTGATCGCCTGCACATAAACGCCAGCCAGAACGCCCGACTTCGGCACGACCACTTCGACCGGCGGGTTGCCGGCAAGGGTGTCACGCGCGGCAAGGGCGTTGTAGTCCCACATGATGACGATGGGCGTGGTGCCCTGCGCCAGCGTGCCGGCCTTGCCGATGACCGGGACGAAGTTGCCCGCGTCGTTTAGCGCCTTGAAGAACTCAAGCCCGGCCTTGCCCGCAGCTTCGCCCGGGGCAGCCCCGGTCGACATGCCCGCGGCCAGAACGCCCAGGATCGCCTGGTTCGAGGCGCGCGGATCGCCTGCCAGAGCGACCATGCCCGCATATTCCGGCTTCAGCAGGTCAGCCCAGTCCTGCGGCACGTTCTCGACCAGGTCCTTGTTCACGAGGAAGGACATCACGCCATAGTAGTCGGCATACCAATGGCCATCAGCGTCCTTCACCTCGGCCGGGATTTCGTCCCAGGTGGCGACCTTGTAGGCTTGGGTCAGACCTTCGGCCTTGGCCTGCGGGCCGAAGGCAAGGCCCACGTCCAGCACGTCCGGCGCTTGCGGGCCCTTGTTGTCCTTGTTGGCCTTCACGGCCTCAAGCTCATCAGCGGAACCCGCGTCGGGGTTCAGCTCGTTCACGGTGATTTCCGGGTACTTCGCCTTGAAGCCCGCAATGACGTCGCCATAGCCGCACCAGTCATGCGGCAGCGCGATGGTCGAGAGCATGCCTTCGGCCTTGGCAGCGGCTTCAAGCTCGGCCATCGACTGCGCGGTAGCCGCACCAGCCGAGACCATGACGGCAAGGCTGGCCGTCAGGCTTAGGATGTTTCTTTTCAGCATTTCAATTCTCCCAGGTGGAACGTCAGCACAGGTCTTCGCCGACCGGCGGCTGTTGCAGCTCTGGTCAGTGCCCGCCTGATGTAACAGTCAAGTAACAGCGCGATGAAAGTTCTGACAAGCCGCAATCGCCGCGGGCCCCTTGGGGAATGGCAGGGTCATTGCCTGAAACGGGGGGCCGTCCTCGGGGGCATCGAGCCCCGCTCGGACGGCGTTGCCACGGAAGAACGGGCCTTCCGGGATGTTTGGGCCAACCGGCGATGCCTCCGGCGGGAGTATTTTTCAAAAGAGCAAATGGCTGGCGTTGGGTGTGGCAACCGGCCTGCGGTCCACCTGAAGGAGGGTGCGCTGCGGCTTGCTCTTTTCACAACTACTCCCGCTTGGAGGCTGCGACGCGGGTCAGGGGGCGGAACCGGGCCGGGCGTCTAGAATCCTGATTTTCCGCCCGGATTTGCCGAACCCTGGTGGCAGGGCTTGCCTCTGCCCCCTTTCGCCTGCCCAGACCGCATGCTAGGCGGGGCGCATCATGACCTCCTCCCGCAATCCTGCTATGGGCATCTGGCTGATGGTGGCGGCTGTCGCGGCCTTTGCCGCGCAGGACGGGTTCTCCAAATACCTTGCCGGCGAATACTCCACCCAGATGATCATCATGATCCGCTACTGGGCCTTTGCCGGGTTCGTAACACTTCTGGCGCTGCGCCGCCCGGAAGGCCCGCGCGCGGCGATCCGGTCCAACCGGCTGGGCGCGCATCTGGTGCGGTCCTGCCTTCTGGTGGCCGAAATCTGTCTGATCGTCTGGGGCTACACGCTGATCGGCCTGATTGAAAGCCACGCGGTCTTTGCGATCTGCCCGCTGCTGATCGTGGCCCTCTCCGGCCCGATCCTGGGCGAGCGGATCGTCTGGCAACGCTGGGCCGCCGTCGCTGCCGGGATGCTTGGCGTGCTGGTCATCCTGCGGCCGGGACTGGGCGTCTTCAGCTGGGCCGCCCTTCTGCCGCTGATCGCCGCCTTCTTCTTCGCGCTTTATTCCGTCCTGACCCGCCTGACCACGCGAGATGAACCGACATTCCCCGCCTTCTTCTGGCCCGGCGTGATCGGGGCGATCTTGATGACCGGGATCGGCCTGCCGCATCTGGAACCGATGGACCCGCGGGACATGGGGTTCCTGGCCGTCTACTGCGCGCTCTCGATCTTCTCGCATTGGCTGTTGCTGAAGTGCTACGAACAGATCGAAGCGGCGCGCGTTCAGCCCTATGCCTATCTGCAGATCGTCTTCGTCACCATCATCGGCCTGACGATCTATGGCGAGGTGCTGGAGCTTCCCGTCGCCATCGGCACCGCAATCATCGTCGCCGCCGGCCTTTACGCCCTGTCGCTCGAGCGGAGACCCGCATGACCCCGCAATCGGCGACGGTGCAGAACACCCGCCTTGGCATCTGGCTGATGATCGCCACCAGCATCGTCTTTGCCGCGCAGGATGGCATCTCGCGCCATCTGGCCACGAATTACAGCGTCATGATGGTGGTGATGATCCGCTTCTGGGTCTTTGCCATCTTCGTGGTCGCCTTGGCTGCGGTCAGCACGGGCGGGCTTCGGGCGGCGGCGAAAAGCCATTACCCGTGGGTACAGCTGGCCCGCGGGGTAATCCTGGTGGCCGAGATCTGCGTGATGGTCGTGGGCTTCGTGAAGCTGGGTCTGATCGAGGCGCATGCGGTCTTTACCTGCTACCCTTTGCTGATCGCCGCCCTTTCGGGCCCGATCCTGGGCGAAAAGGTCGGCTGGCGGCGCTGGACAGCGATCCTTGTCGGCTTTGCCGGGGTGCTTATCATCCTGCAGCCGGGCTTTGCGGTCTTTTCGCCTTGGGCCTTGGTGCCGCTGCTGGCCGCGCTGATGTTTGCGCTTTACGGGCTTTTGACCCGCTTCGTCGCGCGGAAGGACTGCGCGCCGGTCAGCTTTTTCTGGACCGGCGTCGTCGGCGCGATCGCGATGACGCCTTTCGGCCTGGCAACCTGGACTTGGATGACCCCCACCGACTGGGCCTGGATGGCCACCCTGTGCTGCACCGCCGTCCTGGGCCACTGGCTCTTGATCCGCGCCTATGCGGTGGCCGAGGCCTCGGCCATCCAGCCCTTCGCCTATCTGCAACTGGTCTTCGCCTCGACCATCGGGCTTTTCGTCTTTGGCGAAGTGCTGCGGATCAATGTCGTCGTCGGGGCCGGCATCGTCGTGGCGGCCGGGGTATTCACCCTTTGGCGCCAGCGGGTGCGGGAAAAGGCGGCAGAGCGCGCCGGTCAAAGCACCGGACAGGAGCGGCGGATCGCGGCCCCTGAGCCAGAAAGCGTGAACTCCGTCCGATAGGTCTCGCCGCCCTCGACATAGGTACCAGGCATCTCCAGCCGGATCGTCCCACGCTGCCTGATCTCGGTCGCAATGACCGCTGGAACATCCGCCCAGAATGCCCCTTGCACAAAGCTGAAGCCACCAAGGTCATGCTCCGTCGGATCGTCGTCGAAGGTCACGATGAACCGGTTTCCCTGCGCTTCCACGGGAAGGAAGGTCGGCTCCGGCCCGGGGTTGATCTTTAGTGTCCACTCGTAGCCCAACGCGGCGTTGCCGGTCCAACGGCACTGAAGAAACAGTCGTTCGCCCCGGGCGCTGTCGACATAGGCAAAAGGAATGCCCCCCGCATCCGGCCCGACCTGCACCGGCCGCGACCCGCCGCTGTCCGCCAGATACATCATCTTCCAGCCCTCGGCCAAAGCCAGGGACGGGGCGGCAAGACAGATCAGTGTCACGGCCAGCAGACGCATCGGGCAAGCCTTTCAGGTGGGGTGCGGGCAACACTGTCTGGTCTGACGGCACCGGAAAAGTAGGCATTTCCTTATTCCGTCCCGCCTTAGCGATGAGCAAGCGCCAGCAATACGAAGAGCGGTCCCGGTTGCCCCCTTCCCCGGCAAGGCGTAAACCTCTGGCGGAAGCCAGAAGGAACCTGCCCATGACCGCCCAAAACTCGGGCCCGAAACCCGTCGTCCTGTGCATTCTTGACGGCTGGGGCATCGGCCCGAACCCGGAAACCAGCGCCCCGGCACAGGCGCGGGTGCCGACGTTCAACCATCTCTGGGCCTCTTGCCCGCATGCCACGCTGACGACCTTCGGCCCCGACGTGGGCCTGCCCACCGGCCAGATGGGCAACTCCGAAGTGGGTCACACCAACATCGGCGCGGGCCGCGTGGTGGCGATGGACCTTGGCGCGATTGACCTGTCGGTCGAGGATGGCAGCTTCGCAAAAAACCCCGCGATCCTTGACTTTGCCGCCAAGGTGAAGGCCCGGAGCGGCACGGCGCACTTGATCGGCGTCGTGTCGGATGGCGGGGTGCATGGCCATGTCAACCATATCCTGGCGGCTTGCCGCGCCATCACCGCACAGGGCGTGCCGGTCGCACTTCATGCCATCACCGATGGGCGCGATGTGTCGCCCTCTTCGGCCCAGGGGTATGTCACGGCCCTGGTGCAGGGCCTGCCCTACGGCGCCAGCATCGCCACCGTGACCGGGCGCTACTGGGCAATGGACCGCGACAACCGGTGGGAGCGCGTGTCCCGCGCCTTTGAGGGGATCGTGCATGCCAAGGGTGAGGCCGCGCCAAACCCGATCACCGCGATCTCGAACTCCTACGCCAAGGCGGAAACCGACGAATTCCTCGCCCCCACGGTGATCGACGGCTATCACGGGGCCAAGGATGGCGATGGCATCTTCTGCCTCAACTTCCGCGCTGACCGCGCGCGCGAGATTCTCGCCGCCCTGGGCGACCCCGGCTTCACCGCCTTTGACACCGGCACCCGGCCCACATGGTCGGCCATGCTGGGGATGGTCGAATATTCGGATGCCCATAACGCCTATATGGCCACCGCCTTTCCCAAGCGGGTGCTGGTCAATACCCTTGGTGAATGGGTCTCGATGCATGGCCGCACCCAGTTCCGGCTGGCCGAGACCGAGAAATACCCCCACGTCACCTTCTTCCTGAACGGCGGGCGCGAAACCCCCTATCCCGGCGAAGACCGCGCCATGCCGCTGTCGCCCAAGGTCGCGACCTACGACCTGCAGCCGGAAATGAGCGCACCCGAAGTGGCAGACCGTCTGGTCGAGGCGATCCGCCATGGCTATGACCTGATCGTCGTCAACTTCGCCAATCCCGACATGGTCGGCCATACCGGTAGCCTGCCTGCCGCGATCCTGGCCTGCGAGGCGGTGGACCGTGGCCTTGCCCGGGCGCTCGATGCGCTGACCGCGCGGGGTGGGGCCATGCTGATCTGCGCCGACCACGGCAATTGCGAAGTGATGGTTGATCCGGTCACCGGCGGCCCGCACACCGCGCATACGACGAACCCCGTGCCGGTGATCCTGGTCGGTGGCCCGCCCGGCGCGCGGTTGCGCGATGGCCGGCTCTCGGACATCGCCCCCACGCTCTTGCAACTGATGGGCCTGCCGCAACCGGTCGAGATGACGGGGGGCACGCTGATCACATGATCCGCGCCGCCGTCCTTTGCCTTTTACTGGCATCGCCCGCCCCGGCGCAAGGCGTGGCCGAACAGGCGGCCGCCGCTGCGGCCGATCTGCAGGCCGCCGTGACAGCACTTGAAACGGCGGTCGAGGCGCGGGATCGCGTCAGCGCCCTCTCCCGGACGATCCGCGCGTATGAAGATGGCCTTGCCGCCCTGCGCGCGGCGCTGCGGCAGGCATCCTTGCGAGAGGCAAGCCTCACCCGACAGTTCGACGCCAAGCGCGACAGCATCGGCCGTTTGCTGGGCGTGCTGGCCACGATGGAGGCGAACCCCGGGCCACTTCTGCTTTTGCATCCCGACGGGGCCCTGGGGACGGCCCGGTCGGGCATGGTCATGGCCGATGTCACCCCCGCCCTGCAGGCCGAGGCGACCGCCCTCCGCGCCGAGTTGCAAGAGCTTGCCGATCTGCGCGCGCTGCAGGTTTCCGCCGGGCAGACGCTGGCCGATGGGCTTGCCGCCGCCCAGGCTGCGCGGACTGACCTGTCGCAAGCCATCTCGGACCGGGTCGATCTGCCCCGCCGCTTCCTTGATGACCCCGAAGCCTTGCGCCTTCTGGTGGAAGGCGCGGACACGCTTGATGCCTTTGCCGCGGGCCTTTCGCCCGATACCACCAGCACCACCAGCTTTGCCGCCGCCAAGGGCACACTGCCCCTGCCCGTCCTTGGCCGCACCCTGCGCCTGCCCGGTGAGGCTGACGCCACCGGCACCCGCCGCCCGGGGCTGACGCTGGCCACCGGCCCCCGCGCGCTGGTCACTGCCCCCTGGCCCGCCACCATCCGCTACCGGGGTCCGCTCTTGGACTACGGAAATGTGATGATACTCGAACCCGGAGACGGCTATCTACTGGTTCTGGCAGGACTGGATGTCCTTTACGGCGAGGTTGGGGAAGTCGTGGCGGCAGATGCCCCACTTGGACTGATGGGCGGGGCCGAGGCCGCGTCGGCAGAATTCCTGACTGCGCTGGCAGAAGGGTCTGGCGGGCGGGTGACGGAAACGCTCTATATGGAACTCAGACAAGGTGCCGAAGCTCTGGACCCGACGCCGTGGTTCAAGGGCACTGGCCGAACAGTGGCCGACACAGAGGCCGAAACAAAGGACTGACGTCTTATGAAAAAGTTCATGATGGCCGCGCTGATCGGCACCGTGTCCGGGATCGCCCTGACCACGCAGGTCGCTGGCCCCCTGATCGCACAGGAAGCCGGCAACGACACTTCGGTCTACGAACAGCTGGACCTTTTCGGTGACATCTTCGAACGCATCCGCAGCCAGTATGTCGAGGAGGTCTCGACCGAAGACCTCGTCACCGCCGCGATCAACGGGATGCTCACCTCGCTTGACCCGCACTCCGGTTACTTGTCGGCCAAGGACTTTGACGACATGCGGGTGCAGACCCGTGGCGAATTCGGCGGCCTCGGGATCGAGGTGACGCAGGAAGAAGGCTTCATCAAGGTCATCTCGCCGATGGACGGCACCCCCGCCGCCAAGGCCGGGATCCTGGCCGGTGACTTCATCACCCACGTCGACGGCGAATCCGTCCTGGGTCTGGTGCTGGACGACGCGGTTGAAAAGATGCGCGGGCCGATCGGGTCGGAAATCATCATCACCGTGGTCCGCGAAGGCACGCCCGAACCCTTCGACGTGTCGATCATCCGCGACACCATCAAGCTGACCGCCGTGCGCGGCCGCGTTGTCGGCAATACCGTCGTCCTGCGGATCACCACCTTCAACGACCAGACCACCAGCGGCATGATCGAAGCCCTGAACAAAGGTGTTGAAGAGCTTGGCGGCATGGAAAACATGGACGGCGTCGTCCTTGATCTGCGCAACAACCCCGGCGGCCTGCTGACCGAATCGATCACCGTGTCGGATGCCTTCCTGGAAAAGGGCGAGATTGTCTCCACCCGCGGCCGTCAGCCGGGCAGCGGCGAACGCTACAATGCCGAACCGGGCGACCTGATCGGCGGCAAGCCGATTGTCCTTCTGATCAACGGCGGCTCGGCCTCGGCTTCGGAAATCGTGGCCGGCGCGCTGCAGGACCACCGCCGCGCCATCGTGGTCGGCACCAAAAGCTTCGGCAAAGGCTCGGTGCAGACGCTGATCCCGCTGCGGGGCGACGGGGCCATGCGCCTGACCACCGCGCGCTACTACACGCCCTCGGGCCGTTCGATCCAGGCGCTTGGCATCTCGCCCGACATCGTGGTGAACCAGCCGCCGCCAGTCCCCGTGGTGGAAGGTGAGGAAGACACGCCCGCTTCGGCCGTCCGCAACCGCTCCGAGGCTGACCTGCGTGGCGCCATCACCAACGATTCGATGACCGATGAAGAAAAGCGCCTGTACGAGGAAGAACTCGCCCGCGCCGAGGAATCGGCCAAGCTGCGCGATGAAGATTACCAGCTGGCCTATGCCGTCGACATCATCAAGGGCCTGACCGCCATCGCCCCCGACCAACCGTAAGGAGTGCGGGCGGGGCCACCGCCCGCCCGATCCCCATGTCCGATACCCCGCCAAATCCTGTCATCGATCCCGAAAGCCTGCCCTACCGGCCTTGCGCCGGTGTCGTCCTGATTGATGCCCGTGGCATGGTCTTTGCGGGCCAAAGGCTCGACAGCTCCTCGCCCGCCTGGCAGATGCCGCAAGGGGGCATCGACAAGGGCGAAACTCCGAAAGCTGCCGCCTACCGCGAGCTTTGGGAAGAAACCGGCGTCACGCGTGACCTTGTGGACCCCATCGCCAAGACCCATGGCTGGGTGACCTATGACCTGCCGCCCGATCTGCTGGGCAAGGTCTGGGGCGGCAAGTATCGCGGGCAAAAGCAGAAGTGGTTCCTGTTCCGCTTCAAGGGCCAGGACCGCGACATCAAGATCGCCACCGAACACCCCGAGTTTTCGACCTGGCGCTGGATTCTGGCGGACGAAATGCTGGATACCATCGTCCCCTTCAAACGCGCGGTCTATGCCGAGGTCATCCGCAGCTTCCGCGCCTATCTGGCCTGATCGCTCCATCCTCGTTCAACTGCATCTCCTCGTCGGCAGCCCTGCACGATGATCGACACAGTCATCGACCAGCCTCCCCAGGTCGACCCACACCCGGCGTCCCGCCCCGGACACCCCCGCCGGAAAATCCGTCCCGCCCCTTGCCGCAGCGCAGAACCGTGGCCCATCTCTGCCACATCCCTTGCGATTTCCGCCTTATCTCCTTGCCAAAACTCCGGCATCGCTTGAATTCCGCCCCGTTCCCGCGCTACGGACCCGCGCAACTGCGGCCCCCGCACTTTGCCCCGTACCCTGAAGGTCAACCCGATGTCCCTGCCGAACCACGCCCCGATCCCTGAACTTTACGTCTCCTCCGACTCTGCCCAGAAGCTGAAGATCGAGGCGGGAAACCTGCCGTCATGGGACCTCACCGCCCGTCAGGTCTGCGACCTTGAGCTTTTGATGAACGGCGGCTTCGCGCCGCTGAAGGGCTTCATGAGTGAGGCGGATTATGACGGTGTCGTCGCCAACATGCGCCTTGCCGATGGCACGCTCTGGCCGATGCCGATCACGCTGGACGTGTCCGAGGCCTTTGCCGACAAGGTCGCCCCCGGCCAGGACATCGCCTTGCGCGATCAGGAAGGCGTGATCCTTGCGATCCTGTCGATCTCGGACAAGTGGGTGCCGAACAAGGCGGTTGAGGCCGAACATGTCTTCGGCGCCGATGACCTTGCACATCCGGCGGTCAACTACCTGCACAACCAGGCGGGCAAGGTCTACCTTGGCGGCCCGATCATCGGCATCCAGCAGCCTGTGCACTATGACTTCAAGGCCCGCCGCGACACCCCGAATGAACTTCGCGCCTTCTTCCGCAAGATGGGCTGGCGCAAGATCGTGGCCTTCCAGACCCGCAACCCCCTGCACCGCGCACATCAGGAACTGACCTTCCGCGCCGCGCGTGAGGCGCAAGCGAACCTTCTGATCCACCCCGTCGTCGGCATGACCAAACCCGGCGACGTCGACCACTTCACCCGCGTCCGCTGCTATGAGGCGGTGCTGGACCAGTATCCGGCGCAAACGACCGCCCTTTCCCTCCTCAACCTCGCCATGCGCATGGCTGGGCCTCGTGAGGCTGTCTGGCACGGCATCATCCGCAAGAACCACGGCTGCACGCACATGATCGTGGGCCGCGACCACGCAGGCCCCGGCAAGAACTCCGCCGGTCAGGATTTCTACGACCCCTACGCCGCACAAGAACTCTTCGCCCAGCACGCGGCCGAGATCGGCATCGAGATGGTCGATTTCAAACACATGGTCTATGTCGCCGAAAAGGCCCAGTACTACCCCGCGAACGAAGTGCCCGAAGGTTCCACCGTCCTGGATATCTCTGGCACCGAACTCCGCCGCCGCCTGCGCGAAGGGCTGGATATCCCGGAATGGTTCAGCTTCCCGCAAGTGGTCAGCGAACTTCGCAAGACCTCGCCTGCCCGGTCAAAGCAGGGCTTCACCGTCTTCTTCACCGGCCTGTCCGGCAGCGGCAAATCCACCATCGCCAACGCCCTCATGGTCAAGCTGATGGAGATGGGTGGCCGCCCGGTCACGCTCCTCGACGGTGACGTGGTACGCAAGCACCTGTCCTCGGAACTCGGCTTCTCCAAGGAACACCGCGACCTCAACATCAAGCGCATCGGCTATGTGGCGTCCGAGATCACGAAGAACGGCGGCATCGCGATCTGCGCCCCCATCGCGCCCTATACCGCCACCCGCCGCGCGGTGCGCGAGATGATCGAGGCTTTCGGCGCCTTCATCGAGGTCCATGTCGCGACCAGCCTGGAAGAGTGCGAACGCCGCGACCGCAAGGGCCTGTATAAGCTCGCCCGCGAAGGCAAGATCAAGGAATTCACCGGCATTTCAGACCCCTACGAGGCCCCGACCCAGGCCGAATTGGTGGTGGACACCGAAAATGTCGATGTTGACCACTGCGCACATCAGGTGCTGCTGAAGCTGGAGCAGATGGGCCTGATCCGCGCCTGACCTGACGAAAGGCCCTGCAACATGCGCTTGTCCCTTGGCTTTCTGGCCCTGCTTGCCAGTGCCGCCCCGGCCGTGGCCGAGGGGTGGCTGTCGCCAGAGGCGTTTCAGGCGCAGGTTGCAGGCAAGGCCACCATCGTCACCGATGCCTTAGGCGACAGGTTCGGCACCGAACATTTCCTGCCGGACCGCCGGGTGATCTGGCAATACTCGGCAGACAAAAGCTGCCTTTTCGGCACCTGGACCCCGCGCCGCGACACGATCTGTTACAGCTATGACGGCGGGTTGGAGAATTGTCTGCGCTACAGGCCGGATGGCACCGGCCTGACCGGTGTCGAATGGAATGACGGGATCGAAGGCGAAACCTACCGCCTGAAAATCATTGACGCCCCGCCCCCCAACTGCCCCGGCAGTTGACGGCCGTCCCGGTCAGTGAACGCTGACCGGGGTAAAGTCATGCTCACGCGCCAGATGGAAGGCCAGCCTGCGGTCAGCGACCAGGGCAAGCTGCCGGCCGTCTGCACCATTGACCGAATAGATCGTGGCCAGCCCCTGGATCTGGGCCTGTACCTCATCCGGCAGATCCTCAACCGCGACTTCGCGGACATAGACGATCCGGTCGCCCGATTGCGGCAGTCCGTTGAAAATTGCGTTCATGTCCGGCCCCTTTCCCCTTGTCCGATGCGAATCGTCTGTACGACCGTGTCCGGCACCTGACGGCGCAGGTCGATGTGCAGAAGTCCATGCTCCATCGTCGCCCCGGCGACCTCAACCCCGTCGGCCATCACAAAGCTGCGCTGAAACGCGCGCGCCGCAATGCCCCGATGCAAGAAGACACGCTCCCCGGCATCATCCGCCTGTCGACCGCGCACGACCAGCTGGCGGTCCTCGACCGTGATCGCCAGGTCATCCTCGCGGAAGCCCGCGACGGCCAGCGTGATCCGGTAGGCGTTTTCCGCCACGGCTTCGATGTTGAAAGGGGGATAGCCCTCGGCCCCGGATTTCGCGGTGCGTTCGACCAGCCGTTCCAGCTGCTCGAACCCCAAAAGGTAGGGGTGGGCCCCAAAACTCAGTTTCGTCATCAGACATGTCCTTAGGCAAGCGACATTTCGGTGGGCGGCCCCTCATCCGGGCACCGCACATTTCCAATATGGGGCGGCGCCCCGCGCCCTGCAAGGCCCCGGGAGGGCCGGTTCTTCGTGCCATTTTCGCCCAATCTTCCGCAGAAACCTTCACCGCCCGGCCCTGGTTTCCTATATCCTGTGCCAAACGCCCGGACCACAACCGCAGGAATCGAGTCGGCCACCATGAATGCCCCCTCCGAACTCAGTTTCGAAGAAATGCTCCGCATCAAGCTTGAGGTGCTGCGGCGTGAGCATCGTGATCTTGACCAGGCGATCCACGCGCTGGAGGAAACCGGCCGTCCGGACCAGCTGACCCTGCGCCGCCTGAAGAAGCAAAAGCTGTTCCTGAAAGACCAGATCGTAAAGATCGAGGATCAGCTGATCCCCGATATCATCGCCTGACGCTTGCCCCTGTCGGCCAGCCAAGGTAAGCGCCCCCCATCAGCTACGGAGGCGCATATGTCGGTTCAGGTCGGGATCATCATGGGCTCGCAAAGCGACTGGCCCACCATGAAAGCCGCCGCCGAGATTCTGGATGAGCTTGGCATCGCTTACGAGACCAAGATCGTCAGCGCCCACCGCACGCCAGACCGGCTGTGGGACTATGGCAAGACCGCCGTTACCCGTGGCCTGAAGGTCATCATCGCAGGCGCAGGCGGGGCCGCGCATCTGCCGGGCATGATGGCGTCGAAAACCCGGCTGCCGGTGATCGGCGTGCCGGTGCAGACCAAGGCGCTGGCCGGGGTCGATTCGCTCTACTCCATCCTGCAGATGCCGAAAGGCTACCCGGTTGCGACCATGGCCATCGGCGGGGCGGCCAATGCGGGCCTGATGGCCGCCGCGATCCTTGCCCTGTCCGACCCAACCCTCGCCCAGCGCCTGGACGCCTGGCGCGACGCTCTCTCCGCCTCCATCCCCGAGGAGCCGTCCGATGCTTGAACCGGGCGCCACGATCGGCATCCTCGGCGGTGGCCAGCTTGGCCGGATGCTCTCGGTCGCCGCCAGCCGTCTGGGGTATCGCTGCCACATCTATGAACCGGGGCCCGCGCCTGCGGCTGACGTCGCCCACAGCGTGACCACCGCGCCCTATGAAGATGAAGCCGCCCTGCGGGCCTTTGCAGCCTCTGTCGACGTCATCACCTATGAGTTCGAGAATGTCCCGACCTCGGCCCTCGACCTTCTGGAAAGCCTAAAGCCGATCCGCCCAAACCGCCGAGCTTTGGCGATCAGCCAGGACCGCATTCCCGAAAAGACCTTCCTGGCCGACCTTGGCCTGCAAACCGCCCCCTGGGCCGCCGTGAACTCCAAGGCCGACCTTGCCGCCGCCGTGGCCACCCTCGGCCTGCCCGCGATCCTGAAGACCACTCGCCTTGGCTATGACGGCAAGGGCCAGGCCAAGCTGACCACCGAAGCGGACATCCCCGCCGCCTGGGCCACGATGAACGGCGCGCCCAGCATCCTGGAAGGCTTCATTGCCTTTGACCGCGAGGTCTCCGTCATCGCCGCCCGAAGCCTCGACGGCGCGGTCGCCGCTTACGACCCGGGCGAGAATGTGCATGAAGCCGGCATCCTGCGCACCACCACCGTCCCCGCGCGCCTCTCGCCCGGCCAACGCAGTGACGCCGTCCTCATCGCCGCGCGCATCCTGAACGCGCTCGACTATGTCGGCGTGATGGGGGTGGAGCTGTTCGTGACTCCCAAGGGCCTTCTGGTCAACGAAATCGCCCCCCGCGTCCACAACTCCGGCCACTGGACGCAAGCCGGTTGCGCGGTCGACCAATTCGAACAGCACATCCGCGCCGTGGCGGGCCTGCCCCTGGGTGATGGGGGCCGCTACGCCGATGTGGTGATGGAAAACCTGATCGGCGACGATATCGCCCGCGTGCCGGACCTTCTGAAAGCCCGCGACACACAATTGCACCTTTACGGCAAAGGCGCCCCCCGCCCGGGCCGCAAGATGGGCCACGTCAACCGCGTGGTGCGCGGGTAAGGGAGAGCCGCCTCGGGGGCCATCGAGGCCCCGCTCGGCGGCGCTGCCGGGGGATTGGCTTGATCCGCCAGGAACTGGGGCCGGGTGCGGAAGCCTCCGGCGGGAGTACTTTTGAAAAGAGCAAATCTGCTTGCACTTTTTCCCATACTTTCGGGGGGTTCGGGGGGCGAACCGCCCCCGTTCCCGAGGAGCGGGCTATGGCCCGCGACGAGACAAGAAGTCCGCGGCGGAACGCCGCTCCGCTTGATGATCGTCCGGCCAGCCTTCACGCCGTCAGTCGTGCTGAAACCGCCCGTTGCGCAGGAAATGGAGCGTCTGGCGCATCACCGTCGGGTTGACCATCATCCAGGTATGGCTGACCGGCAAGGTCAGATGGTCCGCCATCCCCTCCAGCCGCGTGCTGGCGACGGTGACCTTGCCATCATCCGGCCCCGGCAGAAGGCGCGACAGGAACGGGTTGATCGACCGCGTCCCCGCGATGATTCCCACCGGATAATCCGGCGCGGGCAGCCGGTTCGGCCAGCTGTCCGGCCCGGTGCCCAGAGACAGACCCGCTGGCCCGTTCACCAGCTGGAACGCCTTCACATCGCCGAACCGGTCCACCAGTTCCGACCCATGGTTCGGCGGTGCCAGCATCACCACCCGCCCCAGCCCCGGCGGATGCCCGCGCGCCAGCCAGTCCCGCACCAAAATCCCGCCCATGGAATGGGTCACGAAATGCGTCACCCCGGCATGCGGCCCGCCGAAAGCTGCCGCCACCCCGGCGACCAGCGTCTCGGGCTCGGCCTTTGTCGACGGATAGGCCGCATGCCGCACCGCATAGCCCGCCGCCCGCAAGGCCACCCCCATCGCGGCCAGCGACCGGGCGGATCGGGCCAACCCATGCACCAGAATGACCCGCTCGGTCGGAACAGGGCCGGCGGGGCGGTCGGGCGGGCTGGCAAAGGTGAAGCGGGCAAATCGCATGGCCGGGATCATGGCCCCCGGACCGGGGATTGGAAAGGGCAGGCCTGTCTGACCCTGCGTCATGGCCCCCGGATGCCGGCGCGGCACCGCGCGTGCCGGGCACGGCTGGACAATTCCCCCGCCCCCGCGCAAGCCTTGGCGCATGGCAAAGCCCCGCGTCCCCCGCATCGCTGCCCGCGCCCTGATCCTGCATCAGGATCGGCTCCTTCTCGTCAACGCCTACCCCGGCGCGCGGCTGGGCCTCTGGTGCGCGCCGGGCGGGGGGTGCGAGGCAGGCACATCCCTGCCCGAAAACCTGATGCGCGAAGTGCATGAGGAGACCGGCCTTGCCATCACCGTCGGTGCGCCGGTTCTGGTGAATGAGTTTCACGACCCAGACAGCGGCTTTCACCAGATCGACCTGTTCTTCAGTTGTACGCTTCTGGGCGGGACCCTCTCGCCCGATTGGGTCGATCCCGAAGGCGTCGTCACCCAGCGGCGGTTCTTCTCTCGGGCAGAGATGCAGACGATCCGTTTCAAACCCGACAGCCTGCCCGATGCCGCCTGGGGCAGCGCCGCAGCACTCTATGACCCGCTGGAAGTGATCGTGAAATGAGCCGCGCCTTCGTCAACGAAGACGCGGGCAAAGACCGGCCGGACCTGCCTGATCTGCCGGTTTCCCCCGGTCCGAATTTCGTCACCCCGCGGGGCCTTGCCGCCCTGCAGGCCCGGCTTGCCGCGCGGCAGGGCGATCTTGCCACCCTTCGCGCCCGGGCCGAACGTCTGGACAAGCTGCCCGAAGCCGCGGCCGAACGTGACATCCGCTGGCTTGAGGCGCGCCTGCAGGCCGCCGTCGTGGTCGACCCGAGCACTCATGACCTGGCCGAGGTTGCCTTCGGCCTGGCCGTCACCGTCGCTGATCCCGAAGGCCGGGAAACCACCTATCAGATCGTGGGCGAGGATGAGGCGGACGCGAGACAGCACCGCATCGCCCCCACCTCGCCCCTTGCCCGCGCACTTCTCGGCGCGCGAGTTGGCGATACCGTCACCTGGCCCCGCCCCTCTGGCGCGGTGGAGCTTGAGGTCGTAAACATCGCCCATGCTGATCCGCAGCCTTGATCCATCTGAGGCCCCGCTTGTGGCTGCCCTCTACCGCGCGGCGCCGGACTACTGGCTTTTGGCCGAAGGCGCCGTGGACCCCGACCGTCAGGCGGCTGAATTCTTCACCGACGGCCCACCCGGGCGTGACCTCGCGCTCACCCATCACCTTGGGTTCTTCCTGGACGACCGCCTCTCTGGCGTGGCCGAAGTGTCCTACGGCTTTCCCGAACCTGCGGACGCTTACCTTGGCCTCATGCTTCTCGCCCCATGGGCGCAAGGCGCAGGCCACGGGCGGGCCTTCCTGGCGCATGTCGAAGCCCTTGCCCGCAGCCGTGGCGCGCCACGCCTTTATCTTGCCGTGCTAGAGGCCAACCCGCGCGGCTGGGCCTTCTGGACCCGTGAGGGGTTCACCAACACCGGCCTGTCGCGGCATGACCCCGACACCGGTCACACCCTTCATCGGTTGGTCAAGGGCCTGTAGGGCAGGCTCGCCAGCGCCACGCCGCCCAAGACCAGCGCCGACGCCAGCCAGAACCGCAGCCCCGGCCCCTCGGCCAGCAGGACCGCGCCACCAAGCGCCGCCAGCACCGGCACCGTCAATTGCGCCACCGCCGCCCGCGCCGCACCAAGGCGGGGCAGCACCGCATACCAAAGCGCATAGCCAAGGCCCGAGGTAACGGCCCCAGACACCACCGCCAGCCAGACCCCCGCAGCATCGGGACGGGCAAACCCGATCAGCGCCAGAGGCAGCACGACCGGCACCGCCAGCGTGAAATTCCACGCCGTCGCCGCCAAGGGATCCGTCGCCCCTCGCCCGGCCAGCGAATAGATCCCCCAGCCAACACCCGCCACCGCCATCAGCGTCAGGGGACCAAGCGCCACCGCCCCGGGGGCCGCGATCAGCGCCAGCCCGCCAAGGGCCAGACCCGCCCCGGCCCAGCGTCGCGCCGGCACCGTTTCGCGTGCAACAAGCGCCCCGGCAAACATCGTCACCTGCACCATCCCGAACAGCACCAGCGCCCCGGTCCCGGCATCAAGCCCCCGGTAGGCCAGCGAAAACCCGATCAGATAGGCCGAAAGGCCCAGCACCCCGGCCGCCCGCCCCTGCAGCCCGGGCCAGGCAAGCCCGCGCCGCTGCCACAGCACCAGCCCGGCCAGCACAATCGCCCCGGCCAGAAGCCGGATCACTGCAAACTCCACCGCGCCGATATGGCCCGGCCCCACCGCCCATCGGTTCAGCACCGAATTGGCGGCGAAAGCCAGCATCGTCAGGGCCGTCAGCAGGAACAGTCTCAAAGCGCGTAGGTGTAGTGCCCGGTCCACCAGCCGTGGTCCGAGGAAAACCGCACCGCCAGCTGCACCAGCCCGGCCAGAAACCCGACCGCACCGATCAGGATCGCCACCACCTTGAGCCCCGCCGCGTCCGGTGCCCGGATCACCTGCACCCCCAGGATCACCGCCAGCACGGTCATCCCAGCATCCAGCGCCAGGTTCAGCCAGACAATTCCCGCGGGGTCATATTCGCTGCCCGTCACCATCACGGCCGTATAGGCCCCGAAGATCAGCACCAGACTCATGGCGATCAGCACATATTGGTTCGTCTTCGCCTGCTTAAGAGGATCAGTCATCGCAATACCTTTCGTTGAAAACGCCTGATCCTATGCACATCGCTGTCCTCTTGGCAAAGAAAAGGGCGCCCACAGCGGGGCGCCCTTCCTGTTCTGACCGCAGGGTCAGGGATGATTACATCATCCCGTCCATGCCGCCCATTCCGCCCATGCCGCCGCCGGCCGAGGCGCCCTTGGGCTCCGGACGGTCAGCGATCATCGCTTCGGTGGTGATGAGAAGCGACGCGACCGAGGCCGCATCTTCCAGCGCAGTCCGGGTCACCTTGGCCGGGTCGATCACGCCGAACTTGAACATGTCGCCATATTCTTCGGTCTGCGCGTTGAAGCCAAAGTTCTTGTCGTTCGATTCGCGGATCTTGCCAGCCACGACAGCGCCGTCGACGCCAGCGTTCTCGGCGATCTGGCGCAGCGGAGCTTCCAGCGCGCGGCGCACGATGGCGATACCGGCGTTCTGGTCGCTGTTGGCACCAACCAGACCGTCAAGCGACTTGCCAGCCTGGATCAGAGCCACGCCGCCACCGACGACGATGCCTTCCTGAACGGCCGCACGGGTCGCGTTCAGGGCGTCATCCACGCGGTCCTTGCGCTCTTTCACTTCGACCTCGGTCATCCCGCCGACCTTGATCACCGCAACACCGCCAGCCAGCTTGGCCACGCGCTCTTGCAGCTTCTCACGGTCGTAGTCGCTGGTGGTCTCTTCGATCTGCGCACGGATCTGGCCAACGCGGGCTTCGATCTCGGCCTTGTTGCCAGCGCCGTCGATGACGGTGGTGTCGTCCTTCTTGATGACGACCTTCTTCGCGCGGCCCAGCATGTCCAGCGTGACATTCTCAAGCTTCATGCCGAGGTCATCGCTGATCACCTGACCACCGGTCAGAATGGCGATGTCCTGCAGCATGGCCTTGCGACGGTCACCAAAGCCCGGGGCTTTGACAGCAGCGATCTTCAGGCCACCGCGCAGCTTGTTGACGACCAGCGTGGCCAGAGCCTCGCCTTCAACGTCTTCAGCGACGATGATCAGCGGGCGCTGCGACTGGATCACGGCTTCCAGCAGCGGAACCATCGGCTGCAGCGACGACAGTTTCTTCTCGTGCAGCAGGATGTAGGCGTCTTCCAGTTCCGCAACCATCTTGTCGGCGTTGGTCACGAAGTAGGGCGACAGGTAGCCGCGGTCGAACTGCATGCCTTCGACGACGGTGGTTTCCGTCTCAAGGCCCTTGTTCTCTTCGACGGTGATGACACCTTCGTTGCCGACCTTCTGCATCGCTTCCGCGATCTGACGGCCGATTTCCGATTCGCCGTTGGCCGAGATGGTGCCAACCTGGGCGACTTCGGCGCTGTCCTTGACGGGGCGCGAGGCAGCCTTGATGGCAGCCACAACCTTGGTGACGGCCAGATCGATGCCACGCTTCAGGTCCATCGGGTTCATCCCGGCGGCAACGGCTTTCAGGCCGTCCTTGATGATGGCTTGCGCCAGCACGGTCGCGGTGGTGGTGCCGTCGCCGGCCTCGTCATTGGTGCGGGAAGCGACTTCCTTCACCATCTGCGCGCCCATGTTCTCGAACTTGTCGGCAAGCTCGATCTCTTTGGCAACGGTCACGCCGTCCTTGGTGATGCGGGGCGAGCCGAAGCTCTTGTCGATCACCACGTTGCGGCCTTTCGGGCCCAGGGTCACCTTGACCGCATCGGCCAGGATGTTCACGCCGCGCAGCATGCGGTCGCGGGCGTCGGTGTCGAATTTGACGTCTTTAGCAGCCATTATGATAGCTCCTTGAATGGGTTACCGGGAAAGACAAGCTCAGGCGATGATGCCGAGGATGTCGCTTTCCTTCATGATCAGCAGCTCTTCGCCGTTCAGCGTCACTTCCGTTCCGGACCATTTGCCGAACAGGATGCGGTCGCCCGACTTGACCGACGGGGCGATCAGCTCGCCCGAATCCTTGCGGGCGCCAGCGCCCACGGACACGATCTCGCCTTCAGCGGGTTTTTCCTTGGCGGTATCCGGAATGATCAGACCGCCTTTGGTCTTGTCTTCGCCTTGGATGCGGCGGACCAGAACGCGGTCGTGCAGCGGTGTGAAAGCCATCTGGGGTACTCCCTTGAGTTTCCAGGTTTGAAAGGGATTAGCACTCAGCTTGCCCGAGTGCTAACGCCGCTGAGGTAGGCGATGCCCCGCGCCGTGTCAACACCCCGGCCCCGCCTGCGCGCCCATTTCGCATTGCCTTTTCCGGCATGGCTGCCACGATGCCGCCAACGCAACCTAACAGACATGGTCCAGATGCCCCGCATTCGCCTGACGCTTTCCGGTCTGATCACCGCCCTTGCCATTCTTGCCGCCCCGGTCGCCGCCGAATGCAACGGGCAGAACCTGCTGACCGACCTGCCGGCCGACCGTCTGGCCAAGATCCGGGCCGCCACGGACGCCGTTCCCTTTCCCACCGGAAACTACTGGCGTGCGACCCGCGGCGATGAGGTGATCACCCTGGTCGGCACCTACCATTTCGACGACCCACGGCATGCCCAGACGCTGGACACCATCTCCCCCGAGATCACCGCCGCGACGACCGTCCTTGTCGAAGCCGGACCCGAGGAAGAGGCCAAGCTTCTGGCCCGCATCTCCAGCGACCCGTCGACAATCATGATCACCGAAGGCCCGACCCTGATCGACCGCCTGCCGCCCGACCTGTGGGAAGGGCTGTCAACCGCCCTCTCCGCACGCGGGGTTCCCGGGTTCATGGCAGCCAAGATGCAGCCCTGGTATGCCGTGATGATGCTGTCTCTGCCGCCCTGCGCCATGGCCGAGATGGTTGATCCCAAGGGCCTTGATGGCCTCGTGATCGACACTGCCACAGCGGCGGGCGTGCCGGTGCGCGCGCTGGAACCCTATGACACCGTCTTTACCCTCTTCGGCGCCATGACAGAGGAGGAGTTCCAGTCGATGCTGCACTCCACCCTCACTATGGAGGCCCAGTCGGAAGATTATTTTGCCACCCTTGCCGACAGCTACTTCGCCGGGGACAGCCGCATGATCTGGGAGTTCATGCGCTTTGTCAGCTATGACCTGCCCGGCTACACCCGCGATCAGGTCGATGCTGAATATGCCCGCATGGAAGACATGCTGATGGACAGCCGCAACCGCGCCTGGATCCCGGTGCTTACGGAAGCCGCCGCGGACGGCCCGGTCTTCGCCGCCTTTGGCGCGCTGCACCTGTCGGGCAAGGCCGGGGTGCTCAACCTCTTGCAAGACGAAGGCTTTACCCTGACCGAACTGCCGCTGTGATCCTGCCCCCGCCGCTGCCTGGCCGCCTCGTCCGCCTGACCATCCTTGACCTCGGCCTGTTCGAGGTGCGGGGCGGTGAGCGGATCATCGGCATTCCCGCCTACCTTCTGGAAACCGATCTCGGCGCGCGCATCCTGATCGACACGGGCTTTCCCCCCGCCTACGCCACCGACCCGGGCATCGCCGCGCGTGACGGGTTGCCCGGCTTTGGCCGGCTTGTCGGCTATGGCCCCCACCAGACTGCCGCAGGCGCGCTGGCCCTGCTGGGCCTGTCCCCTGCGGACATCGACCTTCTGGTCCTGACCCACGGCCATATAGACCATGTCGGCTCCCTTCCCCTCTTCACCCACGCCCCCATCGTCCTGACCAGGACTGAGCGTGCCGACCCAAAGCCCCGCTACTTCGGCAAAGCCCGCCCGATGGACTGGCCCGATGCCGCCTATACCCTGATCGACGCAGACACCCCCATCTGCGACGGCCTGACCCTGATCCCCACCCCCGGCCATACCCCGGGCCATCTGTCAGCGATCCTTGACCTGCCCGAGACCGGCCGCGTGATCCTTGCCGCCGACGCGATCAACCGCGCTTCGGAACCGGCCGAGCGTTTTGCCGATGCCGACAACCCCGCAGCGGCCGACGCCTCAGCCGCCCGCCTGCTGACCTTGGGTGGGCCGGACGCCCTGCTGATCTTTGGACATGAGCCGACGCAATGGCCCATCCTGCGCAAGGCCCCTGCCTTCTACGCCTAACGCCCGCCCCGAATGCCTCCCCTCCCCCCGCGTGGGAAGGGGATGGGGTGGGGGGCACCCGTCCGGCCCCCCCCACCCCGCCCGCCTCAGCGCTGGCCCGACTTGCCGGGAATCATCCCGCGCTTTGGCACCAGCTTCGGCCCTTTCGGCGCCCGTTGCCCCTTCAGCGTCGAGGGATCGAACCCCCGCCCCTTTGGCAAGGGTTTCAGCCCCGCCATCGCGGGTTTTCCAGTTTTCGTTTTCGGCATGATCTGCCCCTGTAATGCAATGAAGATCAGCCGGGCATGCACCCGGCCACGAACGGCCTCAGGCCTTCGCTGACGTGATCATTCTCAGGGCACTCCTTTGGGATAGGGTTGGAAATCCGCCTTTAGGGGCGGAGCGGCCTTCCCCAATCAGGGGGCGTCAGACGGTCTTGTCCATATCGTCCCACTCCTCTGCCAAGGCCTGCAGACTGCCACAAATGCCCCCGCGTGACAATCCGCGCGCCCTCGCCTATACCCCCCGCAAATCCCGTTCCTCGCTTAAGCCACCAAAGGTATCGCTCTCATGACCACCCTCGTCTTCGGCCACAAATCCCCCGACACCGATGCCACCCTCTCAGCCATCGTCTGGGCCTGGTATCTGACCAACCGGCGCGGCGGCGATGCCGAACCCCGCCTTCTGGGCGAGCCGAACACCGAAGCCGCCTTCGTGCTGAAACACTGGGGTTTTGCCAAACCCGCAATCATCGCCGATGTGGACGCAGGCCAGAACGTGGTGATCGTTGACACCAACAACCCGGCGGAACTGCCCCCTTCGATCAACGATGCCAACATCATGGCGATCATCGACCATCACATGCTGGTCGGCGGCCTGAAGACCAAAGCCCCGATCAACGTGGTGATGCGCCCCCTCGCCTGCACCGCCACCGTGATGCACGACATCATGGGCGATGACGTCGCGGGCCTACCGACCGAAATCAAGGGTGCCATGCTGTCTTGCATCCTGTCGGACACGCTGGAATTCCGCAGCCCCACCACCACGCCCCACGACCGCGCCGTCGCCGAAAAGCTGGCCGCCGATCTGGGCGTGTCGATCCCCGACCTCGCGACCAAGATGTTTGAGGCAAAATCCGACGTCTCCGCCTTCTCGGACGCCGAACTCCTTCGCATGGACAGCAAGGAATACAACGTCGCCGGGAAAGAACTGCGCGTTTCCGTCCTCGAAACCACCGCGCCGAAGATCGTGCTCGACCGCAAGGCCAGCCTGATGGCCTCGATGGAGGGTGTGGCGAAAGAGGACGGCGCCGATCAGGTCTTGCTTTTCGTCGTCGACATCCTGCGCGAAGAGGCGACGCTTCTGGTCCCGAACGACCTGGTCAAGCAGATGGCCGAGGCATCCTTCGGCTGCACCGTCACAGGTGACACCGTGGTTCTTCCCGGCATCATGAGCCGCAAGAAGCAGATCATCCCGGCGCTGAAACTTTAGGGTGTTGCGCAACCTTGCGTCTCTACGCGCGTAGAGACGCAAGGAAGACGGAAAGAAGACTGCCGGACCACCGGCGAAAGGGCCCAGAATGACCGAGATCATCCGCGCGCTTGCTGACCTTTCGGGTCGCTACGACGCCGTTTTCTGTGACCTCTGGGGCTGCCTCCATGACGGGCAAAAGGCCTTTCCCGCCGCCGTTGCAGCGCTGCAGGCGTTTCGGGCGGGCGGGGGCACGGTCGTGCTGCTCACGAACTCCCCCCGCCCGAAAGACAGCGTTATCAAGCAGTTGGACGGCCTTTCCGTCCCGCGTGACGCTTGGGACATCATCGCAACCTCCGGCGATGCGGCGCAGATGGGCATGATCTCCGGCGCGGTCGGTCGTCGCGTCCACCACATCGGCGCCCCGAAGGATGAGGTTTTCTTCACCGACTTCGCCGATGATCTGCAAGCCTACGCCGCCAGCCAGCCGCCCATCGAACGCGTGGCCCTGAAAGACGCGGAAGGCATCGTCTGCACCGGCCTGCGCGATGATCTGACGGAAACCCCCGATGAATACCGCGCGGCCCTTCTCTTGGGAAAAACCCTAGGCCTGCCAATGCTTTGCGCCAACCCTGACATCGTGGTCGACATGGGCGACAAGCGCCTCTACTGCGCCGGGGCACTGGCCCAGGCTTATGAGGGCATGGGCGGCACCGCGCTTTACTTCGGCAAGCCGCACCCCCCGATCTACGACCTCGCCCGCCGTCGCCTGTCGGAACTCACCGGCCAGTCCGACGCGCAGATCCTCTGCATCGGCGACGGCATCGCCACCGACGTGCAGGGCGGCATGTCCGAAGGCCTCGACACCCTCTTCATCACCGGCGGCCTTGCGGCAGAAGAGTTCGGCCCCGATGTCGAAAACCCTGACGCAGCCCTCCTCGGCCCCTGGCTGGACGCCCAGCAACGCGCGCCCAACTTTGCGATGGGCCGCCTTCGCTAAGTAACTTTCGTGCATCATTTGACGCCTTATTGAACTTTTATTGCGCAGCCGATTGCGCCGCGCTGCAGCATCTGCTACGGTCTCCCTGCCTCAAACAGTGAGTCGGTAACCATGCTGGACAACATGCCCCGCGGCACGATCTGCATCGAAGACATCGAAATCGGCATGTCCCGGCACCTGACAAAAACCGTAACCGACCGGGATATCGAGCTTTTTGCCGAGGTGTCCACTGACCGCAACCCCGTCCACCTGGATGAGGCATATGCCCAGGACACGATCTTTGCCGGTCGCATCGCCCACGGCATGCTGACCGCCGGCCTGATCTCGGCCGTCATCGGCGAACAGCTTCCCGGCCACGGCACCGTCTATCTGGGCCAGTCCCTGCGCTTCATGGCCCCCGTCCGCCCCGGCGATACTGTCCGGGCTGAAGTGACCGTCACGGCGATTGACCACGGCAAACGCCGGGTTACCCTTGAAACCAACTGCGCAGTCGGTAAAACCGTGGTCTTGAAGGGTGAAGCGCTGGTTCTGGCGCCCAGCCGCAAGTTCGACTGACGGGCCCCGGCCCGAAAAGGGCAGGATGCTGCAGCATTATCATTGGCTTGGGCTTGATCCCGCCGCGCGCGGGGCGTCAGTTGCCATGGGCAATTTCGACGGGCTGCACCGTGGCCATCAAGCGGTGATCGACCTTGCCCGCGGCTCCGCGCCCTTGGGCATCGTCACGTTCGAGCCGCACCCCCGGCAGTACTTCAACCCCGACGCCCCCCCCTTCCGCCTGATGAACGCCGAAGCCCGCGCCAATCGCTTGGCCCGGCTTGGGGTGGACCACCTCTACCAGCTCCCCTTCGACGCCACCCTTGCAGGCCTGACAGCCGAAGCATTCGTGGATGAGGTCCTGCATCAGGGGCTTGGCGTGTCCCATGTCGTGGTCGGCGCGGATTTCTGCTTCGGCAAAGGGCGCAAGGGCACCGCGGCTGACCTCACAAGCCTTTGCAACGCAAGGAATATCCGCACCACGATCTCGCCCCTCATCACTCATGATCTGGCCGAGATTTCGTCCACCAACATCCGCCGCGCGCTGACCGAAGGCCGCCCGCGCGACGCCGCCGCCATGCTGGGCCACTGGCACCGGATCGAAGGCGAGGTGATCCATGGCGAAAAGCGCGGGCGCGAGCTTGGTTATCCCACGGCCAACATGTCCCTTGCCGGCCTCCACCTGCCGCGCTTTGGGGTCTATGCCGTCCTCGTCGACATCCTGACCGGCCCGCAGAAGGGCAGCCATCACGGCGTGGCCAGCCTTGGGGTGCGGCCGATGTTCGGGGTCAACACCCCCAACCTTGAAACCTTCGTCTTTGATTTCAAAGGCGATCTTTACGGCCAGCACCTCTCGATCGCGCTAGTCGACTACCTTCGGCCCGAGCTGAAGTTTGACGGCCTACCCGCCCTCATCACCCAGATGGACGCCGACAGCGACCGCGCGCGCGGGATCCTGAAGGCCCTCTAGCCCCGTCTAGATCCGGGGCTGGGTGACCGGCCCCAGCGCCACGAGAAGCATGATCGACAAGAGCGGCGTCCCGATCAGGCTGATGGCGATCCAGACCAGCGGACGACGCCCCCGCGCCCGCGCCATCCGCGCTGGCAACAGGATCGCCAGCCAGATCGCGAAGACCAGCGCCACCAGCGCGATCACTGCGCCGCCACCATGACCAATCAACATGCCCATCTCCTGTCCAGACCCCGCCGCAGGCCGGCCGGTGCCTTCACGGGCCGCGCCTGCTGGTGACTTGCACGTCAACCCTTCCCTTTTCCGTCGCGCCACAGCACTTTGACCGCATGGAAAAACTGCGCCCCCGGTTCTGGGAAACCGTCCCCCTTGCCAAGATGACCCGCGCCGAGTGGGAAGCGCTGTGTGACGGCTGCGGCAAATGCTGCCTGAACAAGCTGGAGTATGAAGATACCGGTGAGGTCGCCTATACCCGCGTCGCCTGCCGCCTCTTGGACGGCGATACCTGCCAATGCATGGACTACCCCAACCGCAAGCTGCACGTGCCGGAATGTGTGGTCCTGACGCCGAAGACCCTGCCGAAGATCGCCTATTGGATGCCCTCGACCTGCGCTTACAAGCTTTTGTATCACAAGAAGAAAATTCCCGACTGGCACCCCCTTCTGACCGGCGACCCCGACAGCCCGGCCAAGGCGGGGGAATCGGTGCGCGGTATCACGATCCCGGAAACCTCGGTCGATGAGGATGACTGGGAAGACTACTTGATCGAAGGAAACCCCTGATGCGCTTTGCTTCCGACAATACCTCGGGGGCTGCACCCGAAGTCATGGCCGCCGTCATCAAGGCGAATGACGGCTATGACCGGTCCTATGGTGCCGATGCCGCGATGGGCCGGGTGACCGCGCTGGTGCGCGAGATTTTTGAGGCGCCCGAGGCTGTGGTGCATCTGGTGGCAACCGGCACAGCGGCCAACGCTTTGGCCATCGCGACCCATTGCCAACCCTGGGGCGCGGTCTTCTGTCACACCCACGCCCATGTCGCCGAAGACGAATGCAACGCGCCCGAGTTCTATTCGGGCGCGAAGCTGATCCTTGTGCCCGGCGACCACGGCAAGATGACCCCCGCCACCCTGGCCGATGTGCTGGCCCGCACCGGCGAAAGCGGCGTCCATGGTGTGCAGCGCGGCATGCTGACCCTGACCAACGTCACCGAAGCCGGCACCGTCTACACCCCCACCGAGATTTCCGCCCTGACCGCGCAAGCCAAGGCACATCACCTGCCCTGCCATCTGGACGGCGCACGCTTTGCCAATGCGCTGGTCGCCACCAACGCCACCCCCGCTGCGATGACCTGGGCGGCGGGAATCGATGTTCTGTCGCTTGGCGGCACCAAGAACGGCTGCATGGGGGTGGAAGGCGTGGTGTTCTTCGACCCCGCCAAAGCCTGGGAGTTTGAGCTTCGCCGCAAGCGGGGCGGGCATCTTTGGTCCAAGAACCGGTTCCTTGCCGCGCAGATTGAGGCGTATCTGACCGATGGCCTCTGGCTCCGCCTCGCGGCCCAGGCCAATGCCATGGGTCAGCGGCTGGCGGATGGTCTGGCGCAAAAAGGAGCGAGCCAGCGCCATCCGGTCCAGGCCAACATGCAGTTCCCCGAATGGCCCGAAGGTGCCCATGCCCGGCTGGAAGCCGCCGGGGCCGCCTATTACCGCTTCCCCGCCCCCCCGGGGCGCGAGGCGGCGCGGCTGGTCACCAGCTGGTCCACCACGGCCGCCGATGTGGACCAGTTCCTTGCGGCGTTCTGATCGCGCCCGGCCCGTGGCAATGCTGCGCCTGCAGCGATAAATTCGGCCTTCTTTGGAAGCATCGGTTTGCAAGCCCATGGCCGGGTGGTAAGCGAAGGCACCGTCACGAATCCGTCATTCCGGAGATGCCATGCCCGCTGTCACCGAACCGAAGCTGATCGCCGGGAATGCCAACCTCCCCCTTGCCAAGTCTATCGCCCGCCGCATGTCGATGCACCGCGGGATGAGCGTCAATCTGGTGGAAGCCCGGGTCGAACGCTTCAACGACCAAGAGATTTTCGTCGAGGTGTTCGAGAATGTCCGGGGCGAGGACATGTATGTGATCCAGCCCACCTCGAACCCGTCGAACGACAACCTGATGGAACTTCTCATCATGACCGACGCCTTGCGCCGGTCGTCGGCCAGCCGCATCACCGCGGTGATCCCTTACTTCGGCTATGCCCGCCAGGACCGCCGCGCCAAGGCCCGCACCCCGATCACCGCCAAGTTGGTGGCCAACATGATCGAAACGGCCGGGATTGACCGCGTCCTGACGCTTGACCTTCATGCCGCCCAGATTCAGGGCTTTTTCGATATCCCGGTGGACAACCTTTACGCCGCCCCGGTCTTTGCGCTGGATATCGAGCACCACTTCAAAGGCCAGATGGACGACATCATGATCGTCTCGCCGGACGTGGGCGGTGTGGCCCGCGCGCGCGAACTGGCCAAACGGATCAACGCCCCCCTCGCCATCGTCGACAAGCGCCGTGAAAAAGCGGGCGAGATTGCCGAAATGACCGTGATCGGTGACGTGAAGGGGCGCAAATGCATCATCGTCGATGACATCTGCGACACGGCAGGCACCCTGTGCAAAGCCGCCGAAACGCTGATGGAGGCAGGCGCGGTCGAGGTGCACAGCTACATCACCCATGGCGTCCTGAGCGGCCCAGCGGTCGAGCGGGTCGCGAAATCGGTGATGAAGTCGCTGGTCATCACCGACTCGATCGAGCAGGGCGAAAAAGTCTGCGCCGCGCCGAACATCCGCGTGGTCCCCACCGCGCCGATGTTTGCGCAAGCCATCCTGAACATCTGGGGCGGCATGTCCGTCTCCAGCCTGTTCGAGACAGACACGCTCGTCCCGATTTACGAAGGCCTGTATCAGCGCAGCTGACACAGAATTGGGCGCGTCTTGCCCCAGTCCCAGCACAATGCGCCGGTAAAGACCTGACTGTTGCGACAATGGCGTCGCTGCGGCCCGGGGGTGGATCAGGTGCAGACCAGCAGCAAGGCACAACCGACGTGGCAGAGTGCTCTGATACTCTTGCCGGCCGAACGCTGGATGCTTGCCGTGATCTGCAGCTTCGGCGCGGCGGCGGTCTTCCTGACCCAGGCCCTTGGGCGCGAAGTGAACTGGCCACCGTTTCTGGCCGGGTTTTTCGGCACGCTTGGCCTGATGGCGATCGGCGCCTATGTCCGCGGCAAGAAGGACACGCCCCGTCTGGCCCTTGCGCTGATCGGGGTCGCGGTCTTCATGGGCTTCACGGCCGTGTCTTCGCTGTTCATCTTCACCCTCTTTCCCCTGCCGCGCCCGCTGATTGACCCCTGGCTAACGCAGGTGGACGCCTTGCTTGGCTATCACTGGCCCAGCTTCGTCGAGACGCTGGCCGCCTATCCCGGCTTTGCCCAGGCGCTTGGCCTTCTGTACCACTCATCCCTGCCGCAGATCATGCTGACCATCTGCCTCTTGGCAGCCCTTGGCCGCACCGTGGTCCTGCACCGTTTTCTGGCTGTCGGCATCCTGACCCTTGTCGCTGCCGTGGCGATCTGGTGGGTCTTTCCCAGCATCGGCCCCTCCGGCTTCTTCGCGATCCCCGAGGATGTGCGTCTGGCGACCGGGCTTTACTTTGACAGCGACTATGGCGCCTATCTGCGCCAGCTGGTCGAAACCGGCCCCACACGGATCAGCCCCGAGGTCATGACCGGCGTTGTCGCCTTCCCGTCCTACCACATGGTCATGGCCTGCATGGTGGTCTGGTATACGCGCGGCACGATTCTGTTCCTGCCGGCCCTTGTGGCCAATGCGCTGATGGTCCCCGCCACCCTATCCCATGGCGGGCACCACCTGATTGACATTGTGGCAGGCGTGGTCGTGTTCGCGGCCTGTACTTTCCTCTCAGCGCGGATCATCCGCGGCTGAAGACCGCGTCAGGCAACGTCCCACTCATCCTCGCCCCGCGTCGGGCCGATGGCCATCCAGTCGGCCCGGATGCGGGCGATGCGGCTGTCTGACCAGGTGCGGAACACGATCTCGAACCCGTCGCTGGTGATGTTCTCGGCCGAAATGTCGATGCGCGAGTTTGCGGCATGGTCGATGTCCCACATCGATACGCTCACCATCACGGCAGGTGGCTTCAGAAAGCCTTCGGGGAAGTCCTGTTGCTGACGCACTTCGCGCGGGCCGGACCCAGTCCACATTGGGCCATCATGCGCAAAATCGGAAAACAGGATGCGCTGGCCCTGCTGCACCCCCACCACACCAGACAAACGCTTCATGCCCTCTCCACCCATTCCCACCCGTAGTTTGCCCCAAACTGGGCCAAAGCAGGTAGAGAAAACGTAAAGGGCCCCGGCAGTGGCGGGGCCCTTTACAATGGACTGTCAACAGGTTGCGGTCAAAGACCCGTGGCGGCGCGCATTGCGTTCAGATCGGCCACAGCCTTGTCAGCGGCATCCTTGTCCGGGTTCACCGCGGCAGCCTCACAGGCATCGGCCACCAGGGCATCCAGCTTGGCAGGGGTCAGTTCATCCAGCGGCACGGCCTGTTCGGCCAGCACGGACACGCCGGTCGCGCCAATCTCGGCGAAGCCGCCGGTCACGACATAGGCCTTCATCCCGTCCACCCCGACCACGCGCAGAACGCCCGGACGAAGCGAGGTGATGGTGGGCGTATGCCCGGCCATCGCCGTCATGTCCCCCGCAACCGCGGGGATCTGGACCTCGGTCGCCGCGAAGGACGCAAGGCGCCGCTCCGGGCTGACCAGGTCAAATTGCAGGGAGGCTGCCATGATGCCCCCTTACGCCGCCGCTGCCGCAAGTTTGGCAGCCTTGGCTTTCACTTCCTCGATGTCGCCAACCATGTAGAAGGCGGCTTCGGGCAGGTGGTCATACTCACCGGCAACCACGGCCTTGAAGCTGGCGATGGTCTTTTCCAGCGGCACCTGAACGCCGGGCGAACCCGTGAAGACCTGGGCCACGTCGAAGGGCTGCGACAGGAAGCGCTGGATCTTCCGGGCGCGGGCCACGGTCAGCTTGTCCTCTTCGCTCAGTTCGTCCATCCCAAGGATGGCGATGATGTCCTGCAGCGACTTGTAGCGCTGCAGCATGCCCTGGACCGAACGGGCCACATCGTAATGCTCCTGCCCCACGACCAGCGGGTCAAGGATACGGCTGGTCGAGTCGAGCGGGTCCACGGCCGGGTAGATGCCAAGCTCCGAGATCGCGCGCGACAGAACGGTCGTGGCGTCAAGGTGGGCGAAGGACGTCGCAGGCGCGGGGTCGGTAAGGTCGTCGGCCGGAACGTAGATCGCCTGAACCGAGGTGATGGAGCCTGCTTTGGTCGAGGTGATGCGTTCCTGCAAGGCACCCATGTCGGTCGCCAGCGTCGGCTGATAGCCCACGGCCGAAGGGATACGGCCAAGGAGAGCCGACACTTCCGAACCGGCCTGGGTGAAGCGGAAGATGTTGTCCACGAAGAACAGCACGTCCGTGCCCGACTGGTCACGGAACTGCTCGGCAATCGTCAGGCCGGTCAGCGCCACGCGGGCACGGGCCCCCGGCGGTTCGTTCATCTGGCCATAGACCAGCGCCACTTTCGACTTGGTCAGGTCGTCGATGTTGATAACGCCGGATTCGATGAATTCGTGGTAAAGGTCGTTCCCCTCACGGGTCCGTTCCCCCACACCCGCGAACACCGAATAGCCGGAGTGCACTTTGGCGATGTTGTTGATCAGTTCCTGGATCAGAACCGTCTTGCCCACGCCGGCACCACCAAAGAGGCCGATCTTCCCGCCCTTGGAATAGGGGGCCAGAAGGTCGATGACCTTGATGCCCGTCACCAGGATCAGCGCGTCGGTTGCCTGATCGGCAAAGGCCGGGGCCGGCTGGTGGATCGCCCGCTTTTCGGTGTGTTCCACCGGGCCCTTTTCGTCAATCGGGTCGCCGATGACGTTCAGGATGCGGCCCAGCGTGCCGTCACCGACCGGAACCGAAATCGGCTGGCCAAGGTCGGTCACGGGCGCGCCGCGGACCAGACCTTCGGTTGCGTCCATCGCGATGCAGCGCACGGTGCTTTCGCCCAGGTGCTGCGCCACTTCCAGAACCAGCCGCTTGCCGTTGTTCACGGTTTCAAGCGCGTTCAGAATGGCCGGAAGCGCGCCATCGAATTGCACGTCGACGACAGCACCGATGACCTGCGTCACCTTGCCCGCAGCAGTGGCGGCGGCAGTGGAAACTTTGGCGGCTCTTGCCATGGTCTTTTACTCCGGTTTCGTCAGAGCGCCTCGGCGCCCGAAATGATTTCGATGAGTTCCTTGGTGATCGCGGCTTGACGGCTCCGGTTGTACTGGATCGTCAGCTTGTTGATCATGTCACCGGCGTTGCGGGTCGCGTTGTCCATCGCGGACATCCGCGCGCCCTGTTCGCTGGCGCCGTTTTCCAAAAGGGCGGTGAAGATCTGGGTGGCCACGCCACGCGGCAGAAGATCGGCAAGGATCGCCTCTTCCGACGGTTCGTAATCATACAGCGACGAGGTGCTGACAGCTTCAAACTTGGCCGGGATCACCTGCTGCATCGTCGGGATCTGGCTGATCACCGACTGGAAGCGGTTGTAGAAGATCGTGACGACATCGGCCTCATCCGCCTCAAACGCCGCCATGACCTCGCGGGCCACGCCTTGCGCATTGGCATAGCCCACGCGCTTGACGTCGCTCAGGTCGACATGGCCGACAAAGGTCTGCGCCCAGTCGCGCTTCAGCTGCTCGCGGCCCTTCTTGCCGACGGTCAGGATCTTGACCGTCTTGCCCTGCGCCACCAGCTCATTGGCGCGCAGGCGGGCCAGCTTCACGATGGACGAGTTGAAGCCGCCGCACAGGCCGCGCTCGCTGGTCATGACGACCAGAAGATGCACCTGATCCCGGCCGTTTCCGGCCAGCAGCTTCGGCGCACCGGCGCCCGTGCCCACGCCCGACGCAAGGGCGGACATGACGGCGGTCATCCGTTCCGCGAACGGACGGGCAGCTTCGGCAGCCTCTTGCGCGCGGCGCAGCTTGGCCGCGGCGACCATCTGCATCGCCTTCGTGATCTTCCGCGTGTTCTTGACGCTTCCGATCCGGTTCTTGAGGTCCTTCAGGCTGGGCATCTGCCTACTCCTTCAGGGCGCTTCAGACGAAGTCTTTGGCGAAAGCGTCAAGCTGCGCGCGGATGGCTTTTTCCAGATCGCCAGCGACCTTGCGGTCGTTCTTGGTGATGTCGTCCAGAAGCGCCTTGCCGGTGGTCCGCAGATACTTCAGCAGACCTTCTTCAAACCGGCCCACGTCCTTGACAGCGATCTTGTCGAGGTACCCGCTGGTGCCCGCGAAGATCACGCAGACGATTTCCGCGTTGGTCAGCGGGGCGTACTGCTTTTGCTTCATCAGTTCGGTCAGGCGCGCGCCGCGGTTCAGCAGCGCCTGGGTCGAGGCGTCAAGGTCCGACCCGAACTGCGCAAAGGCCGCCATTTCGCGGTACTGCGCCAGCTCCAGCTTCACCTTGCCGGCAACCGACTTCATCGCGTTGGTCTGGGCCGAGGAGCCCACGCGGGAAACCGACAGACCGGTGTTCACAGCCGGACGGACGCCTTGGTAGAAGAGTTCGGTTTCCAGGAAGATCTGCCCGTCAGTGATCGAGATCACGTTCGTCGGGATATAGGCCGACACGTCACCCGCCTGGGTTTCGATGATCGGCAGTGCGGTCAGCGACCCGGCGCCAAAGTCGCCGTTCAGCTTGGCCGAACGCTCCAGAAGGCGGCTGTGCAGATAGAACACGTCGCCGGGATAGGCTTCACGCCCCGGCGGACGGCGGAGGAGCAGCGACATCTGGCGGTAGGCCACGGCCTGCTTCGACAGGTCATCATAGATGATCAGCGCATGGCGGCCGTTGTCGCGGAAGAACTCCGCCATCGCGGTCGCGGAATAGGGCGCCAGAAACTGCATCGGCGCGGGGTCCGAGGCGGTCGCGGCCACGACGATCGTGTAGGCAATCGCGCCAGTCTCTTCCAGCTTCTTCACCAGCTGGGCGACGGTCGACCGCTTCTGCCCGATGGCGACATAGATGCAGTACAGCTTCTTCGATTCGTCGTCGCCAGCGGCCTCGTTATAGGCCTTCTGGTTCAGGATCGTGTCGAGCGCGACAGCGGTCTTGCCGGTCTGACGGTCGCCGATGATCAGTTCGCGCTGGCCACGGCCAACCGGGATCATCGCGTCGATGGCCTTGAGGCCGGTCGCCATCGGTTCATGCACCGATTTGCGGGGAATGATGCCCGGGGCCTTCACGTCGGCCACCCGGCGTTCGGTGGCCGCAATCGGACCCTTGCCGTCGATCGGGTTGCCCAGACCGTCAACCACACGGCCCAGAAGCGCGTTGCCCGCAGGCACGTCCACGATGGACTTGGTGCGCTTGACGGTGTCGCCTTCTTTGATGTCCTGGTCGGACCCGAAGATCACGATACCGACGTTGTCGACTTCCAGGTTCAGCGCCATGCCACGGATGCCGCCGGGGAATTCGACCATCTCGCCGGCCTGCACGTTGTCGAGGCCATGCACACGGGCAATCCCGTCACCGACCGACAGCACGCGGCCAACTTCGGCCACTTCGGCGTCCTTGCCGAAATTCTTGATCTGCTCTTTGAGGATCGCAGAGATCTCGGCAGC
>JAIYAE010000010.1 GCA_027489175.1 Rhodobacter sp.
AAGCTGACACCTAGATCATCGGAACCTCGCGATCCCTACTAGGCCGATATGCTGCGATCTGACGCCGATGCGCCCAAACCGCCCGCATATCCCTTCATAAAACTACAGTTTCAAAGAGCCATCGTTCAGACAAAAAACGTGTGATCCGCCAATTCCTTGGCGTATCCCTTCGCGCCTTGTCTTCAGATTTTCCGGGCTTTCCCGTAGCTTGCGCCGCCGTTCGTTCCCGTCACCGTCACGTCTCCGCTTCGGTGAGGCGGTATTTACGGAGACCGCGCGGCGCCCGCAAGAGGGAAAAATGCGTTATGCCCAAAAAAATTCGTATGGCAGGAAAGTAACGCAAAATCTTGCGGTTGTGGATGCTTTCCCCACAAGAAGCGCCCTCTCCACGCAACTTTCTTGCGGCTGACACCCGTTTAAGAAAGCTTGCACATGCCTTATGCAGCGGCCCGCTGTCGTGAGGTTGGCCGGGGCAGCAAACGCAACGCCAGAAGTGTAAGGCCGATGCCGGAATAGGCCATCACTTCGACGGTCCAGACCTTCGACAATAGAACAAGGTGCAGCACTCCAGCCGCCAGCGCTACATAGGCAAGCCGATGCAGCCGTCCCCAGGCAACCGGCCCAAGCTTGCGGATCGCGGCGTTGCTTGAGGTGGCCGCCAGCGGCAACAGCACCAGGAAACCTAGCATCCCCAGGATGACATACGGACGTTTCCATAGGTCGGCCGCCATTTCGGACCAGCGTAGCCCCATATCAAGCGTGACCCAGGCCATCAGGTGCAACGACACATAGCCGAAGGCGAGCAACCCCAAGGCCCTGCGGAAGCGTATCAGGTTCAGCCCCAGCCGGCGAAGAGGCGTGATCGTCAGGGACGCGAGCAGAAACTGCAGACCCAGCTCTCCCAGCCGGTGTTCGATGACCTTGACCGGATCGACCCCCAGATTGTCCGCCAGAGCCCCCCATACCAGCAAAGCGAACGGGACAATCCCCAAGCTGTAGATGGCCCAGGTCGGGACGCGGCGGGCAACGCCGTTCAGACGGTCGATCAGTCCCGGTGCGTCAGCCGCGTCCATCAGTAGTCGACCGTCAGGTCTTGCCCGGCGTACAGGCTGGCAACCTCGGCTTCATAGCCGTTGAACATAAGCGTGTCCTGCCGCCCACCAAACAGGCCCGAACCGACCACACGTTCTGATGCCTGGCTCCACCGGGGATGGTCCACAGTAGGGTTCACATTTGCATAGAAGCCATACTCGCTTGGCTGCAGCATGTTCCAGGTTGTGGGCGGCATTTCGGCTACCAGGCTGATCCGCACAATACTCTTGATGCTCTTGAACCCATATTTCCACGGAACCACCAAGCGGATCGGCGCGCCGTTCTGGTTGGGCATCGGTTCTCCGTAAAGGCCCGTGGCCAAGATCGTCAGCGGATGCATCGCTTCATCAAGCCGCAACCCTTCCCGGTACGGCCACTCAATGAAAGGAGAGGACTGGCCGGGCATCTCTTCCGGACGGACCAGGGTTTCGAAGGCCACGAACTTAGCACCAGACTGAATGCCCACCCGGTTCAGCAGACCTGCCAGCTCAAACCCGATCCAGGGAACGACCATGCTCCAGGCCTCAACGCAGCGCAGACGGTAGATGCGTTCCTCAAGCGGCTGGCCTTTCATCACATCGGCAAGATCATAAGTGCCCGGATTGTCGACCAAGCCGTCGATCACCACAGACCAGGGGTCCGTCGTCAGCCCACCGGCATAGGCAGCAGGGTCCTCCTTCCCGGTGCCGAATTCATAGAAGTTGTTATAGCTGGTGATGTCTTCAAAGCTGTTCGGCTCGGCATCCGTAGAAAACCGGCTGGGCGCCGCTTGGATCTGCGACAAGGCAGGGGTCGCGCTCAGCGCTGCGGCACCGGTGATCCACTGGCGGCGGTTCAGCCACAGCGCCTTTGGCGTCACGTCGGACCAGGCCAGCGGGCGACTTTGGGATGAGCGGGGCATGCAGGGCTCCTTAGCTGGTGCCCAACAAACATGCGTGTTTGGCGATGAAAAGCAAAGCAAACCGCCTCACGACTGCGATACGCCAATGAAACACGGGCTTTCGCGTTCACGACTGATGAACTCTCCTCACAGTGGATTGACTTGCCGTTTGAGACCGCGCTGGCTTAGTGCGCAGACAGTGCCCGTCAAGGGCCGTTCACGGCAAAGTCGGACTGATCTATTGCCGCATCCTCCCCATATAACCTCTGCCAATCACGGCACACCGATCAAACGGGAGTGACACCAATGATCCGCAGAACTTTCCTGGCGCTGACCGCCGCAACCGCCTTTGCAATGCCTGCAATGGCCCAAGACATGGACATCGTCGATACCGCTGTCGCCAATGGCTCGTTCACGACGCTGGCCGCTGCCCTGACCGCCGCCGGTCTGGTTGAAACGCTGAAGGGCGAAGGCCCGTTCACCGTCTTCGCGCCGACCGACGCTGCCTTTGCCGCTCTGCCTGCTGGCACCGTCGAAGACTTGCTGAAGCCCGAGAACAAGGACAAGCTCGTTGCTGTGCTGACCTATCACGTCGTGCCCGGCAAAGTCATGTCGACCGACCTGTCCGAAGGCCTGAAGGCAGCCACCGTGAACGGTGCGGAAGTGACCATCACCCTTGAAGGCGGCCCGAAAGTGAACGGCGCCGTCATCTCGGCTCCGGACGTCGCAGCGTCGAACGGCGTGATCCACGTCATCGACAGCGTGATCCTGCCGCCGGAAGGCTAAGACTACCTTGGGGGCGCCATTGGCGCCCCCAACCTTTTCAGGGCCCGCGTGATCTGGCCCGACCAACCCCCGACATACAAAGGATGAAATCCATGCAACGTCGTGCGTTCTTTCGCGCGGTCGGCGGCCTGTCGGTCGCTGCCCTGATCTCTGCCTGTGTTCCCATGACGTCCGAGCCCGATATCGTCGACATCGCCGCTTCGGATGACCAGTTCTCCACCCTCGTTGCCGCTGTTACGGCGGCAGGCCTTGTTGACACTCTGAAAGGCGATGGCCCCTTCACGGTTTTCGCGCCGACCAATGCTGCATTTGAGGCGCTTCCGGCAGGCACCGTCGAAAACCTGCTGAAGCCCGAGAACAAGGACCAACTGGTCAAGATCCTGACCTATCACGTTGTGCCGGGTGCGGTGACCTCGGACCAGCTTGCCGGACAGCGCCTGGATGTGGCGACCGTGCAAGGCCAGACCGTTCACATCGACGGCCGCAACGGCGTCAAGGTGAACAAGTCGCGCGTGACGACGGCTGACATCATCGCCTCGAACGGCGTAATCCATGTGATCGACCGGGTCCTTTTGCCCAAATGAACCTGTCCGGGGCGGTGCATCCCACCGCCCCCACAACGCCGCCGCTTTCCCGTTGCGCATTACCAGGCGGCGCGGCACCCTCCGCCCTGACCAGAGGACCCGCATGACCCAGAAGACTGCCCTCATTACTGGCGCTGCCCGCGGTATTGGACTGGCCACCACCCGCCGGTTTCTGGCGGATGGCTGGACCGTTGCGATGATCGACCGCGACGGGGGCGCGCTGTTCGCGGCCGCCGACGCTCTGCAAGGCGTGCATCCAGTGCTGGCGGATGTCTCGATCCCCGATCAGGTGAGAGGGCTGGTAGAGGACACCCTCACCACCTTCGGCCGCATTGACGCCGTCGTGAACAATGCCGGAGTGGCTGATTTCGGCCCGGTGGAAGACACCAGCTTTGACCGCTGGCGCCGGGTAATGGAGACGAACCTAGATGGTGTCTTTCTGGTGACCCAGGCCGCTACCGCCGCGTTAAGGTCATCCCGCGGGGCCATCGTCAATATCGCCTCCATTTCTGGCCTGCGCGCGTCAACGCTTCGGGTTGCTTACGGCACGTCAAAAGCCGCTGTTATCCAGCTGACCTTGCAACAAGCGGTCGAACTTGGCGAATATGGCATCCGGGCCAACTGCGTCGCTCCGGGGCCGGTGCGCACCAAGCTGGCCATGGCCGTCCATTCACCCGAGATCATCGCCGCTTATCATGACGCAATCCCCCTCAACCGCTATGGCTCGGAGGATGAAATTGCTGAAGTCATCCACTTCCTCTGCTCGCCCCGCGCATCCTATGTGACCGGGCAGACAATCGCGGTCGACGGAGGGTTTGAGGCGACCGGCATCGGCCTTCCCGCCCTGCGCAGTTAAGGTAAGGCTTGGGCTTTTTCCTTTGCGTGCTGCCGCGGCATGAAGCTAACATTCGACCAGACGTATTTGATGGAATCGACTTGAGGACCGGGATGAGCTTGCCTTTGCGCATAGCCCAAATATCCAAGGCATTTATTGTCATGTGCCTGCTAGCCGGGCCGGCATTGGCCGACGACCGCATCGCCCTTGTCATAGGGAACGGCGACTATCTCCATGTTCCAAAACTGCAGAACTCGGTCAACGATGCCCGCAAGATCAGCGACACGCTTGTCGGGATCGGGTTCGAGGTTACCACCCTGCTTGACGCCCCACGGGATGAGATCATCGATGCGATGGCAGACTTCTCTTTCCGCTCTGAAGTGGCCGACCTCGCGCTGGTCTACTATGCGGGTCACGGCGTCGCAGTGGAGGGGCGGAACTTTCTGATCCCCGTCGATGCCCTGATCCGCCGCAACAGTGAGCTTCCGTCGCAGGCGATCGATATGAACGATCTCTTGGCCAGCGTTGACCGTGCCCGGAAGATGCGGATCGTGATCCTGGACAGCTGCCGAAACAACCCCTTCCCCGGCGGGCTTGAGTCAGAGCCCGAGGTTGGCGCGCGCTCTGTCCCCCAGGGCAGTACAGGTGCAGGCGATGTTGCCCCGCAGGCCGCCGCGCGCGATCTGGCCACCGGCCTAGCCCCTGCCTCGCCCGACCGTGGCACGCTGGTGGCCTTCGCCGCCAAGGATGGCGCGGTTGCCTTCGATGGCACCACAGGCAACAGCCCCTTTGCCCTGGCTTTGGCTGACAAGCTCAGTCAGCCCGGGCTTGAGATCAGCCTGATGTTCCGACAAGTGCGCGACGATGTGATGGCCGCCACCGGCAACATGCAGGAACCACACACCTATGGCGCCTTGTCCGGAGTGCCGTTCTATCTTGCCGGCACCGAGGAAGAGCGTGACGCGCTCGACGCAGCAAATCCGGCCGAAGCCTGGTCGCGCATCAAGCCCGAGCAG
Source organism: Rhodobacter sp. (assembly GCA_027489175.1). Taxonomy (GTDB): domain Bacteria; phylum Pseudomonadota; class Alphaproteobacteria; order Rhodobacterales; family Rhodobacteraceae; genus Tabrizicola. Next base: position 5,194 of record JAIYAE010000010.1, read on the forward strand.
GAAGAGCAGATCGCCGTTCTTGCCGAAGCGGGCGATCCGCGCGCCATGCTGGGGCTGGCCTACATGCGCCTTTTCCCCGAATCTCCCGACTACGATGCCGAGACCGCCGCCATCTGGTTGCAGAAGGCCGTCGCTGTCGGTTCGCCCGAGGCGGAATTCGAACTGGCGCGGCTCTATGAAAACGGCATTGGCGTCCCCGCCGATCCGGTCCGCGCGCTCGAGCTTTACCAATCCTCTGCTGCCCAGGATTTCCCCGACGCCGTGAATGAACTTGGCTTCTTCACCTTCACCGGATCGCTTGGTGTGCCGCTGGACCAGACCCGCGCGCTTGAGCTTTTCCGTCAGGCTGCCGACCTTGACCAGCCTGAAGCCATGTTCAACGTCGCCGGCTTTATTGATGATGGCCATATCGCGGACGCCGGCCCCGCCGATGCAGCAGCCTACCTCTACCGTGCGCTGCGGCTTGGCAGCGAAAAGGTGCTTGAGGCGCTAAGCACCCAGTCGCAATCCTTCAAGATCGAGACCAGGAAGGCCCTGCAAGAGGACCTTCGCGACAACGGATTCTACAATGGCCCCGTGGATGGCGACTTCGGCGCCGGCACGGTGAAAAGCCTTCGCATGGCATTCGGTTTGATAGGTTGACACTTTCATTTCAAAGGAGAGATTCAGATGAAATTCCAGAGTTACAAGCAATTGCGGGCAATGGGATGGGCGTTGGCGGTCATCCCCCTGATCCTTTCGGGCGTCACGGCCCAGGCCTTTGAGCCTCCGAAAACAGGGCCCAAGATCATCATCATGGACAACGCCGCACCCGGCCTGCTCCTGGACATCGACTGCGAGTATCAACCGCCATCGGAAGAATTCTCTGGCCCAATCGTCAGTCTGCAAAGCCTCAGCGATTCTGAAGACTGCAACGACAACAACCCCACGCCGCCAATCGGGCTTTCAACCCGCGCGACCGACGTTCTTGTGAAGGCGTTGAGTGATGCCGACCGCACCTGCAGCGACATCCTGCTGGCTCGCCGTCAGGATGGCGTCAACGTGGACCTCTTCCGCATCGACTGCTACCGCCTCATGTACCGCAAACTCGCGCAGTCCATGCCGACCTCTGGCGACTACGTCCCGATCCGGGCGGCCTTGCTGGATGCCTCGGACAAGCTGGGCCAGATCGTGCGCCAGAACCAGGACACGTCAATCCGCCCTGTGAAGGTGCGTGAACGTGGCAAGCCCGACGCTCCTGCGACCGAAGCACTGCGGGCAGTCCGCGCCGACCGGCTTGAGATTGCCACCGCGCAGGCTGAGGCCGTACTCGAAGAGACTGCAATCGTGATCTTACGCTCCGGCGAAATTCCGGTTCGGCGGAACATTCACTACGCCCGCGTCTCTGCCGCGGTCGAAGAGAACATTGCTGTGCTGCGTTCGGCTTGACCGGTCACGGGACCAACGAAAGGGGCCTTTCGGCCCCTTTCATCCCTTAGTGTACAACGGCTTCGCTCGGTCTTTCTCGGCGGCTGGCCACCACCCGGTCACCGATGATCAGGCCTTCCGGTCCAGCAGTCACGCGGATCGTTGCCCCATCCAGGACATCGCCCGACAACAGCATTTCCGACAGGGGATCCTGCAATTGGCGCTGGATCACCCGCTTCAACGGTCGCGCGCCAAAGACCGGGTCATAGCCTTCCTCGGCCAACCACGCCTTGGCCTGCGCGTCCAACTGCAGCGTGATCTTCCGTGCCGCAAGCCGTGCCTCCAACCGCTGCATCTGGATCGCGACGATGCCAGCCATATCCGCCCGGTTCAGCCGATCAAAGATGATCTGCTCATCCAGACGGTTCAGAAACTCGGGCCGGAAATGCTGTCGCACCGCTTCCATCACTTCGGCCTTCGCCCGGCTGGCATCCGCCCCTTCCGGGAGTTCGGACAAAGCCCGCGCGCCAAGATTGCTGGTAAGAATGATCAGCGTCTGCCTGAAGTCCACGGTGCGGCCTTGACCGTCGGTCAGCCGTCCATCATCCAGCACCTGCAGCAGCACGTTGAACACATCCGGATGTGCCTTTTCGACTTCGTCGAACAGCACCACCTGATACGGGCGGCGGCGGACGGCCTCGGTCAAGACCCCGCCTTCATCATAGCCCACATAGCCGGGTGGCGCGCCGATCAGACGGCTGACCGCGTGTTTCTCCATGAACTCGCTCATGTCGATCCGCACCATCGCAGTGTCATCGTCGAACAGGTAGGCGGCCAGAGTCTTCGTCAGCTCTGTCTTGCCCACGCCAGTTGGTCCGAGGAACAGGAAAGACCCCAGCGGCCGATTTTCATCCGACAGACCCGCGCGCGACCTGCGCACAGCCCGGCTGACAGCTTCCACGGCCGCCCGCTGGCCCACCACGCGGCGGGCAAGCTCCTCTTCCATCTTGAGAAGCTTTTCCTTCTCGCCTTCAAGCATCTTGGTGGTCGGAATACCCGTCCAGCGTTCCACCACCTCGGCGATCTGTTCGGGCCGGACAGCCTCGGCGACCAGCGCCTCGCCTTCGCGACCCTCAGCCTCGCCCAGTTGCTTTTCCAGTTCCGGGATGCGCCCGTATTGCAACTCACCAGCGCGGGCAAAATTGCCCTCGCGCTTGGCCTGCTCCAGTTCGGCCCGCGCCACGTCAAGCGCTTCCTTCAAGCCCCGGGCGGCATCCAAGCTGGCGCGTTCGGCTTGCCACTTCGCCGTCAGCTCGGACGACTTCTGTTGCAGGTCCGCAAGCTCCTTCTCCAGCTTCTCCAGCCGATCCTTCGATGCCGCGTCATCTTCCTTCTTCAAGGCTTCCGACTCGATCTGATACTGCAAGATCTGCCGGTCCAGCGCGTCCAGCTCTTCGGGCTTTGAATCCACTTCCATCCGCAACCGGCTGGCAGCTTCGTCCATCAGGTCGATTGCCTTGTCGGGCAGGAAACGGTCGGTGATGTAGCGATGGCTCAGGGTCGCCGCAGCGACAAGGGCGCTGTCGGTGATCCGAACCCCGTGGTGCAGTTCATACTTTTCCTTGATCCCGCGCAGGATGCTGATTGTGTCCTCCACCGTCGGCTCGCTGACAAACACGGGCTGGAAGCGACGGGCAAGCGCCGCGTCCTTCTCCACATGCTTGCGATATTCATCCAGCGTTGTGGCGCCGATGCAGTGCAGCTCGCCCCGAGCCAAGGCCGGCTTGATCAGGTTCGCCGCATCCATCGCGCCTTCGGATTTGCCCGCGCCAACCAGCGTGTGCATCTCGTCGATGAAAAGAATCACCTCACCCGCCGCGCTTTCGATCTCTTTCAGGATGGCCTTCAACCGCTCCTCGAACTCACCCCGGTACTTCGCGCCCGCGATCAGCGCACCCATGTCCAGCGCCATCAGGCGCTTGTTGCGCAGGCTTTCCGGCACGTCGCCGCTGACGATCCGCAAGGCAAGGCCCTCGGCGATCGCCGTCTTGCCCACGCCCGGTTCCCCGATCAGCACCGGGTTGTTCTTGGTCCGGCGGCTGAGGACCTGCATCGCGCGACGAATTTCTTCGTCTCGCCCGATGATCGGGTCGATCTTGCCATCCCGAGCGGCCTGCGTCAGATCGCGGGCATACTTGGTCAGCGCTTCCATCGTGTCCTCGGACGATGCCGAGTCCGCTGTCCGCCCCTTCCGCACATCGTTGATGGCGCCGTTCAGACCTTGGGCCGTCACTGCCCCTGCAGTCAGCGCATCCTTCGCCCGCGTGTTCACCAGCGCCAATGCGGTCAGGATCCGCTCGACCGGCACAAAACTGTCACCGGCCTTCTTGGCCACAGCCTCTGCCTCATCCAGCACTCGCACAAGGCTGGGATCGATATACGTCTGCCCATCGCCGCCGGAAACCTTCGGCAGCTTGGCCAGGGCCGCATTGATTGCCGAGTTCACCTGTTCAGGTGACCCTCCGGCCTTTCGTATCAGGTTTGCGGCAAGACCCTGGTCATCATCCATCAGTGCCCTGAGCAGGTGATCGGGCAAAACGCGCTGGTGGCTCTCCCGCATTGCAATGGTCTGGGCGGCCTGTAGGAAACCGCGAGACCGCTCCGTGAATTTCTCCAAATTCATCGGTCTTCTCCTTTGATGAAGCGCCCCGTCCGCAGTGCCCGGACATCCAGCACACCACCATGGGCCTTGCCGAAGATTTGGGCGCAGGGTGCTGCGTTTGCAATCCCCACCGTTGCGAAATCCGCATGGGCCATTCCGGCCAAACTCCGCCGACCGGCCCACTTGCCGTCGGCGGGTCCCGGCGCAGCGGCCGGTACGGTCAGTCGGCGCGCCTTGCCATCTGCCATCACAGGTCGCCATCGTGGCACTTCGCCACCGAAAGGCCTCCCATGACAGATGCGAAACTCCCCTTGATCCACAAGGCCCCAGTCGAGGGTCTAGTGATCCATGTCGCAAGGACCGGCCTTGCCATCGGCGACACCGCCTGGCTGGACCGCCTGACCGACGGTCGCGTCGGCGTGTTCGCTCGTTTAAGTCAGCCGATCCTAGGGCTGATTCCCCGCATGCGCCCGGGCTTGATCGGGCACCTTGGGCCGATGGCAGAAGAGATCGTGGCCCCTTCCCTTGCGCATGGCGATGCGCTTCGGGTCCGGATCATTGATCTTGTGCCGGAACACCTTTCAAATGGCTTTCCGGCAGAGGTCTTTATCTCGGTCTGGGGTGATCCGCGCCATTTGCAACCCATCCTGCAGGCTGCGGGCTTGGCCGATGATCTGGAAACGTCAGCGCCTCAGGGACGGTTTTCCTCCCTCAAGCCGGCCTATGGTTCATAGCGCACATAGGCAAAGGCTGTGCTGTCGGGGGCCCAGCTTGGCACGTTGATCGTTCCTTGCCCGCCAATGAACTCTCGTACACGGCGACGATTGCCTCCGTCAGGATCACACAAGACCAGCGCGACCTGCAGGTCCGCCGGATGACCAAGCGTCCCAGGCGGATAGGCCAAATAGACCAGATGCCTGCCATCGGGTGAGGGGTGTGGGAACCAGTTCACCTGATCATCTGAAAACAGCTGCCGCTGCCCGCTGCCGTCCGCCGCCATCACCCATATCTGCGCATGTCCGCCCCGGTCGCAGTTATAGTAGATGCGGGTGCCGTCTGCGCTGTAGTCCGGCCCGTCACAATGCCCTTCGCCCTGCGTCAGCCGGGTCTCGTCCCCGCCATTGGCAGCGATCGTGTAAACATCAATCGGTCCGTCACCCCGCGCCGCGACATAAGCCATCCGCGTCCCGTCCGGTGACCAGCCATGCCACCAGCTCGGGGCCCGCGGCGATACCTTTCGTAACCTGCCGCCCGCAACCGGCATCACATAGACCTGCGACCCCTTTCCTTCATGATGCGATGACAGCACGATCAAAGAGCCATCAGGGCTGATCCCATGGTCATTGTTGCAGCGGTCTGCGGGGCCGGTGTCCAGCGGCTCCAGTCCCGGCTTGGCCAAGGGCACCCTAAAAAGCCGCCCGTCACCATTGATCAGCAGCCAATCACCGGAAGGCGCCCAGTTCGGCGCCTCGATCCGACCGTCGACCGTCAGCACCTCCCGCACCCGGCCCGAGGCGACGTCAAAGATCTCGATGATGCTGCGCAAGCGGTAACTCCCTCAACTCAAAGCAAATTGCTCTTTCACATTTGCCCAAATATCCCACGGGGGGTCCGGGGGTGTGAAGCCCCCGGGGCTGGCCACAGGCATCAGCCTTTCGGCACCAAAAGCCGCTTCGGCCGCACCGCCTCGGCCGCCTTGAAAAGGGAAAACGTCTGGTTGACGTAGTTCACCACCCCGGACAGCTTTTCCAGGTAAGCGCTCAACTCGGCCGTCCGCTCTGCCTCAACCAATTGGACAGGGCGAGAAGGGTCCAGGCTCTCAAACTGCACGTAGAACAGCGGCTCCCCCCGCTTCAGGACTAGGTCCTTCTGCGGTTCATGCCATTCGAACGCCCACATGATCGGTCGCGGCCAGATTGAGATTGGAAACCGCCCCCCAAAGATCGTACCCGGCAAAGGGTCGGCCCGGTAATGCGCGAAGGCTGACAGCTGGGACAGATACACCATCTCGTCTGCGATAAAGCAGTAGGGCAGGTGCAACTGCACCGTCGGTCGATCCGGAAACCGCCATTCCGCCTCGTTGACCAGCGTCAGCACCTCGTTCAGCTTGTTGCTGCGGATCGGGCTGGAGGCCCCGGCCCGGTTCACCAGCACCGCCTTGCCCTTGTCATCCCGGGCAAAGCCTATCGCCAGATCAAACGGGCATTTCACCATGAAATACCGGCTTTCCAGTTGCACGACTGCCGGGCAGCGTGCGGCACTTTTCGCATGGTTCCGGTTCGGCGGCCGGATCGCCACCCGCTCGGGCGGATCGTAAAGCACAGCGCCCTTGTCGTTTGCCAGAAACCAGCCGACCGTCACCGGACCGGCTTCGGGCCCGTCTTGCGGCCGCTCATAGGTTATGCCGAAATCCATCCTGCACCTTCACGCATTTTGCCAAGTTGAGCATGACCCATCCAGCGCACCTGGGCCAAGCCCCCAATCGATCTGTCCTGCTAAGGATCGCCCCAAACGAAGCATCCTGCCTTTCCCACTTTCCGCCAGTCTTGACAGCCGGGGCTCACCCCGTCAAACCGCCCCGATCCCTTAGCCAGAGGCGCCGATGACTGCAGATGACCGCCTGATCGTCGCCCTTGATGTGCCCAACGTGGTGCACGGCCTGGACCTTGTCGCGCGCATCGGTGACGCCGCGAGCTTCTACAAGATTGGCCTCGGCATGCTGACAGGTGGCGGCCTCGCCTTGGCGAACGAGCTGAAGCATGAACACGGCAAGCGCATCTTCCTTGACCTCAAGCTTTTCGACATCGGTGCCACGATCGAGGCTGCCGTGCGGGGCCTTGCGCAGTATGACCTTGATTTCCTTACCGTCCACGGTGACCCGCAAGTCGTCCGCGCAGCAGGTGAGGGCAAGCGTGGCACTGGCCTGAAGATCATGGCGGTGACCGTCCTGACATCGCTGGATCGTGCCGATCTTGACGCCAACCTCATCAAGCCTGGCGATATCCATGCGATCACCTTGGAACGGGCTGCCCGAGCATTTGAAGCGGGGGCAGACGGCGTCATCGCCAGCCCGCAAGAGGCCGCGCTGATCCGCGCTCTGCCACAGTCACACGGTCGGCTTATCGTGACGCCCGGTGTCCGCCCGGCAGGATCGGCTACAGGTGACCAAAAGCGCATCGCCACACCGTTTCAGGCGATTGCCGATGGCGCAGATCACATCGTCGTCGGTCGCCCGATCTGGCAAGCGGAAGACCCCGCCGCTGCCGCCCGCGCTGTCATCGGTGAACTGCCCGCGTGAACGTATCTCCTGAGGCCCGATTTCCCAAGTAAAAGAATCAACTTTACAAACCATAGTTTTTTAGTCAGCTATTTGGCACCCCTCGCCAAAAAAGGTCTGACGATGCGCATTGCTCTTTTCCTTCTCACTTCTGTCCTTGCGACCCCCAGTTTTTCTGCCACGCCAGCGGCTGTGACGCAGACTTATGCTGACATCGCGCTCGCGACATATCAGGACAGCTTGACCACTGCGCAGTCCCTGAAGACCGCCATTTCGGACTTGATCGCCGCCCCTTCGGACGAAACCCTTACCGCCGCGCGCAGCGCCTGGCTGGCCGCCCGCGTGCCCTACCAGCAGTCCGAAGTGTTCCGCTTTGGCAACCCGATCGTTGACGATTGGGAGGGTCGGGTGAACGCCTGGCCGCTGGACGAAGGTCTGATCGACTATGTCGCCCCGGCTGAGGCAGGGGAAAACGCCCTGGCCCGTCTCAACGTCATCGCCACGCCGACCTTTACCCTGTCCGGCACCGAAATAGACGCGACCACCATCACCCCTGCCCTGATCGCCGCCACCCTGCATGAGGCGGACGGGATCGAGGCGAACGTCGCCTCCGGCTACCATGCCATCGAATTCCTGCTCTGGGGCCAGGACCTGAACGGCACTGGCGCTGGCGCTGGCAACCGCCCTTACACCGATTTTCTGCAAGGCGACGGCTGCACTGGCGGCAATTGCGACCGTCGCGCCGCCTATCTGCAGGCCGCGACTGACCTGCTGGTGGCCGACCTAGCTGAGATGACCTCAAACTGGTCTGACACCGGTCCTGCCCGCGCTGCCGTGACGACGGATCCGACCGCCGGTCTGATGGCCGCGCTCACCGGCATGGGCAGCCTGTCCTATGGGGAACTTGGCGGCGAGCGGATGAAACTTGGCCTCCTGCTCAATGACCCGGAAGAAGAACACGACTGCTTCTCGGACAACACCCACAACAGCCATTTCTATGATGGGGTCGGTATCCGGAACGTCTACCTTGGAAGATACACCCGCATCGACGGGTCGGTGGTCGAGGGCCCAGCGTTGGCCGATCTTGTTGCGGTCGCTGACCCGAAGCTTGCCGCCCAGCTTGCCGCCGATCTTGAGGCCTCGGTCACGGCCCTTGGCGCGATCAAGTCGGCCGCTGAAGGAGGGATGGCCTATGACCAGATGCTGGCCCCAGGCAATGCTGAAGGTGAGGCGCTGATCATGGCCGCAGTGAATGCACTGGTTGCTCAGACCGTTTCGATCGACCGGGCGGTCACAGCCCTCGGTCTGACGAAGATCGGTTTCGAAGGCTCCGACAGCCTGGATAACCCTAACGCAATCTTCCAGTGACCCGGCAAAGGCTCGCCGCGGTCTACTGGATGCGGGCCGCTGATATCGACACGGTCATTCCACCCGGCAAGGTCTACCTCGCCCTTGGCAAACGGGCTGACTGCGGCGGATGCCTGCCGCAGTTTCTGGAAACGCTGCGCGGCTGCGACAGATTCCAAGTCCCCATGAACCTGCCGGGACTGCGTCAGCAGCCCGCGCTGGCCACAGTAAAGCACCATGAAGGGTGACCCCAAGGTCATCGACTACCTCAACCGCGTGATGTTTTTGGAAGGTCATCCAAACCCGCAGACGCTTGCCCCCTTGCGCATCGGTCAGACTGCCCATGAACCATGCAATACGATCTTGCCGCCGAGCTTGAGGCACGTCCCCTATGTCGCGAAACACGGGCATACTGTTCCAATGTCGGGGATATTGTCTCGATGAAGCACTTTGAAGAGATCGCGGTGGACGAAGAGGGCCATATCGACTTTCTCGAACCCCGGATTGCCTTGCACGAAAAGCTAGGGGCAGAACGCTTCATTCAGTTGAACGCAGGCACCTTCAACGATGGCTGATCACAGGCACCTTCCTTTTGACTGGATCGCGACGATCTCCCTGGCGCCCAGCAAACTGGTTGCCGGCTGCACAGTAACTGCCTTGGGTCTGGCCGCGGCCCGAAGGTCGAAGGTCCTCTTGGCCGGATAACGATGCTGCTCTTCTGCATGTCATCACCTCTGATGCAATTCCGCACAATCCTGATGTGCCAATATTTTCCGATTGAAATAGTCAGGAAAACAGGGGTAAGCTTACGGGCAAGGAGTTTCTCCATGCGCCCGATCCTTATCGCTTTCTGCCTTGCCGCCATCCCGGCCCCTGCCCAGACGCCCACGACCACCGATCAACCAATAGCCTCTCGCACGCCCGAGGATGCTGCCAAAGTCGCCGCCATCCTTGCCGCGCCCACTGACTTCTCCAAGCCCGAGGCGTTTGAAGCGAACCCCGCAGGCGCCACCACGGTCCGTGTGCTGGACGGGACCGATGCGTTCTCTCTGCCATCTGCCAACATCGCCGACGAAATGGCCTTTTCCCTGGGCAATGCACTGTTTCAGAAGCTGTGGGTCGCCGCCCCTTCGTCCACCAAGGGGTCTGATGGGCTTGGGCCGCTTTACAACGCCCGTGCCTGCCAGGACTGTCACGTCAAAGACGGCCGTGGCGCAGCGCCTACGGATATCGGCGATGTGCCGGGCACCTTCCTCCTTCGTCTTGGTCTTCCCGACCTGCAGGCCATGGCAGCCCATGTCGCGGACCCCGTCTATGGCCACCAACTGCAGACCTTCGCCGCACCCGGCCAATCTGCCGAAGGGCGCGTTGCCGTCAGCTATACACTGGTGCCTGTCACTTTGGTTGATGGAACGGTCATTACCCTGCGCCAGCCCGCTTATACCGTCGCTGACGCCGCCTATGGCCCGCTGGACCCATCCACGGTCCTCTCGCCCCGGATCGCCCCGCAAATGATCGGCCTTGGTCTACTTGAGGCCATCCCCGAAGCTAACATCCTAGCCAAGGAAGATCCCAGCGACACCGATGGCGATGGCATATCCGGGCGGGCCAATCGGGTTGACGGGCAACTTGGGCGCTTTGGCCTGAAGGCCGGTCAGCCCAGCCTCCGCGGTCAATCCGCCCAAGCCTTTGCCACCGACATGGGCCTCTCCACCGATCTGCATCCCGACCCCTGGGGTGATTGCTCTACCGCGCAGCATGCTTGCCTGACCGCCCCCCATGGCCAGGAGCCGGGGTTCCGCGATGGGCTGGAGGTTGATCGCAACAGTCTTGATCTGGTCACCTACTACGCCCGCAACCTTGGCGTCCCCGCCCGCCGCAACCTTGATAGTCCCGCCACCCTCCGCGGCAAACAGATCTTCCACAGCCTGAATTGCACAGGCTGCCATACCCCGAAACATGTCACAGTTCGCCTGCTCGACCAGCCGGAACAAAGCTTCCAGCTGATCTGGCCCTATACCGACCTTCTACTGCACGACATGGGCGAAGGCCTTGCGGACGGCCTTCCCGAACACCTCGCCACGGGCCGCGAATGGCGCACGCCGCCGCTTTGGGGCCTTGGCCTGACGCAACAGGTCTCGCCCAATGCCGGTTTCCTGCATGACGGCCGCGCCCGCACGATCCTGGAGGCGGTGCTTTGGCACGGGGGCGAGGCGGAACCCCAACGCGACGCGGTCATCAACCTTGCACCGAACGACCGCGCTGCCCTCCTCAGCTTTCTGGAAAGCCTCTGACATGCGCGCGTTGATCTTGTCTCTCTTCCTCGCCATCCCCGCGGCAGCCGACACGGCTTCCGTGGTCACCCAGCATATCCGTCCTGGCTTTGCCGCCTTTGCCGCGCAGGCCAAGGCGCTTGCTGCGGTGGACAGCTGCGATCCTGCCCTGTTGCGCCCTGCCTTCCATGCCACCTATGACGCTTGGCTGGCCGTCGCCCACCTGCCCCTCGGCCCGGCTGAGGAAGAGGGGCGTTCGCTGGCAATCCTGTTCTGGCCTGACCCGAAAGCGCTTGGCCAGAAAGCCCAACGCAGCCTGTTGACCGGCGATCCTGAAGCCCTGACGTCTGACAACATGGCGCAGCAATCCGTGGCCGCACGGGGCCTGGCCGGGATTGAGCGCCTGCTTTACCCTGCCGAAGCGCTTCCCGCAGACCCCTGTCCCCTTATCCAGGCGACAGCCGCTGACCTTGCACGGATGGCAGCCGATCTCGACACGGACTGGGGGCCGTTTGGTGACCTTCTCCTGACCGCAGGCCAGCCGGGCAATTCCCGCTTTCTGACGGCGGAAGAGGCGACCCAGGCCCTCTTCACTCAGCTTGGCACCGGCCTTGAATATCTGGCGGACCGGCGGATCGGCCGTCCGCTTGGCACCTTCGACAAGCCGCGACCCGACCTTGCCGAAGCCCGCGCCGCTGGCCGTTCAGCCCGCAACATCACCCTTTCCCTGCAAGGGCTGCGCGGGCTGGCACAGCATCTTCACCCCGACGGCCAGCGCACACTTGCCGCTTTCGATCAGGCGCTCAAGCTGGCAGCGGACCTTGACGATCCCACCCTTGCCAACCTCGCTGACCCCAAGGCCTGGCTCAAGCTTCAGATTCTGCAGCAAGCCATACGCGCCACCCGGGATACGGCCCTTGCCGAGATCGGACCCGCCTTAGGCGTCACCCTTGGCTTCAATGCGCAGGATGGGGATTGATGCAGCGTCGTGCCTTCCTTGCCAGCGTTGCCGCCGCCTGCGCGCCCCGGTTGACCTGGGCAGATGTCGGCAGTCCGGCCTTTCTTGCCGCCGGCAAGCAGGGTGAGGCGTTCTTCCTTCACGCCCTTTCCGCCGCTGGCGAAACGCTGTTTGAAGTGCCGCTCCCCGGTCGCGGCCACGCCGCCGCCGCCCATCCGACGCAGGCCGAAGCCGTAGCCTTTGCCCGTCGTCCTGGCACTTTCGCCCTGGTCGTCGATTGCGCAACCGGCAGGATCATCACCAGACTGGCTCCACCGGATGGCCAGCAATTCAACGGACATGGCGTGTTTTCAGCTGATGGCAGCCTGCTGTTGACCTCAGAAGTCGTTGCCGACACCAGCGCCGGCCGCATTGGCCTTTGGGACACCCGCAGCTACACCCGCCTGACCGATTGGCCCAGCCACGGCCTTGGACCGCATGAAATCAGGCTACTGCCAAACGGCACCCTTGCCGTCGCCAATGGCGGGATCCAGACCGACCCGGTTGATCGTGCCAAGCTGAACATTCCCACGATGCACCCGAACCTCACCCTTCTGTCAGCCGATGGCAACCTTCTGGACCAGATCGACCTGCCTGACCTGCGGCAGAACTCGATCCGGCACCTGGCTCAATCGGGTGACGCGATCGCCTTCGCCATGCAATGGGAGGGCGACCCCGCCGAACCGGTGCCCCAACTTGGCCTTTGGACACCCGGCACCGCCCCGATCCTGTGTGAGCCCACGCCGCAAGACGCTTTTGCAATGCAAGGCTATGCGGGCTCGGTCGCTGCCACGGCCGACCGGGTTCTGGTCACTTCGCCCAAAGGTGGGGTGGCGATGATCTTCAGCGCAGATGGAACCCACAAGGCCACCCACCACCGCGCCGATCTATGTGGTGCCGCCCCCTTGGGGACAGGCTTTCTCCTGACGGATGGGCTCGGCGCCCTAATGACCGCCGATGACCGCGCCCTGTCCCCCCTCAGGTCTGGCAAGACGGCCTGGGACAACCACCTGGTCCCCTTGGCCCGAACCTAGATCTAAGCCATTCTAAATCATATAAAATTTGTCTGTCTTATCTGAAGAGCACTCCACGGTTGGTCCGAAGGGTGTGAAACCCTCCGGGGCCAGCCATCGTCACTCATTTTGCCAGTTGGCCCAGACAATTCCCACCCGCCGCTGCAGTTCCGGCACGGCCTTGCCATGCCCCAGAAACTCCGCCACTGGCATCATAGCCCAGCTTTGACCTTCATCCCCAAACCGGATCGCCGCTATTTCGGCCCGGGTCAGCCGACCGGCAAAGAAATGGGACGCCCGGCGCGCATCCATGATCGACGGGAACACCCGACTCCACGTCAACCTTTCCCGCGGCAGGCGAAGCCCAAACTCCTCCTCCAGCTCGCGCAAGAGGCAGTCCTCCGGCCCTTCGTCGCCCTCGCGTCCGCCGCCCGGAAGGTCCCAATGGCCCGCCCAGTTCAGCCCCGGATGATTGTCCCGCAAATATGCCAAGACCGCGCCCTCGCAAAAGAACGCGGCCTTGGCCCCGACGAAATCCACCTCAGCGGTCGTCGTTGATATCACGGTCCCAGATCTTGACCTGCCCCGCGCGGACGCCCATCACCCGGCGCAGCACCAGCCAGGCTATGACCGAGGCGATTGCAAAGACCAGCAACAGCGCGGAAATGCCGGACGGCCCAAGCCCGGTGCCCACGACAATTCCCGTCGCCACCGCTCCGATGGCGAAGCCAAGGAAAATGTATCCGGGCACGAGGATCTCCAGCACCCCAAGCGCAAAGCCCAGGACCACCCAGGCCCACCAGGTTGCCGACAGGAAAGCCGCCATGTCAGCCCCGCCCTTTCAGCATCTTGAACGCATCGCCAAAAGCATCCAGCGCATTGGCCGGGATGAGGATGGTTTGCTTGCCTTGACCAACGGCCACCGCTTGCAAGGCCTCCACCTGCTTCAGCGCGACCTGGAACTGCGCGGCCTCCAGCCCGTTCTCGGCGATGGCCCCTGCGATCACGTTGGTCGCATAGGCCTCGGCATCCGCCGTCACCCGTCGTGCCTTCGCGGCCTGCTCGGCAGCATAAAGGTCAGCGTCGGCAGCCAGCTCCACCGACCGCTTCCGCCCTTCGGCCTCCATCACCTGCGCCCGCCGCGCGCGTTCCGCATTCAGCTGCTGCAGCATCGCCGACCGCGTCGCTTCATCCAGGTTCACGTCCAGGATCTCGGCCCGGGTCACCTCGACCCCCCAGTCATCGACCATGGCCGTCACCTGCTCGCGCACGCGCTCGATCAGCTGGGCCCGGTTCGATTGCACCTGGTCAAGTTCCAGTTTGCCGATCTCGCTCCGCACGATCCCTGCGACGGTGGTGGCAATCGCGCCATCCACGTCGCGGATCCGGTAGACGGTCTTTTCCGGCTCGGTCACCCGGTAGAAGACCGATGTCTCCACTTTCACCAACACGTTGTCCGCCGTGATGGCGTCCTGGCTGGCGGTGGGCAACTGGCGTTCCAGCACCGAAACCTTGTGCGCGATCCGGTCCAGGAACGGCACGACAAAGTTGATCCCCGGCCCAAGCACCGACCGCAAGCGGCCAAAACGCTCCACCACATGCTTTTCCGACTGCGGCACAATGCGGACGCCAAGAAAGATGCTGGTGATGATGAAAAGGGCAATTGCCAGGTAAACACCGGGCCAACCCAGCAGGAACGAAAGATCCATGAAACGCTCTCCCAAGGAAAATACCGGGGTTGTCCCGACGCCGCGCGCAGTCTTGCCACAACGCCCGCGCAGTGCAAGCCCTTCGACCTTGACCAATACACAGACCCTTGGCCGCTTTCCCCCACTGGCGGAACCGGATAGGGTCTGACCGCCTGACGTCTGTCCAGGTGGTCCGCAGATTCCACTTCGCCCATCCCGCTATGGAGAACCCGATGACCCAACGCCTGCACCTTGTCTTCGGAGGCGAACTTGTCGACCCGCAGACCAATGTCTTCCGGGATGTCTCCAACATCCATATCGTTGGCATGTTCCCGGACTACGACTCTGCCTTCCGGGCTTGGAAAGCCGAAGCGCAGCGCACCGTGGACAACGCCCACATGCGCTACTTCATCGCCCATATTCACCGCCTGCGGGATGAGGCCAAGCCCGGCTCTTCGACCGAGGAACTGGGCCACTGACCCATGACCGCTTCGCTGGGTCTCAAGCTGTACAACCTTGGCAACCGGCGGGACGCCGGGCCGGGGGCGCCGCGGCCTCAACGGCCCTCCGGCGGGCTGGCATGGCTTCATGCGCCATCCGAGGATCAGGCCAGCCCGATGCTCGCCCTCGCCCGCCGCCTGATCGAGGATGACGGCATTGCGGTTCTTCTGACCTGCCCCTTTGCCCTGCCGCAACGCGACGGCGTGATCCACCAGCCTCCGCCAGTTGACACCCCTGCCGAATCCCGTGCCTTTCTTGACCATTGGCGTCCTGATATCGTGGTCTTCGCTGCCGGAGAGCTGATGCCCGCCCTCCTCCATGAAACCGCCGAGCGTCGCCTGCCTCTGATCCTGGTCAACGGCCGCGCCCCGCGATTCTTGCGTGAGCGTGATGCCTGGTATCCCGGCCTCATGCGATCAGCCCTGTCACGCTTCTCGCATATCTGCGCCGTGGACGAAGTCGCCGCCCGCGCTTTCCGCAAGGCAGGGGCCGCCTTGTCGGCCGTCGCCGTGACGGGCCGGATGGAAGAGGAAAGCGCCGCCTTGCCCTGCCTTGAGGCCGAGCGCGCCGCCCTTGCCCGCCTTCTGGCCGCGCGGCCGGTCTGGTTCGCCGCCGGTCCCACCGCCGAGGAAGAGGCCACCGTGATCGCTGCGCACCGCGCGACCCTGCAACAGGCGCATCGGCTTCTCTTGATCCTGATGCCAGCCGACCCGGCCCATGCGGACAAACTGGCCCAAAGGCTTGAGGATCAGGAAGGCTGGCTTGTCGCCCGCCGGATGCGCGAAGAAGAACCCGATGCCGCGGTTGAGGTCTTTATCGTCGATAACCCCGCCGAATACGGCCTGTGGTATCGCCTCTCGCCAGTCACTTTCCTGGGGGGCAGCCTCTACGGGTCGGGCCCCACCCGTAACCCGATGGAAGCGGCGGCCTTGGGGTCAGCCATCCTGCATGGGCCAAGGACCGGGCCCTTTGGTCCGATCTTTGGCCGTCTGGGAGCAGCACGGGCGACCCGCGCAGTCGCCTCGGCCAGCGATCTGACCGACAGCCTTGGCGACCTTTTGGCCCCCGACCGCGCCGCAAGACTGGCGCAAGCCGCCTGGGCCGTGGCCAGCGACGGGGCTGAGGTGACGGAACGCATCCTGATCCGGATGCGCGCACTTATGGATGCCGCCCCGTGACGCGCGCCCCGCGCTTCTGGTTCACCCCGCCTGACCGGCCCGCACTCGTCGCGCGCCTTCTGGCGCCCTTGGGCTGGCTTTACGCCGCTGGCACTGCCCGCCGCCTGCGCCAACCGGGGCTGACCCCGCCTGTGCCCGTCGTTTGTGTTGGCAACCTTGTGGCCGGAGGGGCGGGCAAAACGCCTGTCACCTTGGCCCTGGCCCAGCACCTGACCGCGCGCGGCCACGCGGCGCATATCGTCAGCCGGGGCTATGGCGGCAGCCTGACCGGGCCGGTGCGGGTGGATGAGGCCCGCCATGTAGCGGCTGAGGTCGGGGATGAACCCCTTCTCCTGTCAGCCTTCGCGACAACCTGGGTGGCGAAGGACCGCGCCGCTGGGGTGCAGGCAGCCACTGCGGCAGGCGCGCAGGTCATCCTGCTGGACGACGGATTTCAGAACCCCTCCGTCAAGCCGTCCCTTGCGCTGGTCGTCGTCGACGCCGCGCGTGGCTTTGGCAATGGCCGTTGCATCCCCGCCGGCCCCCTGCGCGAACCCGTCGCCGTGGGCCTTGCCCGCGCCGACCTTGTCATCTCCATCGGCGGGACCGAGGCGCAGGCATCCTTCGCCCACACCTGGGGGGCGCAAATCCCCGTGCCGCTGGTGACGGCCGAACTCCTCCCCCTGCAAACCGGGATGGACTGGCCGGGTCAGCGTTTGCTGGCTTTCGCGGGGATCGCCGACCCCGAGCGCTTCTTCACCACCCTGCACACCCTTGGCGCGGAAGTGGTCCGCGGTGAGGCTTTGGCCGACCACGCCCCCCTTTCCGAGACCCTGCTGAAACGGCTTGAGGCCGAGGCGCTGGCCGCGGGCGCCCAACTGGTGACCACCGAAAAGGACGCGGCCCGCCTTCCGGCCCATTGGCGCATGCGAGTGCTGACGCTGGTCGTGCGGTTGGACGTGAAGGACTGGACGGCGTTGGACGCAGCGCTGACCCGGCTAAACCTGTGAACCGGTAGCGCCTTAGCGCGATTTCTTCCAAGAAATCGCACCGGAGTTTTCCAAAACTCCGGCTCCCGGCGTCACGCCTTCTTGCCCAACACCTCATCCTGATGCTGGCCAAGCCGGGGCGCCGGGCGGTCCAGCGACAGCTCGGCCCCGGAAAACCGCATCGGGCTGCGCACCCCGGGTAGCCCTTCGGGTGCAATTTGCAATCCACGCGCCACGACCTGCGGGTCAGCGAACACCTCGGCCATGTTGTTGATCGGCCCGGCAGGCACACCCGCCGCTTCGCAAGCCGCCAGAAGATCGGCCTTTGCCCATGCCTTTGTCGCCAAGGTCAGCCGTTCGGTCATCGCGGCACGGTTCGCCACCCGGTCGGCGTTGGTCAGATAGGCCGGATCGGTCGCCATATCCTCCAGCCCCAGCACACCGCACAAGCGCTGATACTGCCCGTCATTCCCTGTCGCCAGAATCAGCCAGCCATCCTTGCAGTCAAACACCGCATAGGGTGCCAGGTTAGGATGCGCATTGCCCATCAACCCCGGAGCCTTCCCCGACGCCAGATAGTTCATCGCCTGATTGGCCATCACCGATGTCGCCACATCCAAGAGCGCCATATCGATCTGCTGGCCCTCACCGGTCCGCCCACGCTGCACCAAGGCTGCCAGAATCGCCGTCGCAGCATAAACGCCGGTGAACACATCCGTTACCGCCACACCCACCTTCTGCGGTTGCCCATCCGCAGGGCCGGTCACGCTCATCAACCCGGACATGCCTTGAATGATGAAATCATACCCGGCGCGGTGTGCATAAGGCCCGTCCTGCCCGAACCCGGTGATCGAACAATAGATCAGCCGCGGGTTCACCTGCCTTAACGAGGCATAATCCAGCCCGTACTTCTCAAGCCCGCCAACCTTGAAGTTCTCGATCACCACATCCGCATCGGCCACCAACCGCCGAACAACTTCCTGCCCCTCGGCCGTCCGGAAATCGCAGGTGATCCCGCGCTTGCCCCGGTTCGTTGCGTGGAAATAGGCGGCGGTCGTCTCACCCCCCGCCTCGATGAAGGGCGGGCCCCAGCGGCGGGTATCGTCGCCCTCCGGAGCCTCGACCTTGATCACATCCGCCCCAAGATCGGCCAGCGTCTGCCCGGCCCAGGGGCCAGCCAGAATCCGCGCCAGTTCGATGACGCGGATGCCTTCCAGCGGAGCGGTCATCTTACCCGGCCAGCTCGGCGTCGATGATCGCCTTCAGATCGGCATAAGTCATGTTGGAGTGTTTGGCACCGTTCACGAAGATCGTCGGCGTGCCTTCGACCCCGTCAGCCTCCATGTTGGCCTGGAAGCGCGCAATCAGCGCCTCGGCCTTCGCCTGATCGTTCAGGCAAGCATCAATTGCAGCGCCATCCAGCCCGGCAGAAATGCCGATCGTCTTCAGGCTTTGCACAACTTGCATCGGGTCTTGCGAGGCCGCCCATTCCGCCTGCTGGTCGAACAGCATGTCATGGATGCCGAAGTAGCGCATGTCACCGCCGCAGCGCGCGACCATTGCGGCCCACAGGCCGTAGCGGTCAAAATACACCTCACGCAGCGTGAAGTGGACCTTGCCGGTGTCGATGTAATCGCGCTTCAGGTCCTTGAAGACCGTTGCATGGAAGGTCGCGCAATGCGGGCAGGTGAAGCTTGCGTATTCCACGATCTTCACCGGCGCATCGGGCGAGCCGAGCGAGTAGTCCGTCAGCTCGGCCGCAGCGTCCTGGGCCATCACGGGCGAAGCCGCCATCGCAGCAGCAAGGGCAATCATCGCCCGGCGGTTCAGTTTCAGCATCCTGTGCAGTCCTTTGTCATGCGGGCCCCATGGAGCGGGCTCCTAGGATCGGGGGCGAGTTAAGATGTTTTGCGCCAGCTGTTCAAGGGCAGCGCGCAAGCTTGGGTCGCCAACGCCTTCCGCCACGGCATGGGCCTTGGCAATGACGGCGGGGTCGGGGGCAGGTGGCGTCACCACCTTCGGCCCATGGGCGAAATCGGCCTGACCCTCGGCAAACCCGGTGGCGGCGGTCTGGGTCAGATGGATGTGGTTGACGGCGGAATAGCCATAGACTGCGTTCACCCGGTCCTTCAGATGCGGCAAAGCCATCTGCACCATCGGTGCCTCGGCCGCCTTGACCAGCACGGTCAGCGTCGCCCCCATGCCGCCCTTGCCATAGCCGATCTTCACCGGCCTGGTCTTGGCGGCAAGGTCTTCACCGGCCACTTCAGCCCAATGGGTCAACAGACGGGCAACCGCGAATCCCCGCGTCTCGCCCACGGCGCGCACCGGGGCCTTCACCAGGCCGCCCGCGGCTTCAAACCCGCGTTGGCGGCGCTGTGGGCTGGGATCGGGCAGCGGTTTGCGCACCATCGGTTCCTTGTCCTCTGAGTGCCATTCTATCGCACCCAGCCCGGCCCGCCAGTGGCGGATGCTCAGTTGCCATAAAGATTGCGTGACGCCCGCGCGATCTGACCTCTGGCACTGGCGGCGCCAACCGCTATCTTCGCGCAGATGGATCAAAGCCTCAGTGACCAGCTCTTGTACTGGTATGACCGCCACGCCCGCGTGATGCCCTGGCGCGTTTCACCCTCCGACCGCGCGACGGGGTTGCGCCCAGACCCCTACCGCATCTGGCTGTCCGAGATGATGCTGCAGCAAACCACCGTCGCTGCGGTCAAGGACTACTTCCACCGCTTTACCGCCCGCTGGCCAACAGTGATCGCCCTTGCGCAGGCACAGGATTCTGACGTGATGGGCGAATGGGCGGGCCTTGGTTACTACGCCCGCGCCCGGAACCTGCTGAAATGCGCCCGCGCCGTGGTGGCCGATCATGGCGGGCGGTTTCCCGACACGCGCGCAGGGCTGCTCACCCTGCCCGGCATCGGCCCCTACACGGCGTCGGCCATCGCCGCCATCGCGCATGATGAGGCTGCAACCGTCGTCGACGGCAACGTCGAACGCGTGATGGCGCGCATGTTCTGCGTGGAAACCCCGCTACCCGCCGCGAAACCCGAACTGACCGCGCTGGCCGAAAGCCTGACCCCGGCCCAGCGCCCGGGGGACTACGCCCAGGCGGTGATGGACCTTGGCGCCACGATCTGCACACCCCGCAACCCCGCCTGCGGCATCTGCCCCTGGTCCCACGCTTGCAAGGCCCGGGCGATGGGCGTGCAATCCGACCTGCCGCGGAAATCCCCCAAGGCCGAGAAACCCACCCGCCAAGGCATCCTCTGGCTTGGCCACCGCCCCGACGCGCTGCTGTTGGAGCGACGGCCGGACAAGGGCCTTCTCGGCGGAATGCTGGGCTTTCCGGGTGACGGCTGGGACGGTGCGGGCGGGCCGATGCCCGCAGAGGCCAACTGGCAGCGGCTGGGCGAAGTGCGCCACACCTTCACCCATTTCCACCTGATCCTGCAGGTCATGACCGCCGCCGTAACCCATCCGCCCCACCGCGGGGAGTGGGTGCCTGTCGACCAGTTCCGCCCTTCTGACCTGCCCACTGTCATGCGCAAGGCCTTCGATCTGGCCCGCGACAGCTTGCACGGTTGAGCGGGGCCGCGTTTCAAGAGATACTTCTTGCCGCACCAACCCGGACCATCCATGCCAAACCCGCCGACCCAGAAACTTGGCTTCCTGAACGCCCTGCCGTTCTGGTTCGCGCTTGGCATGGTGCCGTTGGCGGTGATCGGGGCCACGCAAGGCGGCTGGTACACGGCCCTCGTCCCGGCGTGCTCGATCCTGTTTTACTCGCTTCTGGATGCCGTGACCGGGGTGAATGAGGCGAATGCTGACCCCCAGTCCGAAGACAGCCTCTTCTGGTACCGCCTGCTGACGCTGGTCTGGTTCCCGGTCCAGATGCTGATCCTCTTCGGCATGATCTGGTACGCCACCCGCGCCGACCACCTTGCCGCGCATGAACTAGCGGTTCTGTTCTTCGGCGTCGGCATTCTGACCGGCACCGTTGGCATCAACTACAGCCACGAGCTGATGCACCAGAAGTCAAAGCTGGAGCGGTGGCTGGGCGATCTTCTTCTTGCCTCGGTCCTTTACTCCCACTTCCGGTCGGAACACCTGCGGGTCCACCACCTGCATGTCGGCACCCCGCGCGACCCGGTGACGGCGCGGTATAACGAGGGCTTCCACCGCTTCTTCCCGCGGGTCCTGTGGTCCTGCCCGCAGTCGTCGTTCAAGGCCGAGGTGGCGCTGCTGGCGCGGCGCGGTTTGCCGTGGTGGCACCGGACGAACCCCTTCTGGCGCTATGCCGTCTTGCAGGTGGGGATGCTGGTGCTGGCCTTTGCTTTGGGTGGATGGTTGGGCCTTGGGCTTTTCGTCTATCAGGCTGCTGTGGCCATCTGGCAGCTGGAGGCGGTGAACTATGTCGAACACTACGGCCTGACCCGCCGCCATCTGGGGAATGGCAAGTATGAGCATGTCCGGCCGCACCACAGCTGGAACGCGGGGCATACGGCTTCGAACTGGTTGCTCATCAACCTGCAGCGACATTCGGACCATCACTACAAGCCGGACCGGCGGTTTCCGCTCCTCCAGACCTATTCCAAGGATGAGGCGCCGCAGCTGCCGCTGGGCTATCCCCTGATGGTCTTCATCGCGATGAACCCGCCCTTGTGGAAGCGGATCATGAACCCGCGGGTCAAGGCCTGGCGGAAGCTGCATTACCCTGACATCAAGGATTGGCACCCCTACAACAAGGCCTTGAACCCGGTCGCTGGGTGAACCTTCGGGGACAGGTGTCCCGCGCAGGGACACCCTGTCTGCCTGCATGATTTCAATGCGTTACGAAACCGTTTTCAGGAAGTGTTAACTTCTGGGCGCCTAGCAGACGACTTCAATCAACCTCGGCCCGCGCTGGCCCATCGCCTGGGCAAAGGCTGCGTTGAAACCGGCCATGTCGGCCACCCGCACCCCTTCGACCCCATGCCCCTTGGCCAGCGCCACCCAGTCGAGCTTCGGTTCCACCACGTCGAACATCCGCACAACGTTGCGGCCAACCTCGGTCACGCCGACCGCCGCAAGCTCATCCCGCAGGATCTGGTAGCCGCGGTTGGCGAAGATCACCACGGTTACATCCAGCCCTTCCCGCGCCATCGTCCATAGGGATTGAAGGGTATACATCCCCGACCCGTCGCCTTCGAGGACCACGACCTTGCGGTCTGGGCAGGCCACCGCCGCCCCTACCGCATTGGGCAGGCCAAAGCCGATGGAGCCGCCAGTGATCGTCAGCGCGTCATGGCCCCGAGCGCGCTTTAGCCCGGGGGCGAGGTGGTATGAGGCGGAGATGCCTTCATCCACCACCACGGCGTTGTCGGGCATCAGGTGGCCGATCGCCTCACCCACTTTTGCCACGGTCAGGGCACCATCCGGCAGGGCGGGCAGGTCAAGGGCCGTGAAATCCTCCGGCCCCAACTCCGCCTCGCCCAGTTCATCGGCAAGGGCTTGCAGCGTCCAGGCAAGGTCCATCTCACGGGTGCACAGGTCGATTAGGCGGGTGTTGGGGTCATCGGGGGTGGAAGGCAGGCCCGGATATGCGAAGAACCCGGCAGGCCGCGTGGTGCCGCAAAGCACAAGGGCGGGCGCGCCGGCGAGAAGCTTGAGGTTGTCTTCGATCCGGTAAGCCATGCGTTCGATCTTCACCGCCCCCGCCCCCCGGCGAAAGCGGCTGACGAAAAAGGGCTGCATCAGCCGCGCGCCTGCTGCCTTGGTCAGCCGTTTGGCGAGAAGGCCAAGGTCAGACCAAAGGGCCGGGCCATCGACCAGCATAATCGCCCCCGGCTGGCGCAAGGCACGGGCGGCGGCGGCAATCTGTTCATGAGACGGGCGCTGTAGGGTAGGCGGCGGCGGTGCCACAGCAAACCCCTCTGCCGCGTCCCAGGCCATGTTGGCGGGCAGGATCAGCGTGGCGATCTGGCCGTTCTTGGCGCGGGCGACCTGCACCGCTTCGGCCGCGTCGCTGGCCACGCGGCCCGGTTCGGCGCAGACCCGCGTCCAGTGCGACACGGATTGGCTGATGCCGACGGTATCGCCCTTCAGGGGCGCCTCAAACCGCAGGTGGTAATCGGCATGGTCGCCCATGATGTTCAGGACCCCGCTTTGCGCTTTGCGCGCATTGTGCAGGTTGGCAAAGGCGTTGCCGAAGCCGGGCGCAAGGTGAAGGAGGGTGGCCGCGACCTCACCGCTCATCCGGAAATAGCCGTCTGCGGCGCCGGAAACGCCCCCTTCAAACAGGCTGAGGATGCAGCGCATGTCGGGGTGACGGTCGAGGGCGGCCACAAAATGCATCTCGGACGTGCCGGGATTGGCGAAACAGACGCGCACCCCGCTGGCGAGGAGAGTCTTGACCAAAGTTTCTGCACCGTTCATCCGAAAACTATGTCCCTTTGCAGCAGGTTGGTCGGCCCTTCACGGCAGGTTGACCGGGATTTGGCCGGAAAGGCAACAGGTTCAGGCGGAATCAGGGCGGTCGTTCGCCAAGGCGCTTGACTTCGAATTCCTCTCAATCACCGTCAGGTCGCCATACTTTTGCCGCTCTGGAAACGCCCAGTGCTGGGGCGAAATCGGCTTTGGCTGCGGAGTATTGTGGATGAAACCTGGTGCGGAAATTGTGCAACTTGGCATGGATCACCGAGAATTGCCCATGACGTCGCCCTTGCGCCGCGTCACGCTGATTGTTCCGGTCTTCAACGAAGAGGGCGGAATTGGCCCCTTTCTTGCCAAGGTCGATACCGTGATTGCCGATCTGGCGCAGGTGGTGACCTTTGACATCCTGTTCGTCAACGATGGCAGCCGCGATGCCACCGAACGGCATGTGCTGGCCGAGGCGGCGAAGCGGTCGGACGTGTCGCTGATCAACCTTTCCCGCAACTTCGGCAAAGAGGCCGCGCTGATCGCCGGGCTGAACAATGCCACGGGCGATGCGGTGATTCCCCTGGATGTGGACCTGCAGGACCCGCCCGAGGTCATTCACCAGATGATTGACCGTTGGACCGCCGGGGCCAAGGTGGTGAACGCCCGCCGGTCGCGCCGCAGTGGCGATACCTGGCTGAAAGCGAAATCGGCCAATGCCTTCTACCGGATTTTCAACGCCCTTTCGGAACAGCCGATCCCCCGCGATGTGGGTGATTTCCGCCTGATGGACCGTGAGGTGGTGGATGTCATCAACCAGCTTGGCGAACGGTCGCGCTGCAACAAGTCGCTGTTTTCCTGGGTGGGGTTCGAGACGGTTGAGGTCACCTACGAACGCCCCGCGCGTGAGATTGGCGAAACCCGCTGGAACTACTGGAAACTGTGGAAGCTGGCGCTGGATGCGATCTTTTCATCTTCCACCGTGCCGCTGCGGATCTGGACCTATTTCGGGATGGTGATGGCCGTGGTGTCGCTGATCTATTCGCTGTTCATCGTGGCGCAAACGGTGATCTTCGGGATCGACGTGCCGGGCTATGCGTCGACCGTGATCCTGATCCTGGTGTTCGGCGGGCTGAACATGTTCGCGCTGGGGATCATTGGTGAATATGTCGGGCGGATCTATACCGAGGTGCGCCAGCGCCCGCTGTATGTGATCCGGTCGCAGCACACCTCAGCCAAGGCGGAGCGGTAATTTGGAACGCGCCGTCTTTGACCGGATGAATGAGCTGGAGTCGCAGCATTGGTGGTTCGTGGCACGCCGACAGGTGATTGCGGCGCTGATCGGCCGGCATCTGAAACACCGTGACCGCGTGACCATCCTTGAGGCGGGCTGCGGCAGTGGCGGCAACCTGCAGATGCTGGGCCAGTTCGGGCAGGTGGATGCGTTCGAATATGACGGGCCGGCGCGGGAAGCGGCGAAGGTGAAGTCCGGGCTTGATATCCGGTTTGGCGCCCTGCCGATGGAGCTGCCCTTCGATGACCGGCGCTATGACCTGATCGGTCTTTTTGACGTGCTGGAGCATGTGGAGGCGGATGCCGCCTCACTGGCCGCGCTGGCGGCGCGGCTGGAAGAGGGCGGCAAGATCCTGGTCACGGTGCCTGCCTTTCCGTCGCTGTGGTCAAGGCATGACGAACGCCACCACCACTATCGCCGCTATACCCGGGCGAGCCTGGCCAAGGCGGCGGCCGAGGCGGGGCTGCGGGTCAGCTACAGCAGCTATTTCAACTTCTTCCTGTTCCCGCTGGCGGTGACGACCCGGGCGATCAAGCGGCTGACCGGAAGCGACGTGCCGGACGACACGCTGCCGCACAGCTGGGTGAACGGCGGTCTGGCCCGGATCTTCGCGCTGGAGCGGTTCTTGGTCGGCAAGGTGCGGCTGCCGGTCGGCCTTTCGCTGGCGGCTGTGCTGGAAAAGGCCTGATCACGGGATGCTGGCACAGCTGATGCGGTTTGCGGGGGTGGGCGGGCTGGCAACGGCGGTGCATGTTCTGGTGGCGCTTGCGGTGCAGGCGGCCTTTCCGATCTCGGACCAGGGGGCCAACCTTTCGGGCTTCGCAGCGGCGGTGCTGTTGTCCTACCTTGGTCATGCGCGCTTTACCTTTGCGGTGACCAGCCAGTCGGTCGCGCAGTTCATGCGGTTCTTTTCGCTGTCCTGCCTGAGCCTTGGGATCAGCAGCATGACCGTCTGGCTGATCACGGCCAAGCTTGGTTTCAGCTTCATCGTGGCGATGGTCGCCGTGTCGGTCGTGGTGCCGATTGCCAGCTATCTGGTCATGCGGTTCTGGGTCTTCGACGAGGCCTGACGCCGCCCGCCCCGTTCGACGGCACAGAAAAAACCCCGCCGTGACATCACGGCGGGGCAGTTGTCCCCCAGGCGGTCCGGGGGACAGGCGTGACTGTGAAACCTTAATGCGAGGGGCTGCTGTCAGCCTCCATCTCGGCGCGGATTTGCTGGCGCAGGATGTCGATCGGGACCATCTTCCCGTCGCGCTTGAAGTGCCAGTAGGTCCAGCCATTACAGCTGGGCGCGCCTTCCAGCGCCGCCCCGACCTGGTGGATCGAGCCCTTCACCTCATGCCCGATCAGCGTGCCATCGGCGCGGACCTTGGCCTTGTGGCGGTTGCCGATGCTGAAGAGTTCCTCGCCCGGGCGGAGCATCCCGCGTTCGACGACCTGCCCGAAAGGCACGCGGGGTTCAGAGCGTTTCGATCCGGTGATCTCCAGCGCCGAAGCGTCAAAGCGGCGGACCTTGTCGATGCGGGCTTGGGCGGCCTTACGGTAGGCTTCTTCCCGCTCGATCCCGATGAAATCACGGCCGAGCATCTTGGCCACGGCGCCGGTGGTGCCCGTGCCAAAGAACGGGTCAAGGATCACGTCGCCCGCATTGGTGGTGGCCACGATGATGCGGTGCAGCAGGCTTTCCGGCTTTTGCGTCGGATGCGCCTTGTCGCCGTTTTCGTCTTTCAGGCGTTCATGGCCGGTGCAGATCGGCAGCACCCAGTCAGACCGCATCTGCACGCCATCGTTCAGGGCCTTAAGCGCCTCATAGTTGAAGGTGTACTTGGCGGATTCGTCGCGGCTGGCCCAGATCAGCGTTTCATGTGCGTTGGTCAGGCGCTTGCCACGAAAGTTGGGCATCGGGTTCGACTTGCGCCAAACCACATCATTGAGAAGCCAGAACCCCTGATCCTGCAGGACCGCGCCCAGCCGGAAGATGTTGTGATAGCTGCCGATCACCCAGATCGCCCCGTTCGGCTTCAACAGGCGCTTGGCGGCGGCGAGCCACTGGCGGGTGAAGCTGTCATAGGTCGCAAAGCTGGCGAACTGGTCCCAATGGTCATCGACCGCGTCGACGAGTGAATTGTCGGGGCGATGCAGGTCACCCTTGAGCTGCAGGTTATACGGGGGGTCGGCAAAGATCAGGTCAACGCTGCCCGCAGGCAGGCTGTTCATCACCTCGATACAGTCACCAGACATGATCTGGTTGAGCGGCAGCGTTGCCGCCACCGGAGCCGTTTTCGTCGCCATTCTCTGCCTCAATGTCGGCATCCTTGGTGTGCCGATCTTGAGGACGAAGATGAGTCACAGATGATTCGCCGTCAAATTCTTTATTGAATCAAGGGGTTACAGAATTCTCTTGATACAATATGTTGTGGACGGGCTTGAACGAACGTCTATGCCAAGGGGTAACACCTAAAGTTTGAAGCGCCTGCAGGTGTGACTTTGTCGGGTAACCGGCGTTCGCCTCCCAGCCGTAGCCGGGGTGCTGTTGCGCCAAATCCACCATGATCCGGTCCCGCGTGACTTTCGCCACGATCGAGGCGGCGGCAATCGACAGGCAGCGGGCATCACCCTTGACCAGCGACGTCGCCCGGCAGGCCAGCCCGCGCGGGATCAGGTTGCCGTCGATCAGCGCGTGATCGGCGGCCAGCCCTGCGACCGCCCGCTCCATCGCCAGGTGGCTGGCGCGGAGGATGTTGAGGCTGTCGATCTCCTCGACCGAGGCATGGGCGATGCTGACCTGTGCCTGCGCCATGATCTGCGCGCAAAGCGCTTCGCGGCGGGCGGCAGTGAGTTGCTTGGAATCGCGCAGGCCGGGGGGGATGCGGTCCGGGTCCAGCCGCACGGCGCAGGCAGTGACGGGGCCGGCAAGGGGGCCACGGCCCACCTCATCCACACCCACGACAAAGCTGGACCCTGCGGCGATGGCAGCGGCTTCATGGGTGAAATCTGGGAATGGGATGATCATGCCACCGGGTTAGCCCGGAATGAGCGGCAGAAAAAGAGGGACGGAAGCTGCTCACCCTTCCGTCCCTCTAAGTCGGGCGGGGCTCAAGGGCACCCCCGCCACGACCCGGGCCACCGCAGCGACCCGAGAGCTTTACCGGCCCCGGGGCCTAGCGGCCCGAAAGCCGGAACCCGGCGTCACGCAGGCATTGCGCGGAATAGACCCGGTCATCCCGGCCGAAAATGCGCGCGTCATTGGCGCAGCCGCGCGGCAGACGGGCGTTGAAGCCTTCCCGCCGCAGGCAGTTTTCCGAGTAAAGGCT
Organism: Rhodobacter sp.; assembly: GCA_027489175.1. Lineage (GTDB taxonomy): Bacteria > Pseudomonadota > Alphaproteobacteria > Rhodobacterales > Rhodobacteraceae > Tabrizicola. The sequence goes on from JAIYAE010000010.1 coordinate 33,518, forward strand.
AACCGACCGTTCCGCCCCGTCGATGGAAATGGCACAGACCGCCGGTACCCGATTCTGGCGCACGGGTTCCGGCACGGGTTCCTGCACCACCACGGGCGGTTGGCGCTTGTCCTTCAGCTCATTCACGATGACGCCGACGACCAGCGCCCCGATCAGCGCCTTGGCAAGGTCATCTTTCTTGTCGGCCTTCGCGGGCATTGCCGCGCCAAGGACCAACGCCAACACCAGCGCGCCCCCGGTCAGCGCCGTGGCGAAGCGCCGCCCCGACAGGCCGGTTTCCCCGACGCCGCCACGGGCGATGGTGCGGGAGTGGCTTCTGAACTCGACAGATCTGCGTGCGGACATTGGGGCCTCCTGAGGGTTTTGTGGCGGGCCGCTCTTCCTGGCAGCCGCTCGATGCCCAACCCTCGCCCCCGGCCGGCGGCGTAAGCAATAACACCCCCCTGTTAGCCCATAACGAGGGCAGTCAGGATGGTTGCTATCCGATAACAGGGCAGGAAAAACCGGCGTGATATTGAATATCATACTGCCCGCGCGCATTCTTTGGTGGTAATCGAGCAGCCTCCCACCCGGAGCCAAAAAATGAAAAGACTATTCACCGTCACAGCACTGGCGCTGGTCCTTGCCGGACCCGCCTCTGCGGAATGCTATGCCGACTACAAGGCCAAGCGTGACGAACCGTTGAAGCTGCATTACGGTGTGGCGCAGGTGTCGGATGGCAACTGCTCACCCGGTGCTGCGGAAGGCGAATTGTCGCCAAGGCTGGCGGCCGATGGCTGGACGTTGCTGAACGTCCTGTCCACATTCGGGCCAGAAGGCCTTGAAGAAAGGAAAGCGAGTGCCGGAGCCTACTTCCTCCGTTACTGAAAGCCTCAAGGCCGGCAACCGCGTGGTTGCCTTCGGTATCGCCGCCATCGTCCTGATCCTGCTGGGTGCAGCGCTTTTCCTGTTCCTGAACCTGCCGGACGCGAATGCGTTCAACGCCAAGGTGACGCAGATCTTCGTGGAAAACGACGATCTGAACACCGGGGCAGAGATCAAGCTTCTGGAGATTCTGGCGCAGTCCGGCACTTCGTTTTCCGAGGTGCTGGCGAGCTACCGGTCGGTGATCTTTGTCCTTCTGATCTTCTCTACCGCCCTGCTGATCGCCTCGCTGGTGTTTCTGGTGATGATCATCGCGCTAAACCGCCGAATCTCGGCGATCCAGCGGTCCGGCATCCAGGTGTCCAGCCTGATGATCAGCCGTGAGGCGCGGGCAGTCTACATCAACGATCTGGAATTCGCGCTGACCGAAGCCGCGCTGGAGACGCTGAGCGTGCTGGCCGAGGCGCGGATGGATGACGAAGTGCTGACCGGCGCGCAGATCGAGGCGGTGATCTCGGGCCGGAACGAGGCGGACTGTGATGAGGCCGCCGGGGCAACCCGCGTGAAACGCCTGCGCGACACCCTGGGCAACCAGCTGGTCAGCGAGCTTTTGGTCAAGACCATCGCACGGCGCGGCTATGTGCTGGCGGTGGGCAAGGATACGATCCGGATGATCTGAAACCACAAAGCCCGGACCAAACGGCCCGGGCTTTGTGTGTAAGTGGTGAGCCGGACAGGATTCGAACCTGTGACCCGCTGATTAAAAGTCAGCTGCTCTACCAACTGAGCTACCGGCCCCACGAGCGGGGTGATTAGGCAAGCCCGCACCGGGGGTCAAGGGCAAAAACGCCGCCCTCTGGCAAAAGCGGTCCGGTGGGCGTATATGCCCGGATATGAAAGACAGCGCAGCCCAGACCGGCCTGCCGTTCATGAAAATGCACGGTGCAGGCAATGACTTCGTGGTGATCGACCAGCGGGGGCGCGGGCCTGCGGCGGGGCCGGGCATGACGGCTGATCTTGCGCGCAAGATCGGGGACCGGAACCGAGGCGTGGGCTTCGACCAGCTTGCCGAAATCACGCGGTCGGACAGCGCAGATTTCGGGCTGATCTTCTGGAACAGTGACGGCACGCAGGCCGGTGCTTGCGGCAATGCCACGCGCTGTGTGGCCGATTATGTGATGCGGGGCCTTGGCGTGGACCGGGTCAGCCTGACCACGGCGCGGGGCGCGCTGCAAGCGGAACGCACGGCGGATGGCCGGGTCTGGGTGAACATGGGCCGGCCGCAGCTGGACTGGCCTATGGTCCCGCTTGCCAAAGCGGTGGACCATCTGCATCTGCCCTTGCCGGGCGACCCGGTCGGTATCGGCATGGGCAACCCGCATTGCGTATTCTTTGTCGAAGATGCCGAGGCTGTTGACCTTGCGACCCTTGGCCCGCAGATCGAGCATGACCCGCTGTTCCCGCAGCGCACCAATGTTGAGGTGGCAAGCCTGATCTCGCCCTGCAGGATGCGGATGCGGGTGTGGGAGCGGGGGACGGGCATCACGCTCGCCTGCGGGTCGGGGGCCTGTGCGACGGCCGTGGCGGCCCATCTGCGCGGCATGATCGGCCCGAGGGTTGCGCTGCAGGTGGATGGCGGCGTGCTGGAGGTGGACTGGCGCGACGATGGCGTCTGGCTGACCGGCCCGGTCGCGCGGGTGTTCGACGGGGTGCTGTCGGCGGAATACGTCGCGGCCGCCAGATGAACGCGCCAGTTTTCGCGACCTTGGGCTGCCGTCTGAACGCCTATGAGACGGAAGCGATGAAGGAACTCGCCGCCGCGGCCGGGGTGTCGGGTGCGGTGGTGGTCAACACCTGCGCCGTCACGGCCGAGGCTGTGCGCAAGGCCAAGCAGGAAATCCGCCGTCTGGCCCGCGAAAACCCGGGGGCGGCGATCATTGTCACGGGCTGCGCGGCCCAGACCGAACCCGAGACCTTCGCCGCCATGGCCGAAGTGACCCGCGTTGTCGGCAACCATGAGAAGATGCAGGCCGAGACCTGGGCCGGGATTGCAGCACCCGACCTGATTGGCGTGACCGAACGGGTGCAGGTCGATGACATCATGTCGGTCCGCGAAACGGCGGGGCATTTGATTGACGGGTTCGGGCGGCACCGGGCCTATGTGCAGGTGCAAAACGGCTGCGACCATCGCTGCACGTTCTGCATCATTCCTTATGGCCGTGGAAACTCACGCTCCGTCCCCGCCGGGGTGGTGGTGGAGCAGATCCAGCGGCTGGTGGACCGGGGCTTCAACGAGGTGGTGCTGACCGGGGTCGACCTGACCAGCTGGGGCGCCGACCTGCCCGCCACGCCGCGCCTTGGGGATCTGGTGCGGCGTATCCTGAAGCTGACGACGGTGCCTCGGTTGCGGATCAGCTCTATCGACAGCATCGAAGCCGACCCCGCGCTGATGGAGGCGATTGCGACCGAACCGCGCCTGATGCCGCATCTGCACCTATCCTTGCAGGCGGGCGATGACCTGATCCTGAAGCGGATGAAGCGGCGGCACCTGCGCGACGACGCGATCCGGTTCTGCGAGGAGGCGCGCAGCTTGCGGCCCGACATGGTCTTTGGGGCCGACATCATCGCGGGTTTCCCGACCGAGACCGAAGAGATGTTCCAGCAGTCGGTGAAGCTGGTGGAAGATTGCGGGCTGACCTTCCTGCATGTCTTTCCCTACTCGCCCCGCAAGGGCACGCCTGCCGCCCGGATGCCGCAGGTTCGGGGGCCTGAGATCAAGGACCGCGCCGCGCGGCTGCGGGCCGTGGGGGATGCGGCCCTTGGCCGGCATCTGGCGTCGCAGGTGGGGCGGACCCACCGGGTGCTGACCGAAGGGCCAAGGCTGGGCAGGACCGAGGGCTTTGCCGAGGTGGCTTTTGCAACGGACCAGCCCGAGGGGACGATCCTTGAGGTTCGGGTGACAGCCGCGGATGGCGCGCGGCTGCTGGCGTGACCTGTCCCGGGCAGGGACGGTGTGGAGCACAAGCGATTCCAACAGCTTGGCGGAGGCATTTACGAAATGTTCAGGCTTTCAGCTCGGGCAAGCACAGCGGGAGGGGGCAGATGCAGTGGCTGATCGGGGCGGCTTTGGCGATGATTCTGGCCTGTGGCGTGGCTGCGCCGATGGCCGCGGAAAAGGTCTTGGTGGAGGATTTCACGGTGCAGCCTGAAACGCGCTGGCGCTTTTTCGCGGATACGGTGATGGGTGGCGTCTCGACCGGGCGGGTGCGCTTTGTCGAAGAGGGCGGCCGGACCCATGCGCAGATGACCGGCACGGTCAGCACGGCAAGCAATGGCGGGTTCATCCAGATGCGGCTGGATCTGCCCACACCGCCCGCCCAGGGCACGACCGGCGTGCGGCTGGTGGTGCGGGGCAATGACCAGCGCTATTTCGTGCATCTGCGGACCGATGGGACGGTGCTGCCCTGGCAGTATTATCAGGCCGGGTTTGACGTCACGCGCGACTGGGCCGAGGTGCGGTTGCCGTTCAGCGCTTTCGAGGCCTCGGGTGCGCTTCTGCGCGACACGCCGCGGGCTGACCGGCTGACCTCGATCGGGGTTGTGGCCTTTGGGCGGGATCATGAAGCCATGATCGAGGTGCGCGAGGTCGGGTTCTACTAGCCCCGGATCGTATCGCCCGGCTGCAGGGTCGGGAACAGTTCCAGCTTTTCGGCCGGGATCAGTTTGCCGGCTATGATCTCGGCCGCGCGTTTGCCGATTTCAAGGCGGCAGGCGTCCATCGTCGCCAGCTTGCGGGGCAGGCCGTCCAGAAGCTCTACCCCGTTGAACCCGGCGAGGCCGATCTTTCCGGGCACGTCCAGACCTTCGGCAAGGCAGTGCAGAAGGCCGCCCGCGCCGATCATGTCATTGGAATAATAAAGGAAATCCACATCCGGATTGCGGGCAAGGATGGCGGCGGTCATCTCTCTCCCCTTCAGGAGGGCGGACCCGCCGGAGTAGAATTCCCGGTCAACGAGGGTAAGTCCAGCCTTGGCCAGCGCCTCTTCAAACCCCTCAAGCCGCTTGCGGGCGCGGTGGTCGTTCGGCATCTGGGTGCCAAGGAAGGCGATCTTGCGGTAGCCGGCGGCGATGATCGCTTCGGCCATCTGACGCCCGGCGCGGCGGTGGGAAATGCCGACGGCGTGGTTGATCGGGTCACCGTCGATATCCATGATCTCGACAATGGGGATGCCGGCGCGGTTCAGCATCGCGCGGGCGGCGTCGGTATGTTCCAGCCCGGCGATGATCATGCCCGACGGCCGCCATGACAGCATTTCGTAGATCACCGTCTCTTCCCGGTCGGGGAGGTAGTTCGTGACACCCACCACCGGCTGCAGGCCGGTGCCGTCGAGGACCGAGGAAATGCCGGTCATCACCTCGGGGAAGACCATGTTCGACAGCGAGGGAATCACCACGCCCACCAGGTTCACCCGCTGCGAGGCAAGCGCGCCGGCGATCTTGTTCGGGACGTAGCCAAGGGTGCGCGCCGCCTCCAGCACCTTTTCGCGGGTCGGGGCCGAGACATCGCCCCGGTTGCGAAGCACGCGACTGACGGTCATTTCGGACACGCCGGAGGCTTCGGACACATCGCGAAGGGTCAGGGTGTGGCGCGGGTCGGGGGTGGGTTTGGTCAAGGGACATGTCCGGCGCGGGGTGGGGATGGTCTTTGTTAGCGCCAAAGGCCGGGCTTGTCCAAGGCGCATTCGTCTGCTAGTGTTACCGCTAACAGCCGCCGGGTCTCAGGCCTGGGCTGGTCATATCCTGCGTGTCCGACAAGCTCTCAACCCGGATGCGACGGACCAGGGGGGGAGTAGTGGGCCAAAACTTGCTTCCCCCTTTTCTTTTTCTCCAGTTGCCTTGGACGTGGTTTCGACGCATTCAGTCGCAGGCAGTGAAGCAACTGGCTCCGTAGCTCAGGGGATAGAGCGGCCGCCTCCTAAGCGGCAGGTCGATGGTTCGAATCCATCCGGGGTCACCAGCCTGAATGGGTGGGTCATGCGGCATCCGGACATCGACGCGTTTCTTGCGGCTTCAGCACTGGCGCTGCGGGCCGCGACCAAGGGCGCTGCGGCGCGGGCGGCTGAGGTGGTGATCAGCCGCTGGCAGGCTGCGGGGAAGCCCGGTGTCGCGGCGGAGCGGTTGCCGGTCTGCGACTGGATTGCGCCAGCGCTGGCGGCGGTTGCACCAGAGCGCGCGGCCCTCGCGGCGGCCTTTGCGGCGATCGAGGGGCAGTTGCGCTGGGCGCGCCGGGCGTCCGCCAGTATTCATGAACAGACATTCTGGAACGGTCACGCCAACGCGGTGATCCTGGGGCCGGGGGGTCTTGAGGCGCGGGATGACCTTTGGGTGGGCGTCACGGTGATGGCGCCTGGGGTGGATTATGTGGACCACCACCACGCGCCGGAAGAGGTGTATCTGTCGCTGAGCCCGGGCGAGTGGTGGAATTCCGACATGGACTGGACCGATCCGGGACCGATCAGCGCGATCTACAACCCGCCGGGGATCACCCATGCCATGCGGTCTGGCAAGGAGCCGTTTCTGGCTTTGTGGTATCTGCCCTTGTAGACGCGGGAGCCGGAACTTTGAAAAATTCCGGACCGGAGCCTTTGAAGGCTCCGGTGCGATTTCTTTGAAGAAATCGCCGCCCCGAAGGTTGGGTCAGAAGTCCAGGTTTTCGACGCTGAGGGCGTTGTCCTGGATGAAGGCGCGGCGGGGTTCGACGACATCGCCCATCAGCTTGGAGAAGATGTCATCCGCCTCGGCCAGGTCATCGACCTTGACCTGCAGCAGGGTGCGCGCCTCGGGGTCAAGCGTGGTTTCCCACAGCTGTCCCGGGTTCATTTCGCCCAGCCCCTTGTAGCGCTGCAGCGACAGGCCCTTTTCGCCTTCCGCCAGGATCGATTTCAAAAGATCGATCGGCCCATGGATCAACTGGTCACGGTCCTTGCGGACAAGGCGGGCGGGGTCGCGGTAGATGTCGCGGGTCTGACCGGCGATCTGGCTGAGCCTTCGCGCCTCACCCGAGCGCAGGACTGCGCCGTCAAGGGTGCGCAATTCCTCTACCCCGCGCAGGATGCGGCTGAGACGGATGCCGTGATCCTGGGTGATCCGGCCGGACCAGCCGCGTTCGTATTCGGCGGCGACCATGTTCAGCCGTTGGGCCACGGTGTCAGCGACCAGTTGCAGGTCAGCATCGGCATTGCCGGGATCAAAGGCGCCGGCGAGGGCGGCTTGTTCAAGGATTGCGCGGGGGTAGTGCGTGGGAAAAGCCTCAAGCACGCGGCGGAACTGGCGCGCGCCTTCGATGACGCGGGCAAGGTCAAGGCCCGCGATTTCCGTGCCGTCCAGAAGGCGCAGGACAGCGCCCTCCAGCCCCATTTCGACAAGATAATCCTCAAGCGCGGCCTGGTCCTTTAGGTAAACCTCAGACTTGCCGCGGGCGACTTTGTAAAGCGGCGGCTGGGCGATGTAGAGATAGCCACCCTCGATCAATTGCGGCATCTGGCGGAAGAAGAAGGTCAGAAGCAGCGTGCGGATATGCGCGCCGTCCACGTCGGCATCGGTCATGATGATGACCTTGTGATAGCGCAGCTTCTTGATGTCGAACTCATCCCGGCCGATGCCGGTGCCAAGCGCGGTGATGAGCGTGCCGATTTCCTGGCTGCCAAGCATCCGGTCAAACCGGGCACGCTCCACGTTCAGGATCTTGCCGCGCAGGGGCAGGACGGCCTGGTTGGACCGGCTGCGGCCCTGCTTGGCGCTGCCGCCGGCGCTGTCACCCTCGACGAGGAAGAGTTCAGACTTCGCCGGGTCACGCTCCTGGCAATCGGCCAGCTTTCCGGGCAGGCTGGCCACGTCCAGCGCAGTTTTGCGGCGGGTCAGTTCGCGCGCCTTGCGGGCGGCTTCGCGGGCCATCGCGGCCTCGATGATCTTGCTGACGATGGACCGGGCGTGGGATGGATTTTCCTCAAACCATTCGGCCAGCTTTTCGTTGACCAAGTTTTCGACCGCTGGGCGCACCTCAGAGCTTACAAGCTTGTCTTTCGTCTGGCTGGAAAACTTGGGGTCCGGCACTTTGACAGACAGAACGCAGGTCAGGCCTTCGCGGGCGTCATCGCCGGTGAAGTCGATCTTTTCGCGCTTGGCGATGCCCGAGGTCTGGGCGTAGTTGGTGATCGTTCGGGTCAGCGCCCCCCGGAAACCAGCCATGTGGGTGCCGCCGTCACGCTGCGGGATGTTGTTTGTGAACGGCAGTACGGTTTCGTGATAGCTGTCGTTCCACCACATCGCCACTTCGACGCCGATGCCGTTCCTCTCCCCGATCATGTAGATCGGTTCCGGCATTACCGCGGTCTTGGACCGGTCGATGTATTTGACGAATTCGCGGACGCCGCCTTCGTAGAACAGCTCCACCTTCTGCGGTTCGGCGTGGCGTTCGTCTTCGATGATGATCCGCACGCCCGAGTTCAGGAAAGCGAGTTCCCGCAGGCGATGCTCCAGCGTCTTGAAGCTGTAGTCGAGGTTACTGAACGTGCCTTCAGGAATGTTCGACTTGGCCGAAGCAAGGAAGCGCACCTCGGTGCCGCGCATGCCGGGGGCGGGGCCAACCTCATGCACATGCACGACGCAATCGCCGTGTTCAAAGCGCGCGCGGTATTCCTTGTCGTTGCGCCAGACCGTCAGCTCCAGCCATTCCGACAGGGCGTTGACGACCGAAACGCCCACGCCATGCAGACCGCCCGAAACCTTGTAAGCGTTGCCGCCTTCATCGGTGTTGTTGAATTTCCCGCCGGCGTGAAGCTGGGTCATGATGACCTCAGCCGCCGAAACGCCTTCTTCCTGGTGGATGTCGACGGGGATGCCGCGGCCGTTGTCGCGCACGGAAACGCTGTCATCAGCGTGGATTTTCACGGTGACGGCGGTGGCGTGGCCGGCCAGCGCTTCGTCAATTCCGTTGTCGACGACTTCGTAGACCATGTGGTGCAGGCCCGAGCCGTCATCGGTGTCACCGATATACATGCCGGGGCGCTTGCGAACCGCCTCTAACCCTTTGAGAACTTTAATAGAATCAGCGCCGTATTCGGCCATGTTCTTGGGCTGGTCAGCCATGCGTGGGAAACCCTGATGATTGCCCGCGATTTATAGCGGTTTGGGGGGGGAATGTCACCCCTTTGACACAAGATTTGGTGGTCAGACGAAGGGGATGGCCAGCCCGACGCCGATCAGAAGAATGCCTGAAGCGATGTTCAGCCGCCGCATCGCCTCGGGGCTGGAAAGCAGGCGGCGGGCGCGGTCCAGGAACCAGGCCAGCCCCAGATTTCCCAGCATCGGGATGAGGGCGGAGATGAGGAGAATGGCGGTGACATCGGCCGCATTGACCCGCGACAGGTCAAAAAACCCGGGCAGGACGCCCATGTAAAAGAGGATGGCTTTGGGGTTGCCGATCACCGCGGCGACGCCCACGGCAAAGCCCGCCCAGGCTCCCGGTTTCGTCAGGCGGCTGTCGGCATCAAGGCTGGCGGCGGGCTTGCGGATGAGGAGGATGCCCATCAGCAGGAAGGTCGCGGCGGCGACCCAACGCAGGACCTGCAGAAACTCACCATAGACCGACAGGACCCAGGCGAGGCCGAAGATCGCGGCCAGGGGCCAGATCAGGTCCCCCAGGGCCACGCCGATGGCCAGGGGCCAGGCGCCCCGGAACCCGAAGGCCAGCGACCGTGCCGTGAGGGCCACCCAGACCGGGCCAGGCACGACCCAGAGCGCCGCCATGCCCCAGGCGTAGAGTGTGAGTTCGTATAACGAAACGGTCATTCACTTATTCCACGCTGATGCGGGACCCGCTGATATCATCCTGCAGGGCAAGGCGCTGGCCACGAGCGCCAAGCGCGTCAAACAGGTCTGCATCGGTTCCGGTCATGATGGCCTGCGCCCCCAAAGCGCAGATTTCGTCATAAAGGGCGGCGCGGCGGGTGGCGTCAAGGTGTGCCGCAACCTCATCCAGAAGAAGGATCGGCGCGCGCCCCAGATCCTGCGCCAAAGCACGGGTGTTGGCGAGGATCAGGCTGATGAGAAGGGCCTTCTGCTCACCGGTGGAGCATTGGTCGGCGGGCACACCCTTGGCGGCGTAGCGGGCGAGGAGGTCGGCGCGGTGGGGGCCGATCAGGCTGCGCCCGGCGGCAATGTCACGGCGGCGGTTTTCGGCAAGGGCGGTGGCGAGGTCGTCGGGGTCGTCGCTGGCAAGGGACAGGTCAGCGGTGGGAAAGGCGCTGGCGGGGTCAATGGCGGCGGCGATACGGGCAAGGGCCGTGCGGCGGTTCTGCGTGATCTGCTGGCCCGCTTCGGCCATCTGCGCCTCTAGCGCGCCATACCAGTGCGGATCGGTGACGCCATCACGGATCAGGCGGTTGCGGTCGCGCATCGCCTTTTCGTAAGTGATCGTTTGTTCACCATGCTCCGGCATGAAGCTGAGGGTCATGCGATCCAGGAACCGGCGGCGGCCTTCGGCGGCTTCGATCCAGAGGCGATCCATCGCGGGGACCAGCCAGAGAATGCGCAGGATGCGGCCAAGGCTGGCTTGGGTGGCTTGCTTGCCGTCGATACGGACCTGCCGCGCCTCACCCGGTTCAGCCCAGGTTTCAAGCTCATGCTTGCCGGACAGGCCCTGGACGCTTGCGGTGACTTTCCAGCCAAGGGCTTCGGGGCGGCGAGCAAGGTCTTCCACTGCGGCACGGCGGAGGCCACGGCCGGGGGAGAGGAGCGAGACCGCCTCCAACACGTTGGTCTTGCCCGCGCCATTGGGGCCGACCAGCGCCACGGGGCGGCCGTCCAGCACCAGTCGCGCGGCGCGGTGGCTGCGGAAATGCGACAGGGCGAGGGTTTCGATCACCAGACCGCCCACGGGGATTTCCCTTTCAGAACGGGGGCTTGAGCCTTAGGTCAGACCCGCATCGGCATGACGACATAGACCGCCGACAGGTCATTGCCTTCGCGCATCAGCGTGGGATCGGCCGAGGAGTTGAAAAGGAACACCGCATTTTCCCGGTCCACCTGGCTGGCGATTTCGAGGAGATACTTGGCGTTGAAGCCGATCTCCAACCGCTCATCCCCATAGGCAACGGCGAGTTCTTCTTCGGCGGCACCGCTGTCGGGGGCGTTGACGGAAAGGATCAGGCGGTCTTCTTCCAGCGACAGTTTCACCGCGCGCGAGCGTTCGGAGGAGACGGTGGCGACGCGATCAACGGCCTTGGCGAATTCGGACGCGTCCACCTCAAGCCGGCGGGTGTTGCCGGTGGGGATGACGCGGGTGTAGTCGGGGAAGGTGCCGTCGATGACCTTGGAGGTCAGGGTGATGGCGGGCGTGGCAAAGCGAACTTTCGTCTCAGACACCGAAACCGCGATGGTGGCGTCATCGTCATCCAGAAGCTTCCGCAACTCTCCCACCGTCTTGCGGGGGACGATCACGCCGGGCATGCCATCCGCGCCTTCGGGCAGGGGCGCGTCAATGCGGGCGAGGCGGTGGCCATCGGTGGCCACACAGCGCAGGACCTTGCCGGTCTCACCCGTGGAGACGTGCATGTAGACGCCGTTGAGGTAATAGCGGGTTTCCTCGGTCGAGATTGCGAACTTCGCCTTGTCGAAGAGGCGGCGCAGGACCGGGGCGGGGGCGGCGAAGTTGGAGGAATACTCCGACGTCGCCATGACCGGGAAATCTTCCTTCGGCAGCGTGGCGAGGCTGAAGGTGGAGCGGCCAGCGGTGATGGTCAGGCGACCAGCGGCGGCGTCTTCGGCCAGGTTCACCAGCGCGCCATCAGGGAGCTTGCGGCAGATTTCGTGCAGCATGACGGCGGAAACGGTGGTGGAGCCTGCGCGTTCCACCATGGCGGGGGCGCGGTCGACGACTTCGATATCCAGATCGGTGGCGCGGAAAGAGACCTGCGCACCCTCAGCCTCAATCAGCACGTTGGCAAGGATCGGGATCGTGTTCCGGCGTTCGACGACCGATTGTGCCTGCGCCAGCGCCTTGAGCAAAACCGCGCGTTCGATGCTGAGCTTCATCTGACTTCCCCCTGCCGACCCCCCATAAGGGACGCCGAATTTACCCGGTTTCCGCCGGTTCACAAGTGTTTCGCTGGACTGTGGGTGCGTTTCTGGGGGCCGTCAAGGGCGGCCCCGCTTTAGCCCTGCAGAAGGCGGCGCAGAAGCTGCAGATCGTCGGAAAGCTGGCTGTCGGTGGCCATCAATTCCTCAATCTTGCGAACGCCGTGCATGATGGTGGTGTGGTCGCGACCCCCGAAGCGGCGGCCGATTTCGGGCAAGGAGCGCGGGGTTAGCTGCTTGGAGAGATACATCGCCACCTGACGCGGCCGGGCGATGTTGCGCAACCGCTTGGGGCCGATCATGTCGGAGAGGCGGATGTTGTAATGCTCGGCCACCTTGCGCTGGATTTCTTCGATGGAAAGCTTGCGGTCAGAGGAGCGGAGGATGTCAGCAAGGCAATCCTGCGCCAGTTCCAGCGTGATTTCGCGGCCGACGAGGCTGGCGAAGGCGAAGAGGCGGGTCAGCGCCCCTTCAAGGATGCGGACGTTCGAGGTGATGCGGTGGGCGAGGAATTCCAGCACCCCGTCAGCCAGCACAAGGCCCCGATACTGCGAGCGATAGTAATCCACTTTCTGCTGCAGGATCCCGAGGCGGAGTTCGTAATCGGTCGGGTGCAAGTCAACGACCAGCCCGCATTGCAGGCGGGACTTGATGCGTTCCTCAAGATCCTTGATCTCACCCGGCGCGCGGTCGGCGGAGATGACGATCTGTTTGTTCTGGTCCACAAGGGCGTTGAACGTGTGGAAGAATTCTTCCTGGGTGGAATCCTTGCCGGCGATGAACTGGACGTCATCAACCATGAGGACGTCAACCGAGCGGAACAGCTCCTTGAAGTCCATCACCTGGCGTTCGCGCAGGGCCTGGACGAAGCGGTACATGAACTGCTCAGCCGAAAGGTAAAGGACGCGCAGGTCGGGGCTGCGGGTGTGAAGTTCATGCGCGATGGCGTGCATGAGGTGCGTCTTACCAAGGCCGACACCGCCATAGAGGAACAGCGGGTTGAAGGTCACCGGGCCGCCTTCGGCCACACGACGGGCGGCGGCATGCGCAAGCTCATTCGGTTTGCCGACGACGAAGCTGTCAAAGGTGAAGCGGGCATCAAGGGGCGCGCCGGGCAGGTCTTCGACCGGAACCGCGCGGGTGCGGGCGGGCTTGGCGGCGGCCTTCACCGGGGCGGGGGCGGCGGCCATCGATGGGGCGCCGAGGGCAAACTCCACCCGCTCAACCGGCGAGCCGGCGCTGGCAAGCTGGCTGCGGATATGGTCGGCATAGTTGCGCTGGACCCAGTCGCCGAAAAAGATCGTAGGGACTTCAAAACGGGCAACGCCGTTGTGCAGCAGGGCAAGTTTCAGCGGTTCGATCCAGGTGACGTAATTGTTTTTCCCAACACGCTTGATCAGCTCTTCCCGGACCTGACCCCAAGTTTCGTTCGTCATTCGCTTTGACCTGCCAATATCCCGGACCCGACAGAAAATCTGCCGAACCTGCACTTCCTATTCACCATACGTGCCGCGTCGACCAAACCTGCCCTGCCCCCTGGGTGAGGGCGGGCCAATCCGGTTCTGGCAAGGGACAGGACGCGCAGGCGCCACAGCCGGTTGCCCGGCAGGCTTGCCCCTGCATGACGGAGTGGCTTGAATGCCACTGCCAAATCATTGATCACAAAAGGAAAACCCAGATTTTGTGGCGTACCAGCCCCTGATCCGTGCAGCGGTTTTCCCTTTGCGACCCGTTCTTGTCCCCCAAGTCGACGTGAATCGCAGGGAGACGCTAGCAAGCGGTCTGCGGGGTCTGCAACCGAACATCTCGCTTGACAGGCATTCCCGGAAATCGAATCCGGCGGCCCGTGCAAATCGGCAACGGAGTGCGCAAAACCGGTCGCGGGATCGGCGCAAAACAGCGAAAGGGCGCAACCCTGGCGGGTGCGCCCTTCAGGTCCTGAACCGGCCTGAAGGCCTGGCACAGGGAATCGATCAGAGGGGTCAGGCCTTGACGGCAGCGGCCACGTTCTTGACCCGCGAGGTCAGGCGCGAGATCTTGCGCGACACGGTGTTCTTGTGCAGCACGCCTTTCGACACGCCACGGGCCAGTTCCGGCTGGGCGGCTTTCAGGGCGGCGGCGGCAACTTCGGCATCGCCCGAAGCGATGGCCTCTTCGACCTTGCGCAGGAAGGTACGGATGCGCGAGCGGCGGGCCTTGTTGACGGCATAACGCGCTTCGGACTGACGGGCGCGTTTCTTGGACTGGGCGGTATTTGCCATGGGCTTCCCTTGGGATCTTTCGGTTTCAAACGGTTTGCACGAAAGACCAAAGGCCCCGACCGATGGTCA
>JAIYAE010000014.1 GCA_027489175.1 Rhodobacter sp.
GCGCAGACGGCGTAGATCTCGCCATCGTTCACGCCCGCGACGGTTTCGCTTTCCGACCCCAACTCACCCCCGGTCTTCTTCCACGTCAGGGTCAGCCCTTGGGTGCGCGACACGGTCTTGGGGGTCAGCGAGGACCACGTCCCCTCACACCGGCCACGCTCGGGCAGGCGGAAGGTCAGGGGGCCCGAGGTGCCTTTGACGTTGCTTGCCTTCGCCTCGATCACCAGGGTCGGATCGGCACGCGAAATCTCGCCCTCCAGCGGGTAAAACTGCATGCTGGTCGTATCCGCGCCGCAAGCGGTCACGAAGATCAGGGCGGCGGCGGCAAGGGGGCGGTGGCTCACGTCACTGGACCTTTCTGTCACACGCGGAATGTGGGGGAAGGTTGGCTGGGGCGCTAGGATTCGAACCTAGGTATGTCGGTACCAAAAACCGATGCCTTACCACTTGGCGACGCCCCAACCGTGCGGCGGTGTTTAGCGGGTGGTCCCGGGGGGTGCAAGGGGGATGACGCGAATTTTCACCGCTTGTCCGGGGCGGGCCACGCCGCTAGGCAAGGGGCATGCAATGGGACGCAATCATCCTTGGGGCCGGGGCCGCCGGCATGATGGCCGCGATTGAGGCCGGGCGTCGTGGCCGCCGTGTGCTGGTCATCGACCACGCCAAGGCGCCGGGCGAAAAGATCCGCATTTCGGGCGGGGGGCGGTGCAACTTCACCAACCTTGGTATCGCGCCGGAGCGATTCCTGTCGCAAAATCCGCGCTTTGCGCTGTCGGCGCTGAAGCGGTTCACCCAGTGGGATTTCATTGCCCGGATGGATGCTGCCGGGATCAAGTGGCACGAAAAGACCCTTGGGCAGCTTTTCTGTGACGGCTCGGCCCGCGAGGTGGTGGACATGCTGGTCCAGGACATGGACCGCGCCGGAGTGACCCTGTGGCTGGGCTGCGCCTTGGGTGAGGTGCGGCGGGACGGGGTTGGTTTCGTGGTCGATACCGCCCGGGGGCCACAAAGGGCCACGTCGGTCGTGGTGGCGACGGGGGGCAAGTCGATCCCGAAGATGGGGGCGACGGGCTATGGCTATCAGGTGGCGCAGGCCTTCGGGCTGCCGCTGGTCGAGACTCGGCCCGCGCTGGTGCCGCTTACCTTTGCCGAACAGGAACTGGCCTGGATGACCCCCCTTGCCGGCGTCGCCGCCCCGGCGCGGGTGGCTTGCGGGCGGCAGGGGTTTGAGGAGGCGGTCCTCTTCACCCACCGGGGGATGTCGGGGCCGGCGGTGCTGCAGATCTCCAGCTACTGGCGCGAAGGGGCGGGGATCGTGCTGGACCTTCTTCCCGGCCGAGATGTGGGGGCAGAGTTGCGAGCCGCAAAGGCCGCGCAGGGCAAGGTCGCCTTGCGGACGGTGCTGGGGCGCTGGCTGCCGGAGCGGTTGGCCCGGCATCTGGAGGTAGCCTCGGGCGTGACCGGGGTGATTGCGGAGGTGTCGGGGGCCGCGCTGGACCGGGTGGCTGGCTTGGTGCAGGACTGGCGGCTGGTGCCGGTCGGGTCCGAAGGCTACCGCACCGCTGAGGTGACGCTGGGGGGGGTCGATACGGCGGCCTTGGACGGGCGGACGATGGTGGCCAAGGACGTGCCGGGGTTGTATTTTATCGGCGAGGTTGTGGATGTGACCGGCTGGCTGGGGGGGTACAATTTCCAGTGGGCCTGGTCGAGCGGGTGGGCGGCGGGACAGGTGATCTGACGGCCTGTCCCGGGCAGGGACAGGGGTCAGGTGAAGCGATTCCAAT
Source organism: Rhodobacter sp. (assembly GCA_027489175.1). Taxonomy (GTDB): domain Bacteria; phylum Pseudomonadota; class Alphaproteobacteria; order Rhodobacterales; family Rhodobacteraceae; genus Tabrizicola. The sequence goes on from JAIYAE010000014.1 coordinate 1,785, forward strand.
GGGTTAAAATCGCAACTTCAGGAAGTGTTAATCTTTGCCCCAGCCGTATTGAGCGGATGAGACACCTGGCAAGCGAAGGCTGCTGAAAGCTTGGCCCACCTCCGCGCGGGACGGCAAAACAGACACTCCCCAACAGCGTTGCCCCCGTCCGGTGGCGACGCGTCATCCCGGCGGGGGCGTCGGCCCGATCCAACGGGTCAGCGGCAAGCGGAGGACCGGTTTTGGCGGTGGGGCCAGCCAGACAGGCCTGAAGGCCCGGAAGATGGAGCGCGATCAAGGGTTCGGTCGACCCTGTGCCGCCAAGACACAGGACCTTTCGCGCCGCGTCAGACCCGCAGCGGATCAGCCTTGGCCAGCCGGTCAAAGGCCATCAGGCTGGCAACCAGTGCGGGCATTTGCGAAAGCGGGATCATGTTCGGCCCGTCTGAAGGGGCGGTGTCGGGGGCTTCGTGCGTCTCAATAAACACCCCCGCGATGCCAAGGGATACGGCCGCACGGGCCATCACCGGCGCAAATTCGCGCTGGCCGCCCGAGGAATTGCCCTGTCCGCCCGGCTGCTGCACCGAATGGGTGGCGTCCATGATGACCGGATAGCCGGTGCGGGCCAGGATCGGCAGGCTGCGCATGTCGGCGACAAGGGTGTTGTAGCCAAAACTCGCCCCGCGTTCAGTGAGAAGGATGCGGTCATTGCCGGTGCTGGCAACCTTTTGCGCGACATTGGCCATGTCCCACGGGGCAAGGAACTGGCCCTTCTTGATGTTCACCACCGCGCCGGTTTCTCCTGCGGCGATCAGAAGGTCGGTCTGGCGGCACAGAAAGGCGGGGATCTGGATCACGTCGACCACGGCCGCGGCCGCCTGCGCCTGGGCAATGTCATGCACGTCAGTCAGGACCGGCAGGCCCATGGCGCGGATGGCTTGCAGGACCTTCAGGCCCGCGTCCATCCCGAGACCGCGCTTGCCGGAAAGCGAGGTGCGGTTGGCCTTGTCGTAGCTGGCCTTGAAGACGTATTGCGCGCCGGCGGCGGCGCAAGCCTCGGCCATCGCGCCGGCGATCATCTGGGCGTGGTCCAGGCCTTCCAGCTGGCAGGGGCCGGCAATGACCAGAAGCGGGCGGTCATTGCCGACGGTCAGGCCGCCAATCTTCACGTCAGTCATGCTTTGCGTCGCCTTAAGCCGATACCTGTTCCCGCAGGATTGCGGCGGTCATCGAGACCATGAGGTAAATGCCAAGGAGGATCAACAGGGTGACCAGCGTGTTTTCAAAGGCGCGGGGATAGGCCGCCTCATCCGGGGGGGTGGGGTTGACCGAGATGGAGAGGTAGCGGGTCTGGCGGTTCGCCTCAACCCGCGAGGTTTCCATCGATTGCAGGGCCTGGGCCAGGATCAGCTGCCGGGTCTGCAGATCGGCCTGGGCCACCAGCAAATCACCCTGCACTTGAGCGAGGCTGGTGCCATCGGTGCCGCTTTCGGTCATCCGGCCGCGCAGCGAGGCGATTTCATCTTCCAGCGTGGCGATGCGGCGAATGAGGGGCTCCATCCGCGCGGCATTGGGGTTTTCGTTGGACTGCATCTGGACAAGCGACAGGCGGCTTTGCGTCAGTTCGGCTTCAAGGGTGCCGATCTGTGTGGTGATCAGCGCCACTTCGGTTTCTGACGAAAGGACCTTGAACTTTTCCTGCAGCTCGATCAGGCGGCGCTGCGAGGCGGCAAGATTGACCTGCGCTTCATCGTAGCCGCTTTGCGCATCCTTCATCTGGTCGGCGCGCAGGCGCTGGGTCAGATGGTCAACCTGTTCTTCAGCATAGGAAATCAGCTGCGTGGCCCAGGCAGCGGCGATGTCTGGGTCTGCGGCCATCACCTCAAGCCGGATCAGGCCTTCCGAGGGGTCGTACGAGATGCGGACATATTCACGATAGACGCTGTAGGCGTCTTCCATGGTGGCATCGGGGGCCAGACGCTGCAGCGGATCGAACACGTCGGATTTGAAATGGTCCCGAAAGCCGATGTCCTGTTCCAGCCGCAGCATCGCATCGCGCGACTGCAGATAGCCCTGCACGGCAATGCTGTCTTGCGAGGTGGCAAGCCCCATCCCGGAAAAGAGCCCGGCCAGCCCGCCGCCGCCGCCGCCGCCGCTGGGCCCGGCCTGCTGGATGACGAATTCCGACTTCGTGGCGAAGATCGGGGTGGCGACGCGGTAGTAATACCAGCCGGCGAAGAGGGTCGGCAGCATGACGAAGACAAAGAGCCGCGCAAAGAGGAGGGCCAGCTTGCGGCGGCGACGGCGGGCGATTTCCAGCTGCATGCGCTGGATTTCGGCGGCTTGGCTGACCTCGGCCCGCTGTTCGGTTGACGGCGTGGCAATCGGCTTGGTCCGCTGCGGCAGTTGCGCCTGATCGCCGGGCAGGCGGGCAAGCGCGCGGCTGGGTTCAGCGCTCGACACGGGGCCGGGGTTTTCCGGGCCTTGAGCGGGGGCGTTGGTGCCGGGCAAGACAACCTCAAGCAGGGAAGAACGGGCGAACGGGTTGATCCCGACGCGGCGCAGTTGCAGGACGGCATCAAGATCCGACCGGATCGGCAGCTTGTGCTGCTGGGCAAGGAGGCGGGCGCGGCGCAACTGGCGGCCGGTCAGGCCTTCGGCGGCGATGGCGGCAAGCTCTTGGTCATCGCTTTCCGGGCCAAGCGGGCCGGGAAGGGCGCGGGGGCCAGCGTCTGGGGCGGGGCTGCGGAAATCCTGGTTGCCGAAACCGTCATCGCTGGTGGCGAAGGGCATGTCATCGGACGCCCCTTCCGCCGGGGGCGGGGCGGGCCGTTCGACACGGCGCAGGAAGAAGCGGGCGGCCTTAGGTCTGGTAGTCATAAAGACGTTTTGCCTCTTCCAGGGTTTCGAACTGGTAAAGCCGACCGTTTTTCAGCACCGCCGCCGAGCGGCAGAACTTCTGCAAGGTCTGCGGAGAATGCGAGACGATGACGACGGTCGAGTTTTTCAGACGTTCTTTCAGGATGTTGCCAGCCTTGCGGTTGAATTCGACATCGGTGGTGGCGGGCATGCCTTCGTCGATCAGATAAATGTCAAACTCGATCGACAGCAAGAGCGCGAAGGAAAAGCGCGACCGCATGCCCGAAGAATAGGTGGCCATCGGCATTTCGAAGTATTCGCCCAGGCCGCAGACCCAACGGCAGAAGCTTTCGACATAATCGGGGTCAAGGCTGTAAAGGCGGGCGATGTAGCGGCAGTTTTCATGGGCCGAGAGCTTGTTGTTGACGCCGCCCATGAACCCCAGCGGAAACGACACGCGGGAGGTTTTGCGGATCACGCCTTCGTCGGGCTTTTCCAGGCCGGCCATCATGTTGATCAGCGTGGTCTTGCCGGCGCCATTCTCGGCCAAGATGCCCAGGGAATTGCCAAGCTCGACCCGGAACGAGGCCCGGTCGAGGATGACCTTGCGCTGCTTGCCGGTCCAGAAGGACTTGGACACACCCTGAAACTCAATCATCTTCGCCCCCTTCCGGCGATACAGTCCCGCAAGGCCCTTGCCGAGGTCCCGGGTCCGAAGGATGCGACCCTGATCCTGGTCAGGTTTACGGCTTGAAGGGTTAACATCCCGTTTGTGTCGTTAAAAGGGCCGAGGCGCGGTATCGGCGAGGTTTGGCGGCGGGCGGCGGCGGGTGAGGAGAAGGGCGAGCGGCCCGGCCAGGAGGCTGAGGGCAAGGCCAAGGCGCGCGGCCTCTTGCATCGCGCCGCCGGGCAGGGCGGTGTCAAGCGCCAGCACCGGCACCGTGAAGCCCATCGCCATGATCGCGGCGATGGTCAGCACATCGCGCACGCCCACACCAAAGGGCAGCCGCAGGCCAAGCACTGCCGCCAGCCCCAGACCGATCACCACCATTCCCAAGGGCCGCCCCAGCCATAGACCAGCCAGCACGCTGAGCGTCGTCGGCGCGAAGGCGGCAAGGTCCACCCCGCCGCGCGTCAGCCCGAAGAGAAAGAGGATGATCGTCAGCGGCCAGACCAGAAGATGCGCCAGCCGGTTGAGGGGGTCATGCAGCAGTTCTTCCACCTCGGCGAAAAGGCCGAAGCTGCGGTCGGCATGGGCGATGGCGGGAATGATCGGCATCAGCCCCAACGCCCCCGGCAGGCCCGCCGCCACCACCCCAAGCCATGAAAGAACGCCGGCCAGCGCATAGGGCCAAAGCTGCAGCCGCGCGCGGCGGTCGCGTTCCGGGGCTCCGGCTGCGGCCGGGCGGCCAAAAAGCCACCAGACCGCCAGCCCCGCTGCCAGGGGCAAAAGCAGCCAGACCGGACGCAGCACGTCAAAAGGTTGGGTCAAACCCAGGATGAGAAGGGCCAGACTGTCAGTGGCAATGGTGACCAGCAAAAGGAGATGCAAGGCCGGATGCCCCGGCCCGAAGACCCGCCGCCCGACCAGGAAACACAAGACCACATCGCTGCCCAAGGGGACCTGCCAACCGGTGGCGCGGCCCGCTTCCTCGGCTGTCTCGAAGAGGGCTGCGGTCAGCGTCCAGAGACCCGCCGCCCCGACCAGCCCGCCGAGGGTCAGGCCAAGCGGCAGGATCGCCCCGCGCCCGGTGAGGGCCCCGCGTTCAAGGATCAGCGCCTCCCACAATTCCTTGCCGATGAAGAAGAAAAACAGCGCCATCAGCCCTTCCGCGATCACGCCAAAGGGTGTCAGGCTGACCGGCAGCGGTGACAGCCAGAGCGGCAAGGTCAGGTCAAGAAGCCGCCATTCGATGCTGTCGTAGTAGCTCGCCGGATCAAGATTGACCCAAAGCGTGGCCAAGACCGCCCCGCCCAGCAGGGCATGGGCAAACCGGGTGACAAAGGGCGAAACGCGATACATCGGGCACAAGGACCATGGCCCCGGAGGCGGGGCGCTTGCCCCCATTTGACCCGGTTTTGCGCCTGTCGCAATTGGGAATGCGTGGCGGTCGTTCCCCGTCGGCAAAGGGCGTCAATTCCGGCACGCCTGAGCCTTGAGGACGGCGCGACGCGGGCAATGGGGGTTGCCTGGGCATTGGCGCTCAGGCACGGTCCGGCGATGGGATTGGTCGAGGATATTCAGGCCTGCCGCTTGTGCACGGCGCGCTTTGCGGCGACTGCCACGGCGCATGCGCCCCGCCCGGTGGTCTGGTTCCGCCCGGGCGCGCGCCTTCTGATCGCCGGGCAGGCGCCGGGGGCGCGGGTGCATGACAGCGGTCGGCCCTTCACCGACCGCTCCGGCGACCGATTGCGCGCATGGACCGGGCTGTCGGAGGCGGAGTTTTATGACCTTGGCCGTGTGGCGATCGTGCCGATGGCCTTTTGCTTTCCGGGCTATGACGCAAAGGGTGCGGACCTGCCCCCGCCTGCCATCTGTGCCGCAACCTGGCGAGCGCGGGTGCTGGATGCGCTGGGCGAAGTACCGCTGACCCTTCTGGTTGGCGGGGCTGCGATCCGCTGGCACCTTGGCCGGCGGGATGTGACGGCGGCTGTGGCGGAATGGCGCGGCTTTGCGGCGCAGGGGGTGATCCCCTTGCCGCACCCCTCTTGGCGGAATACGGGGTGGCTGAAGCGCAATCCGTGGTTCGAGGCGGACCTTGTGCCGGTTTTGCAGATGCGCGTGCGCGAGGTGATGGATGTCTGATGTGGTGACCCTTTTGGACGCAGCGCATGCTGCAGTATCGGCCGACCCGGAGAACGAGGCGCTGCGCCTGCGGTTCTATGAACGGCTGGCCGATGGCGAGATGATCCTGCTGCTGGAGCGCGAGGTGGCGGGGGCGAAGGTTGAGCCGCGGATTTTCGACATCGAAGGCGGGCCGGTGGTGCTGGTCTTTGACCGTGAGGATCGGTTGGCCGCCTTTACCGGCGGCATCGCGCCCTATGCGGCCCTGCCGGGGCGGGTGATTGCCGGGATGCTGAAGGGGCAGGGGATCGGGTTGGGCGTGAACCTTGGAGTGGCGCCATCCTCGATGCTGCTGCCGGCTGAGGCGATGGACTGGCTGGCGATGGCGCTGGATGGCGGGCCGGAGACAGCCGAGGCGGTGCCGGAGCGGTTCGTGAAACCCTCGGTGCCCGAGGTGCTGGTGACGGGGCTGGACGCAAAGCTCGCCAAGGCCGGGGGGCTGGCTGAGGCCGCCGTTCTGGCGGGCGTAGTTTATCAGGGCGGACGGCGGGGGCACATGCTGGCCTTCGTCGGTGCGCTGCCGGGGGCCGAAGCGGCCCTGGCCGGGGCGGTGCGCGAGGCGCTGGTCTTTTCGGGGCTGGAAGCGGGCGAGCTGGACGTCGCTTTCCTTGACACAGGCGCGGCTGCGGTGGCCGCGATGGGCCGGGTGGGCCTGCGGTTCGATCTGCCAATGCCAGAGGCACCTTCAGGCCCAGGCAGCCCCGGCATGGACCCCGCGCGCCCGCCAAAACTGCGGTAATCAAGCGGAGCGGCGTTCCGCCGCACGCCTTTTCCCCCTCGCCATGGGCGAGGGGGGCCTTCGGCAAGAGTGTTTGGCAAAAGAGCAAGGCGTTTTGTTGGGGTATATAGATACCGTTTCAGCAAGGCGTTGATTTACTGAGATTTTATGTTTGATGGTGGGCTTGACGTGGATAGGGGCTTCGGCGATAAGCCCCCATCCGAATTCGAGGGGTCACGGCCCCTTGCCATCTTTACGGGACACGTCCGATGAAAACCTTCACCGCTACTCCGGCGGACATCGAGAAGAAGTGGATCCTGATCGACGCCGAGGGCGTTGTTCTGGGCCGCCTTGCCACGATCGTCGCCAATATCCTGCGCGGCAAGAACAAGCCGACCTTCACCCCCCACATGGACATGGGTGACAACGTCATCATCATCAACGCCGACAAGGTGCAGATGACCGGCAACAAGCGCAACGACAAGGTCTACTACTGGCACACCGGCCACCCGGGCGGCATCAAGCAGCGCACGGCCAAGCAGGTGCTGGAAGGCAACCACCCCGAGCGTGTGGTCGTCAAGGCCGTGGAGCGGATGATTACCCGCAACCGACTTGGCCGTGTGCAGATGACCAACCTGCGCGTCTATGCAGGGGCCGCCCATCCGCATGAAGCCCAGCAGCCGACCGTTCTGGACGTCAAGGTCCTGAACCCGAAGAACACCCGGAGCGCGTGATCATGGCCGATATCAAATCTCTCGATGACCTGAAGTCGGCTGTCGGTTCGGCGCCCGCTGCAGTGGAAGCCGCCCCGCGCGTCGCCGTGCGTGACAAGCTGGGCCGCTCATACGCGACCGGCAAGCGCAAGAACGCGGTGGCCCGGGTCTGGGTCAAGCCCGGTTCCGGCAAGGTTGTGGTCAACGGCAAGGAAATGGCGGTCTACTTCGCCCGTCCCGTGCTGCAGATGATCCTGAAGCAGCCGTTCACCGTGGCCAATGTCGAAGGCCAGTTCGACGTCTTCGCAACGGTTGCCGGTGGCGGGCTTTCGGGCCAGGCTGGCGCTGTCAAGCACGGCATCTCGAAGGCGTTGCAGCTGTATGAACCCTCGCTTCGCCCGGCGCTGAAGACCGCAGGCTTCCTGACCCGCGACAGCCGCGTGGTGGAACGCAAGAAGTACGGCAAGCCGAAGGCGCGGAAGAGCTTCCAGTTCTCCAAGCGCTGATCTGCCCCAGCTCTTTTCAAAGGCCCGCCCGGTTGGCGGGCCTTTTTCATGCGCGACTGCAACACGAAGGACCGCCCCATGCAGCCCCACACAGGCTATCGTGCCGAGATTGACGGGCTGCGGTCCATCGCGGTGCTGGCGATCCTTTTGCACCATGCGGGGGTGTCCGGATTGCCCGGCGGCTATCTGGGCGTCGATGTCTTCTTTGTCATCAGCGGCTATGTCATCACCCGGCTGATCCGGGCCGAAATGGCGGCAGGAACGTTCAGCTTTGCCGGCTTTTACCGTCGGCGTGCGCGGCGCATCTTGCCGGCTTTGGCGGTCTTGCTTGTCGTCTGCGTGCCGCTGGGCTGGTTCCTTCTGTCACCGCGGCAGTTGCCTGAGTTTCTGCAGACCAGCATCGGCGCGGCGCTGATGGTGCCCAACATCGTGCTTTGGGGCCAGGCCGGATACTTCGCGCAAGATTCGGCCACGCGACCCTTGCTCCACCTTTGGAGCCTTGGCGTTGAGGAGCAGTTCTATCTGCTCTTTCCGCTTCTGATGTGGGCCCTCTGGCGCGGCGGGGTCAGTGACCGCGCCACCCGATGGGCGTTGCGCGGTATGGGGCTGGTCAGCCTGGGCATCGCTGCCTGGGCGGTGGTCGTGGCGCCAAGCGCGGGGTTCTTTCTGCTGCCGTCCCGCATCTGGGAGCTGACCATGGGGGCGGGGGCGGCGCTGACCGTATGGTCTCCAGGTCTGCGAGCGCGGCAGGTCTGGTCTTTGGTCGGCATCGCCTTGATCGGCGTATCCTTCCTGATTTACGGACCCAGAAGCCCGGGGCCGGCAACTCTGCCGCCGGTCCTTGGGACCGCCCTCTGCCTGATGGCGGCGCGCGGGGATACGTGGGTTGGGCGTGGGTTGGCGTGGCGGCCTTTGATCGCCGTGGGGCTGATCAGCTATGGCGCCTATCTGTGGCATTGGCCGCTTCTGGTCTTTGTGCGGATCACCCTGGCGGATGATCCGGCATTGATCTGGCGGCTGGCCCTGATGGGGGCGGCGCTGGGCCTGGGCTGGGCCAGCTGGCGCTTTGTCGAACAGCCCTTCCGCCGCAGCGACCGCCCGCTTTGGCCATGGGCCGGGGCAGGGACCGGGCTTGCCGCAATGGTGGGCATCGCGGCCTTGGCCGGGGCCGCCCTTTGGGCCGATGCGCGCGGCTTGCGCCAAATGACATGGCCCGGTTTCCAGCCTGATGAGCTTGCCGCGCTGAATGCGCGCCGCGCTGTCCTGGTCCGCGATGGCATCTGCCATTTTCCCGACAACACCATGGACGCCGATGAATTCCGTGCGGGCTGGAATTGCCTTGGCCAGCCGGTGGATGGGGCGACGCGCTGGCCGGTCGGGGTCTTCGGTGACAGCATCGCCGCCGATCTGTCGATGATCCTGCGCGAGACGGGCCGCAGCCCGATGCAGATGTCGGGCTGGGGATGTTCGATCATCCCGTCGCGCATGCGGCCCGAATGCCGCGACATGGCCGAGGACTTCATCAAGGCGGCCCAAGGCGAAGGGATCAAGGTCGTGATGCTGGCAAACCTCTGGCAGCCGGGGGAATTGCAAGAAGCCTCGCTCAAGGAACTGGTCACCTTCTGGTCGGGTCATTTTGAGAAGGTGGTGCTGATCGGCCCCCTGCCGGACTTTCCCAAACTGGACGAACGCATTCTGCGACTGGACAAGGCCACCTTGGCCGCCTTGGAGCCGTCGTTCGACGCCAGCCAGCGGTTTCTGACGTTGATGGCAGCGATCGACGCCGGGACTGTGACGGTCATCGACCCGGTGCCGTTCTACTGTGCGGATCGTCCCGGTTGCAGCGTGCTGAGCGATGGCGTGCCCCTGTCGACCGACGCTTGGGGGCATGTCAGCCCGCATGGCGCGGCGATCTATGCCCGCGGGTTGGAAGCCTCTGGGGCGCTGCAGAAGATTTTCCCGTGATGACTGCTGAGCCTTGAAAAAAAAGGCCGGGAAATCCCGGCCAAGTCAGGGGTAAGGGTCAAGCTGTCGCGGTCAGGGCTGCCAAAAGGGTTTGGCGGCTTCGGCCTTGGCGTCTTCCGGGTCAATCCCGATGTCGCGCAGAAGGTGGCTGTCCAGCCGGGCCAGCAGCGCGCGATCACGGCGGCGGGCAAGGACGGCAGAAAGGGCTGCAAAAAGGCGCGCCACCGGGTTTTCGATGCGGCGCAGGGGAAGGGTTTTGGTTTGAAGGGGCATGTCACCCTCCTCTGATTTGTATTGATACAATAGCACGTTTATCGTAGAAACAATCTAACAGAGCCGTGCAATGAGTCGCCAGAGGATTATTGTGACTGATACAACTTGGGCCCCTGATCTGACTCAATTCCCCGGGCCAAAGTATCTTGGCCTGTCGCGCGCCCTGCGGGAGGCGATCAGAAGCGGTGATCTTCCGGCCAATTCGCAATTGCCGACGGTGCGGGACCTGGCCTGGCGGCTGCATCTGACGCCCGGAACCGTGGCGCGGGCCTATCAACTGGCCACGCAAGAGGGGCTTTTGGCAGCGACGGTGGGACGCGGTACCTTTGTTGCGGCACAAACGCCGCGCCTTGGGCCAACGCAGGCATTGTACACCGAGCGTGTCACCGGCGGCGCCACTGGACTGGTGGACTTGCGCCCGCCTCTGGTGCCCGAAGTGGGACAAACGCAGGCGTTCCGGGCGGCCTTGCTGGAGATGGCAGGGCAGACCGACACAGGATGGCTCGACTATACCAGCCAGATGGGCGAGGCGCGCTTGCGCGCCGAAATCGTGGCCTGGATGGGCGACCGTATCCTTGGCCCGATTGGCCCCGAGGATGTGGCGCTGACCCATGGCGGGCAGAACGCCATTTCGCTGATCTTCGACTGCTGTCTGCGCGGCGAACGCCCGGTGGTGCTGATCGAGGAACTAGCTTATCCCGGGTTCCGCTATGCCGCCCGCGCGGCCCGGGCCGAAGTGGTGCCGGTTGAGATTGACGATCAGGGGATCGTGCCCGCGGCACTTGAGGCCGCGTGCCGGCGGCACGGCGCGCAGGTCCTGTGCCTGACGACCGAGGCACAGAACCCCACGACCGGGCGGATGCCGGTCAAGCGGCGGCAGGAGATTGCCGAGATCGCCCGCCGCTATGACCTGCAGGTGCTGGAGGATGACTGCTATTCGGTGGCCGAAACCGACATCCCCAGCTTGCGGGCGCTGGCGCCGGAACGGGTCTGGCTGGTCGGGTCGGTGTCAAAGACGATCTCTGCCGCCTTGCGCTTTGGCTATGTGATTTGCCCGGCGGGCATGGGTGAGGCCGGGCGTCTGACGGCGCAGCACGGCTTTTTTGCCCTGTCGCGGCCGGTGGCGGACCTGATGCTGCATCTTTTCCGGTCAGGTGCTGCGGCGGCGATCAAGGCGCGGGTGCAGGCGGAATTTGCCGCTCGCCAGCAGATCCTGGTCAACATCCTTGGCGCCTATGATCTGGGCTGGCAACCCGGCGTGCCCTTTGTCTGGCTGCGGATGCCCATGGGGTGGCGCGCCTCGACCTTCGTGCGGATGGCCGAGGCGCGGGGGGTTCTGGTCCGGTCGGCGGATGAATATGCGCTGGTCCACGGCCGCGCGCCGAATGCGGTGCGGATCGCGATTGCCGGCAACCTGCCGCGTTCGGGCTTTGAAGCGGCAATGCAGGTGCTGGCGGACCTTCTGGCACGCCCGCCATCCGACCTTTCGGTCTAGGGGGGAATTCCGCACCTGTTGCAAATGGGACTCGATCACGCGGATTTGCCTGACAGGGCGATTGACCGAAGGGCCTGACCTAGCGGAAGATTCCACCCAGAGCAGAAAAACAAGAGAGCCCGAAAAATGGGACTGCAATCTACCTTTCACGCGCCGCATGGCGGCGCGGATTTTCTTGGTTGGCGCAAGACGCGGACCGGAAACACCGAAATCGTCTATGACGATGGCGTGACGCGGCGGATGATCTGGCGCGTGGCCACCGATGATCCGTCCGAGGCCCGCATCTCGGAAGCGCTGCGCGTGGCCGTGGGGTCCTTGCGCGTGGTGCCGACCCTGTATGACGAGTTGAAAAAGCGGGCAATCGCCATTGAGCGTATCGGCGGATAGGGCAGGTGGCTGGGTGATGTGCCCCGCCACCCCCGCTTCGGGGTTGCTTTTCGCTGCCGATGATGCCCCTCTTGCCTAACGGCGCTGAACCCGGCTAGTTTTGATCAAACGTCAGAACGGGTGCCGCGCCGAAAGTCCCGGAACAGGGACGGGGCCGCAGGGGTGTAGGGGAAACGATGGCACAAATTCCGAGTGCGGAGGCGCGGGCCGGTCTCAAGCTGATCAGTCCGACCGCAATCTACGTGATCCTGCTGCTGGCCGTGCCGCTGGCGACCGTGCTGATCTATTCCGTCCTGACCGGATCGCGGGGCAGCGTGTTGCTTCCCATCACCGGCGAAAACTACGCCGAACTCTGGTCGCGCCCCGTCTACGGCTACATCATGCTGAAATCGCTGCTGGTGGCGCTGACCGTGACCTTCATCACGGTGATGCTGGCCTATCCGGTGGCCTATTTCGTCAGCTTTCACGTCAAGCCGGAACGCAAAAGCCTGTGGCTGTTCCTGATCACCATTCCGTTCTGGACCAGCTACATCATCCGCGTCAGCCTGTGGTTCGTGATCCTTGGCTATGACGGGGTGGTGGACAGCACGCTGATGTCGCTTGGCTTCATGGACACGCAGCTGAACATCGCCAGCTATTCGATCCTGTCGATCATCATCGTTCTGGCCCATGCCTATGCGCCTTTCGCGGTGCTGCCGATCTTTGTCAGCCTGGAAAAGGTGGACCGCAGCCTGCTTGAGGCCGGTCAGGACCTTGGCGAAAGCCGCTGGAGCACGTTTCTGCGGGTCACCTTGCCCCTGTCGATGCCCGGCGTCATCGCGGCGGCGTTGATCGTCTTCATCCCCACGGTGGGCGACTATGTGACGCCGGAGCTCGTCGGTGACGGGAAAGAGCCCATGATCGCCAACCTGATCGAGACCCAGCTTCTGAAACTGGCCAACTTCGCCCAAGGCTCGGCCTTTGCGGTGGCCTCGATGTTGATGGTGGGGATCGTCAGCGTGGTCTTTGTCCTGCTCAACCGGCGTTTCATCGGGGGGCAGAAATGAAGAACGCACCCTTCCTGCGCAGCTACACGCTGTTTTACCTGCTGTTCCTCTACGGCCCGATCCTCTTGCTGCCGATCTTTGCCTTCAATGACAGCCGGGTCGTCGCTTTCCCGCTGCAAGGCTTTACCACCCAGTGGTTTGCCGAGATGGCTGCCGATCAGAACCTGCGCAATGCGGCGAAGAACAGCCTGATCATCGCGCTGTCGGTCGCCTCGATTTCCACCATCCTGGGGATCTTCGCCGCCCGCGCATCGGTCCGCTACCGGTTCCCGGGCAAGGGGCCGATCCTGGGCATGGTCATGCTGCCCTTGGTCCTGCCCGAAATGATCGTCGCGATGGCGCTTTTGGTCGTGCTCTTGTCGATCGGCATTCCCTTGTCCCTGTTCACCGTCATCCTCGGGCAGGTGCTGATCTGCACGCCTTTCGCGGTGGCGATCCTGACCTCGGCCTTCCAGTCGCTGGACCGGTCGCTGGAAGAGGCGGCGCTCGATCTGGGGGAAACTCCGCTGTCGACCTTCCGGCTGATCGTTCTGCCCCTGGTGATGCCGGGGATCATGGCCAGCTTCCTGATCTGCTTCACCATCTCGTTCGACGAATTCATCATCGCGAACTTCCTGGGGTCGGGCCAGCCGATCCTGTCGGTCTATATCTTCGGCCAGTTCCGTTTCCCCGCCAAAGTGCCATCCATGCTGGCGTTGGGGACGGTGCTGGTCCTGTTCTCGATCATCCTGCTTGGCTTTGCCGAGTACATGCGCCGCCGTGGCATCGCCAAGGCGGGTGGCAAAGATTCCGGAGGCTTCCTGTGACCGCAAGCGACGACCGCCCAACGATGATCGAATTCAAGGACGTCCATAAGTATTATGGCGACTATCATGCCCTCCGCGGCATCAACGGCACGATCAAGGCGGGGGAGTTCTTCTCGCTCCTTGGTCCATCGGGCTGTGGCAAGACCACGCTTCTGCGCACCATTGCGGGGTTTGAGGATATCTCCTCGGGCGTGGTGATGATCGACGGCAAGTCGATGGCCGGGGTGCCGGCGAACGTGCGGCCGACGAACATGGTGTTCCAAAGCTACGCGATCTTCCCGCATATGAGTGTCGCGGAAAATGTGGGCTTTGGTCTGCGCAAGGACCCGCGGTCGGCATCCGAAAAGGCCAAGGCCGTGGCCGAGGCGCTGGAGATGGTGGGCTTGAAAGGCTATGGCGCGCGGGCGGCCCATGCGCTGTCCGGCGGGCAACGGCAGCGGGTGGCTTTGGCGCGGGCGTTGATCCTGAAGCCGAAGGTGCTCTTGCTCGACGAACCCCTCAGCGCCCTCGACAAGAAGATGCGCGAGCATATGCAGGTCGAACTGATCAAGCTGCAGCGTCAGGTCGGCATCACCTTCATTCTGGTGACCCACGACCAGGAAGAAGCGCTGGTTATGTCCGACCGTATCGCCGTGATGTTCGAAGGCGAAATTGCGCAGCTCGCCGACCCCGAAACGCTGTATCGCCGCCCGGCGACCAAGAAGGTCGCGGATTTCATCGGCACGATGAACTTCATCCCGGCGACGATCCTGTCCGAAGCCGGCGACAAGGTTGAGATCGAGGCGAAAGGTCTGGGCCGCGTGGCGATCGACATCGCACAAGCCCCGGCGGCATCGGGGGAATCCCCCGTGGTCGGCCTGCGGCCCGAGACGCTGACGCTTCTCTACGATGACCAGAAAGCCAGTGAGCGTGAGACGGATGGCGTGATCGACGAGGTGATCTACTTCGGCGACATGACCTATTACGACGTCTATCTGGGTGGCACGGATGTCGAAGTGCGCCTGTCGATGCGCAACGTCCCCGGTCGCCCGGTCCTCGACGTGGGCACCAAGGTCCGCGTCGCCTGGAGCCCAAGCGCGCTGGTTCTGTTCCGCTGAACGCCTGATTTTCGTAGAAAATCAGTGCACGAGTTTTCTGCGAAAACTCGGGCTCTGTGTTTATCTGTCGGGCGAGATCAGGCCCAGGCCGCGCAGGTAGATCCCGATGCCGGTCTCCAGCAGGTCCTCAGGCGCCCAGGGTTGCGGGCCGCCGTTGCCGCGCAGGAACAACTCCACCACGCCGTGGCTGACCGCCCAGACATGGGCCGAGATCATGCTGGCCGGAGGCCGCCGTTCAATCGGCAGGGCTTGCGAAAGGTGCGTCGCCGCGCGGTCCATCGTCGCGCGGGCCTTGGATGAGACATTTGCCAGATCCGGGTGCTGGCCCGGCTGCAACCCGCTTTCGAACATCGCCTGATAGTGCCCGGGATACTTGCGGGCAAAGGCGAGGTAGGCCCTTCCTGTCGCTTCGAACGCGGCAAGGGGGGTGGGGCGGCCTTCGTCATAGGCGTATTCGAGAAGGGCGGCGAAGATGTCGAACCCCTGACGCGCGACCTCGGCCAGCAGGTCATCGCGCCCGGCGAAGTGGCGGTAGACGGCGGCGGGGGTCACATCGGCGGCCTTCGCGGCCTCGGACAGGGTAAAGCCCTGTGGGCCCTTGTCGGCAATCAGCGTCAGCGCCGCCTCGACCAGGGCCTGGCGCAGGTTGCCGTGGTGATAGCCGCGCTTCACGTCAGTCCTTTGGCCGCAGGGCCGGGCCGCCGCAAATCTTGGTGTCGATCTTGCCGATCGCCTTGGCGTCCTTGCCGGCATAGTCCACCGCGCCCAGAAGCGTCTGGATCGCCGCAATCCGCGCGCGCTTCTTGTCGTCGGACAGGATCACCGTCCAGGGGGCGTGCTTGAAGCTGGTCTTCTTCATTGTCTCATCAATGGCGGCGCAGTAGTCGTCCCATTTGGCCAGCCCGTCGACATCAATCTGGCTCAGCTTCCATTGCTTCAGCAAATCCCCCTCGCGGTCGAGGAAGCGTTTCAGCTGCTCGGCCCGGCCGACCTCAAGCCAGATCTTCAGGAAGATGATCCCTTCATCCGCGATCATCTGTTCAAACTCAGGCAGTTGACGGAAGAACTTCGCGCGCTGGTCCGGGGTGCAGAAGCCGAACACATGCTCGATCATCGCGCGGTTGTACCAGCTGCGGTCAAAAAGCGCGATTTCGCCTTTGGCGGGGAACCAGTCGACATAGCGCTGGAAATACCATTGCTGGCTTTCGCGTTCCGTCGGCTTTGGCAGGGCCACAACGGTCGCCTGACGAGGGTTCATGTTTTCGGTCACGGCCTTGATGGCGCCGCCCTTGCCCGCGGCATCCCGGCCTTCGAAGACGACAATCACGCGCTGTCCGGTGGTCTTGATCGCAGCCTGCATCTTCGCAAGCTCGACCTGAAGCACCTCCATCTGCGCGTCATAGTCCTTGCCCTTCATCTCTTCGCGGTAGGGGTAGGACTTGGTCAGGACTTCGTCCTTGCCGGCCTTTTCAATCGCCTTGCGGACCTCAGGCGGGGCACCTTCGCGGAAGTAGCGGCTGATGGCGCCGTCAAATGGCAGGTTCATGATCATCCCTCCGGTTTGGCGCCAGTATGGCGATTGGGCCGGTCAGCGCAATGCAGCGCGGTCGATTGCGTCGATCACGGTCTGGCTGTGCCCATGGTGCGGCATGTGGCCGGCCCCGTCGATCACCGTCAGCGTCACATTGGGCAAAAGCTTCGACAGCGGGCCGGAGTGGATGGCCAAAGGCACGACGGTATCGGCGGAGCCATGGACCAGTTCTACCGGCAGGGTCAGGCCGGGATAGCGCGGCTCCATCGTGACCAGCTCGGCCCGCAAGGCATTCACCTGCGCCGTGTTGGCGGCAAGGGTCTGGCGGCGCAGGGTCAGGGCGGTACCCAGATGCGCCTCATAGCCCGGCGGCACGGGATCGGGCGCGAAGACGGCGCTGGTGGCGGCCGTGACATAGGATTGCGGCACGTAGGCCGAGGCGAGGGGGACCGCAAAGGCGCGCCCAAGGGCGGTTGAGGTCACGCGATACCATGGGTCAAGTGTGCCGGGCCAGGGCAGGGAGGGGCTGCCGACCAGAACCAACGCGCGCGGGCCGCCATCCAGCGCCCAGGCAAGGGCCACCGCCCCACCGTAGCTTTGCCCCAGCACGATCGGATCTTTCACCCCAAGCTCTGCCACCGCCGCCTTGATCGCTTGCGCCTGCGCCAGAAGGCTGACCTCTGGCTGCGGGTCGGAATGGCCAAGACCGGGGCGGTCGATCACAGTCACCCGGTAGCGGTCGGTCAACTGTTCGCGGAGCGCAAAGGTCAGGTCGCGCAAAGACCCACTGGCACCGTGGATCATCACAAGGTCCGGCCCGCTGCCCGACATCTCATAATGCAGGCGCAGGCCGTCGACCGTGACGAACTGGCCCGAGGGCGGGAAGGCAGCCTCAGCCGCCGCCTCACGGGCGGAGGCCCGCCAATGCGTCACCCCGGCGAGGGCGGCTGCGGCGATGAGGAAGCTAGCGGCCAATCTCGTCCATCTCATACGGCGTGCTCTGGTATATCTCGTTGATCCAGTTACCATATAGCAGGTGGGCGTGGCTTCTCCACCGGTTCAGGGGCGGCATCGCGGGATTGTCACCTTCGAAGTAGTTGAGCGGCACGTTGATCGGCGTGCCTGAGGCAACGTCGCGGTCATATTCCTGCTTCAGCGTGTCGCTGTCATATTCAAAGTGGTTGAAGATATAGAGCGCGCGGTGGGCGGCATCCTCGACCAGACAGGGGCCAACCTCATCCGACCCCAGAAGCGTGCGCAGGCCGGGGGCTGCGTCAATCTCGGCCTGGCGCATTTCGGTCCAGCGGCTGACGGGGATCACGAAATCATCGGAAAACCCGCGCAGATAGGGCGAGGCTGGTGCAAGGTTCTTGTGCCGGAAGCAGCCGAAGGCCTTGTGCGGCAGCATGTGTTTCTGCACGCCATGGAAATGGTTGATCATCGCCATCCCGCCCCAGCAGACGCCGAAGGTGGACTGCACATGGGTTTGGGTCCAGTCCATCACCTCGCACAGCTCATCCCAATAGGTGACGTCCGTGAACGGCAGATGTTCGATCGGGGCGCCGGTGATGATGAGGCCGTCGAACTTCTCGCCCTTCACCTCCTGGAAGGGGCGGTAGAAGGTCGCCATGTGTTCGGCCGCGGTGTTCTTGGTCTGGTGTTCCGACATGCGGATCAGGTGCAGGTCGATCTGCAAGGGCGTGGCGCCGATCAGCCGGGCGAACTGGTTTTCGGTCTGGATCTTCTTCGGCATCAGGTTCAGAAGCCCGATCTTCAGCGGCCGGATATCCTGCCGCGCCGCCCGTTCGGGCGACATGACCATGACGCCTTCGCCCTTGAGGACGTTGTAGGCGGGCAGGGTCTCGGGCAGCTTGATCGGCATGGGGTACGGGTCCTGATGGGCGGGCATGTAGCTAAGGGGTGCGGGGAGTGGCTGCAAGGGCAGCGCTCAGCGCCGGTCGATGGCCATGGCGATGAGGGTGTCGAAATCCTCGGCCGTCTGGACCTTTGCCACCTCTTCGGCAGTGACGGTCACCCCCCAGCGGGCCATGGCGGCATAGCGCGGCTGGCGGTGGGCCAACGCGCGGGCATAGGTCCAGCGGACGAAGTGGTCCGGATCGCAGGTTTCTTCGCTGACAGAATGGGTTGCGCGGTAATCTTCCCACGCCGCATGAAGAAAAGCCGGCTGGTAATACATCGGCTTTGGCGCGCGGTCAAAGCGGCGGACGAGTTCCGCCGTGTGGTCGTCCGACCCCTTGATCCAGACCAGAAGGAGTGTGTCGGAGAGTTGCCGCATCACCGGATCGCCGGCGTCTTCCGGCGTCACTACCTCGCAGATGGAACCGGACGTATCGCAGACGAAATGCGGATAGCCATAGATGCCGGTGGCCCGGTCGATGAAATGCGCGGTGTCCAGCATGGCTGCCACCTCGGCCT
Source organism: Rhodobacter sp. (assembly GCA_027489175.1). Taxonomy (GTDB): domain Bacteria; phylum Pseudomonadota; class Alphaproteobacteria; order Rhodobacterales; family Rhodobacteraceae; genus Tabrizicola. The sequence goes on from JAIYAE010000014.1 coordinate 20,441, forward strand.
GCCGGTGCTGTTCCTGCCGTTTCATGTAGTCGGCAAAGGGCAGCCCGCCCTTGGCCGGATCGCCGGGCTTGCCAAGGTAGGTGGAAAGCGGTGCCAGGTTGTGGAAGGTGATGTTCGACGCGATGTAGACGCTGTCGGTCATCAGCAGTTCACGCAGAAGCGGGACCTTCATCGCCTCACGCTTGAAGTTGTCGGCGATGTGTTCGTTCATGTAGCGTGTGCCGATCCGGTAATCGACCGAGTAGTGGAACCACGACCCGCGATCCCGCAGCATGGTGGCCAGATGGGTCTTGCCCAGGCCCGACATGCCGTAAAGCAGCACCCGCTTGGCGGAAGCGGCCAGATAGTCCTTGCCGGTCTGATAGATCATCGCGTCACCTCACGCGCCCCTGTTAGCGCCGGGCCGGGCGCCAGACAATGAAAAACCCCGCCCGGGTGGGGGCGGGGGTCTTGTCATGCAGGGCTAGGCTCAGAACGAGTAGCCGACCCGAATGCCGACCCCGACGCCGGAGTTGTCGGTGAAGGGCACGCCGGGCCCAAGGGTTGCAACCGCGTCGCCGATATCGACGTAGCGCACACCACCAGTGATCTTGACGTTGTCCATCGTGTAGGTCGCCGCAAGACCGATGCTCTTGAAGCCGTCAGTCGGCCCAAGGTTGCCGGTCCGCTCGCCATCCGAAGGTTCATAGCCGAGGGTGATCGCGCCGGACCAGTTGTCATTGAAGCGGCGCCCGACGCCAAGGTTATAGGTGACCCGGTCACTGGCATAAGCCACCAGCGGCGGACCCGACACGACATCAAACAGGGGCGGGTTGATGACAAAGGCCGACCATTCCTGCCAACGGACCGAGCCGAAAAGCAGGGTGTCCTTGGCAATACCGGTCTGGAATTCCAAGTTGACCGACTGCGGAACTTCCGTGTCAAAGCCCGCAGTGGGGCTGCCAACTTCGACGGACTCGAGGCTGTGAGTGATCGACGAGTTGTAGGTCAAGGCGACACGGGCAGCGATCTCGGGCTTTTCCCACGCCAGACCAACCACATAGCCAACTTCTGAGTCGTTGTTGGTTGCAAGCGTATAACCCGACGACAACGCAACCTCACCTTTGACGGTCTGGTAACGAAGACCACCGTAGACCGAGACGTTGTTTTCAAACTGATAGCGCAGCAGCGCGGTGATGGCGCTGGAGGTCAGCTTGGCCGTGGAGCCTTGCAACGGATAGCTGGTGCCGGTCGGATAGGCGACATCGGCCCCGATGGGCTGGTCGATGATCACAGCGAAGTCCATCCGCTCGCCCATGTCCATCTTGTAGCCCAAGCTGTAGGTGTTGTAGGTCGACGTCATGTCGCCTGAGTTCGCACCACCCAAAGCTGCGGGGGCGGTGCCACTGACGTCCGGCGAGAACGTCCCAAAGCTGAGTTCGGCATAGCGGCCCTGTTCGAACAGGATCGCGACGGACTGGGTCGAACGTTCGACCCCCCCGGCATGGGCGCTGGTGGCGGCGGCGGCCACGGCAAGCGCCGTTGTCAGACTGCGTTTCATTGTCCTCATCCCCGATAAAGGATTTTCCCTGACCGAAACGCTACGACCCAGCCTGACGTGGGTCAATCAATGACGCCGCGTCACGGTTTTGTGACGGGTTCTGCCTGTGGCGCAGATGTGCCACCCCGCAGGTTGATCCAGATGCCAAGGAAAATCAGGCCCGCCCCAAGGAAGAGGGTGACTTCCACCGACTCGTTGTAAAACACCGCGCCGATGGCCGCGATCACCGGCAGGCGGGCAAAGTCCACCGGGACGACCATGCTTGCCGGGGCCAGGGACAGCGCGGTCGTCAGGCACAGATGTGCCGTGACACCCGCGACCGCGATCAGCGTCAGCCAGGGCAGGGTGGCCCAGGTCGGCAGCGAAACCTGCCCATCGGCCAGCATCGCGGCGCTGCCGAAGCCGGCCTGCATCAGCGTCAGCCAGAAAAGGATGCCGACAATCGCCTCGCCCTTGGTCAGGACCTTGGTCATCAGCGTGGTGGCCGCAAAGAAGACGGCCGCCCCGATGGCCGCCAGCACGCCATAGTCGATTGCGGTGAAATCCGGCTGGGCCACGATCCAGACCCCGGCAAAGCCCAGGGCGGCGGCCAGCAGCTTGGTGCGGGTCAGCTTTTCGCCCAAGAGGAGCGGCGACAACAGGATGACCCAGATCGGCGAGGTGAACTCCAGCGCGAAAACCTGCGCGAGGGGGATCATCGTGATCGCCCAGAACCACAGCGACTGCCCGGTGAAGTGAAAGACGTTGCGCACAAGGTGACTGCCCAGCCGGTCGGTGCGGATGCGGCCCAGATGCCCAAGGCTGGCCCCGACCGCGACGACGATCAGCCAGCCGATCATCGACCGGAAGGCCAGAATCTCGAACGTGTCATGCGCGCCGTTGATCTGGCGGGTGGCGACGGCCATGGCGGTAAAGGCCGCGATGGCCCCGGTCATCCACAGGGCGGCGGCAAGCGGGCGGTATGGGGTGCTCATCCCCGCAGCCTTGCCGCCCCGAAGCGCGAATGTCCAGCGTGGCCCTTATCCGGCGGCGGTGGCGATAAGGCGGCACAACTCATCCCGCACCACGCGGTTGCCCGCGACCTGACCCTGCTGGATGGTGAAGATCGCCTCGATCGTGGTTTTGCCGCCCTTTTCTGTGACGATGAAGCGCAATTCCTGCGGGCGGCCTGAGCCTGAGGTTTCCTGCAGCGCCGTCACCACCCCGCCCGACCGGCGCACCGCCGCATAGCCTTCGGCCTTAAGCCGGGCCGCTAGCCGCTTGGCTGCCGTGGTCTGGCCAAGACCCTTGTAGGTCTCAAAGGTGCGATACTCGATCTGGCTGAGAAGCGGCAGGCCAAGGGTGGTGAAGTTCTGCTTGCAGGCGGCATGGGCCGTTGGGGCCAGCAGGACGGCAAAGACAAGGGCAAGGGCAAGGCGCATGGGGTCCTCCGGCTGCGGCTGGCCTCAGGTCTGCGTCAGCAGAAGGTCGCCGCCAAGTCAGTCATTCCGGAAGGGTATGGTGCGCCATACCAGTCTGCCGCGCGCCATACACAGCACGTGACCGTTGCCATGCCCCGCAAAGACAGCGCACAACTGACGTCTAAGCAGCCCCGCACAGGCACCACGATTGCATGACCCCGGACCACCGTACCCCCATGACCGACACCGCCCCGAAGCCCGTGACCCTGTTTCTGATGACCGAAAAGGGGCTTGCCTTCCTGCAAGGCACCGTGGGCCGCTACAAGGCGTTGTTCGCCTTGGTCGTGGTCGGCCGCGATTCTGCCTTGCAGAACGACTGCGCGGCCGAGATCATCGCTCTGTGCAAGGCGGAAGGCATTCCCGTCGTGCAGAAGGCCGACTTCGACATTGTCACCACGGACTATGCGATGGCAGTCGCTTGGCGTTGGCTGATACCGCATCCGGCGGATCGGCTGATCGTGTTTCATGACTCGGTTCTGCCCCGCTACCGGGGTTTTGCGCCTTTGGTGACGACGCTGGTCAAGGGTGAGACTGAAATTGGCGTGACCGCGCTTTTCGGGGCCGGTGGCTATGACAGGGGCGCGATCATTGCCCAATCTGCCTGCCAGATCGCCTATCCGATCACCATTGCCGAGGCGATTACTATCAACATGGCCAACTACCTGGCCTGCGCCGAGACGGTTCTTGGTCACCTCCTCGCCAAACGCCCCTTGCCCGCCACCCCCCAGGATGAGGGCCGGGCCACTTACAGCGTTTGGCGCGATGAGTCGGACTACCAGATCGACTGGTCGAGGTCCGCGGCCGAGATCCGGCGGTTGATCGACGCGGTCGGCGCGCCTTACAGGGGGGCGGCCACCGGCTTTGAGGGCAGGCTCTTGCGGATCCTAGCGGCGGAAGAGGTGGCCGATGTCGTGGTGGAAGACCGGCATCCGGGAAAGGTGCTGTTTCTGGACGAAGGGCGCCCCGTGGTGATCTGCGGCTCCGGCCTCCTCATGCTGACCCGGGCCGAATATGATGACAAGGGCGCGGACCCGTTCTTCCCGCTCAACCGGTTCCGGCTGCGTTTTTCCAACACGTGACGCCATCGGCGGTGCCGGGGGCTGCTGCCTTGCCCTTGCATTCCGCATGGCCTTGGCCGCAGAGCGTGGCGGTAGGGCCCGACCGCAAGGGTCGGCCCCGCACAAGCGCTCTGCCCGCAGGCAGAGTTGCCCTTGGCCGGTGTGGGGCTATCTTTACGGTCAGAAATGAAGGAAGCCCCGATGTCGCTGGACCATGCCCCCGCCCGCCTGCCTGATCACCCGGTTGACCCGCAGTTTCCCGCGCGGTGGTCGCCACGGTCGTTCAGCGAGGCCACCGTCACGGAAGCGGAGGTGCTGAGCGTGCTTGAGGCCGCCCGCTGGGCACCTTCGGCATCGAACAACCAGCCCGCGCGTTTTGTCTGGGGCTTGCGTGGCGATGCGGGCTTTCAGGCGATCCTTGCGGCGCTGGTGCCCTTCAACCGCGATTGGGCGGGCAAGGCGGCGGCGCTGATCGTTGTGGCGTCCCGCGATGTGACGGTGGCCGCTGACGGGAAGGTCAACCCGAACCGCTGGGCAGCGTTTGACGCGGGTGCGGCCTGGATGAGCCTCGCGTTGCAGGTGCAGTCGATGGGGCTGGTGGCCCACGCGATGGGCGGCTTTGACATACCCGCCCTAGCCGCCGCTGTGGCCCTGCCCGAAGCGCACAGCCTGCACGCCGTGGTGGCGATTGGCCATCAAGGCCCGGTCGAAAATCTGCCCGAAGGCCTGCGCGCGCGTGAGGCGCCAAATCAGCGCAACCCCTTGACCGCAAGCGCCTTTCGCGGGCGGTTCTAGTCCCCAGAAACCTTGAACTCGCGCGCGAGGCCAGCGGTGGCAGTGAACCACTCGCTGGCCTTGGTGCGCACCTGATGCGCCTCAAACGCCGCGCGGTCGGTGAAGGATTCGTCCAGCCGCCAGACCAGCGGATCTTCGGTCGGGTCGACATTGAAGGAAAGGCAGCCGGCCTCAGCGCGGCTGAGCGCGATGTGCGTCGGCAAGTGGCGGCGCACGACGTCCGCCTCAGCCTCAGTCGCGCAGGTCAGGGTGCCGGTGACGTGGATCACTCCAGTTCGATCGTGCCCGGCGGCTTCGACGTGCAGTCGTAGAAGACGCGGTTGATCCCTTTGACTTCATTGATGATCCTTGTGGCGGTTTCGCCAAGGAAGTCGTGGGTGAAAGGGTAATAGTCGGCGGTCATGCCGTCGACGCTGGTCACCGCGCGCAGCGCGAGGGCGTAGTCGTAGGTGCGGCCGTCGCCCATCACGCCGACGGTCTTCATCGGCAGGATCGCGGCGAAGGCTTGCCAGATTTCGTCGTAAAGCCCGTGCTTTCGGATCTGGTCGATATAGACCGCATCGGCGCGGCGGAGGATGTCGAGTTTCTCGGGCGTGATCTCACCCGGGCAGCGGATCGCAAGGCCGGGGCCGGGGAAGGGGTGGCGGCCGATGAAGCTTTGCGGCAGGCCAAGTTCGCGCCCCAGGGCCCGGACTTCGTCCTTGAACAGCTCACGCAGGGGCTCAACCAGTTTCAGGCCCATCTTTTCAGGCAGGCCGCCGACGTTGTGGTGGCTTTTGATCGTGACCGAAGGCCCGCCGGAGAAGCTGACAGACTCGATCACGTCCGGATAAAGCGTGCCTTGGGCGAGGAATTTCGCGCCACCAACGGCGGTGGCGTGTTTCTGGAAGACGTCGATGAAGAGGCGGCCGATGGTCTTGCGCTTGACCTCTGGGTCGGACACGCCTTCCAGCGCGCCGAGGAAGAGGGCGCTTTCATCCGCATGGATCAGCGGCATGTTGTAGTGGTCGCGGAACATGGTCACGACCTGTTCCGCCTCACCCAAGCGCAACAGCCCGTGGTCGACGAAGACGCAGGTCAGTTGGTCGCCGATGGCTTCGTGGATCAGGACGGCAGCCACGGAAGAATCAACGCCCCCGGAGAGGGCGCAGATCACCTTGCCGTCGCCCACCTGCGCGCGGATCTTGGCGATGGCATCGGCGCGGTAGGCGCCCATCGTCCAGTCGCCCTTGAACCCGGCCAGCTTGACGAAATTCTCGTACAGCTGCGCGCCTTTGGGGGTGTGGTGCACCTCGGGGTGGAACTGCACGGCGTAGAAATGGCGCGAGGGGTCTGCCGTGATGGCGAAGGGCGCGTTCGGCGAAGTGCCATAGACGTTGAACCCAGGCGCGATCTTCGACACATGGTCGCCATGGCTCATCCAGACCTGCTCTTGCGCCTGGGGGCCAGCTTCGGGCGGGAACCAGCCGGCCAGGAACGGGTGCGTCAGGTCCGTCGGGGTGACGAACGCCTTGCCGAATTCGGCCGTGCCGTGGCCGCCTTCGACATGGCCGCCCAGGCAATGCATCATCACCTGCTGGCCATAGCAGATGCCCAGGATCGGCACGCCAAGGTCAAACACGCCCTTCGGCGGCATCGGCGCGTTTTCCCAGTAAACGCTGGCCGGGCCACCGGAAAAGATCACCGCTTTCGGGGCGAAGGACTGCAGGAAAGCGTCATCCACGCGGTTGTAGGGGTGGATTTCGCAGTAGACGTTCAACTCACGCAGGCGGCGCGCGATCAGCTGCGTTACCTGGCTGCCGAAGTCGATGATCAGAAGGCGGTCATGAGCATGTTGGGTCATGCGTCCGCGTAGCGCGCGGTTTCAAATCGTGCAAGGGGTGGTTGAGGGCGGAATTGGGGGTTTCACACCCCCAAACCCCCGTGGAGTATTTTTCAAAAGAGCAAATGCGGGTCGTTTTCTGGAAGAAGGCGTGTCGCTTTTGGTTCGCAGGCGACGGAAACGGGGGGCGGTTCCAAGGCGTTTGGCGGCATAAGGGCGGCAAACCGATCGGAGGCGGACATGAACGAATTGGCAGGACGCAAGGGCCGCAGCGGCGGCGGGGCATCGCGCCGGGCAGAACGGACGGCGGTCAGCTTTGACTCTGCCCGCTTCATCCAGCGCAACATCCCGAATTTCGAGATTCTCAACGAAGAAGCGCTGCAGATCATCGAATGGAACGCCGAAACCGTTCTGGAAGAGATCGGCGTGAATTTCGTCGAAAACCCCGGCGCATTGGACCTGTGGCGCGCTGCGGGGGCGGATGTGAAGGGCGAACGCGTCCATATTCCGCGCGGTCTGGCGCGGAAGCTGTGTGCCACCGCCCCGTCCAGCTTCACCCAACACGCCCGCAATTCTGAGCGGAACGTCGAGGTTGGCGGCCGCAATCTGGTGCTGGCCCCGGTCTATGGACCGCCCTTCGTGCGCGACGCCGAAGGCGGCCGCCGCTATGCGACGATCCACGATTTCCAGAACTTCGTGAAGCTGGGCTACATGTCGAAATGGCTGCACCATTCCGGCGGCACGGTGTGCGAGCCGACGGATGTGCCGGTGAACAAGCGCCACCTGGACATGCTGCTTGCCCACATGACGCTGAGCGACAAGCCTTACATGGGGTCGGTCACCGAACCCTCTCGCGCCGAAGATTCGGTGGCGATGTCGAAGATTCTGTTCGGCGACGCCTTCGTTGACCAGAACACGGTGATGACCTCCCTCATCAACATCAACAGCCCGCTGACCTTTGACGGCATCATGATGGGCGCCCTGGAGGTTTATGCCCGCGCCAATCAGGCCGCGATCATCAGCCCCTTCATCGTTGGTGGGGCGATGGCCCCGGTCACGGTCGCCGGCACCCTGACGCAGGTCCTGGCCGAGGTTCTGGCCGGTGTCGCCTATTCACAACTTGTGCGTGCGGGCGCGCCGGTGATCTTTGGCGCTTTCGTGACCTCGATCGACATGAACTCGGGCGCGCCGACCTTCGGAACACCAGAGGCCGCGCATATCACCTATGGGGCAGGGCAGCTCGCCCGGCGGTTGAACCTGCCGTACCGGTCAGGCGGCAGCTTCTGCGGCTCGAAACTGCCGGACGCGCAGGCGGCCTATGAGACGGCGAATTCGCTGAACATGGCGCTGCTGGCGGGCGTCAACTTCATGCTGCACGCCTGCGGCTGGCTGGAAGGCGGCCTTGTGTCGTCCTACGAGAAATTCGTCATGGATGCCGACCAGTTGGGCACGCTGCACCACCTTGCCCAAGGCGTCATGATGGACACCAACGGCCAGGCGATGGAGGCGCTGCGCGAGGTGGGGCCGGGCGGCCATTTCCTTGGTTGTGAGCATACGCAGGCGAACTTCAAGTCGGCCTTCTGGCGGTCGGAACTCTTTGATTACAAACCGTTCGAGACTTGGGCCGAAGAGGGCGCGCGCGACACGCAGGCCCTTGCGTCGGAACGCGTGAAAAAGCAGCTGGCCGATTATCAGGCCCCGGACCTTGACCCGGGCACCCGTGAGGCGCTTGAGGCGTTCGTCGCCACCCGCAAGGCCGCGATGCCCGACGCTTTCATCTGACGGCAGGCACCAGCTGACCGAAGAAAAGGGGCGGTTTTCCGCCCCTTTTGCATGGCTTACGCCACCCCGTCACGGCGCAAAAGCTGCGCTTCGGCCAGAAGCGCGATCAGCACTTCGATGTGGCGGGCGACGGAATAGGACATGTCGCCCTTCAGCCGCGTCTCTTCCAGCGCGGCCTCGACCGACATCAGCGACGGCACGGTATCCTCGGGCGACAGCCCGCAGCGGACCAGGCGCCGCAGGTCGCGCTCGCGGCGGTAATCCCCCAAGCCGAAGCGGGCGGCGTGCATCAACAGGCGCGGACGGCGCAGGTTGGCAAGGATCATGCGAAAATCTGACATTTGGCTCTCCGGATTCTGGAGTGCGCATCATGCACGCTGTCAACCTGGCGTTGCGTGATCGGCGTTTACAGCGCGCGGAGGTTACCGAGAAGTTTAGGAATTACGCGCAATTGTTCAAACCGAGCGAGTGTTTAACGAACAGGTAACCAATTCCACCCAAGGTTGCGATTGTCCAAGGCTGGACGATGCACACCCCGGGTGGCGACAAGGACGGGACGACTGAATTGCCAGAGCTTACTGCCGCCAGCCTGCCAGACTGGCTTCCTGCTGCCGTGCGCCATTACCTTCATCACATTGAGGACGGCACGTCACTCAGGGCCCTGGCACGACGCGAGGGGCTCCACCCCTCGACCATCCTGCGTCAGGTGCGCCGGTTTGAAAGCCGTCGCGAAGACCCGCTGATGGATGAGGCGCTGTCGGCTGTGTCCCGTCATTCCCAAAGATCCACTCCAGACCACGCGAATGACCCAGCCCGAAAGGAAGACCTTCCCATGTCCGTGCACCCCCGCAGCGCCTCTGCTTCCGCTGCCCCGCCGCAGCTGTGCGATGAACAGTCCCTGGCCAGCGAAGGCCGCCGCGTGCTGCGCCGCCTGGCCGAACCGGGGGCGGTGATGGCCATTGCGCCCGAGATGGACAAGGCGGCAGTCCTGCGGGAAATGCCGGATGGCCGCTCATTGCGCACCGCCGTGCTGGACCGTAGCGTGGCCCAGGCCTTCACGTTGAAGGACTGGATCACCTGCCGCAAGCCGGGCCGCGTCTCGACCTATGAAATCACCTCAGCCGGTCGTGCCGCCCTGCGCCAGATGGTGGATGAGGAAGACCGCCGCCGTCAGGGGCAGGCGGGCGAAGGCGGCTTTGCCGAACAGCATCGGGTCTGGGGCGAACGTGAGGTGATGGATGACGACGGTCCGCGCCGGGTCCGCTACAACCTTGCGGAAAGCCCGGTCGGCGTGCTGGGCCGCAGGCGGGACCGGGACGGCAAGCCGTTCCTCGGTGCCGACCTTGTCGAAGCGGCCGAGCGTCTGCGTGAGGATTTCGAACTTGCCCAGATGGGCCCCCGCGTGGCGCAGAACTGGGATCGTTTCCTGACCGGGGGCGACCGGGGGGCCTTTCAGGCCGACAGCGGGCTAGCCGAAGGCCCGGGGCAGGCGCGGGCGCGGGTTGCCGCTGCCTTGCGTGACCTTGGGCCGGGCTTGGGCGATGTGGCCTTGCGCTGCTGCTGCTTTCTGGAAGGGCTGGAGGTGGCCGAAAAGCGCATGGGCTGGGCGGCCCGGTCTGGTAAGATCGTCCTGCGGATCGCGCTGATGCGGCTGCGGCGGCATTATGACGAAACCTATGGCAAGTCCGGCCCGCTGATCGGCTAAGCCGAGACGCCGCGCAGGACCAAAAGCACCGACATCGCCGCCAGAAAGACCGAGGCCAGCCGCCGCAGCACGAACAGCGCGCGCGGCTGGCCGCCTGTCGCCGTCTCGCTTGCCCTGCGAAGCTCGGCGCCGATCCCTGCCCACAGCACCGCCACAATGACGATCAGCCCGACGAAAAGCGCCAGGTTGCCCGCCAGCCGGTCAGCCGATGGCAACAGCACCAGCCCGAAGATCAACGCCTTGGGGTTGAGGGCTGTCGTGACAAACAAGGCGCGCGCGCTGACAGAAACTTGCGCCTCCACGGGCGGCACCCGCCACAGCCGCACCGCCAGCAGCGCCACCCAGACCGCCGCCACCAAGGCCACCGCCATCGCCAGCCCGGGCCAGGCCTGCAGCACAGTCTGGCCGATCAGGGTCAGCGGCACCACGGTCATAAGATAGCCCGCCACCTCGGCCGGGATCAGGCGCGCGGCCTTGGGCAACCCCCGCTCGGCCCCGGCCAGCAGCATCAGCGAATTGGTCGGCCCCGGCGTCAGAAGCAGGGCTAGGACAGCAAGCGAAAGTTCAAAACCGGTCATCATGGCCCCCTGATACCCGACCCATGCCATGGCGGCGAGGGGGCGACCTTGATCCGCGTCAAATGGTCGTCAGGTGGGAACGACAAAGGGGCGCTGGCAATCCAGCGCCCCTGAATGGTTGGGTGGTGTGGCCCCGTTTCAGTCGGCCCGGGTCAGACCGGCCCGATAGACCAGTCCCGCCAAAGCGCCGCCAGCCAAGGGTGCCACGATAAACACCCAAAGCTGCGCCAGTGCAGTGCCGCCAACAAAGACCGCCGGACCAACCGACCGGGCCGGGTTCACCGACACGCCGGTCACATTGATCCCGACCAGATGGATGGCGGCCAAGGTCAGGCCAATGGCAAGCCCGGCAAAACCTGCGGCCGATCCCTTGCCGGTGGCCCCAAGGATCACGGTCACGAAAAGGAAGGTCATCACCACCTCGAACACCAGGGCCGAGGTCAGGGAATACTCGCCCAGATACCCCGCGCCATAGCCGTTCTGACCAAGCCCGTTGGTCGCAAGGCTGTAATCCGCCTGACCCGAAGCGATCAGATACAAGACGCCCGCGCCCAGGATGGCCCCGATCCCCTGCGCCACGACATAGGCCGCGCAGTCGGACAGCGTCATCCGTCCAGCCATGACCAAACCCAGGCTGACCGCCGGGTTCAGATGCGCCCCCGAGATTGCGCCCAAACCATAGGCTGCAGCCACGATCGCCAGGCCAAAGGCCAGGCTGATCCCCGTCATGCCAATCTCGGCGCCCATCAGGACCGCCGATCCGCAGCCGAACAGCACAAGGATCGCGGTCCCCAACGCCTCGGCAATCATCTTCTTTCCCATGTTCCCTCTCACTCGTTATCTGGCACAGGGCGGCGTGACATGCGCCCCGCGCATGCCCTTGCGGCACCACTGCGGGCAAGCAGCCGTTGCCACCAGCCGAATAGAAGACTATTTGACGGTCAGGGCGTCTGTAGGGGGAAAGTTGATTGCGCGACCTCAAATTGCCGGAAAGCCGTCACCCTGAAAAGGCGCATCGCGCCGACAATGCCCAGCCGAAAAAACCGGACTGGATCCGGGTGAAGGCCCCGACCTCGGAAGGCTACAAGCGCACCCGCGACATCCTGCGTGAGAAAAAGCTGGTCACCGTCTGCGAAGAGGCGGGTTGCCCCAACGTCGGCGAGTGCTGGAGCCAGGGCCACGCCACCATGATGATCATGGGCGAGATCTGCACCCGGGGCTGCACCTTCTGCAACGTGGCCACCGGCAAGCCGCAAACGCTCGACGCGTTCGAGCCGGGCCGTGTCGCCCATGCAGTGGCCGAGCTGGGGCTGAACCACGTTGTGGTCACGTCAGTCGACCGCGATGATCTGGCCGATGGCGGGGCCGACCATTTTGCCCAGACCATCCGCGCCATCCGCCACCGCGCGCCCGCCACGACGATCGAGGTGCTGATCCCCGATTTCTTGCGCTGTGGCCCGGATGCGCTGGAAACCGTCGTCGCCGCGCGGCCAGACGTGCTGAACCACAACCTCGAAACCGTCCCCGGCCTTTATCCCGAAGTGCGGCCCGGAGCGCGGTATTTCCACAGCTTGCGACTGCTCCAGCGGGTCAAGGAACTTGACCCCACGATGTTCACCAAATCCGGCATCATGGTGGGCTTGGGTGAGGATCGGCAGGCCGTGCAGCAGGTGATGGATGACATGCGCGCAGCCGATGTCGATTTCCTGACCATCGGCCAGTATCTGCAGCCAACCCCCAAGCACCACCGGGTGGACCGGTTCGTGACGCCGGAAGAATTCAAGGCCTATGAGACGGCAGCCTATGGCAAGGGGTTCCTGATGGTCTCGGCCACGCCCCTGACCCGGTCTTCCTACCACGCCGGCGACGATTTCGCCCGGATGCGCTCGGCAAGGCTGGAAAAGCTCGGGCGGGCCTGACGACCCGCCCGCTTTCTGCTGCGGTCTGGCTTGGCCGGACCTATTCCTCTGGCTGGCGATAGGCCTTGTGGCAGGCAGAGCACGCGCCACCAAGGGCGCCCATCCCGGTTTTCAGCGCATCGACATCGGTCGCGGCGGCCACCTGAAAGGTAGCTGCAGCGGTGTTCAGATCGGCGATCTTGGTCAGGAAATCATCCGGCGTGGCCCAGATTGCGGGCAGGGCGTAACTGTCCGCCGCTGCCCCATACTGTGACCCTTCGGGCCACTGCGCCATGCTGATGACCGAAGCGACCGCAGCGATGTTCGCCGCAGCCTTGCTGGCCACTGCTGCATCATAGGCTACTTCACCCTTGGCCATCGCGCCGACCGTGCCAAGGTCCGTCGCCATCTGCAACATCAGCCCGTGCCGCATTTCCACCGTGTCGGCAAACGGGTCCTCGGCGTCCTGCGCAAAGGCAGCAAAGCCCGCAACGGCCAGTGCGGCCGCCAGCATCGTTATGGTTTTCATGAGACGTTCCTTTTAAGGACTGGGCCTTAACGCTGCGCCTCTTGCCGAGAACACGCAATGCCATCCAAGGTGTAAATCCGGCTTATGGTACAGACGCTTACGGCCAGTTTCCGCCGATAAGCCCCGATCTGCGCATCATTCGACGCTTGGCACGGCCAGAAGATACTCTGCCACCGCCACCCGATCGCTTTCCGGCAGCCGCGCCATGTTTTCCACCACATGCACCATATGCCCGCCGACGCTGTCAAACTCGGGCGTGAAGCCGGTGGTAAGGTAGGCCACGATGTCGGGCGCGGTCCAGCCAAGGGCTGCGGGCGTGATGTTCGGGATCCGCCCTTCGCCCGAAGGGTTCGGCGCCCCGGCAAGCCAGCGCGCGGTGTCCATGCCCCCCAGCATATTGCGTGCTGTGTGGCATTCGCCGCAATGGGCCAGCGCCTCGGCGATATAGCGGCCCCGGTCGGCGGTGGGGGTCAGGTTGCCGGGCAGGGACCAATCCTCGGTCAGGAACAAAAGCTTCCACACCCCGATGGTTTCGCGGCGCGAGAAGGGAAAGCCCAACTCATGTGGCTGGCTGGGGGTCGCGTCTGCGGGCAGGGTCTGCAGGAAGGCGTAAAGGTCGGCCACATCCTGCATCTGCAACTTGGCGTAAGACCCATAGGGCAGGGCGGGGTAATAGTGCTGGCCTTCCGGGCTGACGCCGCGCTTCAGGGCGTTGGCAAGGTCCAAGAGGCTCCACCCGCCGATGCCATGGGTCGGGTCCTGGCTGATGTTCGGGGCAATGAAGGTGCCGAAGTCGGATGGGAACCGCTGCCCGCCGACCAGCACCAGCTGCGCGTCGCCGGTCGCTTCGGCGGCCATGTGGCAACTGGCGCAACCGGCGGCCCAGAAGACCGCTTCGCCCTTGACTGCGTCACCGGTCAGGCCCGCGACGTCGCTTTCGCTAAGCGGATTTGGCCGCGCGAGCACCCAAAGGCCGCCCGCTCCGATCAGACCCAATGCCAGAAGCCAGCCAAGTAGCCGCATGTGAAGACCCCGCCTTGTGGAACGCCTCCAGCCTAACGGTCCTGGGGGGCCTGTCCAGTCACGGTTTCGCATCCAGGCGGTTCAGCACCAGCCAGTCGGGCCAGCCAAACACCCGCTCAAGCGCGAAAATCACCAGGCAGAGCGCGATGACCCCGAAGACCAGCTTCACCTGGCCGGCCGAGGGCGGATTCTGTGCCCAGCGTTTCGCGCGGATCAGCCAGCCCATGATGTTCATGGCGCACCTGTGAACCGGACCTTGCCGATATAGGGCAGGTTGCGGTTGCGCTGGGCAAAGTCGATGCCGTAGCCCACAACGAATTCATCGGGGATTTCAAACCCCGTCCAGTCGGCCTTGACCGCCACCTCGCGCCGCGTCGGCTTGTCCAGCAGGGCGCAGACCTTCAGCTGCCGTGGCCCCCGCGCCTGCAAAAGGTGAATGACGTGGTGCAGCGTGAACCCGGTGTCGACGATGTCTTCCACAACCAGCACGTCGCGCCCGGCAATCTCACCGCGCAGGTCCTTCAGGATCCGCACCTCACGGCTGGAATGCATCGCATCGCCGTAGGAGGAGGCTTCGAGGAAATCCACCTCGACCGGGAGTTCGATTTCGCGCACCAGATCAGCGATAAAGACGAAGGACCCCCGCAACAGACCCACCACCACCAGCTTGTCAGTGCCCTGAAAATGCGCGGTGATCTCACGCGCCAGCCCCTCCACCCGGGCGGCAATCGCCTTGGCGCTGATCAGCTGGTCGATCGCATAGGCAGGGGGGGCGGTTTCCGTCATCGCAATTTCCTTCACGGGGCCTGCCCTTCCTACAGGCGCAGATGGCCCTTGGTAAGGGGGCAGCGATTGCCGCACCCGCTTGATCTTGCCGCCTTGCCGGGCCACATCTGGCAAAACCGCGTGATCCATGCCCAAACATTCCGAAACCAAGCGCCTGCCCTACACCGCCCAGCAGATGTATGATCTGGTGGCCGATGTCGCTGCCTATCCAAAGTTCCTGCCCTGGAACGCCGCCGCCCGCATCCGCACCCGCAAACCTGGAGCCGACGGGTCCGAGGTGATGGAGGCTGACCTTGTCATCTCGTTCAAGGTCTTCCGCGAACGCTTCACCAGCCGCGTGACCCTTTGGCCCGAAGCGCGCAAGATCGACACCGAATATCTGGACGGCCCGTTCCGGCATATGCGGTCAAACTGGGCGTTCCGCGATATTCCGGGCGGGTGTGAGGTGGATTTCCACGTCGATTTCGAGTTCCGCAACGCCATCCTGCAAGGGATCATCGGCGTTGTCTTCAACGATGCCATGCAGCGCATCGTCCGCGCCTTTGAACGCCGGGCGGCGGAACTTTACGGGCCGGCCCCGCTTTGACGCGACGGAAACTTGTCACGCCCGCGTGAACCTTGGGAATGTCCTGCCTGAAAGGAGTTTTCCCATGCGTCTTCTATCCCTGATCCTGCCCCTGATCCTTGCGGTCCTGCCCGCCGCTGCCGAGACGGTCAAACTGGGCGACCGCTTCTACCAGATCGACCTGCCCGCCAACCCACGCGGCGCGCCCTTGATCCTTGCGCTGCATGGCGGGGGCGGTGACCCGGACCAATTTGCCAGCGCTTCGGGCCTTGGGGCCAAAGCCACCCGCGCGGGCTATGCGGTGATTTTTCCCGCGGGCACCGGGCGGCGGGGCGACCGGCTTTTGACCTGGAACGGCGGCTATTGCTGCGGGGGCGCTGCCCGCAACGGGGTCGATGACCTTGGCTTTCTCGCCGCCGTCATCAAGGACGCGCAAGACCGCTTTGGCGTCGATGGCGGGCGGGTTTACCTCACCGGCATGTCGAACGGGTCGATCATGGCCGAGACATTTGCCGCCCGGAACCCGGGGCTGGTGCGCGCCGTGGCAGGCGTGGCAGGCACGATGGACACAGCCCGGACGCGGGTGCAGGGGCCAGTGCCCGCCCTGATCATCCACGGCACGGCTGACAGCATGGTGCCCTATGAGGGCGGGCAGGGTGACACCAGCCTGACCCGCACCAACTTCGCCTCGGTCGCGTCGGTGGTGAAGGCATTTCTTGCGCCCTGGGGGGACGGGGTGACCACGGTACAGCGCAAGATCGACCGGCGTGATGACGGCACCTCGGTCACGGTGACCGATTACAGCCAAGGCAGGGCGGTCGTCCTGCGGCTGATGACGGTCGAAGGTGGCGCGCACCACTGGCCCGGTGGCCGCAAGGCCCGGCTGAGCGAGGGCAAGACCGAAGAGATCGACGCCAATACCGAGATCCTGCGCTTCTTCGCGCTGCACCCGTAAGGTGCAATCGTTGCCCGTCAAGCGCCTCCCTCCCCCCTTTGTGGGGGCGGGATGGGGTGGGGCCACCGCTTGGTTGCCAAGCAACCCTTAGCCAAGCGCCGCCGCCAGCAGTTTCAGCGCGTGTTCGGTCGCAGCCTTGCGCACCTTGGCCCGGCCAAGCGCACCAAACTCCACCGTTTCACACAGGGTAGGCTGCCCGACCCGCGCCACGCCAAAGCAGACGCGCCCCTCTGGCTTGTGCTCTGACCCACCCGGCCCTGCAATCCCGGTGATCGACACCGCAAGCCCCGCGCCAGATTGCGCGCGCGCCCCCTCGGCCATCTCGAAGGCCACCTGTTCAGACACCGCTCCAAACGCGGCCAGCGTCGCCTCACGCACGCCCAGCATCTGAACCTTGGCGGCGTTGGAATAGGTGATAAACCCCCGCTCGAACACGTCGGACGATCCCGCCACATCGGTCAGCGCCACTGCGACCATGCCGCCGGTGCAGCTTTCCGCCGTGGCGATCTTCAGGCCCCAGTAGCGCGCGCGCGCCAGAAGGTCCGGAACGTCTACCCCAGCCACGGCTGCACCACCCCGTGATAAAGCCCCGCCAGCGCCACTGACCCGACCCCCGCGAAAAGCCCGGCCCAAAGGTCGTCCAGCATCACCCCGGCCGTGCCCCCCATCCGGTCGGCCCGGCCAACCACCCAAGGCTTCCAGATGTCGAAAAGGCGGAACAGAAGGAACGGCGCCACCCAGGCGGGCCAGGCGGCGAACAGCATATCCTCAACCCCGTGCCGCCACAGCGGGATGACCGTGAACGACAGCGCAAGCCACTGCCCGGCGAATTCGTCGATCACCACTTCGGAGGGGTCCTGATCCACACTTTCCCGCAGATACCCCGGCACGGCGAGGAACCCGGCCAGCACCGCCAGCCCACATCCCACCGGCACCAGAAGCGCCCAGCCCACCTGATAGGCCGCAACCGCCAGCACCACCGCAATGGCGCTGGCCCAGGTCCCGCTGGCCGGGCGCAGATGGCCCGCGCCAAGGACGGTGGCGATGGCCCAGTTCACGACCGCACCAAAAGCGCGGTGGCCAGGGCGGCGATGCCCTCCTCCCGCCCGGTGAAGCCCAGACGTTCAGACGTGGTGGCCTTGACTGACACGCGCCCCACCTCCACCCCCATGATCCGCGAAAGTTCCGCTTGCATCTCAATGGCATGCGGACCGATCTTCGGGCGCTCACAGACCAGAGTCACATCGCAGTTGCCCAGGTCATAGCCGCGCGACCGGGCAAGCCCGATGGCATGGGCCAGGAAGATATGGCTCGCCGCCCCCTTCCATTGCGGGTCGCTGGGCGGGAAATGTCGACCGATGTCCCCCTCGGCTAGCGCGCCATAGATCGCGTCGGTCAGGGCGTGCATGCCCACATCGGCATCGGAATGGCCCAAAAGGCCCTTTCCATGCGGCACACGCACCCCGCACAGCCAGACGTGATCGCCCTCGCAAAAGGCGTGGACGTCATAGCCGTTGCCCATCCGTACATCCATCTCGCGCCCCTTCAGGATCGCCTCGGCCCGGGCAAAATCGCCGGGAAAGGTCAGCTTGAGGTTGGTTTCCTCGCCCTCGACGATCGCCACGTCAAGCCCTGCCGCCCGCGCAACCTCAACATCATCCGCCGCCCCGCCCGGATGGGCGCGATGGGCGGCTAGAATCGGAGCCAGGCGAAAGGCCTGGGGCGTCTGGGCGCGGTAAAGCCCCTCACGATCTTGCGTCCCGGTCACCAGCCCGCCCACGCCGCGCCAAAGGGCGTCCGTCACCGCAAGGGCTGGGGCTGCACCCTCGTGATAGTGCAGCGCCCCGATCAGCCGCTGGATCAGCGCGCGGCTGACCAGGGGCCGCGCGCCGTCATGGATCAGCACGCGGCTGACCCCCGTTCCCTCCAACGCCTGCAGGCCCGCAAGGACGGAGGCATCGCGCGTCGCCCCCCCGTCGACCAGCCGCGCGTCAAGGCCAAGCGCCTCGGCCCGCGCGCGGTCGTCGGGGTGGATGACCAGAACCAGCGGCATCCCGGCAAAGGCCGCAGCCGTATGGGCCAGCACCGGCCGTCCGGCCAGCATCTGCCACTGCTTCGGCACCGGGCCGCCCATCCGGCTGCCTCGACCCGCGGCGACGATGATGACGGCTGTGTCCATCTCTGTCCTGTCCTTTGCAACCTGACTAATCCAGCCCGCGCTGCATGACAATCTGGCGCGCACTGGCGCGGAACTGGGCGTATGTGCCCATTTATTGTGCATCGCATGTTTTTCGGTCAGTATCTGGGCGCATCGCCTTGGTCTTGGCCCCGGGGCAGCCTACCAGTATCGATGTGCGCACAAGGAATAGGCAGTTGTCCCTCGCCCTCGGCCCTCTCACCATCGACCCCCCCGTGATCCTTGCGCCTCTTGCCGGGATCACCGACCTGCCGTTTCGCCGGCTGGTGGCGCGCTTTGGCGCAGGTCTGGTGGTCAGTGAGATGGTCGCCTCGGAAGAGGTGGTCCGCGCCCGCCCCGAAGCCCGCGCCAGGGCTGAGCTTGGGCTTGGCGAACAGGCAACCTCGGTCCAGCTGGCAGGGCGTGATCCCTACTGGATGGCCGAAGGTGCCCGTTATGTCGAAGCGCAAGGCGCGCGGGTCATAGATATCAACATGGGCTGCCCGTCGAAGCGGGTGACAACCGGCCTCTGCGGCTCGGCCCTTCTGCGCGACCTTGATCTGGCGCTGACGCTGATCGAGGCGGTGGTGGGCGCGGTCAAGGTGCCGGTCACGCTGAAAACCCGGCTGGGTTGGGATGACACGCTGCACAACGCGCCCGAGCTTGCCCGCAGGGCAGAAGCCGCCGGCGTGAAGATGATCACCATCCACGGCCGTACCCGCTGTCAGTTCTACAAAGGCTCCGCCAACTGGGCCGCGATCTGCGCGGTCAAGGAAGCCGTCCGAATCCCCGTCATCGCCAATGGCGACATCACCGACACCGCCACCGCGCGTGAGGCGCTGCGCCTGTCCTCTGCGGATGGCGTGATGATCGGACGCGGCGCACAAGGCGCGCCCTGGAAACTGGCGCAGATCGCGCATGACCTCTACGGCACACCCGCCCCCAAAGTGCCGCAAGGCGGGGCGCTGGGTCGGCTGATCCTGGACCATTATGACGACATGCTGACCTTCTACGGCACCGACCTTGGCCTGCGCATGGCGCGCAAGCACCTTGGCTGGTATCTGGAGGAAGCGGGCCTTCCCCATGCGCGTGAGGCGATCCTCACCTCCACCGACCCGGCCGAGGTGATCCAGCTTCTGGAACAAGCCTTCGCCGAGCTGGAGCTTGCCGCATGACGCCCTACCGAATGCCTTATCCCGTCCCGGGCGTCATCTGGGCCTCGCTCCCCCTGCCTGCGCTGCTGATCGACCCCACGGGCCGCATACTTGAGGCGAACCCGGCGGCCGAGACCTTCCTGAACACCTCGGACAAGGCCCTGCGCGGCCAGCCCGCCTTTGACCGGTTGGCCATTGACGCCCCGATGGAAGAGGCCCTTGCCCGGGCGCGCGCCAACCAGTCGCCCCTGAACATCAACGATGTCGACGTGACCACCGGCGAACGCCCGCCCGTGCAATGCACCGTCCATATCGCCCCCATGCATGACAACCCGGACGTCATCATGCTGATCCTGTCTCCGCGCGAAATCGCGGATCGGCTGGGCCGGTCGATGGGCGTGAAATCCGCGGCGCGCTCTGCCATCGGCATGGCCGAAATGCTGGCGCATGAGATCAAGAACCCCCTCGCTGGCATCTCTGGCGCAGCACAGCTTCTGTCAATGAACCTGACCCCCGAAGATCAGGAGATGACCGACCTCATCGTCGAAGAAACCCGCCGCATCGTGAAACTGTTGGAGCAGGTTGAGCAGTTCGGCAACATCCGCCCCCCGGACAGAAAGCCCGTGAACATCCACGACGCCCTCGACCGCGCCCGGAAATCGGCCCTCGTGGGCTTCGCGGCCCATATGACGATTGTGGAAGATTACGACCCCTCGCTTCCGCCCACCTTCGCCGACAGCGACCAGTTGATGCAGGTCTTCCTCAACCTGATCAAGAACGCGGCCGAGGCGTGCAAGACCGGCGGCACGATCCGGCTCCACACCTTTTACGACCTGTCGCTGCGCCTCCGCCGCAAGGATGGCGCCGCCGCAGCCCTGCCGCTGAACGTCGAGATCGTCGACGACGGCCCCGGCATCAAGCCGGAAATCGCTGCAAGCATCTTCGAGCCCTTCGTCTCGGGCCGTGAAAACGGCACCGGGCTTGGCCTCGCCCTCGTCTCGAAAATCATCTCTGACCATGAAGGCTGGATCTCCGTCGATTCCGCCCCCGGTCGCACCGTATTTCGCGTGTCGCTGCCAATGGCGCCGCGCGACAGGAAGAAGGAAGCGAAATAATGGATGGCACCGTCCTTGTCGCCGATGACGACCGCACGATCCGCACGGTCCTGACCCAGGCGCTGACCCGCGCGGGCTGCAAGGTCCACGCGACCTCGTCCCTCATGACGCTGATGCGCTGGGTTGAGGAAGGGAAGGGCGATCTGGTGATTTCCGACGTCATCATGCCCGATGGTAACGGGCTGGACGCACTCCCCCGCATCTCCAAGATGCGCCCCGGCCTGCCGGTCATCGTGATCAGCGCCCAGAACACCATCATGACTGCAATTCAGGCGGCCGAGGCTGAAGCGTTCGATTACCTGCCGAAACCTTTCGACCTGCCCGACCTGATGAAGCGCTCCTCCAAGGCGCTGGAACAGAAACGCCGCGCACCAAAGGTGGTGATCGCCCCGCGCGATGCGGGCGATGATCTGCCGCTGGTCGGCCGCACACCGGCGATGCAGGCCCTGTACCGGCTGGTGGCGCGGGTGATGAACACCGACCTGCCAGTTCTGATCACCGGCGAAAGCGGCACCGGTAAGTCGCTGATCGCCCGCGCGATCCATGACTTTTCCGACCGCCGCACCTTGCCATTCGTCGTGGCCCAAGGCCCCGACCTGCAAGGCGTGGACGGCCCCTCAACCCTGATGGCCAAGGCGCGCGGCGGGTCGATCGTCTTTGATGAGGTCGCCGATTTCGACGAAGACACCCAGGCCCGCGTTGTGCGGATGCTGGACCTTCTGGGCGACAACGCGCCCCGGATCATGTCGACCAGCCAGTCAGACCTTGCCGCGCGGATGGAGGCCGGGAATTTCCGTCAGGACCTTTACTACCGCCTGGGCGGCGTCAGCCTGCATGTCCCCAGCTTGCGCGAACGGGTGGATGACATTCCGCTGCTGGCCGACCACTTCCTTGCCAAGGGCGAGCGTGACCTTGGCACCGTGCGCCGCCTGTCGCCCGATGCCACCGAACTTGTCCGCGCCTACAGCTGGCCCGGCAACGTGCGCCAGCTGGAAAACACCCTGCGCCGCCTGCTGGTGACCGCGTCGGAATCCGAAATCTCGCGGGCAGAGGTGGAGCAGGTCCTTGGCAACCAGCCCAGCCCCGAGCCCCGCGCCGATGGGGGCGGGGGCGAAAAGCTCTCGGCCTCCGTCGCGCGCCATCTGAAACGCTACTTCGATCTGCACGGCGGCCAACTTCCCCCCGCCGGCGTTTACCAGCGCATCCTGCGCGAAGTAGAAATGCCCCTGATCGAAATTGCCCTCGACGCCACTGCCGGAAACCAGGCCAAATGCGCCGATCTGCTGGGGATCAACCGCAACACCTTGCGCAAGAAGATCACCGATCTCGACATCCGCGTGACCCGTCGCCGGAAATTGATGTAACGCCGCCACGCCCCATGTGTCTTTCCGGTTTCACCCCGGCCCACATCAAGATATAGTGGGTCGGTGGGGGAGATACCCCCGGTTACGGGCGGGGAAGGTTGGATCGCGTCGTTCAAAGCGATGTCTGGGCACGCTTCTCGCGGCTGCGTCGGCAGCGGCGGGTGCAGACGGCCGTCACGCTTGGCCTTGTCTTCCTTGGCCCCGTCCTTGCCGTTGCCACCTTCCTGGCGATGGGGGTTTTCAACCAGGATGCGGCCTCGCCCAGCCTGCGGCTGATCCTGCTGGCCGACCTGATCTACGTCATGCTGATCGCGGCGCTGGTGCTGGCCCGCGTCATGCGGCTGATCGCCGACCGACGGTCACGTTCGGCCGGGTCACGGCTGCACATGCGGCTGTCCGGCGTCTTCATGCTGATCGCGCTGGTGCCCACGGTTCTGGTCGCGGTCTTTGCGGTCCTGTCGATCAACATCGGGCTTGAGGGCTGGTTTTCCGACCGGGTCCGGTCGGTCGTAGGCTCGTCCCTCGCCGCAGCCCAGGCCTATGAGGCGGCACAGCGCGAAGACCTGGCCGAAGACGCGCAGGCGCTGGCCACCTACCTGAACGAAGCGAAACGCCGGACGCCGCGACTGAACGAAGACCAACTGCGCCCGCTGCTCAGCCAGTTTCAGGATGTGGTCCAGCGCGGCCTGAAAGAGGCCTACCTTGTCGATGGTCTCGGCGCTTTGAAAGTCCGGGGCGACCGGTCCTATCTCTTTGACTTCGAAGCGATCAGCGAGGCGACGCTGACCAGTGCCCGGGACGGCAACACCGTCCTGATCCCCGACTGGCCGCGCGACGAATTCCGCGCCCTGGTCCGGCTGGACGCCTATCCCGACCGCTATCTTTACATCACCCGCGCGGTTGACGGGTCCATTCTGTCGCTCCTGGATGAAACGGAAGCGACGGTCCAGCTTTACAACCAGCTGGAAAGCGAACGGGGGCGCCTCCTGTTCAACTTCGGCCTGATCTACCTTGGCTTCGCGCTGATCCTGATCCTGGCCGCCGTCTGGCTGGGTCTGTGGTTCGCCGAACGCCTGTCGCGGCCTGTGGGGCGGCTGGCGGGCGCGGCCGAAAGGGTAGGGGGCGGCGATCTGGACGTGCAGGTTGCCGAAGAGGTCGGGGATGACGAAATCGCCTCGCTTGGCCGCCTCTTCAACCAGATGACCCGCCAGCTGAAAGGCCAGCGCGAGGCGCTTCTGCTCAGCAATGCCCAGACCGAACGCCGCCGCCGCCTGTTCGATTCGGTCCTGTCCAACGTCACCGCCGGGGTGATCGGCCTTGATAGCGACGGCGACATCGACTTTGTGAACCGCGCCGCCGAAAAGCTGCTGGATTTCGGCGATGGCCAGTCCGACATGCCCATCGCCGCCGCCGTGCCAGAGTTCGGCCCCCTCTTTGACCGCCTGCGCGACAGCGGCGTCACCGCCATGCAGGAAGAGGTCCGCCTGACCCGCAAGGGCAAGCTGGAAAGCCTCCTCGTGCGGATGAGCGTGCGGCGCTCAGAGGACGGCAATCTTGAAGGCTACGTCGTGGCCTTCGACGACGTGACCGACCTTGTCAGCGCGCAGCGCATGGCCGCCTGGGGCGACGTCGCCCGCCGCATCGCGCATGAGATCAAGAACCCTCTGACGCCCATCCAGCTGTCGGCGGAACGGATCAAGCGCAAGTTTTCCACCCAGGTCCGCGATCACGACGACCTGGAACAACTGACCGATGTCATCGTGCGCCAGACCAACGACCTGCGCCGGATCGTGGATGAATTCTCCAAATTCGCCCGCATGCCCGAACCCGAACGCCGCGATTGCGATCTGGCTGACCTCTTGCGCGGCGCGGTCCTTCTGCAGGAAAACGGCCAGCCCGAGGTCCGCTTCACCAAGACCATCCCGGCCGACCCGCTGATACTGGACCTTGACGCCACGATGATCGGCCAGGCCCTGACCAACCTGATCAAGAACGCCGGCGAAGCGATCGAGGCCCACCGCGAGAAATCCGCGCCCCCGGACTTCACCCCCGAAATCCGCGTGACGCTGGAAGCAGATGACACCGAAGCCGTCATCCACATCATGGACAACGGCACCGGCCTGCCGCCCGACCGCGCGCGCCTTTTTGAGCCCTACGTCACCACCCGCGACAAGGGCACCGGCCTTGGCCTGCCCATCGTCAAGAAGATCATCGAGGAACACGGCGGCACCCTTGCCCTTCTTGACGCGCCCCCCTTCGCCCCGGGCGCCCATCCTGGCGCCATGGCCGAAATCCGGCTGCCCCGCGCCACCCGCCGCAAGCCCAGGTCACAAACCCAGCCAGACAAGACCCCGCCAGTCAGCGCGGGCCAAGAGGTGAAAGCATGAGCATTCTGATCGTTGACGATGAACAGGACATCCGCGAACTGGTCGGTGATATCCTGCAGGACGAAGGCTATACCGTCCGCCTGGCCGCGAATTCCGATGACTGCATGGCCGAGATCAACGCCGAACCGCCATCGCTGATGATCCTGGATATCTGGCTGAAAGACAGCCGGATGGACGGGATCGACATCTTGAAGACCGTCAAGCGCGACAATCCTGATGTCCCGGTGGTGATTATCTCAGGACATGGAAACATTGAAATCGCCGTCGCCGCCATCAAGCAGGGCGCCTATGACTTCATCGAAAAGCCCTTCAACATTGACCAGCTGATGGTCGTCGTCGCCCGTGCGATGGAAACCTCGCGCTTGCGGCGGGAAAACCAGGACCTGCGCCGCCGCGATGTCGCCTCGGCCGAAATGCTGGGCAATTCCGCCGCCTTCAAGACGCTGAAATCGAACCTCGACAAGGTGACCAAATCCAACGGCCGCGTCATGCTGACCGGGGAACCGGGGTCGGGCAAGGAAATGGCCGCGCGGTACATCCACGCGAATTCCAACCGCGCCTCGGCCCCCTTCGTCACCGTCTCCTCCGCCTCGATCGAACCCGAACGGATGGAAGAGGTCCTTTTCGGCCGCGAAACCCCCGAACGCGGGGTGGAACCTGGACTTTTGGAACAGGCCCATGGTGGGGTGGTCTACTTTGACGAAGTGGCCGACATGCCTTTGGGAACGCAAGGGAAAATTCTGCGCGTCCTGACCGAACAGCAATTCACCCGCGCCGGCGGCACCGACAAGGTCCGGGTGGATTTGCGCGTCATCTCCTCCACCTGCCGCGATCTCCGCGCCGAAATCGGTCTGGGCCGCTTCCGCCAGGAACTCTATGACCGCCTCAACGTCGTGCCGATCCCGGTCCCCGCCCTTTCCGAACGCTGCGAGGATATCCCCGACCTCGCCCGCCATTTCATCGGCTGGTTCCACAAGACCCAAGGCCTGCCCGCCCGCGCCTTCACGCCCGAGGCCGAGACGATGCTGCAGACCATGCCCTGGCCCGGCAACATCCGCCAATTGCGCAACATGGTGGAACGTGTGCTGATCCTCGGCGACACTTCCGGCCCGATCGAAGCGCATGAACTGCCGGGGGCCGAACCGAAGTCGGATGCCGACAGCGGCGGTCTGCCCCTCTCCGGTGCCATCGCGGCCCTGCCGTTGCGCGAAGCGCGCGAGTTGTTCGAGCGGGAGTACCTCCTCACCCAGATCAACCGTTTCGGTGGCAACATCAGCCGCACGGCCAGCTTCGTCGGCATGGAACGCTCGGCCCTCCACCGCAAACTGAAGTCATTGGGCGTGGTCGGCAATTCCCGCAACGGCACCCGCGGCTTTACCGACTACGAAGACTGATCCTCATTCTATGTCCCCAAATATCCCGGGTGGGTCCGGGAGGGCTGGCCCTCCCGGCGGCCGGGGCCGGGCGCACCCGCCGATTGACCCTCACACTTTGATCTGACATGCAGTCCCTCACGGCGAAGCGCGGGGAGTGCGATGAAAGTCATCATCTGCGGGGCAGGCCAGGTTGGCTGGCAGATCGCCCGCCACCTTGCCGGCGAAAAGAACGACGTCACCCTTGTCGATGTGAACGCCGACCTTGTCCGCCGCGCGACCGACACGCTTGATGTGCAGGGCGTCGTCGGCTTTGCCAGTCACCCCGATGTCCTGGAAAAGGCCGGCGCGCGCGACGCTGACATGCTGATCGCCGCCACCCATTCCGATGAGGTGAACATGGTCACCTGCCAGGTGGCCCATTCCATCTTCAACATCACCAGGAAGATCGCCCGCATCCGCGCGCAGAACTACCTTGATGCGCTTTACGGCGACCTGACCAATCAGGACCAGCTGGCCATCGACGTAGTGATTTCCCCGGAACGCGAGGTGGCCGAGGCCGCGCTGCAGCGCATCGCCGCCCCAGCCACCTTTGACACCGAAAGCTTCATGGGGGGCCGTGCCCAGCTT
The DNA here is from genome assembly GCA_027489175.1 of Rhodobacter sp. GTDB lineage: Bacteria > Pseudomonadota > Alphaproteobacteria > Rhodobacterales > Rhodobacteraceae > Tabrizicola. The sequence goes on from JAIYAE010000014.1 coordinate 47,136, forward strand.
CTGGGCATCCAGCTGTCCGAAGACTGCCCGGTCCTGAACACCCCCCTCCGCCAGCTGAACGAGCTTTTCCACACCCTGCGCGCCATCGTCGTCGGCATCCGCCGAGAGGGCCGCCTTTTCGCGCCCGAGGCCGGGGATCAGCTTCTGGCCGAGGATCAGATCTACGTCTTCACCCATATCGAAGACGTCAACCGCGCCTTGGAGATCTTCGGCAAGAAGACCAAGAAACAGGAACGCATCGTCATCATCGGGGGCGGCAACGTTGGGTTGGCCGTGGCCCGCGCGTTGGAAAAGCGTACCGACCGGGTCCGCGCCAAGATCATCGAAAAAGACCGCGCCACCGCAGAACACGCCGCCGACACGCTGGAACGCACCATCGTCCTGCATGGTGACGGCATGGACATCGACCTTCTGATGGAAGCCGCCATCGACCGCGCCGATGCGATCCTTGCCGTGACGGATGACGACAAGACCAACCTCCTCGTCTCGGTCCGGGCCAAGCAGGCCGGCTGCCAGATGACCATCGCCTTGGTCAACGACCCCACCCTCGCCCCCCTGATGGCCCCCTTGGAGATTGACGCCTATATCAACCCGCGCGCCACCACGGTCTCTTCCATCCTTCGCCACATCCGCCACGGCCGCGTCCGCGCCGTCTATTCCATCGGCGACGCCGAGGCCGAGATGATCGAGGCGCAGGTCCTCTCCACCTCGCCCCTCTCCGGCCGTCTTGTCCGGGATATCGAATTTCCCGAAGGCGTGTTGGTCGGCGCGGTGATGAAGGGCGAAAAGGTCCTGAAACCCACCGGCGACCTGCGGATAGAGGCGGGTGACGTCATCGCCCTCTTTGCCATGGCCAAGGACGTGCCCGAGGTTGAACGCCTCCTGCAGGTCTCGATCGACTTCTTCTGATGCTCGCGCGTCTGGCCGAACTGCCGCTTCTGGTCGTGCTTCTGGGGGTCACCGGCGGCCTGACCCTGATCCCCGCGCTGCACGCGGTTGCGACCGATCAAAGCGACCTCGCCCGCGCTTTCTTCTATGCGGCGCTGATCCTTCTCATCCTGACGGTGATGCTCGGCATCGCCACCGCCGCCTTCAGCCCGCGTGACGCGGCGCGCAGTCACCTCGCCTCGCTGGTCGGGGCCTATCTTCTGCTGCCGGTGGCCATGGTCCTGCCCCTGCGTGAGGCGCTGCCCGACACCAGCCTGGTGAACGCCTGGTTCGAGATGACCTCTAGCTTCACCACCACCGGGGCTTCGGTTTATCCGGCGGACCGGCTGTCGGACACCATCCACCTCTGGCGCGCGACCGTGGGCTGGTATGGCGGCTTCATGGTCCTGCTTGCGGCCTATGCGATCCTCGCCCCGCTGAACCTTGGCGGGTCCGAGGTTGCCTCAGGCCGCGTCCCCGGGCGCGGTGCCTTTGGCGCGGCACAGGCCTCGGGCGGGTTTGAACCCGCCGACCGGCTGACCCGCTACACGTTCCAGCTCTTCCCGATCTTCACCGGCCTGACGCTGGCCCTCTGGATCGGGCTGCTTCTGGCCGGCGAAACTGCGACCACCGCGCTTATCCATGCCATGGGCACCCTCTCCACTTCCGGCATCTCGGGGCAGGCCGGTCTGGCCGGGGCAGGGGCGGGCATCGTTGGCGAGATGCTGATCTTCGCCTTCCTGATCTTCGCCATCACTCGCCGCGCGCTCCCGGGCCTTGGCCCCACCGCCCAGCACCGCCTTCTGCCCGGCGACCCGGAACTGCGCCTTGCGGCCCTGATCGTCCTTGCGGTCACGATCATCCTCTTCCTGCGCCACTGGTTCGTCGCCGAAGCCACCGGGGTCGAGGAATCGGCCCCCCGCGCCCTTGCCGCCCTTTGGGGCATCCTCTTCACCGCCGCATCCTTCCTGACCACCACCGGCTATGTCTCGGCCGAATGGCAGACCGCCGCGCAGTGGTCGGGCATCGGCACGCCGGGAATGATCCTGCTGGCCCTCGCGATCATCGGTGGTGGCACCGCCACGGCGGCCGGGGGGGTGAAACTCCTCCGCGTCTACGCGCTTCTGCGCCACGGCGAGCGTGAGCTGGAGCGGATCATCCACCCCAATTCCATCGGTCGCGGCGGCGGTGATGCGCGGCGCTTGCGTGAAGAGGGCGCGCAGCTTGCCTGGGTGTTCTTCATGCTTTTCGCCTTCACCATCGCCATCGTCACCGCCAGCCTGACGCTGCTTGGCGTGCCCTTCGAACAGGCCCTTGTCCTTGGCATCGCCGCCCAGACCACCACTGGCCAACTGGCCGACTACGGTGCCAGTTTGCCGATTGCCTATCAGGATCTTGGCACCTCGGTGAAGCTGGCGCTGGGGGTGGCGATGATTGTCGGGCGGCTGGAAACACTGGCGCTTCTCGCCCTGATCCTGCCCGCGCGGGGGCGTCGTTAGCCCCAGCGGAAAGCTGATCGCGTAACAGCCTGATTTTTGCGCTGGAATCTCCCGGAAAGCCGCATCATACTTGAAACAGGCCGTCTTAGGCGGTGACGACAGGGCTGGTATAAAAACACCGCAGCCACGCCAATGAAGCGACAGTGAAGCGTTAGAAAAACAAGGCAAAAAAGCAATGGCCGCCGACAAGCAAAACCTGCAAGACGCCTTCCTCAACCATGTGCGGAAGGCGAAGGTTCCGGTTACGATCTTCCTTATCAACGGGGTCAAGCTGCAAGGTGTGATCACCTGGTTTGACAACTTCTGCGTGCTTTTGCGCCGCGATGGACAATCGCAGCTTGTTTACAAGCATGCGATTTCCACCATCATGCCCGGCGCTCCGATCAGCCTCTACGAAGGGGAAGACTGATCTCCGCCGATCATCAGGACGACGCCGACCTCCTGAAGGACCGGGCAGGCCAACGGTTGCGCGACACTGCCGCGCAACCGACCCGCACCTATGTCCTGCACCCGGCGCTGAAGTCCGCCAATGCCCGCCGCCTGCCAGAACATGGCCTGGCCGAGGCTGTGGCCCTTGCCGCCGCCCTGCCGGAGCTGGATATCCGCGGGTCCGAGGTGGTGCGTCTTGCTCGCACCAACCCCGCCACGCTGATCGGGTCAGGTAAGGTCGAAGACCTGAAAACCCGCTTCAAGGCGGATGAGATTGAACTGGTGCTGGTCGATGGCACCGTTTCCCCCGTGCAGCAGCGCAATCTTGAGAAAGATTGGGGCGTCAAGCTCCTCGACCGCACCTCGCTGATCCTTGAGATCTTCGCCGACCGCGCCCGCACGCGCGAAGGGGTGCTGCAGGTCGAACTCGCCGCCCTCAGTTACCAGCGCACCCGCCTCGTCCGCGCCTGGACCCACCTTGAACGCCAGCGCGGCGGTTTCGGCTTTGTCGGCGGCCCCGGTGAAACGCAGCTGGAAGCCGACCGCCGCGCCATCGACGATCAGGTGATCCGCCTGAAACGCCAGCTGGACCGCTTCGTGAAGACGCGCGAACTCCACCGCGCCTCGCGCCGCAAGGTCCCGTTCCCGCTGGTGGCCCTCGTCGGCTACACCAACGCCGGAAAATCCACGCTTTTCAACCGCATGACCGGGGCTGAGGTTCTGGCCAAGGACATGCTCTTCGCCACACTGGACCCCACGATGCGCGGCATCACCTTGCCCGCGCCGGATGGCGGGGCAGGGCGCAAGATCATCGCGTCCGACACTGTGGGCTTCATCTCTGACCTTCCCACCCAACTGGTCGCCGCTTTCCGCGCAACCTTGGAAGAGGTGCTCGAGGCTGACCTCATCCTCCACGTCCGCGACATCAGCCACCCTGAGTCCGCCGAACAGGCGCAAGACGTGGTTGAGATCCTGACCGCCCTTGGCGTGAAACCCGATGTCCCGGTGCTGGAGGTCTGGAACAAGCTTGACCTTGTGCCCCCCTCCGCCCGCGCCTCGCTTGAGGTGCAGGCCCGCCCCGGCGTCTATCCGGTGTCCGCCCTGACCGGCGAAGGCGTGCCCGCACTTCTCGATGCGATTTCGCTGGCCTTTGATGAGGCGAAGACCGACCTGACCCTGATCCTGCCCTACGCCGAAGGCCGCAAACGCGCCTGGCTTCACCAGGAAGGGGTCGTCACGTCCGAGGCTGAGGCCGAGGACGGCTATCATCTGACCCTGCGCTGGACCGCACGCCAGGAAAAACGCTTCCGCGACCTGTGATCGACGATTTTTCTGCGAAAAATCGTGCCTCGCCCCGACGTCGATTTTTCGCAGAAAAATCGTGCCCGGGTCCCGCTACTCCCAACCTTAACCCGGTCGTCGCAGCGCCAGATAGACGCTGTCGCACCATTCGTCGCGCCACTGCATCGTCCGCGCTGCCCGCCCGGTCTCTAGAAACCCCAGCCGCCCCAGCAGCCGCAAGGACGCCGCATTGCGCGGGTCCGCCTCGGCCGTCAGTGCCGGCATGCCATGGCTGGCGAAAAGTTGTGCGATCACCGCCGTCATCGCCTCATGTGCCAGACCCTTGCCCCAATGGTCGGGATGCAAGAGGAACCCCACCTCCGGCAAGCGCCAGGCCCCGGCCTTGCCGATCACCCGGCCCTGATGTTCGATCAGGAAATCGTCGCTTTCGGACCCTGCGCCAACCATTGCGTCCAGCCAGTTGCGGCTTTCCTCCAGCGTCTCATGTTCCGGCGTCGACCAGTAGCGCATGGCGGCGGGTTGCGACAGCATCGCATGGACGTCGTCAAGGTCCGTCATCCGCGCCCGGCGCAAGGTAAGGCGGGGCGTGACGATCATTCTGCCTCCGGGGTCAGCACCATCACCCCCGCCGCCGCCGCGCGGGCAAGGTCAGGGTCCAGCGACATCGGGATGTATTCCCCCCGCCGCCACAACTCGCCCAGATCATCATAATGACGGCTCAAAGGGTGGCCCGACTGACCGGTCGCGGTGATGAAGACTGAACTGTCCGGATCGGCAAAGTCATAGACCCCGCGATACCCGGCTGAGTGGACATTCTGATAGGGCTCCTCGCCCTTGCCGCGCGTCACCCCCCGCATCAGCGTGTCATCCCCGCCAGAGGTGGACTGCCGGATGTTCACGAAATGCCGCAGGAACGGCACCTCGCCCAACACCGGGTGGTCATGCGTCGCCTCATGCGCGTCGCCCCAGCGCCAGCTTTCGATGTTGTCGCCATACTTCTCCGTCAGCCGCAGCAGCGCCTCGTCCAAAGCGATCCGCGACAGGTCGGTGCAGCTTTCCACCGCCGCCGACTGGATCACATCGCACCAGACCGCAGCACCCCCCACATCGCGGAACACGCGTTCAATGAACACGGGCGAGATATGGGTAAAGCTGTCCGCCATCGCCCCCAGCTCATCGCGGATCAGCCGGTCCATCAGCGCCCGCATCCAGGCCTCGGCGATCAGGGGTTCGGGCAGATGTTCATTCATCTCGCCGTTCCATTCGGCGAGGAGCCCCAGCGCCCGCTGCCGCAGCCGTTCCGGCGTGCCTTCCGGCGCCGCCTCGCCGGTGAACCACAGATCTGCACCGATCAGCGGCAACAACGCCCGCGCGGTCGGGTTCACGGTATCCAGCTGCGCCTCGATGAAACTTTCGCGGGTATGCACCTCGCGCGCTTGCATCAGCGCGAGCCAGCGCTGAATGCGCTGGGTGTCGCCCCAGTCGAAACTCACATGCTCCGGGAAAGGCCGGTCCACCGTCTTGTTGTTGGTGTTGCCCAAGAGGCCCGAGGTCGGGTTCACGAACCGCGGGTTTACCTCATAGGGCAGCACCCCCCGGAACCCCGCCGCCGGGTCCGCCCCCAGGACCGGCATCCTGCCTTGCGACGGGTGGGCCGCATCACGCGCGGGCATCTGGCCCACCACTTGCAGCGCGATCCCGTTCAGGTCCGCCACCATCAGGTTCTGCGCCGGGGCGACATGCAGGCGCCCCGCCTCCAGCGCCTCGGCCACGGTGCCCGCCTGCATCAGCCGCATCGCCCCGGTCATCGAGGTGTCGGCCCCGCTCAGCGCCGTCCAGCTGATCGCCGCCACATGGCCGGGCGGGGTGATTGACGCCAGTTCATAATGCGTCCCCGGCAGGATCGGACCGTTGCGCGACCAGCGCAGCGTCAGGGTCACCGGGGCCGCATCCTTGACCGTGATGATCGACTGGCGGCTTTCAAACGCGGCCCAACCATCGGGCGTGCGGTATTCTTCGGGGTTGGCCGGGTTCAGCTCTTCGATCAGCACGTCCTGATCGTCGAGGTAAGCCGTGGTCAGCGCCCAGCCCAGTTTTTCCGACCGCCCGACCAGCACCGCAGGCACGCCGGGGATCGTGCCGCCGATCACCCCGCCCGACTGCAGCTCCAGCCGTGCAAGGTACCAGATCGTCGGCGCGGTCAGCCCCAGATGCGGGTCGTTCGCCAAAAGGCTGCCCCCCGCCGCCGACCGGCCCGGCATCGCGGCCCAGCTGTTCGACGCCCCCGCCATCCCCGGGTCCGCCACCGGGGAAAATGGCCCCAGCGCAAAGTCCAGCGCCTGTGCCGAAGGGGTCAGCCCCGGCACCAGGCTGGCATAATCCGGCAGGGCCGCGACCCCTTGCCCCGGATCATCGGGCAGGATGTCGGACAGCCGTTCGGGCGACAACAAAAGCGAGGTGCGGGCGCGCAAGACCTCGGTCTGTAAAGACCCGGTCAGTTGCAGCGCCATAAGCTTCAGGATGGCGATGGAATCGGCCGGGGCCCAGGCCGCGATCTCGTTGGAAAAGAGGAAGAATTCCGGCGCACCCCGCCCGCGCGCGCCGGCGTTGATCTCGTTGATCCAGGCATTGACCCCGGCCGAATAGGCCTCAAGTGCGGCCTGCGTCTCAGGGTCCTGCGCCTCGACCGATTGCAGCGCCAGGCCGTATAGGTCGAACCGCCGCAACAGCTCATCCACCTGCACCGTGGCCGGGCCGAACGCTTCGGACAGCCGCCCCTGCGCGGTCCGCCGCAGCATCGTCATCTGCCACAACCGGTCCTGCGCATGGGCAAATCCCAGCGCGAAATAAACATCCGCGTCATTCGTCCCGAAGATATGCGGCACGTTGTCATTGTTGCGCACAATCTCGACCGGGGCAGTGATGCCGCGCAGGGTGAAATCTTCCGAGTAATCGACCAGCGACCGCGATAGGATGTAATAGGTCAACAGGAACGCGATCAGCCCCAGCACGATTGCGCCGGTCACAAGACGGATCAGCCAGCGAAAGGCGGTCAGCATCGGGGCCCAGTTCTTGACGAAGTCGAGGTGATGGGGTCCTAGTCCATCAGGCCCGAAAGGGCAATGATCGGGGGAATGACAATGGCGAAAGTAGCGTTTCTTGGCCTTGGTGTGATGGGCTTTCCAATGGCGGGGCACCTGGCGGCCAAAGGGCATGAGGTGACGGTCTACAACCGCAGCCCGGCCAAGGCGCAGGCCTGGGTCGCCCAGCACAAGGGCAAATCCGCCGCCACCCCGCGTGAGGCCGCGAAGGGCGCGGAATTCGTCATGGCCTGCGTCGGCAATGACGATGACCTGCGCAGCGTCTGCACCGGCCCGGATGGCGCGTTCATCGGCATGACGCCGGGGTCGGTCTTTGTCGATCACACCACGGTTTCGGCCAAGATCACCCGCAAGCTCGCTGCACAGGCCGCGACCTCGGGGATCGCCTTTGTCGATGCGCCGGTGTCGGGGGGGCAGGCTGGGGCGGAAAACGGCCAGCTGTCCATCATGTGCGGCGGCGACCCGGCCGATTACGCCCGGGCCGAACCCGTGATGGCCTCTTACGCCCGCATCTGCCGGCTGATCGGGGCCTCTGGGGCCGGGCAACTGGCCAAGATGATGAACCAGATCTGCATCGCCGGCCTCATGCAGGGCCTGTCCGAGGCGCTGGCTTTCGGCCAGAAAGCCGGCCTTGATGGGGAAAAGGTGGTTGAGGTCATCAGCCAGGGGGCCGCCGGAAGCTGGCAGATGATGAACCGCCACAAGACCATGCTGAAGGATGAATTCAACTTCGGCTTCGCGGTGGACTGGATGCGCAAGGATCTTGGCATCTGCCTTGAAACCGCCGATGAGATTGGCGCAAGCCTGCCCGTCACCGCCCTTGTGGACCAGTTCTACAAGGACGTGCAGTTGATGGGCGGGGGCCGGGGGGATACCTCCAGCCTGATCCGACGGCTGAAGTGACGCTGGAAGCGCGCCCCGTCACGCGCGACAGCCTGCAGGCGCTGATCGGCCTGACAGTGGCCGAGGGGCAGCGTGACCTTGTGGCCCCGAACGTCAAGACCTTGGCCGAGGCAGCTTACGAACCCGGCGCGGTTGTCTGGGGCCTGTGGGATGGTGACGTGCCCGTAGGCCTGATGGCGATGGTCGATCCCGAGGGCGTGCGCTTGCATGGCCCCTTCGTCGAGGCCGGGGCCGCCTACCTTTGGCGCCTTATGATCGGGGCTGACTTTCAGGGCCGGGGCTACGGCGCTCAGGCCCTGCACCTTGCCATCGCCACCGCGCGCGGCTGGGGGGCAGGCCACCTTGTCACCGGGGTCAACGATGTGCCGCACGGCAACCGGGGCTTTTACGAACGCCATGGCTTCATCAGCACCGGCCTTGTCGAAGAGGATGACCTGCTTTTGGTCCTGACCCTGTAGCAGGGGCTTTGCCCGGGGCCACAAGCAGCGAAAACCGCTTAAGGTCAGGTTAACGCATAGGCGTAAAGCATTGACACTTATACGAAAAGAGAAAATGCCTAGCCCGGGACATCCACCCCCTCAGGCAAGCTCTCGGCAAAGATCACTGCACCCGGCCTGGTCATGCCTTACACGGCGGGCGGCCCGATCCGCCGCTTGATCCGGCTGAAGGCCACCGGCGTCACCCCGATGAAGCGCGCGATATCGCCCTGCGGCAACCGCGCCGCAATCTCGGGCGCCGCAGCCAGAATGGCCCGCAGTCGCGCCTCGGCCTTCATGGTCAAAAGGGCCGCCTCGCGCGCCTGCTTGCGCGCCAGCACCCAGGCGGAAAACGCCGCATAGGCTGCGCGCACCCCCGCATCCTCGGCAACCGCCGCCTCGACAAAGGCGCGCGGCAGCCGCACGAACCGGCTGCGCTCAACCGCCTCGGCCCCGTAGCCTTCGCCCACCTCTGCCGCCCCGCGCCCGGAAAACACCCCGCAGTCGATGATGAAACTCTTGATCCAGGCTTCGCCCGCTTCGGTCGCATAGACCAGCCGCACCAGGCCCGACAGCAGAAGGTAGACATCCCCGCTGTCATCCCCCGGCGCAAAGGCCGTATCGCCCTTGGCCAGATCGCGCACCGCCCAAAGCCGCGCCGCCTCGGCCCGGGGGCGCAAGGCCGCGATCAAGGCCGGGGCGGCAGTGCCGGTTTCTAAACCCAGGTTCACGACGGTCCTTTCGCAACGGTCTATCACCGCCCCGAAATCTGGACCGGAGGCCACCATGTCAAGCCCGCTCGCCCACCCGACGACCGTCCTTCTGACCGGAGCAACCTCCGGCATCGGTGCCGCGCTGGTGCCGCGTCTCTTGGACCGCGGCCACACCGTCATCGCCCTTGCACGCCGCGCCGCACATCTGCCGGCACGGGCCGGACTTGTGCCTGTCACGGCGGACCTGACGGACCTTCCCGGCCTTCCCGCGCTTGCTGCCAGCATCGCCACCGACCATCCCGGCCTGTCCGTCCTCCTCAACGCCGCCGCCGTCCAGCATGCGATCCCGCTGACCGATCTCGCCTCCTCGCCCAAGATGCTGATTGAGGAAGCCGCGCTCAACCTCACGGCCCCGGCGCTGCTGGTGCAGGCGCTTTTGCCCACGCTTCTGCGCCAACCCGACGGGGCCGTCGTCAACCTCTCCTCGGGTCTGGCGAGTTTTCCGAAAGAGGCAGGCGGGCTTTACTCGGCGACCAAGGCAGGTCTTTCCAGCTTTACAACCAGCCTGCGCTGGCAGTTGGAGGCGACCCCGCTTCTGGTGGCTGAGGTGATCCTTCCCCTTGTCGACACGCCCATGACGGCCGGGCGGGGCAGGGGCAAGATCAGCGCCGACGCGGCGGCAGAGGCGATCCTTTCCGGCATCGACGCCCGCCGAACGATGATCCGCGTTGGCGCGGCCCGCGCCCTGCCGCTGATTTCGGCCCTTGCCCCCTGGCTGGGCCGCCGCCTGCTGCGCGGAACCTGACAGCATGCGCGACCTGATCCGCATCGCCCTTGTCCTGGCGCTTGCCTTCGCCAGCACCTTCGTCATCGCCGAAGTGACCGGCATTCTGCCCGAAGGCGACCTTGTGGCCTGGCTTCAGGCCCTGCGCGAAGTTGACGCCCGCGTGCTGGCGCTTGCGGTGATCGGGATGCTGGTCCTTGATCTTTTCATCGCGGTGCCGACCATGACCACGATCCTGCTGGCGGGCTGGCTTCTGGGGCCTTGGATCGGCGGGCTGGTCGCTTCGGTCGGGCTTTTGCTGATGGGGTCCACCGCCTATGCCCTTGGCCGAACCCTCGGGCGCGGCGTGCTGATGCGGCTTTTCAAGGATGACGCGCGCCTTGCCGGGATTGAGGCTGCCTTTGCCCGCAACGCCGTTCTGACGCTTGCGGTCTGTCAGGCGCTGCCAATTCTGCCCGAGTTGTCTGCCAGCCTTGCCGGCATCGCAAGGATGCATCCGCTGCGCTTTCTTGCGGGCTATGCGCTTGGCGTCGTTCCCTTCGCCTTCATCGTGGCATCGGGCGGTGCGGCCAGCACGCCGGACGACCTGCGCCCGGCGATCCTGACCGCCATCGGAACCTCGGCAAGTCTTTTGCTGGTGTGGCGTTTCTGGTCGCGGCGCGGGGTTTGACGGGCGCGCGGGGACGCCTTAACAAAGTCCTAACGCCCACGGGTAAGACATTGGTCTTTCTTGATTTTCAGAAAGTGTCCACCGTGGACACCCCGCGTCAGGGGATGATCCGGGTATATTTGACCCCACCCAGCGTGGCCCCCGCGATCAGCCCTTGCTGGCCAAAGACCAGCGCGATCACCGGGTCAAGCTCGGTCGTTTCCTTGCCGATGCTCGCCCCCTGTTCCGGGGTAGCATAGCGGATCTCGCCGCTCGCCGCCCAGCCACTGGCGCGGCGGAATTCCTCCAGCGCCTCGGGGGTCATGAAGAACAGGGCATGGGCATACTGCTGCGCGCCGATCTGGAACCCGATCGTCCCTTTCGCGGCCGAGTAGTAATCGACCGTCACCCCCTGGATCCGCAAGGCGCCCCGCCCATAGGACCCGCCGATGCCAAAGCCCGCCTCGGTGATCAGGGGCATGTACAGCACCCCCGCCGCCCGGCTGGCCAGGTCCTGCGTGCCGGGGTAGCGGCTGAAAAGAAAGCTCTGCGTCGCCTCGACCCGCGCGTCGATCTGCGCCGCCCCGTTCGACCCGATCCCGTTGTTGCAGGCCGCAAGCCCCAGCGCCGCGCCCCCAAGGATCAGCCCGCGTCGTGTCATGGTTCCGTTAATCATGGTCCTGCCCTTTCATGCCTCGCGGGGTCTGTAGCCCCTTCGCCTGTTTTCTACCGCCAAAGCCGCATCCTGTCATGCCTTTCCGCCAAGATCGGCAAGCGGACGCTCAGGTCCGCCCCTCAGCCCAAGAGCGTCCGGTAGAGCGTGAAATCCTCTGCCGCAACCTCCTGCAAGAGTGCCTCGGTCGCGGGGGAAAGGTCGGTCGCGCCCGGCGGGGATACGTTCAGCCGGGGCAAGATCACCTCGCAGTCCAGACGGTCTTCAAGGAAGGCTACAAACGTGCCGATCTCCTCATAGCGAAACAGCCGGTCCACCCCGACCCCCTGCCTTGGCCGCAGGAACTTTTCTTGGCTGCCGACATCGGCGAAAGCGGGGCGCGGGTCCTGGCACCAGGCGCGCACGAAGTCGTCAAAGCTCATGTTGCGGGTGCTGCGGGCGGGGTCCGTTTCCTCACGCTGGCGGAAGCGGTACCAGGACCCCAGCCAATCCCGCGGCTCGCGCATCAGGGCGACAAGGGTGAAGGTATCCTTCGACGCGGCCTCCAAATAGGGGCCGACAAAGCGGCGGTAGCGGTGGACCGTGGTGTGCTTCAAGAGGGGCGGCCGCTGGATCGACACCGCGGCGAGTGATTCGAGCGCCGCCGCGATCGCCGTTGACCCCGTCTTTGGCGTGGCCAGAAAGGCCAGCCTTTGCTCCCAGAACACCAGCATTCCTGCCCCTTTTTCCGTTCCGCCCCGGTTTCGCACCGTTTTGGGCCAGTGCCGTAAACTATCTCTTAACCAAACCGCGCAAAAGCCGGGATCGTGAGAATTTGGTTGAAATGTTCCTGATTTGATCTCATAAGAACAGGAACACTTGAGGAACATTTGGCAGCATTGCCGCCTGCGGGTGGCTATGAAATAAGGAACATGGATATGGCGGCGGTGGCAAACCTCCTCGACCTCAACGGGAAGCGTGACATGGACAAGGCGAAGGCTCTGGAAAGCGCGCTGGCGCAGATTGAACGCCAGTTCGGCAAGGGCTCGATCATGCGGCTGGGCGCGGACAGCCCGGCGATGGATATCGAGGCGACCTCGACCGGATCGCTGGGTCTGGACATCGCGCTTGGCATCGGTGGCCTGCCGAAGGGCCGGATCATCGAGATTTACGGGCCGGAATCTTCGGGCAAGACCACGCTGACCCTGCATGTCGTGGCGGAAGAGCAGAAGAAGGGCGGCGTCTGCGCCTTTGTTGACGCGGAACACGCGCTGGACCCGCAGTACGCCAAGAAACTGGGCGTGAACCTGGATGAGCTGCTGATCTCGCAGCCCGACACGGGCGAGCAGGCATTGGAGATTGTCGATACGCTGGTCCGGTCCGGCGCAGTCAGCCTCGTGGTGGTCGACTCCGTCGCCGCCTTGGTGCCGAAGTCGGAAATCGAAGGTGACATGGGCGACATGCAGATGGGGTCTCAGGCCCGTCTGATGAGCCAGGCCATGCGCAAGCTGACCGCTTCGATCGGGCGCAGCAACTGCATGGTGATCTTCATCAACCAGATCCGCATGAAGATCGGCGTCATGTTCGGCTCACCGGAAACGACGACCGGTGGCAACGCGCTTAAGTTCTACGCTTCCGTGCGTCTGGACATTCGCCGGATCGGGTCGATCAAGGAAAAAGATGACGTGGTGGGCAACACCACCCGCGTCAAAGTGGTGAAGAACAAGGTCGCCCCGCCCTTCAAGCAGGTCGAATTCGACATCATGTATGGCGAAGGCATTTCCAAGACCGGGGAGCTGATCGATATCGGCGTCAAGGCGGGCGTGGTTGAGAAGTCCGGCTCCTGGTATTCCTACGGCGACGAACGCATTGGTCAGGGCCGTGAGAATGCAAAGCTGTTCCTGAAGCAGAACCCCGCCGTCGCGATGGAAATTGAAGACAAGATCCGCGGCGCCAATGGTCTCGACTTCAACGTGACCGGCGGCGAAGAGGCTGACGTCGTCGACATGTGACCCGCTACTGCGGCGAACCAAAAAGGCCGGAAGCCCAGCTTCCGGCCTTTTTCATTGGGGAATCGCCCGCATGGTGGACAGCCCCCGCGCAGGGGGCTAAACGGTTGCGAAACCGCTCGTTAGCCTTCCGGAAGGGCCTCTTCATGGCGTCATTGAACGACATCCGCTCCACCTACCTTGAGTTCTTTCGCCGCAATGGCCACCGGGTGGTCGAAAGCTCCCCTCTGGTGCCGCGCAACGACCCGACGCTGATGTTCGCAAACTCGGGCATGGTGCAGTTCAAGAACCTGTTCACCGGGGTGGAAACGCGCGACTACAAGCGCGCGACGACGGCGCAGAAATGCGTGCGCGCGGGCGGCAAGCACAATGACCTTGATAACGTGGGCTACACGGCGCGGCACCATACCTTCTTTGAAATGCTGGGGAATTTCAGCTTCGGCGACTATTTCAAGGATCAGGCGATTGCCTTTGCGTGGGAGCTTTTGACCAAGGATTTCGGCCTGAACCCCGACAAGCTTTTGGTCACAGTCTATCACACCGATGATGAAGCGGCGGGCATCTGGAAAAAGGTCGCAGGTCTGCCGGACAGCCGTATCATCCGCATCGCCACCGATGACAACTTCTGGCGCATGGGCCCGACCGGCCCTTGCGGCCCCTGCACCGAGATTTTCTATGACCATGGCGACCATATCTGGGGCGGCCCACCGGGCAGCGCCGAGGAGGATGGCGACCGGTTCATCGAGATCTGGAACAACGTCTTCATGCAGAACGAACAGTTCGCCGACGGGCGGCTGGTGCCCTTGGAAATGCAGTCGATTGACACCGGCATGGGGCTGGAGCGGATCGGCGCGCTGTTGCAGGGCAAGCACGACAATTACGACACCGACCTGATGCGCAGCCTGATCGAGGCCAGCGCCCATGCGACCAGCGCCGATCCGGATGGCCCGGGGAAAATCCACCACCGGGTGATCGCGGATCATCTGCGCTCGACCTCTTTCCTGATCGCCGACGGGGTGATGCCGTCGAACGAAGGCCGCGGCTATGTCCTCCGCCGCATCATGCGCCGGGCGATGCGCCACGCGCATATGCTGGGGGCGCATGACCCGGTGATGCACCGTCTGGTGCCTGCCTTGGTGCGCGGGATGGGCGCGGCTTACCCCGAGCTTGGCCGGGCGCAGTCCTTGATCGAAGAGACCCTGCGGCTGGAGGAGACGCGCTTCAAACAGACCCTCGACCGCGGCCTGAAGCTTCTGGACGACGAGCTTTCCCGTCTGCCCGAAGGCGGCGCCTTGCCCGGTGCGGCCGCGTTCAAGCTGTATGACACCTATGGCTTCCCGCTGGACCTGACCCAGGACGCCTTGCGCGAAAAGGGGCGCGAGGTGGATGTGGCGGGTTTCGACCACGCCATGCAGGAGCAGAAGCAGAAGGCACGCGCCGCCTGGTCCGGCACCGGGGCTGCGGGCGACGCGAAGATCTGGTTTGAGATCGCCGAAGAACACGGCGTCACCGAATTCCTTGGCTATGACACCGAAACCGCCGAAGGCGTGGTGACCGCGCTGGTCCGTGACGGGGCGGCGGTTGGGTCGGCAACCTTGGGGGAGACCGTGCAGATCGTGGTTAACCAGACCCCGTTCTATGCGGAATCGGGCGGTCAGGTGGGCGATGCGGGTCTGATCCGCACTGCCACGGGCCTTGCCGAAGTGACCGACGTGAAAAAGGCCGCTGGTGTTTTCATCCATGTCGCCAAGGTGTTGGAGGGCGATCTTCTCAAAGGTCAGCCCGCCAAGCTGGAGGTCAACCATACGCGCCGTGGTCAGATACGCGCCAACCACTCCGCCACGCACCTTCTGCATGAGGCGCTGCGGCGCACCCTTGGCGATCATGTGGCTCAGCGGGGGTCCTTGAACGCCGCTGACCGATTGCGCTTTGACTTCAGCCATTCGGCGGCGATCTCGGCACCCGATTTGGCAAACGTCGAAGCTGAGGTCAACGCCTTCATCCGCCAGAACGCCCCGGTCGAGACCCGCATCATGACCCCCGACGACGCCCGCGCCATCGGGGCACAGGCGCTGTTTGGCGAGAAGTACGGCGATGAGGTCCGCGTCGTCTCGATGGGCGTCCTTGAAGGCTCGGCCAAGGGGGCAGACGGCAAGACCTATAGCCTTGAGCTTTGCGGCGGCACCCATGTCGCCCGTACAGGCGATATCGGGGCGATGGTGCTGCTTGGCGACAGCGCCTCAAGCGCTGGGGTTCGGCGGATTGAGGCGCTGACGGGGCAGGCGGCACTCGACCACCTGCGTCAGCAGGATGCGCGGCTGAACGATATTGCCACCATCATCAAAGCACCGCCTGCGGAACTCGCCGACCGTATCCGCGCGCTCTTCGACGAACGCAAGGCCTTGGTGAATGAGGTGGCGCAATTGCGGCGCGAACTGGCCATGGGAGGCAGCGCTGCTGGTCCGGAAGCCAAGGAAATCAACGGGGTGAAGTTCATTGCTCAGGTGCTGACCGGCGTGTCTGGCAAAGACCTTCCGGCGCTGATTGATGAGATGAAGGCCCGCCTCGGTTCGGGCGCTGTGCTTCTGATCGCGGATACAGGTGCCAAGCCCGCGGTTGCCGCCGGGGTCACGGCCGACCTGACTGACAAGTTGTCCGCCGTGACCTTGGTCAAGGCGGCAGCCGAGGCGATGGGCGGCAAAGGTGGCGGCGGAAGACCCGACCTTGCGCAGGCGGGCGGGGCTGACATTGCCCAGGCCGACGCCGCGATCAAGGCCGCCGAAGCCGCGATGGGGGCCTGAGATGCCGACCGCCCTCTGGATCGCCCATGTCCACGTCACCGACGCCGAGGCCTACGCCAAATACGCGAAGGGTGCGACCGAGGCGATTGCGGCGCATGGCGGGGTCTTCCTCGCGCGCGGTGGCCGCTATGTACAGCTGGAAGGCAACGACCGGCCGCGCAACGTGGTGGCCCGGTTCCCCAGCTTGGAAGCGGCCGTCACCTGCTACAACTCGCCCGCCTATCAGGCCGCGCTTGCCCATGCAAAAGGCGCCAGCACCCGCGATCTGATGGTGGTTGAAGAAATCGAGTAGGGTTTTCCTTGAAATCACTGGATTTTGTCTGCCTGCCACGGCGAAATCTGTTACCATGAAAGAAAAAGAAGGTCCGGGCAGATGAACCTTTTCGAACAGCCAAGCCAGGCGGTGCTCTGATGTGCCGCTGGGCCGCTTACACCGGTGCGCCGATCTTCCTTGAGGAGATCATCAGCCGTCCGGGTCACAGCCTCATCCACCAAAGCCATTGCGCCACGCAATGCCATTCTGCGATCAACGCCGATGGCTTCGGGATCGCCTGGTATGGCGCCAAGGCCGAGCCTGGCCTGTTCCGCGACGTCCTGCCCGCTTGGTCAGACCCCAACTTGCGCAGCTTGACCGCGCAGGTGCAAAGCGGCCTTTTCCTGGCCCATGTCCGGGCCAGCACCGGCACTGCCACCAGCCGCAACAACTGTCACCCCTTCACCCATGGCCGGTGGAGCTTCATGCACAACGGTCAGGTCGGCGGCTATGACAGTTTCCGCCGCGATGCCGACATGATGATCCCCGAGGCGCTTTATCCGCACCGCAAAGGGGCGACGGACAGCGAAGCGCTGTTTCTGGTGGCCCTCGCCGAGGGGCTGGATGACGACCCGTGCGGCGCGTTGGAGCGGGCGGCAGCGCGCTTCATCAGCCTTGCGCGGGCCAAGGGGCAGGGGCCGCATTTGCGGATGACGGCGGCCCTGTCGGACGGGCAAAGGCTTTTTGCGGTGCGCTATGCAACCGACGACGCGGCGCCATCGCTGTATCACCGGTGGTCGGATACGCGGGGCGGGCGGGCCGTGGTTTCGGAACCCCTGGAAGCCGGCGAAGGTGGATGGGAAGAAGTGCCGCCCGCAACCTTTTGCACCTTTGACGGGACGGGCGTGCAGATGGAAGCCTTTTTGCCCTGCCGGCTCGCTGCCGCAGCTTGAAGGCGCCCCAGGGGCGCTGCGGCCAAATTCCTTAGGTAAGGAATTTGACAAGAATTTTACTTAAAACTCTTGGATCTGACCGATCCGGCCAAGTGCCTGGTCCAGCCGGTTGGCAAGGGCGTCGGCATCGGCGCGGTTCGGAAAATCTTCCGACATCAGGGGCTTTTTCCCCCTGACCGAAACGGTCACCCGCCAGGTCGCTGGCCCCTCGCTCCAGTCATGCCTGACCACGGCAAGGGGGCCAAGATCCCCAGGGCGAAGCTGCAGCGTGCTGCCCGTTAGCAGGTTTTCGCGCTGCAGAAGAAGGCCGTCCGGACGGACCAGAAGGACTGTGCTCTGCCCGAAGACCGCCCCGGCGAACAGCACGAGCCCTAGCGCCAACGCGCCCAGCCCAATGATCCAGAACAGCGGCGACAGGGCTGAAAGCGATGCGATCCCGGGCCAAAGATCCCATATCGGCCAGATCGCCACGGCAAGGCCAATCACAGCCAGCGCCACCCGCTTAGGGGTGGAGTGTCGGTTGGCAAGTTCGACCGTCGCCTCTGTCATCCCCCGCAGATTACGGGGAATTTGTGACAGATTTCTGACGTCAGTCCTTGCGCGACTGGCGCTTGCGCTCGTTCGGGTCCAGCAGGCGCTTGCGCAGGCGGATGATCTTTGGCGTGACCTCGACGAGTTCGTCATCGTCGATATAGGCGATCGCTTCTTCCAGGCTCATCTTGATGTGCGGCGTCAGGCGGACCGCTTCATCGGTGCCGGAGGCCCGGACGTTGGTCAGCTTCTTGCCTTTCAGCGGGTTGACCTCAAGGTCATTCTCGCGGGAGTGCTCGCCGATCAGCATGCCGACATAGACCTGTTCCTGCGGGCCGATGAACATGCGGCCACGCTCTTCAAGGTTCCAAAGGGCATAAGCGACAGAGACGCCAGCCTCGGTGGAAATCAGCACACCCTGACGGCGGCCCTGGATCGGGCCCTTGTGCGGGGTCCAGCCGTGGAAGATGCGGTTGAGGACACCCGTGCCGCGCGTGTCGGTCAGGAACTGGCCCTGATAGCCGATCAGGCCCCGTGAGGGGACATGCGCGATGATCCGGGTCTTGCCGACGCCTGCCGGTTTCATCTCGACCAGATCGCCTTTGCGTTCGCCGGTCAGCTTGTCGATGACCGCACCCGAGTATTCGTCATCGACGTCGATGGTGACTTCCTCGATGGGTTCATTGCGGACACCGTCGATGTCCTGGAAAATCACCCGGGGGCGGGAGATCGACAGCTCGAACCCCTCACGCCGCATGTTCTCGATCAGGACGCCCATCTGAAGTTCGCCACGGCCCGAAACCTCGAACGCGTCACCGCCGGGGGTGTCGGCGACCTTGATCGCGACGTTGACCTCGGATTCCTTCATCAGCCGCTCGCGGATTACCCGCGACTGGACCTTGCTGCCGTCACGACCGGCCAGCGGCGAGTCGTTGATGCCGAAGGTCACGGTGATGGTCGGTGGGTCGATGGGCTGGGCGGGCAGGGCGGTGTCCACCTCAAGCGCGCAAAGGGTGTCGGCGACGGTGGCCTTGGTCATGCCGGCCAGGGTGACGATGTCGCCGGCCACAGCCTCATCAATCGCGGTCTGGGTCAGGCCGCGGAAGGCGAGGATCTTGGTCACGCGGAACTGCTCCAGCCGGTCGCCGGTGCGCGACAGGGCCTTCAACGTGGTGCCGGTGCCGATGCGGCCGGATTCGACGCGGCCGGTCAGGATGCGGCCAAGGTAGGGATCGGCGGAAAGGGTGGTTGCCAGCATCGAGAACGGCTCATCGACGCGGGCCAGGACCTTCGGTGCGGGGACGTGGCGGACAATGAGGTCGAAGAGGGCCGAAAGGTCCTTGCGCGGCCCGTCAAGCTCCATGTCGGCCCAGCCGGAGCGGCCGGAGGCGTAGACGTGGGGGAAGTCGAGCTGGTCATCATCGGCGCCGAGGTTGGCGAAAAGGTCGAAGACCTCATTCAGCGCGCGGTCGGGTTCGGCGTCGGGCTTGTCGACCTTGTTGAGGACAACGATGGGCCGCAGGCCGAGGGCGAGGGCCTTCGCGAGCACGAACTTGGTCTGGGGCATCGGGCCTTCGGCGGCGTCGACGAGGAGGCAGACGCCGTCGACCATGCTGAGGATCCGCTCCACCTCGCCGCCAAAGTCGGCGTGGCCAGGGGTGTCGACGATGTTGATCCGGGTCTCATGCCATTCCACCGAGGTGCACTTGGCCAGGATGGTGATCCCGCGTTCGCGTTCGATGTCGTTCGAATCCATCGCCCGTTCGGAAACGGCCTGGTTGTCCCGGAAGGCACCGGATTGCTTGAGAAGCTCGTCCACGAGGGTGGTCTTGCCGTGGTCGACGTGGGCGATGATCGCGATATTGCGGAGTTCCATGGTGTCCAGTCCAATAGGGTTGGCGGGGCCTTACAGGGTTTTCGGCCCCGTGGCCAGAGGCGAGGGTGTCCCGGGCAGGGACACTTGGGTCACCCCAGCAAATTCAATGGGTTGCGATTGCGTTTTCAGGAAGTCTTAACCTTTGCCCAGCGTCTCAGGTGGCGACATAGCGGTCGCGGCGGTGGTTGATTGCGATGACGAGGTTCACCACCAGCGCGCCTAAGAAGCTGATCAGCACAAGTCGCGTGTCGATCACCGCAAAGGCCAGGGCAAAGAGGACGCCGTCAAAGGCAAGTTGCACCCAGCCCGCCCGCCAGCCGAGACGGTCCTGCAGCATCAGGGCGACGATGCCGACGCCGCCAAGGCTTGCCCCATGCCGAAAGAGCGCCAGAAGGGCCGAGCCGGAGAGAAAGCCGAAAAGCACGGCCCCGACCCAAGGGTTCAAGGTCGCAAAGCTGATCTGCCCGGGCAACCACAGGCTGAGGCCTGACAGAAGAGCCACCGCGATGAAAGTCTTCAAGGTGAACTGCCAGCCCATCCGCAGATAGCCAACCACGTAGAAGGGCAGGTTGATGGCAAAGAACACCGGGCCAAAGCCCCAGCCGGTGGCATAGGAGATCAGGACCGCGAGGCCCGCCGTCTGCCCGGTCACAAGCCCCAGATGGGTCAGGATCACGATGCCGAAGGCGGCCATGGTGGCGCCATAGGCGATGCCTTGGGCATCCTCGATCAGGGAATGTTTGGCAGGGTCGGTCATGGCGGGTGTGTACCCGGGCGCTGTTTGGTCGGGAAGGGGGCACGATTTTTCTGCGAAAAATCGGGGCCCGAGGGCAGCGGGTCTAGACGGCGACATAACGGTCGCGGCGGTGGTTGATGGCAAGGAAGAGGGAAAAGACGGCGGCCCCGAGAAAGCTGTAGGCCAGTGTCTCAAGCGGGACGATGAAGGCGGCAAGGCCGAAGATCACCGCGTCTGACAAAAGCTGCGCGGTGCCAGCGCGAAAGCCGGTGCGATCCTGAAGCTCGATCCACAGGATGGAAAGCCCGCCGAAGCTGCCGCCATGCCGGATGGCGGCAAGGGCAGCGATGCCGAACATCAGGCCGAAGAGGATGGCGGCGAAGGCAGGCTCAATCCGGCCAAGGTCAACCCAGCGCGGCAAGAGGGCGACCATCAGCGACAGGGCGGCCGTGGTGACGAGTGTCTTGAGCGCAAAGCGTGCGCCCATCCGGCGCCAGGCGAGGCCGAGGAAAGGCAAGGTGATCGTGAAGTAGACTGCCGGAAAGGGCAGTCCGGTAACATGGGCCAGAAGGACGGCAATGCCGGTGGTCTGGCCGGTGACGAAACCCATGTGCGTCAGGACATGGATCCCGAAGGCGGCCATGGTCACGCCGAAGGCAATGCCTTGGGCGTCGTCAAGCGGGCTGTGGTGCTGGGCGTCCATGGGTGCAATAATCACAGCGCCGATTTTAAGTCAATCATGCTGACCTAAAAATCAAACTTTGTGGCGGAAATGGAGACGAACCCTTTTTCTGGCGGGCAGTGTTTCCATTTGCACGCCCAGATTGCCGGTAATCTGCCCTGAGGAGAATTAACGAAACTTAATAACAATTGATTCCAGTGCGGCGCATTAAAATTGCTGTGCCGTGAAACTTGTGGCCCTGATCCTTCGTAACTGCTGTGCGGGTCATGGAAGATGGCCCGACCTGCAGGTGTGGCCCCTTGATGGTTCGTGTTTGCTGTCATCGGCGAGGGGCACTGGCAAGCGCAGCCTGCAGGTGAACCCGACGTTTGCCGCATGAGGTGATGTGATGTCTCTTGAACGGAATGCGAAGGACAAGACGGCGCACGGCTTCGTTGACGGGACCGCTGGCACAAGGCTTGGCACGGCCATGGCTGTGCTGGCGCTGTTGTCGACGCCGGCGACGGCCCTGAACCTGGGGGGCGTCGGTGTGGGGGTTGATGTCAGCCTTGGCCATGGCGGCGTTGGCGTGGGGGTTGACGTTGGTCTGGGCGGCGGAGGCGTCGGGGTCGATGTTGGCCTTGGCGGCGGGGGCCACGGGTCGGGCGGAGGCTCGGGCGGTGGCGGTTCGGGCGGTGGCGGGTCGGGTGGCGGCGGGTCGGGTGGCGGCGGCTCGGGCGGGGGGCCTGGTGGTGGCGGTGCCGAGGATGACGGCGATCAGGACAGGTCCGCCAGCACCCGCAGTGCCGCAGGGGCGTCAGGCCGGATGCCCTGTGCGGGCGGCGGCAATGCCACGGCTTTCAACGGCTTTGTCGTGCGCGACCGTGAAGGTGCGGCAATCGGTTGGGTGAATGATGCGAAGATCGGGCCTGACCAGAAGATCCTGTCGGTCAAGATGCAGTCAAACGGCAAGGCCTGCTATTCGCTGACCGGCGGCACCTTTCGCCTGACGGGCGAGGAGGTCTGGGTCAACGTCGACGGCGCCAAGTTCCGCTGAAAGGGAAGGGCCCGGCCTTTGCAGGCCGGGCCCTCTTTCGCGGCACAGGATGCGGGGCGTGTCAGCCCTTGAGCGCCTTGTTCAGGTATTCATCGACCTTTTCGAGATAGCCCATCGTGGTCAGCCACTTCTGGTCCGGCCCGACCAGAAGGGCGAGATCCTTGGTCATGAAGCCGTCTTCGACGGTGTCGACCGTCACCTTCTCCAGCGTGGTGGCAAAGCGCATCAGGGCGTCGTTGTTGTCCAGCTTGGCGCGGTGCTTGAGGCCGCCGGTCCAGGCATAGATCGACGCGACCGAGTTGGTGCTGGTCGCCTTGCCCTTCTGGTGTTCGCGGAAGTGGCGGGTGACGGTGCCGTGCGCGGCCTCAGCCTCGACGATCTTGCCATCGGGGGTCATCAGCACGGATGTCATCAGGCCAAGCGAGCCGAAGCCTTGCGCCACCGTGTCGGACTGCACATCGCCGTCATAGTTCTTGCAGGCCCAGACATAGCCGCCGGACCATTTCATGGCGGAGGCGACCATATCGTCGATCAGGCGGTGTTCGTAATGGATGCCCTTGGCCTTGAACTGCTCTTCGAATTCCTCGGCATAGACCTTGGCGAAGAGGTCCTTGAAGCGGCCGTCATAGGCCTTGAGGATGGTGTTCTTGGTGGAAAGGTAGACCGGCCAGCCCTTGAGAAGGCCGTAGTTCATCGAGGAGCGGGCGAAGTCGATGATCGAGTCATCGAGGTTGTACATGCCCATGTATACGCCGGCGGAGGGGGCGGAGTAGACGTCTTTCTCAATCACCGTGCCGTCGTTGCCGACGAATTTCATCGTCAGCTTGCCTGCGCCGGGGAAGTGGAAATCGGTTGCGCGGTACTGGTCGCCAAAGGCGTGGCGGCCGATGACGATGGGCTGGGTCCAGCCGGGAACAAGGCGGGGGACGTTCTTGCAGATGATCGGCTCACGGAAGATCACGCCGCCAAGGATGTTGCGGATGGTGCCGTTCGGCGATTTCCACATCTGCTTGAGGCCGAATTCCTCGACCCGCTGCTCGTCGGGGGTGATGGTCGCGCATTTGACGCCGACACCGTATTTCTTGATCGCCTCGGCGGAATCGATGGTGATCTGGTCGTTGGTGCGGTCACGCTCCTCGATCCCGAGGTCGTAGTATTTCAGGTCGATGTCGAGGTAGGGCAGGATCAGCTTTTGCTTGATGAAGTCCCAGATGATCCGGGTCATCTCATCGCCGTCAAGTTCGACGACGGGGTTGGCTACCTTGATCTTGGACATGACGCTCTCCGGGCTGGGGATTCGGTTGAGGGGGTCATAGCGGAAAAGGGGCGACTTGGGAAGGGCGGTATGCGATTGTATACCGAAATGATCGGATGTTCGTCGATGACTTCGTCACTCGTCGCAAGTCGGCCGACGAGGAGCCGACGTCGAACGAGGAGGGGTCAGCCGAACCAGGGGCGGGCTTTCGCCCGGACCCAGTCCCACAACCCTGGCGCGCCTTTGGCGATCTTCGACCCAACCCGGGCCTCCAGCTGATCATAGGTCACGTTGTAGGTGGCCCAGGTCCCGCCGCCGGACATCAGGTTGGCCATCACTGGCTGCACGCGGTCAAGGGAT
The DNA here is from genome assembly GCA_027489175.1 of Rhodobacter sp. GTDB lineage: Bacteria > Pseudomonadota > Alphaproteobacteria > Rhodobacterales > Rhodobacteraceae > Tabrizicola. The sequence goes on from JAIYAE010000014.1 coordinate 71,063, forward strand.
TTGGCGAAGCGGGCGTCGGGGGTTTCGGCGGCCTCGAACTCTTCCCAGAGGGCGCGGAGGGGGGCGGACAGGTCGGGGGGGAGGAGGCCGAAGATGCGGTCGGCGGCCTTTGCCTCGGCGGCCAGGGTGGCTTCGCTGGCGTGGGCCTGGCCGTTCTGGGAATGGATCGGCACGTCGCCCACGTCGATTTCCACGAGGTCGTGGATCAGGAGCATCCGGATCACGCGGTTGATGTCGACACCCGGCGCGGCCTGATCGGCCAGAACCAGCGCGTAGAGGGCAAGGTGCCAGCTGTGTTCGCCCGAATTCTCGGGCCGTGAGCCATCGACCAGCGTTGTCGCGCGCAGGACGGATTTCAGGCGGTCGGCCTCGTTCAGAAACGCGAACTGCGCTTCAAGACGCTGGCTTGCCGCATCCGCGCTCAATGCCCCATGCCACCCATGTCGATCGGGGCGACGGGTTCGTCTTCGATCAACCCGCGCTTGGCGGCGAGGGCTTTTTCCAGAAACTCGCGCCCGCGACGTTCGGCCAGGCGCACCCGGATCGAGGTGATGAACGCCTCTTGAAACGTTGGCGAAGCTGCCATCAGCACCCGGCTGATCTTTTCATAGAACGTGTCGTCGCCAAGCTCGGGCGAGGCGGCCAACACATCTTCGGCCAGTTGGTCGGCAAGGTCCTGGATGACAGCCATCTTAGCGCGAAACCTCCGTCATCCTCCGGCGCACATAATCCGAGACCGTCTGGATCATCGGCTTCATATGCGCTTCTTCATCCTTGAAGAAGTGATCGGCGCCCTCAACCTCGGAATGGGTGATGGTGATGCCCTTCTGTTCGTGCAGCTTGTTCACCAGCGCCTTGGTGTCCTTCGGCGGGGCCACCTTGTCGGCGCTGCCGTTGATGATGAGACCGGAGGACGGGCAGGGGGCAAGGAACGAGAAGTCATAAAGGTTGGCCGGCGGGGCGACCGAGATGAAGCCGGTAATCTCTGGCCGGCGCATCAGAAGCTGCATCCCGATCCATGCCCCGAAAGAGAACCCTGCCACCCAGCAATGCTTTGCGTTCTGGTTCATCGCCTGCAGGTAATCGAGCGCGGAGGCGGCGTCGCTGAGTTCGCCAATGCCCTGGTCATATTCGCCCTGGCTGCGGCCCACGCCGCGGAAGTTGAACCGCAGAACGGTGAAGCCCAGGTTGTAGAAGGCGTAGTGCAGATTGTAGACAACCTTGTTGTTCATCGTCCCGCCATAGGCCGGGTGCGGATGCAGCACGATGGCGATCGGCGCGTCGCGTTCCTTTTGCGGGTGGTAGCGGCCTTCCAGGCGTCCATCAGGACCGGCAAAGATAACCTCGGGCATCGGCCTCATCTCATGCGGGAGCGCGCGGTTTCTTGACGCTTTCGCTCGACTAAAATAGAACCATTCTAAAGGCGGCAGACTGCCGCCGTTTACCGGGTCGATTTCAGGTAATGCCGCCAAGGCGCGGCGTCAATCGGATTGCGCCCAAGGAAACCATCGCCGGAGGGTGCAGAATGAAGCTTTCGACCAAGGGGCGCTATGCGATGGTGGCGCTGGCGGACCTGGCGCTGGCCGAGGCGACCTCGGGGGCGGATGCGCATGTATCGCTTGCTGCAATCTCGAAACGGCAGGATATCAGCCTGCCCTATCTGGAGCAGCTATTCGTCAAGCTGCGCCGGGCGGGGCTGGTCGAGGCGGTGCGCGGCCCGGGGGGCGGCTACCGGCTGGCGCGGACGCCGGACCAGATCCGGATCAGCGAGGTGATGGAAGCGGTCGACGAGACGGTGGACGCGCTGCACACCGGGGCAGGCGTCAGCGGGGGCCTGTCCGGCAGCCGGGCGCAAAGCCTGACCAACCGGCTGTGGGAAAGCCTGTCGGCCAATGTCTATGTGTTCCTGCATCAGGTGCGGCTGTCGGATGTGGTGAAGAACGACCTGACACCTTGCCCGGCGGTGCCGCATCTCTTCCGTGTGGTGGACGAGGAATGAGGGGCTTGCGCCTTTGGCCGGCCGCGCAGGGGGGCCGTCTGCCCCCCTCTGGCCTGCGGCCATTCACCCCCCGAGGATATTTGGGCAAATGTGAAAGGGCTTGGTGGTGAGCCGGCTTTACCTGGATTGGAACGCGACCACGCCGCTGCATGCCGAGGCGAAGGCCGCGATGCTGGCGGCGATGGAGGTAGTGGGCAATCCATCCTCGGTCCATGCCGAGGGGCGGGCGGCCAAGGCGATGCTGGAGCGGGCGCGGGCCGAGGTGGCGGCGGCCCTGGGGGCGGAAGGGGCGGATATCGTCTTCACCTCGGGTGCCACGGAAGGCGCGGCGCTGGCCTGTGCGGGGCGGGGGCTGGTCTGCGCCGACGTGGAGCATGAGGCGGTCAGCGCCTGGTGTGAGGCGGGTCTGGCGGTGGATGGCTTGGGCCGGGTGACGGTGGCCGATCCTGCGCGGACGGCGTTGCAGCTGGCGAATTCCGAGACGGGGGTGATGCAGGAATTGCCCGCGGGGATTGCGGTCAGTGATCTGACGCAGGCCTTTGGCAAGGTGCCCTTTGCCTTCAACTGGCTGGGCTGCGAGATGGGCCTGGTATCGGCGCACAAGCTGGGCGGGCCGAAGGGGATCGGCGCGCTGGTGGTGAAGCGGGGGGTGGACGTGCCACCCCAGCTGCGCGGCGGCGGGCAGGAAATGGGGCGGCGGGCCGGCACCGAAAACCTGATCGGCATCGCCGGGTTTGCGGCGGCAGCCACCGCGGCGGCACGGGATCTGGCCAATGGCGTCTGGGATGATGTGGCCGAAGTTAGAAATATTCTAGAATCAGAGTTGTCGGCTGCGGCGAAAGAAACTATTTCAGTCGGGAATGGGTCTGCGCGGCTGCCGAACACCCTGTGTCTGGTGGCGCCGGGCTGGAAGGGTGAGACGCAGGTGATGGCGATGGACCTTGCGGGGTTTGCCGTCTCGGCCGGGTCGGCCTGTTCCAGCGGCAAGGTGCGCGCCAGCCGCGTCTTGCGCGCGATGGGCTTTGACGAGGGCCTTGCGGGGCAGGCGATCCGGGTGTCGATCGGCCCGGGGGTGACGAAGGATGACGTGGGGCGGTTCGCGAAAGCCTGGACCGCTGCCTATGCAAAAGCCCGCGCGCGGGCGGCGTGAAAAAAGGATTGGGGCGATGACAGCCATGCTGAAAACGGCCGAGGCCACCGAAGTGCGCGATGGCGTCGACCGCGAAACGGTGGAAACCGTCGCGGCGATGGCGGGCAAGTACAAGCACGGCTGGGAAACCGAGATCGAAATGGACTATGCCCCGAAGGGCCTGTCCGAAGACATCGTGCGGCTGATCTCCTCGAAGAACGAAGAGCCGGAGTGGATGCTGGAGTGGCGGCTGCAGGCCTACCGGCGCTGGGTGAAGATGGAAGAGCCGACCTGGGCGATGGTCAGCTATCCGAAGATCGACTATCAGGACCAGTATTACTACGCCAAACCGAAAAGCATGGCAGTGAAGCCGAAGTCCTTGGACGAGGTCGATCCGAAGCTTTTGGCGACCTATGCCAAGCTTGGGATTCCCCTGAAGGAACAGATGCTTCTGGCCGGAGTTGAAGGTGACGCTGAACCGCGCCGCGTGGCGGTGGATGCGGTCTTTGATTCCGTCTCGGTGGGCACCACCTTCAAGGCGGAATTGGCCAAGGCCGGGGTGATCTTTTGTTCGATCAGCGAGGCGGTGCGGGAGCATCCGGAGCTTGTGAAGCAATACCTCGGCACTGTCGTGCCGCAGTCGGACAACTTCTTTGCCACGCTGAATTCCGCGGTCTTCTCTGACGGGTCCTTCGTCTACATCCCCAAGGGCGTGCGCTGTCCGATGGAGCTGTCGACCTACTTCCGGATCAATGCCGAGAATACCGGCCAGTTCGAGCGCACCCTGATCATCGCCGACGAAGGATCTTACGTCAGCTATCTGGAAGGCTGCACGGCACCCAAGCGCGACACCCACCAGCTGCACGCGGCTGTGGTGGAACTCGTGATCCTGAAGGATGCCGAGATCAAGTATTCCACGGTCCAGAACTGGTATCCCGGCGATGAGGAAGGCCGGGGCGGCATTTACAACTTTGTGACGAAGCGCGCCGATTGCCGGGGCGACCGGGCCAAGGTGATGTGGACGCAGGTTGAAACCGGGTCGGCGATCACCTGGAAATATCCCTCCTGCATTCTGCGCGGCGATGACAGCCAGGGCGAGTTCTATTCGATCGCCATCGCCAACAACGCCCAGCAGGCCGATACCGGCACCAAGATGATCCACTTGGGCAAACGCACGAAGTCGCGCATCGTGTCGAAGGGCATCAGCGCGGGGCGGGCACAGAACACCTACCGGGGCCTCGTCTCCATGCACCCCAAGGCCAAGGACAGCCGGAACTACACCCAGTGCGACAGCCTGCTGATTGGCGACAAGTGCGGCGCGCACACGGTCCCGTATATCGAGGTGCGCAACAACTCGTCCCGTGTGGAACATGAGGCGACGACGTCGAAAGTCGATGACGACCAGCTGTTCTACTGCCGGTCGCGCGGGATGGATGAGGAAGAGGCCGTGGCCCTGGTGGTCAACGGTTTCTGCAAGGAGGTCCTTCAAGCCCTGCCGATGGAGTTTGCCATGGAAGCGCAAAGCCTTGTGGCGATCAGCCTTGAGGGGAGCGTGGGGTGAATTCGGCGGCGCAGGTTCAATCCGGTCGACATCGGCGGGGTCTCTTCATCTCACCGCTTGGTCATGTCGTGCGGACAATGGTGCTGCGTGAGCCGATTCTGTTTACCATCAACAACCCTGCAGACGTGATCCAGAAACACCACCTGCAGGGTGGCTTTTATGAGCCGGAAGAGCTGGCGATCATCGCCCGCCACTTCCCGCTTGGCGGCAGTTTTCTGGATATCGGCGCCAATATCGGCAACCACACGCTTTACGTCGCGAAGTTCCTGCATGCTTCGCGCATCGTCTGCATCGAGCCGAACCCGCCAGCCATTGCGGTGCTTGAAAGCAACGTCTGGTTGAATGGCCTGACGCGGATTGTGGATGGCAACTATCTTGGCATTGGGCTCTCGGACAAGGCACAGGCGAATGTGGCCATGAAGTATCACGCCAGCAATCTTGGCGGTGGGCGGGTGGTGCCGGGTGATGGCAATATCCGGCTGGAACGCGCCGACAGCCTGCTGGCCGGGCAGCGATTTGATTTCATCAAGATCGACGTGGAAGGGATGGAAATCCAAGTGCTTTCCGGCATGGGTGGCCTCTTGGCGCAGCACCGCCCCAAGATGTTCATCGAAGTCGACAATGCCAATGCCGCCCGCTTTCAGGCCTGGCTTGCGGAGTCCGGATACCACGTCGTTGAGGAATTCAAGCGCTACCGCGTCAACACCAACTATCTGATCGCGCCCAAGCCGTGATGACTGAACCCATGATCATCCGTGAGGTTTCTTGCGTCCCGCGTGGTCGGCTGCTTTGGTGTGGGCCTGCCGCAGCACGGCACCTGGGATGGAGCGCGACGTCGTGACTCCCGACACGGCAACCACGCCGTTTCAAGATGAGGCAGAGTACGAGTTGACCTTCTCTGGCGAGGTCGCCGACTTCTTGGATGGTCGCTATGCGGCCGTCGGGGCATCCGGCGGGACCATTCTGGAATATGGCAGTGGCGGGTCTACCGTGCTTGCGGCCAAGTTGGGCGTGCGGGTTATCAGCGTGGAAAGTGACCCTGCCTGGGCCGATCGGTTGCGCGCCCATCTGGCTGGTTTTTCGACCACGGCGGTCGTGCATCATGTTGATATCGGGCCAACCAAGGAATGGGGCAGGCCCAGCAACAGGCACGGGTCGGCGCGGTTTCACCGCTATCCGCTGTCGGTCTGGGACCGGCCCGATCTGGGTACGCCTGACCTTGTGCTGATCGACGGACGGTTTCGCGCGGCCTGCCTTGCGGCGGTCATGCTGCGGGCGACGCGGCCGACGACGGTGCTGTTCGACGACTACACCCCACGCCGCTATTACCACATGGTCGAGAAACTGGTCCGGAAAGAAGAAACCATCGGACGGATGGCGCGGTTCACCGTGACCCCCGGCCCGATCCCGCCCGAGATGCTGACCGAGGTCATCGGCTGGTTCCAAGACCCGCGCTGACCCCCTTCACGACTTATTCAGGAACGAAAAATATGCTTGAGATCAAGAACCTGCACGTCAAACTTGAAGACGAGGACAAGGTCATCCTGCGCGGGGTCAACCTGTCGATTGGCCCCGGCGAAGTGCATGCCATCATGGGGCCGAACGGGTCGGGCAAGTCGACGCTGTCTTATGTGCTGGCGGGCCGCGATGGCTATGCGGTCACCGAAGGCTCGGCCACGCTGGAGGGCGAGGAGCTGCTGGAGATGGAGCCTGAGGCGCGGGCGGCGGCTGGCCTGTTCCTGGCGTTCCAGTACCCGGTCGAAATCCCCGGCGTGGGCAACATGACCTTCCTGCGGACGGCCGTGAACGCGCAGAAGAAATCGCGCGGCGAGCCGGAGCTGAGTGCTGCCGAGTTCCTGAAACTGGTCCGCGAGAAAGCCAAGACGCTGAAGATCGACGCCGACATGCTGAAGCGCCCGGTCAATGTGGGCTTTTCGGGCGGCGAGAAAAAGCGCAACGAAATCCTGCAGATGGCGATGCTTGAGCCGCGCATGTGCATTCTGGACGAAACCGACTCGGGCCTTGACGTCGACGCGATGAAGCTGGTGGCCGACGGGGTGAACGCGCTGCGCGATGCGGGGCGGTCTTTCCTGGTGATCACGCACTACCAGCGGCTTCTGGACCATATCAAACCGGATGTGGTGCATATCATGGCGGCCGGGCAGATCATCCGCACCGGCGGCCCGGAACTGGCGCTGGAGGTTGAGGCAAACGGCTATGCCGACATCCTGGCTGAGGTGAACTGATGGCCCTGGCGAAGCTCAAGGACGACGCGTTGGCCGCGCGGTTGGCCGGGTTGCCGGCTAGCGCAGCCTCGGGCTGGCTTGCCGCTGCGCAAACTGAGGCGCGGGCGCGGCTTGCGGCGATGGGCCTGCCGCTGCGGCGTGACGAATATTGGCGCTACACCGATCCGGCAACCCTGAATGCCCCGGAAGTCCCCAGCGCCGCCCGGTTCGAGGCGGGGGATGAGGCGCCGGCGTTTGACGGGATCGACCGGCTGAAGATCGTTTTTGTCGACGGGGTCTTTGATCCGGCCGCCTCGGACGATCTGGCGCTGGCGGGGGTGGAGATCGAGCGTCTGGCGCTTGCCGGTCAGGCCGATATCCACTGGGCGCAAGGCACCTACGGCGTCCTGGAAGCGCGGGGGCAGACGCCGGTCGCCCGGCCCTTTGCGGCGCTGGGGTCGGCCCTGGCGACAGAGGGTGTGCTGATCCGGGTGACGGGGCAAGCCACCCGCCCGATTGCGTTGAATTATCACCATGTGTCAGATACTTCTGATGCGATCCTCCACCATTGCGTGAAGCTTGAGGCGGGGGCAAACCTGACGCTTTTGGAAAGCGGTCCCGGGGCTGCCCGCCTGACCAAGGTGCTGGAGGTGGATGTCGGCGAAGGCGCCAGCTTCCACCACATCCGCGTGCAGGGCCGTGACCATGAACGCCGCGCGGCGACCCATGTCTTTGCGCAGGTGCAGGCGGGGGCCCGCTTCAAATCCTTCACCCTGACCGCGAATGGCCGCCTGACCCGGAATGAGGCGGTGATCGACCTGGTCGGCCCGAACGCCAGCGCGCATCTGGCCGGGGCAGCGGTCGGAGACGGCGATTTCCACCACGACGACACCGTCTTTGTCACCCACGCCGCACCCGAATGCGAAAGCCGTCAGGTCTTCAAGAAGGTGCTGATGAACGGGGCCACCGGCGTCTTTCAGGGCAAGATCCTGGTCAAGCCCGGCGCGCAGAAGACGGATGGCTATCAGATCAGCCAAAGCCTTCTGCTGGACGAGGACAGCCAGTTCCTGGCCAAGCCGGAGCTTGAGATCTACGCCGATGACGTGAAGTGCAGCCACGGCTCCACCTCGGGCGCCATTGACGAGACGGCCCTCTTCTATCTGCAATCGCGCGGCGTGCCGCGGGCGGCGGCGCAAGGGCTGCTGGTCCTGGCCTTCCTGGCGGAGACCATTCAGGAAATCGCGGATGAGGCGATTGCCGAAGACATCCGCAGCCGTTTGGAAGGCTGGCTGCAGCGCCATGCTGCCAAGGGGGCGACATGACCGTCACCACCGATCTGGTGGCCACGTGGCGGTCGCCCCGTGCGGCGGTGCGGCGGCATCTGGCGCGGGGCGTGTCAGAGCCGTTTGCCTTCACGCTGCTCCTCGTGTTCCTGATCCTGGCTTTCGTCGGCCAGTGGCCCGCCGCCGCGCGTGAGGCTTATCTGGCCGACGAACCCTCGGCCGCGCCGCGCATCCTTGGCCGGGCGCTGGCAGTGCTGGCGACCATTCCCTTGTGGTACGGCCTTGCGGCCCTGTCGCGCCTTGTCGCCCGCGCCTTGGGGGGCAAGGGCAGCTGGTACGGCGCGCGCATCGCCCTCTTCTGGGCGCTTGCAACGGTGGGACCGTTGATGCTGCTGCAGGGGCTGGTGATCGGGATGATCGGCCCCGGCCCTGCGCTGACGACGGTCAACATCTTGGTTGGCCTGGCCTTTTTGTGGCTGTGGCTTACCATGCTGCATGAGGCGGAACGCGGATGAGCGGCCTTGGCGATCAGATCATCGCCCTCGCGCGGCAATCGCTGGAGGACCCGCGCGCCAGTGTGCGCAGCCTTTTAGCCCTTGGCGTGCCCTTGCCGGCGCGGACCATCGGGCTTCTCCTTATGGCGGTCGCCTCGGCCCTGCTGATGCATCTGGGGTTTATCCTGCTGCCGCCCACGGATGACCCGATGGCGCTGTTCATGATGGCCAGCCCCTTGCGCGCGGCCGTCGTGCAATGGCTGGTCCTTGCGGCCTCGGTCTTGCTGATCTTCCGGATCGGGCGGTCTTGGGGGGGCAGGGGCAGCCTGCCCGACACGCTTTTGGTCGTCGTCTGGCTGCAGGTCATCATGCTGGGGGTGCAGGTGCTGCAGCTGGTGGTGTTTCTTGTGGCACCCGGACTGGCGGCGATCATCAGCCTGGCCGGGCTGGTGCTGTTCTTCTGGCTCGCGACAAGTTTCATCGCGGAACTGCACGGCTTTGCCTCACGCGGGGCGGTGCTGGGGGGGATTCTGGTGGCAAGCGTCGGGCTGGCTATGGTGCTGGTCCTGGTGCTGACCCTGATCTTGGGGCCGGAGGCCCTTGGCAATGTATGACGTCGCAACGGTGCGGGCCGATTTCCCGATCCTGTCACGGCAGGTGAACGGCAAGCCCTTGGTCTATCTGGACAACGGCGCATCGGCGCAGAAGCCGCAGGTGGTGATCGACGCGGTCACCCAGGCCTATTCGATGGAATATGCCAATGTTCACCGGGGCTTGCACTACCTTTCCAACCTTGCGACCGAAAAGTATGAGGCCGTGCGTGGCACCATCGCGCGCTTTCTGAATGCCGCCAGCGAGGATGAGATTGTCTTCACCTCGGGCACGACCGAGGCGATCAATCTGGTGTCTTACGGCTGGGCCGCGCCGCGCCTGCAAGCCGGGGATGAGATCGTGCTGTCGGTGCTGGAGCATCACGCCAACATCGTGCCCTGGCATTTCCTGCGCGAACGGCAGGGCGTGGTGCTGAAATGGGTTGAGGTGGATGCCAATGGCGATCTTGACCCGCAGGCGGTGATTGACGCGATCGGCCCGCGCACCAGACTGGTGGCGGTCACGCATATGTCGAACGTGCTGGGCACGGTGGTTGATGTGGCCGCAATCTGCCGTGGCGCGCGCGACAAGGGCGTGCCGGTGCTGGTGGACGGCAGTCAGGCTGCGGTGCACATGCCGGTGGATGTGCAGGCCTTGGGCTGCGATTTCTATGCGATCACCGGGCACAAGCTTTACGGGCCGTCAGGGTCCGGCGCGATCTACATCCGGGCTGATCGGCAGGCCGAGATGCGGCCCTTCCTCGGCGGCGGCGACATGATCCGCGAGGTGCATCGCGACAGCGTCACCTGGAACGACCCGCCGATGAAGTTTGAGGCGGGCACCCCCGGGATCGTGCAGCAGATCGGGCTGGGCGTGGCGCTGGACTATATGATGGGTCTGGGCATGGCCAATATCGCTGCGCATGAACGGGTGTTGCGCGACTATGCGCGTGACCGGCTTAGCGGCCTCAACTGGTTGAACCTGCAGGGAAATTCCCCTACCAAGGGGGCGATATTCTCGTTCACGCTGGACGGTGCTGCGCATGCGCATGACATTTCCACCATCCTGGACAAGCGCGGCATCGCGGTGCGGGCCGGCACCCATTGCGCGATGCCGTTGATGGAGCATCTGGGCGTCACCGCCTCCTGCCGTGCCTCCTTCGGCCTTTATAACACCGTGGAAGAGGTGGACACCCTCGTCTCGGCGCTGGAGCTTGCCCACGACCTTTTCAGCGACCGCTAGAACCGGAAGGCAAAGGCCAGCGCGCCGGCGGTGTCCGTCTCACCGGCGCGGTTGCCGAAATTGTCGGAATGGATGAGCGAGAGCTGCATCTCAACCCCGTCGGCCAGCGCGGTCTGATAGGTCACCTCCAGGTCCAGCTGGCGGTTGTCGGGGGCGAGGTCCAGCGCCACCGCTTCGAAGTCGGCAGCAAGGCCGGCGCGGCTGACCGGCAGGTCCACCACGGTTTCGCCGGATGCAATGGCGATCGGCATGCCGACCCCGACAGACAGCCGGTCCCCCTTTGAGAAGATGTCGCTTTGTCCCGCCGTCAGCTTGACCGCGTCGAAGCGGGCGGAGGAGCTGTCACCAAGCGCCGTGTCGCCGCCAAGATCGGTCAGCCCCATCTCGCCCGACACTGCCATGAAGGCCCCGTTGCCCAGGTCCTGCGTCACCCCGAGCGCGACCGAGGCCATCGCGGCCCCTTCCTCACCACCAAGGCTGAGCAGGCCGCCATTGTCGCGCGCCAGTTTGAGGCCAAGTTCGACCTTGGTCGGCCCGTCGGTCAGCGCGCGCGTCAGCGTGAAGCCAAGCGCGCCATCGCCTTGCGGCATCAGGACAGCCGCCGAAGTGGTGCCATCCGGGGCCGAAAGTGCCAGCACCGGGCCGGTGAAGGCGGCGAACGGATCGCTGAGCGCAGCAGGCGCGGCGGTGCGGTTGGCCGTCAGATTGCTGCGCAACGCCTTGGCCAGCAAGGCCCCGGCCTGCGAGCCCGGCCGTGCCCCGGACGTCAGCGCCGTTCCCGGCATGACAAACCCGGCCGACAGCGCATCCTTCACGGCAAGGTTGGTGGCGGCAAGGGAAACCTCAACCGCATCGCCAAGACCCGATCCGGTCATCAAGATGGGGGCATTCACGTCGATCTGCGCCCCGTTTGGTGTGGGCAGGCCGACACCGCCGATGGGCTTGAGCGCGGCCTCGATATCCAGGAAGCCATGGCCGTAGATCACAGAGTAGGGTTTGTTGAACCCGTCGGCGAGTTCGACCGTGGCGTCCGGTGTGAAGAAGTCATCGCGTGCAGATGCGAGGAGACGCACTCGCAACTCATGTGGAGTAAGGCCGCCCGGACCGCCAAACGCCTCAGCCAGGAGTGCCATTGCGCCTGCAATTTGCGGTGCAGCGAATGACGAGCCTGTCACAAATTCGTATTCGTTGTTCGGGCCAGTTGCTGCGTTCCAACTTCCATCCGCAATGAGACACCATCTGGCGGCTTCCCAGCATGCGTTGGATAGCAAATGAACGCTGGTGATCTCATCACCAGAAAACGTTGGCACGCCGTTCACTGCTGCAATCCAGCCCGCCTCTAGAGTCGGTCGAAGAACTGGAAGGCCATCCATAAGCGTCGCGTGTTGCAAGCTTTCATTCGACGCTGAAAATACGACAACGCCGTATCCCGAATAAGCATCAAGTGCAGCAAGATAATCTCGGCTGTCTTGATTGAAATCGAATGCGCTGTCGAAGTCATCCTGATTCAGTCCAAGTGATGTGTAGCCCCAAGAATTGTTCCAGGCGACCGCGCCAATAGACAGCGCCCACTGGCCGAGGTCAGCAAGTGCACGCTCAGATTCGTAAGTTCCAAACCAAACACTTGCACCGGGAGCTACACCGACGAAGTTGGTCGAATTGCCCACTGCCACAGATGCAACCGCGGTGCCGTGTTGATCGTCAGACCCGAACGTACTGTCGACGAAAACTCTGCTCGAAATAGCTTCATGGTTGAAATCTATGTCACGGTCTGAAATCGCAATAAACTGACCAGCGCCGGTAAGCCCGGCGGCGTGGGCGAACGCTGCACCTGAAGTGCGGATTGGATCTTGGCTGGCATTTGTCGGAACTGAAGAGTCAAAGTTCTGCTGAAGCCAAGCAATCGTCGTAGGGGTATTCTGATACGTCGTACTGCTCAGAAGGGAACTAAGTTGGCTTGCAACATTTGGTCCTATGAAAAGGCTGGTCGAAAGGACCACTGATTCAACTGCGGGAGGCGCAGGGAAGTCAGGCAGGTAAGAAGACAGATCAATCTCACCTTCCCCGCCCCCACCACAGGCACTCAGCAGCGCAAATGATGACAGAGACAGCATCATACGTGCAGAACGGCGGCGGCGAGGCTGGGGATGACGGGTCCGGGGCATGGGGAGCTCCTTACGAATCTGTGACCTACTACTCACCCTCAAGTTGGATAATCTTCGGTAAAAAAGTCACGTTCTTTTGCGGCCTCGTGAAGAGAATGTGTGCACGATTTCCTGTCGCAGGCTGACTGATCCGGTTCTTTGGGCTGCGTCGACTGCCCGTGCCTTTGCCGTTGAAACCCCTGGCACCTTCCGCTATGAAGCGCCGCAAGCACCCGTAGCTCAGCTGGATAGAGCGCTGCCCTCCGAAGGCAGAGGTCACACGTTCGAATCGTGTCGGGTGCGCCAATCCTCAACAGAAATGACCAGCGCCCTTCTTACGGGCGCTTGCCCGCGCTGCCGGGCTGGATGTCGGCCAGCGTCAGGATCGTGTCGACCAGCCGTTGTGCGGCGGGCGTCAGTTGTGAGCCGCCGCGCGTGACGATGCTGAACGAGGCGACCGTCAGGCCAAGGTCGATCGGAAGCGAGACAAAGGGCACCGAGGGGTTGCCGGACAGGCTGTCCACCACTGGCGTGGCCAGGGGGGCGATGGCATCGGTCTGGTTCAGAAGCGCCAGCGTGAACAGGAAGGATGAGGTCGAGATCCGGCGGTGCGGGATCGGCAACCGCAGCTCGGCCAGGCGAGAAAGGACCGTCTGGGTCAGCAGCGTTTCATCATCGCCCATCACCCAGTCATGACGGAGGAGGTCATCCACCGTGATCCGGGGCTGCAGCAAGAGGGGATGGCCCCGGCGCACCACCAGGGACAGGGGTTCGGTGGCGATCTCCTGCGCCTCAAGCCGGGTTTCGCCGGGGCTGAGGCGTGCCAGCGCAAAGTCCAGTGCTCCGTCGCGCAACTGGTCGCAGAGATGGACCGAGGTGGCCACCGTCACCTCGGCGCGAAAGCCGGGGTGGGCGCGCTGCAATTCGGTCAGCGCGGGCAGGACAAGGCTAAGGGCTGGACCCGTGACCGCGCCCACGCGCACCACGCCGGCAAGGCCGGTGGCCGCTTCGGCAATTTCGCGCGCGGCGTCAGAGAGTTCGATCTGCACGCGGGCGGCGCGGCGGGCCAGTGCCTCGCCCACCGCGGTCAGGCGCAGGCCGCGGCCGTGCCGTTCGCGCAAGGGCAGGGCGAGCATCTCCTCCATCTCGGCCAGCAGGCGCGAGGCGGCGGGCTGGGTCAGACCGACGCGCGCCGCCGCCAGGCCTAGCGCCCCGGACTGGCCAAGTTCGGCCAGAAGCCGCAGCTGTGCGGGCTTCAGCTTGCGCAGCTGGGTCAGAAGGGTGGCCTGCGACAGACTCATGGCTGATCCGGTATGATTGGAAGCTGATCCGACATTTGACAGATATGTATCTTCTGTTCAATCTGCGCCGCATCCGTAGCCACGGGCGCAGGTTTTGTGCCTGTTGCGGATGCAAACAAAATATCATCGGGAGGAAACAGATGATTTTGACCCGCCGCGGCCTTATGGCCCTTGCCGGTACCACCGCCGCCCTGTCGGCGCTGCCTGCCTTCGCCCAGGACAAGGGCTCTGTCGGGATTGCGATGCCGACGAAGTCTTCGTCCCGCTGGATTTCGGACGGTGAGTCGATGGTGAAAGCGTTCACCGACGCCGGATATGTCGCCGACCTGCAGTATGCCGAGGATGACATCCCGACGCAGCTGAGCCAGATCGAGAACATGATCACCTCGGGCGTGAAAGCGCTGGTGATCGCGGCCATCGACGGCACCACCCTGTCGAACGCCTTGGACAACGCTGCCGCCGCTGGCATCAAGATCATCGCCTATGACCGGCTGATCCGCGATTCCGGGTCGGTCGACTACTATGCGACCTTCGACAACTTCAAGGTTGGCGTGCAGCAAGCGGAATCGCTGGTGGCGGGCCTGAACGAACGTTTTGCCGGCGTGAAGCCGTGGAACGTTGAACTCTTCGGCGGCTCGCCGGACGATAACAACGCCTTCTTCTTCTACAACGGCGCGATGTCGGTTCTGCAGCCGCTGATCGACGCGGGCGACATTGCCATTCCGTCGGGCCAGATGGGCATGGACGTGGTCGGCACGCTGCGCTGGGATGGTGCAGTGGCGCAGGCGCGGATGGACAACCTGCTATCGTCGAACTACGGCGACAAGCAGCTGCACGGCGCGCTGTCGCCCTATGATGGCCTCTCGATCGGCATCCTGTCGTCGGTCAAGGGCGTTGGTTACGGCTCGGGCGACCTGCCGATGCCGATCGTCACCGGTCAGGACGCGGAAATCCCGTCGGTCAAGTCGATGATCGCGGGCGAGCAGTATTCGACCATCTTCAAGGACACCCGCGAACTGGCCAAGGTCACCGTGGGCATGGTCGATGCCGTCCTGTCTGGGTCTGAGCCGCAGATCAACGACACCACGACCTATGACAACGGGGTGAAGGTGGTTCCGTCCTACCTTCTGGAGCCGGTTTCGGTGAATGTCTCGAACTATGAAGAGATTCTGATCGGTTCGGGCTACTACACCGCAGACCAGCTGCAGTAAGCTGATCCGAGGGGGTCCCGCCTGCGCCGCTCCCGCGTGGGCGGGCCGCCCTTGGAGGAGGAGTCATGACGACATTGTTGGACATGCGGGAGATCTCGATGGTCTTCCCGGGCGTGAAGGCGCTTGACCGGGTCAGCCTGTCGGTTGAGGCCGGCGAAATCCATGCGATCTGCGGCGAAAATGGCGCGGGCAAGTCCACGCTGATGAAGGTGCTGTCGGGCGTCTATCCGCATGGCAGCTTTGAGGGTGAGATCACCTATGACGGCGCCCCCCTGCGCAACCGCCGCATTCATGACAGCGAGGAAAAGGGCATCATCATCATCCATCAGGAACTTGCGCTGATCCCCTTGCTGTCGATCGCCGAGAACCTGTTCATGGGCAATGAGGTGGCGACGAACGGCGTCATCTCTTGGCCGCTGGCGATGCAGAAGACCGGGGAACTCCTCCGCCGGGTGGGTCTGAATGAGCCACCAAGTGCGGTGGTGGGCAAGTTGGGCGTGGGCAAGCAACAGCTGATCGAGATTGCCAAGGCGCTGTCGAAGAACGTGCGGCTGCTGATCCTGGATGAACCGACGGCAGCCTTGCAGGAGGCGGATGCCGATCGCCTGCTGGACCTGATGCTGGAGTTGAAGGCGCAAGGCGTCACCCAGATCATCATCAGCCACAAGCTGAACGAAATTTCCCGCGTCGCCGACCGGATCACCGTGATCCGTGACGGGGCGGCGGTTTCGACCCTGACCAAGGAAGAAATCTCGGAAGACCGCATCATCCGCGACATGGTCGGCCGCGACATGGCGCATCGCTATCCGGAACGCACCCCCAACCCTGGCGAGATGCTCTTCGAGGTGGAGGGCTGGTCCTGCATGCACCCCGAACAGGCCGGGCGGCAGATGATCAAGGGTGTCTCCCTGAACGTCCGAAAGGGCGAGATTGTCGGGATCGCGGGCCTGATGGGCACCGGCAGGACAGAGCTTGCCATGTCGATCTTCGGGCGCAGCTATGGCAAGGGCCACGCGGGCAGCGTCCGCATGAACGGCCAGCCTGTGGACGTCTCAACCGTGTCGAAGGCGATTGCCTCCGGGATTTCCTATGTGACCGAGGACCGCAAAGCCCTTGGCCTGATCCTGGATGAGCCGATCCTGCGCAACATCAGTCTTGCCAACCTTGCGGGCATTGCCAGCCGGTCGATCCTGAACAAACGGCGTGAGGCGCAGGTGGCGGAAAGCTACCGCAAGCAACTGGCGATCCGCACACCGGGCGTGCAACAAAAGGTGGTGAACCTGTCGGGCGGCAACCAGCAGAAGGTTGTGCTGTCGAAATGGCTTTTCACCGAGCCCCAGCTTCTGATCCTGGATGAGCCGACCCGCGGCATCGACGTGGGTGCGAAGTTCGAGATTTACACGATCATGAAAGAGTTGGCCGAAGCGGGCCGGGGGATCCTGATGATCTCCTCCGAAATGCCGGAGCTTCTGGGGATGTGCGACCGGATTTATGTGATGAACGAAGGCCGGATCGTGGGCGAACTGGCGCGTGGCGAGGCGAGCCAGGAAAAGATCATGGCGCTGATTGTCAAAGATGTGGGGAGGGCGGCCTGAATGGCGGACCAAAAGCAAAGCGCGCTGGCCGGGCATCTGCGCGAAAACGGGATGCTTCTGGCGCTGGTCGCCATCGTTGTGCTGTTTTCCATCCTGGTGGCAGCGCAGGGCAAGCCGATGTTCCTGCAGGCCCCGAACATCACCAATATCTTCCTGCAGAACGGCCATGTCATCATTCTGGCGCTGGGGATGCTGCTGATAATCGTCGCGGGGCATATCGACCTGTCGGTCGGGTCCGTCGCGGCCTTCACCGGGGCGGTGGCGGCCTATCTGACGGTGGACCTTGAACTGCCCATTTCGGTCGTGATCCCGTTGACGCTGATCGTGGGCGGCCTGATTGGCGCGGCGCAGGGTTATTGGGTCGCCTATTGGCGCATCCCATCGTTCATTGTCACCCTCGCCGGGATGCTGGTTTTCCGGGGGGCGACGCTCTGGCTGCTGGGCGGGCAGAACATCGGGCCGTTCCCCAAGGCGTTTCAGGCGATGTCCTCGGGCTTCATCCCTGACCTGACGGGTCTGGACAAACCGCATGGCCTGACGCTGATCGTGACCGCCATTGCGATTGCGGTCGTCATCTGGATCGGCCTGCGCGCCCGCGCCCGGGATGCAGAGTTTGGCATCACGCCTGAGCCCACCGGCCTTTTCTGGGGCCGCACCGTGATCATTGCCGCCGCGATGGCTTTCGTCGGCTGGCAGCTGGCCAGCTTCCGCGGCCTGCCGAACGTGTTGATCGTGCTGGCGGTGCTGACGATCCTTTACGCCTTCTTCACCGAAAACACCGTGCAGGGCCGCCGGATCTATGCGGTCGGCGGCAATGAAAAGGCAGCCAAGCTATCGGGCATCCGGACCGAACGCCTGATCTTCTTCTGTTTCGTCAACATGGGGATGCTGGCCGCGCTTGCCGGGATGATGGTCACCGCGCGCCTGAACAGCGCCACCCCCAAGGCCGGAACAGGGTTTGAGCTTGACGCGATTGCCGCCGTCTTCATCGGCGGGGCGGCGATGGCGGGCGGGTCGGGCACCATTGTCGGGGTCGTCATCGGCGCCCTGATCATGGGGGTCATGAACATGGGCATGTCGATCCTTGGGGTCGGCATCGATTACCAGCAAATGATCAAGGGTCTGGTCCTTTTGGCCGCCGTGATCTTCGACGTTTACAACAAGAACAAGTGAGGCAGGACATGCATCTTTCGACGGTCGTGGGCGCAGGTGTGGTGGCCCGGACAGGGGCCGAGGCGCGGCAGGTGCAGGGCACGGCCTCGGTCTACGAACTGGCGGCTGCCGCGATTGCCGCTGGCCACAGCCTTGCTGCCGAAGTGGCGCGCCGGGGCCTTGGCGACAGTGTCGATCTGGCCCGCGCCAGCTTTGCCCTGCCGGTCAGCCACCCGGACCCCGCGCATTTGCATCTGACCGGAACCGGCCTGACCCACCTTGGCAGCGCCTCGGCCCGCGACGCGATGCATGCCAAGCTGGACGGCGCCGAAGTCCTGACCGACAGCATGAAGATGTTCCGGATGGGGCTTGAGGGCGGCCGCCCCGCGCCGGGGCAGGTGGGTGCCCAGCCGGAATGGTTCTACAAGGGCAACGGCCATGCTGCCGTGGCCCCCGGCGCGGCGCTTGAGGCCCCCGGTTTCGCCGAAGATGGCGGTGAGGAGCCTGAAGTGGCGGGCATCTACCTGATCGGCCCGGACGGCACGCCGCACCGCATCGGCTGGGCCCTCGGGAATGAATTTTCCGACCACGTGACCGAGCGGGTGAACTACCTTTACCTGGCCCATTCCAAGCTGCGCGTCGCGTCTTACGGGCCGGAAATCCTTGTCGGTGATCTGCCTGCCGACCTGCGCGGCACGAGCCGCATCCTGCGCGGCGGCAAGAGCCTGTGGGAAAAGCCGTTCCTGTCGGGTGAGGCGAACATGTCCCACACGATTGCGAACCTGGAGCATCACCACTTCAAATACGGCCTCTTCCGTCAGCCCGGCGATCTGCATGTGCATTTCTTCGGCACCGCCACCTTGTCATTCGCCGATGGCATCAAGACCGAGGCCGGCGATGTGTTCGAGATCGAGGCCCCGGACTTCGGCGCCCCTTTGCGCAACCCCTTGACATTCGCGCCCAAAGCTGCGGGCGCGACCCAAGTTCATCCGCTTTGAGGTTTACCAGATGACCAAGTTCAAACCCGCCCCCTGGCCCCGCAAGCTTCGCAGCCAGGAATGGTTTGCGGGCACCTCGAAGGACGCGATCTATCACCGGTCCTGGATGAAGAACCAGGGCCTGCCTGCAGACCTGTTCGACGGGCGTCCGGTGATCGGGATTCTCAATACGTTCAGTGAGTTGAACCCCTGCAACGCCCATCTCAACGACCTTGCGGAACGGGTAAAGCATGGGGTGTATGAGGCGGGTGGCTTCCCGGTCATCGTGCCGGTTTTCTCTGTCTCCGAATCCGGCTTCCGCCCGACCGCGATGATGTTCCGCAACCTTGCGGCCATGGCGGTTGAGGAGACCATCCGTGGGCAGCAGATGGATGGCGTCGTCTGCCTGGTGGGTTGCGACAAGACCACCCCCAGCCTGTTGATGGGGGCGGCAAGCGTCGATCTGCCGACCATCATGGTTTCGGGCGGGCCGATGCTGAACGGCTATTTCCGTGGGGAACGGGTCGGCTCTGGCACCCACCTCTGGAAATTCTCCGAAGCCGTGAAGGCGGGTGAGATGACGGCGGAGGAATTTGTCGAGGCCGAAGCGTCAATGTCCCGCAGCCCCGGGTCCTGCAACACGATGGGCACCGCCAGCACCATGGCCAGCATGGTCGAGGCGCTGGGAATGACGCTGTCCGGCAATGCCGCGATCCCGGCAGTGGACAGCCGCCGCCGCGTGATGGCGCATCTGACCGGGCGGCGCATCGTGCAGATGGTGAAAGATGATCTGAAACCATCCGACATCCTGACCCGCGACGCCTTCATGAACGCGATCCGCACCAATGCGGCCATCGGGGGCAGCACCAACGCCGTAATCCACCTTCTGGCCATCGCGGGCCGGGTCGGCATCCCCCTGACGCTGAACGACTGGGACGAATGGGGCCGGAACGTGCCGACCATCGTCAACCTCATGCCGTCCGGCAAATACCTGATGGAGGAATTCTTCTACGCCGGCGGCATTCCGGCCGTGATCAAGCGGCTGGGCGAAGCGGGCCTTCTGGCGCGTGAAGCGCTGACCGTCTCGGGCGGCGCGATCTGGGAGGATGTCCAGCCCGCCCGCATCGACAATGACGATGTGATCCTGCCGGCCGACAAGGCGCTGACCCAGTCGGGTGGCATTGTCGTCGTCAAGGGCAACCTTGCGCCGGATGGGGCGGTTCTGAAACCGTCCGCCGCGACGCCTGCGCTGATGCAGCACCGGGGCCGGGCGGTCGTGTTCGAGGACATCGACGACTACAAGGCCAAGATCAACGACGAGGCGCTGGATATTGACGAGACCTGCGTGATGGTCCTGAAGAACTGCGGCCCGCGCGGCTATCCCGGGATGGCCGAGGTCGGCAACATGGGCCTGCCGCCCAAGGTCCTGCGCAAGGGGATCACCGATATGGTCCGCATCAGTGACGCGCGGATGTCGGGCACCGCTTATGGGACGGTTGTCCTTCATACCAGCCCCGAGGCCGCGCGGGGTGGCCCCCTTGCCGTCGTCCGGAATGGCGACATGATCGAGCTTGACGTCGCCGGGCGCCGCCTGCACCTCGATATCCCCGAGGCTGAATTGCAGGCCCGCCTTGCCGCTTGGAAGCCGCCCGTTGAGCCGCCGACAAGTGGCTATGCCAAGCTTTACCACGACCATGTCGAAGGCGCAGACAAGGGTGCGGACATGGACTTTCTGATCGGCTGCCGGGGCAATGCCGTCGCACGGGAAAGCCACTGATGGCCCGGCGCGCGGTCTGCCTGGTTGGTATCGGAAAAATTGCCGTGGATCAGCACGTTCCGGCGCTTTCCTCAAGTGATGCTTTCACCTTGGCCTGCACGGTGTCCCGCAAAGGCTCGGTCCCCGGTGTGCCGGCGTTCACCAGCCTTGACGCAGCCCTTGCCGCCCATCCTGAGGTGGAGGTCGTGTCGCTTTGCCTGCCGCCGGTCCCCCGGTTCGATGCCGCCGAAGCCGCCTTGCGGGCGGGGCGGCATGTGATGCTGGAAAAGCCGCCGGGGGCTACCCTGGCCGAGGTGCATGCCTTGCAGGCGATGGCCGCGGACCGGGGGCTGACGCTTTACGCCACCTGGCACAGCCGGATGGCGCAGGCGGTGGCCCCGGCCAAGGCCTGGATTGCGGGCAAGACCATCACCCGCGCGCACATCACCTGGCGCGAGGATGTGCGGAAATGGCACCCTGGCCAGGACTGGGTGTTTGAACCCGGCGGGATGGGCGTCTTTGACCCCGGCATCAATGCCCTGTCGATCCTGACCGAGATCCTGCCCAGCCCCGTCCACCTGACCGCGGCCACCTTGACCTTCCC
Organism: Rhodobacter sp.; assembly: GCA_027489175.1. Classification (GTDB taxonomy): domain Bacteria; phylum Pseudomonadota; class Alphaproteobacteria; order Rhodobacterales; family Rhodobacteraceae; genus Tabrizicola. The sequence goes on from JAIYAE010000014.1 coordinate 92,327, forward strand.
GGCCAACCGCCAGACCCCGATTGCGGCGGCGCTGACCTTCAGCGGCCATGTCACCGCCGATTTTGACTGGCGTCAGGAAGGGCCGCAGACCTGGGATATCACGGTGGACACCCCCCAAGGCCAGCTGGCTTTGCGCATGGGGGGGAACGTGCTTGAGATTGATGGCAAGGCCATCACGGGTGAGGCGCATATCATGGGGGAATACCCCGCGCTCTATTCCCGGATGGCCGAGCTTGTGGCCGCAGGCCAAAGCGACGTTGACCTGGCCCCGATGATCCATGTTGCCGATGCGCTGACCCTTGGTCGCCGGGACGTGACCGACGCCTTTCATTTCTAGGATATTGCCATGTTGAGCGGACACCACCTTATCGCTGGCGACTGGGTCGGCAGTGCCCAGACCTTTGCCTCGTCCCCCGCCCATGGGCCGTCGCATGAATTTGCCGTGGGCACGCCCGCGCATGTCGACGCCGCCTGTCGCGCGGCAGAGGCTGCTTTCCCGGCCTATTCTGCCACCACCCGCGCCGCGCGGGCGGCGTTCCTGACCCGCATCGCCGATGAGATTGACGCCCGTGGGGCCGAGATCACCGAGATTGGCACCCAGGAAACCGGCCTGCCCGTGGCGCGGCTTGAGGGTGAGCGGGGCCGCACGACCGGCCAGCTGCGCCTCTTTGCGGCGCACATCTTGCAGGACGGCTGGCTTGACCGCCGCCACGACGCCGCGCTGCCGGACCGCCAGCCCGCCCCGCGCCCCGACCTTAAGCTGATCCAGCGGCCCATCGGCCCGGTAGCAGTGTTTGGCGCGTCCAACTTTCCCTTGGCGTTCTCGGTCGCGGGCGGGGACACGGCCAGTGCTTTGGCAGCGGGCTGTCCGGTGGTGGTCAAGGGGCATTCGGCGCATCCCGGAACGGGCGAGGTGGTGGCACAGGCGATTGACGCCGCGATAAAGGCTTGCGGCATGCCTGCGGGGACCTTCAGCCTTGTTCAGGGCGGCAAGCGCGATGTGGGTGAGGCACTGGTGCTGCACCCGTTGATCAAGGCAGTCGGCTTCACCGGATCGCTTGCCGGGGGGCGGGCGCTTTACAACCTGTGTGCGGCGCGGCCCGAACCGATCCCGTTCTTTGGTGAGCTTGGGTCGGTCAACCCGATGTTCCTGTTGCCCGCCGCCGTTGCTGCGCGGGGCGAGGCGATTGCCAAGGGTTGGGCCGGGTCCCTGACCATGGGGGCGGGCCAGTTCTGCACCAATCCCGGAATTGCGGTCGTGATCGACGGCGGAGATGCGGATGCCTTTGTCGAGGCGGCGAAAGCGGCCCTTGCCCCCATCGGGCCGCAAACCATGCTGACCGACGGGATGGCCGAGGCCTACCGCGCCGGGCGTGACCGGATCGCCGCCGGCAGCGGTGTGCGGGCCGTTCTGACCACCACCTGTGACGCGCGAAATGCCACGCCGTATCTTTTTGAGGTGTCCGGCACCGATTGGCTGGCCAACCATGCGCTGGCCGAGGAGGTGTTTGGCCCGCTTGGCCTAGTCATCCGCGTCCGCCATGCCGCCGAGATGCAAGAGATCGCCCACAGCCTGCAGGGCCAGCTGACCTGCACCCTGCATCTGGACGAGGCGGACACCGACCTTGGCCGCGCCCTTCTGCCTATTCTGGAGCGGAAGGCGGGCCGCGTGCTGGCCAATGGCTTTCCGACCGGGGTTGAGGTCGTGGATGCGCAGGTGCATGGCGGGCCATACCCGGCTTCGACCAACTTTGGCGCGACATCGGTCGGCACGCTGTCGATCCGCCGCTGGCTGCGGCCCGTGGCCTATCAGAACCTGCCCGCCGCCCTGCTGCCGCAGGACTGGAACGCCTGAACCCCAAGGAAGGATATCTCATGGCCGAGATCGCAACCCTTGGGCAGATCGGCGGCGTTGACGTCCGGTCGGCCACGCTGACCGGGTCGGGCGCGTTGCGCGTGGTCCTGATGACCTACGGCGCGCGGCTGGCGCAGCTTTGGGTGCCGGACCGGGGCGGGGTGCTGGCCGATATAGTGCTGGGTCACGACACGCTGGAGGACTGGCAGACCCAAGGCGGCTATCTGGGGGCGACCTGCGGGCGCTATTCCAACCGCATCGCCGATGGGCGGTTCCTGCTGGACGGGCACATTGTGCAGGTCGACCAGAACGAAGGCGCGCAGCATCTGCATGGCGGGGTGCAGGGGTTTGACCGGAAGATCTGGGAGATCGACAGCCATTCGGACGCGCATGTGACCTTTGCCACCACCTCACCTGCAGGTGAGATGGGCTATCCCGGCGCGCTTGGGGTTCAGGTGACCTTCCGTCTGCAGGCTTTGGGACTGGAGATCGAGATGTCGGCCGAAACTGATGCACCGACGATCGTGAACCTGGTGAACCACGCCTATTTCAACATGGCGGGGCAGAGTGTGGGCGACGTGCTGGCCCAGCATCTGCAGGTTGCGGCCGGGTTCTACCTGCCGGTCGACGACCGCCTGATCCCTACGGGTGAGGTGCGGTCGGTCACCGGCACGGCATTTGACTTCAGCACCCTGCGCGCGATCGGGGAAAAGATGCCGGGGCCGGACGGGTTTGACCACAACCTCTGCCTGTCCGCCCCGTTGGATACCAATGGCCTGCGCCCTTGCCTTGAGGCGGTCGATCCGACCTCAGGTCGCCGCATGCGACTGGCCACCTCGGAACCGGGCGTTCAGCTTTACACCGGCGCGCATTTCGACGGCACGCCGGGCAAGGCGGGCGCGCGCTATCCGCGCTTTGCGGGCTTTGCCGTGGAAACCCAGCGCTTCCCTGATTCGCCGAACCGCCCGCATTTTCCCAGCGCGCGGCTTGATCCGGGGCAGACCTACCGCCACCGGATGGCGTTTGATTTCGCCCCCCTTGCCGGGTGACCCGGCCGCCCCCGCTTTCCGCCGCATTGCAGCGGCGGGGGTGGGGCTGAAAGGGCAGGGAAATTCGGGTCAGACCCGCAAGGAATGCCGCACCTGCAGCAAGGACGGACCCAGACTTACACAGGCGCGTGAACAGATTTCTTGCATATAGTAATACTTTTGATAACGTCAGCTCAGCCACCTGAGGAGAGTGGTCAAGGGTTCCACTGGGAGGAAAATCATGAACATTATCAAGACGCTCGCGCTTGGCGCGGGCCTAAGCGGACTGTTGCTTTCGGCGGCCTATGCCGAAGGCCTGCAGGGCAAGGTCATCGGCTTTTCGCAGATCGGGTCCGAGTCCGGCTGGCGTGCGGCCGAGACCTCGGTGACCAAGGCGGTTGCGGCCGAACTTGGGATCGACCTGAAATTTGCTGACGCCCAGCAAAAGCAGGAAAACCAGATCAAGGCGATCCGCGGCTTCATCGCGCAAGGCGTTGACGCGATCTTGGTGGCCCCCGTTGTGGCGACCGGTTGGGAAGAAGTTCTGACCGAAGCCAAGGAAGCCAACATCCCCGTCGTCCTGCTGGACCGTGGGATCGAAGGGCCGGAAGACCTGTATCTGACCTCGGTCGCGTCGGACCAGGTCAAGGAAGGCCGCGTCGCCGGTGAATGGCTGGTGGGTGCTGTGGGCGACAAGCAGTGCAACGTGGTTGAACTGCAGGGCACCGTCGGGTCATCCCCGGCGATCAACCGCAAGCAGGGCTTTGAAGAGGCGCTGGCGGGCAAGGCGAACCTCGCCATCATCCGCAGCCAGACGGGCGACTTCACCCGCTCCAAGGGCAAGGAAGTGATGGAAGGCTTCCTCAAGGCCGAAGGCGGCGGGGCGAACATCTGCGCCGTCTACGCCCACAACGACGACATGGCCGTGGGCGCCATTCAGGCGATCAAGGATGCGGGCCTGAAGCCCGGCACGGATATCCTGGTCGTGTCGATCGACGCGGTTCCCGATATCTTCGCCGCAATGGTTGCTGGTGAGGCCAATGCCACGGTTGAGCTGACGCCCAACATGGCCGGTCCTGCGTTCGAAGCGCTGGACGCTTACCTGAATGGCGGCACCGTCCCGCCGAAGTTCATCATCACCGAGTCGAAACTGTATACCCCCGCAGACGATCCGCAGGGCGAATACGACCGCCGCAAAGGTCTTGGCTACTAGTTTCCTCCAGCCAGGATCACCGCCGGGCAGGGGCATCGCACCCTTGCCCGGCGGAATTGCATTCTTCGCCGGAAGGGCGGACAGTTGACGAATAAGGGGAGGGGCAGGGATGACCGATACGCCGGTTCTTGAGGCACGCGGGGTCGTCAAGATCTTCGGCCAGCATCGCGCGCTGGACACGGTGGATTTTGCCGCCATGCCGGGTGAGGTGCACGCGCTTTTGGGTGAAAACGGCGCGGGCAAATCGACGCTGATCAAGATCCTGACCGGCGCCTATCAGCCTGACGCAGGCGAATTGCTGCTGGACGGCCAGCCGATCACCCTGCGTGATCCCTTGCATGGCCAGGGCTACGGCATCGGCACTGTCTATCAGGAGGTGAACCTTCTGCCGAACCGGTCGGTGGCGGAAAACCTGTTCCTCGGTCGCCAGCCCACCCGTTTCGGCCTGGTGCGCCGCCACGAGATTGAGGCGCGCGCGCGCCAGCTGATGGCCGGTTACGGCCTTGATATCGATGTCCGGGCCGAGCTTTCGGAGTTTTCCGTCGCCGTCCAGCAGATCGTCGCCATCGCCCGCGCGGTTGAGCTTTCTGGCAAGGTTCTGGTCCTGGATGAACCCACCGCCAGCCTGGACCGGACCGAGGTGCAGCGCCTCTTTGCCGTGATCCGGGGCCTCAAGGCCAAAGGGCTGGCGATCATCTTCATCACCCATTTCCTGGATCAGGTGTTTGATCTGGCCGACCGCGTCACCATCCTGCGCAACGGGAAAAAGGTGGCCACGCAACCCCTTAGCACCCTGAACACCACCGATGTGGTGCGGATGATGCTGGGCAAGGACGTGGCCTTCGAACACCACCCGTCTTCCCTTTCCAGTGGTGCGCGCGGCGCGGTGCGGGTGCAGTTCCAGAACATCGGCCGCAAGGGCATGGCTCCCTTCGATCTGGCCGTGCATGAGGGCGAGGTTGTCGGTGTCGCGGGTCTGTTGGGCTCGGGCCGGACCGAGGTGGCGCGGCTGATGTTCGGGGTCGACGCCTCGGAAGTCGGGACGTTTGAGGTGGACGGCAAACCCGTCACCATCCGAAACCCCGCGCAGGCCGTGGCGGTAGGCTTTGGCTTTTGCCCCGAGGACCGCAAGCTGGATGGCATCTTTGGTGACCTTTCGGTGCGCGAAAACATCATCATCGCGCTGCAGGCCAAGCTGGGCTGGTTCAAGGCGCTGAACCGCGACGACCAGATCGAACTGGCAGGGCGGTATGCCGAGGCGCTGGATATCCGTGCGGCCAACCATGATATGCCGGTGCGCCTGTTGTCGGGGGGCAACCAGCAGAAGGTGATCCTCGCCCGCTGGCTGGCGATTGATCCGACCTTCCTGATCCTCGACGAACCCACCCGCGGCATCGACGTGGGCGCCCATGCCGAGATTGTCCGCACCATCAACCGCCTGCGGGAAGAGGGGTTGGCGCTCTTCGTCATCTCCTCCGAGATTGACGAGGTGGTGGCCTATTCCAACCGCATCGTCGTGATGCGTGACCGCGAAATGGTGGCCGAACTGACCGGCGACGCCATCGCGACCGACGCCATCGTTCAGGCCATCGCCGGCACGCCACAAGAGGTGCGCGCATGACCCGTCCGACCGTTGACTTGCGGCCCGCAAGCCTGCCGCCGAACCCGCCCTCGCGCCCGATGTTGACCTATCTTGCCCGCCCGCAGGTGATTGCCCTGGCGGCGGTTCTTCTGGTCAACTGGCTGTTGTTCCCGGGCTTTTTCTCTGTCACCTGGCAGGACGGCCGGTTCTTTGGCAGCTTGATTGACGTGTTGAACCGGGGCGCGCCCGTTGCGATCCTGGCCATCGGGATGACCGCCGTCATCGCGACCAAAGGGGTGGATCTGTCCGTTGGCGCCGTCATGGCGATCAGCGGCGCTGTTGCTGCGGTCTTGGTCACCAGCGGCGTGTCAGCCCCGGTGGCGGTGCTTGCCGCCCTTGGCGCCGGGCTTCTCTGTGGGCTTTGGAACGGCATCCTGGTGACGGTGCTGGAGATTCAGCCGATCATCGCCACCCTCGTCCTGATGGTCGCGGGCCGGGGCCTTGCACAACTGATCACCGAAGGCACAATCGTCACCTTTTCCGACCCGGTGCTGATCTTCATTGGGACGGGATCGTTTCTGGGCTTTCCGATGCCGGTCGTCATTGCCCTTGTGCTGATGATCGCCGCCACCCTGATCGTGCGCCGCACCGCCCTTGGCCTTTTGATCGAGGCGGTCGGGGTAAACCGGTCCGCCGCGCGCTTTGCGGGGCTGTCGGCCAATGCGCTTCTCCTCATCGTCTACACCTTCGCGGGCCTCTGCGCGGCCATCGCGGGACTGATCGTCGCCGGTGACATCCGGGGGGCCGACGCCAACAACGCGGGCCTCTGGCTGGAGCTGGACGCGATCCTGGCCGTGGTCATCGGGGGCACCTCGCTGATGGGGGGGCGGTTCTCGATCCCGATGGCGGTCTTGGGCGCGGTTATCATTCAGGCGATGAACACCGGCATTCTGATCTCCGGCTTCAGCCCGCAGTTCAACCTGGTCGTCAAGTCCGCCGTCATCATCGTCATTTTGGTGCTGCAATCGCCGCTGATGGCGCAGGCGTTCCGTCGCCGCCCCTCCGCCACACCACCCAAGTCCGGAACCCCGCAATGACCCGCAGCCTACGGCCCTTGATGGCCACCACCTTGATCTTCCTGTTCGCCTACATGCTGGCCGTGCTGCAGCACCCGGGCATGCTGTCGACCCGGGTCCTTGGCAACTTCCTGACCGACAACGCCTTTCTGGGCATCGCCTCGGTCGGCATGACCTTTGTCATCCTGTCGGGCGGGATCGACCTGTCGGTCGGCGCGGTGATCGGCTTCACCACGGTTCTGGTCGCGGCGCTGATCATGTGGATGAACCTGCATCCCCTGCTGGCCTTCGGCATCGCGATGGTCGTGGCGGCTGGGTTCGGCGCGATCATGGGGGCGGCGATCCATTACCTGAAGGTGCCCAGCTTCATCGTCACGCTTGCGGGGATGTTCCTTGCGCGCGGCGGGGCGTCAGTCCTGTCGCCCGACAGCATCGGCATCCAGCATGAGTTTTATTCGACCATCTCGAAAAGCTATATCCTGTTGCCCGGGGGCGGGCGGTTGACGGTGGTGGGTCTTGTCATGCTGGCGGTCTTTGCCATTGCGATCCTGCTGGCGCACCGCACGCGGTTTGGGTCCAACGTCTATGCGCTTGGCGGGTCCGAAACCTCGGCCGCGCTGATGGGGGTGCCGGTCGCGCGCACCACGATCACCATCTACGCGCTGTCCTCGGCGCTGGCGGGCCTCGCCGGGATCGTGTTTTCGCTTTACACATCAGCCGGATACAGCCTGAACGCCCTTGGCGTCGAACTTGACGCCATCGCCGCCGTTGTCATCGGTGGCACGCTTCTGACCGGCGGTTACGGCTTTATCGCGGGCACCTTCATCGGGGTCATGCTGCAAGGACTGGTGCAGACCTACATCGTCTTTGACGGAACCTTGTCCAGTTGGTGGACCAAGATTGTGGTTGGCGTGCTTTTGTTTATGTTCATCGTGTTGCAGCGGCTGGTCTTCCGGGCCGGATCACGACGGCCCTGACACCCTTGGACCCCCAAAAGCCCTGGACCTGATGACATGAGCGAACCCGGAAGCCTGATCCGCACGCTCTCCGGGCGGCAATCGGCACGGAACTTCCATTCCTACGTCATCAACGAGGTCGGCCGCGCCATTGTGGCCGGGGATATGCCCGTCGGCTCCAGCCTGCCCGGCGATGCCGAGATGATGGACCGCTTCGGCGTGTCGCGCACCGTGCTGCGCGAGGCGCTGAAGACGCTGGAGGCGAAAGGTCTGGTCGAGGCCCGCGCCAAGGTGGGCACCCGCGTGCTGCCCCAGTCACGCTGGAACCTTTTTGACCGGCAGGTCCTGGCCTGGAAGCTGGAAAGCGGGCCGCCTGCCGCTTTCCTCGCCTCGTTCCAGACCGTGCGCCAAAGCCTGGAGGTCGAGGCCGCCCGCCTGGCCGCCCAGAAGCGTGAGGCGGAACATGTGCGCCTTCTGCACTATTGGCAGAAGCAGCGGATGGTCATGTCGCACCAGCCGGAACCCTTTGCCATCGCCGAGTTCGAGATCCACCGGGTCGTGGCCGAAGCCTCGGGCAACCCCTTCCTGCGCGCGTCCTCCGCCATTCTGGAGTTTGGCGTGGCGGTCGGTGTTCTGGCCCGGCTGTCCGAGGATCGTCAGGCCCCGGAGGCGGGCCTCGCTGACCTGCAGGCGGCGGGCTATGACGCGTTGATCCAGGCGATCGAGCAGGGCGATCCGGCAAGGGCAGCCCTTGTCATGGCAGAGCTGACCCGCTGACGTTCAGAACGGCCGGTGAAAGAAAAACCGGACTTCGGGGCTTGCATACTTGCAAATGGTTCTCATTTACATTCTAGTCACCCTGAGAAGAGGACCCCTCATGCCCTTGACCCGTCGTGCCCTTGCCCTGTCTGCCGCTTCGATTTTGACGCTTGGCCTTGCCCTTACGCCGCTGGCCGCCCTTGCCCAGGACCGTCTGAAGGTTGTGACGACCTTCACCGTCATCGCCGACATGGCCCGCAACGTGGCCGGGGACGGGGTTGACGTGGTATCCGTCACCAAACCGGGGGCCGAGATTCATGGGTATGAGCCCACACCGCAAGACATTGTCGCGGCGGCGGATGCAGACCTGATCCTGTGGAACGGCCTTGGCCTGGAACGCTGGTTTGAACAGTTCCTTGAAAATCTGGGCGATGTCCCCTCGGCCACTTTGTCGGATGGCGTGACCCCGATCCCGATTGGCAGCGGCGAGGCGGAGGGCCGGCCCAACCCCCACGCCTGGATGAGCCTTGAGGCCGCCTTGATCTACGTGGACAACATCGAGGCTGCCCTTGCAGCCGCTGACCCCGCCAATGCCGCGACCTATGCGGCCAATGCCACGGCCTACAAGGCCAAGCTGCAAGCTGCCATCGGCCCTCTGCGCGACCAGATCGCCGCCCTTCCCGAGGATCGGCGCTGGCTGGTCAGTTGCGAAGGCGCGTTCAGCTACCTCGCCCGCGACTTTGGCCTGCAAGAGCTTTACCTTTGGCCGATCAACGCCGATGCCCAGGGCACCCCGCGTCAGGTGCAGGCGGTGATCGACGGGGTCCGCGAACACGGAATTCCGGCGGTGTTCTGTGAAAGCACCGTCTCGTCCGACCCGGCGGAACAGGTAGCGCGGGAAACCGGGGCGGCTTTTGGCGGTGTCCTTTATGTCGACAGCCTCAGCCTCGCCGATGGGCCGGTCCCGACCTATCTTGATCTTTTGCGGGTCACGACAGAAACCATTGCCAAGGGTCTGACCCAGGCAGCGAACTGAGGGGGCGGAATGCGCGCAGCGGCGGTGAACCACAGCACGGCGGCGCCAGAGGTCGGGGCAGGCGGGGAGGGCATCCTTGCCGACGGGGTGACCGTGACCTACCGCACCGGCGTGACAGCGCTGCGCGATGCCAGCTTTGCCATCCCCAAAGGCACGATCACCGCGCTTGTCGGCGTCAACGGCGCCGGCAAGTCAACGCTTTTCAAGGCGATCATGGGGTTTCTGCCCCTGTCGCAGGGCCGCATTCGCCTGCTGGGACTGCCGGTCCGCGACGCCCTGCGCCAGAACCTCGTCGCATACGTTCCCCAGGCCGAGGAGGTGGACTGGTCCTTCCCCGTCCTGGTCGAAGACGTAGTGATGATGGGCCGCTACGGTCATATGGGCTTCCTGCGCCGCCCCTCTGCCAACGACCGTGCGAAAGTGGATGAAGCCCTGGCCCGCCTTGGCCTGACCGACCTACGCCACCGCCAGATTGGTGAACTTTCGGGCGGTCAGAAGAAGCGCGTCTTCCTTGCCCGAGCGCTGGCGCAGGAGGGCAAGATCATCCTCCTCGATGAACCGTTCACCGGCGTTGACGTCACGACCGAAGAACAGATCGTGGCCCTGCTGCGCACCCTGCGGGAAGAAGGGCATGTCATGCTCGTCTCCACCCACAACCTTGGCTCGGTGCCTGAATTCTGTGACCGCACCATCCTTGTGAAGGGCACTGTCCTGGCCCATGGCCCGACCGACACGATCTTCACCCGCGACAATCTGGAGCGCGCTTTCGGCGGCAGCTTGCGTCACTTCACCCTTGGCGGCTCGGACCTTCACGACGACGAAGACACCCGCGAGGTGCGCATCATCACCGACGACGAACGCCCCTTCGTGCAATACGGCCGGAAGGGCGACAAATAATGCGCCCAGCCTTTCACCTGTCTCCAAATATCCCCGCCGGAGGCACGCCCGAGCCGGTTGCGCGCCCTTCGCGCGCAGAGGCGAGACAAAAGACTTGCGCGGCACGCGCCCCTTTTGACAACCGTTCGAACCCGGCAAACACCCCTGATGTTTGAACCCTTCGCCTACGGCTACATGACCAATGCCATGTGGGTCTCTGCCCTTGTCGGCGGGGTCTGCGGGTTCTTGTCGGCCTATCTCATGCTGAAAGGCTGGTCCCTGATCGGGGACGCGCTGTCGCATTCCGTTGTGCCGGGCGTGGCGGGGGCCTACATCCTTGGTCTGCCGTTCGCGCTTGGCGCGTTTCTGTCTGGTGGCCTTGCGGCAGGGGCGATGCTGTTTCTGTCGTCGCGCAGCGGCCTCAAGACCGACACCGTCATCGGCCTGATCTTCACCGCGTTTTTCGGGCTGGGCCTGTTCCTGATTTCGATCTTTCCGACTTCGGTCAGCCTGCAGTCGATCACCATGGGCAATATCCTGGCCATCTCGCCCGGTGACACGCTGCAACTGCTGCTGATCGGCGGGGTGTCGGCTGTGGTCCTTCTTTTCCTGTGGAAAGACCTGATGGTCACCTTCTTTGACGAGGCGCATGCCCGCACCATTGGCTTGCGGCCGGACCTGCTGAAGGTGGTGTTCTTCACGCTTCTGTCCGCCTCGACCGTTGCGGCGATGCAGACGGTCGGGGCGTTTCTGGTCGTGGCCATGGTCGTGACCCCCGGTGCGACGGCCTATCTCTTGACCGACCGCTTCCCGCGCCTTCTGACCCTGTCTGCCGCGATCGGGGCCGGGTCAGGGTTTATCGGGGCCTATCTCAGCTATTTCCTCGATGGGGCCACCGGCGGGGTGATCGTCCTTTTGCAGACGCTTGCCTTCGCGCTGGCCTTCCTTTTCGCGCCGAAACACGGTGTGCTTGCCAACCGTCGCCGGGGAAGAGAGGCATGATGGAGACCCTCCTCCTGCCGTTCCAGTTCCCGTTCATGCAACGGGCGTTCTGGATCGTCCTGATCGTGGCCCCGCCTTGCGCGCTTCTGTCCTGCTTTCTGGTCCTGAAGGGCTGGGCGCTGATGGGCGATGCGGTCAGCCATGCGGTCCTGCCCGGGATCGTGCTTGCGCATCTGGCCGGGCTGCCGCTTCTTCTTGGGGCCTTTGCGGCGGGGCTTGGGTCATCGCTCTTGACCGGCTTTCTGGCCGCCAACAGCCGCGTCAAGCGCGACACGCTGATGGGCGTGGTCTTTTCCGGGATGTTTGCGCTGGGGGTCGTCCTCAACACCGCCTTCCCGTCCGAGCTGCATCTGGAGCATATCCTCTTTGGCAACATGCTGGGCGTGGGGCAGGGTGACCTGATCACCGCTGCAGGCATTGCCCTGCCGGTGACCGCCCTGCTGGCATTGAAATGGCGTGATCTGATGCTGCACGCTTTTGACCCGGTGCAGGCAAAGGTCTCGGGCCTTCCGGTTCAGGCGTTGCACTATGGATTGCTGACCCTTTTGTCCCTGACCATCGTCGCCACGCTGTCTTCGGTCGGGCTGATCCTGGCCATCGGCCTGCTGATTGCGCCGGGGGCCATTGCCTTTCTGGTGACCCGGCGCTTTGGCGCGATGCTGCTTTTGGCAACCGCGGTGACTCTCGGTGCCATGTTGGCCGGGGTCTGGGCCAGCTTCTACCTCGACTCGGCCCCTGCGCCGACGATCATTCTTGTTCTCACCGGCCTGTTCCTTGCAGCCCTTCTGCGCCACCGCTGGCGCATTGCCCGCGCCTGATCGGCCTTTACGCAAGGCCCGCGCCGCCCTAACCATGGCACAGGACCAGAAGGGCCAAGCGACCTTGATGCCATGACCACAGCGCCAGTTCCCTCAGTTCCGGGCCCCTCAGTTCCGGGCCCCTCCGCCCTCACCCTCGCCGCCGAGCGTGAGTTGGTCCGCCTTGCCGCCGCCCCGCCAAGCCCCCCGCGGCTGGAGAGGCAATTGCGGCATCTGGCAAAATGGCGGTCGCAGGTCTTGGCCAATACCCAAGGCCACCGCATGGGGGCGATCGTGCAGGCCGGACCTTTCGCCGGCATGTCCTACAGCGTTGAAAGCGCCGATGGCGGCAGGGCACCGCGCCTGCTTGGGGTGTATGAGGCCAGCCTGCATCAGGTGATCGAAACCATCATCGCGCGTGCCTATCCGCAAATCCTCGATATCGGCTGTGCAGAAGGCTATTACGCTGTGGGCCTTGCCCGCCGGATGCCGGGCTGCATGATCCACGCCCGCGACACCAACCCCGTGGCGCGCGACCGCTGCGCGAGGCTGGCCGCGGAAAACGGCGTGGCTGACCGGGTGCTGGTCGGGCCTCAGGTCTCGCATGCCGACCTTGCCATGTGCGCCAATGCCCCCACGCTGGTTCTATGTGACATCGAAGGGGCCGAGGATGCCCTGCTCGACCCCGCCAAGGCCCCGGCGCTGCTGCAGGCCGACCTTCTGGTCGAAGTGCATGAGGCGGGCGCCCCCGGCCTTCTGTCCCGCCTGACCGCGCGCTTTGCCGCGACCCATAGCGTTACCCGGATCGACCGGCAGCTTCGTCCCGACCTTCTGCCCGCCTGGACGGAGGGCCTGTCGGACCTCGATCGTCTCCTTCTTCTGTGGGAGTGGCGCGCGGGCCCGACGCCCTGGCTTTGGATGCGGCGGACCTGATGACAGACCTCAGCGCCAATGCCGCGATCTGGTTCACGGCCGACGGGTATGACCCGGCAAAGGGCCTGAACGGCCGCCGCGTGGCGGGGGAAAGCTTTCTGCGCGGATATTTCGCCCATGCACAGGTTGACGAATTCGTCAGCCTTGCCCACCGAACGGCGGATCATGCGGCCTTTGCCAGCTTGGCCCGCGCCAATGGGGTGACGAAGCCCTTGCGCGCGGTCCGGCTCGATGCGCCGTCCGAGCTTGCTCCGGTTGACGTCGTGTCATACCCCGCGCCACCGCCGCAGCAGGAATTCTTCCGTCGCGCCCCGTTTGGGGCGGCGGCCTGGGCCTATTGCGGGATCACCCACACCACCGCCACCCGGGCCGTGATGCAGGCGGTCTTTGACATGCGCGTCGCACCGCAAATGCCCTGGGACGCGCTGATCTGCACCTCGCATGCGGTGCAGCAGTCCATGACCCGGCTGATGGAACTGGCCGAGGATCATCTCGCCACCCGCTTTGCCGGGGCGGTGCTGCCAGCGCGGCCCCTGTTGCCGGTCATTCCGTTGGGCGTGCACGCGGGGGAGTTTGCGCGTGATCCTGCGGCCGGGCAGGCGTTGCGGTCCCGGCTTGGGATCGGCCCGGCGGATATTGCCGTCTCTTGCATTGCCCGACTGACCCCGGATGAAAAGTTTGATCCCTTCCCGCTGTTTCTGGCGCTTGAGGCCGCCGCCCCGGCCCTTGCGGCACGGGGCGGGCGGTTCCACCTTGTCCTGTGCGGCGTCTTCCGCGATCAAACCTGGGCCCCCTTGTTCGCCGAGGGCGCAGGTCAACTGATGCCCTCGGTCGGCTATCACCAGCTGGATGGCGCGGTTGCCGCCGAACGCAAAGCCACGCTGTCAGGCAGCGACATCTTCGTTTTCCCGATCGACAACCTGCAGGAAACCTTTGGCCTTGCCCCGGTCGAGGCGATGGCGGCCGGTCTGCCGGTCATCGTGTCGGACTGGGACGGGATGCGCGACACCGTCACGCCCGATGTCGGCTTTCGCATCCCGACCGAAATGCCGCGAGGGGGCGAGGCGACCTATATCAGCATGCGCTATCTTGGGGGCACGGACAGCTATCTGCAGTATCTGTCGCAGATGTCGGCCCTGACGCGCATCGACGTCAGGGCCATGGCGCGGGCCCTCGAAACGCTGGCCACCGACCCTGCCTTGCGCGCCCGCATGGGGGCGGCGGGGGCCGCGCGCGCGCTGGCGCTTTACGACTGGTCCGCCGTGATCCCTCAGATTCAGGCGCTGTGGGGCGAACAGCGGGCCATGCTGGCCCATGCCCGTCGTCAGGGTGGGGTCGCGGTTCAGCGCGCGGACGCTGGCCGCCTGCCCACAGGCCCTGCTCCGGATGTGATGTTTGACGCCTATGCCACCCGCCCCGCGCCGGATCGCGCGACCCGCCGGCTTCGTGCCGTTGATATCGGGGCGCGGCCGGACGTGGCGGCAACCGTCACCTTGCGCCGCTACACCACCCTTGGTCGGCTGATCGACGAACCCGCCCGTCTGCAACAGGTGCTGGACGCCCATGCCACCGCCGGACCCGCAGGCGCCACTTTGGCCGAGGTTGCGGGCCGTACCGGACTGACCATCGCGGTTGTCGCCCGCATCACCCTCTGGCTGGCGAAGTACCATTTCCTTGAGGATGCACCATGACCCAATCGCCCACCCCGTCGATCCTGATCACTGGCGCGGGGGCCGGGATCGGCCGTGCCACCGCCCGCACCTTCCTTGCAGCTGGGTGGGATGTCACGCTTCTTGGCCGCCGCCCCGATGCGCTGGCCGAGACCGCGCAAGGTCAGCCCGCCCGCATCATTGCCTGCGACGTGGGTGATCCTGTGGGGGTTGAGGCGGCCTTTGCCCAATTGCCCCGCCTTGATGTCCTGTTCAACAACGCCGGCATCTCGGCCCCGGCTGCACCGATTGACGAAGTCCCGGTGGATCAGTGGCTTGAAGTCAGCCGCACCAATATCACCGGCATGTTCCTGTGCGCCCGCGCGGCCTTTGGCCTGATGCGCCGCCAGTCGCCCCGGGGGGGGCGGATCATCAACAACGGCTCGATCTCAGCCCATGCGCCGCGCCCCGGGTCTGCGCCCTACACCATGTCGAAACACGCGGTCACCGGTCTGACCCGGACGCTGGGCCTGGACGGCCGTGCCTTTGACATCGCCTGCGCCCAGATTGACATCGGCAATGCGCTGACCGACATGGCCGCGCGCTTCACCAAGGGCGTGCCGCAGGCGAACGGCGACATCCGGGTCGAGCCGGTAATGGACGTGGACCATGTGGCACGGATGGTGCTGCACATGGCCAGCCTGCCCTTAGACGTGAACACCCCGTTCGTCACGCTGATGGCGCGCGACATGCCCTACCTTGGGCGCGGCTGATCCGACGGAAAGGTTGCGTCAAGCCGCGCAGTAGATGTCGTGCAACAGCTTGACCAGCCGTTGCACCTTGGGGTCCTGAATCGAGTAATAAATCGCCTTCCCCTCACGCCGGGTGGAGACAAGGCCCTCCAGCCGCAGCCGGGCCAGCTGCTGGCTGACCGCAGCCTGGCGCAGGTCCAGAAGGCGCTCAAGCTCGGTCACTGAACGTTCGCCTTCGGTCAGATGGCAGAGAATCAAAAGCCGGCCTTCATGGCTAAGGGCTTTCAGGAAGGCCGCCGCCTCGGCACTGCGCAGGGCAAGGTCTTCCGACCGCGTTGCCACAGCATCCCCTGCTTCCCCCAAAGACGGGATCATCTGGTCCAGGGACATCAAGCCACCTCATTCAACTTCTGATTGCAGCAACGCTAACATGACTTTGCGCCTCTGGCGAGAGGGGCCTTGCCCAACGGCACCGGCAAAGGCAAGGATCAGCCGATCAATCCCGGCCCGTCAGGCCACTTTCGGCGAGGGTTCGCCCCCCGCTGCAATCGCCGCCCGCAAAGGACTGCACGACCCATGACCCGCCCCCTTGCCTTTACCGCCCCCGGCCGATTCTGGCGTGGCAACCTGCACACCCATTCCACCCGGTCGGACGGCGTGCTGGACCCGGTTGAGGTCTGCCGCCGCTACCGCGCGGAAGGCTATGACTTTCTGGCCCTGACCGACCATTTCATCGGCCGCTACGGCTATCCCATCGTCGATACGGTGCCGATGCGGACCAATAGCTTCACCACCATCCTCGGCGCCGAACTGCATTCCGGCGCGATGGCGAATGGCGAACTTTGGCATATCCTTGCCGTGGGCCTGCCCGCCGATTTCGCCCCGTCACACAGCCCGGATTTCCTGCCCGTGCCGGGGCAAGAGACGGGACCGGAGATTGCCGCCCGCGCCGTCGCCGCCGGGGCCTTTGTCGCGGTCGCCCATCCGCAATGGTCCGGCCTGACCTTGGCCGACGCCCGCAGCATCACCGCCGCCCACGCGGTTGAGGTGTATAACCACGGCTGCGCCACCGGCTGCGACCGGCCAGATGGCTTTGCAATTGCAGATCTTCTGCTGACGGAAGGCCGCAAGCTCAGCCTCATCGCGACCGACGACGCGCATTTCTCGGAACCTGACCATTTCGGCGGCTGGGTCATGGTCAAGGCGCAGGAAAACACGCCCGAGGCGCTGTTGCAGGCGCTGAAGGACGGGGCGTTCTATTCCAGCCAAGGCCCGCTCTTGCATGACGTGCGGCTGGAGGGGGACCATGTGGTGATCGAAAGCTCCGCCGTGGTGTCAGCGGTGGCCATCGGGCATGGCACCGGGGCCAAGGCGGTGCACGGCCATTCGATGACCCGCAGCGAAGTGCCGTTGGCGCGCCTCAACAACTCCCCTTGGGTCCGCGTGGCTGTGATCGACGCCGCAGGCAAGCGCGCCTGGTCAAACCCGATCTGGCGCGAGGCGGGCAAGAACCCGCGCACCGCATAGCACAAGGAACATCCATGCAGCCCGTGATGGTGACCGATGTCGAAGACTACTTCGCCAAAGGCTGCGGCCGCTGTCCCCGCTTTGCAACGCCGGACTGTTCGGCCCTCCTTTGGCAAGCCGGTCTGGTCACCCTGCGCCAGATTGCCAGGGATGCCGGGCTGACCGAGACGGCGAAATGGGGCCATCCCTGCTACATGCACGCGGGCCGCAACATCGCCATCATCGGGGCCTTCCGGGGTGATTTCCGGCTGACCTTCTTCAACGCGGCCTTGCTGCAAGACCCTGAAGATGTGCTGGAAAAGCAGGGCCCGAACACCCGCCACGCCGATTGCCTGCGCTTCACCGACCCCGCAGCCCCGGCGCAGATGGCCCCCCTGATCCGCGCCTATCTGGCCGAGGCGATGGCCCATGCCGAGGCCGGAACCCTGCCCCCCAAGGAACCCCAGGACCAGACCCTGCCGGAGGAGTTGACCAACGCCCTCGACGACGACCCCAAACTGGCCGAAGCCTTCTTCGCCCTGACCCCGGGCCGCCAGCGCAGCTATGTGATACTGCTGGCCGGTGCCAAGACCCCAGCCACCCGGATCAACCGGATCGAAAAGGCGCGCCCCCGGATTATGGCCGGCAAGGGCGCCACCGAGCTTTAGGGGGTCAGTTCCCCAAGATCGCCGGCAGCCGCAAGCCATGGTCCTTGGCGCAGGCCACCGCCGTTTCATACCCCGCATCCGCATGCCGCCAGACGCCGGAAGCGGGGTCATTCCACAACACCCGCTCCAACCGCTTGGCCGCCTCGGGCGTCCCGTCGGCGACGATCACCACCCCCGCATGCTGGCTGAACCCCATGCCAACCCCACCGCCGTGATGCAGGCTGACCCAGGTCGCCCCGCTGGCGGTATTGACCAGCGCGTTCAGAAGCGGCCAGTCCGAAACCGCGTCCGAGCCGTCCTTCATCGCCTCCGTCTCCCGGTTCGGGGACGCGACCGAGCCGGAATCCAGATGGTCCCGCCCGATCACGATGGGGGCCTTCAACTCACCCGAGGCCACCATCTCGTTGAACATCAACCCCGCGCGGTGCCGGTCGCCAAGCCCGATCCAGCAGATGCGCGCGGGCAGACCCTGAAACGCGATCCGCTCCCCCGCCATATCCAGCCAGCGGTGTAGGTGGGCGTTCTCCGGGAACAGCCGCTTCATCGCGGCATCGGTCTTGCGGATATCCTCGGGGTCGCCCGACAAAGCCACCCAGCGGAAGGGGCCGATCCCCTTGCAGAAAAGCGGGCGGATATAGGCGGGCACGAAACCGGGGAAGGCGAAGGCGTTTTCAAACCCCTCCTCCTTCGCGACCTGCCGAATGTTGTTGCCGTAGTCGAGGGTCGGAACCCCCGCATTCCAGAAGCCAACCATCGCCTCAACATGCGCGCGCATCGATTGCTTCGCCGCCGCCTCCACCGCCGCAGGGTCCGTCTCCTGCCGTGCGCGCCAGTCGGCGACGGACCAGCCCAGCGGGCAGTAGCCGTGCAAAGGGTCATGCGCGCTGGTCTGGTCGGTCACGATATCGGGGCGCGGTCCACCAGCCTGCATCCGGCGCAGAAGTTCCGGGAACACCTCCGCCGCGTTGCCCAGAAGGCCGACCGACTTCGCCTCACCCTTCGCGGTCCAGTCGGCGATCATGGAAAGGGCCTCGTCCAGCGTATGGGCCTTGGCGTCGACATAGCGGGTGCGCAGACGGAAATCGATGCGAGTTTCGTCCACCTCAACCGCCAGGCAGCAGGCCCCGGCCATCACAGCGGCGAGTGGCTGCGCGCCCCCCATGCCGCCCAAGCCACCGGTCAAGATCCATTTCCCGGTGAGAGAACCGCCGTAATGCTGGCGGCCAGCTTCGGCAAAAGTTTCATAAGTTCCCTGCACAATGCCTTGAGTTCCAATGTAAATCCAGGACCCCGCGGTCATCTGGCCGTACATCATCAGGCCTTTTTTATCCAGCTCATTGAAATGCGCCCAGGTCGCCCAGTGGGGGACAAGGTTTGAGTTGGCGATCAGCACACGGGGTGCGTCGGCATGGGTACGAACAATCGCCACCGGGCGGCCGGACTGGACAACCAGCGTCTCATCGCCCTCAAGGTCCTGCAGGCCCGCGACGATGCGGTCAAAATCCTGCCAGGTCCGGGCGGCGCGGCCGATGCCGCCGTAAACCACCAGCTCATGCGGGTTTTCGGCCACATCGGGGTGGAGGTTGTTCATCAGCATCCGCATCGCGGCTTCGGTCTGCCAGCTTTTGCAGGTGATTTCCGTGCCGGTGGCTGGATAGACATCGCGCAGGTTGTGGCGGGGGTTCGTCATGACGTGGCTCCGGTTTTCGCGGAAGCCCCGGGGGCGCGTCGCCCCCCGGACCCCCAGAGGATATTTTTAGACATGAAATGGGGAAAGGGCAGGAAGCGCAATTTCCGTCGCCCGTGACAGGTTGCCCTTGGCGACAAGATCTGCGGCGCGGGCCAGGTCCGGGGCAAGGTAGCGGTCCTCCTCCAGCGCCGGGATCACCTCACGCAAGGCGGCAAGCGCCTTCTGCAGCGGTGCGGAGGTCTTGAGCGGGGCCCGGAATTCAAGGCCTTGGGCTGCGCACATCGCCTCGACCCCAAGGATGACGTTCAGGTTTCGCACCATCGGCTGCAGCCGCCGCGCGCCATGGGCGGCCATGCTGACATGGTCCTCCTGATTGGCGCTGGTGGGCGTGCTGTCGATCACCGTCGGATGGGCGAGGTGCTTGTTCTCAGACATCAAGGCGGCGGTCGTCACCTCGGCGATCATCAGGCCGGAGTTGAGGCCGGGCTTTGGCGTCAGGAACGCGGGCAGATCGAAGCTGAGGGTCGGGTCCACCATCAGGGCCACCCGGCGTTGGGCAATCGCCCCAATCTCGGCCAGGGCCATGGCGATCATATCGGCTGCAAAACCAACGGGTTCGGCGTGGAAGTTGCCACCGCTGACGATCTGGCCGTCCGACAGCACCAGGGGGTTGTCGGTCGCCGCATTCGCCTCAACCTCAAGCGTGCGGGCGGCCATGCGCAGGACATCCATCGCGGCACCGGTCACCTGCGGCTGACAGCGGATGCAGTACGGGTCCTGCACGCGGGTGTCGCCCTCACGGTGGCTTTCGCGGATCGGGCTGCCGTGCAGAAGCGCGCGCATGGCGGTGGCGGCGTCGATCTGGCCAGCATGACCCCGAAGCGCATGGATCTCGGCCTCCAGGGGCGCGGTCGACCCCATGATCGCATCGGTCGACAGGGCCGAGATCACCAGCGCCTCCCCAGCCGCCCGCCAGCCCTGAAACAGGCCAGCCAGCGCATAGGCGGTCGAAAACTGCGTGCCATTGATCAGCGCAAGACCTTCCTTCGCACCAAGCCGGATCGGGGAAAGCCCTTTCAGCGCAAAGGCTTCGGCGGCGGTCCTGATTTTTCCGTCCACCATCGCCTCGCCATGGCCGATCATCACCGCTGTCATATGCGCCAAGGGGGCAAGGTCGCCACTGGCCCCGACAGAGCCCTGGTCGGGAATGACCGGGGTGATGCGGTGCGCAAGCATCGCTTCGATCAGCGCCACCACTTCGGGCCGTACGCCCGATGCTCCCCGGCCCAAGGACAAGAGTTTCAGCACCATCATCAGCCGCGCCACATCAATCGGCATCGGATCCCCCACGCCGCAGGAATGGCTGAGGATCAGGTTTTCCTGAAGTTTCGCAGTGTCTTCCGGCGCGATCTTCACGCTGGCCAGCTTGCCGAAGCCGGTGTTCACGCCATAGACCGCCGTGGTTCCGGCGGCAGCGGCGGCGATGTGGCCTGCGGCACGCAGGATGCCGGGGCGGGCGCTGTCATCCAGCCGCGCGGGCAGCGTCAGCCGCCAGATCCGCTCCAGCTGCTGCAGGGAAACCTGGCCGGGGATCAGGGTTTCAACGGTCAAGGCGGCCTCCGAAAATGCGGGCGTGAAGGGGGGTGGCACCGATGCGGTAGGAAAGTTCCGCCGGGTGGTCTGCATCCCAAAGGCACAGGTCGGCCCGAAGCCCGGGTGCAATGCGACCCCGATCCGCCAGCCCCAATGCGCGGGCGGCATGCGCGGTGGTGCCCAAAAGCGCTTCTTCCGGCGTCATCCGGAAGAGCGTGCAGGCCATGTTCATCGCCATCGTCAGGCTTGCCAGAGGCGACGACCCGGGGTTGAGGTCCGTCGCCACGGCCATCGGCACGCCCGCCGCGCGCAAGGCCGCAATCGGGGGCGCCTGGGTTTCGCGCAACGTGTAGAAAGCGCCCGGCAGGATGACCGCCACCGTCCCCGCAGCGGCCATGGCCGCGATGCCTCCCGACGAAAGATATTCCAGGTGATCGGCCGACAACGCGCCATGCCCGGCGGCAAAGGCAGCGCCGGACTGGTCGGTCAACTGCTCGGCATGAAGCTTGACGGGCAGACCCAGCGCGCGGGCTTCGGCGAAAAGGGGCTGCAGGTCGGCCAGCGAAAAGGCGATGGTCTCACAAAAGGCATCGACGGCATCGACCAGCCCTTCCGCCTGCGCCGCGCGCAGCGAAGGGATGGCGACCTCGGCAATGTAAGCGTTTGCCTTGCCTTGGTATTCCGGCGGGATCGCATGGGCGGCAAGGTGGGTGGTGCGAATGGTGACCGGGCGTTCCGCGCCGATCTGTCGGGCTGCGCGCAGCATCTTCAGCTCATCTTCGACCGTCAGCCCATAGCCCGACTTGACCTCAATCGTCGTGGCCCCGCTGGCGATCATCTGGTCGATCCGGGGCAGGGCGCTGGCCAAGAGGTCCGCCCCGCTCGCCGCCCGCGTGGCCCGCACGGTAGAGAGGATCCCACCACCGGCCTGCGCAACCTCGGCATAGCTGGCACCGTTCAGGCGCAACTCGAACTCTGCCGCCCGGTGGCCTGCGTGAACCGCATGCGTGTGGCAGTCGATCAGGCCCGGGGTCACCAGCCGGCCGCCGCAATCGAAAGCCTCGCCGCGATGGTCGCGCGGCAGGTCCGACATGGGTCCGGCCCAAAGGATGCGATCCCCGTCCAGCACCACGGCCGCGTCCGGGATCAGGCCGTAACCGCCGGTCATTCTGGCCAAGGTCGCGTGGGTCAGAAGCATATGGCTTGCCTTATGAGTGCGTGGAAGGCTAATATGTCTATACATAATACAAGTCAAGCAGGCCGCCATGATCCTTTTCGCCAAGACCGCGCTTTTGCCTGATGGATGGGCGAAGGACGTCCGCATCCGCATCAAGGACGGCCGGATCGTCGAGGTGACCCATGGTGCGATGCCAGAGGGGGACAGCCACGGCTGCCTTTTGCCCGCGCCGGTCAATCTGCACTCTCACACCTTTCAGCGCGCGATGGCGGGCATGACCGAAGGCCGCACCGCCGGGCAAGACAGTTTCTGGACTTGGCGCGCGTTGATGTACCGCTTTCTTGACCGCCTGACGCCCGACGACGTGCAGTCCATCGCCGCACAGGCGATGGTGGAGATGGCAGAAGCCGGTTTTGCCGCGGTCTGTGAGTTTCATTACCTCCACCACCCCACGGGCGGCGGCACCTATGCCGACCCGGCCGAGATGTCGGCGCGGATCGTGGCGGCGGCGGTTGAGACGGGCCTTGGCCTCACCCATCTGCCGGTGATCTATGAACAGGGCGGGGTGGATGGCCGGGCGCTGGCGGGGGGGCAGCTGCGCTTTGGCTCCTCGCCCGAGACCTATGCCAGGCTTCTTGCCGGGGCGGAAAAGGCCGTGGCCCAGATGCCCGATGCCATCCTTGGCGTGGCCCCGCACAGCCTGCGGGCGGTCAGCCGGACGACATTGGCGCAGGTGGCAGGGATGCTGCCGCAAGGCCCGGTCCACATCCACATCGCCGAACAGCTGGCCGAGGTGGCGGAGGTGCAGGCTGCCTGGGGCGCGCGGCCGGTGGAATGGGCCGTGGCGAACCTGCCCCTCGATCAGCGCTGGTGCATGATCCATGCGACGCAAATGACAGCGGGTGAAACCGCCGCCCTGGCCCAGACCGGTGCCGTGGCTGGCCTCTGCCCGATCACCGAGGCGAACCTTGGCGATGGCATTTTCGATGGTCCCGGCTGGCTGGCAGCCCAAGGCGCCTTTGGAGTGGGCACTGACAGCAACGTGCGCATTTCGCTGCTGGAGGAGTTGCGCCTTCTGGAATACGCGCAACGCCTGCAGCACAAAGCCCGCGCGGTGATGGCGGACGACGGGCGCTCTACCGGGCGGCTTTTGTGGGACGGTGCGGCGCGGGGCGGCGCGCAGGCAGCGGGTCGCGCCAGCGGTGCCATCGCGGTTGGCACCTGGGCCGATCTGGTCGCCCTGGACATGGGCGATCTGCGGCTGGAGGGTTTTGCCGGCGATGCCATCCTGGACGCAGCGGTTTTTGCCGGTCATGACGGGCTGGTGACTGACCTTTGGTCCGCTGGCCGCCCCATCGTGCAGTCTGGCCGCCACATCGCCCGCGAGGCCGTTGCCTCCCGCTTTCGCGCGACGATGCAGCACTTGCGCGCAGCCCTTTGATGCAAGGCTGGGAAGATATCCGGGCCGAGGTTCTGCGCCGTATCCGGGCGCGCATCTGGCCGCCGGGCGGGCTGATCCCGGGCGAAGAGGCGCTCGCGCAGGAATTCGGCGTCGCCCGCGCCACGGTCAACCGCGCCTTGCGCGATCTGGCCGAGGCGGGCGTCATCACGCGCCGGAAACGGGCTGGCACCCGGGTGGCCGAACTCCCCGTGCGGCGCGCGCGGCTGGACATTCCGGTCATCCGGCTGGATGTGCTGGCGCGAGGACAGGCCTACAGCTTTGACCTTCTGGCTGACCGGGTGCAGCCCGCCCCCGTGCCGGTCACCGCCCGGCTTGGCCTGCCCGAGGCCAGCCCGTTGCGCTATCTTGAGACGCTGCATATGGCAGACGGGCGACCCTATGTGCTTGAGACCCGCTGGCTGAACCCCGCCATCCTGCCCGATCCCGCGCCCGACTTTGCCCGTGTCAGCGCCAACGAATGGCTGGTGACGCATGTCAGCCTTGTCTCGGGCGACATCGCCTTTACCGCCGAACCGGCCAGCGCGCGCGAAGCCGAGGTCCTGGGCATTCCCGAGGCAACCGCCCTTCTGGTGGCGGAACGCACAACCCAAGGCACCGGCGGGCCGGTCACCTGGGTCCGCCTTGCCCATGCGCCGGGCCACCGGGTGCAGATGACATTCTAGGCCGCGTGCCGTCCGACCTTAGCCCCCGCCCTTAGCCAAAGCGTTCTTGGGTCAGGCGAATGAAATTGCGCACCGTTTCCAGTCCGGCGGCCTCCTGCTCTTGCAGGCTGCTGATGGCGAGGTGCTGCGTGGCGCGGGCGTGGTCCAGATCGTCCAGCCCATAGGCAATGCCATAGCGGCCGGGCGCATGGTTCTTCACCCACCCCTCGCGGGTGCTGTAAAGCCCCGGCACCACAACACTGGTGCAGCCGCAGATCGCGGCATATTGCGAATAGAACGTTGCCTCATCATAGGAATAGAACGTCTCGCACCGGTTGAAGATCTCGGCGATTTCGGCGTGGGACAGACCGTCGATCGGAATTGCATCCGCCGTTTCCGGGATGCGCGGCTTGTGCGAGCCCTTGCGCACGATATAGCAGGCCCCCTTGCGGTCCTTGCGCCCCTCATTGCGGTAGATCGGGTTGATCTTCCACAAGACCAGATCCGGCGCCCCGCCTGTCAGTTCAGGCAGATCGCAGAACTCACCGGCGCGAAAGAACATCTCGTCCGGGCCAAAGCGGTAGGGGTCGCGCAGACCGGGGCGATAGAGCAGCCAGCGCACCACGTTCTTTGCGCCAAGGGGGTTGCCGAGGGTGATCTCGGGATAGACCACAATGCTGTCGCGCCGCAGGTGCCAGGGAAAGGCGACAGGCGTGTTCCGCCCCGGTGCCACCGGAAAGCGCGGCCTGCGCCACAGAATGGACGGGCGGCGAAGGAAGGCATGGACATAGCCGAACGGATTGCCGTTGCGCGGCTGATGGAACGGCCAAAGGGCCGCCGGCGCGCCCAGTGAATTCAGCGCATGGACAAGTTCATGCAGAAAGATCGACCCGCCGCTGTCTGCGTTGTAGCCGGGGGCATAGACAAGGTAGCGCGGTGTCATCAGCGGTTCTTTCGCAAGCATAAGGCAAGGCGGTCGGCATTAGGCCCCCGGCTTGGGTATGGGTTCCGTGGGGTCGGCCACACGGTGATTTCTGGTGCATCAAGCGCCATCGCGCGGAAAAGGAGCATGGCGGTTACTTTCATTGGCCCTGCGGGGCAACCAGCCAGGCCCGCGCGGTGGTGATGATCCGGTCAATCTCGGCATCTTCCAGCGCCCAGAACATCGGCAGCCGGACCAGCCGGGCCGAGATGTCATCGGTCACGCCAAGCGGGCCATCGGCCCGGCCATAGCGCAGGCCAGCGGGGGCGGAATGCAGGGGCACATAGTGGAAGGGCGTGCCAATGCCCGCGGCCCGCATATGGGCGATAAAGCCATCCCGGTCGTCGATATCGCGCAAAAGAAGGTAGAACATGTGCCCGTTGCCGGTCACCCCGGCAGGCGGGTGGGGCATGCGGACGCGGCCCGATGCCTCCAGGTCCTGAAAGCCTGCGGTGTAGCGGTCAAAGATCGCCAGCCGCCGGGCAAGGATGGCCCCGGCCTCATCCAGTTGTGCTGCAAGGAAGGCCGCGATCAGCTCACCCGGCAGGAAGGAAGAGCCAAGGTCAACCCAGGTGTATTTGTCCACCTGCCCGCGCAGGAAGCGCGACCGGTTGGTGCCCTTCTCGCGGATGATCTCGGCACGCTCGATCAGCTCGGGGCGCATCAGGGTCAGGGCGCCGCCTTCGCCACTGACGATGTTCTTCGTCTCGTGAAAGCTGAACGCCGCCATGTCTCCAAGCGCGCCGGCCGGGGTGCCGTTCAGGGTTGACCCCAAGGCCTGCGCTGCATCCTCGACCAGGAAAAGCCCGTGGTCCTTCGCGGTCTTGGCAAGCCGGTCCATCGGGGCTGGATAGCCTGCGTAATGGACGGCGAAGATCGCCTTGGTCCGGGGCGTGACCGCGCGCGCCGCGGCCTCGGGGTCGATGTTCAGGGTCTCCGGGTCGATGTCGACAAAGACCGGCACCGCGCCGCGCAAGGCAACGGCATTGGCGGTGGACACGAAGGTGAACGAGGGCATGATGACCTCATCCCCGGGTTCCAGGTTGCACAAGAGGGCAGCCATCTCCAGCGCGGCGGTGCAGGAATGGGTCAAGAGCGCCGCCTTGGCGCCGGTCAGTGCAACGATCCGCTGGTTGCAGGCCCGGGTGAAGGCACCGTCGCCGGACAGCTGGCCCAGTTCCACCGCCGTCTGCACATTGGCCAGTTCGCGCCCCAGGATGGACGGTCGGTTGAACGGGATCTTCTGCATCGGTGGCCTGACATGTTTGCGTCAAAGGGGTCAGGCCCGGCACGAAAGGGGGGCCGTCCCGCACTAAATCCGACGGGACGCGCCCGCGCAAGGGCCTCAGCCCGGAAAATGGCGACTGACCAGTTGGGTCAGCTTGCGGTGCAGGCCTTGGGTACGGTGGCGGATGTGCAGCGCGGCAAAGACCGGCTGTCGCAGGTCGGGGGCATCGGCCACCGCCATGAAGCGGCCCCCCGCGATCAGCGCCAGGGCCGTCTTTTCCAGCACATAGCCCGATCCCCCCATCGCCATCAGCAAGGACACCACCGACCCCGATTGCCCGACCGATACCGGCGAGGCGGCAAGGTCGGGTGTCAGCTGGCGGTGCATCTCCTCGAAGGCCGGGGAAAAATGGGCGAAGACGAAACGCTCGGCCCGGACGCCGGCCAGATGCGGCGTGTCGGTCGAGATCATCCGGTAGGTCACCTCGCCCGCGCTTTCGAAATGCAGATCGGGGTGCGGCTTCGGACTGAACATCACCGCAAAGTCAAGGATGCCGGTCAGAAGGTCGGCGCACATCTGGTTGGAATAGTCCGGCTCGATGTAAAAGGCCGTCTCGGGCAGGGCGGCGCGAAACTCGGCCACCCAGTCGCCAAGATAGACGGCGGCCAGGTCGTTCTGGATGCCAAGGCGCAAAAGTTGCGCCGCCCCTTGCGGGATCTGGATCCGGCGTCGCGCCTCGTTCCATTCATGCCGAAGCGCGCGGGCATGCGGCTCGAACCGCTTGCCTTCGGGGGTAAGGTCGGTCCCGGCGCGCGATCGATCGAAAAGACGCGAGCCTACGGCCTGCTCCAGCGCTGATACGCGGGCCGAGACGGTTGATTGCGTGATGCGCAAGCGTTCCGCCGTGCGGTGGAAACTCCGCGTCTCGGCAAGGTCAAGGAAGGTGTCCAGAAGGTCGATCTGCATGGGTTTACGCTGCGCTTTGGGGCAAGCGCCGGGGGGCCGTCTGCCCCCCGGACCCCCCGAGGATATTTGGGCAAATGAGAAAGGCTTGATCGGATTTGTCGATCAATAGCCCAAGTTTCACCGAATTGAAAGCAGGCGCGTGGCAGCGGATAGTGTGAGCGGGTCAGGGAGGCGGCGATGGCTGAATTTGCGCAGGCTAAGGTGGTGATCATCGGCGGGGGCGCGGTGGGGGCCTCGTCCTTGTATCACCTGGCCAAGGCGGGCTGGACGGACTGCCTTCTGCTGGAAAAGAACGAGCTGACGGCGGGCAGCACCTGGCACGCGGCGGGCAACGTGCCGACGTTCTCCTCCTCATGGTCAATCATGAACATGCAGCGCTATTCGGCCAGCCTGTATCGGGGGCTGGGCGAGGCGGTCGGCTACCCGATGAACTACCATGTCACCGGGTCAGTGCGGCTGGGGCACAGCACCGAGCGCCTTCTGGAGTTCAAGAAGGTGGTCGGCATGGGCCGCTACCAGGGGATGGACCTTGATATCCTGTCGCCCGATGACATTCGCAGCCGCTATCCCTTTGTCCAGACGCATGACCTGACCGGCGCGCTTTATGATCCCTATGACGGCGACATTGACCCCGCGCAACTGACCCAGGCCCTGGCGACCGGGGCCCGGGCCTTGGGCGCACGGATTGAACGGTTCTGCCCGGTGACGGCGGCCCGCTGGACGGGGGCAGACTGGATCCTGTCCACCCCGAAAGGCGATGTGCGGGCGGAGTATGTGGTGAACGCAGGCGGCTACTATGCCGCGCAGGTCGGGGCGCTCTTCGGTCGCCGGGTGCCGATGATGGTGATGAGCCACCAGTACATGCTCTTCGACACCATCCCCGAGCTGGAGGCCTGGACGAAAGAGGTCGGACACAAGCTGCCGCTCCTGCGGGATGTCGACTCAAGCTACTACCTGCGGCAGGAAAAGATGGGCTTCAACCTTGGCCCCTATGAAAACCCCTGCCGCGCGCATTGGGCGACGCCGGATGACCCGTTCCCTGAGGATTTCAGCTTTCAGCTCTTCCCGGATGACCTGGAACGGCTGGAGTTTCAGATCAACGATGCGATGGCGCGCGTGCCGCTTCTGCAGCAGGCGAACCTGACCAAAGTGATCAACGGACCCATCCCCTATACCCCCGACGGCAACCCCCTGATCGGCCCGATGCCGGGCGTGCCCAATGCATTTGAGGCCTGCGTCTTCACCTTCGGCATCTGCCAGGCAGGGGGGGCGGGCAAGGTGCTGGCCGAATGGGTGACCGAAGGCGCCACCGAATGGGACATGTGGTCCTGCGACCCGCGCCGCTTCACCGGCTGGGAGGATCATGATTACTGCGTGAAGAAGGGGATGGAGGTTTATGGCCACGAATATGCCATGCACTTCCCGCATCACACTTGGCCCGAAGGCCGGATGAAGCGCGTCTCGGCCGTGCATGACCGGACAGCAGCGCTGGGCGCGCAGTTTGGCCCCTATAACGGATACGAGCGGGCCTTGTGGTACGCGCGTCCCGGCGACGACACATCAAACGACGCGCAGCGCACCTGGGCGCGCAAGGGCCCGTGGTTCGCCGCGGTGCAGGCCGAGTGTGAGGCCGTGCGCGACGCCTGCGGCATCCTCGACCTGCCGGGCTTTTCGCGGTTCCGCCTGACCGGGGCGGGGGCGGCAACCTGGCTTTCGACGCAGATCACCGGCAAACTGCCAGCGGTCGGCCGCCTTGGCCTCGCCTATTTCGCCGATGACAAGGGCCGGATCGTCACCGAAATGTCGGTCGCCCGGATGGCTGAGGATGAGATCCTGCTCATCACCGCCGCCACTGCCCAACTGCATGACCGCGGCTGGCTGGAACGTCACCTTGCCCCCGGCCTGACCCTGACCGATGAAAGCGCCGAATGGTCCTGCCAGATCCTGACCGGCCCCAAGGCCCGCGCCGTACTGGACGCTGCGGGCACCGATGCCGATCTGACCAAAGGCTGGCTGACCCACCAGACCGCCCATATCGCGGGGCGTGAGGTGCGGCTGATGCGTGTCTCCTTCGCCGGGGAACTCGGCTGGGAAATCCACTCGCGCCTCGCCGACACCTCAGCAGTCTGGGATGCCGTGATGGCGGCAGGCAAGCCGATGGGCCTGAAACCCTTCGGCATGTTCGCGCTGAACTCCCTGCGGGTCGAAAAGGGCTACCGCGCGTGGAAGGGCGACCTCTCGACCGACTATACCATCCTGCAGGGCGGGCTGGAGCGGTTCGTCGACTGGGCGAAACCCGCTTTCCGCGGCAAGCAGGCGCTGGAAGCGGAAAAGCAGCGCGGCGTGACCAAGCGCTTCTGCACCCTCGTGATCGAGGCTGCCGACCATGACCCGCCCTACATGGCGACGATCTGGCATCAGGGGCAGGTGGTTGGGGAACTGACCAGCGGCTATTGGGGGCATCGCGTCAATGCCTGCATCGGGCTCGGCATGCTGCGGGCCGACCTGAACCAGCCGGGGCAGGGGGTCGAGGTCGAGATCTTCGGCACGCGCCATCCCGCCACGGTTCAGGCCGACGCGCCCCTGTGGGACCCGAAGAACGAGCGCATCCGCGCATGACCGCACGTCCCGCCTCCATGTCGGGCGTCCAGCTTGTCGGCCACGGCGGGCCGGACAAGCTGGTCTGGCGCGACGACATTCCCGTGCCGCGCCCCGGCCCGGGCGAGGTGCTGGTCAAGGTGCTGGCGGCGGGCGTGAACATGACCGACCTCAACACGCGCCTCGGCTGGTATGGCGACGAGGGTCGCGCGGCGGGCTGGGCGGGGGACTTGGCCTTTCCGCGCATCCAGGGCGCCGACCTTTGCGGGCGGATCGCGGCACTGGGCGACGGGGTCGAAGGCCTGCCCCTTGGCGCGCGGGTGATCTGCCCGACGAACCAGCATGAACCGACAGCGGACAACCCGATCCATTTCGTCTCGATCGGGTCGGAATTTGACGGGGCCTTCGCGCAATACTGCCTCGTCAAGGCGCGGCATCTGCATGATGTCAGCGCCTCGCCCCTGTCGGATGTCGAGATCGGCGCCATGCCCTGCGCCTATGGCACGGCGCATAACCTTTTGACCCGGGCCGGGGTGGCGCTCGCCGAGCGGGTGCTGGTCACCGGGGCGTCCGGTGGCGTCGGCCTTGCGGCGGTGCAACTGGCGCTTTTGCGCGGGGCTGAGGTTACGGCGCAATGCAGCCTTGCGAAAGCCGACCCGCTGCGCGCCATGGGGGCGCAGGTGCTGGCACGGGAAAGCACGCCCCCCGCCCGCCGGTTTGACGTGGTGATCGATGTCGTCGGGGGCGATGGGTTCCAGGACCGTCTTGATGCCCTTCGTCCCGGGGGGCGCTATGCCACCAGTGGGGCTGTCGCGGGGCCGCAGGTCGCAGGCGATCTGCGCCGTATCTACCTGAACGACCTTACCCTTTACGGCGCCACCCACCAGCCGCGCGAGGTCTTCGCGGGACTGGTCACCATCATCAACACCGCCCGCATCCGCCCGGTCGTGTCGCAGACCTACCCCCTCCGCGACATCGCCCGCGCACAAGATGACCTTGCCGCCGGGCGATTTCCCGGCAAACTCGTCCTCGTCCCACCGGAGTCCGCCCCATGACGATCCCCGCAAAAGCCCGTGCCGTGGTCATCGGTGGCGGCGTCTCCGGCTGCTCGGTGGCCTATCATCTGGCCAAGGCCGGCTGGACGGATGTCGTCCTTCTCGAACGCCGCAAGCTGACCTCGGGCACCACCTGGCATGCGGCAGGGCTGATCGGCCAGCTGCGCGGGTCCGCCAACATGACGCGTCTGGCCAAGTATTCTGCGGATTTGTATCGCGGACTTGAGACCGAGACCGGCGTTGCAACGGGGATGAAGCAGGTCGGCTCCATCTCGGTCGCGCTGACCCGTGAACGGCATGAGGAACTGCTGCGCCAGGCCACGGTCGCCCGCATTTTTGACGTCGAAGTGCATGAGATTTCACCCGGTGAGGCGAAGGCCAAGTATCCCCACCTCAACATCGACGGTGTTGTTGGTGCCGTCGCACTGCCGCTTGATGGCCAATGCGACCCCGCCAACATCGCCATGGCCCTTGCCAAAGGCGCGCGGATGAAGGGCGCGAAGATCTTCGAAGGCACGCTCGTCACCAAGATCACCACCGCAGATGGCCGCGTCACGGGCGTCGATTATGAAACCGCCGAAGGCCCCGGCCACATTGCCGCCGATGTCATCGTCAACTGCGGCGGCATGTGGGGCCGGGACCTTGCCGCCCAGAACGGCGTCACGCTGCCCCTGCACGCCTGTGAGCATTTCTACCTGATCACCGAACCCGTCGCCGGGATCGACCTCAACCTCCCCGTCCTGCGCGTCCCCGACGAATGCGCCTATTACAAGCAGGACGCCGGGAAAATGATGCTGGGCGCGTTTGAGCCCGTCGCCAAACCCTGGGGCATGGGCGGCATCCGCAAGGATTTCGAATTCGACACCCTGCCCGAGGATTGGGACCACTTCATGCCCATCCTTGAGATGGCCACGAACCGCATGCCCCTCTTTGAAACCGCCGGCATCCACACCTTCTTCAACGGCCCGGAATCCTTCACCCCCGATGACCGCTATTACCTTGGCGAAGCGCCCGAGGTGAAAGGCTACTGGATCGCCGCCGGCTACAACTCCATCGGCATCGTCAGTTCTGGCGGCGCGGGGCAGGCGCTGGCGCACTGGATCACCGAAGGTGAGCCGCCGTTCGATCTGTGGGAGGTGGACATCCGCCGCGCCCAGCCGTTCCAGAAGAACCGCCGCTACCTGAAAGAACGCGTGACCGAAACCCTCGGCCTCCTCTACGCCGACCACTTCCCCTACCGCCAGATGGCCACCGCGCGGGGCGTCCGCCGCTCGCCCATCCACGACCACCTGAAAGCCCGTGGCGCGGTCTTTGGTGAGGTTGCCGGCTGGGAACGCGCCAACTGGTTCGCCAACCCGGGGCAAGAGGCTGAATATCGCTATTCCTGGAAGCGGCAGAACTGGTTCGACAACCAGAAGGCCGAACATATGGCCGTGCGGGAAAAGGTCGGCCTTTTCGACATGACCAGCTTCGGCAAGATCCGGGTGGAAGGGCGCGATGCCTGCGCCTTCCTCAACCGCATCTCGTCCGCCCAAATGGATGTGGCGGCCGGGCGGATCGTCTACACCATGTTCCTCAATGATCGCGGCGGGATAGAGGCTGATCTTACCGTAACGCGCCTGTCGGAAACCGCCTATCTGGCGGTGGTCCCAGGTGCCACGCTGCAACGCAACCTCGCCTGGATGCGGGCGCAGGTCGGCGATGATTTCGCCGTCATCACCGATGTGACCGCCGCCGAATCCGTCCTGTGCCTGATGGGCCCTGAGGCGCGCGATGTCCTTGCCAAAGTCTCGCCCAACGACTTCAGCAACGCCGCCCATCCCTTTGGCCAGGCGCGGGAAATCGAGATCGGCATGGCGCTTGCCCGCGCCCATCGCGTAACCTATGTCGGTGAGCTTGGGTGGGAGCTTTACGTCCCCACCGACCAGACAGCCCATGTCTTCGAGGCCCTGATCGAGGCGCAGCCGGACCTCAAGCTCTGCGGCCTCCACACGCTGGACAGCTGCCGGATCGAGAAGGCCTATCGCCACTGGGGCCACGACATCACCGATGAAGATCACGTGCTGGAAGCCGGCCTTGGCTTCACCGTCAGCCGTAAGAAGCCTGCCTTCATCGGCCGCGATGCGGTGCTGCGCCGCGAACAGCAAGGCCTTGATCGCCGGATGCTGCAATTCCGCCTGAAAGACCCTGAACCGCTCCTCTTCCACAACGAAGCCATTGTCCGCGATGGAAAAATTGTCGGTCCCGTCACCTCGGGCAACTACGGCCACTTCCTGGGCGGCGCGATCGGCCTTGGCTATGTCCCGGCCAAGGGGCAAACCGACGATGAGCTTCTTGGCGCGACCTATGAGATTGAGGTTGCAGGCAAGCGCCACGCCGCCATCGCTTCCCTTGCCCCGATGCATGACCCCGCCAGCGAACGGGTGCGCGCATGACCCTTTCCAAACGGCACCAGGCCTTTCACGACCTGCACCAGCAGGGCTGCTTCGTCATCCCCAACCCCTGGGACCGGGGATCAGCGCGGATGATGGCCGCCTTGGGCGCGCAGGCCCTTGCCACCAGTTCCGCCGCCCATGCCTTCACCCTCGGCCGCCCCGACATGGGCGGTGTCACGCGGGACGAGGCGCTGGCCCATGCCGCCGACCTGATCAGCGCGACCGCTCTGCCGGTCTCGGGTGATTTCGAAAACGGCTTTGGCGACGCGCCCGAGGATGTGGCCGAAACCGTGCGCCTTTCTGGTGAGGTGGGCCTCTCCGGCATCAGCGTCGAGGATACGCAGATGATCCCCGGCAACCCCGCCTATGACTTCACCCTCGCCGTTGAGCGTATCCGCGCCGGGGCATCAGCCGCCCGCGCCCTGAACCGCCGCTTCATCTTCTGCGCCCGCGCCGATGGGGTGATGAACGGCAGCTATGACCTTGCCGAGGGCATCCGCCGTCTGCAGGCGTTTGAGGCGGCGGGGGCCGACCTCCTTTATCTTCCCGTGCCGCCCGGCCGTGCCGAGCTGGCCCAGGTCCTGAAATCCGTCACCAAGCCCGTCAACGCGCTTGCCGCCGGTCCGCTCAAATCCCTCACCGTGGCTGACCTTGCCGCGATGGGCGTCCGCCGCATCTCCACCGGCAGCCAGATCGCCCGCCTGACCCACGCCGCGATCCGCGACTCTGTCACGGCGATGCTCCACGGCTCCTTCGCCCCCCTCGCCGGTACGGCCAGCGGGGACGACATCGACGCACTCCTCCTCAAGGGATCAGCCCAATGACCGACATGCCCGACATCGGCGAGATTTGTGAACCCGCCCGCAACCGCCGCTCTGGGGGCCGCAGCGCCCGCGTCGCCCTCCGCGCCGCCCCCTTGGCCGATGATGTGAAGCCCGTCCGCGCGGGCCTTCCCGGCGGCCAGTACAAACCCCTGACCGAGGCGGGCGTCCAGCAGATCCACGCCGCCGCCCTTGACGCGCTGGAGCAGATCGGCCTTTCCCAGGCCCCCCCTTCCGGCGTGAAACTCCTGACCGATGCGGGCGCGATCCTTGGCGACGATGGCCGCATCCGGTTCCCCCGCGCGCTGGTCGAGGATATGCTGAACATCGCCGCGCGTGACATCACCCTTCACGCCCGCGACCCAAAGCATGACCTGCATCTGACCGGCACCAACGTCCACTACGGCACGGCAGGGGCGGCGGTGCATATCGTGGACCCGGTGACCAACACCTATCGCGAAAGCACCGCGCAGGACCTCTACGATGCGGCCCGCCTGGTCGATAACCTCGACAACATCCATTTCTACCAGCGCACCATGGTCTGCCGCGACGTGGTCGATAACAAGGAAATGGACCTCAACACCCTGTACGGCTGCCTTGCAGGGACCACGAAACACGTCGGCACCAGCTTTTCCGACCCCTCCCACGTCGCCGACTGCTTTGAAATGCTGCACATGGTCGCCGGGGGCGAAGCAGAATGGCGCGACCGGCCTTTCGTCAGCAATTCCAATTGCTTCGTCGTCCCGCCGATGAAGTTCGCGGAAGAAAGCTGCATCACGATGGAGGATTGCATCCGCCGCGGCATGCCCATGCTCCTCCTCTCCGCAGGCCAGGCCGGGGCCACCAGCCCGGCCCCCATCGCCCTGACCATCGTGCAGGCCGTCGCCGAATGCCTTGCGGGCGTCGTCTACGTCAACGCCATCAAACCCGGCGCCCCGGCGATCTTCGGCACCTGGCCCTTCGTCTCTGACCTGCGCACCGGCGCCATGTCTGGCGGCAGCGCCGAACAGGCGCTTCTCACCGCCGGCTGCGCCCAGATGCACCGCTTCTACGGCCTCCCCGGCGGCGCCGCCTCCGGCATCAGTGACTCGAAACTCCCCGACATGCAGGCCGGATGGGAGCAGGGGATCACCAACGCCCTCGCAGGCCTCGCGGGCCTCAACATGTGCTATGAGGCGGTGGGGATGCACGCCTCCCTCCTCGGCTTCTGCCTGGAAAGCCTCGTCCTCGGCGATGACCTTCTGGGCCAGACCATGCGCCTGGTGCGGGGCATCGACGTGACGCCCGACTCGACCTCCATCGACGCGATGAAAGAGGTCTGCCTTGGCGGGCCGGGCCATTACCTCGGCTCCGACCAGACCCTGAAACTGATGCAGACCGAATACATCTACCCCAATGTCGGCAACCGCATGTCGCCGAAAGAGTGGAATGAGGCCGGCAAGCCCCTTCTCCTTGACACGGCCATCGCTCGCAAGAACTCTATCCTGGCCAAAGCCGGGTGCCGCGTGGACCCGGAGATCGACGCCGCCATCCGCGCCCGCTTCAACATCTACTTCAAGTGAGGTCTCAATGATCCCCGCCAACATGCTGAAATTCTACATCAATGGCCAATGGGTCGACCCCCTGTCGAAGAACCGCATGGGCGTTGAAAACCCCGCGACCGAAGAGATCGTGACCGAAGTCGCAATGGGCAGCGCCGAAGATGCCGACCGCGCGATTCTCGCCGCCCGCGCCGCGTTTGACGGCTGGACCTACACGCCCGTAAAGGACCGCATCGCCCTGATGAAGCGGGTGCTTGAGGTTTATAACGAGCGCTACGAAGACTTCGCCCAAGCCATGTCCACCGAAATGGGTGCCCCCATCACCTGGGCGCGCGGCGCGCA
This sequence comes from Rhodobacter sp., assembly GCA_027489175.1. Classification (GTDB taxonomy): domain Bacteria; phylum Pseudomonadota; class Alphaproteobacteria; order Rhodobacterales; family Rhodobacteraceae; genus Tabrizicola. The sequence goes on from JAIYAE010000014.1 coordinate 128,546, forward strand.
GGCCTGGGCGGGGCAGGTCCATATGGAGGCCACGATCAAGGCCGCGGAGGAGATGGTCTGGGAATACAACCGCGGCACCACCCGGATCATCTACGAAGGCATCGGCGTCTGCTCGCTGATCACGCCGTGGAACTGGCCGATGAACCAGATCGCCTGCAAGGTCGCCCCGGCACTGATCGCGGGCTGCACGATGGTCCTGAAACCCTCTGAAATCGCTCCGCTTTCCGGCACGCTTTTCGCGCAGGTGATGCATGATGCAGGCGTGCCCCCCGGGGTCTTCAACCTGGTGAACGGGGCCGGACCTGAGGTCGGCGCGCGAATGTCGACGCACCCCGAAGTGGATATGGTCTCCTTCACCGGCTCCACCCGCGCAGGCACGCAAATCGCCGCCGTCGCCGCCGCGACCGCCAAGCGCGTGGCGCAGGAGATGGGCGGTAAGTCCCCCAACATCATCCTGCCGAATGCCAATATCACAGAGGCTGTCGCCGCAGGCGTCACCGCCGTCATGTCGAACACCGGCCAGTCCTGCGACGCGCCGACCCGGATGCTCGTCCACCGCTCGCAACAGGCCGAGGCGCTGCAGGTGGCGAAGGAAGCCGCCGAGGCGATCAAGATCGGCGATCCGCGCGATGAGGCAACCGTGATGGGTCCCCTCGTCTCCAAGATGCAGTTCGACAAGGTGCAAAAGCTGATCCAGGCCGGGATCGACGAAGGCGCAACCCTCGTCACCGGCGGCGTCGGTCGCCCGGTCGGCGTCAACCGCGGCTGGTTCACCCGTCCCACCGTCTTTGGCGATGTGGTCAACTCCATGACCATCTCGAAGGAAGAGATCTTCGGGCCGGTCCTCGCGATCCAGCCCTATGACAGCATCGAAGACGCCATCGCCCAGGCCAATGACACGATCTATGGCCTTGCTGCCTACATCGCGGGCCCCGTCGAAGACGCGATCCCCGTCGCCCGCAAACTGCGCGCCGGGACCGTGAACCTGAACTACCCCGACTGGGACACCTCCGCCCCCTTTGGCGGCTACAAGCAATCCGGCAACGGCCGCGAATATGCCGACTGGGGCATCCACGACTTCTGCGAGGTCAAGGGCATCGTCGGCTACGGCGAGGCCTGAGCCTGAACCAAGAGGGGCGGGCCGCAATCCGCCCCGCATTGAGGGTTATCATGCATTACGGATACATCGGCCTTGGCAACCTCGGGGCCGCCTGTGCGGGCTGTCTCTTGAAGGCAGGCTTCAAGGTCACGGTCTATGACCTGAACGCCGCCCTTGCCGCCCCCTTGGTCGCGGCAGGTGCCACCCTTGCGACCAGCGCCGAAGGGGTCGCCGCCTCGGCCGATCACGTCATCACCTGCCTGCCGTCGCCTGCGGTGTCGGAAAAGGTCCTCCGCCACATCCTGCCCCATATGAAGAAGGGGGCAAGCTGGGTTGAGATGTCCACCCTCGGCCGGGATGAGGTGCTGCGGCTGGCCGGCATCGCGGCCGAAGGGGGCGTGCGGATGATGGAGCTTCCGGTAACGGGCGGTGTCCACCTTGCCCATCAGGGCAAGATCACCATGCTGGCTGGCGGCGACGCCGACCTCTTCGACCTGCACCATGGTGCCATGCAGGCGATGGGCGACAAGATCTTTCACATGGGGCCATTGGGATCATCCAGCATCATCAAGGTCATCACCAACATGCTGGCCTTCATCCACCTGAAAGCCACGTCCGAGGCCCTGATGCTCGCCAAACGCGGCGGGCTTGACTTGGCGCAGGCTTGGCATGCCATCGCGGCGTCCTCCGGCAACAGTTTTGTGCATGAGACGGAAGGGGCGCTGATCCTGAACGGCAGCTACGACATCGCCTTCAACATCGACCTTGCGCTAAAGGACCTCGGTTTCGCGCTTGGGTTCGGCAAGGAGTTCGGCGTGCCCCTCGACCTCGCCTCGATGACCAATCAGACCTACATCGCGGCGAAAGCCGCCTATGGCGGCGAGGCGCAGTCGCCGATGATCGCGAAGCTGCTGGAGGACCTCCTCGGCACGGATTTGCGCGCGGAGGGCTTCCCGTCCCGGCTTGAGTGACCCGGGCCAAGGGGTTAAGAAAGTCTGAAGCCCAAGGTTAAAGCATTGATATCCTTGTGGCAACAAAATGTCCCTGCCCGGGACACGCCCAGAAAGGCCGTGTATGACCCCCGACGTCCAAGCCCGCATCGCCAAGCTTCTGCACCACCGCAAACCCTCGCTTGCGCAGGGCGATCCGGTGGTGCCACCGATCGTGGCCTCGGCCACGCATCACCTGCCGCATGTGCAGGCGGGGGGACAGTTCTACGGTCGCAACGGCAACCCGACCTGGGACGCGGTCGAGGCGCAGCTGAGCCTTCTGGAAGATGCCGAGGCGGTCAGCTTCCCCTCGGGCATGGCGGCCATCGCGGCGGCGCTTTTCGCCACGTTGAAGGCAGGGGACCGGCTGGTGATCCCGTCAGACGGCTACTACGTCACGCGGGTGCTGTCGGACGGCTTCCTGAAACCGCTGGGGATCGAGGTGCAGGCGATCCCAACGGCGGCTTACGCGACGCAGGATTTCACCGGTGCAGCGGTGGTCTATCTTGAGACGCCATCGAACCCCGGTCTTGATGTGGTGGACATCGCCGCAGTCGCCGCCCGCGCCCGCAAGGCCGGTGCGAAGGTCATCGCCGACAACACCACGATGACCCCGCTTCTCCAGCGCCCGCTCGACCTTGGTTGCGATCTGGTGGTCGCCGCCGATACCAAAGCGCCGGCTGGCCATTCCGATGTGCTTTTCGGCCATGTCGCGGGTCGCGATGCGGCGCTGGTCGCGCGCGTGCGGGATTGGCGGCGGATGGCGGGGGCGATCCCCGGACCGTTTGAGGCTTTCCTCACCCACCGCGGCATCGAGACGCTGGAACTGCGGCTGGAGCGGATGTGTGCCAGCGCCGCTGTGATCGCCAGCCGTCTGGCGTCGCACGCCGCCGTCACTGGCTTGCGGTATCCTGGGCTGGCGGGCGACCCGTCGCATTGGGCAGTCGGCGGGCAGATGGCGAACGGCGGCTTCCTGATCGGGTTCCAGCTGTCCGATGCCGGGGTGGCCGAGGGCTTTCTGTCGCGCTGTCCGTTGATCGAGCAGTCCACCAGCTTCGGCGGCACGCACAGCGCCGGCGAACGCCGCGCGCGCTGGGGCGATGCGGTGCCCGAAGGGTTCATCCGCCTTTCGGTGGGGGTGGAGCCAGTTGAGGTGCTATGGGCAGCGATCAACGCGGCACTGGCCGGATAGGGCGCCAAATCTTTTCGAAAAGATTTGCAAAATCCTTCGAAGGATTTTGGTCCCGGCCCCTACAGAAGGCCCAGAATCCGCGCCGCTTCGCCCTGCACTTCAGCCAGCTTGCTGCGGTCTTCGCCGGGAAAAAAGCGCGCGCGCGTGGCGGTGGGCAGACCTGCGGGCGTGGCGATCACAACGCGCGGCCCGTGCTTCGCCGTCTCGGCCTGCCAGCTTTGCGCCAGCGCGATCTGCGCGGCCTTGGTCGCGCCATAGGCCCCAAAGAACGGCTTTCCGGCGCGGGGATCGTCCAGAAAAAGCGCAGTTCCTTCGCCCGCGCGCAACAAAGGCTCCACCATCGGGATCAGCATGCCCGTGGCGCGGACGTTCAGGGCGATGGATTTTTCCAAATCCTTCTGGTCCAGCGATCCGGCAGGCGACAGGGGGGCCGCATGGATCGCGGCGTGCACCCAAAGGCTCAGCCCGCCCCAGCGGTCATGGATGCTGCGGCAAAGGTGGCGCATCGCGTCGTCGTTGGTCACGTCCATCGGGGCCAGCGTCAGCCCGCCCGCGCCCGGCAGCCCCGCGCGTTTGACCCGGTCGTCGAGATCCTCCAAACCACCAACTGTGCGGGCCACCGCCACCACATGCCAGCCGCGCAGGGCCAACTGTTCGGCCATGGCCGAGCCAAGACCGCGCGAGGCGCCGGTGACGAGGGCGATCTTCTTTGTCATCTGTCGGTCCTTGTGGAGGTGTCGAAGCCTCCGGCGGGGATATTTGGGCAAATGTGAAAGGGCAAGGGGTCAGCGCTTGCCGTAGCCTGCGGCAAGTTCGGCCTGACGGGTCGCTATGATTTTTGCAAGGAGCGCGTCGGGCAGCGGGGTCTCTGGCGTGAAAAGGACGCCGGACTTCGAGGTCTTGAAGGGCGCGCATTCGATCAGCGGGATCACGGTGCCGGAATGGGGGTAAAGGCCGAGGTGCTTGGCAAAGGCCGCGTAGCCCACCACCATCTTGCCCTTTCGCCCCGGCTGGCGGAAACCGGGCATGGCGTAGCTCAGGCATTCGATGTGGTCGGGAAGAAGGGCCCGAAGCCGCGCGCGCAAGGCGGTCAGGGCGGCCCCTTGGTCGGCGGGCAGGGCGGCGAGGTAGCTGTCTACCTCAGCGCTCATTCCGCCGCTTTCATCTCGAAGCCTTCCTCGATCTTGTCCGAAGGGGCCACCGGATAGTCACCCGAGAAGCAGGCGTCGCAGAAGCGGGGGTTGGCCATGTCGCGGCCAGCGGCCTCGCCAGCGGCGCGGTAAAGGCCGTCGAGGCTGACGAACTTGAGGCTGTCGACGCCGATCCAGTCGCGCATTTCGTCTTCCGACATCGTCGCGGCCAGCAACTTCGACCGCTCAGGCGTGTCGACACCGTAGAAACACGGCCAGGCGGTGGGGGGTGAGGCGATGCGGAAGTGGACCTCTGCCGCGCCGGCTTCAAGGATCATGTCCTTGATCTTGCGGCTGGTGGTGCCGCGCACGACCGAGTCATCGACCAAAATCACCCGCTTGCCCTTGATCAGCGCCCGATTGACGTTCAGCTTCAGCCGCACGCCCATGTTGCGGATATGGTCGGTGGGCTCGATGAAGGTCCGCCCCATGTACTGGTTGCGGATGATCCCCATCGCATAGGGAATGCCCGATTCCTGGCTGTAGCCGATGGCGGCCGGCGTGCCGCTGTCGGGCACCGGGCAGACAAGGTCTGCGTCCACCGGGGCTTCGCGCGCCAGTTCCACGCCGATCTGGCGGCGGGTTTCATAGACCGACCTTCCGCCGATGATGCTGTCAGGGCGGCTGAAATAGACGTTCTCGAAGATGCAGAACCGCGACTTCGCGGGGGCGAAGGGGCGGGTCGATTCGACCTTGTTGCCTTCAATCACCACCATCTCGCCGGGGTCGATCTCACGCACGAAATCGGCGCCGATGATGTCGAGGGCGCAGGTTTCGGACGACAGCGCCCAGCCGTGGTCACCGATCCGGCCAAGGACGAGGGGGCGGACGCCAAGGGGGTCGCGGACGCCGATCAGCTTGGTGCGGGTCATGGCCACCACGCTGAACGCGCCTTCAACCCGACGCAGCGCGTCCTTGATGCGTTCGGCCAGCGTCTTCTGGATCGACCGCGCCATCAGGTGGATGATGCATTCGCTGTCGGAGGAAGACTGGAAGATCGACCCACGCTCGATCAGTTCCCGGCGCAGGGCGGCGGCATTGGTCAGGTTGCCGTTATGGGCGATGGCGCAGCCGCCCATCGAAAACTCGCCAAAGAACGGCTGCACGTCGCGGATCGCGGTGGCCCCCTTCGATCCGGCGGTGGAATAGCGGACATGCCCGATGGCCAGCTGGCCGGGCAGGGTGTCCATCACATCCGCCTTGGTGAAGTTGTCGCGCACATAGCCAAAGCGCCGGGCCGAGTTGAAGCCATGATCCGGGTGGTAGCTGACGATGCCGCCCGCCTCTTGCCCGCGGTGCTGCAGGGCGTGCAGGCCAAGGGCCACGAAGTTCGACGCGTCTTCCACGCCGACCACGCCGAAGATGCCACACTCCTCCTTCAGCTTGTCGTCATCGAAAGGGTGAGAGCGGAACGGGGCCATGCGTCAGAATCCTTCGCAGCGCGTTGCCGGTGGTTTACGGCAGCCGCGCGCGAGTGTCACGCGTGAAACGACCCCCAAACGATCGCGGATCAGCCGTTGGTGGCCGGAGCGGCCGGGGCCGGGGCGGGTGCCGGGGCAGGGGTCAGGCCGGGGGTTGCATCCGGGGTGACCGGGGCACCGCCGGGGGCGCAGACATTGGTCAGGTCGTTGTAGCGGTCAACGATCCAGCCGGGCGCGTCAGAGGGGATGTTTTCGTCAATGTTGGCCTGGAAGTTGGCGAAAACCAGCGCAGTGCGCGAATTGTCGATCATCGGGATGGCCTGGTCAGACAGGACTCGATCATAAACGATGAAGGCCACCGCAATCAGCAGAACCCCGCGCGCCGCGCCGAAAAGGAACCCCAGCGCCTGGTCGATGCCGCCGATGGCCGACCGCTGCACCGCACCGGAAAAGAGCGGCGTGAAAAGCGCCGCCACGATCAGACCGATGACAAAGACACCGGCAAAGGCCGCCACGACGGAAAGTTCACAGCTGTCGGACAGAAACTCACCCACCACGGGCAGTTCCTTGACCAGGGGCTGCACCCCGGGGGCGAAGTAGTAGGCCGCGATGGCCGCACCGATCCAGCCGAGGATCGCCATCAACTCCCGCACCAACCCGCGTGAGAACGCAAGGATCGAGGAGATCAGGATGATGATCGCCGCCACACCATCAACCGCGGTCAGGTCTTCCATCGTCTACGTCCCCATTCCATCTGTGCCGGGAGCTTAGCCCGCCCCGAACATTTCGCCGACAAAGGCAGTCAGGTCCGGCATCTGTCGCACCCGCATGCCGGCCGCCCCTTCGATTTTCGAATGGGACGGCACCGTTGCCTGTGAGAAACCAAGTTTCGAGGCTTCTTTCAACCTGTTTTCGGTCTGACCCACCGGACGAAGTGCGCCAGAGAGGCTGATTTCCCCGAAAAGCACCATGTCTGGCGGAATTGCCACATCTTCACGCGCCGAAAGAAGGGCCCCGGCCACAGCCAGATCCGACGCAGGCTCGCTGACCCGCAAGCCCCCGGCGACGTTGAGAAAAACGTCCAACCCCGTGAAGGGGATGCCGCAACGCGCTTCCAGGACCGCAAGGATGGTCGAGACGCGGCCAGAGTCGAGGCCCACCACAGTGCGGCGCGGGCTGGCCAGGGTGGACGGTGCGACAAGCGCCTGAATTTCGGTCAGGACCGGGCGCGTGCCTTCGATCCCGGCGAAAACCGCCGATCCCGGGGCAGGCTGGTCGCGGTTCGCCAGAAACAGGGCCGAGGGGTTGGGGACCTGCGCCAAGCCGCCGCCCGTCATCTCGAAGACGCCAATCTCATCGGCCGGGCCGAAACGGTTCTTCACCGCCCGCAGGATGCGGAACTGGTGGCCGCGCTCGCCCTCAAAATAGAGCACGGTGTCCACCATGTGCTCCACCACACGCGGCCCGGCAATCTGGCCGTCCTTCGTGACATGGCCAACTAGGATCACCGCCACGCCCCGCCGTTTGGCAAAGGTCACCAGCTCATGCGCCGAAGCGCGGACCTGGGACACGCTGCCCGGTGCCGCCTCGATGCTGTCCAGCCACATGGTCTGGATCGAATCGATCACCGCAAGCTGGGGGCGTTCGGCGTCCAGCGTCGTCAGAATGTCGCGCAGGTTGGTTTCGGCCCCAAGCTGCACGTTGGCATCCGTCAGGTCCAGCCGCTGCGCCCGCATCCGCACCTGCGCTGCCGCCTCTTCACCCGAGATATACAGGCATTTCAGCCCCTTGCGCGCAAAACTTGCCGCCGCCTGCAACAGCAGCGTTGATTTCCCGATGCCCGGATCACCACCCAAAAGGATGGCGGACGCTTGCACCAGCCCGCCGCCCAAGACGCGGTCCAGCTCATCAATCCCGGATGAGGCGCGGGGTGGGGCGGCCTCTTCCGTCGACAGGTCAGACAGGGGGATCGTGCGGCCCTTGGCGCCCAGAGACTTTGGCCCGGCCGACAGCGGCGCCTCTTCGACGATGGTGTTCCAGCCGCCGCAGGAATCGCATTTCCCCGCCCATTTGCGGTGGGTTGCACCGCAGGCAGTACAGGTGAAGCTGTTTGCAGGCTTGGCCATCCTCTCGTGATAGCGGAGCCGCCCTGCGAAGGCTAGGGTCCGAGGGCAGCCCTGTCACTGCGGGGGAAGGGAGGGGGCTTAACAATTAATTAATGAATGAAGCGTTAAGAATGTGTTTACGCTTGTGCCTGTCCGAGGGGGCTTCGTCTCTCCTGTCCGGGGTGGCGCAAGAACACGGGCGAAAGCGGGGACGGGGCAAGGGCAGTTCAGGGTGGGGCGCAACAGGCGGCAACGGGATCTTGGCGCGCATCTGGCGCGCCGCAGGGGGCGCGTTTGGGCCCGCGCCCTGCCGTTTCTGTTGCTGCCATCCCTGCTGTGCAGCGCTGCCTCTGGCCAGACCGTGACCGGAACCCTTGCCGAGGCTGTCGACTATTTCACCTTTCCCGACAGCTCGATGCCGATGGGGAAGGGTGTCCTTTTCCGGCTGCGGATAACCGACGGGACGGCGCTGGCGCTGTCCTTCCCGCAAGAGCTTGGCTTTGCCCACCGCTTTGGCCTCTTCCGCACGCAGGCCGACATGACCCAGCAGATCCCGGTGGATGGCGAGGTTGAGGTGCTGGTCACGGACCTTTGGTTTCTGGAAGACGGCATGACGCTGCCCTTTCAGGTCTCTCTGGTCGAAGGGGAAGACCTGACCCTGGTCCTTGAATGCATGGCGTTCTGCGATGATCTTACGCAGACCTTTGCCTTTGACCTGATCGGCGCGGTGCGGCTGAGTTTTGGCCCAGATACGGCGGAAGAACTGGCCAGCCTCGTCGCCGCCAGCAGTGGGATGGACCGCCTGGTCGTGCTGGATGCGCAACGTGTGGCGGGCGACATGGGGGCGCTGAGCCTGGCCTTGCGGTCTGCGGTGGCGGCAGGCGGGACCTCGGTCTCGACTAAGGGTGCGGAAACCGGACTGGTGGGGAACATCCACAGTTGGGTGCAGGTGACCGGCCTCGACAGCCGCGCGGATCAAGGACCGGGCAGCATGGCAGGCACGGGCTTTCAGATCGGCGCGGACGTGGCGCTTGGGGCCGACATGGTGGCGGGGCTTGCGCTCGGCCATGCCGATCTGACCGCGACCGATGGCACCACCCGACAGGACGGCGCACTGACCTGGGCGCAACCCTATGCCGCCTGGAACCCCGGCAACTGGCATGGCCATGCCAGCCTGATCTGGGGGCGCGGCAGCTATGACCAGACCTCAGCCAGCGGCACCGGCAGCGGTGAGACCCGGCTTCTGGCGCTGACGGTCGAAGGCGGCTTTGACCATGCGCTTGGCAGTGGGCTGGTGCTGACGCCCAGCCTTGGCGTCATCACCGGGCGTCAGACCGTCACCGGCACCGGCGGCACCCTCTCTGGCGCGGGGACCACGCGGGTGGATTTCACGCAGTCGAGCCTTGGGGCCACGCTGACCGCCCATCGCCCCGGGGGGACCGTCTTTGCCGGGCTGCATGCTGATTATCTTGACCAGGACACCGGCGCGGTCCTGACCGAGGGGTTCCTGTCGGAAGAGGGGTGGACCGGCCGCATCGCCGTTGGCGGGTCACTGGAAATTGGTTCGGGCCTTGGTCTTGCCACGTCGCTGGACCTTGGCGGTCTGGGCGGGGCTGCGCAGACGCTGTCGGGCGGGCTGCAGCTGTCACTGCGGTTTTAGGCGCGGCGGGGGGTCTTCCCGGTCCGCCAGGCCACCCAGATCGACGCGAGGATGCAGCCGGTGAAGAGGTACAGCCCCCAGGCGGTTTCAATCGTGACCATGCCCGCCCCCTTCACGATGACGATGTAGATCGCGATCAGGAAGATGTCCGCCATCGCAAGCTTGCCCAGAACCTCCAGCGCCGGAAGGGTGCGCGGGCTGAGAAGGTTCCAGTGCAAAAGCGCCAGGCCGATGGTCTTGGCATAGGGCGCAAAGACCGCAAGGAACGTCACCAGAAGCGCCAGCGCCGCGTCCGATTCCCACAAGGATTGCAGGCCGGTGATCACGCTGACCTCGTCCAGCCCGAAGATCGGCAGGAACCCGGCCCGGAGGAGAGGCGCGAACCACGCGACGGGGAAGAGGATGAGGAGAGAGAGGTTGAAGTAGCGCATCGTCCGGCTCCGGTATGGCTTACCGGTCTTGCAGGACCGGATCGGCCCTGTCTAGCCTTCACAAAGATCGGAGGGCGCGTTGATGCGTGAACTGACTGCCGCTTGCGTTGCCATGGTCCTTGCGGCCCCTGCTGCTTCAGCCGACGTGTCGTTATCGCTTTGGCTGAAACGTGCTGACCGCACCGAGGAGGAGACGATCTGCGTGGTCGAACAGAAGGCGGACGGCCGCATGACCCTGCAGGTGCAAAGTCTGATGAATTCCTTCCCGGCCCGCCCCCAATCCATCCCCCAAACCACCGAGACGACGGAAGCCTTCAACGCGGTCCTGACGTGGATTGACGCAGGCGGCATCCAGATGGACGAGATGAACCCCGACATGCCTTGGAGCCCGGTCGAGGGGATGGAACTGCGGCTGACACGCGACGGAACCGAACAGCTTGCACGCGTGGCAGGCTTGACCCTGCCCGATGAGGTTCTGAGCCTGTTCGATCCCTTGGGCGACGGGGCCTGCACGCGGCTTGCTGACCGGTAAAGCCTAACGCACGCTTTCGATCGGCCCATCCGCGCGCCCGTGGATGAACTGCTGGACGTAAGGGTCTGGCGTCGCATCCATCTCGCCCACCGGACCAGTCCAGCGGATCACCCCGCCATGCAGCATCGCCACATTGTCCGCAATCGCGCGGACGGAGGACATGTCATGGGTGATCGTCATGGCGGTCGCCCCCATCTCGACCACGATCTCGCGGATCAGGTCGTTGATGACGCCGGCCATGATCGGATCAAGGCCGGTGGTGGGTTCGTCAAAGAAGATGATCTCCGGTTCCGCCGCGATGGCACGGGCAAGGCCCACGCGTTTCTGCATGCCCCCCGAAAGCTCGGCCGGGAATTGATCGGCCACCTCGGGCTTCAGACCCACGCGGCGCAGCTTTTCGATGGCGATCTCGCGCGCGTCGCGTTTTGGCAGCGCTTTCGCCCCGCGCATCAGGCGGAAGGCCACGTTTTCCCAGACGCGCAGCGAATCGAACAGGGCGCCGCCCTGAAACAGCATCCCGAAGCGGGCAAGAAAGGCGTCGCGGTCGGCTTTCGTCACGTCCTGCCCGTCCAGCGTGATCTGGCCACTGTCGGGCCGCACAAGGCCCAGCACAGATTTCAGCAAGACCGACTTGCCCGTCCCCGACCCGCCGATGATGACCATCGACGTGCCCGAGGCGACGGACAGGTTCACCCCCTGCAGCACCCGGTTGGCCCCGAAGGCCTTGTGAACATTGCTGAGCGTTATCATGAGGTGAAGAACAGTTCCGTCAGCACATAATTCGCCGCCAGGATCAGGACCGAGGCCGAGACGACCGCCGATTTCGTCGCCCGCCCCACGCCCTGCGCACCGCGGGCGGAGTGCATGCCGTGGTAGCAGCCCATCAGCGCCACGATGAAGCCAAAGACAGCACCCTTCACCAGGCCTGATCCGATGTCCCACGGCTCCAGAAAATCGACGGTGTTCTTCAGATAGGCGGCTGAGTTGAAGTCCAGCCGGGTGATCCCGACCAGCCAGCCGCCCATGATGCCAATTGCATCGCCCACGGCGACCAGAACAGGCATGGCCAGCGTCGCCGCAAGGACACGCGGAACGGCCAGGTATTTCAACGGGTTGGTCGACAGGGTGACCAGCGCGTCGATCTGCTCGGTCACTTTCATCGTGCCAATCTCGGCCGCGATGGAGCTTGCCACCCGCGCAGCCACCATCAGCCCGCCCAGGACCGGCCCCAACTCCCGCGCCATGCCGATGGCGACGATGCTTGGCACCACCGCCTCGGCGTTGAAGCGTGACCCGCCAGCGTAGATCTGCAGGGCCAGCGCGCCGCCGGTGAAGATCGCCGTCAGGCCGACGACGGGCAGGGAAAACCAGCCGATCTGCAACAGCGACGCCCCAAGTTCGCGCAGGTAGAAGGGCGGGCGCAGGATATGGCTCAGGATCGCCCCGGCAAACAGCGCCACCCGGCCGATTGCGGCCAGCGCTTCCAGCACCGGGCGGCCAAGGGCACCCAGGGCTGCGGTCACTGCGCCTGCTCCTGATACCGGCGAAGGTAGCGGGGGCCAAGGCCGGTCAGAATCTCATAGCCAATGGTGCCGCCAGCCTCGGCCAGCGCGTCCACGGTCTGATGCGGCCCAAGAATATCCAGGCTGCGCGGCACTTCGGGCAGATGGGTGATGTCCACGGTGATCAGGTCCATCGACACCCGGCCGACAAGCGGGCAGGGCGTGTCCCCATCCCACAGCACCGCGGCATTCGACAGCGTGCGCGGCAGGCCATCGGCATAGCCCGCGGCCACGGTGGCAATCAGCGCCGGCGCTTCGGCCACCCAGGTGCAGCCGTAGCCGACAGCCTCGCCCGCGGCGACCTCTCGCGTCTGGATCACGGGAAGGGACAGGGTGACGGCGGGTTGCGCCCCCTCAAACGGCATGCCGCCGAACAGGCCAACGCCGGGGCGTGTCAGGTCGAAGTGGTAGCGTTGACCCAGAAGGATGCCGCCGGTGGCCGACAGGCTGCGGGGCAGTCCGGTGCCATCGGTCATCTCAAGGAATGTGCGCAGTTGCGCCTCGTTCAACGGGTGCTCCGGCTCATCGGCGCAGGCGAGGTGGCTCATCAGAAGTTCCGGCCCGGCCTCGATCAGGATCGGCGCCACCGCCTGCCATTCCAGCATTTCCACGCCCAGCCGGTTCATCCCCGTGTCCAACTGCACGCCAAAGGCATGGCCGGGCAGCGCCTCGAGGTGCCGGGTGATCTGCTCCAGGCTGTTCAGCATCGGCGTCAGATCCAGGTCATGGATCATCTCGGTATCGCCGGTCATGTGACCGGAAAGGACCGCGATCTGCGGGCCTTCGCCCAGCGCCTGCCGGACGGCAGCGCCTTCCTCGGCATAGGCCACGAAGAACCGCCGCGCCCCGGCATGCGCCAGCGCGCGCGCAACGCGGGTGATGCCCAGCCCGTAAGCGTCGGCCTTGACCACGGCGGCGGTCTGCACGTCGGGGCCGGTCAGCCGGTCAAGCCTGCGCCAGTTGGCGGCAATGGCATCAAGATCAATCGTCAGGGTTGCAGTAGCCATCCGGCTGTTTTGACCGCAGCGCGCCCGTGGTCAAGGGAAAACCACGGGTGTCGGCGGCTCTTGCCCCGGGTCCGCATCGCGGTCAGGGTAAGGCGCGATTGGGGAGCATGCGATTTGGCCAGCGAACCCGAAGACGACTCCAGCCTGTACCTGACACTTCTGTGCTGGGCGGGCCTGCTGATTGCAGCGGCTGAGGCCTTCATCCAGCCCTTGCCCGTGGGCCTTGGCGCAGGCGCGATGGTGGTGGCCTATCTGGCTGGCGGCGTGCCCGCCGCCCGCAGTGCCTTGATCGAGCTTTGGCAGGACCGCCGGCTGGACATTGACCTTCTGATGGTCATCGCGGCCCTTGCGGCGGCCGCGGTCGGGGCAGCGCTGGAAGGGGCGGTTCTCCTCGCCCTTTTTTCCCTGTCGCAGACGCTGGAACACCGCGCGATGGGCAAGGCCCGCCGCGCGGTTGAAGCCTTGATGCACCTTCGCCCCGAAACCGCCCTCCGCGAAGGCCCGGATGGGGTGACGGAGGTTCCCGTTGTATCGCTTGTCCCCGGTGACCGGGTGATCCTGCGCCCCGGTGCGCGGGTGCCCGTTGATGGCCGCGTGATCACCGGGGCCGGGCACATGGACGAAAGCACGGTGACCGGCGAATCCCTTCCGGTGCGCAAGGACCAAGGCGCCTTGGTGCACGAGGCGACGGTGAACCTTGACGGCATTCTGACGGTCGAGGTGACGCGCAGCCTTGCACACAGCACCGTCGCCCAGATGATCCGCCTCGTGACCGAGGCGCAGGCGATGAAGGCCCCGTCCGAGCGGTTTTCGGACTGGTTCGGCCAGCGCTACACCATTGCCGTGCTGGCGGGGTCGATCTTGGCCTATGTCGGCTTCTGGCTGACCGGCCACCCGCCGGATCAGGCGCTTTACCGGGCGGCAACGCTGCTGGTGGCGGCCAGCCCCTGCGCCGTGGTGATCTCGGTCCCTGCCGCCATCCTCTCGGCCCTCTCGGCAGCGGCGCGGGGCGGGGTGCTCTTCAAAGGCGGGGCCGCGCTGGAAGGGCTGGCCGAGGTCAAGGTCTTCGCCTTCGACAAGACCGGCACGCTGACCACCGGCAAGGCTGCGGTCACTGGCCTGACCGCGCTCAAGGGGGATGAGGCTGCCTTCCTCACCCTTCTCGCCGGGCTTGAGGCGCAGTCCGAACACCCCATCGCCAGCGCCATCCGGCGTGAGGCAAGCAACCGTGGCTTGGCGCCTGCACAGATCGACGGGGTTCGGTCCTTCCCCAGCGAAGGGATCATCGGGCGTGATCCTGCCGGTGAGGTCTGGGCCGGCAACGCCCGCATGCTGGACCGGATGGGGGCGACGCTTCCCCCTGCCTTGGCCGTAATGGCGGATGGTGCCGAAACGCTGGTCCTGATGGGGCGCGGACACCATGTCCTCGGGGCGGTCACCGTCGCAGACGAACCCCGCGCCACCTCTGCCGAGGCGCTTGCCGCCCTCCGCCGTGGCGGCGCGGCCATCCTGATGATGACCGGCGACCGGCAGGCCGTGGCTTCCCGGATCGGCGCACGGCTGGGACTGCAGCCGGATGAGATCAGCGCAGGCCTTCTGCCCGGCGACAAGGTGAAGCTGGTCGATGCGGCCACCGCCAAGGGCAAGGTCGCCTTCATCGGGGATGGGGTCAACGATGCCGCCGCCCTTGCGCGGGCCGATGTCGGCGTGGCGATGGGCGTCGCGGGCAGCGAGGTGGCGCTGCAGGCCGCCGATGTGGCGCTGATGGCGGACGATCTGCGCAAGCTTTCCGCCGCCCGCGCCCTTGCCCGCCGGACCGCGCGCGTGATCCGGCAAAACCTCACGCTGGCGCTGGGGGCCATGGCGGTGCTGGTGGCGGGCAGCCTGTTCTTCAACCTGCCCCTGCCGCTGGCCGTGATCGGGCATGAAGGCGGCACGCTTCTGGTGGTCCTGAACGGCTTGCGCCTTCTGGCTGACCCGATTCGCACCTCAGGGCGGCAGAATGGTTAAGCGCCCCTTCGCCAGCCGCGCGTAGAGACGGAAAGAAGACGCAAGAAAGACCGGTTGAAGACCGAGGAACGGCCAGGGTCCTTCCAGATTACTCAAGCGTTCTCAGCAGGTTGCGGGTGGTTCTTCTACCGCCCCAAGGCCCGGTCCAGATGGACATAGCCCCCATCGACAAACAACCACTGCCCCGTTGTGTGCCCCGCGCGATCCGAGAGCAGAAAGACCACCGTCGCCGCGATTTCCTCGGCCGTGGTCATGCGGTT
Organism: Rhodobacter sp.; assembly: GCA_027489175.1. Classification (GTDB taxonomy): domain Bacteria; phylum Pseudomonadota; class Alphaproteobacteria; order Rhodobacterales; family Rhodobacteraceae; genus Tabrizicola. The sequence goes on from JAIYAE010000014.1 coordinate 144,004, forward strand.
GCCCAAGGGAATGCGCGCGGTGATCAGCGCTTCTTGTTCTGCGGGATTGTCAAATGTTTCCAGCCAGTTGCGGTACATCGGCGTCATGACCTCCGCCGGGATTACCGCGTTGACCCGCACCCCATGGGGCGCAAGCGCCGCCGCCCATTCCCGCGTCAACCCAAGCTGCGCCGCCTTGGCCGCGACATAGGCCGAGGTTGACCCCTGACCGGTAAGGGCAGTCTTGGACGAGATGTTGACAATCGCGCCCCGTGTGGCCTTAAGGTCCTCCACCAGAAGATGCGCAAGTGTATAATAATGCAGCAGATTTTGGTCCAGCGACTCCCGAAACGCCTCCGGCCCGGCCGCAAGATCCACCCCATCATTGGTGCCGGCATTGTTGACCAAACCGTCAATCCGCCCGAACGCTTGCCGCACCTCAACCACCGCCCGCCGACACTCCTCATCCCGCGAAAGATCCGCCAGAACAACCTCAGCCTTCGGCTGCCGATCGCGCAGGTCGCCAAGGAACGCAGCCCCGGGCATGCGCCGGGCGAAGATCACCGGAACGGCCCCTTCCGCCGCCAGTGCAAGGCTGATCGCCCCCCCGATCCCGGCCCCGCCGCCGGTCACGATCACCACCTTGTCGTCAAGCCCCAGATCCATCCCGCCCTCCCACAGTTGCGCCACCCTTGCAAAACCGGCGTTATCTGAAAAGGGGGGCCGCCTCGGGGGCCATCGAGGCCCCGCTCGGCGGCGCTGCCGGGGATGGACGCCAAGAGATCGGGCGCGGGCCAGAAGTCGGAAGCCTCCGGCGGGAGTATTTGGAAAAAGAGCAAACGGGTTTGTCCTTTTCTCAAGTACTCTCAGGGGTTTGGGGCAGAATGCCTCATCAACCGAGGCGGTTGCGCGCCTTGGCGCGCAGAGCCGAGACTAGAAGCTTGCCGCCTTTGGCGGCTCCGCTTAGCAAGCGTTGGATCAGAACCCGGCGTCAGGGGTGCCGGAGCCTTGCCAGGGTTTCGCAAGGTTGCCAAAGCGGGTGAAGCGGCCTTCGAAGCTGAGTTCCACCGTCCCGATCGGGCCGTGGCGCTGCTTGCCGATGATGACTTCCGCCTTGCCATGCGCGTTTTCAGCCTTTTTGAACCATTCCGCATGGGCCGGGCTGCCGGCCTCGGGCTCCATCCGCGACAGGTAGTATTCTTCGCGGTAGACGAACATGACCACGTCCGCGTCCTGCTCGATCGAGCCGGATTCCCGCAGGTCGCTCAGCTGTGGGCGCTTGTCGTCGCGGCTTTCGACGGCGCGGCTCAGCTGCGACAGGGCGACCACGGGTATGTCCAGCTCCTTGGCGATGGCCTTCAAACCTTGTGTGATTTCAGAGACTTCCTGCACACGGTTTTCCTTGGACGAGCCTTTCAGAAGCTGCAGGTAGTCGATGATCAGAAGGTCCAACCCATGCGTCCGCTTCAGCCGCCGGGCGCGCGCGGCGACCTGGGAAATTGGCAGAGCCGGGGTGTCATCGATGTAAAGGGGGCAAGCCTCAAGCGCCTTGGCGGCATCGACGAAGCGGCGGAACTCCACCTCTTGCATGTCGCCGCGGCGGATCTGTTCGGACGGCACTTCCGAGGCCTCGGACAAGATCCGCGCGGCCAGCTGTTCCGCGCTCATCTCCAGGCTGAAGAAGCCCACGATCCCGCCTTCGACCGCGCCGTCGCGCCCATCGGGCAGGCGGCCGCGCTTGTAGGATTTCGCGATGTTGAAGGCGATGTTGGTCGCCAGCGAGGTTTTCCCCATCGAGGGGCGCCCCGCAAGGATCAGAAGGTCAGACGGGTGCAGGCCGCCAAGCTTGCGATCCAGATCGATCAGCCCGGTCGAGATGCCCGCAAGGCCGCCGCCACGCTGGTAGGCGGCGTTGGCGTTGTTCACCGCCTCGACCGCGGCTTTCAGAAAGCTTTGAAAGCCGCGTTCCGCCACACCCTGTTCGCCCAGCGTGTAAAGCCGCTGCTCGGCTTCGATGATCTGGTCTTTGGGTTCGTTCGTGACCTCGACCTTGGCAGCTTGCGCGGCAATGTCGCGGCCAAGCTGGATCAACTCCCGCCGCACGGCGAGGTCATAGATCATCTGCGCATAATCCCGCGCCGCATAGGCCGAGATCGCCGCTCCAGCCAGCCGCACGAGGTAGGCGGGCCCACCGAGCTCCTTCAGGCCCGCGTCATCCTCAAGAAACGCCTTCAGCGTCACGGGAGAGGCGAGGGCGTTCTTCTGGATGCGAGCCGCGGCAATCTCATAGATTCTCTGGTGGACGGGGTCGAAGAAATGCTGCGCCTTCACGACCGAGGAGATGCGGTCATAGACATCATTGTTGGTCAGGATCGCGCCCAGAAGCTGCTGCTCGGCTTCGGTGTTGTGGGGCAGGGCCTCCCCTTCGGCGGCCGGGGCTTGGGCCGTGGCGGGAAGCATGGGTCGCAGGGCGGTGATTTCGGTCATGACGTCGGATTGCCTTCTGCCTGTTGGGCCTTCTCTGCCTGATCGCCTGAGGTCCGGAAAGTTCGGACAAGTCGGTGGATAAGCCGGGCCTGAGTCGGGGTTTGCGCCCCCGTGACAGGCCCAGGCTACCACATCTGGCAGCGCGGACCAAAGCGGTCACTAAGGGGGCGATTCGGAACAGGGGTTATCCCCAATTCCCCCACAGGCTTGCGCACCGGTATTTCGCAGCTGTCCACCGAAGATCACGCAGAGCGGATGACGGCAGCCTCAGCCCGGTTTGCGCGCCTCTTGCCAGGCGCGGGGGGCGGTCAGGAAAGCCTCGACCTCGGTCAGGGTGGCCTCGTCAAAGCTGCCTTGCGCGCGGGCCTCGGCCAGGACGTCCCACCAGGTGCAAAGGTGATGAAGCGCGATGCCGTGGTCAGCCAGGCGCTGGGTCGTTGCCGGGAAAATGCCGTAGTAGAAGATGACTGCGGTATGGGCGCAGGTCGCCCCGGTTTCACGGATCGCGTCGACGAAGGACAGTTTCGATCCGCCGTCAGTGGTCAGGTCTTCCACCAAAAGGACGCGCTGGCCTTCGGTCATTGCCCCTTCGATGCGGGCGTTGCGGCCATAGCCTTTGGGTTTCTTGCGCACGTAAGTCATTGGCAGGGCCATCCGTTCGGCCACAAGCGCTGCGAAGGGAATGCCCGCGGTTTCGCCCCCGGCGATGTTGTCGAACGCCTCGAACCCCGCGTCGCGCATCACTGTCACGGTCAGGAAATCCATCAGCGCCGACCGGATGCGCGGGTAGCTGATCAGCTTGCGGCAATCGATATAGGTGGGCGACGGCAGGCCGGAGGCGAGGGTGAAGGGCGTCTCGGCGTTGAAGTGGACAGCCTTGATCTCCAAGAGCGCACGCGCGGTGAGGCGGGCGATTTCGTCCTTGGGCGGGAAGGCGGAGGGGATCATGTCGGTCCTTTCGGGAAGTACGAATTTTCTGCGAAAATTCGGCGCTTACGAGACAACGTGCCAGTGCACGGGGAAGCCGGGTTGGAAGACGGTCACCGGGCCAGGCTCGGCCTGGATCTTCTCGGGCCAGGTGCAGGGTTCGGCGTGCTTTTCCAGCGTGACGGTCCCAGGGTTCACCGGCAGGCGGTAGAAGGCTGGTCCGTTCAGCGAGGCAAAGCCTTCCAGCCGGTCCAAGGCACCCTCTTCGTCGAACACATGGGCCAGAAGGCTCATGGTGTTGGTCGCGGTAAAGCAGCCGGCACAGCCGCAGGCATGTTCTTTCAGCGCGTCGACATGCGGGGCGCTGTCGGTGCCAAGGAAATAGCGCGGCGACCCCGAAGTGGCGGCGCGGCGCAGTGCCAGGCGGTGCTTTTCGCGCTTGGCCACCGGCAGGCAATAGTAATGCGGCCGGATACCCCCTGCGAGGATGTGATTGCGGTTGATAATCAAATGATGCGTGGTGATCGTTGCACCCAAACTGTCGCCCCCTTCGGCGGCATAGGCGACACCTTCCTCGGTCGTGATATGCTCCATCACCACGCGCAAGTCCGGCAGGCGGCGGCGCAGGGGGGCAAGGACGGTGTCGATGAACACGGCTTCCCGGTCGAAGATATCGACCTCAGGCGTCGTCACCTCACCATGGGTGCAGAGGGGCAGGCCGATCTCGGCCATCTTTTCCAGCACCGGCATGACCTTGGCCAGATCGCGCACCCCGCCATGCGAATTCGTCGTCGCCCCCGCCGGGTAAAGTTTGACCGCCGTCACCAGGCCCGAGGCCGCCGCTGCCGCCACATCCGCCGGATCGGTGCCCTCGGTCAGGTACAGCGTCATCAGCGGCTGGAACGTGGCCTCTTCGGGCAGGGCGGCCATAATCCGCTCACGGTAGGCCAGCGCATCGCGGGCGGTCACCACCGGCGGCACCAGGTTCGGCATGATGATCGCCCGGGCGAAATGCCGGGTGGTTTCGGGCAGAACGGCCCGCAGCATCGCCCCGTCGCGCAAGTGCAGGTGCCAGTCGTCAGGGCGGCGGATCGTGATCTTTTGCATGTCAGCGGGGTAACGCAATCCGGACCTCATGGCCAGCCCTTTGCCGTGCTAAACCGATGGCCAGCCCCCGTTGCAGGAGCGTTTGATGCGCCCGATCCTTGCCTTCCTCCTGTCCGCAGCACCTGCCTTGGCCGAGACCCCGCCCAGCACCTGCGAGACCCAGGCCAACATCCCCGAAATGGTGGACTGCTCCACCTACCACCTTGGCTTGGCCGAGCGGGATCTTGGCAATGCCCTGACGGATCTGCGCAGCCGCTTTCCGCAAACCTCGACCCTTCTCGACCAGTCGCAGGCAAGTTGGGCAAGCTATCGTGACGCAACCTGCTATTATGCCGCCGACCCAAGCGACTTTGCGCGCGGCTCTGAATCGATCCTGATCGAGTTGTCCTGCAAACGCACTGAAACCGAACGCCGCGCGGCAAGCTTGCGCGCCATGTTCACCGACTGACCCCGCGACCAGCCCCGAAAGGCCCTGCCCATGCTTCGCTTCCTCTTGCCCGCCCTGATCCTTCTGCCCATGCCCGTGCTGGCCCAGACCGTCGACTGTGCCAATGCGATAGTGCAAAGCGATCTGAACATCTGCGCCGAACAGGACTGGCAAGAGGCCGATGTCGACCTGAACCGCGCCTACCAAGAGACCCTGGCGAAGATGAAATCGATCGACGCCGACCTTCCCCCCGCCATGCAAGGCGCCGAGACCGCCCTTCGCACGGCCCAGCGCGCCTGGATCACCTATCGGGATGCGCATTGCTCGGCTTCGGGCTTTCGGGTGCGGGGCGGTTCGGCCGAGCCTTTGTTGATCTATGGCTGCCTGCGCCAGACGACCATCGACCGGACTGAGGAGCTGCTGGAACTGACCGAGTTCTGACCCGCGCTAGGGGTCTTCGCCGGTCAGTTCGGCCAGCCGTCTGGCAAAGCGCGGCGCGTTCAGGCGCGCCGTGACTGATCGGCAGATCATGATCTCGCGCATGCGGTGGCCGCTCAGCCGGGCCGAGGACAGAATGGCGCGCAGGTAGCTGCCGTTTGACCGCCGTCCGCGCCACAGCCAGGCGAAGTATTCGGCTGAAAACTTGCCATCCATCGCCGCTTCCAGAATGCGGTCCAGAACGCGCATTTCTCGCAAGGTGTCTTCCGTGCCCTCGCCGGTGTAGCGGGCGAAGAGGGGGGTCACCCAAGGGCGCTGGAACAGGGCCGCATGCATGGCGTCGGGCCGGTTCAGCGGGTCATGGATCAGCCAGACGCGGGCCGCGCTTTCCGTCATGTCGGGCGCATAGCCATAGCGGCTGCGAAAGTTGATGCGCCGGGCGATCTTGTGACGCTCGTCCCAGCCGGCAAGGGCGGGGTCCAGCGTGGCGCGCGGGGCCACCAGCACCAGTTCGGCCCCGGGGGCCGTGATGGCATAGGCGGCAGCGGCATAGCCTGCCGGGCCCGCGCCATAAAAGATCACCCGGTCGAAATCCTCAAGAAACCCGTCATCGGCCAGCCGGTCGAAATAGCGAAACACCGCCGGGTCACGCCACCAGGTTTCCCCTTCGGCAAGGATGGTCAGCAAGGACCAGCCGCGCGATTTTGCCAGGGCGAAGTGTTCGGGCAGGTTGTCCTCGCGGTCCCGCAAGGCGGCGGCATCTTCAAAGGTCACCAGAAGGACAGGGCGCTCTTCGGCGAAGAAGGCCCAGTGCCGATCGCCCAATGGCAGAAAGTCGCCGTCGCCTTCGGCGATGGCCATCATGGCGTTCTGCCATTCGGGATGCGCGTCCATCGTCTCCACAGCCACCCAAGCTTTCGGCTTTGGTCCTCGTCCAAGCCTACCGAATGTGGGATAAAAATCTAAATTCGACAAGGTGTTGCGGGCAGTTATCCAGCGCACAATTTCGGTTCAGGGGCGAAGACTGTTTCTAGTCCCGGATCGCTTACAACTCTGGCGGGCGTCTGTTGATGGTCTGGCAACCCAGGGCCTAGCGGGGCTTCGCGTAGGGTCGCCAGATGCTGTGCGCCTCGGACGGTGGCAGGGCACGTGTGGGCGGGGTCATCAGCAGGCGACCATAAAGCGCGCGCCAGCTCTCCTCGGCCATCAGTTGGTGAAAGCGCTCCTGCCGCCAGGTGACGGCTTTGACGTGCAGCGGCCCCAGAACCGGATCGTCTCGCAAGGCCTGCAAATGGGGCGCGCTGTCCAGCCGCTGGATCGACAGATCCTCGACATCGCAGAAGTTGCGGTCCACCCAATAGGCCATGTCGAAGGTTGCAGCGTCCCGGTTCGCGCGCCCCCGGTCGGCCTTGACCAGATATCCCGCCATCGACCCCAGCGCGTAATGGTTCAGCTGGACCAGACCGTAAAGATCGCGGCCCACATCCACGAAAAGCCGGCCGGTATGGAAGGCCGGGTCCAGCCGCCGCCCCGCGCCGTCAAACCAGCGCTGGCCCTCCAGCCGCGCCCGGTCCGGGTTTCGCGGGCGGTGGACGCCCAGCTTGGCGTAGGTGCCGTCATTGCGAAAAAGCGTCTTGAACAGATGCGCGCGCCAGGGCCAGTGCAAGACCGCCGGGGCCGCAAGGGTGAAGGTCTTGGTAACCCGCCGATCCTCGATCCCGCGCACCCCGGCATTGCCAAAGAGCCGCCAGGTCAGGGGGATCGCCGTCGCCTCGGGCAGGGCGGCGAGCAAGGCCGGGATCGTCCGGTCGCCGACATGGATGTTTACGAACTCATCCACATCAATCGGCATCAGCCAGTCCGCCCCCCGCACAAGGGGATGCGTATCCGCCTGCTTCAGCGCCGCCCATTGCGGGCCTTGCGGGTGGGGCCCCGGGTTCGGGACATGGGTCAGCCAGCCCAAGGCCTGCAGCCGGTCCAGCATCGCATCGGTCCCGTCGCTGCAATCGTTGGAGAAGACCAAAAAGTCCGTCACCCCACAGGCCCGGTGATGCGCAAGCCACTCCAGAAGGAACGCGCCCTCGTTCTTCACCGTCAGAACGGCGGTGACCTTCATGGCCGTCTGACCTTCACCCAATTCGGGCAACCAACCCAGGTTTTCATTCTGGCCCAAATATCCCCGCCGGAGGCACCGACGCCCGCCAAAGACGCACCAGCCCCCCGGTTAGCACGGGCAATCCGCACCCCCTATCAGAAAAACGCCTGCAGCCCGGTGATCGCACGGCCCAGGATCAGCGCGTGTACGTCATGCGTGCCTTCATAGGTGTTTACCGTCTCTAGGTTCACCATGTGGCGCATCACCTGAAAATCCTCGGATATCCCGTTGCCGCCATGCATGTCCCGCGCCCAACGCGCGCAATCCAACGCCTTGCCGCAGTTGTTGCGCTTGACGATGGAAATCATCTCTGGCGCTGCATTCGCCTCATCCAGAAGCCGCCCGACCCGCAGCGAGCCTTGGAGGCCCAGCCCGATCTCGGTCAGCATGTTGGCCAGCTTCAGCTGGAAGAGCTGAGTTTGCGCCAGCGGTTTGCCGAACTGCTTGCGGTCAAGCCCATACTGCCGCGCGGCGTGCAGGCAGAACTCCGCCGCGCCCATGACACCCCAGCTGATGCCATAGCGCGCCCGGTTCAGGCAACCGAACGGCCCCTTCAGCCCCTCGACAAAAGGCAGAAGGGCGTCATCGCCCACTTCCACGTCCTTCATCACGATCTCACCAGTGATGCTGGCGCGAAGGCTCAGCTTGCCGCCGACCTTGGGTGCCGATAGCCCTGACATCCCCTTTTCCAAGATGAACCCCTTGATCCGCCCGCCATGCGCCTCGGACTTGGCCCAGACCACGAAGACATCGGCGATGGGCGCGTTCGAAATCCACATTTTCGCGCCGTTCAGCACATAGCCGTTTGCGGTCTTCTTCGCCGTGGTCTTCATGCCACCGGGGTCAGACCCCGCATCGGGTTCGGTCAGCCCGAAACAGCCGATCCATTCGCCGCGCGCAAGCTTCGGCAGGAATTTCTGGCGCTGCGCCTCGGTCCCATAGGCATAGATCGGGTACATCACCAGCGACGACTGCACGCTCATCATGCTGCGATAGCCTGAATCAACCCGCTCCACTTCCCGCGCGACCAGCCCGTAAGCCACATAGCTGGCCCCCAAGCCACCGTATTCCTCCGGTACCGTCACGCCCAGCAGCCCCATCTCGCCCATCTCGCGGAAGATGCTGGGGTCGGTGGTTTCCTCACGGTAGGCCGCAATCACCCGCGGCTGCAGCTTTTCCGTGGCATAGGCCCGCGCGCCGTCGCGCAGCATGCGTTCCTCTTCGGTCAGCTGGTCCTCCAGCCGGAACGGGTCTTCCCAGTCAAAGCGCCCCAGATCCGGCGCGTCCTTGGATTTCAGCTTCGGTTGGGCGGCATGGGTATCAAGCATGGGAACCTCCATCATTGCCACCATCCTTGCACGAAACGCGCCCCCGCGCTATCGAAAGCCCTGCGCAACTTCATGAGGGAAACTCATAATGCTGCCCCGCCGCCACCTGCCGCCGATCCCCGCCCTGATGGCGCTTGAGGCGGTGGATCGCCTTGGCACCGCCTCTGCTGCGGCTGAGGAACTCAGCCTGACCCAAGGCGCCATCAGCCGCGCCTTGCAGGGGCTGGAGGCGCAGCTTGGCGTCCGCCTTCTGATCCGCGAACGCCAGCGCTTGGCGCTGACCCCTGCCGCCCGCGACTACGTGGCCGAGGTGCGGCGCGCGCTCCATACCCTCGCTTCTGCCTCGCTGACCCTGCGCGCCAACCCGACCGGCGGCAGCCTGAACCTTGCGATCTTGCCTGCCTTCGGGATGCACTGGCTCGCCCCCCGCCTGCCGCGCTTTACCGAGGCGCATCCGGAGGTGACGCTGAACCTCGCCACGCGCCTCCGCCCCTTCGATTTTGCCGGGTCCGGCTTTGACGCGGCCATTCATTACGGTCGGCAGGATTGGCCGGGCACCGCCAGCCTGAAACTCATGGACGAGGCGCTGATCGCCGTCGCCGCCCCGTCGCTGGTCCCCCAGCCGCTGGCGAAGGCCCAGGATATCCTGCGCCACCCGCTTTTGCAGATGGAAAGCCGCACCGGCGATTGGGGCCGCTGGCTTTCGCATCACGGGGCAGGGGGCCAGCGCCCGGCGGGGATGCTCTTCGACCAGTTCGCGACCATGGCCCAAGGGGCTGTACATGGGCTGGGGATTGCCCTCCTACCCACCTTCCTGATCCCGCGCGAACTGGCGGAGGGTCGCCTGATCCCCGTCTTCGGCGGCGCGGTCCCCGCACTCGGCAGCTATTCCCTCGTCTGGCCCAATGACCAGCCCGAGCGCGGCCCCCTCACCTCCTTCCGCCTCTGGCTGGCGAAGGAGGTTCACTCCCAGACAAACCCACCCGAATAAAGCCGCGCCACCACCGCCCGGCGCATGGCGATGGCAAGGCGGTCATGGAAGATCTCCAAAGCCCGCGGGGCCGTGGCCTCGTCCAGCCACCCGCGCCCCAGCCGCCAGTGGCGGAAGAAGATCCAGTCCAACGTGTTCTCGCGCAGCCTTGGCATCCCCGCGCGCACCTGTTCGGCGGTCAACGCCGGACCGATCAGCGCATTAGGCCCCCAGCGCAAACGCGCCTCTTCGGCTGCCGCCATGCTGCGCGCCATACCTTCGGCAACGTCGGCCTTCGTGATCCGCATCAACCGGTCAATTTCTTCACGCCGTGTGGGCGGCAGGTCTGCCACGGCCTTTTCCACCGCTGTCGTGAAGCGCGCATCTGCCTCGAACCCCAGCGCCCACTCAAAGGGCAGCCCGCGCCAATGCACTACTTCAGCCGCAGGGGTCCACTGCCCATCAGCTACAAGCCCCAAAGCCTCCAACACCGAAATCACATCTGGTGTCGCAAATGCAGGCCCGGTTCCTTGACCGGCAAGGATGTTCGCAGTTATCGGCGGCCTGTTGTTCGTAACTGTCCATTGGGTCATGCCCGACAGGCTTGTGACGACACGGTCGGGATGCTTCTTGCTTGTTCCAGAAAGATACTCAATCCGGCCAATCTGATGCGCCAGCCACAGCACCGCCACCGCAACATCTTCCCAGTACGGCAGCACCTCCGGCAATCGCGGCTCAGGCTTCGGGCTTGCCCCCCAACCCACATCTTCTGCCTGTCCCAGCGCCACCAGCGCCATGCAGGCAATCTGATAGCTGGTCGAGAACATGTGGTCCCAACCTCCTCGCGGCGGGTCATTGCGGGGGTCCAAAGGCCAGGCTTCCCGCAGAAATCCCACCACCGCCTCCGCCATCTCCGGCGTCATTTCCGGCATGTCCTGCATCGCAACACTCTCTCCATCCCGATGCCCCACTCCAAGCCGCCTTGACTTCACGCCCCCAAGACCGACCATTGTCACCTGACAGCATGAGGCCGCCCCGTGACCCAGATCCCCACCTCTATCGACGGCGTGGAAACCCTGCTGGCAGGCCAAGGCTACGTCGCCTCGCGTGCGCTTGCCACTGTCGTCTTCCTGTCCCTCAAACTCGGCCGCCCGCTCTTTCTGGAAGGGGAGGCGGGCGTCGGCAAGACCGAGATTGCCAAGGTTCTCGCCACTGCCCTTGGCCGCCGCCTGATCCGTCTGCAATGCTACGAAGGCCTCGACGCGGCCTCTGCCGTCGCCGAATGGAACTTCGCCGCCCAGATGATCGCCATCCGCACCGCCGAAGGCAGCACTGACCGAGACCAGCTGAAGGCCGAGCTTTTCACCGAAGAGTACCTGATCGAACGCCCGCTTCTCGCCGCCATGCGCCCGCAGGCCGGTGGCGCGCCGGTCCTTCTCATCGACGAACTTGACCGCACGGATGAGCCGTTCGAGGCCTTCCTCCTCGAAGCCCTCTCGGACTTCCAGGTCACCATCCCCGAACTTGGCACTATCAAGGCCCCCGAACCCCCTATCGTCATCCTCACCTCCAACCGCACGCGTGAGGTGCATGACGCCCTGAAACGCCGCTGTCTGTATCATTGGGTCGACTACCCCGCCTTCGACCGCGAGCTTGCCATCCTGAACGCCCGCGCCCCCGAAGCCAGCGCCAGCCTGTCGCGCGAAGTGGTGGCCTTCGTCCAAGCCCTGCGGCGAGAGGATTTGTTCAAGCGCCCCGGCGTCGCCGAAACCATCGACTGGGCGAAATGCCTTCTGGCCCTCGACGTCGTGGCCCTCTCGCCTGAGGTGATCTCAGACACCCTCGGCGCGATCCTGAAATACCAGGACGACATCCAGAAACTGCAAGGTTTGGAGACCGCAAAACTCCTCGATCAAGTCCGCCGCGAAGTCGCCGCATGACCTTTCACATTTGCACAAATATCCCACGGGGAGTGCGAGGGGTGTGAAACCCCTCGCTCCGACGATGGTCACCTACCCGGCGCTCGACATCCCAGAAGACGGCAAGCTTGCCCAAAACATCACCCATTTCGCCCGCGCCCTCAGGAAGGCGGGGCTGCCCATCGGCCCGGGCCGCATCCTTGACACCATCCGCGCGGTTGAAGCCGCGGGTTTCACCCAGCGTGAGGATTTCTACCACACCCTCCACGCCTGCCTCGTCAGCCGCCCCGAACACCGCACCATCTTTGCCGAGGTGTTCCGCCTCTTCTGGCGCGATCCGCAGTTCCTTGAACACATGATGTCGCTCCTTATTCCGCAGGTGAAGGGCACGCAGGACGATCGCGCCGCCGCCCCCGCCGAACGCCGCGCGGCCGAGGCGCTGTTGGACGGCACCCTTCCGCCGCCGGCCAAGGACGAAACGCTAGGCGAAGAGATCACCATCGACGCCACTGCCACCCAGTCGGCTGAAGAACGCCTTCGGACCCTCGACTTTGAACTCATGTCCACGGCCGAGATGGCCGAAGCCAAGCGCATGCTGGCCCGGCTTTCCCTGCCGGTGAAACCCCTTGTCACCCGCCGCGCCCACGCCGCCAACCACGGCAAGGCGATCGACCTTCGCCGCACGCTTCGCCAAAGCCTGCGCCAGGGGGGCGAGATCACCAGCCTTGCCAGAAAATCCCCCTCAACCCGCTGGCCGAACCTGATCGTGCTTTGTGATATCTCGGGGTCGATGGCCGACTATTCCCGTATGGTCCTGCATTTCGTCCATGCCGTCGCCAACCGCAAAGGCCAGGGCTGGGCCCGCGTCCATGCCTTCACCTTCGGCACGCGGCTGACCAACATCACCCGCCACCTCGCCCGCCGCGACGTGGACGCCGCCCTCAACGCCGCCGGCGCGCAGGCGCAGGACTGGTCGGGCGGCACCCGCATCGGGCCATCCTTGCGCGCCTTCAACCGCGACTGGTCGCGCCGCGTGCTGGGGCAGGGGGCGGTTGTCCTTCTGATCACCGACGGGCTTGACCGCGACGATTCGGGGGCCCTCGCGAAAGAAATTGAGCGTCTCCACCTTTCCTGCCGCCGGCTGATCTGGCTGAACCCGCTTCTGCGCTGGACCGGCTTTGCGCCAAAGGCCGCCGGCATCCGCGCCATGCTGCCCCATGTCGACAGCTTCCGTGCGGGCCACTCCATCGCCTCGCTTGAAGCCTTGGGCGCTGCCATCTCCACCCCCGGTGACAGCGGCGACAAGGCCCGCCTGATGGCGCTTCTTGCCGATTAGGCGGCGCTTTGCCGACAGCTATCGCAATTCACCTGCCTGATATCGCATATCAGCGCAAAGCAGCGTCATGTGGGTCATCGGATCGCAAGGGAACCGGACCGCACTGGCCGCGTTATCCCCATGACCATCAGTATGAGGAATAGAATGAGAAAGCTTCTGATCTCCACGACGGCCCTCTCGGTGGCGCTGTCCCCCGTGGCGACCTTCCCCAGTTACGCCCAGACCATGGCCGAAGACGGCTCGGTGATCGGGCTCGATGGCACGGTGCTTTGCGTGCCCACCGCTGAGGCCGCCTGCGATCTTGAGGCGATCATTCAGACGCTGCAGGCTGACGCCGCCCTGGCCGAACAGCTGCGCCTGGACGAAGAGGCCCGCATCGCCGCTGAAGCCGCCGCTGCAGCCGAAGCCGCAGCGGCCGAGGCTGCTGCCGCAGAAGCCGCCGCCGCCGCTGAAACCGCTGCCGCCGAAGCGGCCGCGGCCGAAGCCGCCGCTGCTGAAGCCGCTGCAGTCGACACCGATGCCGCCGAGGCCGCCGCTGCCGAAGCTGCCGCCGCCGAAGCCGCAGCCGTAGAGGCCGCCGCCGCTGAAGCCGCCGCCGCCGAGGCTGCCGCCGCTGAAGCCGCCGCATCTGAAGCTTCTGCAGCAGAGGCCGCCGCCGCTGAAGCCGCAGCCGCTGATGCAGCCCTTGCCGAACAACTGCGCCTGGAAGAAGAAGCCGCCGCGGAAGCCGCCGCCGCTGCAGAAGCCCCAGCTGTCGAAGAAGCACCCGCCGTTGAAGAGGCTCCGGTCGTTGAGGAAGCGCCGGTTGTAGAAGAGGCACCGGTTGTTGAAGAGGCGCCGGTGGTTGAAGAGGCCCCCGTCGTTGAAGAAGCCCCGGCGGAAGAAGCCCCAGTGATGGAAGAGGCCCCTGCCGTCGAAGAAGCGCCGGTTGTTGAAGAAGCTCCGGTCGTTGAAGAAGCGCCGGTGGTTGAAGAGGCCCCCGTGGTCGAAGAAGCCCCAGCCGTTGAAGGCGAAGTTGCTGCTGAAGGTGAAGTTGCCGTCGAAGCCCCCGCAGAAGGCGTGATCGACTCGGCCACCGGTGAGGTGATTGACCCAGCCGTTGCCGCCGCCGCCGTGGCCGCTGCCGAGGCAGAGCTTGCCATCAGCGACACCGGTGAAATGGTTGACCCGGCCGCCGGCCTTCGCGTGGCCGAACCTCTGGACCTTGAGACCGTCGAACCCGTTGACGCCCCCGTGGTCTCTGAGGCCGAAGTGGAAAGCCTGACCGAACTTCTGACCCTTGACCCGACCGCCGTCGACCCCGAAGCGGTGGTGGCCGCGGCCGCTGTCGCTTCGGCACCCGCAGCCGAAGGCGAAACCGCCGCTCCGGCCCCGCTTGACCCGGAAACCAGCGCCGATGTCGTCAGCGCGGTGACCGAAACCATCGCGGCGGAAACCGTCCGCACCTCAGCCGAGGAATTCGCCGCCGCCCCGGTGGCAATGTCCGAAGGCAAGAAAAGCGGCCTTTCCAACCTGGAAAAGGCGGGCCTCGTGGTCCTTGGCGCGCTGGTCGTCGGTTCGATCATCAAGTCGAACAACGACGCCCGTGAAGTACGTGAGGTGGACACCCGCGTGGTCTCGAACACCGGTGACCGCGTGGTGGTGCTGCGCCCCGATGGCACCTATCAGGTGCTGAAGGACGATGACACCGTGATCCGCCGCCCCGGCAACACCGTGCGCACCGAAACCTTCCGCGACGGTTCGACCCGGACCATCGTGGACCGTCCGAACGGCACCCAGCTGGTGACAATCCGCGATGCGACCGGCCGCGTCCTGCGCCGGGCCACCTATGACAGCCTTGGCCGCGAACTGGTGCTGATCGACGATCTGGCCCAGGAAGAGGTGGTTGTGGTCAGCGAACTGCCGCGCCCCCGGTCGCGCATCGTGATCTCGTCCAAGGACAACGATACCGCACTGAAGCGGGAACTCGCGGCGCTTGAGGCGGATACGGCGGGGCGGAAATTCTCGCTGCGCCAGATCCGCGAAATCCCGCAGGTGCGGGCGCTTGCGGCGGTGATCGACACCCAGAACGTGACCTTCGCCAGCGGCTCGGCTGCCATCGCCCCAAGCGAAGCGCGCAATCTGGCCGACCTTGGCCGCGTCATGCAGGAACTGCTTGAAGTGAACCCGGATGAGGTCTTCCTCGTCGAAGGGCACACCGATGCCACCGGCAAGGCCGCGCTGAACTTGGCGCTGTCGGACCGTCGTGCGGAATCGGTGGCGCTGGCGCTGACGGAATACTTCGACATCCCGCCGGAAAACATGGTGGTCCAAGGCTATGGCGAGACAGAGCTTCTGATCGACACCCAGGCCAACGAACCCCTGAACCGCCGCGTCGAAGTGCGGGTCATCACGCCGCTGATGCGCAGCGCCACCCTGCGCTAAGCCGCCGCTGCACCATAAACCCAAAGGCCGCCGGGACACCCCGGCGGCCTTCGTCATTTCAGTGGCAAACCGCTGATCGGGGACGCATACTCGCGGCTGGAGGAAGACCCCGATGACCCGCGCCGCCCATGACATGATCGTTGAGACCGCCCTAGACTGGCACCGCTCCGGCATAGGGGCGGCGCTGGCCACCGTGGTTGAAACCTGGGGCTCTGCCCCGCGTCAGGCGGGCAGCCAGCTGGCGATCTCGGGCGCGGGCGACATGGCGGGGTCAGTCTCGGGCGGCTGTGTCGAAGGCGCCGTGGTGACCGAGGCGCTTGCCGCCCTGCAGGACCGCCAGCCCCGGCTTCTGACCTACGGCGTCAGCGATGAAACCGCGTTTTCCGTGGGCCTCGCCTGTGGCGGCACCATCCGCATCCTTGTCGAACCCATCGGCGACGGCCCCCATGCCCTGCCTGAGGCCCTGCTGGCCCAGCTGACCGAGGCCCGCGCCGCCCCCCGCGCCGTGGCCCTTGTCACCGACCTTGCCACCTGGACCCGCCGCCTTGTCCCCGCTGGCCAGGACCCCGCCACCGACGCGCGCCTGCGCAGCGACCGTTCAGGGACCGAGGAGGACGGCCGCTTCATCGCCGTCCACAACCCGCCCCTGCGCCTGATCGTCGTCGGCGCGGTCCATATCGCCCAGGCCCTTCTCTCCATGGCGCGGGAATGTGGCTACGCCTGCACCCTGATCGACCCGCGCAGCGCCTTCGGCTCGGCCAGCCGGTTTCCGGGGCAGGTGATCCTTGAGGATTGGCCCGATGACGCGCTGGCCAGCCTCGCCCCCGATAGCCGCACCGCCATCGTCACCCTGACGCATGACCCGAAGCTGGACGACCCCGCCCTGCGCTTTGCACTTGGCGCCCCGGTCTTCTACATCGGCGCGCTGGGGTCGAAGAAGACCCATGCCAAGCGCCTTGACCGGCTGGCTGCCGCAGGCTTCGCGCCGGACCAGATCGCCCGCATCCATGCCCCCGTCGGCCTTGACATCGGCGCCCGCACCCCGGCCGAAATCGCCGTGTCGATCCTGGCCCAGATCACCCAGACCCTGCGCGCCTGATGCAGTTCGGCCCCGTCCCCCTGGCTGAGGCTGAAGGCGCGATCCTCGCCCATTCTGTGCCGCTGCCCGGCACGCGGCTGCGCAAGGGCCTGATCCTGACCGCTTCCGACCTTGTCACCCTCAGCGCCCAGGGGCTGACCGAGGTGACGGTGGCCCGCCTCGCGCCGACGGATGTCCATGAAGACGCTGCCGCCCTTGCCGTGGCCCAGGCGATTGTCGCGGCCAATGCCGGGCTGGCCTTGCGCCCGGTCGGCACCGGGCGGGTCAACCTGCATGCCAAAGCCCCCGGCGTGCTTGAGGTGCTGGCCGATCGGGTCAATGCCATGAACGCCGTCGATCCGATGATCACCCTTGCCACTGTCCCCCGCTGGCAGCGCCTTGCGGCCGAGGAAATGGCGGCCACCGTCAAGATCATCGCCTACGGGGTTGACGGCGCGGCCTTGGCGCGTGCCTGCGCGGCGGGGGCAGGGGCCCTGCGCCTTCGCCCCGCAACCCTGACCACCGCCGCCCTGATCCAGACCACCACGGCCACGGGGGAGGCTACCCCCCACCGCGCTATTACCCAGCGCCTCAGCGCGCTCAACGTCCGGCTTGCCGGGCAGCACAGCGTTCCCCACCGCGAAGATGCGCTTGCCGCCGCCCTGACCGCCAGCACCGGGGTTGACCTGATCCTGATCCTCACCGCCTCGGCCACCTCAGACCCGATGGATGTGGCCCCGCAGGCGCTGCGCCGGGCGGGCGGCGTTGTCCACCGCTTTGGCATGCCGGTCGATCCCGGCAACCTTCTTTTCCTTGGGCAGTTGGGCGACACGCCCGTGATCGGCCTGCCCGGTTGCGCCAAAAGCCCGGCCCTGAACGGCGCCGACTGGGTGATGGAGCGGTTGATCTGCGGCGTCCCCGTCACCAGCACCGATATCGCGGGCATGGGCGTGGGCGGCCTGCTGAAGGAAATCCCCCAGCGCGGCCGCCTGCGTGAAGCGAAGCCTGAAGCCCCAAGCGCATGAAAAAAGGGGGCCAAACGGCCCCCGATCCATACGCGATGGGACGAACCCTTACTTCGGGCCGATCATCATCACCATCTGGCGGCCTTCCAGGCGCGGAAAGGATTCGATCTTGCCGATCTCGACCACATCCGCCTCAACGCGCTTCAGCAATTCAAGCCCAAGGTCTTGGTGCGCCATTTCACGGCCACGGAACCGCAGGGTGACCTTGACCTTGTCGCCTTCCTCAAGGAACTTCACGACCGACCGCATCTTGACCTCATAGTCATGGATATCGGTTCCCGGGCGGAACTTGATTTCCTTGATCTCGATGATCTTCTGCTTCTTCCGCGCCTCGGCCTCACGCTTCTGCGTCTCATACTTGAACTTGCCGAAGTCCATGATCTTGCAGACGGGTGGCACGGCGGTGGGCGAGATTTCGACCAGATCCAGACCAGCCTCTTCCGCCATCTGCATTGCGCGGGCGGGGGTCACCACCCCGACATTTTCACCATCCGCGCCAATCAGGCGGATCTCAGTGCCGCGAATGCGATCGTTGATACGGGGTCCGGTTTCGCGCTGCGGCGGGGCATTGTGGGGGCGGCGGGCTATGGTGTGCGTCCTTTGGTTGTTGCGTTCTGCGCGCGCAATCTAAACCCCCGCTGCGTCTGCCGCAAGCCCCGGGTCGGCGCAAAGCGGACCCGGTCCTGCAGGGCCGGTATGCTTTTCCAGGGTCTTCCCCGGCGCCATCCACAGCGGCGATTTCGCGCGCGTTGGGTCCCCCGGTCTTTTCATTCCGGGATCAAGGTGCCATATGACCGCCATCCGGGTCCATGTTCCGGTCTATGGAGTATTTGAAATGAACAGAACCGTCATCATCGGCGCCATCGTCGTTCTCCTGGCTGGTGGGGGCTATTACCAGTTCGTCTACAAGCCGCAGCAAGAAGCGGCCATGATTGCCGAAGCGCAGAAGAAGGCCGAAGAGGCTGCCGCCGCCGCCGCTGCCGAAGCGGAAGCCGCCGCTGCCGCCGCTGCTGAAGCCGCCGCCGCCGAGGCTGCTGCCGCCGAAGCTGCTGCTGCCGAAGCTGCCGCTGCCGCCACCGAGGCTGTGACCGAAGGTGCCGCTGCCGCGACCGAGGCCGTGACCGAAGGCGCTGCCGCTGCGACCGAAGCGGTGACCGATGCCGCCGCCGCCCTTGATCCCGCGAACTTCAACGCCGATGCCGTGGCCGCGCTGATCGACGGCTCGACGCTGGATGACGCTGCCAAGGCCACGCTGAAAACCGCCGTTGAAGCCGCCCGCGCCAACCCGGCGCTGGTTGCAGATACCGTCGCACAAGTCCGCACCGCGCTGGGTCTCTGATCCCGCAGGCTGACGCCAAGACAAAGGCCGCAGGGGTAACCCCGCGGCCTTTTCTTTCAGACATTTGCCCGGCCCAATTGCTAACACTTCCTGAACGCGCTAGCGTAACCTTCTGTATTTGCTGAATGGCAGAAGTCTGTCCACGCTGGACAGTGCTCAGATCCCGTCGCCGACAAAGGCCTTTTCGACCACGAATTCCTGCGGCTCGGAATTGGCCCCCTCGCGCAGGCCAAAGCCTTCCAAGATCGCTTTCACATCGACGTTGAACGCCAGCGACCCACAGACCATCGCCCGATCCTCGGCCGGGTTCATCGGCGGCAGGCCAAGGTCGGTGAACACCTTGCCCGAAGACAGGTTGTCCGTGACCCGCCCCATGTGATGGAATGGCTCGCGCGTGGTCGTGGGATAGTAGACCAGCTTGTCGCCGACGAGCTCTCCGATCAGCGGGTCGTCCTTCAGGCTTTCGACCAGCTGCCGCCCATACTCCAGCTCCGCCACCTCGCGGCAGGTGTGCATCATGATGACCTGATCGTATTTCTCATACGTCTCAGGCTCGCGCATCAGGCTGGCGAAAGGGGCAAGCCCGGTGCCGGTCGCCAGGAACCACAGCCGCTTGCCCGGCAGAAGGGCGTCATGCACCAGCGTCCCCACCGGCTTCGGGCGCAGGATGATCTCATCCCCCGGCTGGATGTGCTGAAGCTTTGAGGTCAGCGGCCCATCCGGCACCTTGATCGAATAGAACTCCAGCTCTTCATCCCAGGCGGGCGAGGCGATGGAGTACGCGCGCAGCAGCGGTTTGCCGTTGTCGCCCATCAGGCCGATCATCACGAACTCCCCCGACCGGAACCGCAACGACTGCGGCCGCGTCACGCGGAAGGAAAACAGGCGGTCCGTCCAGTGCTGCACGCTGGTCACGGTCTGCGCATCCGGCAGGTGGGGCTTGGCTTGGATCGGGCTTGCTTCGGTCATCATCGCTTTGGTCATTGGGGTCATCCCGGCCTTGACCGGTCACCCGGTTCTAGCCTTGATCGCGGTCAAGGGAAAGTCAGGCGCGCAGGCGGGCCTGATAATGGTGCTGCCGCCAGTCGGCCGCGCGGAACTGCCACTGGTCCACCGGTTGGCGTTGGGCAAGGTCGTCCGGGATCTCCGCCCCGTCAAACCCCACCCGCCGCAGCATTGCGTATTGGTCGGAGATCACAGACCCGAAGGCCAGCAGCTGACCGGTATAGCCAAATTCCCGCAGCCGCCGGGCAATGGTGAAAGCGCGGCCGTCGTTGAACGCGGGGAAGGCCACGCGGATCAGGGTCAGCTGGTCCAGCCGCCCGATCAAGGCCGTGGGGTCGTCGGTGTTGGCAAGATCCACGGCGGTCTGATCGGTCAGGTCCGCCAGCCCCACAATCTCGCGCTGGGTGGCGGGGGCGAACCCTGCGTCGGTGACGATGACGGTCATGCCGCGTTCTCCTTGGGGGTCTTCACGGCCTTGCCGTCGATGAAATGGATGCCGCATTCGGTCTTCGCCTGCCCGCGCCAGCGCCCGGAACGTGGGTCTTCGCCCGGTTTCACCGCACTGGTGCAGGGCGCGCAGCCGATCGAGGGGAAGCCTTTTGCCACCAGCGGGTGCCGGGGCAGGCGGTTTTCGACCATGTATTCCTCAAGGTCTTCACGGCCCCAATGCGCGAGGGGGTTGACCTTGATCCGGAAGTCGCCCTCGTTTTCAAAGAAGTCGATCGTCCCCCGGTCGGCGTTCTGGAACCGCTTTCGGCCCGTGATCCAGCCGTCGAATTTCGACAGTGCGCGTTCCAAGGGTTCAACCTTGCGGACGTTGCAGCAGCTGTCGGTGTTGAACTGATGGAGCGTGCCGTCAGGGTCTTCGAAATTCACCCGCGCCGGGTTGGCGCGGATCGTGCGAATGTCGCAAAGCGCCAGCTTTTCGGCCAGCTCACGCTGGTAATCCAGCGTTTCCTGGAACAGCATCTTCGTGTCGACGAAAAGCACCGGGGTCTCCGGCGCGATCACGCTGACAAGGTGCAAAAGCACCACCGATTCTGCCCCGAATGAGCTGACCAGCGCCACGCGGCCCAGATCATCATCCTTCAGCGCATGTTCCAGCACGGCGGTCGCAGAATGGTGCTTGTAGCGCGCGTTCAGCGCAGCCACCCGCTCTGCCACCGGGCCGGAGTGGAGGTCACGCGGCATCTTGCGCGCCTTCGGACTGATAAAGCGCCACCTTGAACGGATCCATCCCGACGCGCTTGAAGGCCTGCAGGAAGGTCTCCGACGGCTCCAGCCGCAGGGCAAGGTAGGCGCGCAGGATGCGTTCGATGGCGGGGACAATCTCGGTATAGGCAAACCCCGGCCCAGTCTTTTCACCGATCACCGCGTCTTCGGTGCCGTCACCGCCCAGGGTGATCTGGTAGTTCTCCACCCCCGCGCGGTCGAGGCCGAGGATGCCGATATGGCCGACATGGTGATGCCCGCAGGCGTTGATGCAGCCCGAGATCTTGATCTTGAGCGGACCAATCTCATGCTCCAGCTTCAGCGCCTCGAAATGGGTCGCCAGTTCCTGCGCGACCGGGATCGAGCGGGCCGTGGCAAGGCTGCAATAGTCCATCCCCGGGCAGGCGATGATGTCGCTCAGAAGCCCGACGTTGGCCGTGCCAAGCCCGGCCTGCGTCAGCGCCGCGTGCAGCGTTGGCAGGTCGGATTTGTGGACATGCGGCAGGATGACGTTCTGCTCATGGCTGATGCGCAGGTCGGAATGGCCATATTTTTCAGCAAGATCGGCCATCAACCTCATCTGCGTGCTGGTCGCGTCGCCGGGCGTTTCGCCATGCGCTTTCAGGCTGATCGTCACGATCGCATATTGCGCATTGCGGTGGGCGGTCAGGTTGGTGTCAGCCCAGGCACGGAAGACCGGGTCGGCGGCGTAGAAGGCATCATAGGCATCGACAGGTGCATTACGGAAGGCGGGGGGCGCAAAGGCCTCACGAATGTCCGCCAGCAGTTTCTGATCGTTGCCGCCGAAAAGGGGGCGCAGCTCGGCAAAGCGCGCTTCGATCATCCGGGTAATCTCTTCCGCGCCGGTTTCATGCACGGTGATCTTGATCCGCGCCTTGTACTTGTTGTCGCGGCGGCCAAGCGTGTTGTAGACCGACAGAACCGCCTCGACATAGGGCAGCAGGTCGGCTTCCGGCAGGAATTCCCGCACGGTGACACCGATCATCGGGGTCCGGCCAAGACCGCCGCCCACCATGACTTCAAAGCCCGGCTCTCCCGCAGCGTTGCGGACCATGCGCAGGCCGATGTCATGCGCGCGGGTCACGGCGCGATCATTCGGCGCTCCGGTGATGGCGATCTTGAACTTGCGCGGCAGGAACTGGAATTCCGGGTGGTCGGTGGACCACTGACGAAGAAGCTCGGCATAGGGGCGGGGGTCGGCGATCTCATCGGCAGCGGCACCGGCAAAATGGTCGGCGGTGACGTTCCTGACGCAGTTGCCCGAGGTCTGGATCGCGTGCATTTCCACATCGGCCAGCGCGCCAAGGATCGCGGGCACATCCGGCAGTTTCGGCCAGTTGAACTGGATGTTCTGCCGCGTGGTGAAGTGGCCGTAGCCCTTGTCCCAGGTGTCGGCAATGTAGGCGAGCTGGCGCATCTGGCCGGGGTTGAGCGAGCCATAGGGAATAGCCACCCGCAGCATGTAGGCGTGCAGCTGCAGGTAAAGCCCGTTCATCAGGCGGAGGGGGCGGAACTCTTCCTCGGTCAGGCTGCCGTCAAGCCGACGTTCCACCTGCTGGGTGAACTGGGCCACACGGGCGCGGACGAAGGCTTCGTCAAAGTCGGAGTAAGAATACATGGCCCCTCAATGCGCCAGATCGGCTTGCTTGCCGTGGTTATAGTTCGACGGGCCGCGGGTGCGAAATTCCTCGCGGAAATGCGTCGGCTCGGGCCCCTGCGGGCCGGGCTTTGCATCGGCGAGATAGGCGCCGACGACAAGCAGTTTCTGCGCGGCCGCATGCAAAAGGCGCATCTGGGCGTGGGCCTCATCCTCGATCAGCTCGGCCTCATGATGGAGCGGCGACCAACGGTCATCGGCGGTGAGGTAGACCACATCGCCTTCGCGCAGCAGGTTTGCGGTGACGATCTTGGGGGTGAAACGGCGGCTCATGCGCGGGCCTCCTTCAGGGTGACGGCAGCAGCCCGCCGGGGGGCAAGGCCGAGAAGAATGACAGCCGGGCCGTCGCATTGGGCGGCAGCCTCGGGCAGGGTGGCCAGGGTGGCAGCAAGCACGCGCTCATCGGCGCGGCTGACGTTCTCGACCAAGGTGACCGGGGTGTCAACGGCGGCGCCGTGCATCATCAGGCGGCCCTGAATGAAGCGGGCAGATTTCTTGGCCATGTAGATCGCGGCCACCTCACCCCGGCGGGCCAGTCCGCGCCAGTCTTGTTCGGCAAAACCGGCCATGTCATGCCCGGTGACCATGCGGACGCTGGCGTTGCGCCCGCGCTGGGTCAACGCCTGGCCGATGCTTGCGGCGGCCACGGTGGCCGAGGTCAGTCCCGGCAGGATGGTGAAGCTGATGCCAGCCGCCTCCAACGCGGCGATTTCCTCATCCAGTCGCGCGAATATCCCGCAGTCGCCGCCCTTCAGCCGCACGACCCGCGCGCCCGTCAGTGCCTGGGCGACCAGCGTGGCGTTGATCGTGGCTTGCGGGGTTGAGGGGCCGAAGCCTTCCTTGCCAACGTCGATCCGGCGCGTCTGGGGCGGGATCAGCTCCAGCACCTCATCGCCGACCAGCCTGTCATGGATCACCACATCGGCCGAGGTAATGGCCCGCAAGGCACCCAAGGTCAGATGATCGGCGGCCCCGGGACCGGCACCAACGAAAAGAACGGTCTGATGGCTGGACTGCGGCATGGCGGGATCCTGGGAATTCATGCTCCAATATAGAAGATTTTCCCACCCAGCGGCCAGTCCCCCTTGCAGATAAGGATGATTGTTCCAATACTCGCCCGGCATGGAACGTGGTTCCGCGAAATGAGGGGGATGGCGAATGGCGGCCCAACTGGACGATCTCGACCGGAAAATCTTGTCCGAACTGCAAAGTGACGCCGAACAGTCGCTGGACGAAATTGCGCGGCGGGTGGGGTCGTCCAAGACGCCGGTCTGGAACCGGATCCGCCGCATGCGCGACCAGGGTGTGATCACCCGGACCACCGCGATCCTTGACCCCGAGGCCTTGGGGCTGGAGGCCTGTTTCTTCGTCCTGATCCGCACGTCCGAGCATGAGGCGGAATGGCAGCGCAAGTTCCTCAAGGCCCTCAAGGAACGCCCCGAAGTGTTGGAGGCGCATCGGCTGGCGGGCGACATCGACTATATCCTGAAAGTGCGGGTCAAAAACGCGCGGGCCTATGACACCTTCTATCAGGCGCTGATTTCGGAAGTGCGGATCTACAACGTGACCGCGTTGCTGAGCATGGAAGAGATCAAGTCGACCACCGTCCTGCCGCTGTAACCGTCGCCAATCAAAAGGAGCGCGTTCCGCGCACGCTTTCGTCTCGCCTCTGGCGCGCAGACGCGCGCCAACCGGCTCGGGGGTGCTTTTGGGCGGGAGTATTTCCGAAAAGCGCAAATGGCTTGCTCTTTGCAGAAAGACTCTGGGGAGTTTGAGGGGCTAGCCCCTCATCGCCTTGAGGAGGAGCGGCACGCGACGAGGAGGACCAGCCTGCGGCGCGCCTGCGCGACGCGCTATGTGGTCACCATGAGTTGGTGCAAGCCGTGGAAGTGGTAGACGTCGCCATAGCGCGGTGGGCTGGCAAGGCGCAAGGCAGGGTGGCGATGGAAGAGGATCGGCAGCGCAATCTGCAACTCCAGCCGCGCCAGAGGGGCACCGACGCAGAAATGCAGGCCCGCACCGAAGCTCGCATGCGGCTTGGCCGGGCGGTCAGGCAGAAACGTGCCGGGCCGGTCCCAGACGCCGGGGTCACGGTTCGCAGCCCCCAGCAACAATGCTACCCGGTCGCCGCGCTGGAAGGTGTGGCCCATAACCTCGACCTCGGCATAGGCAACGCGGGTGAACATATGCAGCGCCGGGTCAAAGCGCAGGATCTCTTCCACCGTCGCCTCAATGCTGTCCGGGCCAAGGGCCGTGCCTGGGGTGGCGGTTTCCAGCAGCGTCTTCACCCCGTTGCCGATGCTGTGCACCGTAGCCTCATGCCCGGCGTTCAACAGGAGGATGGAGGTCGAGATAAGCTCATCGGTCGACAGCTTTTCCCCCTCCATCTCGGCCAGGATCAGCTGGGTGATCAGGTCATCGGCCGGCCGGGCACGGCGCTCGTCGATATAGGCGCGCAGGAAGGCCACGAAGGCCTCGGTCGCGGCGACGGCGCGGTCTTCCATCGCAAGGGTGCGGCCGGCCATGTACATGCCGACCATCGCATTCGACCAGCGCAGAAGGTCCGGCGCCATGCTTTCCGGCACGCCCAGCAGCCGGGCGATGATGCGCACCGGCAGGGGCTGGGCGAAGGTCTGCAACAGGTCAAAGGGGCCGTCCGGCAGCGCCTCGGCCAGTTCGGTGGCAAGGGCCGTCACCTCGGGCGCAAGCCCCGCGATCCGGCGTGAGGTGAAGGCCCGCAGCACGAGGTTGCGCAACCGGGTGTGGCGGGGCGGCTCCAGCTCCAGCATAGAATGCGCCTCGACCGCGTAGAACGGCGCGAGGTGCGGCGGGATCACCGGCGGCTCCACCGGCTCACGCCCGAAGCGGCGGTCGCGGAAGATGGCATTTACGGCGGCTGCATTGCCGGTGCAGACCAGGTCATAATCCTGCCAGAAAAAGAACGGGCCACCCGCCCTCGCGCGGTCATAGAACGGGTAGGGGTTCTGGACGAAACCCGGGTCCTTCGGAGATTGCTGCAAGTATTCCATGGGGTTACCTCGCCCGCTCTCTAGACTGGGCGCTCAGCCCCGGCGCGATCAGACCCTGCGCCAAAAGGGCCCCCACCACCACGATCACCGCGCCAATGGTCTGGGCCCAGTTCCACGCCCCGCCAAGGCTGAACACCATCAGCATCACATAAAACGGCACCGCATTCATGTGCATCGAGGCCGCCCCTATCCCGATCCGCCCGACCGAGATGATCCACAAGAGCTGACTGATCGCCATTGACCCGATGCCGAAGATTGCCAGCCCCGCAACTTCCGTCACACCGATCGCGGGCCAGTCCGGCCATTGCCCACGCAGGACCCCGTCGCCCAACGCCGCCACCAGCGCCACCACCGCACAGCCGGTGACGGTGATTGCACTGCGGCCAAGTGGGCTCAGGCCCGGCAGCGCGCGCACGGTCTCGCGGCTGCCCCAAGTGTAGCACAGGACCGAGGCGAGTGCCGCCAGCACGCCCACGCCGAAATCCACGCTGCCTTCGCTGCCGCTGACCGCGATCAAGCCCCCGGCCACCGACAGAAGCAACCCCACGGCCAGCGCCCGGGTGAACGGGCGCTTGTCGGCAAGGCACTCCAGCAGGATGCCTGCCACTGGCATTACGGCGGTGACAATGGCCACGGTCACCGGATCGTTGAATTGCAGCGCGATGATGACGAAGAACGATGCCAGGCCCAGCGTCACGAACCCGACCCAGGCCCCGGTCAGCCAGTCGGCGCCCATCACTGCAGTCCGCCCCTCCAGCAAAAGCCAGATCGGCAAAAGGACCGCCGCCGCCAGAAGCGCGCGGCCCGCAGTCAGCGCAATCGGTGGCATGTGCGGGATGATGAGGTCAGCCGCAGGCAGACCCGAAGCCCAGATTACCATTGAGGCAAGGCAGATCAGGTTCGCGATCAGAAGCGACCGGCGGGCGGCGGGGGAAAGGGCTGTCATGCGTCCAAGCTAAGGATCGGGCGTCGCGGCGGCTGATCCGCCAGCGACCCCGAATGTCGTCAGGCAGACAGGGCGGCGACGATGGCGCCAAAGTCGGCAGCCTTCAGGCTTGCGCCCCCCACCAGCGCACCATCGACATGCGGCACGGCAAAGATCTCGGCCGCATTCGACGGCTTGACCGATCCGCCGTACAGAAGGCGCACCCCATCCGCCGCATCCCCGATCAGCCCACGCAAGCGGTTGCGCAGGAAGGCATGCACCTCGGCAATCTCGGCCAGGGTGGGGGTGCGGCCGGTGCCGATGGCCCAGACCGGCTCATAAGCGATGACCAGATTGGCGGCCGTGGCCCCAGCGGGCAGGGACCCGTCCAGTTGGCCACCGATCACCGCAAGGGTCTGGCCAGCATCCCGCTCCGCCTCGGTCTCGCCGATGCAGACGACGGCCACCAGGCCAGCCGCCAGCGTTGCCTCGGCCTTGGCGCGGACCAGCGCGTCGGTCTCACCATGGTCAGCGCGGCGTTCGGAATGACCCAGGATCACGTGGCTGGCGCCTGCGTCCTTCAGCATTAGGGCCGAGATGTCGCCGGTATGCGCGCCCGAGGCCTTGGGGTGGCAATCCTGCCCGCCGACCGCCAGCGCGCTGCCCTTTGCCACCGCCGCCATCCCTGCCACCAGCGTGGCCGGCGGGCACAGCAGCATCTCGCAGCCCGCGGCCGGATGCGCGGCCAGCAGGGAACGAACCTCGTCCAGCGCGGCGGCAGTGCCGTTCATCTTCCAGTTTCCGGCAGCGAGTTTCCGCATCATCAGCCTCCCTCAGGTCTGCCCAAGGCGTAGCGCCTCGCCCGGCAAAGGAAAAGCCCCCAGACCTGGAATCCCAAGCTCCAGCGTCCATGACACCCATTGCTCCGCCCCTTGGCGGTTTCACATTGGCCAAATATCCTCAGGGGGTGAGCCGGAACGGCGAGGGGGCGGAACGCCCCCTGACAGCCACATGCCCGCGCCTTGGCGCGGGCATGTGGAAAAAGGGCGTGCGGCTCTGCCGCTCCGCAAGATCACGTCCGTTGGAAAAGGCTTCAGGCCGCCGGGGCGTCCTTGAACTTGATCGACTCGCCGCACCCGCAGGCCTCGGCCACGTTCGGGTTGCGGAAGGTGAACTTCGCTTCCAGAAGCGAGGTTTCATAGTCGATCTCGGTGCCGATCAGGAACATCTGCGCCATGGGCGCGATCATCACCCGCGCGCCGTCCTGTTCCACCACCTCATCCAGCGGGTTGACCGAGGACACATAGTCCATCGTGTATTCCATGCCCGCGCAGCCGCCCTTCTTGACGCCGATGCGCAAGCCGGACGAGCCTTGGCGTTCCATCAACCGGGCGATCTGCCGGGTGGCGGCGGGGGTCAGGGTAACGGCGGCCTTGCCGGGAATGCCGAACATCTGCGGTCCTTTCGGTTAGGCCCAAGGTAATCCCGACCGGGACCCCGTTCAAGCCTGCAGCGTCTTTACATGAAGCCGAGTTCCAGCTTCGCCTCATCCGACATCATGTCCATGCCCCAGGGCGGATCAAAGGTCATGTGCACGTCAACCTGCTTGACGCCGGCAAGCGGCTCCACCGCATCAGCCACCCAGCCCGGCATTTCGCCTGCCACGGGGCAGCCGGGAGCGGTCAGAGTCATGGTGATGTCGACCTGAGACTCGGCGCCGATCTCGATGGTGTAGACCAGCCCAAGATCGAAGATGTTGACCGGGATTTCCGGGTCAAACACCGTCCGGCAGGCCTCGACAATCTGCGGATAGAGCGGATGGTCGGTGCTTGAGGGCTTGATCAGCGGCTTGCCCTCGATCTGGTCTTGCATCGCACCTGTCCTGACGTCGCAATGGTTGTTGACCGATTATATAGGGAATTATCGGTGAAGGTCCAGAGCCAGCCGGGCAGGCGCCATTTGCGCCGCTCAGAACGGAATTTCGTCGTCCATGTCAGAGCGCCCGCCTGATGGGCCCGCGCCACCGCCGCTACCGCCCCGCGTGCCCGAGGATGCGCCGCCGCCGCCACCGCCACCGCTCTGGCCGGCATAATCGTCATAGCCGCCACGGTCATCATAGCCGCCGCCACCACCACCGCCCGACCCGCCATCGCGCCCGCCAAGCAGGGTCAGGTTGCCGGAATAGGGTCGCAGCACCACCTCGGTCGAATAGCGGTCGGCGCCGGACTGGTCCTGCCACTTGCGGGTTTCAAGCTGACCTTCGATGTAAACGGTCGAGCCTTTGCGCAGATACTGCTCCGCAATCTTGCCCAAGGGTTCGTTGAAGATCGCGACGGAATGCCATTCGGTGCGTTCCTTCTTTTCGCCCGAGGCCTTGTCGCGCCAGGTTTCCGACGTGGCGATGCGCAAGTTGACCACCTTGCCGCCGTTCGGAAAATTGCGGACCTCAGGATCACGCCCCAGGTTGCCCACGATGATGACCTTGTTGACCGACCCCGCCATGCGATTCTCCCTGAGTGTTCCGGCAGCGACAGTCTCGCCGCAGCTTGGTTAACAAATCTATACCGAGGCTCAGCCCCAAGGCCAAGGCCCGCCGCACGGCGGCCCTTGCGGGCAGACCGGCAAGACTTTGCCTGCCGGGCCGGGCAGGGTGGGGAAATCCGGCAGGTTCCAGACTGGAAATTCTGCGGAACTGCAGTATAGTCGCAGCGGAATGGGTGCCCCGGGGGGGAATGTGGTAGCTGGGTTGATCGAAATCTGCGGACGCAGGCTGGCAGTTGCTGGCCTTGTCCTCTTTGGTTTTGTAGCCCCCATCGCGGCCGAGGGGCTGCAGTTGACCGGCTCCTCCAAGTCGCGGATCGCGCTTTTCGAATCGCAGTCGCGGCTCATCGATGACAAGCTGGCCAAGCAGTACAGCGGCTCGGTCAAGCTGACGCCCAAATACAAGGACGGCGAAACCGTCGAAGAGGCCACCCCCGCTTATCGTGGCAGCTATCGTGGCGAGTATCTTGAGGTCGCCAAGGCCGCCGCCCGCAAACATGGCGTGCCGGAGGATCTGTTCCTGCGGCTTGTCCAGCAGGAAAGCGGCTGGAACCCCGGTGCGGTCAGCGTCAAAGGGGCCACCGGCCTGGCACAGCTGATGCCCGGCACGGCCGAGGTTCTGGGCGTGGACATTGCCGATCCTGAGGCCAACCTTGAAGGCGGCGCCCGCTATCTGCGGATGATGTACGACAAGTTCGGCAGCTGGAAGCTGGCCCTTGCCGCCTACAATGCCGGCCCCGGCGCGGTGGAAGAACATGACGGCGTTCCCCCTTATGCCGAGACCGAAGACTATGTGAAGGCGATCCTCGGCTGACCGTTCCCGGTCAGCCAGGACCTTTCAGATAGCACCCGTCAGACTGCCACGCGTTCCCCAAGCTCAACCACACGGTCCCGCGGCAGGTGGTAAAAGTCGCTCGGATCAGCGGCAAACCGGGTCAGGATTGCGTAAAGCCGGTCCAGCATGCGCCGTGCGGTCAGGGGGCCGGAAACGACCGGCCGCCTGCGCCCCAGAAAGAAGCTGGACCGCATCACGTCGAACTTGACCCCGGCCTTGCGGGCCTGGGCCATGGCGCGTGACACGTTCGGCGTCTCCATGAACCCAAAGCGCAACGTCAGGCGACCGAAGCGTTCGCCGTAGGCCTGATATTCGGCACGTTCCTCAGGCTCGGCCATTGGCGTGCGCAGGGTCTCGATCGTCAGGATGATGTTCTGGGTGTGCAGAACGCGGTTGTGTTTCAGGTTGTGCAGCAGCGCCGAGGGCACGATATCGGGGTCGGGGCTCAGGAAGAAGGCGGTGCCGGGGACGACAGGCGCCGAGGACCGCTCCATCGACCGAACGAAGCTGGCCAGCGGCACGTGCTGCTTGTGCGCCTTGACCAGCAACAGCTGCGTCCCGCGCCACCAGGCCCACATCGCCAGACCGAGCCCGAACGCCACCATCAAGGGCACATAGCCACCGTCCAGCACCTTGGTCATGTTCGACGCCAGGAACACCCCCTCAAGCGCGAAGATCGGGCTGACCAGCAAGATCGCCAACGGCATCGGCAGGATGCGGGCGTGGATCACATACAGGCAGGCCAGCGCCGTAGTCACCAGCATCGTTCCCGTCACCGCGATCCCGTAGGCCGAGGCGAGCGCCGCCGACGACCCAAAGCCCAGAACCAGCCACAGCACCCCCACCAGCAACAGCCAGTTGATCGCCGCGATGTAGATCTGCCCGCTTTGATCAGCCGCCGTGTGCCGGATCGTCAGGCGCGGCAACAGACCAAGCTGGATCGCCGCCCGCCCCATTGAGAACGCACCCGAGATCACCGCCTGCGCGGCAATCACCGTGGCGGCCGTTGCAAGGATCACCAGGAACGGCAACAGCGGCGCCGGGGCCATCGAGAAGAACGGATTGCTCATCGCCTCGGGATGGGCCAGCACCAGCGCGCCCTGGCCAAGGTAATTCAGCACCAGTGCCGGAAAGATCAGCAAGATCCAGGCCGCGATAATCGGCTTGCGACCGAAGTGGCCCAGGTCAGCATAAAGCGCCTCGGCCCCGGTCACGGCCAGAAAGATCGCGCCAAGGACAGTGAAGGCGATCAGCTGATGCTCCAGCAGAAACCGCACGCCCCAGGTCGGGTCAAAGGCCAGCAGCACCTCGGGTTGGGCCACCGTGTGCCAAATGCCAAGGCCGGCCAGCGTCAGGAACCATAACGCCGTGATCGGCCCGAACGCCCCGGCGATGGTCTTCGTGCCCTTGCGCTGCACGATGAAAAGCGCCAGCAGAATGCCGACGGTGACCGGCACCACCCAATCCTCGACCCCAGGCAGCACAAGTTTGGCCCCTTCGACGGCGGAAAGGACCGAAATCGCCGGGGTGATCGCCGCGTCGCCAAAGAACAGCGCGGCGCCGATGATGGCAAGAAACAGGATCGGCACCGACCGCCGCCCGATGGCCAGCCGGACCATGGTGTAAAGCGCCAGCACCCCGCCTTCGCCCCGGTTGTCGACGCGCAACAGGAAGGCCACATATTTGACCGTGACGATCAGGATCAGCGTCCAGATCAGCAGTGACAAGAGGCCCAGCACTTCAGGCCGGGTAGCTTGCGCATCGTGCAGGATCGGGTGGAGCGCTTCGCGGAACGCGTAGATCGGGCTGGTGCCGATATCGCCGTAGACCACGCCAACCGCCCCCACCGTCAGGGCAACGAAGCCCTGCTTGCGGGGCAGGGCGACGGTCTCATCGGCTTCGTCGCGCAGGTAGTCGGCAATATCCAGTTCGCCCTCATCAAAGAGGTTCAGTTGCACATCTTCCCGGCGCGGCGGGAGCGGCTGTTCACGGTCTGACATGATGACTCTTGGGGTTTGGGTGCGACACTTGCTTCGGTCGCTTGCTTAGTCCTGGCAGGCCCGGCGGGGCCTAGGTGGACACTCCATGCAGCGTCGCCAACCTGCGACAAACGCCCCTATACACCCAAACTTCCACGAACCGACCATTCCTTTTTCGCATGTCAGACATGCAGAAAAAGTCTTTGGCGCAGCCTGAGTCGCTATTCCGCCGCGACCTTGATGACCGGCTCCATCTCGGCCAGGATCTCGCGGCTGAGGTGGCACTTGATCTGATGCCCCCCTTCCAGCGTGACCATGGGCGGGACCTCGCGGTCACACAGGCCGCCGGGCACTTGGGCTTTCCAGCGGCACCGCGTCTGGAACGGGCAGCCGGGCGGCGGATTGACGGCCGAAGGAATGTCACCCTCAAGGACGATGCGCTTGCGGATCACCTTGGTATCGGCGATCGGCACGGCGGAGAGCAGCGCCTCGGTATAGGGATGGTAAGGTGGCTGAAAGACCTGATCGGTCGTGCCGGTTTCAACCACATGGCCAAGGTACATGACCAGCACCCGGTCGGACAGATAGCGGACGATGGACAGATCGTGACTGATGAACAGCAGCGTCGTGCGGTTTTCGCGCTGGATATCCATCAAAAGGTCGGTGACAGCAGCCTGCACGCTGACGTCCAGCGCCGAGACGGGTTCATCCGCGACCACGACCTTGGCGCCGCCGGCAAAGGCCCGCGCGATCCCGACGCGCTGCTTCTGCCCGCCCGACAGCTGACGCGGCATCCGTTCGGCAAAGGCACGCGGCAGTTTCACCAGATCAAGAAGCTCCAGCATCCGGTTCTGGCGGTCCTCGTCCGACTTGCCCTGCTTGAAAATCTCTAGCGCACGGATGATCTGGCGGCCCACGGTCATGCTGGGGTTAAGCGTGTCGAACGGGTTCTGGAACACCATCTGGACCGAGGACACGGTGTCCACGTTCCGCTTCTGGATCGGGGTCGACTGGACGTTTTCGTCAAACAGCATGATCGACCCGCTGGTGGCTGTCTCAAGCCCCATCAACACCTTGGCGAAGGTGGACTTGCCGCAGCCGCTTTCGCCGACGATCGCCAGCGTCTCGCCTTCGCGGGCCTCGAAGCTTAGGGTTTCATTGGCCTTGACCACCTTCTTTTCGCCGCCGCCAAAGGCACCCGAGGAAATCGCATAGTACTTCTTCAGATCCTCCATCTTCAGGACCACGCGGCCGATCGGGGCCTTCTCCTTGACTGCGCGTTTTGCGGGGGGGGCGTCCCAGTCAATCTCGCTCCAGCGCAGGCAGCGGCTGGCGTGACGGTCACCGCCGGGGACGGGGTCCATCGGGATGTCGCGCGCATCGCAGCGCCCGGCCTGGAAGTAATCGCAGCGCGGGCCGAAGTTGCAGCCCGATGGGCGTTCATGGGGCAGGGGGAAGTTGCCGGGAATGGAAATCAGCGGTCGGGCATTCTTGTCGGCCCCCGGCAGCGGGATCGACCGGAAAAGGGCCTGGGTATAGGGGTGGCGCATCTTGTCAAAGACTTCGATGACATTGCCGGTCTCAACCGCCTCGCCGGAATACATCACGCAGATCCGGTCACAGACATCCATCACCAGTCCAAGGTTATGGCTGATGAAGAGCATCGAGGTTCCGTATTTCTTGCCCAAATCCTTGACGAGGTCGACGATCCCTGCCTCAACCGTCACATCAAGCGCGGTGGTGGGTTCGTCCAGGATCAGAAGTGCTGGCTTGGCCATCAGCGCCATCGCAATGACGATGCGCTGCTGCTGGCCCCCAGACAGCTGGTGCGGATAGGCGTTGATGATGCGGTCAGGGTCCGGCAGGCGCACGTCTGCCACGATCTGGCGGGCCAGTTTCCACGCGTCCTCTTTTGACATGCCGGAATGGATCATCGGCACTTCGGCCAGTTGCGCGCCGACCTTCATCGCGGGGTTCAGTGAAGCCATCGGTTCCTGATAGATCATCGCGATCTCGCTGCCGCGAATTTGGCGCAGCTCCTCATCGTTCATATGCGTCAGGTCACGGCCCTTGAACTTGATCGACCCGGCGACGATCTTGCCGTTCTTGCCAAGGTCGCGCATGACCGCCAGCGCCACGGTGGACTTGCCGCAACCGGACTCGCCCACCAGCCCCATCGCCTCACCGGCCATCACGGTGCAGGAAAAATCCATCACCGCCGGGATTTCACGCAGGCGCGTGAAGAAGCTGATCGAGAGGTTCTCGATTTCCAGGATCGGTTTCGACGGGTCCCAAGTGGTGTCAGCCATGGCAGCCTCGCTTTGACTTTGGGTGCAGGACCGGGGGTTTCACACCCCCGGACCCCCGTGGGATATTTGAGGACAGATGAAACGCATCAGTCCCTCAGGCTTTCTTCACGCAATCCGTCGGCCAGCAGGTTGAGGCCAAGGACCAGGCTCATCAGGGCAAGGGCAGGGACCACGGCGGCATGGGGGAACATGTTCAGGGTCTTGCGCCCCTCATCGATGGTGGACCCCCAGTCCGGGCTATCGGGGGCAACACCAAGGCCGAAGAAGCCCAGAGTCCCCAGAAGGATCGTGGTATAGCCGATGCGCAGGCAGAAATCGACGATCAGCGGCCCACGTGCGTTGGGCAGGATCTCCCACAGCATGATGTACCACGGACCCTCGCCCCGGGTCTGGCCCGCGGCCACATAGTCGCGCGCCTTGAGGTCCATCACGATGCCCCGGACGATGCGGAACACGGTGGGCGCGTTCACGAAAACGACCGACACGAAGACGTTCAGCAGGTTCGGTTCCATCGACCAGACGCCAAGCGGGTCCATGTTGAAGGCAAGCCCGGAATAGGCCCAAAGGCCAATGACCAGAACGACGCCCACGTAAAGGTTGCGCTTCATCGGGTTGGTGAAGAACCGGGCGTTCAACAGGATCGAGATGAAGATGATCGGGAAGATGAACAGGACCGCCGCCAGCATCGTCGGGATCGACAGGCCAAAGCAGGCGAATGTGTCGGCCGTGACACTGTCCTTGGCCCTGCAGGCAAGTTCCGTCGCATCGGGCAGGAAGGCCGAGAAGAACAGGATCTTGTGATCCACGATCTCGGGCGTGACCAGAAGGTAGAACAGCAGGATCACCGGGAAGGCCAGCACCAGGTTCGCAACGAAGGACAGCCCGGTGTCGAAGCGCCCGCCGAAGTAACCTGCCGGGACCCCAAGGGTGATGCCGACCATGAAGGCGAAAGCCGTGGCGGCCGGGGCAATCGACAGCACCGACCGCGCCCCCATCACCATCCGGCTGAAGACATCGCGGGCCAGGCTGTCACCGCCAAGCAGGAAGTGGCTGTAATCCCCCTCGGTCGCCCCGGCCAGCGCCGTGCCCAGCGGCACGTTGCGCATGCCAGAGAACTGGGCATAGGGGTCAAAGGTGACGATCATGTCGGCCAGGATGGCCGTGAACACCCAAAACATCACCATCCCAAAGCCGATCATCCCGACCGGGCTGTCGAACAGCTTGCCATAAAGCCCCAGCCGCCGCTTGAAGCTGACCGAAAGGGCGAAGGTCACCACCAGGGCAATCCAGACCGGCAGAAGCTGGGCCAGGATGCGGACAAGGATCGCGGTATAGGAGAGGTCTTCCATCGCGCGCCCCTTACGAAAGCCGGATGCGCGGGTTCAGGAAGACATAGCCGATGTCCGAGATCAGCTGGGTCACCAGCACCACGAACACCGCCACGACCGAACAGCCGAGCAGAAGGTTGATGTCATTGTTGCCCGCCGCTACGACCAGCGTCCAGCCGAACCCCTTGTAGTTGAACAAGGTCTCGACGATCACCACGCCGTTCAAGAGCCACGGAAACTGCAGCATGATCACCGTGAAGGGCGCGATCAGCGCGTTCCGCAAGGCATGACGCAGCACCACCTGGCGAAAGCCCACCCCCTTCAGCCGTGCGGTGCGGATGTATTGCGCGGTCATCACCTCAGTCATCGAGGCGCGGGTCATCCGCGCGATATAGCCGATCCCGTAAAGCGCAATCGTCAGGACAGGGAGGGTAAAGCTCCAGAACGTGATCCTGTCGGGTGAGGCCGCCCCCTGAAACAGGATCTTGCCGTCGATCAGCCCCCATTCGGACAACAGCGGCGAAAGCCCGGTCACCGGAGAGGCCAACAACGCCACCAGCACGACACCCGAGACATATTCCGGTGTCGCCGTCGTGGCGATTGAGAAGGTGGACAGGACCCGGTCGGTCCGCGACCCTTCGCGCATGCCGGCCAGAATGCCGATCAAAAGCGAGGTCGGGATCATCACGATCATGACCCAAAGCATCAGGATGCCGGTCGCGCCCAGCTTTTCGCCAAGATTGGGCAGCACCGGTCCGCGGAAATAGGTGGAGTAACCCCAGTCGCCCTGCAAGATGCCGCAGTAGCGGGGCGCAAGCGCAGGGTCGGTGCCCGCCGCAAAGCAGCGCCCGCGCGGCACGCCCTTTTCGTCGACGTTGGACCAGCCTGGCACCACGCCCAGCCATTGGCCATAGCGCCCCAGGACCGAACCGCCATGCCCATTGTCGATGATCCACTGCGCCACGGCCTCATCCGTCATGCGCACCGACCCTTCGCTGCGGGCCAGCTTTTCCAGGTTGGGCGGCAGGTTCGTGAGGTAGAAGACCACGAATGTCAGAACAAACGCTGAGAGCAGCATCAATCCCAATCGGCGGACGACGAAAATCAGCATGGGGCTACCTCTGCTCCATAGGGGCAAAGCGGCCAGAGATGACAGCGCTCTGGCGACAGGGGGCTGGATACTGGGCTGGACGGGTAGGACGACCCGGGCGCACCGTTTGGCGCGCCCGGGGTGTCACGTTCGTCAGGCCTTCGACCACTTGTAGTGCTGGTGCTCGTTCGAAGGATGGCGCTCGACGTTGAAGCCTTCCTTGACGTGCGCAAAGAGCGACCGCCAGTAAGGCTGGATGATATAGCCTTCATCCTGCAGGATCGTCTCCAGCGTCACCATCTGCTCGCGCCGGGCATCAGCATCGGCCAGCGACAGCGCCTTGACCATTGCAGCATCAAAGTCGGCGTTCGCCATGCCGGTTTCGTTCCAGGACCCGGTCGAGGTATAGGCCAGCGACATGTTCTGCACCGCCAGCGGACGGTGGTTCCAGGTGGTCGAGGAGAACGGGTACTTCTGCCAGTCGTTCCAGAAGGTCGACCCCGGCATGACCGTGTGCTTCACGTTCGCACCGGCGTCCTTCAGCTGGGCCACCACGGCTGCCGTGGTCGTCGCCTCGAACCCGTCATCCAGCGAGATGATCTCGATCTCGGCATCGGCCAGGCCGGCAGCTTCCAGCGCCGGTTTCAGTTTCGACGCGTCGAAGGTCTGCGGCGGCAGGGCGGCATATTCCGGGTGGACCGGGCAGGCATGGTGGTTTTCCGCCGTGGTGCCGAGGTTGTTGTAACCCAGTTCCAGCACGACCTTGGGGTCAACCGCCAGCTGGATCGCCTGACGGACGGCCTTGTCCTTGTAAAGATCCGAGGTGGCCGAGTTCATGCGCACAACGATGGTCGCCGCCGTGACGATTTCCAGCTTCTTCCAGCCCAGCGCGTCCATCTGTTCGATGAAGTCGCCGGTGGTTTCATAGTTGGCGTCGATCTCGTCCGAGGCGGCAAGGTTCACCATGGTCGATGGGTCGGTGCCAAAGTCGATGTAGTGGATCTCGTCCAAGGGCGCGGTCCCGCCCCACCAGGTGTGGTTCGGAGCGCGGACCAGAACGGCCTTCTGCCCGACCGAGACTTCTTGCGGAATATAGGGACCGGTGCCGATCGGGTTGACCGACGGGTCTTCGCCGTCAACAAAGCTCGCATGGACCACCGCTGCCGGATAGTCCGAAAGGTTCGGCACCACGGCCACGTCGGATTCCGACATGTTCAGCTGCACGGTCATGTCATCGACCTTGACCACCGCGCCTTCGCGCAGGGATTTCGTCGCGGTATCCACCAGCCCAGGGAAGCGCGAGGCCATCGCGTTGCCTTCGACATTGCCGTCGGCCCAACGCGCGAAGTTGCGCACCACGTCATCAGCCGTGAAGGCCTCACCGTTGTTCCAGGTCACGCCAGGGCGCACTTTCAGCGTGTAGACGGTCGCATCGGCATTGGCTTCCCAGCTTTCCAGAAGGCGGCCTTCGAAGGTGCCGTCGGCATTGTACTGGATCAGGTATTCCAGCCAGCCGCGATAGACGTTGGCAATCTGCGGCCAGTCGGCCAGGCGCGGGTCCTTGGTGCCCTTCACTTCCATCGCCACGCGGACGATGCCGCCGGTGGTCTGGGCTTGTGCTTCGGACGGCGCTGCAAGGCCGATCAACCCGTAGGCGGCGGCGGCAGACACCCCAAGCGCGGTGGTGCGGGTCAGAAACTCGCGGCGGCTGATCTTGCCGGCCGCAAATTCCTCGGCATGCATGGTGGCTGCCGGATGAACTGCGGCAGCACGGTTGGTATTGGTCATCGTCGTCTCCCTGTCAGGCGTTTTGTTTAAGACTTTTTGTTTCTTGGCTTTGGTCGCGCCGCCGCTTCAGACCCCGCGGTGCTGCGCCCAAAAGCCCGCCCCCCGGTGTCTGTGTGCTTCGACACGTCCCCCATCCCATTGCGCAACTTTTTCGCCCTCACGTCAACGACTGCTTTCGTCGTCTCACGGCGCGTTTGCGACACTGGCTCGTCGCACGCGGCGAATCCGTTGTCGCAAACCACCCTTCAGGTTGTCCTGCGGAAAGCTGAGGGCGACTTTCCCGTGAGATGCTGGAACGCCCGGGTAAAGTAGGCGGGAGAGTTGAAGCCCAGCTGTTCAGCAATCCGCCCGACCGGAATCCGCGTCTCGGTCAGCAGTTTGCGCGCCTCGAAGATCCGGCGATCCTGCAAGAGGGCGCTGGCCGGGCGGCCGCAAGCCGCGTTGCAGCAGCGCGTCAGGTGCGTCGGCGTGACGCCCAGGGCGGCGGCGAAATCGGCCACGCCCATGCCACTGCGAAAGTTTCGCTCCAGAAGCGCCGTATAGCGGGCCACAAGCCGCCGCGTCGCATCGGGGCGGGGGGCATCCGGGTCTGCCTTGCGCGCCTGCCGTTCCAGCCAGACGCCCAGAAGCCCGACATAGGCCTTGGTCGCCCGGTCATGCGCCGGGGTGTCGCTTTCAATCTCACGCTGGATTGCATCCAGCAGGATGTTCACCTCTTGCTGGGCATGCACTTCCCGGATGCGCAGGTGGAGCGGCACCTTCGGCAAGGCCAAATCCGGATCGCGGCCGAAGAACACCGCCGTGCCAAAGACCTGCGGCCCGGCCTCGAACCCGTGCATGACGCCCGCCGGAATGTAGATCGCGTTATGCGCCGTATAGCCCCGCGTCACACCGGAAATTGTGATCCGCCCCTGGCCCTTGGTGAACCACAACAGGCACGGCTCAGAAATCGAGCGCATCGCCTCAACCCGCCAGCGGCCACCCGCCGCCAAACGCGGAATGGCAACCAGCCGTGACGGCGAAGGAGGCATGGCAAGGGTCATGGCAGGGCAGGTCCGGGCTTGGCAGCGACACGAGAAGTAAAGCAGGGCGGTCCCCACAACCCAAGCAAAATTCGCACAAGGTTGGGAAAGT
This sequence comes from Rhodobacter sp., assembly GCA_027489175.1. Classification (GTDB taxonomy): domain Bacteria; phylum Pseudomonadota; class Alphaproteobacteria; order Rhodobacterales; family Rhodobacteraceae; genus Tabrizicola. The sequence continues at coordinate 183,796 of JAIYAE010000014.1, forward strand.
TATGCACCGAAGGTATGATTTCCTGTGCATAACTCTGTGGATAGGCGGAAATCCGCTATAGCTTCGCCCCGCAACCCCCCGTCAGGGCAGGGAAAGCTGCCGCCAGGCCCCCATGTTCGATCTGAACCAGGTGCGCTGGCGTTTTGCATATTGCCGACTTGCCAGACGCGCCGCCGCCACCGCCGCGTCAAGGGTCAAGCTGCCTTGCAGATGCGCAATCAGTTCCGGCCCACCAATCGCGCGTGACGACGGGCGCCGCGGATCCCATCCCTCAAAGTTCGCCCGCGCCTCCTCCAACGCGCCTTCGGCGATCATCGCGGCAAAGCGGCGGTCGATCCTGTCGTTCAACCAGCCGGTTTCCGGCGTCAGAACAAGGGCTTCCGCAGCCTCCAGCGGCACCAGCGGCGCGGGCGTCTCGGATTGCCACGACGCCAGCCCCCGCCCGGTGGCGCGCTGAACCTCCCAGGCGCGCTGGACGCGGGCGCTATTCATCGGGTCGATGCGGGCCAGGGTCGCTCGGTCGATCTCGGCCAGCAGCGCCGCGCGCCCCTCGGCCCGCATCCGGGCATCCGCCTCGGCGCGCACCTCGGGCGGGGTTGGCGGAATCTCGGCCAGCCCCCGGGTCAGTGCGTTGAAGTTCAGCCCCGTGCCGCCGACAATCACCACGGGCCGCGCCAGAAGGGGGGCCACGTCGCGCAGCCAATGGCCAACCGAATAAGGCTGATAGCGCCCCACATGCCCGTAAAGCGCATGGGGCAGCGCCGCCTCGTCTGCCACCGAAGGCCGCGCTGTCAGGATGCGCCAGTTGCCATAGACCTGCAGCGCGTCAGCGTTCACCACCACCCGGCCATCCCGCGCTGCAATCTCCAGCGCCAGCGCCGACTTGCCGCTGGCCGTCGGCCCCGCAATCAGCACCGGCCGCTCGCGTGAGATCCCTTCCAGTTTCATCTGTCTCCAAATATCCTGGGGGTGCGGGGGCTGGCCCCCGCTCCTTCGCCGTCACGGGCCTGCAACGTGACAGGTTGAACCTTCCGCCGTTTTCCGACATTTTGCGCCTCAGTCCAACGACAAAACGATATGCAGGGGGTGCCATGTCCGAAACAGCCACCGAAACCGGTGCGGCGGTCACCTATAGCCGCGTGATGCTGAAAATCTCGGGCGAGGCGCTGATGGGCGACCAGGGCTTCGGCCTGCATCCGCCCACCGTCGCCCGCATCGCCCAAGAGGTGAAGTCGGTCCGCGACCTTGGGGTCGAGATCTGCATGGTCATCGGCGGCGGCAACATCTTCCGCGGCCTGCAAGGCAGCGCTCAGGGGATGGAACGGACGACCGCAGACTACATGGGTATGCTGGCCACGGTGATGAACGCCCTCGCCATGCAATCCGCGCTGGAAGAGATCGGCGTTTTCACCCGCGTCATCAGCGCCATCCCGATGGATCAGGTCTGTGAACCCTACATCCGCCGCCGCGCCGTCCGCCACCTTGAGAAAAAGCGCGTCTGCATCTTCGCCGCTGGGACGGGGAACCCCTATTTCACCACCGACACGGCCGCCACCCTGCGCGCCAGCGAAATGGCCTGTCAGGCGATCTTCAAGGGCACCAAGGTCGATGGCGTCTATGACAAGGACCCGAAGAAGCACGCGGACGCCAAGCGCTATTCAGATGTGACCTATGATGAGGTCTTGGAAAAGCACCTCGGCGTAATGGATGCCACGGCCATTGCCTTGGCGCGGGACAATGATCTTCCGATCATCGTGTTCAGTCTTGACGAACCGGGCGGGTTTCGGGGCATCCTTGCCGGGCAGGGGACCTACACCCGCGTGCAAGGATAGATGGTATGACGGCCACCGAGGATGCCTTTGATCGCACGGTCCTGCGGATCGCCGCAGAGGTCCTCGGGGTTCCTGAAACCAGTCTGCGCCCCAGTATGGGCATGACGACGCTCAAGGCGCGCAACACCGATTATCAGCTGATCTTCGAACGCTCTGCCGCGGCGCTTGGGGTCGACATGACCCCGATCATCAACAGCATGCCGATCTACACAGTGAAGGCAGGCGACGCCACGATGTCATCCTTGCGGATGCTGGGTGGCATCCTGCCGTCGGCGCGCGGTCTTTTGGCCCGGCTGACGGTCGCGCCGGTGGATGACACGCTGGCCTCGATCGCCGCATCCCTGCGCAGTGGGCATTTCGTGGACAGCGGGGCAAGGCAGCCGCCTTTGCATCAGCCCTACAGCCTGCGGGCCTTTCTGGCATGGCTTTTGCTGCCGCCCCTTTTGCTGATGGTCATCTTGCCGGTCGGGGTGGCCTTCATGGAACACAGCCAGTGCTGCGCCGATACCGAGGTGCTGCCCTTTGTCCTTGCCCGCGCCTGGCGCGGGGATGGTCCCATCCTTGTGGGGCTGCCCCTGACAGTGCTGATCCTTTTGGTGCAGCTCCTTCCGGGGCTCCTTGCGCTTTGGCAGGAAGAAAAGCTGCGGCGTGAGCGGCAAAGACTTTAGCGCCCGTCGGACGATCCGCTTGGCCCTATACCCCCGCCCTCAGGCTCTGCTATAGAGCCGGGAAACGACGCCCCGCCGGGACAGGGCGGGCCAGGAAGGAGCCTTGACGATGGCAGACGATATCGAGATCGACACCGACGCCCTGCAGCGCCGCATGGACGGGGCGATGAACGCGCTGAAGCATGAATTCGCCAGCTTGCGGACGGGACGGGCCTCAGCCTCCATCGTCGATGCCATCCAGGTCGAGGCTTATGGCCAGATGACCCCGATCACCCAGCTTGGCACCGTCAACGTCCCCGAACCCCGGATGGTGGTGATCAACGTCTGGGACAAGGGCATGATCCAGAAGGTTGAAAAGGCGATCCGCGAAAGCGGCATCGGCATCAACCCGGTCACCGACGGCCCGCTGATTCGCCTGCCGATCCCGGAACTGAACGAGGAACGCCGCAAACAGCTGTCCAAGGTCGCCGCAGGCTACGCCGAAAACGCCAAGGTCGCGATCCGCAACGTTCGGCGCGACGGGATGGACCAGATCAAGAAGGCCAAGTCCGCCGGGATGAGCGAGGACGACCAGAAGATGTGGTCCGAAGAGGTGCAGGACCTCACCGACAAGGCCATCGCCGCCGTCGACCGCGCGCTTGAGGCCAAGCAGGCCGAGATCATGCAGGTCTGACCTCAGGGTCCGGGCGCGAGGGGAGGGGGAATCCGGTGTCGAAAGACCTGACGACTGAGGCCGCGCTGCGTCCGGTCAACCATCTTGCCATCATCATGGATGGCAACGGCCGCTGGGCCACCAACCGGGGCTGGCCGCGCCTTGTCGGCCACCGCCGCGGCGCCGAACGGGTGCGCGAGATCGTCAAGGCCTCGCCCGACCTCGGGATCAAGTGGCTGACGCTCTACGCCTTTTCGACCGAAAACTGGAAACGCTCGACCGAGGAAGTCCTTGGTCTGATGGCGATCTTTGCCCGTTATATCGAACGTGAGGCCGACCGCCTGGCCACCGCCGGGGTCCGCATGCGCTTTATCGGCGAACGCGGGCGGCTTGACCCAAAGCTGCAACGCCTGATGGCCGGGATAGAGGCCAAGACCGCAGGCTGCGATCGTCTGAACCTGACTGTGGCCGTCAACTACGGCGGGCGGGATGAAATCCTCCGCGCGGCCCGCCATGTGGCCGAAGCCGCCGCCGCGGGGCTTCTCGACCCCGCCCACCTGACCGAAGCGGCTTTTGCCGAGCGTCTGGATACCGGCGGCCTCCCGGACCCTGACCTTGTGATCCGCACCAGCGGCGAGACGCGGACCTCGAACTTCCTGCCCTGGCAGGCGGCTTATGCCGAGTATGAGTTTACCGCGACCCTCTGGCCCGACTTCACCGCCGAGGAACTGGCCGGCATCGTCGCCCGTTTTTCCAACCGCGAACGCCGTTTTGGCGCGGCCAAGGCATGACCGTGCGCCCGCCTGACGGACCCTCCGACGCTGAGCTCGCTGCCGCTGATACGGTAGCAGAAGCCGCGGCCGAGGCTGCCGCCGCCGACCCCTTGGCCACCACCATCCCCCCGGGGCGCCCGGTCGGTCGCTGGGCCGACCTGCGCAAACGTGTGGTCTCGGCCGTGGTGCTGATCGCCGTGGGCGGGGCGGAAATCTGGCTTGGGGGGCCGTCCTTTGCCATCCTCGTCGTCCTTTTGACCGGGGCCATGGTGTGGGAACTGGCCAAGATGACCGCGCCCGACCATGAAAACACCCCCCTTGGCCTGGCGGGGATAGCGTGCCTCAGCCTTGGCATCACTCTGGTTTTCCCTGATCCCGTGACCGCCGCCTTCCTGCTGGTGCCCGCCCTTGCCATCGCCCTGACCGACCGGCGCGACCGCCGCCTTTCCAGCCTGTACTCCGTGGCGATCATGGTCGCGGGTTACGGCCTGATCGACCTGCGGATGACTGCCGGCACGCCTGCGATCCTGTGGCTGGTGCTGATCGTGGTCGCGTCGGATGTGCTGGGCTACTTTGTCGGTCGCGTCCTTGGCGGCCCGAAATTCTGGCCCGCGATCAGCCCGAAAAAGACCTGGAGCGGTACGCTCGCCGGGTGGGTCGGGGCGGCGCTGGTCGGGCTTGGCTTCCTTGTCGCAGGGTACGGTACGGTCTGGCTGATCCCGCTTTCGGTGCTGATCGGCTTTGCCGGGCAGATGGGCGATGTCTGGGAAAGCTGGATCAAGCGGCGCTGCGGGGTCAAGGATGCCTCGACCCTGATCCCCGGGCATGGCGGTGTCCTTGACCGGTTCGATGCGCTGATCGGCGCGATTGTCGCGCTGATCCTCTTGGGTCTGGCACTTGATCTGCCTTTGCCCGGTCCGGTGGCGGGCTGATGCGCAGCATCTCGATTTTCGGGGCCACGGGCTCGGTTGGCGAACAGACGGTTGATCTGATCCAGCGCGCAGGCGGGGCAGGGGCCTACCGCATCGTCGCCCTGACCGGGGGCCGCAACATCACCCGCCTTGCCGAAATGGCGCGCGATTTGCGGGCCGAAATCGCGGTCTGCGCCGACCCTGCCGACCTGCCCGCCCTCCGCGACCTCCTGTCCGGCACCGCCACCAAGACTGCCGCCGGACCCGACGCCATCGCCGAAGCCGCCGACCGCCCCGCCGACTGGGTGATGAGTGCGATTGTTGGTGCGGCAGGCCTTGTCCCCGGCTTTCGCGCGCTCCGCCATGGCCGGACGTTGGCTCTTGCAAACAAGGAAAGCCTGGTTACCGCCGGACCGCTTCTCCTGGCAGAAGCCGCACGCCACAAGGCCACGATCCTGCCGGTCGACAGCGAACATTCCGCCATCTTCCAGGCCCTGACCGGCGAAGACATCTCGGCCGTCGAACGCATCATCCTCACGGCCTCAGGCGGTGCCCTGCGTGACTGGCCGTTGGAGGCGCTGGCGAAGGCCACCGTCAAAGAGGCGCTCGCCCACCCGAACTGGGCCATGGGCCAGCGCATCACGATCGATTCTGCCTCCATGTTCAACAAGGCGCTTGAGGTGATCGAGACGCGTGAATTCTTCGGCGTCACCCCGGATCAGGTTGAAGTCATCATTCACCCCGAAAGCCTGATCCATTCGATGGTCGGCTTTCATGACGGGGCGATCATGGCCCACCTTGGCGCCCCGGACATGCGCCACCCCATCGGCTATGCGCTGAACTGGCCCGCGCGCGATGCGCTGCCCGTCGCGCGGCTTGACCTCGCCCAAGTCTCTACCCTGACCTTCCGCGCGCCCGAGATGGCCCGTTACCCCGCCTTGCGCCTTGCGCGTGAGGTGATGGCGCGCCGTGGACTTGCCGGGGCCACCTTCAACGCCGCCAAGGAAATCGCGCTGGATCATTTCCTGGCTGGTGGCATCGGCTTTATGGACATGGCGGGGGTCGTCGAAGACACCCTCAGCGCCCTTGATCCCGAAATGGGTGCATCAAATCTGCCTGATGCCCTTGAGGATGTGCTGGGAATGGACCATCTGGCACGGATAAGGGCGGGCGAGATCGCGCGCAAAAGGGCAGGGAGCCGCTAAGTGGATATCTTCGCAGCCATCGGCGGCACGGCCTGGACGGTCTTCTTCTTCATCGTGGCGCTTTCGATCATCGTCTTCGTCCACGAATACGGCCATTACATCGTCGGTCGTTGGTCCGGCATCCATTCCGAAGTATTCTCCATCGGCTTCGGCCCGGTCCTTTACAGCCGCACCGACAAGCGCGGCACCCGCTGGCAAATCGCGGCAATTCCCTTCGGCGGCTATGTGAAGTTCATGGGCGACGCGGATGCCACCTCGGTCAAGGCGGGGGATATCTCCGGCCTCTCCGCCGAAGAACGCCGCCACACGATGACAGGCGCGCCGCTTTGGGCCCGCGCCTCAACCGTGCTGGCGGGGCCGGTGGCCAATTTCATCCTGACCTTCGTCCTTCTGGCCGGAATCCTCATCGTCCTTGGCGTCCCGCGCGAAGAGCCGACCGTCGGCGCGATGCGTGACTTCCCGCATGAAGGCCCGACCCTGATCGAAGGCGACGTGATCGTCGCCATCGAAGGCCAGCCCACCCCCGACCGAGAAACCTTTGGCACCGTCGTGGGTGATCTGCCCGCGAAGCAGACCATGGCCTACACCGTCCGCCGCGGCACGGATGAGGTGGTGGTGACCGGCCCGCACCCCTTTGCCCCCGTGGTGGGCGAGGTGATCATCCGCTCCGCCGCCATGGACGCAGGGCTTCAGGCCGGCGACGTGATCCTGCGCGCCTCGGGGCAGGACGTGACCACCTTCAGCCAGCTGCCGGACATCATCGCCGCCAGCAAGGGCGACCCCGTCCCCCTGACCATCTGGCGGTCGGGCGAGACCTTCGACCTCACCCTCACCCCCCGCGTTCGCACGGTCGAGGATGAGACGGGAGCCTTTGTCGAACGCTACCAGATCGGCATCGTTGCGGGGCTTGCGTTTGAACCCGCCACCCGCGCCACCGGCCCGTGGGAAACGGTGACCCTCGCGGCTGACCAGATGTGGCGCATGACGACCGGCACGCTGAACGGCCTTGGCCTGATGATCAGCGGCGCGATCAGCACCTGCAACCTCTCGGGTGCCATCGGCATGGCCGAAACCATGGGCGACGCCGCCCGCAACGGGGTGGAAAGTTTCATCGGCATGATGGCCGTCCTGTCCCTGGGTGTCGGCATCCTGAACCTCTTCCCGATCCCGGTTCTGGATGGTGGCCACCTCGTCTTCCACGCCTATGAGGCGGTGATGCGCCGCCCTCCGTCCGAGCGCGCGCTGCGGGTCCTGATGACCGTCGGCATGACCCTGGTCATCAGCCTCATGGTCTTTGCCCTCAGCCGCGATCTGATCTGCGTCTGACGGAGCGAAGGGGGGAAAGGCAGCAAGTCCTGACCTTGCCCTTTCGCCCCCCATGACACAAGATGTGGGAAAGTTATCCACAGGGACCGCAGGCTTTTGACAAGGCTTGGCTTTCCCGATAGTTAAACGACAACAAACCAGATCGACGGGGACTGAAGATGCAAGGGACCTTCCGCATGACCAAAGGACGGTCTTTCAAGGCTGCCACCAGGGCGCGCCTGCTCGCCACGGCGGTTTTTCTCGGCACCGCAACGGCTTCGACGACGTTCCTTGTGCCGGCCTATGCGCAGAGCTTTTCCTTTTCGAACGTGGTTGTCGAAGGCAACGTCCGCGTCGACCCGGCCACCATCCTGTCCTACGCCGGAATCAGCCGGGGCGAAGAGGTGTCCGCCGCCGCCCTGAACGACGCCTACCAGCGCATCGCGAACTCCGGCCTCTTCGAAACGGTCGAGGTGGTCCCCCAAGGTTCCACTCTTCTGATCCGCGTTGTCGAATACCCGATCGTCAACGTCATCAGCTTTGAAGGCAACAAGCGCCTCAAGGACGAACAGCTGGCCGAGATCGTGCAATCCCAGACCCGCCGGGTCTACGCGCCCAGCACCGCCGAATCCGACGCCGCCGCGATTGCCGAGGTCTACCGCGTCCAGGGCCGCATCGCCGCGACCGTCACGCCGAAGATCATCCGCCGGTCAGAAAACCGTGTCGACCTTGTGTTCGAGATCACCGAAGGCCGCGTGGTCGAGGTGGAACGTCTGTCCTTCGTCGGCAACCGCGCGTTCAGCGACCGCCGCCTGCGGCAGGTGCTGGAAACAAAACAGGCCGGCTTCCTGCGGACCTTCATCCAGCGCGACACCTTCGTTGCCGAACGGCTGGAACTGGACAAGCAGGTCCTCACCGAATTCTACCTGTCACGCGGCTACATCGACTTTCAGGTCCTTGATGCCGGGGCCGAAGTCAGCCGCGAGCGCGACGCCACCTTCGTAACCTTCACCGTCCGCGAAGGCCTGCCCTACACCATCGGCGCGGTCAGCACCGTGTCGGAAATCGAAGGCGTCGATGCGGCCGAGTTTGAGGCCGTGCAGAAAATCCGCTCGGGCCAGACCTATTCGCCGGTCCTGATCGACAACAACATCACCCGGATGGAAACCCTTGCCCTCCGCAAGGGCCTCAACTTCGTGCGGATCGAACCGCGCATCACCCGCAACGACCGCGGCCAGATGGTGGACATCGAATTCGCGATCACCCGGGGTGAGCGGATCTTCGTCGAACGCATCGACATCGAAGGCAACCAGACCACTCTGGACCAGGTGATCCGTCGCCAATTCCGCACCGTGGAAGGTGACCCCTTCAATCCGCGTGAGGTGCGCCAATCCGCCGAACGCATCCGCGCGCTTGGCTTCTTTTCCGACGCACAGGTCAACGCTGAACCGGGGTCAGCGCCCGATCAGGTTGTCGTCAACGTCGATGTGGAAGAGCAGCCCACCGGGTCGCTCTCACTGGGTCTGACCTATTCGGTCGCCAACGGCACCGGCTTCAACATCGGCTTCTCGGAATCGAACTTCCTGGGTCGGGGTCAGCGCCTGTCGATGAACCTGAACGCAGGCACCGACAACCAGAACTCTTCCTTCAGCTTTACCGAACCGGCGCTCTTGGGCCGTGATCTGTCCTTCTCGGTCGGGGCTTACTACCGCACCAGTGATAACCAAAGCTCCGCCGCCTATGACACCCGCAACATCGGCTTCACCACCGGCATCGGTTTTCCCTTGGGCGAACAGTCGAATGTCGATCTGCGGCTGCGCGTGTCGGAAGATAAGATCTACAACTACACCGGCACCTCGCCGATCCTGCAGGCCGAAAGCGATGCAGGCGCGCTCCGCACCTTCTCGCTTGGCTATACCTATGAGTATGACACCCGGATCACCGGCCTGAACCCAAAGGGCGGCGTCCTGCTGCGCTTTGGCCAGGATTTTGCCGGTCTCGGCGGTGACACCAAGTATATCCAGACCACCGCGCTGGCCCTTGCCGAAAGCCGTGTCCTGAACGAAGAGGTGACCGTGCGCGCCATCTTCGAAGGCGGCGCGATCAGCTCTTTGGGTGACAATACCAGCCGGGTGACCGAACGCTTCTTCGGCAATGGCAAGATCCGCGGCTTTGAAGGCAACGGCATCGGCCCGCGTGACCTTGGCGCTGCCGATCAGGATGCCCTGGGCGGCAACCTCTTTGCCGTCGCCCGGTTCGAGGCCGACTTCCCCCTTGGCCTGCCGGAAGAATACGGCATTTCGGGCGGGGCGTTCCTTGACGTGGGCTCGGTTTGGAGCTTGGACAACACCGCCGGTGTCGGCACGGTGGATGACAGCTTCAACCCGCGCGCGGCAGTGGGTCTGTCGGTGTTCTGGACCACCCCGATCGGCCCCTTGCGCTTCAATTTCAGCCGGGCGCTGGTCAAGGAAGACTATGACCAGGAACAGAACTTCGACTTGACCATCTCGACGCAGTTCTGACATGCGGGCCGGGGGCCGCCTCTGCCGCCTTGCCGGGGGGCTTGGCCTCTGGCTGCTTGCGGCGGGGTTTGCCGTGGCGCAAGAGGCACCGGCCACGGACGCTCCCGCCACCACGGCGCCGGTCGTCACCGCCGGACCGGTCCTGACCCTCGATCAGGACCGGCTGTTTTCCGAATCGGCCTTCGGCAAGGCCAGCCTTGACCGCGAACGCGCCGCCACCCAGGCGCTGGATGCCGAAAACAAGCAGATCGAAGCCGCCCTCATAACCGAAGAGCAGGACCTGACCACCCGTCGGGCGACCCTGCCAGCCGATGAATTTGCCGCCCTTGCCACCGCTTTCGATGTGAAGGTCGAACGCATCCGGGCCGAGCAGGATGCCAAGTTTCGCAACCTCTCCCAGGGCCGCGAAGAGGATCGCAAGGCCTTCCTGCGGGCGATTGTGCCGGTTCTGGGCGATCTGATGGGGGAAAAGCGCGCGGTGGTGATTCTGGAAAAGTCCACGGTGATCCTGTCGCTGAACGCCATAGACGTCACGGATGAGGCGATTGCCCGCGTCAATGCCGTCCTGCCGCCTCCGGATGCTGGCGCCTCCGCACCTCCGGTTGCGCCCGAGCCGTAAGCCGATCCGCGCCAACTTGTCTCTCGCGGGCAAGGTTGTTAGCAAAAGCCAAAGGAACGCTTAGCCGTTTCGCCAGCCCAGTGAGGTACGACCATGGACGCAGCCGCCCCGACGGCCCAGACCACCGCTGATCTAGACCTGATCCAGCGGATCATCCCGCACCGGTACCCGTTCCTCCTGATCGACAAGGTGCGCGACATCGTCCTGAACGAGTCATGCGTCGGGATCAAATGCGTCACCCTGAACGAACCGCAGTTCCAGGGCCATTTCCCCGGCATGCCGATCTTCCCCGGCGTCATGATCATCGAGGCGATGGCCCAGACCTCCGGCATCCTCGTCGGCCTCTCCATGGACCTCGTCGACAAGAACGCCAAGGTGTTCTTCATGGGCGTCGACGGCGTGAAATTCCGCCGCAAGGTCGTGCCCGGCGACGTGCTGGAGCTGCATGTGAAAGCCCTGCGTGGCGGTGGCCGGGTCTGGAAATTCGAAGGCCGCGCCATGGTTGAGGGGGAACTGGCCTGCGAAGCCACCTTCATGGCGATGTTCGACGTGCCGAAGGCATGACCCGCATCCACCCCTCAGCCGTCGTCGACCCCGCCGCCACCATCGGCGAAGGCTGCGACATCGGCCCCTTCACCGTCATCGGCCCCGAGGTGACGCTGCACCCCCGCGTCACGGTGAAATCCCACGCCGTCATCACCGGCTGGACGGAAATCGGCGAAGACAGCACGATCTTCCCCTTCGCCACCGTGGGTGAGGTGCCGCAAGACCTGAAATACGCCGGCGAACACACCCGCCTTGTGATCGGCAAGCGTTGCCGCATCCGTGAAGGCGCCACGCTCAACACCGGTACCGAAGGTGGCGGCGGCATCACCCGCGTTGGCGACGATGTCCTCATCATGACCGGCGCGCATGTCGGCCACGACGCGCAGATCGGCGACCGGGTGATCCTGGTCAACCACGTCGCCATCGCCGGCCATTGCGTGCTGGGTGATGACGTCATCGTCGGCGGCCTTTCTGGCGTCCACCAATGGGTGCGCATCGGGCAGGGCGCCATCATCGGCGCCGTCACCATGGTCACCAACGACGTCATTCCCTACGGCCTCGTCCAGGCCCCGCGCGGCGAACTTGACGGCCTCAACCTCGTCGGTCTGAAACGCCGCGGCGTGGACCGCGCCGGGATCACCGCCCTTCGCGCCGCCTTCCAGACCCTTGCGCAGGAAGACGGCAGCTTTCAGGACCGCGCCCGCCGCCTGGCCGAAGACAGCGACAACCCCCTTGTGCGGGAGATCACCGATTTCATCCTGTCGAAATCCGACCGCAGCTTCCTGACCCCGAAGGGCGGCCGGTGAGAACCGCCATCATTGCCGGTCAGGGCCGCCTGCCCGCAGCGGTGGCCGCCTGCCTTGACGCGCCCCTCGTCGCCGCCCTTGACGGCTTCGCCCCCGAAGGCCTGACTGTCGACCTCACCTTCCGGGTCGAACGTCTCGTCCCCTTCCTGCGCGCGCTTGACCGTGACGGCATCACCCGCGTGATCTTCGCCGGTGCCGCCACCCGCCCGCGCCTTGACCCAGCCCTTCTGGACGAGGCGACCGCTGGCCTTTTGCCCCGGCTGATGCACGCCATGGCCGCAGGCGACGACGCCACCTTGCGCGTGGTGATCGAGATCTTCGAAGAGTTCGGCTTTACCGTCGCGGGCGTGGCCGAGGTTGCCCCTGACCTGCTTCCCGGCCCCGGCGTCCTTGCAGGCACCCTGACCCCGCGGGATGAGGGTGACGCCACCCGCGCCGCCGAAATCGTCGCGGCCCTTGGCGCAGTGGACGTGGGGCAGGGCGCCGTCGTCGCCCAAGGCCTTTGCCTTGCGGTTGAGGCTTTGCCCGGCACTGACGCGATGCTGGCGGCCGTCGCCGCCCTCAAGCCCGGCCTGCGCCCTGATCCTGCGCGGGGGCGCGGTCTCATCTACAAGGCCGCCAAGCCCGGCCAGGACCGCCGGATCGACCTGCCCACACTTGGGCCCGACACCCTTCACGCCGCCCATGCCGCAGGCCTTGGCGGCATCGCGTTTGAGGCAGGCGCAGTGATCTGCCTTGACCTGCCCGAAATGCAGCGCCTGGCAAGTGATTTGGGCCTCTTTCTCTGGGCGCGCGGCTGATGCGTGCCGCAACCGCGCCAATACCCGGCCCCCAGACCGGCAGCACCGCAGACCCTGCACCTCTATCCCTTTCACATTTGCCCAAATATCCTCGGGGGGTGAGGCGCCCTGCGCCGAGGGGGGCAGAAGGCCCCCCTTGTCCCCGCCAGCACCCGAGGCTGTGGTGAAACTCTTCCTCGTCGCGGGTGAGCCTTCGGGTGATCGCCTCGGTGCCGCCCTGATGGCGGGCCTGAAGGAGCTTGCCCCCGACATCACCTTCACCGGCGTCGGCGGCGCCCTGATGCAGGCCGAAGGGCTGACCAGCCTCTTCCCGATGGAAGAACTCTCGGTGATGGGCATAGCTGAGGTGATCCCGAAATACTTCCCCTTGAAACGCCGCATCCGGGAAACCGCTGCCGCCGCCCTTGCCTCGGGGGCCGCAGGCATGGTCACCATCGACAGCCCCGATTTCAGCTTGCGTGTTGCGGCCATCGTCAAGGCAGCCCAGCCCGCCTTTCGCACGATCCACTATGTCGCCCCCTCGGTCTGGGCCTGGCGTCCGGGGCGCGCGGCTAAGATGGCAAAGGTCATCGACCACGTCCTCGCCCTTCTGCCGTTTGAGCCGCCCTATATGACCGCCGCGGGCATGACCTGTGATTTTGTCGGCCATCCAGTCGTGGCCGAACCCGTGGCCACCCCAGAGGAGGCGGCGGCCTTCCGGCAGGCGCATGGCATCGGGGCTGATTCGCACCTGATCGTCGCCCTCCCGGGCTCACGCAGGGGAGAGGTCACGCGCCTTGCCCGGCCTTTCGGCGAATCGATTGCCGCGCTTCTGCCCCATACCCATGACCTGCGCGTGGTCCTGCCCACGCCCGCACATCTGGAACCGCTGGTGCGGGGTCTGGTGGCTGATTGGCCCGGACGCCCGGTCATCCTGCCCTCGCCCGATGTGGCCACCCGCACGGCGGCCTTCGCCGCAGCTGATGTGGCGCTCGCCGCCTCGGGCACCGTGTCGTTGGAGCTTGCGGCCCAGATGTGCCCGATGGTCATCGCCTATGACATGGCGCCCCTGACCCTGTGGCTCATGCGTCGCGCCGCGCTGATCGACACGGTGACCCTGGTCAATCTGGTGTCCGAAACCCGGGTCGTGCCGGAATTCATCGGCAAGGACTGCACGCCCAAAGCCATCGCCCCCCAGCTGTCTGACCTCTTGGAGTTTGCGCAATCGTCACAGGATGACGCCATGCGCCTGACGATGGAGCGTCTGGGTCGCGGCGGCCCGGCCCCCGGCCTTAGGGCTGCGTCATCGGTACTGGCGGCGCTTCATCGCCCGCCGGCGGCGCCTCGCCGTTGATGATCGCCAGCACCTGCGGCATCAGGTCCGCCATGTTGCCTTCGACCAGCGCGATGATCCCCGGCTGTTGGGCAGCCGTCAGTTGCGGCAGCTTCGCCATCACCGACCGCCCCTCTGGCGTGGCATAGAAATCCCGCAGCGCGGTGATCTCGCCCAAGGTCATCATGTCAGCCATGATCCCGGCCTGATCGCGCATCAGCGTGGTCAGTGGGTCGGTGAAAGCATCCAGATAAAGTTGCCGGACCCGTGCCACCTGATCCTCGGTCAGGACCACCCCGCCTGCCGCCACCTGCTGCAGAACCGGCTGGTACATCGTCTCGATCATCGCGGCCATGTCAAAGCCTTGCAGGGCCAGTTCGATATAGTCTTTCGCCACCGCTTCCCGCTCTTCCCGCGTCTCGGCAAGGGCAGCGGGCGTCGTCAGAAGCAGCGCGATCAGGGTCAATGGGGCAAGGCCAAGGCGGGCAGGGCGCAAGGGAAGGGCGGTCATTCCGGGCAAGTCTCCAGGGCAGGCGGGCGGTCAGGATGCTGGCGCAAGGGGGAGGAAGTCAAGTCAGCTTTGGCCTTTTGGGCTTTGGGCAAGGGGTTAAGATTTCCTGAAAATGGATTCGTAACCCATTGATTTATCTGGAACCAAGGGGGTGTCCCCGCCCGGGACACACCCTCAGCCTTTCCAAATCCACCCGCCGCCAAAGACCCGGCCACCCTCGGGCGCATAGAAGACACAAGCCTGCCCCGCGCTGACCCCATCCTCGGGCGCGATCAGCTCCACCTCTGCCGTGGTCGGCCCGGTGGGTCGCAGGATCGCCCCCCGTGGCGGCCGGGTGGAACGGACTTTCACGTCCAGGTGCCACTCTGTCTGCGAGGCAAAAGGCGCATCCCCCAGCCAGTTGATTTCCCGGATCGGGACGATCCGCGTCGACAGCGCCTCCTTCGGCCCGACGATCACCCGCCGCGTCGCTGGGTCCAACCGCAGGACATAGAGCGGCTCTTCCAGCCCCCCGATCCCCAGCCCCTTCCGCTGCCCCACCGTATAGTGGATCACCCCCCGGTGTAGCCCCAGCACGCGGCCGGAAAGATCCACAATCTCCCCCGGATCCGCCGCCCCCGGCCGCAGCTTCTCAATCACCGCCGCATAATTCCCGTTTGGGACAAAGCAGATGTCTTGGCTGTCCGGCTTGTCGGCCACCGGCAACCCATACTTCGCCGCCAGCGCCCGCGTCTCGGCCTTGGAGGCCAGGTGCCCCAGTGGAAAGCGCAGGTAGTCCAGCTGCTCCGCCGTGGTCGAGAACAGGAAATACGACTGATCCCGCGCCGCATCTGCCGCCTGATGCAGCTCCGGCCCCAGCAGGCCCAGCTTCCGCTGGATGTAATGCCCCGTGGCCATGCAGTCGGCGTCCAGGTCCTTCGCGGTGGCCAGAAGGTCCTTGAACTTTACCCGTTCATTGCAGCGGATGCAGGGCACCGGCGTCGCCCCCGCAAGGTAGGCGTCGGCAAATTCCTCGATCACCGCCTCACGGAAGGTGTTTTCATAGTCCAGAACGTAATGCGGAAAGCCCATCGTTTCGGCCACCCGCCGCGCGTCATGGATGTCACGCCCCGCACAGCACGCGCCCTTCTTTGCCAGTGCCGCCCCGTGGTCATAAAGCTGCAGGGTCACCCCCACGACATCATAGCCTTCCTCAGCCAACTGCGCCGCCACCACGCTGCTGTCCACGCCCCCCGACATGGCAACGACAACCCGCGTCTGCGACGGGGGTTTCGGCAGGCCCAATGAGTTCAGGCCAGGAGGGGTCGGCGGCAGATCGCGCGGCATGGGCAAGGTCCGGTTCGGGAATGCAAGGGAATATATGAAAATGCTGTGCACTCTCAATCCCCAGTTTCAGCATTGATTAAGCCTGATACGGCAGATTGATGCCAAATCTAAGAGGGAAGGCCGATGTTCCTGAAACGTGTCGACGGTCCAAGGCAGATCACCCTGCCGGACGGCAGCATTTTGTCTCGCGCGGACCTGCCCGCTCCGGATACCCGGCGTTGGGTGGCCAGCCGCAAGGCAATTGTGGTGCGGGCAGTGGTCTATGGCCTGATCCCGCAGGCCGAAGCGCTGGAGCGCTATGCCTTGTCGGAGGAAGAGTTCGCTTTGTGGCGCTCTGCCGTCGAAAGGCATGGCGATCAGGGCCTGAAAGTCACAGC
Source organism: Rhodobacter sp. (assembly GCA_027489175.1). Classification (GTDB taxonomy): domain Bacteria; phylum Pseudomonadota; class Alphaproteobacteria; order Rhodobacterales; family Rhodobacteraceae; genus Tabrizicola. The sequence continues at coordinate 199,961 of JAIYAE010000014.1, forward strand.
AATTCAGAAATTGAGACAACTTTAAATTGTTTCGCGCTCCCGCTCTGGCAAAGTAACTGTCGGTTAACCATTGCCACCCAATGTCGTTAACGATGTGGGCAATGGAGCGGAGAATCCGAAAAATGCGCATCCTGCTTGTGGAAGACGACCCGACGACCTCGCGCAGCATCGAACTGATGCTGACGCACGCAAATCTCAACGTTTACTGCACCGATATGGGTGAAGATGGCGTCGATCTTGCAAAACTTTATGACTACGACCTGATCCTTCTGGACCTCAACCTTCCGGACATGAGCGGGCATGACGTCCTGCGTCAGATCCGCCAGGCGCGGGTGGAAACGCCGATCCTGATTCTCTCCGGCTCGGATGACACGGAAAACAAGCTTAAGGGATTCGGGTTTGGCGCGGATGACTACCTGACCAAGCCCTTTCACCGTGAGGAACTGGTGGCGCGCATCCACGCGATCATCCGCCGCTCGAAGGGGCATAGCCAGTCGGTCATCAAGACCGGCCGGGTTGCGGTCAACCTGGACGCCAAGACGGTTGAAGTTGAAGGCAAGACCGTCCATCTGACCGGCAAGGAATACCAGATGCTGGAGTTGCTGTCCCTGCGCAAGGGCACGACCCTGACCAAGGAGATGTTCCTGAACCACCTCTATGGCGGGATGGATGAGCCGGAGCTGAAGATCATCGACGTCTTCATCTGCAAACTGCGCAAGAAGCTGGCCGAAGCGACGGGTGGGGCGAATTACATCGAAACCGTCTGGGGCCGTGGCTATGTGCTGCGCGATCCGGTGGGGGCAGTGGTTCCCAAGCTTGCCGCCAGCGCCTGACTTGTCCTGACCCCATCGCCCGCCTAAGGATATTGCATGGCGATGGGGGTGGGGATGAGCGAGGAAGGCATGCGTCCGGTCACGGAACTTTCTAGGACCGAAGCGGTCGCCGAATGGGCAGATCTGGTGCAGGCCGTTCTGGCGGCCAATCAGGCCTATCACCGCGACGATGCGCCGACGATCTCGGACGCCGACTATGACCGGATGAAGCGAAGGCTGGCCGCGCTTGAGGCCGCCTTTCCCGACATTGAAGCCACCATGAACCAGCAAAGCCCCACCTCCATGGTGGGGGCCGCACCGGCCGATGGCTTTGGCAAAGTGGCGCACCGGCTGCGCATGCTGAGCCTCGAAAACGCCTTCTCCGACGAAGAGGTGACCGAGTTCGACGAAAGAGTGCGCCGTTTCCTTGGTCTGACCGACGCCGTGGCCTATACGGCAGAGCCGAAGATCGATGGCCTGTCGCTCTCGCTCCGCTACGAGGCGGGTCGACTGGTACAGGCGGCCACCCGGGGCGATGGCGAGCTCGGGGAAAACGTCACCGAAAACGCGCGCACCATCCGCGACATTCCCCAAAGCCTGACCAACGCACCCGCCGTCCTGGAAGTGCGGGGTGAGGTCTACATGTCGCACGCCGATTTTTCTGCCCTGAACCAGCGGCAAGCGGCCGCCGAGGAAAAGACCTTCGCCAACCCGCGCAACGCGGCGGCGGGGTCGTTGCGCCAGTTGGACGCAAGCATCACCGCAAGCCGCCCGCTGCGGTTCTTCGCCTATGCCTGGGGGGAGGTGTCCGATCCCTTGGCCACGACGCAAGCCGCTGCAATTGCGCGTCTCAACACCTTGGGGTTTCAAACAAATCCGCTGACCATGCTTTGTGCCGGGCCCGAGGAGATGCTGGCGCATTACCGCCGGATCGAAAACCAGCGTGCGACCTTGGGCTACGATATCGACGGCGTGGTCTACAAAGTGAACGACCTTGCCCTGCAGGCGCGGCTGGGCTTTCGGTCATCCACGCCCCGCTGGGCGATTGCGCACAAGTTCCCTGCGGAACTCGCCTGGACCGAGCTTTTGGGCATCGATATTCAGGTTGGCCGCACCGGTGCGCTTTCCCCGGTCGCGCGGCTGCAGCCGGTGACGGTGGGCGGCGTTGTCGTCAGCAATGCCACGCTGCACAATGAGAATTACATCGCCGGGCGGGACAGCAAGGGCAATGTGATCCGCGACGGCAAGGACATTCGCGTGGGAGACTGGGTGCAGGTCTACCGCGCCGGGGATGTGATCCCGAAAGTGGCAGACGTTGACCTTGATCGCCGCAAGATCGGCGCGGAGCCCTATGTTTTCCCACAGGTTTGCCCCGAATGCGGCAGCCCCGCGCATCGGGAGGCTGGCGATTCCGTCCGCCGCTGCACCGGTGGCCTGATCTGCCCCGCGCAAGCGGTGGAGCGGTTGAAGCATTTCGTCAGCCGCAACGCCTTTGACATCGAAGGCCTGGGCGCGAAACAGGTTGAGTTGTTCTTCAAGGACACGCTTCTGCCGGTGAAAACCCCTGCCGATATCTTCACCCTTGCTGCAAGAGACGCCGCCAACCCCTTGCAAAAGCTGAAGAACCGCGATGGTTTTGGTGATGTCTCCACCGCCAAACTCTTCGCCGCGATCGAGGCGAAGCGCACCATTCCCTTGGACAGGCTGCTCTTCTCGCTTGGTATCCGGCATGTCGGCGAAGTGGCAGCGGGGCTTTTGGCCCGGCATTACTCCACCTGGTCTGCGTTTGAGGCGGCGATCACCCATGCCACGCCCGGCAGCCCGGAATGGGCCGACCTCACGGCGATTGACGGGGTCGGCGCGGTGATGGCGCAAAGCCTGGTTGAGGCGTTTCAGAACCCCGCAGAACGCGCGGCGATGGATGCGCTGGTGGCGGAACTGCAGGTCCAGCCGGTCGTTGCACGGGGGGCGGTGGACAGCCCAGTCGCGGGCAAGACCGTGGTCTTCACCGGCACGCTGGAAAAGATGACCCGCGCCGAAGCCAAGGCCCGGGCCGAGGCTTTGGGGGCCAAGGTCGCTGGCAGCGTCAGCGCCAAGACGGATCTGGTTGTCGCGGGCCCGGGTGCGGGGTCGAAGGCCAAGGATGCCGAACGCTTGGGCGTTGAACTGATCGACGAAGACTCCTGGCTGCGGCTGATCGGCGAATGACCCGGCCCGAGGCGCTTTTCCCGCTGTTCACAGAACTGGAAACTTTGCCGGGTGTTGGCCCAAAGGCGGCCCAGGCCTTTGAAACCATGGGGATAACCCGCCCGAAGGATCTTTTGTACCTCTTGCCCTATTCGGGCATCGACCGCACCCGCCGCGCCTCGGTCAGGGATGTGGTGCCCCCCACGACCCTGACGGTTGAGGTTGAGGTCGGCGCCCACATGCCACCCCGGCTGAAGGGCAAGCCCTACCGGGTGATGGTGCGCGATGCGCGGCTGGAATTCATGCTGGTCTTCTTCCACGCCCGTGCCGATTTCCTGCAAAAGTTGCTGCCGACCGGCCAGCGCCGCCTGATCTCCGGCAAGGTGGAGCTTTTTGACGGTATCGCGCAGATGGTCCACCCCGACCATGTGCTGCGCCCTGAAGAGGCGTCGGAACTGCCGAGTTTTGAACCCGTCTACCCCCTGACCGCGGCCCTGACGCAACGGGTGGTGGCCAAGGCGGTGGCAGGGGCGCTGACCCGGGTGCCGGCCCTTGCCGAATGGATCGACCCCAACCTGAAAGCGCGCGAAGGCTGGCCGGATTGGGCCGCGGCCCTGAAGATGGCCCATGCGCCCGACTCTTTGGCTGCCCTGGCCTTTACCCACCCCACGCGCGTCCGCCTGGCCTATGATGAGCTTTTTGCCCATCAGGTCACCCTTGCCTTGGCGCGCGCGCAGATCCGTCGGGGGAAGGGCGTGGTGACCATGGGCGATGGCACCTTGCGGGTAAAGGTGCTGAAAAGCCTGCCCTATTCTGCGACCGTCGCCCAAACGCGGGCGGTGGCCGAAATTGCCGCCGACATGGCGCAGCCGTTGCGGATGAACCGGCTGTTGCAGGGCGATGTGGGGTCCGGCAAGACGCTGGTCGCGTTCCAGGCGCTGCTGATCGCGGTTGAGGCGGGCGGGCAGGGCGTGATGATGGCCCCGACCGAAATCCTGGCCCGCCAGCATTTCGAAGGGCTCGCCCCCCTGGCCCGCGCGGCGGGGGTGCGGCTGGAACTCCTCACCGGGCGTGACCGGGGTGCGGATCGGGCTATGAAGTTGGAAGACCTGGCAATGGGACGGATTCCGCTTCTGGTCGGCACGCACGCAGTCTTTCAGAAAGACGTGGCGTTTCAGGACCTTCGCCTTGCCGTCGTCGATGAACAGCACCGCTTTGGCGTGGCCCAGCGGATGGAGCTTGGCGCCAAGGGCGAAGCGGTGGATGTGCTGGTGATGACCGCCACGCCGATCCCGCGCAGCCTTGCGCTCGCCACGCATGGCGACATGGACGTGTCGGTGCTGGATGAAAAGCCGGCGGGCCGAAAGCCGATCCGCACCGCCATGGTGTCGGACGAACGGCTGGATGAGGTGGTTGAACACTTGCGTAAGGCGGTTACCGAAGGGCGGCAGGCCTATTGGGTCTGCCCCCTGGTCGAAGAATCCGAAGTGGTGGATTACGCCAGCGCCGAACAGCGGTTCCAGCACCTGCGCGCGGCTTTGGGCGATCGTGTCGGCCTGGTCCACGGCCAGATGCCCCCGGCTGACAAAGACGCGGCGATGGCGCGCTTTGTGGCCGGGGAGACGTCGGTTCTGGTCGCGACTACAGTGATCGAGGTCGGGGTGAACGTGCCCAATGCCACGATCATGGTGATCGAACGGGCCGAAACCTTTGGCCTTGCACAACTGCACCAACTGCGCGGAAGGGTCGGGCGGGGAGAAGCAGCCTCGACCTGTCTGCTCTTGTATCAGGCGCCGTTGAACGAGACCGGGTCGCGCCGGCTGACCACGATCCGCGACACCGAAGACGGCTTCCGCATCGCCGAAGAAGACCTTGCCATGCGCGGCGCGGGTGACCTGATCGGCACGGCGCAATCCGGGTTGCCCCGGTTCAGGGTCGCCGATATGGAGCGTCAGGCGTCCCTCATGGCCGTCGCGCAATCGGATGCCCGCAAGCTTTTGGTTGATGATCCGGGCCTGACCAGCCCACGCGGGCTTGCTGTGCGGGCCTTGCTTTGGCTGCTGGATCAGGATCGGGCGATCCGGCTTATTGGGGTCGGCTGAGGGCACGATCGGCCCTTGTCCTGCCGGTGGTGCTCGCAGTGGGCCAAGGCAAGCTGCTGCGGCAAAGTCCCCCAGACCCGCTTCGTTCTCAAATGTTCTTAAAAAGTTCTTTACAGACCGTGCGAGATATGAGAACAATATAGCAACAAGCAGGGAGATCACCATGAAAGCCGCTGTAAAGACGCTTCTGACCCATACCCCCCGCGGTGCGGTGGAAGATACGGTTGGCCTTCTTGCGTTGTTTGTCCTGCTTTTCGCCGTGCTTGCCGTGCCCGGCCTCGCCTAAGGTTTCTGCCCCGCGCTCTGTCCCCAAACGGTGACCCGCCTTCCCCCATGCCCTGCATGGTCCGCCGGTCCGCCAATCCCAGATGCGCTACTGCCGCCGCCGTCCTTTGACGCGCGGCGGTTTTTTTTAGGCCGCTGCTTCGGCTGCAGCCATCGCCTCACAGACCGCTTCAAGCGCCAGCAAGATCGAAGCGTGGCGGTTCTTGAACTCGCGTGCGGGCGACAGGACCTCAAACCCTGCGAACGGGGCGTCCGGCACTGGCCCGCCCTCTTTCAGCATGGCGCGGAGCTGGGTCTGGGCGGTCTGCAGCTCAGCCAGGGTCCGGCCGATCACCACCGTGCCTAGGACCGACGCCGCGGCTTGCCCAAGGGCGCAGGCCTTCACGTCTTGTGCGAACTCCACCACGCGACCATCCTGGGTGACCACATCGACCGTCACGGTTGACCCGCAGAGCGGTGAGCGTTTCTTCGCGCTCGCCTGCGGGGCGGGCAGGCGACCGTGATGCGGGATATCCGCCGCAAGGGCCAGAATGCGGCCCGAGTAGAGGGAGAGAAGGTCGCTGTCGCTCATGGATCATCCCCGGTTGAGACTGTATGTAGTCCTCTCTGCCACCGTCGCCAAGGAGCCTTGCGATGCCGTTCGATCCTTCCAGCCTGACCTATGATGCAAAGGGCCTGATTCCGTGCGTGGCGCAGGACCATGCCTCGGGTGAGGTGTTGATGGTCGCCTGGATGAATGCGGCCTCGGTTGCGGCAACGCTGGCGACGGGCAAGGTCACCTACTGGTCGCGGTCGCGGGGGGAGTTCTGGGTCAAGGGCGAAACCTCGGGCCACCACCAGCGGCTGGTGGAATTGCGGGTCGATTGCGACCGGGACTGCCTGCTGGCGCTGGTCGAGCAGGAGGGCCCCGCCTGCCACACCGGGCGGCGGTCGTGCTTCTATACGGCGGTACGGGACGGGGCGGAGGTCGAGATCCTTCAGCCTGTCCACGGTGGACAAGGCTGATCTGTGATTTGCAATCAAAGGCTTGGTCGTGGACGTTAAGAATTTGGTAACCCGACCATGCGGCGGATGTCGGCGGGGGTAGCACCTTCGGCCCGGTATTTGGCTATCGCACGGGCGTCGTCGCGTTTGGCCAGCCGCTTGCCCTGATCGTCGCGGATCAGGCGGTGGTGGTGATAGATCGGCGTCGGCAGCCCGAAAAGATGCTGCAGGATCACTTGGACGGGGGTGAAGTCGAAGAGGTCCTCTCCTCGGATCACATGGGTAACCCCTTGGTCGGCATCGTCAAAAGCCGAGGCAAGGAAGTACGCGACGATATCTTCGCCCTTCCGCGACAGGACGACGTCGCCAATCCGGGCGTGGGCGTCCTTCGGGTCAATTCGGTGGGGGCCTGAATGGGCGGGGCCGGTTTCAACAAAGCCAAGGTCCGCAGGCAAGACCCGCAAGGCGGCAGCAAGATCAAGGCGCAACGCATCACCGGGCAGGCGTGAGGCCATCGGGCGGCCCCGGCAGGTTCCAGGGTAGACGTTGAAGGCAACACCTTCTTGCGGCGCGGCAAGGGCGGCGCGAATGTCGGATCTTGTGCAAGAGCAGGGGTAGAGAAGCCCTTTGTCTTCAAGGGCTTCAAGGCGATTGTTGTAGTCAGCGATCTTGCCCGACTGCCGGTTAATTGGGCCGTCCCAGGCAAGGCCAAGCCAGTGCAGATCGGTCTGGATCAGGTCGTCATACTCAGGCTTGCAGCGTTCGAGGTCCGTGTCCTCCATCCGCAGAAGGAATTGCCCACCCGCCGCGCGCGCCATGTCATGCGCCAGGATGGCGGAATAGGCGTGGCCAAGGTGGAGGGGGCCCGTAGGACTGGGGGCGAAGCGGGTGATCATGTGACCCCGTCCCGGGCTTGACCCGGGACCTCATCGGTCAGCAGAGGCCCCGGCGCGGGGGCCGGGGCGGGGTTCCCTATATGGCAAGCCATGCCTGGAACGCCTCTTTCGCGCGGTCGGTGTAGGCCTTGTAGCGCACGGTGCGGCCCCGGCGGCCGCCTTTGGCGTCAATTGGGGGGAAGAGGCCGAAGTTCACGTTCATCGGCTGAAACGTCTTAGCCTCGGCCCCGCCGGTGATGTGGGTGACAAGCGCGCCCATCGCGGTTTCCGGGGGCGGCGGGGGCAGGGTTTTGCCCTTGATTTCGGCCGCGGCCATCCGGCCAGCCAAAAGGCCCATCGCGGCGGATTCCACATACCCCTCAACCCCGGTGATCTGGCCCGCAAAGCGAAGATGCGGGTGGGATTTCAGCCGCAACTGATGGTCAAGAAGCGTGGGCGAGTTGATGAAGGTGTTGCGGTGGATGCCGCCAAGGCGGGCGAAACTCGCGTCCTGAAGACCAGGAATCATCTTCAGAACAGAGGTTTGCGCGCCATACTTCATCTTGGTCTGGAAGCCGACGATGTTGTAAAGCGTGCCCAGTTTGTTGTCGCGTCGAAGCTGAACCACGGCGTAGGGCTTCACATCGGGCCGGTGCGCGTTGGTCAGGCCGACCGGCTTCATCGGGCCGTGGCGCAGGGTTTCGCGGCCACGTTCGGCCATGACCTCGATCGGCAGGCAGCCGTCGAAATAGCCTGCGGTTTCGCCTTCGTGGAATTCCGTTTTCTCGGCGGCGAGGAGGGCGTCGATGAAGGCCTCATACTCGTCTTTGGTCATCGGGCAGTTGATGTAGGCCTTTTGCTCATCTTCGGTCTCGCCCTTGTCATAGCGTGACTGCATCCAGGCGGTGTCCATGTCGATGCTGTCGGCATAGACGATGGGGGCGATGGCGTCGAAGAAGGCCAGCGCCTCGGCCCCGGTGGCGGATTTGATCGACTGGGCAAGCGCGGTGCTGGTCAGGGGGCCGGTGGCGATGATCCAGTTCCCAGATGAGGGAAGTTCGGTAACTTCCTCATAAGACGCGGAAATCAGCGGGTGCTCCTTGAGTTTAGCGGTCACAGCTGCGGCGAAGGGATCCCGGTCTACAGCCAGCGCCCCGCCTGCGGGAAGGCGGTGTTTCTCGGCCATCTCCATCACCAGTCCGCCCGCCGTGCGCATTTCCCAATGCAGGAGGCCGACCGCGTTCTGTTCGTGGTCGTCCGACCGGAAGGAATTCGAGCAGACCATTTCCGCGAAGTCGCCCGTACGGTGGGCGAAGGTTTTCACCACGGGGCGCATTTCGTGAATGACGACGGGGATGCCGGCGTTCGCGGCGGCCCAGGCAGCCTCAGCCCCCGCCATGCCGCCGCCGATGATGTGAAGTGTTTCCATGGGGGGGATGTAGCTTTGCGGGGCAGGCGTGGCAAGCAGGGGCGCTGCCCCTCTTGGCCCGGCGGGCCAATTCACCCCGGGATATTTGGGGACAGATGAAGGGCTTGGCGGTGGGAATGCGTGAAAGCGGCGGGGTCGGTGGTGGGGTGGCCGAGTTCGGCCGCTTTCAGGAAGAAGCCAGGCGCGGGAAGGTTGTCGGGCGAGAGGCGCTGGTGGAGGAGAGCGGCGCGGAAGGGGCGGTTCTGGGCCGCGTCTTCCTCCATCAGTGCTTCAAGCTGGGCGGTCAGGTGGGCCATGCGGAGGCCAAGCTCTTTGGCGAGTTGGCCGTAAGCGATGGTCTCACCCGCCGCTGCAAGGGCGGCGAGGCGGGTTTCAAGCGCGCTTTTCAAGGGCGTCGGCGATGCGTTCCAGGGCGAGCGTTTGCCGGGTGATGACCTCTTGCGTGCGCTTTTGCTCCTCCAGCATGGCCTTGGTCGTGTCGGAATGCTGCTGCAGATAGGTCTGGTAGCGCGCCGACTGATAGCGCGCGAGGCCGATCATCAGCCCGCCCATGATCAGGGCAAAAAGCGCGAGGGGCGCCCATGCCTCCATCACTCATCCTCGCCCTGTTCTGCCACGCGGGCGACGGAGACGACCTCTTCGTCGCTGGCGACGTTGAACACCTTGACGCCGCCTGCGCTGCGCGAGCGGAAGCTGATCTGGTCAACCGGCACGCGGATCGACTGGCCGGTGGAGGTGGCGAGCATGATTTGGTCGGATGTCGTAACCGGGAAGGACGCAATGATGCGGCCACCGCGAGGACCGGGCGAGATGGCCTTGACGCCCATGCCGCCGCGCCCCCGGACGGGGTAGTCGTGGGAGGAGGAAAGCTTGCCCGACCCACCTTTGGTGACGGTCAGGATCAGGTCTTCGGCGGCGGACATCTCACTGTAACGTTCGGGGCTAAGCTGGCCTGCAGCCACGGTTTCTTCTTCATCGTCGGCCTCATCCTCGGTCACCCCGGCGATCAGGCGGCGCTGCTTGAGGTAGGCTTCGCGTTCCTCCGGCGTGGCGTCGAAGTGGCGGATGATCGACATGGAGACGACGTGGTCGCCCTCGGCAAGGCGGATGCCGCGGACGCCGGTGGAGCCGCGGGATTTGAAGACGCGAATCTCGGTCGTGGGGAAGCGGATGGCGCGGCCGGCTTCGGTGACCAGCATCACGTCGTCCTGGTCGTCGGCGATGGCGGCGTTCACCAGGGTGATGCCGTCGGGCAGGTTCATCGCGATCTTGCCGTTGCGCTTGACGTTGGTGAAGTCGGAAAGGTCGTTCTGGCGGACGTCGCCGTCGCTGGTCGCAAAGACGATCTGCAGGGTTTCCCAGTCCTCCTCGGGCACGTCCACGGGCATCAGGGCGGCGATGGAGACGCCGGCAGTGATCGGCAGGATGTTGACCATCGCCTTGCCCTTGGCGGTGCGGCCGGCCAGCGGCAGGCGCCAGGTCTTCAGCTTGTAGACCATGCCATCGGTTGTGAAGAAGAGGAGCCAAGTGTGCGTATTGGCTACGAAAAGCGTGGTGACGACATCATCTTCCTTGGTCTGCATCGAAGCCAGGCCCTTGCCGCCCCGGTTCTGCGACCGGAATTCCGCCAGGGGCGTACGCTTGATGTAGCCGCCGGAGGTGATGGTCACGACCATATCCTCCCGCTCGATCAGGTCTTCGTCTTCCATGTCGCCGGCCCAGTCGACAATCTCGGTCCGGCGGGGGACGGCGAACATCTGCTTCATCTCGGCCAGTTCGGTGGAGATGATGGCCATGATCCGGTCGCGTGAGCCCAGAATCTCAAGGTAATCCTTGATCTTGGCGGCGAGGTCTTCAAGTTCGTCGGTGACCTCCTTGACGCCAAGCGCGGTCAGGCGCTGCAGGCGCAGGTCAAGGATCGCGCGGGCCTGCACTTCGGAAAGGTTGTAGGTGCCGTCTTCGTTGATCCGGTGGCTGGGGTCGTCGATCAGCTTGATGTAATCGGCGATGTCCTGGGCGGGCCAGCGGCGGGTCATCAGCTTTTCGCGCGCTTCTGCCGCATCCGCCGAGGCGCGGATGGTGCGGACGACCTCATCAACGTTCGACACCGCAACGGCAAGGCCGCAAAGGACGTGGCTGCGCTCGCGGGCCTTGCGGAGTTCATAAGCGGTCCGGCGGGCAACTACTTCCTCACGGAAGGTGATGAAATGGCTGAGGAAATCGCGCAGGGTCAGTTGTTCGGGGCGGCCGCCGTTCAGCGCAAGCATGTTGCAGCCGAACGAAACCTGCATCGCCGAGAAGCGGAACAGCTGGTTCAGAACCACATCCGGTGTTGCGTCGCGCTTCAACTCGATCACCACGCGCACGCCGATCCGGTCGGATTCGTCGGCGATGTTCGAGATGCCCTCAACCCGCTTTTCGCGGACGAGTTCGGCAATCTTTTCGATCATCGTCGCCTTGTTGACCTGATAGGGCACCTCGTCGATGACGATGGCGAAGCGGTCCTTGCGGATTTCCTCGATATGGGTCTTCGCGCGGATGATGACCGACCCGCGCCCCTCCAGATACGCTTTCCGCGCGCCAGAGCGGCCAAGGATCAGGCCGCCGGTCGGAAAGTCCGGGGCGGGGATGATGTCCATCAGCGCTTCCATGCTGATGTCGGGATTGGCGATCATGGCGAGGGTGCCGTCGATCACTTCGCCGAGGTTGTGCGGCGGGATGTTGGTCGCCATGCCGACGGCAATGCCGCCCGCGCCGTTGACCAGCATGTTCGGGAAACGGGCGGGCAGGACGGTGGGTTCACGATCCTTGCCGTCATAGTTGTCCTGGAAGTCGACGGTTTCCTTGTCGATGTCGGCGAGGAGGAAGGCAGCGGGCTTGTCCATCCGCACTTCGGTATAGCGCATGGCGGCGGCGTTATCGCCGTCCATCGACCCGAAATTGCCTTGGCCATCAAGGAGTTTCAGCGACATGCTGAACGGCTGCGCCATCCGCACCAACGCGTCATAGATCGCGCTATCGCCGTGGGGGTGGTATTTTCCCATCGTGTCACCGACCGGGCGGGCCGATTTGCGATAGGCCTTGTCATGGGTGTTGCCGGATTCGTGCATCGCAAAGAGGATGCGGCGGTGGACGGGTTTCAGCCCATCCCGCAGGTCAGGAATGGCGCGAGAGACGATCACGCTCATCGCGTAGTCGAGGTAGGCGGTCTTCATCTCGGCCGCGATGTCGATCTGCGGGCCGTGATGCACAGCGCGTTCTGGCGTTTCTTCTGTCTTTTCAGTGTCTTCCGGGATATCCGCCACTGTGCTGTCCGCCCATCATCAAATCACAAGATTTAGCTGGCAGAAGGATACACCATTCAAGCTATGGGGTGCAATGGCGGGGCGTGATCTGCTGGCAGCCGCAAGAGGTGAGTGACAACATATTGTTTTCATTGATCTTTAATCTGAATTTGGCATCATCGGCCTGTGGCATGCAGGAAAGGGGTACCACATGGCTGCAAGCGAGACGGAACGGATGCTGAAGGGCTACGGGCTGACCACGGCGGAACTTTACTACCGGATGCCGGATTATCGCAATGTTCTCAACAGCTTCGTCTGGCAAGAGTATGATCTGGCGCCTGACTATCCGGAATTGTTCCGTTTCATCGAATTCTGGCACGGCAACATCGAAGGGCCGCTCCATTCCGTGCGCTTCACCCACCGCAAGCTGATTGCGCCGGGGGAATGGCGCAATGTGGTGGGTGAGTTCCGAATTCACTAACCGGCAGCGCGCAAGAGCATGCCGTACAGGTCGCGCGGATCGTCAGGGTCCGCGATCATGTCAAGGCTGTCGAACAGGCCGGTCGCCTGGCTTTGGGCGAGGATGTAGCGCAGGGCCGAGAAATCCTCGATCGCGAAACCGACGCTGTCGAATAGGGTCACCTGATCGGCGGAGGTCCGGCCCGGCGTGGCGCCGGTAATGACCTGCCAAAGCTCGGTCACCGGATGGTCGGGGGCAAGCTGCTGGATTTCGCCCTCAATCCGGGTTTGGGGCGGGTATTCGACAAAGATCTTTGACCGCATGAGGATATCGCGGTGAAGCTCGGTCTTCCCCGGACAATCGCCGCCGACGCCGTTGATATGGACGCCCGCGCCAAGCATGTTGTCGGTCAGGATGGTGGCGTTGGTCTTGTCGGCGGTGACGGTGGTGATCACTTGTGCGCCAAGGATCGCTTCTTCCGGCGTCGTGCAGGGGATGACGCGCAGGCCCGATCCGGCAAGGTTTTTCACGCATTTCGCGGTGGCGGCGGGGTCGATGTCGTAAAGCCGAACCTCGGTCAACCCGCAGATCGCCTTGAAGGCGAGGGCCTGGAATTCCGCCTGCGCGCCATTGCCGATCAGGGCCATGGTGGTGGCATTTGCGGGGGCGAGGTGTTTTGCCGCCATGGCGCTGGTGGCCGCCGTGCGCAGCGCGGTAAGGATGGTCATTTCCGACAGAAGCACGGGGTAGCCGGTCGCCACATCCGCCAAAAGGCCGAAAGCGGTGACGGTCTGCAGACCCTGGCGCATGTTGGCCGGGTGGCCGTTGACGTATTTGAAGCCGTAGGTGACGCCGTCCGAGGTGGGCATGAGTTCAATCACGCCGACGTCGGAATGGCTGGCGATGCGGGGGGTCTTGTCGAAAAGGGGCCAGCGGCGAAAGTCGGCCTCGATCTCGGCCGCAAGGTCGATCAGGACGCGCTCGATGCCAAGCTGCAGGACCAGCTGCATCATCTTGTCAACGGAAACGAAGGGGACGAGGTTCAGGGTCATCATTTGGCCCTTGTCGGGCGGTCGAAGACCTTCTTGCCCATCAGGGAGCCCACCAGATCCACCATCAGCCGGGCGGTCATCCCGCGATCGTCGAGGAAGGGGTTCAGTTCGACCAGGTCGAGCGAGGTGACAAGGCCGGATTCGTGGAGGAGTTCCATCACCAGATGCGCCTCACGGAAGGTGGTGCCGCCCGGGACAGTGGTGCCGACGGCGGGGGCGATGGCGGGGTCAAGGAAATCGACGTCAAGCGAGACATGCAGCATGCCCCCCGCCTGCCGGACCTTGGTCAGGAAATCGCGCAAGGGGGCGACGATGCCGTGTTCGTCGAGCACCCGCATGTCGTTGATGGCAATGTCATGGACCAGAAGCGCGGCCTGTTCGGCGGGGTCAACGGAACGGATGCCGTAAAGGCAGATGCGGTCAGCGGGCACCGGGGCGGGGAAGGGCGGGAAGGCGTCAAAGCCGTCGCGCCCCGCGATATAGGCGAGAGGCGTGCCGTGCAGGTTGCCCGAGGTGGTGGTGAGGGGCGTGTGGAAATCGGAATGCGCGTCCAGCCACAGGACGAACAGGGGCCGGTCCTGCCGCTGGGCAAAGGCCGCAGCCCCGGCGACCGACCCAAGCGCCAGCGAATGATCGCCGCCCATGATGATGGGAAAGCCACCCTCGGACAGCGCGTCATCGACGCGGTCCATCACGGCCTGGGTCCAGCCAAGGGTTTCGGCCAGGGAATGGACTACGGGGTTCGGGCAGCTGACCGGATCAAGCGGGGGTAGGGTCAGATCGCCCCAGTCGGCGACGCCATGGCCTTCGGACGCGATCTCGCGCGCGAGGCCAGCGACGCGGTAGGCGGCCGGGCCCATCAGGCAGCCGGGGCGCTGCTGCCCGGTGTCGATGGGCGCGCCGATCAGGATGGTTTTGGGCATGGGGTCCTCACAAGGTCAGGGACGGGTGTAGCGGCGGCACATGGTCGGTGGCAACGCACAAATGGCCGGGGCAAACGCCTGCTTTCCGGCAAACTGCCGATTGGCGCGGCGGAAGGGCGCAGGGTATTCCTAATGGCGGCCCGGACGCCTAGTATGACAGTGAAACGGGAGTAGGCCATGATCATCGAACTTGGGCATTTTGCGCTGATCCTTGCGCTGATGGTGGCGCTGGTGCAATCGACGCTGCCCTTGTGGGGCGCGCATCGCGGTGACGCGCGGCTGATGGCCCTGGCCGAGCCCGCGGCGATGATCCAGTTGATATTGGTGGCCACATCGTTCGGGGTACTGACCTGGGCTTTCGTTGCCTCTGACTTCTCGCTCGCGGTGGTGGTCCAGAACTCGCACACCGAAAAGCCGCTTCTCTACAAGATCAGCGGTGTTTGGGGGAACCATGAGGGGTCTCTGCTGCTGTGGGTCTTGATCCTGGCGGTCTACGGCGGGGCGGTGGCAGTCTGGGGCGGCAACCTGCCGATGCGGCTGAAGGCGCGGGTGCTGTCGGTGCAAGGCATGATCGGCGTCGCGTTCCTGTTGTTCATGCTGTTGACGTCGAACCCGTTCTGGCGGCTGGCGGCACCACCTTTGGACGGGCAGGACCTGA
This sequence comes from Rhodobacter sp., assembly GCA_027489175.1. Lineage (GTDB taxonomy): Bacteria > Pseudomonadota > Alphaproteobacteria > Rhodobacterales > Rhodobacteraceae > Tabrizicola. The sequence goes on from JAIYAE010000014.1 coordinate 215,012, forward strand.
ACCCCTTGCTGCAGGACCCCGGCCTCGCCTTCCACCCGCCGTTCCTTTACCTTGGGTATGTCGGCCTCAGCATGGCGTTCAGCTTTGCCGTGGCCGCGCTGATCGAAGGCAAGGTCGATGCTGCCTGGGGCCGCTGGGTGCGGCCATGGACGCTGGCCGCCTGGATCTTCCTGACCATCGGCATCGGTCTGGGGTCCTGGTGGGCGTATTATGAGCTTGGCTGGGGCGGCTTCTGGTTCTGGGACCCGGTGGAAAACGCCAGCTTCATGCCTTGGCTGCTGGCCATCGCGCTTCTGCACAGTGCCATCGTGGTGGAAAAACGCGAAAGCCTGAAGGCCTGGACCATCCTGCTGGCGATCCTTGCTTTCGGGTTCAGCCTGATCGGCACGTTCATCGTGCGTTCGGGCGTCATCACGTCGGTGCATGCCTTTGCCAATGACCCTGACCGGGGCGTGTTCATCCTTTTGATCCTTGCGTTCTTCACCGGCGGGGCGCTGATCCTGTTTGCCCTGCGCGCCGGGGCGATGGAGGCGAAGGGCATCTTCGCCCTTGTCAGCCGCGAAAGTGCCTTGGTTGCGAACAACATCCTTCTGGCGGTGTCGGCCTTTGTGATCTTCATCGGCACGATCTGGCCGCTGATCGCCGAGCTGTTGCTTGGTCGCACCCTGTCGGTGGGTGAGCCCTTCTTCAACGCGGCCTTCAGCCCCTTTGTCGTGGCGCTGGCGATCATCCTGCCGCCGGGTGCGATGCTGGCGTGGAAGCGCGGCAGCATCCAGCGCAATGCCCGCGCCTTGATTCCGGCGCTGGTGTTTTCAGTGGCGTTGGCGGCGCTGGCCTATGCGATGCAGACCAACCAGACCGCGCTGGGGCCAATTGGCGTGGCGCTGGGGGCCTGGGTCTTTTTCGGAGCATTGGCAGACCTTTGGCTGCGCACCGGGCGTGACGGGGTGGGCCAACGCCTGTCCCGCCTGACCCGACTGCCGCGCGCCGACTGGGGCAAGGCGGTGGCGCATGGCGGCCTTGGGATCACGATCTTTGCCGTCTCGGCCATGCTGGCCTGGAAGATCGAAGATATCCGCGTGGTTCAGGTGGGTGAGACCTTCCCCCTGGGCGCCTATGAGGTGCGCCTTGACGATGTGCGTGACGTGGAGGGGCCGAATTACCTGTCGACCATGGGCTTCATGACGGTGCTGCGCGATGGCGCGGTGGTGGCAACCCTGACCCCCGAAAAGCGCATCTATCCAGTGGCGGCCATGCCGACGACCGAGGCCGGGATCGACTATGGCTTCCTGCGCGATGTCTACATCGTGCTGGGCGACCGGCAGCAATCCGGAGGTTGGGCCGTGCGCAGCTATATCGAGCCCTTTGCCAACTGGCTGTGGGCGGGCTGCCTTTTGATGGCCTTTGGCGGCCTGGTCAGTCTGACGGACCGGCGCTTCAGGGTGGCGGCAGGCGCGCGCAAGGCGGCGGCGCCGGTCGCAGGGGTGCCTGCGGAATGAGGCGTTTCATTCTGGCACTGGCGCTGCTGGCAAGCCCCGCCTTCGCGGTCCAGCCGGATGAGATTCTGGCAGACCCTGCGCTTGAGGCGCGGGCGCGCGAGATCAGCCGCGATATCCGCTGTCCGGTCTGTCAGGGCGAATCCATCGACGACAGCTCTGCCCCCATCAGCCGCGATCTGCGGATCATCATCCGCGAACGGCTGGTGGCGGGCGATAGCGACCGCGAAGTGGTGGATTACATCGTCGCCCGTTATGGTGAGTTCGTGCTGTTCAACCCGCGTGCCGAAGGGTCAAACCTGATCCTGTGGCTGGCAGGTCCTGCGCTGTTTCTGGCGGCGATCGGGATTGCCGTCGCAGCACAGCGCCGCCGCGTGGTGCCTGACGCGCGCCTGACGGAGGCAGAGGAAGCCCGTTTGCGCGAAATCCTGAAAGAGTGACGCGGCGTCGGGCTTTGGCCTTGTGCGCCTAACCCGTTAGCCTTGCCGCATCGCAAGGGGGGCGCTTTCATGACCACACTCACCGTGACCAAGGCCGAGGGCGTGACCACGATCACGCTGAACCGGCCCGAGGTGATGAATGCGCTGAACCGGGTGATGCGGGTTGAGCTGACGGCTGCGCTGCGCGAGGCGCATTCGGGCCGGGTGGTCGTGCTGACTGGGGCAGGGCGGGCGTTCTGCTCGGGTCAGGACCTTGGCGATGCGCAAAGTCTGGGTGCGGTGGATTTTGAAGCGACGTTGAATGACGAATACGTGCCAATGATCCGGGCGATCACGGAGGCCCCGGTTCCGGTCATTGCGGCGGTCAACGGGGCGGCGGCGGGGGCGGGGGCGAACCTGGCGCTTGCCTGCGATCTGGTGATTGCTGCCGAAAGCGCCACGTTCATCCAGGCCTTCGCGCGGATCGGGCTGATCCCGGATGCGGGCGGCACCAGTTTCCTGCCGCGCCGCGTGGGCCTGCAGCGCGCGATGGGGGCAGCCCTTCTGGCCGAACCGGTGAGTGCCACGAAGGCCGAGGCTTGGGGCATGATCTGGGAGGCCGTCCCCGATGCCCGCTTTGCAGAGGTGGTTGCCGCCCGCGCCGCACAGTTGGCTGCCGGGCCGACCGGGGCCTTCGCTGCCTTGAAGCAGGCGCTGCGTGGGGCGTTCGATCAGGACCTGGAAACCCAACTTGCGCTAGAGGCCCGGCTGCAGGGTTCCTGCGGGGCCAGCGATGACTTCCGCGAAGGGGTGACGGCCTTCCTTGAAAAGCGCCGCCCGGCCTTTACTGGCCGCTAGGCTGCCTGCGCCCGGCGCGCCTGCAAAAGGTGCGCCCAGCACAAGACGAAGCATGCCGTCAGCACCGGTGTCACGATGAAGGCGCCAAGATAGCGGTCCTCGAACAAAGGGAAGACCAGGTCCATCGACTGCAACCCCGCGCCGATCCACAGAAGCGCCACCAGCACCAGATGCGGCCAGCGGGTGGTCAGGATGCCCGCCCGCACGAGGAACAGGCCAATCGCCGCCATCATCGCCGCCTCGTAATACCACAGATAGGGCGCAGAAAGCAGGATCGCGGTCATCAAGAGGCCGACCTTCGCGTCAAAGCTGATCCGGTCCGACCTCCAGAACACGAACACCGACAGGGCAGCCACCGCCATCACCCCCCATTGCAGCGAAAGCCCGGTCGCCGGGGGCAGGCCAAGCTGGGCGAGGAACGCGAAGGGGCCGACCGTCAGGAAAAGCTCATTCACCAACTCGATCATCCGGCTGGCGTGTTCGGACATGTTCTTGGACAGAAGTGGCCAATACTCCGGCCCCACGATCAGCGTCGGCACGATGGCAAGGACCAGTGTCGTGCCCAGGGCCGCAAGGATCGTGCGCCATTGCCCCGCCGCCAGCAGGGCGAAGGGGATCAGCACGCCCAGTTGCGGCTTCAGCGTCAGGCAGCCGATCAGAACCCCCGCCAGCACCGCCTTGCCCGACCGCATGGCCGCCAGCGCCGCCATAAGAACCGCAAGCCAGATCATGCTGTTCTGGCCAATGACCAAAGCGGGCAGGTAGGAAGGTGCCAAAGCCATCGCCGCCCAGATCGGCTTGACCCCGGCGACGAAGGGCCGCGAGGCAAGCGCCATGCCCATAATCGCGATCAGGGTCGCGACCAGAAACGCCCAAGCATAAGACATCGCCCCAAACGGGGTGATGACGAACATATAGCCGGGGGGATAAAGCCAGGGCATCCAGTCTTCGGTGACGGTGTTGTACTGGGCCTCAAGGTTGGCCTGATCCAGGGCGGCCAAGGGATCGCCCGCCAGCACCAGCCGCGCTGTGGCCCAGAACACCCGAAAGTCGGAATCGATGGTGCGCAGCCCGTCTTCCGAGGTCAGGATGAACCCGGTCGCCACGACCAGGGTCGTCAGAAACAGCGTCAGGCTGATGCCCAGAACCACCACCACCTTGGTGCCGGTGCCGGACAGGGCCTGCAGCCGCGCGTCGCCCGCCGCTATCGATGGGGCGTCCTGCATGCCGTCAGACGCCGCGGGCCAGGGCGGCAACGCCAGTCCGGGCAATCTCCAACAGGCCCAAGGGGCGCATGAGGTCGGCGAAGGCGTCAATCTTTTCCGGGGTGCCGGTCATTTCGAACACAAAGCTTTCCAGTGTCGAATCCACCACATTGGCGCGGAAAATCTCGGCCAGCTGCAGGGCTTCGACCCGGGCGGCGCCTTTGCCCGCCACCTTGATCAGCGCCAGTTCGCGCTGCACCGCCGGACCTTCGGCCGTCAGGTCATGCACGTCATAGACCGGCACCATCCGGCGCAGCTGCGCCTCGATCTGGTCGATCACCGCAGGGGTGCCGCGCGTGACGATGGTGATGCGCGACCGGTGGCCGGTGTGGTCCACTTCGGCCACGGTCAGGCTGTCGATGTTGTAGCCCCGGCCTGAAAAGAGGCCGATGACCCGCGCGAGCACGCCCGGCTCATTCTCGACGATCACCGCGAGGGTGTGGCTTTCTTCAACCTGCGAATGGCTGTCGCGAAGGTCATAGGCCGAGTGGCTGGAAGAGCCCTTCTTGATGTTCAGTGCCGACATGCGTTTTTCCCAAGGATCGTGCCGTCCGATGCCTGTGTGCGCAGGATGGCCAGCGGTTTCAAGTGTTTCCATAAGGCCTGATGCATTCAGGCCGGTTTCAGGCGGTGCGGCTGCGGCAGGATGATCTGCCGCAGACACAAGGCAAAGCAGAAGAAGAGAAGCGGCGGGATAAGCGCCGCGCCCAGCCATCTTGCATCAATGACCCTGACGAACAGGTTCAGCGTCTGCAGCGCGGCCCCAGTCCACAAAAGGCCAAGCAGGCAGAGATGCGCAGGGCGGGTGGTCAGGATGCCACCGCGCAGCAGAAAAAGCGCAACTGCCGCCATCAGTGCCCCTTCGTAGGACCAGAGATACGGCGCGGACAGAAGGACAGCCAGCAAAAGCCCAGCGGCCTTGACGTCAAACGTGGCCCGGTCCGACCGCCACAGCGCATAGACGGCCACGGCGCAGGCGGCGGTGATCGCCAGCTGCACCTTCAGCGCAAGGCCTGCGTCCACGCCAAGCAGGGTCAGCACATAGACCAGGCTGATCATCCATTTCATGCCGTCGATGGACTGCAGCATCGTGGCGCTGTGGTCGGCCATGCTGACCTGCAGCAAGGGCCAGTAGTCCAGCCCATAAAGCAGCGTCGGCAGGGCCGAGATGACGATCGTGGTGCCGATCGCGGCAAAGATCGTACGCCATGCGCGGATCGCCAGAAGTGCGAAGGGGATCATGATCCCAAGCTGCGGCTTCAGGGTCAAGAGGCCGATGAAGACCCCCGCCAGCACCCAGCGTTCCGCCCGCAAAGCGGCCAGCGCGGCCAGCAGTCCCGCCAGAAGCAGCAGACTGTTCTGCCCAAGCAGCAACCCGGGGTAAAAGGCCGGGGCCAGGCTGACCGCCAGCCAAAGCGGCACGATCCCGGCCACAAAGGGCCGGAACGCCCAGGCCACCAGGCCCAGCGACACCATGGTCCAAAGGGTGAAGGCCAGCGGGAAGGACAAGGCCCCAAGCGGGGTGACGATGACCAGAAACCCGGGCGGATAAAGCCAGGGCATATAGGTCTCGGCATGGGTCTGATGCACCTCGGCCAGGCGGGCGATGTCGAAGGCGGCCAAAGGTTCACCGTCAAGGGCAAGCCGGCCGGCCGCCCAGAACACCCGGAAGTCGATGCTCATCGCCGTCTGGCCTTGCTGCAGCGTCAGGATGAACGCCACCAGCAGGATGAGACCGACAAAAAGCGCGGTCGTCACCGCCGTAAGCCCACCCAGGAGAAAGCCGTTCCGGCTGGAAAAGGGCAGCAGGCGGGCGTCGGCGGCGCGTTGGTCCTCCGGGCTTTGCATCACGGTCGCATCCTTGCAAACGGGCGATGGCTGGCAGGTGCGCGGGCTGTCAATCGGTGATCCATGATACTCACGCGGCTGCAGGGGCGGCGGCCCGCGGTGCAACGATCTGCACGAGGCACAGGACAAAACAGACCATCACAAGCGGCGGAATGATCGCGGCGCCAAGCCAACGCTGATCGACCAGCGCGGCGAAGACGTTCAGCGCCTGCGCCCCACCCCCGATCAGCAGCGGAACCAGAAGCAGCATATGCAGCGGCCGGAGCGACAGAACGCCCCCGCGCAGCAGAAAGAGCGCAATGGCGGGCATCAGCGCGCCCTCGTAATACCAAAGATACGGGGCCGACAGCATGATCGCGCACAAGAGCCCCGCCGCCTTGACATCAAAGCCTAACCGGTCAGACCGCCAAAGCGCGAAGACCGCCACTGCCGACAGCGCCATCAGGCCAAGCTGGATGTTCATCGCGGCCGCCGGATCGATCCCGATAAAGGCGAGGAAGTACATCGGGTTAAGCATCAGCTTCAGCGCAATGATGGAAAAGATGATGTTGGTGCCGTGGTCCTCCAGCGTCTTGCCGAGCAGGGGCCAATACTCCACCCCGTAGTACAGCGTCGGCAGGGCAAGCAGCAGAACCGTGGTGACAATGGCAGACAGGATCGTCCGCCAGGCCCCGATGGCCAGCAGCGCCACCGGGATCATCACCCCCAGCTGCGGCTTCAGCGTCAGAAGCCCGATAAACACCCCCGCCAATATCCAGCGGCCCTGGCTTAGCGCCGCAAGGGCTGCAAGCAGTGCCGCAAGCCAGAACAGACTGGTCTGCCCCATCATCACGCAAGGAAAATAGGCCGGTGCGAGGGCCATCAGAACCCAAAGCGGCCTGATCCCCGCCACAAAGGATCGTGCGGCCCAGGCGGTCATCGCAAGCGACACCACCGCCCAGGCAAGGTAGGCCCAGGCAAAGGACATCAGACCCAAGGGTGTGACCATGACCAGGAAGGCCGGCGGGTAAAGCCACGGCATGATCACATCAAGGCCGGTGGCATGCGACGCCCCAAGCCGCGCAAGGTCGTGGATGGCCAAGGGCTCTCCCGCCACGGCAAGTCTGCCCGCGCCCCAGAACACCCGGAAATCATTGCTTAACGCCGGGGTGTCGGGGTTTGCGGTCAGGAGGAAGGCAATTCCCATGACCATCGTGATGAACACGAGGGACCCCGCTGCCAACAGACCCGCGGCAAGAAACCCCGCGCGGCTGTCGAACGGGGCAAGCCGGGCGTCTGCGGCGCGGCGGTCTTCAAGGCTTTGAACAGGACGGGTCATTTGGCAAGCGCCACCGGTTGGGGCGTGGCAAGCGTCTTTTGCAGGCTCAGCCCAAGGCAAATGAACAGCAAGACCGGAATGTAGGCCGCCCCAAGCCAGCCTTGGTGGACGGCATCGTAAAAGAAGTTGATCGCCTGCATGCCACAGCCCATCCATAGAAGAAACAGCAAAACCAGATGACCCGGTCGGGTTGTCAGAACTCCCCCTCGCAACAGGAAAAGCGCAATCGCGGCCAGCAGCGCGCCCTCATAGTACCACAGGTAGGGCGCAGAAAGCAGGATGGCGATCAAGAGGACGGCCACCTTCACATCGAATCCGGCCCGGTCCGACCGCCAGAACCAGACAACAAGCGCCATCATCAGGGCAATGATCCCCCATTGGATCGGCAGCGCCATTTGTGGGCCCATTCCATAGAAGCACAGAGCATAAAGCGGGCTGATCATTAGTCGGACGCTTTGGCAGGAGTAGAGCATCCGGTCGCCATGCTCGACAAAGACTGCCTTCAGCAACGACCAGTATTCAAGCCCGTACAGCAGCGTCGGCCCGCCCAAAAGGACCATGGTCGTCACCACTGCGGCAAGGATCGTTCGCCATGCCCCCAGCCCAAGAAGCGCGAAGGGGATCATCAGGCCCAACTGTGGCTTCAGCGTCAGACAGCCGATCAGCACACCGGCAAGGATCCAGCGTTCCGCCCGCAAGGCCGCCAGTGCAGCAAGCAGCCCCGCCATCCAGAAGAGGCTGGTCTGGCCCAGCAGCATGGTGGGCAGATAGGCTGGCGCCAGGGCAAGAAGAACCCAGACCGGCTTGATACCGGCCACGAATGGCCGCACCGCAAGGGTGACCGCGGCATAGGCCGCTGCCGTCCAGACCAGGAACGCGGTGGAAAAGGACAAAAGGCCCAAAGGCGTGACGAGGAGAAGAAAGCCCGGCGGGTAAAGCCAGGGCAGGTAGGCATCCGGATAGGTGGCATGCGATGCGCCAAGCCGGACCGGGTCAAGGGCAGCCAACGGTTCACCCGCGACGGCCAGCTTGGCCGCGCCCCAGAACACCCGGAAATCGACGCTCATCGCCGCGACATCAGGCTTGGCCGTAAGGATGATCGATACCGCAACAACCAACGAGATGAAGGCAACCGAGACGATTGTCGCAAGCCCCGCCGACAGAAACCCCGCCCGGCCGGCAAAGGGTTGCAACCGGGCATCGGCTTCATGTCGTTCGGCGGGGGACTGCAGCATCATGCGGCACGCGCGATCAGGGCCGGTCCGGAAAGCGCTTGCCGCAGGCAAAGACCAAGGCAAAACAGCACCAGCGGCGGGATGTAAGCCACGGGCAGCCAGCGTGGATCGAACAGATGAAGGACCATGTTGAACGATTGCAGAACGGCGCCCAGCCACAAAGGAACGAGGATCAGGAAATGTAGTGGTTTCAAGGAAAGAACACCGCCACGCAACAGGAACAAAGCCAAAGGCACCAGAAACACGGTTTCGTAATACCACAGATACGGCGCCGACAGGATGATGGCGCACAAAAGGGCCGCCGCCTTCAGATCAAATCCCACCCTGTTTGACCGCCAGACAACGACCACCGCGACACTGCTGGCAAGCGCCAGAAACCACTGCAGCGCCCAGGCAGCCGTGTCCGGCACGCCGAAGAAGGCAGCGGTGAACGCGAAGTTGATCATGTACAGCATCTCTCCGATCCACACGGCCAGCCTTTCCTTGTGTTCAGCCAGGCCAAGCCCAAGAAGCCGCCAATACTCGACGCCATAAAGCAGGGTCGGCAGCACCAGAAGCACGACCGTCGTGGCACAGGCCGCAAACACGGTACGCCAGGCGCCGATAGCCAGCAACGCGACAGGGATCATGATGCCCAGATGCGGCTTCAGGGTCAGGCATCCGATCAGCACACCGGACAAAAGCCAACGCCCGTCGCGCAAGGCCGCAAGGGCCGCCAGAAGGCCCGCCATCCACAACAGGCTGTTCTGCCCAAGCAGCACCGCCGGATAGATGGCCGGGGCAAGGGCCGCGATGATCCACAGCGCGCGTATCCCGCCGACGTAAGGCCGGAATGCCCAGAAGGTCAGGGCGACCGTTAGTCCCGTCCACACCAGGTAGGCCATGGCGAAGGACAGGTTTCCCAGGGGGGTGACAAGGACAAGAAACCCTGGCGGATAAAGCCAGGGCAAGTAGTCCTCTGCACCGGCACCGAAGGTGGCGCCGAGGCGACCAAGGTCGTGCACGGCCAACGGCTCGCCCGCGGCCGCCAATCTGGCTGCGCCCCAAAAAACCCGAAAATCCACTGGCATCAAAGGGTTGCCGGGCTGTGAGGTCTGGACGAAGGTCACCACAACCATCGCCATGAAAAGGGTCAGCGAAACCACCGCCGTCAGGCCCGCGAGGTAGAAAGCCACCCGCCCCGCAAAGGGCTGCAGCCGAGCGTCGGCTGCAGCCTTGTCCACACGGGCCTCAGGGATCACACCAGCACCGCGCCCTTGGAACCGATGACACCTTGGGTATCCGCGTCGCCCAGCAGCATTTCGTTATGCGGCTTGCCGGAGGGGATCATCGGGAAGCAGTTTTCATGCTTTTCGACCAGGCAGTCAAAGATCACTGGGCCGTCATAGCGCAGCATCTCCATGATCGCATCGTCAAGATCGGCGGGGCGGTCAACCTTGATGCCCTTGCAGCCAAACGCCTCGGCCAGTTTCACGAAATCGGGCAGGCTTTCGGACCAGCTGCTGGAATACCGCTCACCATGCAGAAGTTCCTGCCACTGGCGCACCATGCCCAGGCGTTCGTTGTTCAGGATGAACTGCTTCACCGGGGCCCGGAACTGGATCGCAGTGCCCATTTCCTGCATGTTCATCAGCCAGGACGCCTCACCGGCGACGTTGATGACCAGTGCTTCGGGATGGGCGATCTGCACGCCGATGCTGGCGGGCAGGCCGTAGCCCATCGTCCCCAGACCGCCGGAAGTCATCCAGCGGTTCGGGCCCTCAAACCCAAGGAACTGCGCGGCCCACATCTGGTGCTGGCCGACTTCGGTGGTGATGTAGCGGTCCATCCCCTTGGTCAGCGCCTCAAGCCGTTCCAGCGCGTATTGCGGTTTGATCGTCGTGGTCGAGGGTTTGTAGGTCAGGCACTTAACCGCCCGCCATTCGTTGATCTGGCCCCACCATTTGGCCAGCCCGCCCTTGTTGGTCTTGCTGCCCCGCGCGCGCCACTGGCGCAGGACCTCTTCCAGCACCAGGGCAATGTCGCCCACGATCGGCACATCGACGCGAATCACCTTGTTGATCGAGGACGGGTCGATATCGATATGCGCCTTCTTCGACCCCGGGCTGAAATCCTTGATCCGCCCGGTGATCCGGTCATCGAAGCGCGCGCCGATGTTGATCATCACATCGCAGCCGTGCATCGCCAGATTGGCCTCATAAAGCCCGTGCATGCCCAGCATGCCGACCCAGTTCTTGCCGCTGGCCGGATAGGCCCCAAGGCCCATCAGGGTTGAGGTGACCGGGAAATCCGTCTCGGCCGCCAAGGCGCGGAGAAGTTGGCTGGCGCGCGGGCCAGAGTTGATGACGCCGCCACCGGTATAGAGGATCGGCCGTTCGGCGTTTTCCATCAGCTCAACCAGACGCGCGATTTGCGCCGGGTCGCCTTCGGTTTTCGGCTTGTAGTGCGTGGCCTTGATCTTTTCCACGGGGGTGTACTCGGCCGTGGCGAATTGCACGTCCTTCGGAATGTCGATCAGCACCGGGCCGGGGCGGCCGTGGGTGGCGACGTGGAAGGCCTGATGGATGGTTTCCGACAGCTTCGCCGTATCCTTCACCAGCCAGTTCATCTTGGTGCAGGGGCGGGTGATGCCGACGGTATCCGCCTCTTGAAAGCCATCGGTGCCGATCATGAAGGTCGGGACCTGCCCGGTCAGCACGACCAGCGGGATCGAATCCATCAGCGCATCAACCAGCCCGGTCACCGCATTGGTCGCCCCGGGGCCCGAGGTGACAAGAACGACGCCAGGCTTGCCGGTGCTGCGCGCATAGCCTTCGGCCATATGGACCGCGCCCTGTTCATGGCGCACCAGGATGTGGCGGATGTCGTTTTGCTGGAAAATCTCGTCATAGATCGGAAGCACGGCGCCGCCGGGATAGCCGAACACGACCTCAACCCCCTGATCCTTGAGCGCCTGGATCACCATCCGCGCACCGGTCATCTGCTTTGCCATCTTCATCTCTCCATCTCTCGCGCAACAAAAAGCCCCCGGAAGTTTCCTTCGGGGGCGCATGGGAACCTGAATGGTCAACCGTTACCGGCCCATGCGCGTCCTTCCTACGATGACAAGAATTCTGGCCATGGGCCCGACCCCTTCATGTTCGGTTGGAACAGTATGGGCCGATATGCCGGGCGTCAACGGGATTTGCAATCCGAAAATGTCGCAAGCGCCCGGTATTTTTGAACTATTGTTGCGGCATCCTGCCGCGCTGCGCAACTTTCGCATGAAAAGGTCCGGCGCAGGGTCTGCGCCGGACCGATCATGGGCGAAGCCGCAGAGACTCAGCCCATGAAGTAGATGTAGCCCGCATAGGCCGCCAGCAACAGCGCGCCGGCGATGCGGGGCAGGCCGTTCAGCAGGAACGCAAGGACCGTCAGGCCAACCGCGGTTGCCATGGCCCAAGGCATGTCGATGGCCGCAAAGCGCGGATCGGCCGGGATCGGCGCGATCAGGGCGGTGATGCCAAGGATGCCGAAGATGTTGAACACGTTCGACCCGACGATATTGCCGACGGCAATCTCGGTCTGCTTGCGGTAGGCAGCGATCACGCTGGTCGCGAGTTCCGGCAGCGACGTCCCGACCGCGACGATGGTCAGACCGATCACCGCTTCTGAAATTCCATAAGTGGTAGCAATCGCGACCGCGCTGTTGACGAGAAACCGCGCCCCGATCACCAGGACGATCAGCCCGCCGATGGTATAGGCCCAGGCCTTCAACTGGTTTTCCTCGGGCTGGTTCGGCTCAGGCTCGACCTTGCCGAAGAAGAACGTGCTGGCGAGGAAGACAAGCAGACCCGCGAACAGGACGGCGCCATAGGTCCGGGTGATCTCGGTCCCAAGAAGCATGGCCCAGAGGATGGCGGTCGCGGCCAGCATGAAGGCCAGATCGCGCCACATCTTCCGCGCGGGAATGATCAGCGGGGCGATCAGCGCCGATAGGCCAAGGATCAGCAGGATGTTGGCAATGTTCGATCCGACGATATTGCCAATCGCGATCTCGGGCTGCCCTTCCAGCGCTGCCTGCAACGACACCAGAAGTTCGGGGGCCGAGGTGCCGAAGCCGACGATGGTCAGGCCGATGACCATGGGCGACAGGTTGAAGTGCCGCGCCACGGAAGACGCGCCGCGCACCAATGCCTCGCCGCCGAAGAACAGCATGGCAAGGCCGAGTGTGAAAAGAATATAGGTCAAGATGACTCCCCGATTTGCTTTGGGGGGAGGTTTGGTCGCAACCCGCCAATTGCAAGGGGCCGGGGCCGGACTTCGTGTGGATGAGTGATCAGCGCTTAGCCGGGCAGCACTTCTGTGGCCGGAAGGTAACAGACCGCGTTCAGTTTGTTGCCATCGGGGTCCCGCACATAGGCGGCATAGAAATGGGCCCCGTACTGCGGCCGCAGACCAGGGCCGCCCTCATCACTGCCGCCCTGCGCAAGGGCTGCGGCGTGAAAAGCGTCTACGGCAGCGCGAGAAGGGGCAAGAAAGGACACCATGGTGCCGTTGCCCACCGTGGCGGGCTGGCCGTCAAACGGCTCGGTCACCCAAAGATGCGGCCCGGGATCATCCAGCCCCCAGGCGGCCGACCGGTCATCCGGGTCATAATCTTCAATCCGCTGATGGCCCAGCGGGGCGAGCACCGCGTCGTAGAACCGCAGCGCTTGTGCCAGATTTCGGGTGCCAAGCGAGATATAACTGAACACGGGCGGCCTCCTGCGATTTTGGGGTGATTCTCTGGCTGCGGGGCAAGACTTGCGGCAGACGGAAGCAGTTCGGCAGCGCGATCAACCGTTTTCCGTGGTTGATAGCGCAAACAACCCTGCGCTGTTGGCCCGTCTTGGGTTCTGGTAAGGAAATCTGACCACATTGGCAGAGCGGTTGGCAGTTTTGGGTTCTCATCTTGCACAACCTTGGCTAGGGTCTACGTCTCAGACGTGCCTAGCGCGGGTCGCGACGAACCCGGGGGGCCAATTGTGGAGGAGTACTGCATGGATCGACGCTCATTCTTGACCAAGGCTTCTGTGGGTGGCGTGGCCGCTGCCGGCGCGGCGACGCTGGCGGCCCCAGCCATCGCCCAGGAAGCCCCGACCGTGACCTGGCGGGTCACCTCGTCCTTCCCGAAGTCGCTGGACACCATCTACGGTGCGGCGGACACGATGTCGAAATACGTCTCGGAAGCGACGGATGGCAAGTTCACGCTGCAGGTTTTCCCGGCCGGTGAACTGGTCCCCGGTCTGGAAGCGGCCGATGCCGTTTCGGCCGGCACGGTCGAAGCCTGCCACACCGCCAGCTACTACTACTGGGGCAAGGATCCGACCTATGCCTTGGGAACCACGGTGCCTTTCGGTCTGAACTACCGGCAGATGAACGCCTGGCTGTACTACGGCGGCGGGATCGACCTGTTGAACGAATTCTTCAACACCCAGAACCTGCACTACATGCCCGCTGGCAACACCGGCGTGCAGATGGGTGGCTGGTACCGCAAAGAGATCAACTCGGTCGCGGACCTGCAGGGCCTGAAGATGCGGATCGGCGGCTTTGCCGGCAAGATCATCGAAAAGCTGGGCGTCGTGCCGCAGCAGATCGCGGGCGGGGACATCTATCCGTCGCTGGAGAAGGGCACCATCGACGCGGCAGAATGGGTTGGCCCCTATGATGACGAGAAGCTGGGCTTCCAGAAGGTTGCTCCGTTCTACTACTACCCCGGCTGGTGGGAAGGCGGGCCGACGCTGTCGACCATGGTCAACCTCGACAAGTGGAACGAGCTGACGCCGGCCTACAAGGCGATCATGTCGGCGGCTTGCGAGGCGGCCAACTCCAACATGATGGCGTCCTATGACCACAAGAACCCGACGGCGCTGAAGTCGCTGGTGGCGAACGGGGCGCAGCTGCGGCCCTTCCCGCAGGACGTGCTGTCGGCGGCGTTTGATGCGGCCCAGGCCACCTATGCCGAGATCAGCGCCACCAACCCGGCGTTCAAGAAGATCCACGACAGCCAGACCGCCTTCAAGCGGGACGCCTATCTGTGGGCCCAGATCAGCGAATACAACTACGACGTCTTCATGATGACCCAGCAGCAGGCTGGCAAGCTCTGATCCTGTCACAGTTGTGCCAAGACGGCCCCGGGGGAAACCCCGGGGCCTTTTTCATGTCCCGGGCAGGGACACGGGTTCAGGGCATTTGATTCCAATGGCTTGGGCGCGCGGCTTCAGGAAGTCTTAACTTTTGCGGCAAAGGAAAAGGGCCGACCCCGGATGGGATCGGCCCTTGGTTCTTCGCGCTTTGGAGAGACGGTCAGGGGTTGATGACCGGCGCCCCAAGCTGAGGCGCGCCGGGCAGCGCGGGCAGACCGCCGGGTGCCGGGGCCGCAGCCCCATCGGCCGGCGGCGTGCCGAAGTTCGGCACCCCCAGCGTTGGCGCGCCAAGCGTGTTGCCCCCGGCCGGAGCCCCGCCGCCGATGCCGCCCGGAGCCATTGGAGCGAAGCCTGGCACCTTCACCTCGATTGTCGAGGGGTCAACCACCGGGCCTTTGTAATGCATCACGATCTGCGGGAAGAAGACCACGATGAAGATCATCGACACCTGGATGATAATGAAGGGGATCGCACCTTTGTAGATCTCGCCCGTCCTGATCCCGTCCATCTTTTTGCCGGTGACCTTGTCAAGGTAAGGCACCTTCGCCGCGACCGAGCGCAGGTAGAACAGCGCAAAGCCGAAGGGTGGGGTCAGGAACGAGGTCTGCAGGTTCACCCCGATGATGACCCCCAGCCAGATCAGGTCGATCCCCAGGTTCTGGGCCGGCGCGATCAGCAGCGGCACCAGAATGAAGGCGATCTCGAAGAAGTCGATGAAGAAGCCAAGGATGAAGATGATCAGGTTGACCACCAGAAGGAAGCCCATCTGGCCACCGGGCACGCCGGTCAGCAGCTCTTCTACCCAGACATGGCCGTTCACGCCGTAGAAGGTGAGGCTGAACATCCGCGCGCCGATCAGGACGAACATGACGAAGGCCGACAGCCGGGTGGCCGCGATCAGCGCCGATTGCAGGACCGGAAACTTGAAGCGCCCCTTGCTCCACGCCAGGATCATCGCGCCCAAGGCCCCCATCGCGCCGCCTTCGGTGGGCGTGGCAAGGCCGATGAAGATGGTTCCCAACACCAGGAAGATCAGCGCCAGCGGCGGGATCAGCACCATGATGACCTGCTGCGCCAAACGCGACAGCATGTTGATCTTCAGATAACGGTCGGCAAGCGCATAGAAGTAGACGACCAGCACACCAATGGTGGCGCCAAGCACGTCGGCATTCACGCCCCAATCCTCATAAGCCCAAACATGCGCGCCGTAGCCGATGCCCACACCCACTGCGATTGCGACCAGAAGCGAAGTGACACCGCCGCCAAGCGTCCGCGCCTCGGGCGGCAGGGCGGGCACGCGGTGCGGCTGGAAAATCGCGATCATGCAGATGTAGCCCATGTACATGCCGGTCAGGATCAGGCCCGGGATCATTGCGCCCGCGTACATGTCACCGACTGAACGGCCCAGCTGGTCGGCCAGGATGATAAGGACAAGCGACGGCGGAATGATCTGGGCAAGCGTGCCCGAGGCCGCGATGACCCCGGTGGCGGTCTGCCGGTCATAGCCATACCGCAGCATGATCGGCAGCGAGATCAGGCCCATGGCGATGACGGAAGCGGCAACAACGCCCGTGGTCGCGGCCAAAAGCGCGCCGACCAGAATAACCGCAAAGGCCAACCCGCCACGAATCGGCCCGAAAAGCTGACCAATGGTGTCCAACAAGTCTTCGGCCATCCCGCTTCGTTCAAGGATGATCCCCATGAAGGTGAAGAACGGAATGGCAAGGAGGGTTTCGTTCGACAATATCCCCCAAAGTCGTTGCGGCATGGTGCCGAGGAGCGGCCAGTCCAGCGTGATCTCGCCGTTGGAATAGGGGGCAAGCCAGACGCCGATGACGAAGAAGATCAGCCCGTTTGCGGCAAGCGCAAAGCTGACGGGGTAGCCGATCAAGAGGAAGATCACCAAACTTGCGAAGATGATCGGGGCCATGTTGTGGGCGATGATCTCGATCATTTCTTCACCTCGGTCTGGCGGTTCAAGGCTTCGGCGGCGGCCACTTCGGCGGCCAGCTCCTCAACCTCTTTCAAGGCTTGATCCTGCGCGGACTGGAAGGGGTGGGGGTCTTCGATCAGCCCCTGCATGACGGCGATCTTCTTGATGATCTCGGCAACGCCTTGAAAGACCAGCATAATGAAGCCAATCAGCAGCATGGCCCGGGCCGGCCAGATTATCAGGCCGCCCGCGTTGGTAGATACCTGGCCGGAGTAGAAGGCCTGGATCGTGTAGGGCCACAAGAGCCAGGCCATCAGCACGGCGAAGGGCATCAGAAAGAAGATATGGCCCAGAAGGTCGATCCAGTGCTGGGTCTTCCGGCTGCGGCTGGCGTAGAACACGTCGATCCGGATGTGTTCATTCTGCTGCAGCGTGTAGGCGGCGGCACCCATGAAGGCGGCCCCGAAGAGGTACCACTGCAACTCCAGCCACGAGTTCGATGACAGGTTGAACAGCTTGCGGCTGATCGCGTTGCCGGCGCTGACTAGCACCGCCAACAGGATCAGCCAGATGACAGCCTTCCCAATGAAGGCATTCACGCGGTCTATGCCCCGCGTGATGGCAAGCAAGGCTTGCATCCGGTAGTCTCCTCCCCTGGGTGGTCTTCGGTTGATCCGACTGACCGTTTAATCTGGTAAAGTAATTTGGCCAATTACAGCATTGCATGCCGCACGGTCAACCCTGACGTGCCGGTAGGGAAGGATGCCCCGAAGGCCGATGGCACGCAAGCGCGGGTTGCAGGTGGCGTGACGTCAGGCGGGTGGGGGGCCGATCAGGTCCCAGCGATTGCCGAAAGGGTCACGCCAGACGGCCACGGTGCCGTAGGGCTCATGCCGGGGGGCTTCCTCAAAAACGACGCCTGCGGCGGTGAAGGCGGCATGGTCGCGGGCGAAGTCATCGGTCTGCAGAAACAGGAAAACCCGGCCGCCGGTCTGGTTGCCGATGGCGGCGGTCTGGCGCGCGCCTTCGGCTTTGGCCAGCAACAGGCGGGGGCCGCCGCCCGGTGGTTCGACCGTGACCCAGCGTTTGGCGCCTTGGGGGATGTCTTCGGTCAGCCGGAACCCCAACTTCCCGACATAGAAGGCGATGGCGCTGTCGTAGTCGGGCACGACAAGGGCAAGGGCGGAGATGCGGCAGGCCACGGAGTCCGGCCGCCTTCAAGCGCCGGGCCAGGGATCTTGCGGGCGGTCCTGCAGACGGCGGAGGGGCTGCGCCTCTCCCCTTGTGTCGGGCAGGTTGATGCGGGCCACCTGCTCGGCGATGGGATCGACCGACAGGGGGTGGAGGTCGGCACAATGGTCGGCCTGATCGCCAAGCGGGCGCCACTGGCCGCCCTTGTAGATCTCCAACGCGGAAAACCCGGCCTTGTAGCCCATCTTGCGGCTGCCGGGGACCCAGTAGCCCAGATAGACGTAGGGCAGACCCGCCTCACGCGCGATGGCGATGTGGTCAAGGATGACGTGGGTGCCAAGCGAAAGGTCGGCAAGGTCGGGGTCGTAGAAGCTGTAGACCATCGAGAGGCCGTCGTCGAAGACGTCCGTCAGGCAGACGGCGGCAAGGGGGCGGCCACGCTCACCCGGATTGGCGGGGCGGGTGTATTCGATGACGCGGGATTTGATCGGCGTCTCCTCAATCATTGCGGCGAATTCGAAGATGTCCATGTCGGCCATCCCGCCATCGGCGTGGCGGTTGTCGAGGTAGCGGCGGAAGAGCGAAAACTGGTCTTCGGTCGCCCAGGGGCTGGTCGCGTTGCGGCGCAGCGCATGGGCCCGCTTCAGAATCCGGCGTTGAGAGCGGGAGGGAACGAAATCCGCCACCCGGATGCGGGCGGAGAGGCAAGCGGAGCACTCGGCGCAGGACGGGCGGTAAAGGACGTTCTGGCTGCGGCGAAAGCCTTGCTTCGAGAGGGTGTCGTTCAGCTTCTGCGCATGTTCGCCTTGCAGGGCTGTGAACAGCTTCCGCTCCATCCGGCCCGGAAGATAGGGGCAGGGCTGGGGTGCCGTGACATAGAACTGCGGGGCAAGCGGAAGAGTGTGGCGCATCGGGTCCGGCATGACGGTTGATCGGAGGAAGCCTAGCAAGACTGTCACGATCCGCCAAGCGCCGTCTCAGCCCCGCGCGGGAAAAGCCGGCAAGGGCCGGAAAAGGCGCCCACCCCGCCCGAAGGCGGGGTGGGTGGGGGCTTAGTATTCGCCGGGGCGGCTGTCAGAGGCGGGTTTGCCCGCCGCTTTGGCATCCGGCTCGGCGCTGGCCGCTTCTGCGGCGTCGCTTGCGTCCTGCATGGCATTGGCGCGGGCGCGGTCTTCCATGAAGGTGTCAAACTCGGACTTGTCTTTCGAGGTCCGCAGGCGCTGCAGGAACGCCTCGAACGCGGCCTGTTCTTCTTCAAGGCGACGCAGGGCTTCGGCCTTGTAGCTGTCAAAGGCGGTGTTGCCGGTGGCATGGCTGGCGTGCCAGGCGTGGCGGCCAAACTGTGCATCCGACGGGTTGCGGCGGGTGCTGCAGGAACGTGAGAACATCTGTTTTCCCCAGATCATATAGGCCAAAAGCGCAAGGCCAACGGGCCAGACGAAGATGAAGGCCAGAACCATGGCGGCGATCCAGCCCTTGCGGCCGAACTGGTCCAGCCAGCTTTCGGCGCGCCGAAGGGCGTTTCGGATCCCGCCGGACCGGGCGGTATGGGTCGTGCTGTACATGGACGGGTCTCCTGTGGGCCAAGCGTCAGTGGCGTGATGTGAACGTCTTTCACATGAGGCAAGATGCGCAATCATGTCCCGCTCTTCAAGGGGTCATGTGAAACTATTTTACATATGTCCCCGCCCCGTCAACCGCTGTTGCAAAACGGAGCGGCGTTCCGCCGCAAGCCTTTGACTTTTTCTGCCTGCGCGCAGGGGCGCAGACAGAAAAACGCGGCCTTCGGCTGGACACTAGGAAAAAGCGCAAATGCTTTTGTTCCTTTCGGCAAGTACGCCGGGGAGCGCGAGGGGCTGGCCCCTCGTCCCGTCGTCCCTGCGCCTTTGGCGCGGGGGCGAGAAAAGGGTGTGCTGGCGGCACGCAGCTCCGCTTGAAACCCGCCCGGGATGGGCTGCGGTTGACCATGCAGGGCCCGCCGTCGCAAGGTGGCGGACATGAGCCTTGCCCGCCGCATCACCCGCCAGCCGATTGCCTTTGACCCCGCCGCAGCGGCGGATCTTGCGTCCTGTCTGCCCGATCTTGGGCCCGAGGTGACGGGCCTTCTGGCCGCCACCGCAGGCTGCAGCCCCTATCTGCGCGGCCTTGCCTTGCGCGAAATCGACTGGCTGGAAGAAGCCGCCGCCGACCCCGAGGCGGCACTTGCGGCGGTGTTGGCCGCCCCGGATCAAACCGCCCCCGATGCCCTGCCCGCCGCCTTGCGCGTGGCCAAGCGGCGAACGGCGCTTTTGGCGGCGCTGTGCGATCTGGGCGGCGTCTGGCCGCTGGAGGCGGTCACCGGCGCCCTGACCCGGCTGGCGGACCGGGCCGTCCACCTTGCCCTGACGGTCGAGGTGGGCGAGGCCATCCGCCGGGGCAAGCTGCCCGGTGCCACCCTGGATGACGCCGCAACCGCGGGCGGCATGGTGGCGCTGGCGATGGGCAAGATGGGGGCGGGAGAACTCAACTATTCCTCCGACATCGACCTTATCTGCCTTTTTGATGAGGCCCGCTACCCTGGAGTGGAACACGAGGCGCGGGCCGTCTTTATCAAGGTCGCCCGGCGGATGACGGCGATCTTGTCGGACATGACCGACGGCTATGTCTTCCGCACCGATCTGCGCCTGCGCCCCGATGCCAGCGTGACGCCGGTCTGTCTGTCGATGGCCGCCGCCGAGGCCTATTACGAGGCCGAGGGCCGCACCTGGGAACGCGCGGCCTATATCAAGGCCCGGCCCTGTGGCGGTGATCTTGCGGCGGGCCAGCGCTTCCTGAAAACGCTGACCCCCTTTGTCTGGCGCAAGCATCTGGATTTCGTGGCGATCCAGGACGCGCATGACATGCGTCTGCGCATCCGTGACCATCGGGGACTGCATGGGATCACCGTCGAGGGGCATGATCTGAAACTGGGGGCCGGCGGCATCCGCGAGATCGAGTTTTTCACCCAGACCCGCCAGCTGATCGCCGGGGGCCGCGACCCTGCCTTGCGCGACCGCACCACTGTTGGCGGCCTTGCAGCCCTTGCGGGCAAGGGCTGGATCCCGCCCGAGGTGGCGGAAGAGCTGACCGAGCTTTACCGCGCGCACCGCGAGGTGGAGCATCGGCTGCAGATGGTCAACGATGCCCAGACCCACCAGATGCCCGCCACGGCCGAAGGCGTCGCCCGCATCGCCGCCTTCTGTGGCCAGACCGACGCCGACTTCCGCCAGGGCCTGCTGGACCGTTTGCATCGCACCGACCGGCTGACCGAGGGCTTCTTCTCACCCGCCGAGGCCGAGGCGGGGCCTGCCCTGTCGGACACCGCGCGGGAGATCACCAAGGCCTGGGAAAGCTATCCGGCCCTTCGGTCAGACCGGGCGCGGGGGATCTTCCGCCGTCTGCGGCCGAAGTTGCTGCGCGAGTTGTCGCGCGCCGCCAACCCCGATGAGGCACTGGTGGCGCTGGACGGGTTTCTGGCAGGCCTGCCCTCGGGCGTGCAGATCTTCGCGCTGTTTGAAGCGAACCCGCCGCTGGTCGAGCTGATCATCGACATCGCCGGGTCGGCCCCCGGCCTTGCGCGCTATCTGTCCCGCAATGCCAGCGTGCTGGACGGGGTGATCGGCGGCAGTTTCTGGGGGATATGGCCCGGCGTGGCGGGCTTGCGGGCGGAATTGTCGGCCCGGCTGGCCTTGGCCCCGGATTATGAGGCGCGGCTGGATGCGGCGCGGCGATGGATGAAGGAATGGCATTTCCGTGTGGGCGTGCACCACCTGCGCGGGCTGATCGACGGGTTCGAGGCTGCCAAGAGCTACGCCGATCTGGCCGAGGCGGTGGTGGCCGGGATCTGGGACGTGGTGACCGCCGATTTCGCGCGCAAGCACGGCGCGATGCCGGGGCGCGGGGCGGTGGTCGTGGGCATGGGATCGGTCGGGGCGGCGCGGCTGAACGCAGGCTCGGACCTGGACTTGATCGTGATCTATGACGCGGGCGAGGTTGAGGTGTCGGACGGCCCGCGCCCCTTGGCCACGCGGCCCTACTACGCGCGGCTGACGCAAGGGCTGGTCACCGCCCTGACCGCGCAGATGCCGGAGGGGCGGCTATATGAGGTGGACATGCGGCTGCGCCCCTCAGGCCGGCAGGGACCGGTGGCGACGGCGCTTTCCAGCTTCACCACCTATCAGGAAACCGAGGCCTGGACGTGGGAACACCTCGCCCTGACCCGCGCCCGGGTGCTGGCGGGCGACGGCGCGCTTGGGGCCGAGGTTGAGGGGTTCCGTCGCAAACTTCTGGCGCTGAAGGGGCAGGGGCCTTTGGTGCGGTCCGATGTGGCCGCGATGCGGGACCGCGTGCAGGGGGCGAAACCGGCGCTTGGGGTCTGGGACGCCAAGAACGGCCCGGGGCGGATCATGGACATCGAGCTTGCGGCGCAGACGATTGCGCTTCTGTCCGGCAGCCCCGCGCGGGGGGTGGAACGCCAGATCGCGGCGGGGGTGGGCCGTCATGTGCCGGAAACGGATGCGCAGGCGCTTCTGATGGCCTACAGGATACTTTGGCGCCTGCACGCTGCGGGCCGGCTTTTGACCGATGGAGTCCTCGACATGGACAGCATCGGTGAGGGCGGGCGGGCCTTCATCCTGAGGGAAACGGGGGCGCCGGACATCGCGGCGCTGCAGACCGGGGTGGAGCAGGCGATCACGGCGGCGGCCGCGGCGATCGACCGGTTGGTCGGTGCCGAAGGGGGCAAGCATGGGGAGACGGGCGATGAACCTGACTGAGGCCGATCCGAAGGGTCTGGTGCGCGAAAGCTACCGGATCGAGGGGATCACCCTGGCCGAATGCCGGTCGATCTTCATCGACTGGGCTTTGTCGGTGCCGTCGGGGATCTCGGTCCCCGACGCTGTGCGCACGCTTGTGGCGGAGTATGGCCAGGACGTCGCCGATCACCCGATGACAGCCGTCCTGACCGAAGCGTTGACCGCGCCGGATGAGCCGCGCCGCCGGGGCGGACGGGCCGGGCGGCAGGGCCTTAGCGGCTAAGCGCCGCCGCCTCACGCGCCAGACGCGTGATCTCGGCCCAGTCGCCGCGCGCCATCGCGTCTTTGGGGGCGACCCAGCTGCCGCCGACGCAAAGGATGTTCTTCAGGCCAAGGTAATCAGGGGCCAGCTTCAGGCTGATGCCGCCTGTCGGGCAAAAGCTGACCTGCGGGATGGGCGAGCCGATGGATTTCAGATACGCCGCCCCACCCGCCTGTTCGGCCGGAAAGAACTTCTGGACGGTGTAGCCCTTTTCCAGCAGCGCCATGATTTCGGATGCGGTGGCGGCCCCGGGCAGAAGCGGCAGCCCCTCATCCTCACAGGCCGCGATCAGCCGGTCGGTCGCCCCGGGCGAGACGCCAAAGGTCGCGCCCGCCGCCTTGGCGGCCTTCACATCCGCAGGCGTCAGCAGCGTGCCCGCGCCGACCACACCGCCCGGCACCTCGGCCATCGCGCGGATCGCGTCCAGTGCTGCGGGGGTGCGCAAGGTCACCTCAAGCGCAGGCAGACCGCCGGCAACCAGCGCTTCGGCCAGGGGCCGCGCGTGGGCAAGATCGTCGATCACGAGGACCGGGACGACCGGGGCGAGGCGGCAGATCTCGGCGGCGCGGCGGGATTGCTCGGCGGGGGTCATGGGTAAGGCTCCTTCAAGGTCCCGGCGTCGGGGATACGGATGGGTCGGAGCCTCCGGCGGGGATATTTGGGCCAGAATGAAAGCGCAAGAGAGGGGAGGGGCTGACCCCCCACCTCGGGCCCGATTGCGCGGGGGGAGGCGGGGGACTTTCACACTGGACGGTCATCGGCGTCCCCGCCTGTACCGTGTCCAAAGTCTCCCCTCTTATCCTTTCATTCTGGTTAAAATATCCCCGCCGGAGGCGCAGGTTTGTCGACAGGCGTGCCGGTCAAAGGACCAGCGCCGCCCCTGTATCGGCTGAGCCCACGTTGCGGCGAAAGGCGGCGAAAAGCTCGCGCCCGATACCGTGTTCGTTGGCGGAAAGGTCGGCGGTCACCGGCGTGCGGCTGTCGAAATCGGGAACGAGAGCGGTCAGGGTGCCCAGATCCGCGTCCAGCCGGACAATGTCCCCGTCGCGCAGCTTTGCGAGGGGGCCGCCGCAGGCAGCCTCAGGGGCGACATGGATCGCGGCGGGGACCTTGCCGCTGGCACCGGACATCCGGCCATCGGTGACAAGGGCCACGCGCAGGCCGCGGTCTTGCAAGATGCTGAGTGTCGGGGTCAGCGAGTGGAGTTCCGGCATCCCGTTGGCTTGCGGCCCCTGGAAGCGGACGACGACGATGGTGTCGGACGTGAACTCCCCCGCCTTGAAGGCGGCTTTCACGGCGTCCTGAGAATGGAAGATGCGGGCGGGGGCTTCGATCACATGGCGGTCGGCGGCGACGGCCGAGACCTTGATGACCCCGCGGCCAAGGTTGCCGGTCAGTTGCTTCAGGCCGCCTTGCGGGGCGAACGGATCGGCGGCAGGACGCACGATCTTTTCGTTGAGCGAGGCCTTCGGGCCATCGCGCCAGGTGAGGCGGCCGTCGTCCAGCACGGGTTCCTGCCGGTAAAGGGCAAGGCCGTCGCCCGCGATGGTCTTGGCGTCGGGGTGCAGAAGGCCTGCATCGAGAAGCTGGCTGATCAGGAACTGCAGGCCCCCGGCGGCGTGGAAGTGGTTCACATCGGCAAGGCCGTTCGGATAGACCTTGGCCATCAGCGGCACGGCCTCCGACAGATCGGCGAAGTCCTGCAGGTCGAGGAGCACGCCCGATGCGCGGGCCATCGCGGGCAGGTGGAGGACAAGGTTGGTCGACCCCCCCGTCGCCATCAGCCCGACGATGCCGTTCACGTAGGCGCGTTCGTCCAGGATCTCGCCCGCGGGGCGGAAGTCATTCCCCAGCGCGGTGATCGCGGCGGCGCGGTCGACCGCCGCCGTCGTCAGCGCCTCACGTAGGGGCGTGCCGGGATTGACGAAGCTGGTGCCGGGCAGGTGTAGGCCCATGAACTCCATCAGCATCTGGTTGGTGTTCGCGGTGCCGTAGAAGGTGCAGGTGCCGGGGCCGTGGTAGCTGGCCATCTCGGCGGCCATCAGCTCTTCCCGCGTGGCCTTGCCCTCGGCGTAGGCGTTCCTCACGCGGGATTTCTCGTCATTCGGGATGCCGGAGGGCATGGGGCCGGCTGGCACGAAGACTGCCGGAATATGGCCGAAGGTGGCGGCGGCCATGATGAGACCCGGCACGATCTTGTCGCAGACGCCAAGGTAGAGGGCCGCGTCGAAGCAGTTGTGCGAGAGGGCCACGCCTGCGGCCAGGGCGATGACATCGCGGGAGAAAAGTGACAGCTCCATCCCCGGCTGGCCTTGGGTCACGCCGTCGCACATTGCAGGCACGCCGCCGGCGACCTGGATCGTGACGCCCGCCTTTGCGGCCGCAGCGCGCAGGATATCAGGGTAACGCTCGAAGGGCTGGTGGGCCGACAGCATGTCGTTGTAGGCGGTCACGATGCCGATGTTCGGCACCTTTGCCGCCACAAGCGCATCCTTTGCCCCGCCCATTGCCGCATAGGCATGCGCCTGGTTGCCGCAGGAGAGATGCGCGCGGACCGGACCTGCCGAGACCGCCTTGCCCATCCGCTCAAGATACGTCCCCCGCGCGATGTCGGAACGGGCGCGGATGCGGTCAGTGACGCGGGCGATGGTGGGGTGCAGCGACATGGGCCCTCCGGGTGTTGTGAAGCAGATCTAGCAGATTGTGTTAGCGCTAACAAGGGTTGGTCTGGGCATATGCAGCTTCCGGCTTCCGAAAGGGCCGCGAACCCGGTAAGGAAAGCCATGGATGATGATACCCTGACCCCCCGCCTTCTGCCAACCGTCCGCCTCAAGCCCAAGGCCGAGGCGCGCGCCATTCGCCATGGTTTCCCCTGGGTGTATGCCGATGAGCTGGTGACCGACCGGCGCACGCAGTCCCTTGCCCCCGGCGCGCTGGCGGTCTTGGAGGACGGCGACCGGCGGGTGCTGGGGTTGGTCACGGTGAACAGCCGGTCAAAGATCATCGCCCGGATGCTGGACCGCGATCCTGAGGCGGTGGTGGATCAGGCGTGGTTTGAGGCGCGGCTGACGCGGGCGCAGGCGCACCGGGCGCGGCTTTACCCGCAGCCTTTCTACCGGCTGGTCCATGCCGAGGCGGATGGTCTGCCCGGCGTGGTCATCGACCGCTTCGGCGATGTGGCGGTTGTCCAGCCGAACGCCGCCTGGGCCGAGGCGCATTTGGGCGCGCTGGTGGCGGCGCTGGTTGCGGTGACGGGGGTGACGACGGTCATCAAGAATGGTCAGGGCCGGGTGCGCAGTCTGGAAGGACTGACGGAAGAGACGGCCGTCGTTCACGGGCCCGCGCCCTCAGGTCCGGTGCAGGTGCCGATGAATGGCGCGATCTACCTTGCCGACCTGTTGGGCGGGCAGAAGACCGGGCTTTTCTTTGACCAGCGCGAAAACCATGCCTTTGCCGCCCGTCTGGCCAAGGGCGCGCGGGTGCTGGATGTGTTTGCGCATGTCGGCGGCTTTGGCCTTGCGGCCCTTGCAGGCGGCGCGGTCAGCGCCTTGGCCGTCGATGCCTCCGCCCCCGCTTTGGCGCTGGCGACGGGCGGGGCAGGGGCTTCGGGTTTTGCCGACCGCTTCACCACGCGGCAGGGCGATGCCTTTGATGTGCTGGAGGCCTTGGGGGCCGAAGGCGCGCAGTTCGACCTCGTGATCTGTGACCCGCCGGCCTTTGCGCCCGCAAAACCCGCGCTGGAAGCGGGCCTGCGCGCATATGAGCGGGTGGCGCGGCTGGCGGCACCGCTGGTCGCCCCCGGTGGCTATCTTGTTCTGTGTTCCTGCAGCCATGCGGCTGATCTGCAAGCCTTCCGCAACGCTTGCGCGCGCGGCATCGGGCGCGGCGGGCGGCGGGGGCAGCTGATCTACACCGGCTTTGCCGCCCCCGATCACCCGGTCCTGCCGCAACTGGCCGAGACGTCTTACCTCAAGGCCCTCGCTTTCCGTCTGGACGGATGAAGGCGGTTCTTGACGCTTGCGTGCTTTACCCCACGGTCCTGCGGGAAATCCTGCAGGGCGCGGCGGCGGCGGGCCTCTATAAGCCGGTCTTTTCGGAACGCATCCTGCGCGAATGGGTGCTTGCCACCGCGAAACTTGGCGCCGCTGCCCCGGCGCAAGCCGAGGGCGAGGCGTCCCTTTTGCGCGCGGCCTTCCCACAGGCCCTGACGCGTGAGCGGCCCGACATTGAGGCGCGCCTTCTGCTGCCTGACCCCAACGATGTGCATGTGCTGGCCACCGCCATCGCCTCTGGGGCGGACGCAATCGTCACCTTCAATGCGCAGGATTTTCCGGGCCATGTGCTTTCCGCCGAAGGCATCACGCGCCGTGACCCGGACGGGTTCCTGTGGGAATTGCAGTCGCGCCACCCTGACGAAATGACCCGTGTGGTTGAGGCCGTCCGCGCCAAGGCCGAGGGTATCTCCGGCAAACCCTTCCCCCTGAAAGCCCTGCTGAAACGGGTTCGGCTTTACCGCCTCGCCAAGGCGCTGGGGGTCTGACGCCCAAAATCCTTACGTAAGGATTTTGACAAATTTCTTCCTCAAGAAATTTGCAGCGGCTGCATCCAGCGCGCCTCATTCGCCTCGATCGCGGCGATGCGTTCGGCGGTTTTGGGGTGGCTCAGCATCCAGGCGGGGACACCTTCGGTGTGGTTCGCCGTCAGCGCCTCAAGCTTGCGGAAAAGCGACTTTTGCGGCGCAGTCCCGATCCCGGCCTTGATCAGAAGGGCCGAGGCATAGGCGTCCGCCTCAAACTCATCCCGGCGCGACAGGCGGGCCATCAGGGCTGTGGCTAGGAAATTCGCGATCCAGATGCCGATGAAGGGCAGAAACCGGTTCAGGACGGCCGACAGCATGATGAACACCGCGTTCTGGCCGGTGAAGTCGATCATCCGGCGGCGCATGTGGCCCAGGGCGACATGGCCCAATTCATGCGCAATGACTGATGCCAGCTCTTCCGCCGTCACCTCACCCCGCGCCTTGCGGTTCAGGAACCCGCGCGTGAGGAAAATCCGGCCATCTGGGGCGGCAAGGCCGTTCACGGGCTCTACCTCGAACACATGGACCTTGATTTCCGGCAGGTCCATCGCGGCGGCCATCTGGTCAGCGAGCCGTGTGATCGACGGGTCGGTCAGCGGTTTGGACTGCGCGTCCAGCATCCGCTTGGTGCGCCACATCGAAAAGCGCAGCATCAGGATGGCATAGCCAACCGCAAGGATGAGGGGCATGAACTTGATCATGCCCGGGATATAGTCACGCTTTGCCGTCCTGCAAACCCGCTGCGACATCCGTTCTGCTGGCCGCCATCAGCCAGTAACCCAAGGCCAGCACCGCACCCCCGCCGGCCATCAGGCCAAGGACCGATCCCAGCATTTCGCTGGCCGCTTCGACATTGCCGGCAAAGGCGTGCCCTGCGCCGACATAGATCCCGGCCCAGACCGCCTCACCTGCCACGGCGGCAATGGTAAAGCGCCGCCAACCGTAGCGTGTGCTGCCCGCCGTCAGGTTGACCCATGGCCCGAGCGGACTGAAAAGCCAGCGGGAAAAAAACACCGCCAGCACCCCGCGCCGGTCCATCAGCGTATCCGCCCGCGCCAGCAGCTTGTCACGCGCGGGGTCCTTGCGCAGCCGGGTCAGGACCGCCGCGCCATAGCGCCGCCCGACCCAAAAGCCCAACTGATCCCCCAGGATGCCGCCCGCCGCCGCCGCCAGCAGCGCCTGCCAAAGGACCAGATCCCCCGCCGCCGCGAACCCGCCCGCGGTCAGCATCAGGATCGAGGCGGGAAAGGGCAGGGCAAGGCAGGACAGGAACGTCGTCGCCGCCAGCAGCCAAAGCCCGTATTGCGGCACGAGAGCCAGAAGCCAGTCGGTCATTCGCCGGGGTCCATCTGGCGCAAGGCGGCAATGGCGGCTTCGACATCGGCGATGATGGTTTCGACCGGCACGCCCCGGTCCCTGGCAATCTCGCTCAGCGGTTGTGGGCGGCCCTTCACCTCGGGCAGGGGCAGACCTGCCAGCCGGTCCAGCGTGCGGGGGTCAAGGTCCCAGGACCGGGCGACATAGCCCACGGTCATCCAAGGTTCGACCGCCACATCCTGATGGGTCTGCCAATAGACCGCCTGCACCACGATGCGCCCGGCAAAGAACAGCGTCACCGCGCAGGCCAGCAGGAAGGCCGAGGTGAGGATGGGCCGCTTGCGCCAGAGGCTGATCATCGCAGGTCCTTCAATCCCTTGGAAATTCCGTCCAGCGTCATGGGCACCATCTTGCCTTCGATCAGATCGGCGATCAGGCGGGTGGACTGGGTATAGCCCCAATCGCCCTCAGCCACCGGGTTGATCCACAGATGATACGGCCATTGCGCGCAAATCCGTCGCAGCCAGACCGCGCCCGCCTCGGGGTTCCAGTGTTCATTGGCCCCGCCGGGATGGGTGATCTCATAGGGGCTCATCGCCGCGTCGCCGACGATGATGACGCGCCAGTCAGGGCCGTATGTGCGGATCACCTCCCATGTCGGGGTTTGCGCGTCCCAGCGGCGGCGGTTGTCGCGCCAGAGGCCCTCATACGGGCAGTTGTGGAAATAGAAGACCTCAAGATGCCGGAACTCTGCCTTCGCGGCGGTGAAGAGGTCCTCCATCACCTTCACATGCGGGTCCATCGACCCGCCGATATCGAGAAGGAGGAGGACCTTCACCGCATTCCGCCGCTCCGCCCGGGTCTGCACGTCAAGCCAGCCCTGTGCGGCGGTGGCGCGGATCGTGGCGTCAAGGTCAAGCTCTTCCGCCGCCCCTTCGCGGGCCCAGCGGCGCAGGCGGCGGAGGGCGAGTTTAAGGGTGCGGGTGCCAAGTTCGGCCTCGCCATCAAGGTTGCGGAATTCGCGCCGGTCCCAGACCTTGACCGCGCGCTTGTGGCGGCTTTCCTCTTGCCCGATGCGCACGCCTTCGGGGTTGTAGCCATAGGCGCCAAAGGGGCTGGTCCCGGCGGTACCGATCCATTTCGACCCGCCTTGATGGCGGCCCTTCTGTTCGGCAAGGCGCTCGCGCAGCGTTTTCATCAGCGCATCGAAGCCGCCGAGCGCCTGAATGGCCGCGCGTTCCTCCGCGCTGAGGTGGCGTTCGGCCAGCTTCTCCAGCCAGTCCTTCGGCAGGTTCAGGGCGTTCAGCACCTGCTCCGGCGTGATGCCCTCAAGCCCCGCGAAACTGCGGGCGAAGGCGCGGTCGAAGCGGTCGATGTGGCGTTCGTCCTTGACCAGGATGGTGCGGGCCAGGTGGTAGAACCCCTCAGGGTCATAGATCGCCAGACCCGCGGCCATGCCTTCCAGAAAGGCCAGGAATTCGCGCAGGGAAACCGGCACGCCTTCTTCCCGCAAGGTCTGGAAGAAGGGCAGAAACATCGGTCAGCCCAAAAGCAGCCGGTCAAGGATCAGCGTTAGGAACAGGCCCGCCAGCCCGAAGGCAATGCCGAACCCGGCGGCATATTGCGCCATGTCGGCCGCTTTGCCGCCCCCCCGCCGCGCAACCAACGCGCCGCCGATTGCGCCCAGAACCAGACCGCCGATCACGAACATTCCACACCCCTGTGCCGGGGAAGGCAGTCCCCGCTTCAGCCGTTTGCCGCGCGGTTGGCGACGGTGGCGATATCGCGCATCCGGGCCTTGACCACGCTGTCAGGCCCGAAGCCATAGCGCGCCCAGAC
This sequence comes from Rhodobacter sp., assembly GCA_027489175.1. GTDB lineage: Bacteria > Pseudomonadota > Alphaproteobacteria > Rhodobacterales > Rhodobacteraceae > Tabrizicola. The sequence goes on from JAIYAE010000014.1 coordinate 245,571, forward strand.
CTGACTGTCGAGGCGCAGCGCCGCCGCAGCTGCCGGGTCACCCGACCGCTCCAGCGCTTCGGCCTTGATCAGCATGAGGGTGGCCAGAAGGGCCGCGTTTTCATGCGACCGCACCACGGGGATGGCCTTGTCAGCCAGCCGCAGGGCGGCGTCGTTCTGCCCGCCGGCAAGGGCCATCGCGGCGCGCTGCATGTCGATATGGGCGATCTGGATCTGCCCGCCGGGCAGGCCTGCATAAAGGGCTGCGGCATTGTCAAACTCAGCCAACGCGCGGCCGGGGTCGCTTCCGGCCCAAAGGCGGGCGACGGCGAAATGGCTGAAGGCAAGACGGTTGTCCTGCCAGCCCTGCTGCTGCGCGATGGAGAGCGCGCGTTCCGCCGCAGAACGCCGCGCCTCAACCCCGCCAGCCCGGCCAAGGGCGGCCTCGATCGACTGGACCCAAGGCCCGGGAACCACGGTGTCGGGCAGGGCGGTCCCGCCAAGGATGGAGGGCAGGCGCGCGGCCACCTCTTCCCGCGTCATGCCGCTGGCAAGCTGCGGCGCATAGGTCGCGCGCAGGATCGTCATGTCGAAACTGGTCAGCACCGAATGGAAATTGTCATCGTTGAAGACGCTGTTCGGCAGGCGATAAAGGTCGTTCAACGGCCCCAGCGCCTGGGCGAGTTCTTCATGCAGGCAATCACGAATCTCTTGCGGGCTGGTGTCGGCGGGAATGAAGATCGCCGCCCGGGTGCGCCGGGTGACCAGCGCCCAATCCACCGCATCCGACCCGCGCAGCCGACGGTATTCGCCAAGCGAGGACACCCCGGGCACCACAAAGCAGGCGGCCATCGGGGCAAGGCGGCGCAACTCGGCCCGGTTGGCGAATTCAACCGTGATCGTGGCCTGTCCGGTGGTGCTGGGGGCAATGTCGATCCCGGCCTCATCCGACAGCCGCCCGATCAGCGCGCCAAGGTCGCGCGGCGCGGAAGCGGGGACCGCGCCCGCCATGCCCACGGTGATTGGCCCTTCAAAGCGGCTGAACACTTCAAGCCGGCGGCCGCTTTCCATCGCGAAAGTCAGGTCCATGAAATCGCGTGCCAGGGACGACCCGCCGCCCCCAAGCGCCATTCCGGGCAGCCGCGCGCCAAAGCCGACGCCGACCTCGGCCTGAGGATCGCCTTTGGAGACCTGCGCCGGTGGGGCGCAGGCAGACAGCGCGCAGAGCGCGGCAAGAAGGAACGGCAGGCGCATGGCAGAACCTGATATGGCAGCGCCCCGGCAGATGGGGCTGTCAGAGTGTCGGCCCCCGGGGAAGGCAGAGTCAATTCCGCAAAAACCAAGATTTTTCCGCACACTACCCCTCGCGGTTGAAGTGCCGGTTGGGGCCAGATTTATCCTTATCCCTCACGGTTTGTTTCAGTCCTGTCGGGCGTGTGAAGGTCTGCGGCACCTGCGGGCGGGGGCGGGGCCTGATTCGCCTTGCGGAATGGGCGTGTTAGATATTACCGATAGGAAATATAACTATCGGGTGATTCCATGACTGATCCCCTGTCTCGCACCTTTCTTGCGCTGGCCGATCCAACGCGCCGGGCGATCCTGGCGCAGATCGCGGATGGCGCGCAAACCGTGTCGGCCATCGTGGCGGCCAATGGGTTAAGCCAGCCCGGAATCTCCAAGCATCTGAAGGTGTTGGAAGGGGCGGGCCTGATCCGCCGCGAGCGGGTTGCCAAGACCCGCCCCGTGCATCTGGATGCGGCAGGGCTGCAGAAGGCTGCGGGCTGGATCGACCATTACCGCCAGCATTGGGAAGGCGCGTTCGACCGGATGGATGCGCTGATTGACCAGCTGAAGGCCGAGGAGGCAAAGAATGGACGACAATAGCGCCAACGCCCTGCGCCTGACGCACCACTTCGACGGGCCGCCCGCGCTGGTCTGGGCCGTCTTCACCCGGCCCGAGTTGATCCGGTCCTGGTTCGGGTCCTCCCACGGGTTCCGCGCGCATGACATTGCCGTTGACCTCCGTCCCGGAGGCCGCTGGTCCCTGCGCAACGTCAACGGCGACGTGACGGAGTATGTCAGCGGCACCTATCATGAGGTGGCGGCACCCTTTCGCCTCGTCTACTCCTACCACTTTGAGGGGACTGAGTTTTTCTCGACCATCTCCATCGACCTGACGGCCGAGGGTGACGGCACGCGGCTACAGTTCCTGCAAACCGGCTTCCCCGACGCGCAAGCCCGGATCGAGCATGCCCGCGGCTGGCCCTATGCGATCCGCGTCATGGGTGAGGCGCTCTTGGCGATGCACGGGATCGGCAGCCTGTGGCCGGCTCTGCCGGAAAAGCGCCATATCGACGGTGTGGCACAAGACCTTGAAGCCGCCCGCGCGCGCCTCTTTGAGGAGAAGGCGAAATGACCCACCCGAACCTTCTGGAGCTGGATCACCATTTCAACGCCGCCCCGGCCTTTGTCTTCGGCCTCTGGTCGCATCCGGCCCTCGTCTCGGCCTGGTGGGGGCCGGAACACCACCACTTGACTACCTGCGAGATCGATTTCCGCCCCGGCGGCAACTGGCGCTTCAACATGGAGAAGGACGGCGCGGCGCATTGGGCGCATGGCACCTATCATGAGATTGTGCCGGATGAGCGGCTGATGTTTTCCTACCGCTTCCCGATGTTTGCCGTGCAATCCATCGTCTCGTTGCGGTTTGAGGCGGATGGGCAGGGCACGCGCCTTCATTTCCTGCAGACCGGCTTTCCGAATGAGGAACACTTCATCGGCCACAAGGGTGGCTGGACCTCGACCTTCAGCATCCTTGAGGACCTGCTTTTGAAGCTGCACGGCATCGGCTCCGTTTACCCGACGCTACCGCAGCCGAAGATCAGCGCGGTGGCGGAAGACCTTGCCGAGGCGCGGCGCCGCCATGATGCCGCTACCGCTGCCCCCGCGCCATGAAGGCCAGCCGTTCGAACAGCTGCACATCCTGTTCGTTCTTCAAAAGCGCGCCATGCAGCCGGGGCAGGGCGTTCTTCGGGTCCTTCCGCAAATCCTCGGGCGCAAGATCCTCGGCCAAGAGGAGCCGCAGCCAATCCAGCACCTCGCTGGTGGAGGGTTTCTTCTTCAGCCCCGGCACCTCGCGCAGCTCATAGAATTGGGTCAGCGCGGCGGTCAGAAGCTGGTCTTTGATGTCAGGGAAATGCACCCGGACGATGGCGGCCAGCGTCTCGGCATCGGGAAAGCGGATGTAGTGAAAGAAACAGCGGCGCAGGAACGCGTCAGGCAGTTCCTTTTCGTTGTTCGAGGTGATGATGACCACAGGGCGCTGCCGGGCGCGGATCGTCTCACCGGTCTCGTAGACATGAAACTCCATCCGGTCGAGTTCCTGCAGAAGGTCATTGGGAAATTCGATATCCGCCTTGTCGATCTCGTCGATCAGCAGGACGACGCGCGCCTCAGCCTCAAACGCCTGCCAAAGCTTGCCCTTTCGGATGTAGTTCTTCACGTCATTGACCCGCGCATCGCCCAACTGGCTGTCGCGCAACCGGCTGACCGCATCGTATTCATAGAGGCCCTGTTGCGCCTTGGTTGTGCTTTTCACATGCCATTCAATCAGCGGCAGGTGCAGCGCCCCCGCCACCTGCCGGGCAAGCTCGGTCTTGCCGGTCCCCGGCTCTCCCTTCACCAGCAAGGGCCGCTGCAAGGTGACCGCCGCATTGACCGCCACCGTCAGGTCATCCGTCGCGATGTAGCCATCGGTCGATGCAAATTTCATTGCGTTCTCAACATCCTGTTTGCAGTCCTTACACAAACCCTACCTAGGCCAAGAAAATGTCGCAACCGCTAGTGACAATGGCACTGCCTTGGGCTAAATGCCCGGCAGCGGAGGCGCATCATGACAGAAGCCCACCTGTCGGAGCGATCCGGCGCAGAGGAGAGAGTGTCAATGAAGGCTGAGGTTTTCCTGCCCGACGACTACCGTCCTGCCGAGGACGAACCCTTCATGAACGAACGCCAGCTTGAATACTTCCGCCGCAAATTGCTGGTCTGGAAGCAGGAGTTGCTGGACCAATCGGCCGAAACCATCGACAGCCTGCAAGACAGCGGCCGCAACGTCCCCGACATCGCTGACCGGGCGTCCGAAGAAACCGACCGGGCGCTGGAATTGCGCACCCGGGACCGCCAGCGCAAGCTGGTTGGCAAGATCGACGCGGCCCTGCGCCGCATCGACAATGGCGAGTTCGGCTATTGTGACGTGACGGGCGAACCGATCAGCCTGAAGCGGCTTGATGCGCGTCCGATCGCGACCATGACGTTGGAAGCGCAGGAAAAGCACGAACGCCGCGAGAAAGTGCACCGCGAGGATTGATCCCGAAAGGGGCCGGAACATGTCCAGCCCATCCGACAGACACCTGACCGGGGGCTGCTATTGCGGCGCGGTCGGGTACAGCGTCGCCGATGCCTTCGACTATTCGCTCATCTGCCATTGCGGCAACTGCCGGCGCACGACAGGGTCCGCCTTCAAGCCCTTTGCCGGCATCCCGCGCGATCGTCTGACGATCACCAAGGGCGGCGACCGGCTGATGATCTATGGCGACGCCCTGACCAACAACACCCATTGTGGCACTTGCGGATCGTTTCTCTTTTCCGTGGTCCGCGAAGGCCAATGGGTCCATGTCGCATTGGGCACCTTGATCGACACGCCCAGCATTCGGCCCTGGGCGCATATCTTTGTCGGGTCAAAGGCCGCGTGGCACCAGATCACCGACGACCTGCCGCAATATCAGGAATTTCCGGAATGACGCTGATCGGCCAGCCCGTCACGATCATTGGGGCCGGGGTGGCAGGCCTTGCTGCCGCCCGAGCTTTGGCGCTGCGCGGTGCAAAGGTGACCGTGCTGGAACAGGCCGATGCCATCCGTGAGGTGGGGGCTGGCCTGCAAATCTCACCCAACGGTGCGGCGGTGTTGCGGGCGCTGGGGTTGCAAGGGGCGCTGGAGGCGGCCTCGACCCGGGCCGAGGCGGTGCAACTGATGGACGGGCCGACGGGTGACCCGGTCACGCGGCTTGACCTTGCGCGCCTGCGCCCGGGGCAGGGCTATCACTTCCTCCACCGGGCCGACCTGATCGCGCTTTTGCTGCAGGGAGCGACCGAGGCGGGGGTGACACTGCGCCTCTTGTCCCGCACCCTGACGGTTGACCTGGACGGCCCGCGCCCCGCCGTGGTGCTCGACGGGGGCGAGAGGGTGGAAACCCCGCTTCTGATCGGGGCCGATGGCCTGCATTCCCGCCTGCGGGCGGCGCTGAATGGCGACCGGCCGCCGTTCTTTACTGGTCAGGTCGCCTGGCGCGCGGTGATCCCTTGCGAACCCGGTTCCGCGCCGGTGGCCGAAGTGCACATGGGACCAGGCCGCCATCTGGTCAGCTACCCCCTGCGCGGTGGCACGCTCCGCAACATCGTCGCCGTCGAAGAACGCGCGAAATGGGCCGAGGAAAGCTGGACCCTGCGCGATGATCCGATGGACCTGCGCCTTGCCTTTACGGGTTTTGCCCCCCGGGTGACCGGTTGGCTGGAGCGGGTAGAGGACCCCTGGCTTTGGGGCCTTTTCCGCCATCCGGTAGCCGCAACCTGGACCCGGACCCTGCCACAAGGCGCGGTGGCGATTCTTGGAGATGCGGCGCACCCTACGCTGCCTTTCCTGGCCCAAGGTGCATCCATGGCGCTGGAAGATGCCTGGGTGCTGGCCGAAATGCTGGCGTCACATGACACGGCCGGGGCGGCGCTTGCGGCCTATCAGGCAGTGCGGAAGCCGCGCACCACCCGGATCGTCGCCGCCGCGAACGGGAATGCCCGGGCCTATCACCTGTCGGGCTTGCCGCGACTGATTGGCCACACCGGCCTGCGGCTGTTGGGCCGGGTATCGCCGGGCCTGATGCTGTCGCGCTTTGACTGGCTTTACGGGCACGACGTTACCGCCCCGTAGGATGGGCAATATTGCCCATCCTACGGGGCGCACCCTACGCCGCCAGCCGCACCCAGACCGGCACATGGTCGGACGGTTTGTCACCGCCGCGCACGGCTTTGTCGATGCCTGCCTCTTCCAGCCGGTCGGCGGCTTGCGGGCTGAGGAGGAGGTGGTCGATGCGGATGCCGTTGTTCCGCTCCCACGCCACGGCCTGATAATCCCAGAACGTGTAGACGCCGGGTGAGGCATCGCGCGCCCTTATCGCATCGGTCAGGCCCAGGTTCAGCATTCGGCGAAACGCCTCACGGCTTTGCGGCAGGTAGAGCGCATCGGTGACCCAATTTTCCGGCTTGGCCGCATCCACCCCTTGCGGGATCACGTTGTAATCGCCAAGGCAGACGAAGGGCTCTTCGCTTGCCAAAAGGTCGCGCACCCGCACCTCCATCCGGTCCATCCAGGCGAGTTTGTAATCATACTTCGGCCCCGGCGCGGGGTTGCCGTTCGGCAGGTAAAGCCCGCAGACCCGCACCGGCCGGCCTGCATCCACCACCGCCTCGATCCAGCGCGCCTGGTCGTCGCTGTCATCCCCCGGCAAGCCACGCCGGATGTCCGACAGGGGCAGCTTCGACAGGATCGCCACCCCGTTGAAGCCCTTTTGCCCGTGGGTTTCCACCCGGTAACCCAGCGCCTCGAACACCTCACGCGGGAAGGCGTCATCGACTGACTTGATCTCTTGCAGGCAAACGACATCCGGCGTGGCGCTGGCCAGCCATGCAGGAAGCGCCTCAATCCGGGCCTTGATGCCGTTGATGTTGAAGGTGGCAAGTTTCATCAGGCAGCCCTCCGCTTTGCCCCATCTAGGCCCTGATGGTGGCCGCGTTCAAGCGGTCTGGCGCAGGGGCAGGGTGGCGGCTTTCAGCCAAAGCCTGTCGACCCGGTCAAGTTCGCCCGGATCAAAGGCATCCGCCGCTTCCCAGTACCGGCCCGAGGGGACCAGATACCCAAGTGCCGCCTCAGCCTCCAGCGCTTCGGCGGCATGGTCGGGGCAGAAGGCGCGGGGCCGGGCGTGGGCCGCCGCTGCCCGGGCCACCCGCGGGAAGATCAGCCGCGACGGCCCGGTCGACAGGTTCACCATCGCGCAGCCCTGCATCGCCGCGATGACCTGCAGCCGTGCGGCCTTCGCCTCAAGGCTGCGCAGGGTGATGTCCTTGCGCAACGGGTCCGGCGCGCCGGTGCCGTAGAAATGCGTGTTCCCGGTCGCTGCATAGTGCATGTCGCAGCCAAAGGCCGCGATCACCCGGGGCTTAAGGGCAGAGAGGGCCCAGTAGGCCGCCGTAAAGGCCATGGTCGCCCCGGCATAGACAAAGCCGCCATAGGCATTCTGCGCCGGAACAAAGGCCTCTTCGGTGACCAGGGTCTGGTCACCACTCGGCACCGGCCGCCGATCCGGCGGAAAATCCCAAGGGAACACCGCCGCGTCCCAATCCATCCGCACGCGCCAGGCATTGTTGATCGCAATCACCCGGTCAAACGGCGCGCGCGGCCAGTGGGCCGCTTCCGCAACCATCGGGGCCGATCCCAGCATCAAGACAGCAGTCATCTGGCACCCTCTCAACTCTGAGGGCGGACTTAGAGCGTAACGCGACCCGGACCACCCCGGACCCGCGCGAAATCCGTGTCAGATGGAAAAAGACGTGCCGCAGCCGCAGCTTGAGGTCGCGTTGGGGTTCTGCACCACGAAGCGCGCGCCGATCAGCTCATCGGTGAAATCGATCACGGCATTGGCCAGGAAGGGCAGGCTGACGCTGTCGACCAGCACCTTTTGTCCGTCCTTTTCCAGCACCAGATCATCGGCCCCGGCGTCGTCCAGCCGGATGTCGTACTGAAACCCCGAACAGCCGCCGCCGTCGACGGCCACGCGCAAGGACTTCACCTCACCGGTCAGTTCCGCAATCTCGGCCAGCCGGGCAAAGGCCCGGTCGGTCACCTTGGGGGGAAGCGTCAGTTCCATGGCTGTTCCCGTATCCTTCTGCGCATGAGGCGAATATAGGTCACCCAACCGCCGCGAACAAGCCGAGGCCTTGATGCTGCAGCCCTATGCCTGTCACCCGGATGCGTCGCTTGGGCGACGCTGGCCGGAACGGCTGTCGTCCTTCCGCTCGCCCTTCCAGCGCGACCGGGACCGGATCATCCATTCCAGCGCCTTCCGCCGTCTGAAACACAAGACGCAAGTCTTTGTCGAACATGAGGGCGACTATTACCGCACCCGCCTGACCCACACGATCGAGGTGGCACAGGTCGCCCGCACCATCGCCGGCGTCCTTGGCCTGAACACCGACCTCGCCGAGGCGGTGGCTTTGGCGCATGACCTGGGCCACACGCCCTTCGGCCATACCGGCGAAGATGCGCTGGAGCGGCTGATGGTGCCTTATGGCGGCTTTGACCATAACGCGCAGGCCTTGCGGATCGTGACGCGGCTGGAACGGCATTACGCCGATTTCGACGGGCTGAACCTGACCTGGGAGACGCTGGAAGGCATTGCCAAGCACAATGGCCCGGTGATTGGCCCCAATGCCGACAAAAAGCATGACGGCCCGTTGCCCTATGCCTTGGCTGAGGTGAACGCCGAATGGGACCTGCGGCTGGACACCCATGCATCCGCCGAGGCGCAGGTGGCCGCCATCGCCGATGACGTGGCCTATTCGCACCATGACTTGCATGATGGCCTGCGCTCCGGCCTATTCACCGAGGCTGACCTGATGGAGCTTCCGGTTACCGGCCCCGCCTTTGAAGAGGTGGACCGCCTTTATCCCGGCCTTGATAAGATGCGCCGCCGGCATGAAGCGCTGCGCCGGGTCTTTGGCCGGATGGTCGAAGATGTGATCGCCGTGGCGCAGAACCGGCTGACCAGCGCGCAGCCGAAATCGGTCGAAGAGATCCGGCAGCTTGGCACCACGGTGATCCGGTTTTCCAAGCCGCTCTTCCAGGACCTGAAAGCCGTGCGCAGCTTTCTTTTCCACCGGATGTACCGCGCGCCCAGCGTGATGGCCGTCCGGGCCGAGGTGACGCAGAAGCTCGATGACCTTTTCCCGCTTTTTCTGCGCAACCCGACCCTGCTGCCCCCTGAATGGCAGGCCGATGTGCAGGCTGCTACGGATGAGGTCCAGCTTGCGCGCGTGATCGCCGACTATGTGGCCGGCATGACGGACCGCTTCGCCATCCAGGAACACCAGCGGCTCTGCGGCTCCGGCTCCTGACGCCGACAGACAGCACCCGTGCGACCGTCCAGACGCCTCCGGCGGGAGTATTTGGAAAAAGAGCAAACGGACTTGCTCTTTTCTCAAATACTCTCAAGGGGTTTGGGGACAGAATGTCCCCATCACCGAAGGCTTTTGGCGCGCCTCATGGCGCGCTGAAAGCCTGAGTTCAGGGGCTTGCGGCGGCAAGCCGCTCCGCCTGTAACCCGGCCGGGCAGGGGTCAGTCGCGCCGAAGCGCAGCCGCCGCCCAGACGCCCGCCAGACCCAGCGACACCAGCATGTTCCACCCGGCCATCGATATCCCCAGCATCGACCAGGCAATCGCATCGCAGCGCACCGGGGCTGCGACATCCACCGCAGGGTTCAGAAGATCCGCCGCGGAAATCCCCTCGATCGACCCGGCGGTGCAAGAGGCCAGCCCCGCCCACCAGCCTTGCTCGACCCCGACATGAAAGCCCCCGATCCCCGCCGTCGTCAGGGCCGCAAGCGCCCCAAGCCAGGCCAGGCCGCGCCAGCCGGTGGTCAGCGCCACCGCGCCGATCAGAACCGCCGCCGCATGCGGCCAGCGCTGCCAGAGACACAGCTGGCACGGCGCCATGCCGCCGATGTATTGAAACGCAAAGGCCCCCGCCAGAAGGGCGGCAGAGCCAAGCGTCGCGAGAAGGGTCAGGTGGCGGCGGGTCAGGGTCATCAGGGCAAGTCTTTCGGTCTTTGCCGGGGCAGGGCACGGGGCAGGGGTTGCGCGGCCAGACCATACGCCGGTCCTGTGCCGGGGGAAAGGTCCGGGAAAACTCTGGGCAAAGGGTCTGTGGCGCGGCGAAGGATTGGTGCTTTCAGCACGGCACGCTTGCGGGTAATCTCTCGGCAAGGGGCCGTCTCAGCTTGGTGACCAAAGTCTGAAGGCCGTGCGTAACGATTTGGAATTCCACGGCTCTCCGCCTGTCCCGGCCCGGGACAGCGACAGCCAAAAAGGGGGCGGGACCATGGACTGGAAAGGCCGGCGCGGCAGTTCGAATATCGAGGATCGGCGGCGGGCCGGTGGCGGCGGTGCCGCGCGGGCCGGGGGCGTTGGCGGGGTGGGGCTGGTTGCGGTCCTCTTGATCGGCTGGTTCCTTGGCATCGACGTCACCCCGCTTCTGCAGGACCAATCCGCCCCGGGCCCCGCCACTGCCACGGCGGAACTGACCGCTGAAGACCGCGCCGAGGGGGAATTCGTCTCGGTCGTTTTGGCCGATACCGAAGAAATCTGGGCCCGCGTCTTTCAGGAACAGCTGGGCCGCACCTACCGCCCCGCGACGCTGGTTCTCTTCAAGGAGGGCACCCGCTCCGCCTGTGGCGGCGCGTCCGAGGCGACGGGGCCGTTCTACTGCCCGGCTGACCGGAAGGTCTATCTCGACACAAGCTTCTTCACCACCCTGTCGCGCCGACTTGGCGCCGGGGGCGACTTCGCCGCCGCCTATGTCGTCGCCCACGAGATCGGCCACCATGTCCAGAACGAGCTTGGCATTCTGGGCGAAGCCAACCGGGTGCGGCAGCAGGTGGCAGAGGCGGAAAGCAACAGCATTTCAGTCCGGGTCGAGCTGCAGGCCGATTGCCTGTCCGGCATCTGGGCGCGTGAGGCTTCGGCCACGCTGGGGGTGGTGGAGCGGGGCGATCTGGAAGAGGCCGTGAACGCCGCGCGGCAGATCGGCGATGACACCTTGCAGCGCAACGCCGGCCAGCGCCCGATGCCGCATACCTTTACCCATGGCACGTCGGAACAGCGCGCGCGCTGGTTCATGATCGGGCTTGAATCCGGCCAGATGGAAGATTGCGACACCTTCGCCGCCACCCGCTTGTGACAGCTTCGGATTGACCGGCCGGCATTGACGGGCCCGCGAAGCTTGACTAAACGGTCGTCGGTGGCCCGAGTGGTGGAATGGTAGACGCAGGGGACTCAAAATCCTCCGCCGCAAGGCTTGCGAGTTCGAGTCTCGCCTCGGGCACCACACTCTTCCTTGCAACCGATGCTGCCCGGGCCCAGTCCTGCCCAGGTGATTCGCCCTCCTCGCAGTGCTTTGTTGCCAGTTTGTGCCATTCGGTCCAGACCATGTCTGACTGGGAAACACTTGGCGGCCCTGGTGCTTTCTTGGATGGTTTTTTCCAATCTTCGCATTGATCTACCATGAGTTGCATGGCCTTGGCCGTGGCTTGGCATCCGGGACAGCAAAGGTCTGCAACCTTTGGGTTAAAAAAGCGCATTAACGAAGGTTTACCGGTCATTTTGGCAGCGATCAGCCGACGATCCCCTTCTGGCCGTCACCGAAGCTGCACGGAAGCGGAAACTCTGCTTCACTCTGAAGATGTATTACATTCAGGTTAACCAAAACGGATGCGGGGATTTTTCTTTTCAGGACACCCCCGAAGCAGGTAGTTAAACTTGGAACATTCTGCTGCCATGCGGATACTCACTTGGGGACAGTTGTCGAAATGCCTGACGTAGCGCCAGCCAAACCAGCCGACCCTGCCGTGTCGTTCCTGTCGGACGGCGCTGCACCGGTGCGCAGCACACCCTGCTTCACGCCCGGCACCATGGTCACCACCCAGCGCGGCGAATGTCCGGTGGAGCATCTGACCGTCGGCGACCGCGTGATCACCCGGGACAACGGCATGCAGCCGGTGCGCTGGATTGGCAAAACGCAGATGTTTCTGTATGATTTTCAGGCCGACCCGCATCTCTTGCCGGTCTTCATCCGGCAGGGCGCGTTGGGCAAAGGCCTGCCGGAGCGTGACATGATGCTGTCGCCGAACCACCGGGTGCTGGTTGCCAATGAACGCACGGCGCTGCGCTTTCGCGAGCGTGAGGTGCTGGTGGCGGCTAAGCATCTCACGACGCATGGCGTGCATACCGTCCAGTCCAGCGGCACGACCTACATCCACTTCATGTGCGACCGGCATGAGATCGTGCTGGCCGATGGCATCTGGACCGAAAGTTTCCAGCCCGAGGATCACAGCCTCAAGGGCATCGGCAACGCCCAACGGCTGGAAATCTACGAAATCTTCCCGGACCTGAAGACCGCTGCAGGCCGGGCAGCCTATGGTGCTGCCCGCCCGACGGCTACGGGATCGGAAATGACGGAAGGCGCCGCTCAGACGGCGGGAGTGTAAGGTCTTTCGGGGCCAATAACGTTTGATTGAGGGCAGAGTTCATCCCTTTGGGGCAGCAAGGGCACAAAGAAAGCCCAAAAGCAGCCCGATCAAGGCCAAACCCGGCCTTGGTTCTTGGATAGACCGCTGCGAAACCGGGCAGAAGGCAGAACAGAGATGGCAACGGTAACTGGTTCGACGGGCAATGACCTGCTTGACGCAGCCGACGGCGTGACGGCCGACAATGATGTCATAGACGGCCTTGCTGGCAACGACACGATCCTGGGCCTTGGTGGCGATGACGTGATCACCGGCGGACCGGCGACGGTTGTCACACCGCCACTGGATTTCAACTGGTCGGCAGTGCCCGATCCAGGTCCTGTGGGGGCAGGAGGGCAAATCGACGATAACGACCCGCTTCCTAACTCGATCACCCAGAATACTGGCGGCATCAACGTAACCGCGACGTATACGGACTTAGGTCCAGGTAACGAATACACTTACGCGACGGACGGGACGTTTGACGATGCCTCGTCAATTTCGACGTCATCAAGCGCATTTCTTGGTGGATCGGGGCAGACTGGCAATATCTCGTCTGTGACGCTTGGATTTGCAGCGGTCAGCGGGTCGGGCTTCGACAACGCCGTCCAGAACGTTGGCTTTAATATCAACGACATCGACTCTAGCAATGACAATGGTACCGACAACCAAATTGACCGGGTCACCATCCAGGCATTCAACGGCACCAGCCCGGTTACCGTAACCTTTACTCCCAATGGCAATGACGTCTTTGTAACCAACCCGGACGGGTCGGTGACGATCACGGCCACGCAGAACAGCACGACAGGCACCAACAGCGTAAATGGTTGGGCTGGGATTTCCATCCCGGGACCGGTGACCAGCATAGTCATCACCTATTCGAACGCGGGTGACGCAAGCAACAACTCCAATCAGCAGATCCTGATCTCGGATGTGCAGTTTACCCCGGTTGCCTTGCCGGACAATGACAGCATTTCTGGCGGAAGCGGCAACGACACCATCTTTGGCGGCATCGGCAATGACACCATCGACGGTGGGGCCGACAATGATGTGATCGAGGGCGGGGCCGGGAACGATTCCCTGATCGGCAACACGGGCGTTGACACGCTCAGCTATGCAAGCTCGACCGCCGGGGTGAACGTCAACCTTGCCACCGGCGCGGTCTCGGGCGGGCATGCGACGGGCGACACGATCTCGGGGTTCGAGAATGTGACGGGCTCCGAACTTGGGGATACGCTGACCGGCGACAACAACGACAACGTGTTGTCGGGCCTTGGCGGTGTCGACTCGCTGAACGGTGCCGGGGGCAATGACACGCTGATCGGCGGCGCGGGTGCGGATGTTCTGGTTGGCGGAGCGGGCACTGACACTGCCAGCTATCAAACCGCAACCGCAGGCGTGACCGCCAACCTTGCCACGCCCGCAGGCAACACCGGCGACGCGGCTGGGGACAGCTACAACTCGATCGAGAATCTTATCGGTTCAACCCTCAATGACAGCTTGGGCGGCAATGCCGGGGCAAACGTTCTTGAGGGCCTGGCCGGCGCTGACACGCTGTCCGGCTCAACCGGGGCGGACACGCTGTTTGGCGGGGCGGATGTTGACCGGCTGTTCGGCGGCATCGACAATGACGTGCTGGACGGCGGCACCGGGGCCGACTTTCTGTTCGGCGGGTCTGGCAGCGACACGCTTGCTGGCGGTGACGGGGGTGACGCCGTCGATGGCGGTCAGGGCTTCGACTATGCCGACTACAGCGGGTCAAATGCTGCTGTCTCGGTCAATCTGGGCGACAGCTCGCCAGAATCCGGCGGGCATGCCGCCTCGGATACGCTGTCCAGCATCGAAGGGCTGATCGGGTCGGGCTTCGACGATATCCTGACCGGGGACATGAAGGCCAACATCATCTCGGGTGGCGGCGGTGCCGATACCATCCAAGGGGGCTTTGGCAGCGATTCCATTCTGGGTGGCGACGGGAACGATGTGATCGATGCCGGGCCTGACACCCCGCCGGTCACCACGCCGCCGCTGCCGCAGGACCTGCGCCTTGATTGGGACGCGCAACTGCTAACGAACCCGAACCCCAATATCGAGGCGGGCTTCACCCAGACCACCGGCGGCATCAACATCCAGGTGACCTATACTGAGGATGACAATGCCACCAACACGTCCTTCACCATCGACAACGGACCACTTGATGTCGGCCTGGGCGACAGTGTTCCGATTTATGCGGTCACCGGCGAAGCGGGCGGCCGGACCTTTGATACCACATCCGCTGGGGTCTTGAGCCGGGCGAATGGTGGCCCCGGCACAACTGAAACAACGATCAACTTCTCATCCGCGGCCAATTCCGGCCTGACGGGCGAGGTGAGCAATGTCTATTTCCGCATCTCTGACATCGACATTCTGAACGGAGGCAATGGGTTCCGGGACACCGTTACTGTCTTGGCCTTTGACGCACTTGGCAATCCGGTTCTGGTCGACTTTACGGTGGTGGCGTCGCAGATCACCGAAACCGGCAACACACTGACGGCCAGCGGGCCCTCGGTCGCTGCGGTCGCCCCTGATACGCCCTCTGGTTCGGCACTGGTCTTCATTGAAGGGCCGGTGGCCAGCATCGTCATCCAGTATGGCGATGCGAACAACCCCGGCTCGCAGCAGGCCATCCTGCTGTCGGATGTCCTGTTCACCACCATCCCGGAAAGCGTTGCCAACGCCGACGACGATACGGTGTCCGGCGGCTTGGGCGATGACCTGATCCAGGCCGGTATTGGCGTCGACAGCCTGATGGGCGACGATGGGAACGACACTCTTCTTGGCGAGGCCGGCAATGACCTGCTGTTCGGCGGCATCGGCCGCGACAGCATTGACGGCGGGATTGGCGACGACCAGCTTGAGGGTGGCGACGACAACGACACGATCCTTGGTGACACGGGCAGTGACGCGATCTTCGGCGGCTCAGGGGCGGACAGCATTGAAGGCGGCGACGGCAACGACACCATCCTGTTCGGGGATGGTGACGACACCGTCTATGGCGGCAACGGCGATGATCTGATCGACGATATCGGCGGTGACCAACTTGGCGGCGTCAACCTCATCTATGGCGGCAGCGGCAATGACACCGTCTATACCGGTGACGATGCTGACCAGATCTTTGGCGACGCTGGGAATGACGTCCTGTTTGGCGAGGATGGCAACGACACGATCACCGGCGGCACCGGCAATGACACGGTCTATGGCGATCAGGGCAATGATGTCTTTGTCATCGGGCTGAACGATGTGAACACCGTGGCGGGCGGCGACGTCGACAACGCCACCCTGGTTCCGCCTTACGAGGTGATCTACGGTGGAGGTGGTCCCGGTGCTTCAGCAGGCGACAATGACACGATTGACCTGTCGGCCTTCGGCTTTTCCCGTGTGGTCATCGTCCCAAGCTCCTTGGACCCGGAAAACGGCTACATCAAGATCCTGAATACCGCAGGCGTCGAGATTG
Organism: Rhodobacter sp.; assembly: GCA_027489175.1. Classification (GTDB taxonomy): domain Bacteria; phylum Pseudomonadota; class Alphaproteobacteria; order Rhodobacterales; family Rhodobacteraceae; genus Tabrizicola. The sequence goes on from JAIYAE010000014.1 coordinate 261,425, forward strand.
GCCGGATCGACTACTTCAACATCGAGAACATCTTCCCCTGCTTCACCCCCGGCGTGATGATCCTGACCGACCGTGGCGAGGTTCCGGTTGAGGCGCTGGCTCCGGGCGATCTGGTGATGACGCGTGACAGCGGCCTCCAGCCTGTGCGTTGGGTCGGGCGGCGCGACCTTGGTCTTGTGGACCTGATGGCCGACCCGAATCTGCAACCGATTGAAATCGCTACCGGCGCTTTGGCGAATGGGCCAGAGCGGGTGCTGCGCGTCTCGCCGCAACACCGGGTGCTGGTCGAAGGCGCGCGGGCCGAACTGATGTTCGGCGAGGCCGAGGTTCTCGTGGCAGCCAAGCACCTGCTGGGCCAGGCCGGAGTGACCCGTGTTCTGCCGCTGGAGGGGGTTTCCTACATCCACATCCTCTTTGACCGGCACGAGATCGTGCAGTCTGACGGGGTCTGGACCGAAAGCTTCCAGCCGGCTGACCGGATGCTCTCTGCGATGGATTCCGAGGTGCGGGGCGAAGTGCTGAAGCTCTTCCCACAACTGGCGCAAAGCAATGATGCGTTCCCCGCCGCCCGCCTGTCCTTGAAGGCGCATGAGGCACGGGTGTTGCTGGCGGGCTGACCGTCAGCAACCGCGCCAGGCGGCCCAGTCTTCCGGCGTATCAAGATCGGTCGTCGCGTGACTGCCCGGCAGGGCAATCAGGCGCAGCCGATCCTTGTGCCGAGCAAGCAGGCTGCGCGCGCCTTCGTCGCCGTCCAAGGCCGCGATTTCCGGGCGGCACCAGACGGGCAGGCAGACCGGGTGGCCCGGCGTTCCATCCGCCGCCGTGCCGCGCAGGATCAAATCTGGCGTCGCCTGCCATTCGCGCAGCATCAGCTTCAGATCGTCAGCGGTGATTTCGGGAAGATCGGCCAGAAGCAACAAAACCGGCACGGCCTCGGGAATTGCCGTAAATCCCGCTTTCAGGCTGGCGGCCATGCCAGTTGCGGCCTCTGGAACAGGAACCTGGGTGACTGCCAGCCCGGCAAGCGCCGCGTTGCGCAAGGGGCGGTCGGGCGGCAGGGTGACGGTGACCTTGGCCCCGGTCGCAAGCGCCGCGACCGTGACGCGCGCCAAAAGCGGCTGCCCCTCCACCAATTCCAACAGCTTGTCCGCCCCCCGCATGCGTGAGGAGGCTCCGGCAGCCAGGATCAGGATGTGCGGGGTCATGTCCCGATGATGCCATGAAAAAAGGGGGGCCGTCTGCCCCCCTTTCCACCACATCACCGCAAGCAATCAGCCGCGCATCCGGCCGCCGTCATCCCAGATGGGCGCGAGGTGCACGGTAGCCGGGCGGCGTTCGCCAAGGATTTCGATCTCGCATGCCAGACCGTCCGCTACCTTGTCGGCGGGCAGGAAGCCCATGGCAACGGATTTGCCCGTGGTGTGGCTGTAGCCGCCGGACGTGCAGAAGCCCACTACGGCACCGTCAAGCCAGATCGGCTCCCACGCGACGACGTCGGCGTCTTTCGCGTCAACGATGAAGCTGACCAGCTTGCGCTTTGGCCCGCTGGCCTTTTCGGCGGTCGCGGCGGCCTTGCCGATCCAGTCTGCCTCCTTGTTCCAGCGGATGAAGCGGTCAAGGCCGGTTTCAGCCGGGGTATAGTCGGGGCTGAACTCACGCCCCCAGGAGCCGAACCATTTGTCCAGCCGCAACGACATCATCGCCCGCATCCCGAAGGGGCGCAGGCCAAGGTCTGCGCCAGCCGCGTTCAAAGTGTCCCACAGGTGGCGGACGGACATGTGATCGGTGAAGATTTCATATCCAAGATCAGCGGTATAGCTGACACGCTGCACGATGCAGTTGGCCATGCCCACGGTCAGGCGCTTCACGTCCATGAACTTGAACGCGTCCGCGCTGACATCGCTTCGCGTAACCCTCGACAGCAATTCCCGCGCGTTCGGCCCCGCGATCTGGAAGCCAGAGCGGGCGTCGGAGATGTTTTCGACCCGCACCCCCTCCATCGCGTTTTGTTCAAACCAGCGCTCGTGCCAGCCCTGCGCGCCGTAGCTGGCGGTCAGCTGAAATTCATGTTCGGAAAGGCAGGACACCGTGAAATCGCCGATGATCTTGCCAGAATGCGCCAGCATTGGGGTCAGCGACAAGCGGCCCAGTTTCGGGATGTTCCCGGCCATGATCCTGTCCAGCCAGGCGCGCGCGTTCAGGCCAGTGACGCGGTACTTACCGAAGTTCTGCACCTCGTTGATGCCGACGCCCTCGCGGACGGCCAGCACTTCCTGACGCGTCGCCTCCCAGGCATTGGAGCGTTTGAAGGACGGCTCTTCATAGCGCGGCTCGCCCGGCAGGGCGTGGTAGTTCACCACCTCAAGCCCGTATTGCTGGCCCCAGACGGCGTTCATGCCGTCAAAGACCTCATACATCGGCGTGGTGCGGAAGGGGCGGGCGGCGGGGCGTTCCTCGTTCGGGTAGGAAACGCTGAAGCGCATCTGGTAGTTTTCGATCACCTTCGGCACGGTATAGCCGGGGCTGGTCCAGGTGCCGAAGCGGCTGACGTCAAAGCCGCGCGGGTCACGTTCAACCTCGCCCTCGATCATCCATTGCGCCAGGGCCAGACCCATGCCGCCGCCTTGGGAGAAGCCCGCCATGACCGCGCAGGCTGACCAGTAGTTGCGCAGGCCCTGCACCGGGCCGATCAAGGGGTTGCCGTCCGGGGCAAAGGTGAAAGGCCCGTGGATCACCCGCTTCACACCCGCACGCTGCAGAGCGGGGAAGCGCTTGTACGAAAACTCGATCGAGTCGGCGATCTTGTCATAGGCATCGGGCAGAAGTTCCTGCCCCCAGGTCCAAGGCGTGCCGTCGATGCTCCACCCTTCACACGGCTTTTCGTAGAACCCGATGCAGAAGCCCCGGCCTTCCTGGCGGAGGTAGGACTCGCCACCCGGGTCCATCACATGCGGGAACTCGCGGCCGCCACGGGCGACGATTTCGGGGATGTCATCGGTGACCAGATACTGGTGCGCCATCGGCAGAAGGGGCAGGTAGACCCCCGCCATCGCGCCAACCTCACGCGCCCACAAGCCTGCGGCGTTCACCAGATGCTCACAGGTCACAGTGCCCTTGTCGGTGACGACCTCCCAGCCATCCTTGGTCGGGTTGGTGGCGATGACCTTGGTGTGCAGCACGATCTCGGCGCCGCCCATCTTGGCGGCTTTCGCATAGGCGTGGGTGGTGCCGTAGGGGTCAAGGTGGCCATCCAAGGGGTCATAAAGCGCGCCGATGATGCCTTCGAGGTTGACCATCCCGTCGGTCAGCTTGGCGATTTCCTCCGGCCCGAGGATTTCCGTATCCAGCCCCATATAGCGGTGCTTGGCGCGTTCGGCCTTCAGCTGTTCAAACCGCGCGGGGTTGTCGGCCAGGGTGATCCCGCCGACATGGTGGAGGCCGCAAGACATGCCGGTGATCGCCTCAAGCTCCTTATACAGCCGGATCGTATAGCCCTGCAGCGCCGCCATGTTGGTGTCGCCGTTCAGCGTGTGAAACCCGCCCGCCGCGTGCCAGGTAGAGCCTGCGGTCAGTTCCGCCCGCTCGATCAGCATGACATCGGACCAGCCCAGCTTGGTCAGGTGGTAAAGCACCGAACAGCCGACAACGCCGCCGCCGATGACGACCACGCGGGAATGGGTTTTCATGAAGCGACTCCTCGGACTGCGACCGGGGCCAATGTGTCTGCGGACGACCGCAGGATCACGCGGGTTTGCGACAGACAATGTCGCCTTCAGGCCAGCCCGCACCTCAGCACCGCTATTCCCGGATCGGAAGCGACCTTGTGGAGAGCAACGCGATACTGCGGGCCGAGTACTGCCAAAGCTGGTGCAACTGCGGATAGATGCAGAGATAGCCAGGTTCCAGCGCGGCGGCTTGCGGGCTTTGCAAGGCCTCTACCGCCGCAACCGCCAGTTCCGCGCGTTCAAGCCGGGTCATCCTGCTGTCCCCAAAGCCAGTGCCTTCCACCCGGTCGCGCACCTCGGTCATCAGATCCTGCGGCAGATCACAGCCCATCTTCCGGTCAAGCGTGGCCAGTCGCAAAAGCGTGGTCAGGCGCAACACCTCGGCCGGTGAGGCATTTTTTGCCGATTGCCCCAGCCGCCAGAGCGCCGCTTGCGCGACGGGCGCTGGCCAGGCCGCCTCGATCAGGCTGAAGGCACGGGTGATATCTGCGGTATCGCGGGTTTCCGATCTGATCTGCGGGTCAAACTCAGTAGCGATGAAGGTCAAGGCAAGGTCGGACGGCGCAATGTACAGCCGGTTGCGACCCCAAACGTCCATGAGCGCGCTCCAGGTCAGGAACTGCCGGTCAAAGAGCGCCGGAACCGTGGGGTCGATGGCGCCCAGCGACGCGGCAAGGGTGCGGGGGGCCAGCGCGTCGAACGCGGCGCGTGCTTCCACGGGCCGTCCCGCCGCAAGGTGCCAACCGGCCAAGGGGAAGGCGAACGTGAAACTGGCCCATACGACATGATCGACGGCATCCTGCGGGTCTTGGGCCTCTTCCGCGGCCGTCAAGTCCCGCTGCAGCACGGTGTTATCGGGGTTGATCCAGTTCAGTTGATCGGACAGGGCGGCACGCGCGGCAGTCTCGCCACTGCAGCGCAGCAAAACCTCCATGGCAAGCATGTCGCGCAGGTTCACGATGGAAAAGCCGATTTCCGCGGCCTTCATCCGCCCAGCCAGCCCCTCTGCGGGATCTTGCCCGGCGGCGCGCAGCCTTTCGCAGTCATGCACCAGAAGACTGGCACGCAGGAACTCGGCCCCTTCGTCGAATTCGCCGCCGGTTCTTTCAAGCTCGTCAAAACGGGCCACCCGGGCCAGACGGTCGATGTCATTGACCGCAAGCCAGAACAGCATCTGGTGATAAGCGGGGTATGAGGTCTCGCGGATCAGGTCGGCATTGGCCTCGAAGAGGTCCAGCGTCGCAGTGGCCGTTGCAGGGGCGGCATCGCGCAGGTCGATGAACGCGCGCAGGATGTATTTCCACCGTTCTTCAGTGGTCCCCGGGGGCAGGGTGCGGTCAAGGACGGCAGCCGTAAGGTCTTTGATCGTGGCGGGCGGACGCGCGGCCGGGCCACGCAGCGCGGCAAGTCGCTCTCTCGCGGCGTCTCGGCGTTCGTAGGCATCCGTGCCGTGGTAGAGTTCAGTGCTGCCGGGTTGATCGGGGTCCAGCAGGTGGGCAGCGCGGGCGGCAAAGCACGCTGCATCCGTCAGCAGGCAAGCTGGGTCGGCCTGCAAAGACCGCCACAGGCTGGGCAACCCCGCACCGATTGCCAGACATGCGGCACCGAGCAGCATAGCGCGAAAGGTCATGTGGCCCCCGTTCTCAAGATCGAAAGCGTGGCAGATCGCTGCCACGCCCTCAACGCAGGGATACCAGACCTTTTGGGCAGACCTGTGGGACGGCCGTTACTTTTCGGGGATCAGCCCGCGCGGGCTGAACCGCAGGACCAAAAGCAGGATCACCCCCATCGACAAGAGCCGCATGTGTTCGGCGCTCGCCACCAGATGCGCCTTGATGACGCCCTCCGGCAGCCCGGCGGTCACGAAGCCCATGATGTTCGGCCCGATGTTTTCCACCACCAGCCACAGCCAGCCGATCAGCAAGCCGCCCAGGACCGTGCCCCAGTTGTTGCCCGATCCGCCGACGATCACCATCACCCAGACCAGGAAGGTGAACCGCAAGGGGTTATAGGTGCCCGGCGTCATCTGCCCGTCCATCGAGGTCATCATCGCGCCAGCAAAGCCGATCACGGCAGACCCCAGGATGAACACCTGAAGATGCCGTCCGGTCACGTCCTTGCCCATGGCAGCGGCTGACACTTCGTTGTCGCGGATCGCCCGCATCATCCGGCCCCAGGGGCTGTTCAGCGCCCGCTCAAACAGCCAGATCACCAGACCCAGCACGATGCCGAACATGCCGGCATACAAAAGCTTGACCCCGATGGTCGAGGCGGTCACCGGGTCCAGACCCCAGTTCGCGACAAAGTCCAAAAAGCCGGGCTGCTGCTGCAACTCAACCTCATAGGGCACCGGCCAGGGGCGGGGTAGGTCGGTCAGGTTCTTCACGCCGCGCCCCAGCCAGTCTTCGTTCTTCAGGACCGAGACAATGATTTCCGCAATCCCCAGCGTCGCAATCGCCAGATAGTCCGACCGCAACCCAAGCGCCGTCTTGCCGATGGCCCAGGCGGCGGCGGCGGCCAAAAGACCCCCGACCGGCCAGGCGATCAGCGACGGCAGGCCAAGCCCGCCAAGGTTGCCGGCGAATTCGGGGTTCACCGCCTCGGCTGCGATGACATTGGGGTCAAAGACCGCACGGAAGAGGAAGAACCCGCCGATCAGGATGGCCGCCACGATCAGCGCGCGCATCCGCCCGGGCGCAAGCCGGCGCCAGGCAAAGACCGCCGCCATCCCGGCCAGCGCGCCCAGGACCAGCGCCAACAGGATCCCCGGCCCCCCCGCCTGCCAGTTTTCCGCGTTCGGGCGCGAGGAGATCAGGACGACCGCCAGCCCCCCCAGCGCGGTAAAGCCCATCGTCCCCACGGAAAACAGCCCGGCATAGCCCCATTGCATGTTCACGCCCAAGGCCGCGATGGTGGCGAGGAGCGCCGCGTTCAGGATCGACAGCGACAGGTTCCAGCTTTGCAGAAACCCGGTCGCCAGATAGAGGCAGGCCACCAGCCCGAACAGGATCAGATTGCGCGTGTTCACAGCGATTTCCCCTTGAAGAGGCCGGTCGGCATGAACAGAAGCACGATGATCAGGATCGTGAAGCTGACCGCGAATTTATAGTCGGTGGACAGAAGCTGCATCAGCGCGTTCACTTCCAACTGCTCGGGCAGAAGGTAATTCACCACCTTTTTCCAGGCGTTGGTCACCATCACCTCGGAAAAGGCGATGACGAACCCGCCCGCGATGGCCCCCAGCGGGCTGCCCAGGCCACCGACGATGGCGGCGGCAAAGATCGGCAGCAGCAGCTGGAAATAGGTGAAGGGTTTGAACGACTTGTCGAGGCCGTAGAGCGTCCCCGCAATGGTGGCGATCCCGGCGGCAATGATCCAGGTCACCGCAACCACCCGGTCAGGGTTGATGCCGGACAACAGCGCCAGATCCTCATTGTCAGAAAACGCCCGCATCGATTTGCCGGTGCGGGTCTTCTGCAGGAACCAGAAAAGCACCGCCACCACGATCACCGCGGTCACCACGGTTACGGCCTGGGTGGTCTTGATCGCCAGAGGCTCGGCCAGGCCGGTCATTTCCTTGAAGGCATTGGGGTTCAGCAAGAACCGTTCGCCATCGCTGAAGTTCTGCTCATCCACCCCGATGATGAACCGGATGACGCCATTCATCACGAACATCACGCCCAAAGACACGATGACGACGATGGTGGGCGAGGCCTTCTTGCGGCGGTAAAAGCGATAGACCACCCGGTCGGTGCCCAAGACGAATGCCGCCGTGGCCGCGATGCCGAAGGGCAGGGCGAGAAGGGCGGTGGGCAAGGGGCCGAAGGTGATGCCAAGGGACTGGAACCACCAGGTCATCAGGATCGTGACCATGGCGCCAAAGGCCATCGTGTCGCCGTGGGCAAAGTTGGAAAAGCGCAGGATGCCGTAGATCAGCGTCACCCCCAGCGCCCCCAGCGCCAGCTGCGCGCCATAGGCGAGGCCGGGGATGAACACGAAGTTCAGAAAGGCGACAAGGGCGTTCAGGACGTCCATTTATTGTCCGATCTCATTGCACTGACCATAGTGACCGGCGATCTCCAAGCGCGTTCCGATGCGGGAATGGGACGTGCGCATTATCCGTCCGTCTGGAAGAAGCGTCAGGAAGTTGGATTTTTCGTCGCCAAATTCCGCAAAGCTTTCGCCTTGCGAGGAGCGTCCGACAAGGCCCATCGCGCTGGTCCAGCCGTGTCCCTCGAAGACCGCACCAGTCTCGGAAATCGTCAGACGATAGGTCAACGCTGGGTCAAGCACGCCGCATCCAGTCTCAAGGAAGCAAGCCGCGTCGATCACGCAGTCCAGTGTCCGCGCGGTCGTCGCATTGCCCGGCATGCAAAGTGCGATGGTGCAAGCAACAGTCAGACGCATGTTGTCATCCCCCCAGAAAACTGCGGCGGACTTCCGGGTCGGCCATCAGGGCCTTGCCGGTGTCGGTAAACCGATTTGCGCCCTGCACCAGGACATAGCCTTTGTCGGCAATCTCCAGCGCTTGGCGGGCGTTCTGTTCGACCATCAGGATGGAAATGCCGGTGCGGGCGACTTCGATGATGCGGTCGAAAAGCTCATCCATCACGATGGGGCTGACGCCCGCTGTCGGTTCGTCCAGCATAAGGACCTTCGGCTGCGTCATCAGCGCGCGGCCGACGGCAACCTGCTGGCGCTGGCCGCCCGACAATTCCCCCGCCGCCTGATAGCGCTTGGTCTTCAGGATCGGGAACAGGTGATACACCTGCTCCAGCGTGCCCTTGATGTCGTCGCGGCGCAGGAACGCGCCCATTTCAAGATTTTCCTCCACCGTCATCGAGGTGAAGATGTTCTGCGTCTGCGGCACGAAGGCCATGCCTTTGGCGACGCGGGCCTGCGGGGTCAGGGCGGTGATATCCTCACCATCCAGCCGCACCTTGCCGCCGCGCAAGCGCAGCATGCCAAAGACCGCCTTCATCGCAGTGGATTTGCCCGCGCCATTCGGGCCGACAATCACCGCGATTTCGCCGGGTTCCACGGCAATGGTGCAGGCGTGCAGGATGTCGACCGTGCCATAGCCGCCGGTCATCGCCTCGCCGATCAGGAAGGGTTCGCTCATGCCGGCAGGTCCAGTCTTATCGCCGCGCACAGCTCTTCATGCGCCGTGCGGTGGGTTTGGTCAAAATCTGCGGCCGTGGCCGTGGTGGTGACGTCCAGCGCCAGCCCTTCGCCGACATAGCCGGTCATCGCCACGATCATTTGGTCCTCATAGCGGGGCCGCCAGGCAGAGCCGACGGCCAACCGGCCGTCAATCTCGGAAAACCAGGTGTCCAACACCGGGCCGCGTGACCGCATGGGGGCCTGGCCCTGTTCCCAGTTGGCCCAGACCTCACCCTCGGCATCTAGGCCAGTTTCCAGGCGGATGGTCGCGCTAAGTCCGGTGGCGTGGGTCAGGGTGATGACCCCGTCAGCGGCAGTGCCCCGCGCCCAGCCCCAGACATCGCAAAGCCGCAGGCCCGGCAATGCCGTGTTGCAGGTTTCCGCCCGCACCGTGGCGGGCAGCAGGGCGAAGCTCAGCATGGCAAGGGGCAGAAGCCCAAACGTGTTGCGGCGGGTCATGGGCGGCATGGGTTTTCTCCGGTTCGGGCGTTGCGCTGAGCGCAACGCAGGTGTCCGGATTGGACGCAAGCCGCAAGGCATAGCCTTGGCCCGGGTAAGGTTTTCCGCCAAGGCAGGGGTCACGCCGTCCCCTCCTTCATCTTGTTCTTCAGGCCGGTGCCCAGATATGCCTCGATCACGCGCTCGTCCGCCTTCACTTCGGCGACCGTGCCTTGGGCCAGCACATGCCCCTCGGCCATCACGATCACCGGGTCACACAGGCGGGCGATGAAATCCATGTCGTGTTCGATGACGCAAAACGTATAGCCGCGTTCCTTGTTCAGCCGCACGATCGCATCGCCGATGGTGTTCAGAAGCGTGCGGTTCACGCCCGCGCCCACCTCATCCAGAAAGACGATCTTGGCATCGACCATCATCGTCCGGCCCAGCTCCAGCAGCTTCTTCTGCCCGCCCGAGATGTTTGAGGCTTTCTGGTCCGCCAGATGGCTGATCGTCAGAAACTCCAGCACCTCATCGGCTTTCGCGCGGATGCGGGCCTCTTCCTCGGCCACCTTGCCGCGGTTGAACCAGGTGTTCCACAACCTCTCACCCGACTGGTTGGCGGGGACCATCATCAGGTTTTCGCGCACGGTCATCGACCCGAATTCATGCGCGATCTGGAAGGTGCGCAACAGGCCCTTGTGAAACAGCACATGCGGCGGCAGGCCGGTGATATCTTCGCCGTCCATCAGGACGCGGCCAGAGGTCGGCGGCAGACGCCCGGCGATCACGTTGAACAGCGTGGTTTTCCCAGCACCATTCGGCCCGATCAGCCCGGTGATCGACCCGGTCTTGATGGTTAGCGACGCCCCGTCAACGGCGCGAAAGCCCCCGAAATGCCGGTGAAGGTCTTCGACAACGATCATCCATTTCCCCCAGAAGTCCCGCCTCTGTCCCGCAACAGCTGTTGTCCGCTACGGTCGGGCAGGTACTTGTGCAACGGCCCGGGGGATGCCCGGGCCGTTGCGGTCTGTCAACCGGAAACCCGGATCAACGGAAGGTGACGGTTTCGTACTTGCCGCCCTTGACTTCGAACTGCTTGTAACGGCCGGCGCTTTCGCCCGGACCGATCAGCGTGACACCCGAAGCGCCGTCATAGTCGATGGCGGTGCCGGCAGCGATCAGCTCTAGCGCCTTGCCGATCTCGCCCGGCAGGATCTTCACGCCCGACCCGTCAGCAGGGCCGTTCGCGATTTCCAGAACCTTGTCCTTGTAGACTTGCGGATCGGTCGACCCGGCCGCCTGCATCGCCAGGATGATCAGGGCAGCGGCGTCATAGGACTCCATCGTGTAGGGCGAGGTGGCGTCGAACGGAACCGGCGCGGTCTTGCCCATTTCGGTCAGGATCGCAGCACCGGCCGAGTCCGACTGCGCAACCTGGCCGTAGGACCCGTCCAGCGCGGGGCCAATGGCGACGGGCAGGCTGTCGCCCACCATGCCGCCCGGCAGACCGAACTGGCTGAACGCGCCACTGTCGAGCGAGGCCTGGATGATGCCCTTGCCGCCCTGGTCCAGATAGCCCGCGACGACCAGCAGATCGCCACCAGCCGAGGCGAGTGCCGCGACTTCGGCCGAATAGTCGGCCTTGCCGTCTTCATGTGCCGCGTTGATCGTGATCGTGCCGCCCTTGGCGGTGAAGGCCGAGGCGATGGCTTCCGCCAGACCCTTGCCGTAGTCGTTGTTGGTGTAGGTCAGCGCGATCGACTTCACGCCCTTCTCCACCAGAATGTCCGCCATGACTTCGCCTTCACGCGCATCCGAAGGTGCGGTGCGGAAGAACAGGCCGTCATCTTCCGCCGAGGTCAGCGCAGGCGAGGTGGCCGAAGGCGAGATCATGACCATCCCGTTCGGACGCGCCACGTTCTGCAGCACAGCGCCGGTGATGCCGGAACAGTCGCCGCCGATCATGCCCTTGATGCCTTCCGCGGTGATCAGACGTTCGGCAGCCGCCGTGCCCGCTGCGGTGTCGATGGCGCAGGTGCTGTCGGCGCGCACGCCCACGACGGTCGAGCCGTTCAGGAACTTGCCCGAATCCGTGGCCTCTTTCATCGCAAGGTCAGCCGCTGCCGCCATGTGACCGGTCAGCGATTCAATCGGCCCGGTGAAGCCGATGAAGATGCCCAGTTTGACGTCCTCAGCCGAAGCCGCGCCTGCCAGGGCCGACACGGCCGCAGTCGCGAGAAGCAGTTTTTTCATTTTTGTCTCCCTAAGTGGATCGCAATCCTGCACGCGACCCTAGAGGCCCACATTCAAAAAGAAAAGCGCTTTGACGGAAGAAAAACGCCGCCTTCCGGCCCCGGATTACGCGGGTGTGAGGCGGCGTGACTGGCAGCTTTGCGCAGTCACACCTATCTCTGATTGCACGATGATGGAGGGTGACATGCGCAGGTTTGGATTGCAGCTTGGAACGGGTCTTTCGGCGCTGATGATCGGCGCCGGCATGGCCGGGGCGTCGGGGGTTGTCGAAACCTCGGCCGAGACCCTGCAGATCACACCCGTGGCGGAAGGTCTGGTTGAACCCTGGGCCATCGGCTTTTTGCCGGACGGCGCCTTTCTGGTCACCGAACGCGAAGGCCAGCTGAAACACTTCGCAGCCCCCCTTGCGGAACCCCAACTGGTGAGCGGCCTGCCAGAGATTGAGGTGGACGGGCAGGGCGGTCTTCTGGACGTCCTGATCCCGCAGGATTTCGCCACCACGCGTGAGGTGTGGCTGACATATTCCAAGCCGCAAGACGGCGGGTCGGGCACGGCCATCGGCAAGGGCACCCTCTCTGCCGATGGCAGCACGCTTGAAGGCTTCACCCCGCTGTTCGAAATGCCTGCCGGATCGTCCGGCGGGCGTCACTTCGGTGCGCGGATGGTGGAAGCGGCGGATGGCACGATCTTCCTGACGCTGGGGGATCGCGGCACCGGGCCAGACGGACTGCACGCGCAGGATATGGCGGTGGGTGAGGGGAAGATCATCCACCTCAACCGTGACGGCAGCCCTGCCACCCTGCTTGACGGCGCGCTGCCCGGCCTGTTCAGCCTTGGCCACCGCAACCCGCAAGGGGCCACGCTTGACCTTGAGGGCCGCCTTCTGGTCGTGGAACACGGCGCGCAAGGCGGGGATGAGCTGAACGCGCCCGAGGTTGGCCGCAACTATGGCTGGCCGGTCATCAGCTATGGCGTCAATTACAACGATGCGCCCATCGGCGTTGGAACCTCGGCTGACGGGATGGAGCAGCCCTTGCACTACTGGGACCCCTCCATCGCGCCGTCGGGCCTTCTGGTCTATTCCGGCGCGCTGGTGCCGGACTGGCGCGGGGATATCCTCTTTGGCTCGCTCAACAGCGATTTTCTTGGACGGCTTGATCCTGACACCGCTGCGGACACGGGCTATGCCGAGGAACGCCTCACCACCCCGGAAACCGGCCGCGTGCGGGATGTGGTGGAAGCGCCGGACGGGTCAATCTGGTTCCTGTCCGTGGCCAATGGCGCAGCCTACCGGATGGCGCCGTAAACCCTAGCAGATCATTAACGTAGTCTGTAAGTCTATGAAATCACTGGGCAGGGCAAATGTCCCTGCACGGGATAATCAGATCGACAACCGCACCGGCACCACGCCCGGCATCCCTTGGGTGCCACGTTCGCGGTAGGGGGTCGTGTTGTAATGGCTGCGGTAGCATTTCGAGAAATGCGATGGGCTGGCAAAGCCGCAAGCCAGCGCAACGTTGATCACGCTCATGTCGGTCTGCATCAGCAGGTTCCGCGCCTTTTGCAGCCTGAGTTCCATGTAATAGCGCTTGGGCGAGCGGTTGAGGTAGCGACGGAAGAGCCGTTCCAGCTGGCGGGTTGACATCCCCACTTCCTCAGCCAGGTCGGCGGGCGACATCGGGTCTTCGATATTGCCCTCCATCATCTGGATGACCTGGCTCAACTTCGGATGCCGCACCCCGATCCGCGTCGGGATCGACAGGCGCTGGGTGTCCTGGTCGGTGCGGATCGTGGAATAGATCATCTGGTCGGCGACGGTGTTGGCCAGATCCTCGCCATGGTCCCCGGCAATGATCTTTAGCATCAGGTCGATGGAGGAAATCCCCCCCGCCGTGGTCCAGCGGTTGCCGTCCATCACGAAGACCGACTTCGTCAGTCGCACCTCGTCAAACTCCTCGGCAAACCCGTCCTGGTTTTCCCAGTGGATCGTGGCTTTCTTGCCGTCCAGAAGCCCCGCCTTGGCCAGCGCATGCCCGCCGGTGCAGATGCCGCCGATGGTCACTCCGCGCCGGGCCTCGCGCCGCAGCCAGCTGACCACGCCTTTGGTGGTGGTGCGCTGGATGTCCAGGCCGCCGCAGACCAGGATGGTATCTTCGCGGTCCATCTCTTCCAGCCCCAGCTCCAGCCGGAAGGTGGCGCCGTTTGAGCAGGACTTCTCGCTCCCCTCGCCGCAAAGGACCCAAGAGTAGAGCGCCTCACCCGAGACCCGGTTGGCGATGCGCAAGGGTTCGATCGCGCCGGCAAAGCTGATCATCGTGAACTTGTCCAGAAGCACGAAGACAAAGCGGCGCGGTTCGTCGGCCTTGACGGTTTGCGTGGCTTTGCGGGGCGGGAGCGTCATGTCTGCGACCTGTATATGTCGTTTGCATGCTACCGAACCCGAAATTCTGCTGCGCCGCAAGGGCCGAACCATGCGGTTTTCGCCCAATCGCCCTTTGCAAGGCGGAAACGGGGGGCTATACCGCTCGCCGATCTGCCTCATTGCAGGCGCAGGCTTCGGAGAATGGCGATGACCAAGGGATGGACGAAAGCAGCATGGCGCGCGAAACCGCGGGTGCAGATGCCGGATTATCCCGACGCCGCGGCCCTGACGGCGGTTGAGGCGCAGCTTGCCAAATATCCGCCGCTGGTTTTTGCGGGCGAGGCGCGGCGGTTGAAGAAGCAACTGGCGCTGGCGGCCGAGGGCAAGGCGTTCCTTTTGCAAGGCGGCGACTGCGCTGAAAGCTTTGCCGAGTTTTCGGCCGACAACATCCGCGACACGTTCCGCGTGATGCTGCAGATGGCGGTCGTCCTGACCTATGCCGCCAAGGTGCCGGTCATCAAGGTCGGCCGGATGGCAGGCCAGTTCGCCAAGCCCCGCAGCGCTCCGACCGAAGTGATCAACGGGGTTGAGCTGGCATCCTACAAGGGCGACATCATCAACGGGTTTGAGGCGACGGTCGAAGCCCGCACCCCCGATCCATCGCGGATGCTGCAGGCCTATACCCAGGCGGCGGCCAGCCTGAACCTCTTGCGCGCGTTCTCGACCGGCGGTTTTGCCGACATTCACCGCGTCCACAGCTGGACGCTGGGCTTTGCCGAACATGACAAGGCCGAACGGTACCGCGAAATGGCGAACCGGATTTCGGACGCCTTGGACTTCATGAACGCCGCTGGCGTGAACAGCGACACGGCCAATGAACTGAGCCGCGTCGACTTCTATACCAGCCACGAAGCGCTGCTCTTGGAGTATGAAGAGGCGCTCTGCCGCGTCGACAGCATCACCGGGCAGAACGTGGCCGGGTCAGGCCACATGATCTGGATCGGCGACCGGACCCGCCAGCCCGACGGCGCGCATGTCGAATTCGCGCGGGGGGTTCTCAACCCGATCGGCCTGAAATGTGGCCCGACCACCACGGCAGAAGACCTGAAAGTCCTGATGGCCAAGCTCAACCCAGAGAATGAGCCCGGCCGTCTGACCCTGATCGCCCGCTTCGGTGCGGGCAAGGTGGGCGAACACCTGCCGCGCCTGATCAAGACTGTCCAGTCGGAAGGCGCGAGCGTTGTCTGGTCCTGCGACCCGATGCATGGCAACACGATCAAGTCGCCCTCGGGCTACAAGACCCGGCCCTTCGACAGCGTTCTGCGCGAGGTGCGGGAGTTCTTCGCGATCCAAAAGGCCGAGGGCACCGTCCCGGGCGGCGTGCATTTCGAGATGACGGGCCAGGACGTGACCGAATGCACCGGTGGCCTGCGGGCCGTGTCGGACGAGAACCTTGCCGACCGCTATCACACCGCATGCGATCCGCGTCTGAACGCCAGCCAGTCGCTGGAACTGGCGTTCCTTGTCGCAGAAGAGCTATCAAGCCAGCGCGAGGCGGCGCGGCGGGTGGCGCTTTAAGCCATCGGCCAGCATTAAAGCAGGGCGGCGCGGGGCATCCCGGCCGCCCTTTTTCATGCTGCTTTCCCGTTCAGCTGCGGACCAGCGTCAGATAGGGCGTGCGGCGGGCGGGCGCGGGGATCACCGCTGCGGGTGCGGGCTCCGGGGTCACCCGCTCTTCCGTGCGGCGCAGGATTGTCAGTTTCAGGCGCGGGCCGATCAGCCCTTCGGCCAGCCCAAAGCACCCCAGCACCAGCTTCCGGTCAGGCCCGTCGGTCAAAGGCAGCAGCAAGAGCCGCCCCACCGCTCCCGGCCCACCCCGGTTGGCGCCCAGGTAAAGTTCGGTCAGCTTCTCGCCAGTGGCGACCGGCTCCAAAGCCTCGGCCAGCATGTCGCGCGACTCGGCGGCAAAAAGGCATGACAGCGGCAGCCCGCGCAGATCCATCCCGGCGGCCTCGGTCAGCGCTGACCCGGCGATGCGCACCTGCACAAGGCCCTTGCCGATCGGTTCGGCCAGAAACACCCGGTCCAGAACGCCGCCAAGGCCACGCGGGTCAAGCTGGGCACGATCCGGCAACCCACCGTCGCGGCGCAGGCCCTCCCAATAGGCGCGGACTTGCGACGGGCCGGCAAACAGCTCTGGAGGCGCGCGGCGCGGCAGAAGGCGAACCAGGTCGGTCAGTCGTAGTTCCATTGTCGCCTCCATTTCGCAGCCATCGGGACCAGCACTTGCAGCGCCATCCCCATCACGCCATGAAGAAACATTACCCCCGATCGTAAGGATTCGGGCGAAAATCTAATCAAATGGTAAATGACGCGCCCGCCGGGGGTGCCCCATGGGTGGCAAAGGCGTGGCAGGGAAAGGGTCCAGATGATCTCGATGACAGGCTTTGCCGCGCGGCGCGGCGCGGGGGCGGGCCATGCCTGGACCTGGGATTTGCGGGCCGTGAACGGCAAGGGGTTTGACCTGCGCCTGCGCCTGCCAGACTGGATCGACGGGTTGGAGCTTGCGGTCAGAGCCGAGGTGCAGAAAGCCGTGACGCGTGGCAATGTCAGCCTGACGCTGAAGATCGCCGCCGATGACGCGCGGGAAGCCAGCGCCTTCCGGCTGAACGCGGCCAACATGGTCGCGGCCCTTGCCGCCCTTGCCGAGGTGGAAGACGCAGCGCGCAGGGCGGGCGTCACGCTGCATCCCCCCACATCCACCGACCTTCTGACCCTGCGCGGCATTCTGGACGCCACGGCGCAAGACGTGGACACGTCACCGTTGCGTCAGGCGCTTCTGGCCGATCTGCCCGCACTTCTGGCCGACTTTGCGGCCATGCGGGCCACCGAGGGTGCAGCCTTGGCCAGCGTCATCGCGGCCCAGATCGACCAGATCGCCGCTTTGACCGAGGCCGCGCGCAGCGAAACCGCCGACCGCGCCGCGACGCAAGCGCAAACCCTGCGCGACAGCGTGGCCCGCGTCCTTGCCGTGACCGATGCCGTCGATGCCGGACGGCTGGCACAGGAACTGGCTCTGATCGCCGTCAAGACTGACGTGACCGAGGAGTTGGACCGCCTGACCGCCCATGTCGCCGCCGCCCGCGCCCATCTGGCCGACCCCGCCCCCGTGGGCCGCAAGCTGGATTTCCTGATGCAGGAATTCATGCGTGAGGCGAACACCCTCTGCTCCAAAGCGCAATCACTGGCGATGACCCGCATCGGCCTTGACCTGAAAACCGTGATCGATCAGATGCGCGAGCAGGTGCAGAATGTGGAATGACCAATGATCCGGCGCGGGCTTTTGCTGATCCTTTCCTCGCCTTCCGGGGCGGGAAAATCCACTCTCAGCCGCCGGTTGATGGCCTGGGACACGACGATGCGCTTTTCGATCTCGGCCACCACGCGCGCCCCCAGACCGGGGGAAGAGGACGGCCGCGAATACTATTTCCGGTCGCGGGACCAGTTTGAAGCCATGGTGAAATCCGGCGAGATGCTGGAACATGCCGAAGTGTTCGGCAACCTCTACGGCTCACCTCGCGCGCCGGTGCTGGCCGCGATGGAGGCGGGTACAGACACCGTCTTTGACATCGACTGGCAAGGCGGCCAGCAGATCGCCCAGGCGATGCGGGATGATGTGGTGTCAGTCTTCATCCTGCCGCCCTCGATTGCCGAACTGGACCGCCGCTTGCGGTCGCGCGGGCAAGACAGTGAAGAGGTGATCGCCGGCCGGATGGCCAAAAGCCGGGATGAGATCAGCCATTGGGCAGAATATGACTATGTGCTGGTCAATGATGATCTGGACCAGACCTTTGACCGGCTCACCGCCATCCTTACCGCCGAACGCCTGCGCCGCGAACGCCAGCCGCAACTGTCTGCCTTCGTCCGCGCCCTGAACAAGGAGTTTGAGGCCCGATGATCTACACCCTCGACGGTATCGCCCCGGACATTGACCCCAGCGCCTGGGTCGCCCCGGATGCCAACGTGATGGGTCGTGTGGTGCTGGAGGCCGAAGCCTCCGTCTGGTTCGGCGCCACCTTGCGCGGCGACAATGAAGAGATCCGCGTGGGCGCAGGTTCAAACGTGCAAGAGGGGTGCGTTCTGCACACCGACATCGGCTTTCCCCTGGTGATCGCCGCAAATTGCACCATTGGGCACAAGGCGATTCTGCATGGCTGCACGATCGGCGAAGGCAGCCTGATCGGCATGGGCGCGATCGTCCTGAATGGGGCCAGGATCGGGCGCGGCTGCCTGATCGGCGCCGGCGCCCTGGTGACGGAAGGGAAAGAGATCCCCGATGGCTCCCTGGTCATGGGCGCGCCAGGCAAGGTGGTGCGGATGATCGACGCGGCCGGACTGGCACGGCTTCTGGCCTCGGCTGAAGGCTACCGCCAGAACGCCCGCCGCTTCCGCCTTGGTCTGGTGGCTGGGTGACCGGCTTTGGAGTGGCAGTCCTGTGATCGCGTCAGGTTCCGCCGGGGTCTTCCACCATTTCCAGCGTCATCCCCTGCCGCACGGCATGCGACCGCAATTCCCGCAGCACGACCTGCCGGTTCGGCAGCTTTGGCGTCATCACCCTGAGAAGCCCCCGGTATCCCCGGCTTCCCAGGGCCTCGATGATTTCAAGGGCATCAAAATCGGCGCAGAACAGTGGGGCCACCACCAATTCCAGCGTCGGCGACAACGGAGTGTGATCCGGCAGGGCAGCAAAACTGATCGACGCCGCTTCTTCAGGCCGAATGCTATCCTGCGCGAACCGCGCATTGGGGATCCCGACCACCAGGCATCTCAGCGCCTTGACCATGCAGTTTCATGCGCCTCTTAAATCGTGGGGGCACTGCGAAAACCGGTTCTAAATGGGATAACCGCAGGCGCCGTCCAAAAGTCCGGACAAAAGCCGGGAGCGAACTACACCACATCAGATGCGTGGAAATTACAGTGATTTTCTGGCAAGGCAAGACCGCAAGGGCCTCGCCTTTGCAGAAACGTTAACAGAGAAGGGCCCAAGCCATGGTTGACACCGGCTTTGCGCGGTTGCTGCAAGGGGTGCCGATGCCCGCGATGCTGGTCCAGCGCGAGGACCGGGTGCTGGCCTGCAACGCTCTGGCCCTGGCGCTGCTGGGCGACGGGATCGTCGACCGCAACCCCGCCGTGGCCGTCCGCACACCTGCCGTCCTGTCGGCGATCAGCGCGGCCGCGCGCAGCGGTGGGGTGCATGAGGCGCGGATGACCATCCGCCGCGACGGCCAGGAGCAGCTTTTTCAGGTCACCGTCTCGGCCCAGGGCGAGGGGCTTGTCCTGTGCATCTTCCGCGACATCAGCGAGGTTGAGAAGGCCGGGGCGATGCGGCGCGATTTCGTGGCCAATGTCAGCCATGAGTTGCGCACCCCCCTTACGGCCCTGATCGGTTTCATCGAAACCCTCCGCCATGCCGCGCGCGATGACCCTGCGGCGCGGGACCGGTTCCTGGCGATCATGGAGCATGAGGCGGGGCGGATGAACCGCCTGGTGCGCGACCTTCTGCAGCTCAGCCGGGTGGAGGCCGAGGAACGCGTCCGCCCCAAGGATGCGGTGGAGGTGCGGGGGCTTCTGGAAGGGGTGATCTCCTCGCTGAAAGGCGTGGCCGAACGCGAGGGGTCAACGGTCGTGCTGGCGGGCGCGGGGGCGGTGGTGCCGGGCGACCAGGACCAGCTGACCCAGGTCTTCACCAACTTGATCGAGAACGCGCTGAAATACGGCGCGGCGGGGCAGGTGGTGCGGGTGACGCTGAGCCCGGAAGACACCGTGCGCGGCCCGGCGGTGCGGGTCGAGGTCGCAGATCAGGGCGAGGGGATCGACCCGGTCCACATCCCCCGGCTGACGGAGAGGTTCTACCGGGTCGATAGCCACCGGTCGCGTGAGATGGGGGGGACGGGGCTGGGGCTGGCCATCGTCAAGCACATCGTGAGCCGGCACCGGGGCTGGCTGCGGGTAGACAGCACCCCGGGCGAGGGGAGCCGGTTCTCGGTGGTGCTGCCGCTGGGGTGAGGTGGGGGCCGCAAGGGACTCCTTCTGTCCACGGTGGACATTCTCGGATTATAATTTGGAAGCAATGACTTGCGCGTGGGCGTTAGGGGTTTGTTAAGGGGGTGGTTAAGGGAGTGTGAAGCCCCGTAGGGTGCGCATTCATTGCGCACCGTCCCCACCAGCCGCCCGCGAGACGCTGGACCAGGAGTTCCGCAAGACACTACGAAACATGGTGCGCCATGAATGCGCACCCTACGGAACGGGGCCGCCCAGAGCATCGGCATCGCGGCGGTGCTGGTGCAGGCTATGGACGAGAAGGGGCGGAGGGCATGGTATCTATCGCAGGCGGAGTGACTGGAGTTCCCGGCGGGGACGTGGGCGCTGTAGTTGGCGGTCGGAGCGGTGGTTGACGGCACACTGCCTTAAGTTTGTTTCAAGCGATCAATTTGGGCTAGCCAGCGAACAAAAGATAAACCTTGAGAGATCAAAAGAATCGCAACCTCTTCGCTGGGTTGTGTTGGCTCTTCCACCCCTTCTTCGTGCCTGTAAAAGTGAACTGCATTTATCCAGTCCTTAAAGCTTTCAAGAAGCTTTGACGAAGCTGACTGAAGGACGGGAGAGTCCTTGTAGAGGGACTGCTGGTCCGGCCCAATCCGATCTCCTGCGCTCTTGGAGTCCAATCGAGGCAGACTGTACATCAGTTTGAAAAGGTTTTCGGTAGCAGCGAAAGATGATCTGATTGCCGCTTTGTAGTCCGGTGGGATCATCTTGAGAGATGTATCAATAGCTTCTACGTTTGATGCAGTTGCAGCATATCTCGGCGATGAAAGTGCAGCGATAGCTGAATGCTTGGTTGCACCAAATGCACTGTCGACGACAGGGTGAACTCCACCCACCTCGTCAAGCTCATACGCTAGGCTCTCTTCACGAAAAATCCGTTGCACCTCGGTTATGAACCTCGATACATCACGGCTGTAGGACGAGCGGATTTCGTCAGCCAAGACAGTAACTGAATCAAGCAATTCAGACACGGTAATTCGGTTAAAGTACCACTCCCAGTATTCGTGGAATGTACCCGAAACAGCCTTAGATGCGAACCTAATTCCAAGTTCTCGCTCAATGCGGTTGATCGCCACTTTCTTATAATCGGTCGTGTGGCGTCGGCCATCGTACTTTGACGTCGGAAAGGTGGACTCACAGAGTTTTGCAATGCGGAAACGAGCTTTCGGACTATCTTTCAATAGTCCTTCAATGTGAATATACACGTGTGAAAACCGTCTTCCGACGGAGCGTTCTTCCATGCTCTACGTCTCCAAAACAAATCTAGGTCGACTGTACAGTGCGCCAAGACCGAGGAGCAAGTGGCGAAGTGTGTAGCTAATTCAGAGAGCTGGCTAAGTTCCGCAACAAGTCAATCCGAGCATCTCACTCTCCAGCGGTCGCAACGACCCCTCACAACCTCCCCAACCGCTCCGTCAGCAGCCGGTAGAACCCGTTCCGGTCCACGCCGCCGATGAACATCGCGTTGGGCTCGCGGTCTGTCACGCGCCACCAGTCGGCGACGGTCATGCCGAGGGTGAGGTCGCTCCCCGTCTCGATCTCCACGTTGATGTGGCGGCCGGTGAAGAGGGACGGCTCCAGAAGGTAGGCGATCACGCAAGGATCGTGCAGGGGGGCGCCGGCGCTGCCGTATTTCGCGGTGTCGTAGCGTTCGAAGAAGTCGGTCCAGCTGGCCACCGCCTGGCCGACGGGGGTGCCGAGGGCGCGCATCTCCTCAACCCAGTCCCGGCTGGTCAGGGCCTTGTGGGTCACGTCGAGGGGCATCACGACGAGGGGCACGCCGGAGCGGAAGATGATCTGGGCGGCCTCGGGGTCGACGTAGATGTTGAACTCGGCCGCGGGGGTGATGTTGCCGACCTCAAAATAGGCGCCGCCCATCAGGACGATCTCGGCCACGCGGGGGATGATGTCGGGGGCGGCGAGGAAGGCGGCGGCGATGTTGGTCAGGGGGCCGAGGGGGCAGAGGGTGATGGTGCCGGGCGGGTGGCTGCGCAGGGTGTCGACGAGGTGGTCGACGGCGTCCTGCGGCTGGAGGGGAAGGCGGGGCGCAGGCAGGGGGATGCCGTCAAGGCCGGTCTTGCCATGCACGTGTTCTGCGGTGACGAGCTTGCGCTGGAGGGGGGCGCTGCGGCCCGCATAGACCGGCGTGGTTTTGCCAGCAAGTTCAACGATCTGCCGGGCGTTCCGTTCCGTCAGCACAAGGGGGACGTTGCCCGCGACGGCGGTGAGGGAGAGGACCTCAAGCTCAGGCGAGGCGAGGGCGAGGAGGATGGCGACGGCGTCGTCCTGGCCGGGGTCGGTGTCGATGATGATCTTGCGCGGCATGGGCGACTCCTTTTTGCGGCAGGAGACGGTGGCGGCGCCGAATTGTCCAGAGGGAGGGTGGCCCGCCCCGGTGAATGGGGCGGGCCGAGAGGGGGGTCAGCCGTCGAAGTTGACGGTCTCCATGATCTTCACTGCGGCGGGGCGTTGTGCGGCGATGTCGGCGAGGGGGAGAGCGTCGGGCGTGAACTCGCCCCAGCTGGCGACGAGGGCGGAGCGTTCGACGCCGGGCTTGACGGGGTATTCGTGGTTGGTCTCGGCGTAGATCTTCTGGGCGGCGTCGGAGGAGAGCCATTCCATGAAGCGCAGGGCGTTTTCCTGGTTCGGGGCGGATTTGGTCATGGCGACGCCGGAGATGTTGAGGTGCGTGCCGCCATTCTCAAAGGTCGGGAAGACGATGTTGACGCTTTCGGCGGCGGGCACCTGTTCGGGGTCGGCGAGCATCTGGCCCATGTAGTAGGTGTTGCCAAGCGCGATGTCGCATTCACCGGCGGCGATGGCCTTGACCTGGTCCCGGTCGCCGCCATCGGGTTTGCGGGCGAGGTTGGCCTTCAGACCCTCGGCCCAGGCGGTGGCGGCTTCTTCGCCATCATGGGCGATCACTGCGCCAAGGAGGGCGACGTTGTAGTCGTGGAGGCCAGAGCGGGTGCAGAGGCGGCCCTTCCACTTGTCCGAGGCGAGGTCTTCGTAAGTGGTCACCTCACCCGGGGCGACGCGGTCCTTGGAGGCATAGACGATGCGGGCGCGGGCGGTCAGGCCGAACCACTGGTCACCGGGATCGCGCAGGGTTTCGGGGATGTTGGCCTCAAGCACGTCGGACTGCACGGGCTGCGTGACGCCGGCTTCGACGATCTGCATCAGGCGGGCGATGTCGACGGTCAGGACCAGGTCAGCGGGGGAGCGGTCACCCTCGGCCACCAGACGTTCGGCCATGCCCTTGTCGACGAAGGCCACGTTCACCTTGATGCCGGTCTCGGCGGTGAAGGCATCGACCAGGGGCTGGATCAGCTCGGGCTGGCGATGGGAATAGACGTTGATCTCTTGCGCGAGGACCGGGGTGGTGCAGGCAAGAAGGGCGAGGGTGGTGAGGCGCAGCATGGCTGACTCCTTTGGTCGGGTTTATGCGGCGTATAAACCTGACTGTTTTGCTTGGGTCAAGAGGCTGAGTGATTTAGTCAGCATTTTTTGTGGAGAGGGCGAAGCCTCCGGCGGGGAAACTTGAAGACATAGAATGGCAGGTCAGGCCTTGGTTGCCTTTTCCTCAGCCTTGGCGCGGTTCCAGAGGCTGTCCATCTCGTCCAGATCGCTGTCGGTAGGGGTCTTGCCACCTTCGGCCAGCCAGTCCTCGATCCGGGCGAAGCGGCGGGTGAATTTCTGGTTGGCGGCGCGCAAGGCGGCTTCGGGGTCAACCTTCAGATGCCGCGCGAGGTTGGCCATGACGAAGAAGAGGTCGCCGATTTCCTCGGTCAGTTCGGTATGGGTCAGGGTGTCGCGGGCTTCGACCACCTCACGCGCTTCTTCGATCAGCTTGTCGAGGACCTGATCGGTGGAGGGCCAGTCAAAGCCGACCCTTGCCGCGCGGTTTTGCAGTTTAACGGCACGGGTCAGGGCGGGCAGGGCGAGGGCCACGCCGTCAAGCGTGCGGGCCGTGCCGCGTTCGCGGGCCTTCTGCGCCTCCCAGTCGCGGGTCTGCTGGTCGGCGGTCTTGGTCCGCGACTCGGTGCCAAAGACATGCGGGTGGCGGGCGATCATTTTGTCTGAGATCGCGGTGACGACCTCGGCAAAGGTGAAGTGCCCCGCCTCGGCCGCCATCTGGGCGTGGTAGACGGTCTGGAAAAGCAGATCGCCAAGTTCGCCCTTCAACTCGCCCCAGGCGGCGCGTTCGATCGCATCGGCCACCTCATGCGCCTCCTCCAGCGTGTAGGGCGCTATGGTGGCGAAGGTTTGCTCAATATCCCAGGGGCAGCCGGTGGCCGGGTCGCGCAGGGCGGCCATGATGGCAAGCAGGCGGTCGATGCCGTTGGGGGGAAATGTGTCGGTGGTCACGAAATGCCTGCGCCCGGAACGAGTGTCCGGGCGCAGGATAGGGATTTCGCAGGCGCTGTCACGCCCGTTCGGCAGTGTCGGTCAGAACTTGAGGCCGACCCGCAGCGACAGGGTTTCGACGTCGAGAAACGTCTCTTGGACGGTGAACGAGGCGTCACCCGTCAGATCCCGCGAGAGGTATTCCAAACCAACGATAAGGCGTTCCGTCGCCATGACATCGACACCAAGGCCGAAGGACGGACCTTTGGGGTTCCATTCATCCCCCGGCCCACTGGTATAGCTGCCGAGAGAATATCCCAACACGCCATAGATCAGCGCGCGGTTCATGGCCAGGCCGACCCGGCCCTTGAGGTCGATGCTGTTGTTGACCTCGCAGCAGGTGAACCCTGTTACGAAGGTGTCGTTGAACGAGGTCAAGGCGATTTCCCCACCGAACACCAAAGACCCGTTCTGCCGAAGATATCCGACATGGAGCCCCGTCGCTGTGCCATCGTCGAGGTCGACGGGGGGAGTGGGAACAAAAGACAAGTCGAAATCGCCCGAGGTTCTGCCAAAGCTCAGTCCGCCGTAGAAACCCGACCAGTCGGTTGCGGCTGCAGGGGCCGACGTGGCTACCGGTGCCGGATCATCGGCAACTGCGGTTGGACCACCGGCCACGGCGACTTGCGCCAGGCACAGTGAGGTGACGAAGGCTGGGAAAAATGCTTTCATCGGCTTGCTCCGTTTAAATTTGGTGCAGAATAATACAATCGAGAGTGTTTTCAGAGCCTGGACGATTTGCCCTTTTCACGCTTCGTCGGGTCTGATGCATCGTGGCAACACAAAAGTGTCACGGGAAATGGCCGAGGGTGCGGTATCCCGGCATTGCGGTGTGCCGGCTTTTCAGATTTGATCAAAGATCATCGTTGGCTGCCTAGGACCCGATCACATGCCCGTTCTGAACCGCATTGCCTCATATGCCGAAGAGATGAAGGGGTGGCGTCAGCATTTGCACCGGCATCCGGAACTGGCCTTCGAGTGCCACCAGACGGCGGCGTTCATCGCCGACCGCCTGCGCGAGATCGGGGTGGATGAAATCCATACCGGGATCGCCAAGACCGGGATCGTGGCGCTGATCAAGGGGCGCACCGAGGGTCCGGTGATCGGCCTACGCGCCGATATGGACGCGCTGCCGATCCAAGAGATCACCGGCGCCCCACATGCCAGCACGGTCCCTGGCAAGATGCATGCCTGCGGGCATGACGGCCATGTGACCATGCTGCTGGGGGCCGCAAAATACCTGGCCGAGACGCGGAATTTCGCGGGCACCGTGGCGCTGATCTTCCAGCCGGCGGAAGAGGATGGCGGCGGCGGGCAGGTGATGGTGCAGGAAGGCATGATGGACCGGTTCGCCATCAGCCAGGTCTACGGTATCCACAACGCGCCGAACGTGCCCTTCGGGCATTTCAACACCACGCCCGGGCCGTTGATGGCATCGGTTGACACGGCCTTTGTCTACATCACCGGCAAGGGCGGGCATGGGGCCACGCCGCATGAATGCGTGGACCCGGTGGTTGCGGTGGTCGGCATGGTTCAGGCGATCCAGACGATCATCCCGCGCAACGTCTATGCGCTGGAAGAGGCGGTGATCTCGGTCACGCAAATCCACACCGGGACGGCCAGCAACATCATCCCGGAAGAAGCGATGTTCTGCGCCACGATCCGCTGCTTCAAGCCCGATGTGCGGGCGCTGCTGAAAAAGCGGTTCCATGAGATTGTCGAAGGTCATGCCACCGCCTATGGCGTGACCGCGCGGGTGGATTACGACTGGGGCTATCCTGCGACGATCAACCATGAAGACCAGACCGACTTTGCCGCCGAGGTCGCACGTGACGTGGTGGGGGTCGATGCGGTTGATGCGCGGGCCAACCGCGAAATGGGGTCGGAAGATTTCAGCTATATGCTGGAGGCGCGGCCGGGGGCGTATCTGTTCCTTGGCACGGGCCCGGGGGCGGGGCTGCACCATGCGGCCTATGACTTCAACGATGAGGCGGCACCGATCGGCGCCAGCTTCTTTGCGCGGCTGGTGGAACGGGCGCAGCCGGTCGCCTGAGGCGGCCTTGCTGGGTCGGCGCATGGCCGGTTCTGGGCTTTGTCGCCAGATCGGGGACGAATCGTTCCCGTCCGGTTCTTTGGGCTGAAAATCTGTTTGCAGACGCTACCCATCGCCCCTGGGGCGCGTTGGACCGCTAGCCTTTGGGGCTGTGTCCTTGTGCCACGTCGGGCTGGCAAGGCATGGTCAAAATGCTAGGTTTGCATGTCTGTAGCCGGAGTAAACGATGCCCTCAGTGCTTGCCTTGTCCCTGCCGTCTGCGGCCGACCTTTGGGCGATGGACCTTGAGCACGCGCTGCATCCCTGGACTCATTTTGGCAGTTTTGAACGCGAAGGCGCCTTGGTGATTGCCAAGGGCGAAGGCTGCTGGCTTTGGGATGCCGACGGGCGGCGCTATTTCGATGCGGTGGGGGGCCTGTGGTGCACCAACATCGGCCTTGGCCGGCGCGAGATGGCTTTGGCGATGGCCGATCAGGCGGAACGGCTGGCGTTCTCGAACACCTTTGTCGACATGACTAACGAACCCTCGGCCCGGCTGGCAGCGCGGCTGGCGGAACTGTCGCCCGGGGACCTGAACCGGGTGCATTTCACCACCGGCGGATCGACGGCGGTGGAATCGGCGGTGCGGATGGCGGGGTATTACCAGCACGCGATGGGCCGGCCGAAAAAGCAGGGGATCGTGGCGCGGA
Source organism: Rhodobacter sp. (assembly GCA_027489175.1). Lineage (GTDB taxonomy): Bacteria > Pseudomonadota > Alphaproteobacteria > Rhodobacterales > Rhodobacteraceae > Tabrizicola. Next base: position 288,623 of record JAIYAE010000014.1, read on the forward strand.
ACCATTCCTATCACGGGTCCACCTACCTGTCGCAGTCGGTGGGCAAGCGCCCTGGCGACAGGGTGGAGGAGTTTCGCTACAAGACCGATGGCATCTGGCATCTGTCGGTGCCAGACCCCTACCGCCGCCCGGCCCATATGAGCGAAGCGGCCTTCTGTGACTGGCTGATCGCCGAGTTTCAGGCGCTGATCACCCGTGTGGGCGCCGACCGGATCGGCGCCTTCATCGCCGAGCCGATCCAGGCCAGCGGCGGGGTGATCGTGCCACCCGAAGGTTACCTCAAGCGGATGTGGGAGGTGTGTCAACGCCATGACATCCTGTTTATCGCCGATGAGGTTGTCACGGCCTTCGGACGGCTGGGGCACTGGTTCGCCTCATGGGACGAATTTGGCGTGCTGCCTGACATGATCTGCACGGCGAAGGGGCTGACCTCGGGCTATGTGCCGATGGGGGCCCTGCTGTTCTCGGACCGGATCTGGGATGTGATGGCCGAAGGTGGCGCGCGCTGGTTCACCAGTGGCTTCACCTATGCCGGGCATCCCGTCGCCTCGGCCGTGGCGCTGAAGAACATCGAGATCATCGAGCGTGAGGATCTGCTGGGCAATGCGACCAGGGTCGGCGCCTATTTTGAGAAGCGGATGGGTGAATTGGCGGAACTGCCGCTGGTTGGTGACGTGCGGGGCAAGAAGCTGATGGTCTGCGTGGAATGTGTGGCCAACAAGGAAACCAAGGCCGTGCTTCCCGATGCGGTGAACGAAAGCAAACGCATCTCGAACGCGGCCGAGGCGATGGGGCTGATGGTCCGCCCGATGGGCCATCTGAACGTGATGTCGCCGCCCCTCGTCATCACCGAAGCGCAGGCCGATTTCGTGGCCGAGGTGCTGGAACGCGCAATCCGTCAGGTCACGGATGAGCTGGTGCGCGAAGGCTACAAGCTGGGCTAAGCCCTGCCTTGACACTGGCGGGCCGGTCCTTACTGCTGCGCGCTGACGGATCCGCGCGGTCTCCGCTCCCAGAACGATAGCGCTTGCAAGGGGGGACACCATGGCCCTGGAAGATGCCAAATCCGAAGTTGACACTGCCTTCACCCGCAAGGGCCTGCGCGGCTATGCCTTTGAAAACGCGTTCGGGGGGGCGACAAGTTTCCTGCGCCGGACCTATACCAAGGACCTGACCGGGGTAGACCTTGCGATCACCGGCGTGCCTTTCGATCAGGCGGTCACGCACCGCGCCGGCACCCGTTTTGGCCCCCGCGCGATCCGTGAGGCGTCATCCCTCATGCCCTATGACCCGCCCTACGGCTGGCCCACCAACCCGCTGGAGGAGATTGGCGTCATCGACTACGGCGACTGCGCCTTCGATTACGCCAAGGTGTCGGACTTTCCCGATACGCTGACCGCCCATATCCGCACGATCTTGCAGGCCGGGGCAGGGACCATCACGCTGGGCGGTGACCACTACATCACCTACCCGATTCTGAAGGCCTATGCCGAAAAGTTCGGACCCCTCGGCGTGATCCATTTCGATGCCCATTCCGACCTGTGGCCGGATGACGACCTGACCCGGATCGACCATGGCACCATGCTCTACAAGGCGGTGAAGACCGGGATCGTCGACCCCAAGCGATCCGTCCAGATCGGCATCCGCACCACGACCGAGGATTATCTGGGCGTCCATGTCATCGACGCGCGCGAGGTGCATGAAAAGGGCGTGGCGGCGGCGGTGGCCAAGGCCAAGGACATCGTTGGCGATAAGGCCACCTATGTGACTTTCGACATCGACTGCCTTGATCCTTCCGCCGCGCCCGGCACCGGCACGCCGGTCTGGGGTGGCCTGCACAGCTGGCAGGCGGCGGCGGCCTTGCGCGATCTGGCGGGGATCAACATGGTTGGCGGCGATATCGTCGAAGTCTCGCCCCCCTATGACACCACCGGCGCCACGGCGATTGCGGGCGCGCATGTCGCCTATGAGCTGATCTGCCTTTACCATTGGGCCCGGACACAAAGGTGAGACGCCGCATGACCTTTCTTCTTCTGCTGATCGGCGCCGTCCTTCTGGGCTTTGCCACCTATGTGCGGCTGGCGCCGTCCGATCCGGCGCGCTGGCATGTGGACCCGACGGTCGCGGTGGCGCCGGACCTCGCGCTTTCCCCGCTGGGCGAAGCCGCGCGGATTGTCACAACCCTTAACTCTGCCGCTGCCCGGGTCGAAGCGCTGGGGCCACAGCGCGCATCCCTTGCCCGGCTGGATGAGATTGCCATGGCCACCCCCCGCACGGTACGTCTGGCCGGCAGCCCCGAGGAGGGGCGGATCACCTGGGTCACCCGGTCGGCGTTTTGGGGGTTTCCGGACTACATCACCGCACAAGCTATGACGCATGACGTGGCGACGAGCGAGGTCACGGTCCTGGCCCGCGCGCGCTTCGGCTCCAGCGATCTTGGAGTGAATGCTGCACGGCTTAAAGACTGGCTTTCGCGCCTTTAGGCTTTCATTCTGGCCCAAGTACCCCGGGGCTGCCTTTGGTGCGCCATTGGTTCGAGACCCAAAGGCGGCGGGCAGCGGCCCGGCGGCTGGGTGCAGTCATTGGCCCCCTTGACCGGCCCCGGGATTGCCGCCAAACCCCCGGCCATGGTTCCCTTGGACAAACTTGCCCAGATCACCCAGCGTTTCGAGTTTCTCGAAGCGCAGTTGCATGCCGGTGCGTCGCACGGGGATATTGCGCGGATCAGCAAGGAATACTCTGACTTGAAGCCCGTGGCCGAGGAAATCGCCGCCTATCGCCAGGCGCTGACAGATTTGGCCGAGGCTGAGGCGATGCTGTCGGACCCCGAGATGAAGGCCCTCGCCGAAGAGGAAATTCCAACCCTCCGCGCCCGTATCCCCGAGATGGAGCAGGCGCTGCGGTTGGCGCTTTTGCCGAAGGACGCCGCTGATGCGCGTCCGGCCATCGTGGAAATCCGCCCCGGCACTGGCGGGGATGAAGCAAGCCTGTTCGCTGCCGACCTTGCGCGGATGTACCAGCGCCATGCGGAAAAGATGGGCTGGCGCTGGGAAGTGCTGGAAGAGCAGACCAGCGATCTTGGCGGCATCAAGGAACTTGTCGCGCTGGTTTCAGGCGAGGGGGTCTTTGCCCGGCTGAAGTACGAATCCGGCGTGCACCGCGTGCAGCGCGTGCCCGAGACCGAGGCGCAAGGCCGCGTCCACACCTCGGCGGCAACGGTGGCGGTGCTGCCCGAGGCGGAAGAGGTGGATATCTCGATCCCCGCCAGCGACATCCGGATCGACACGATGCGCGCCTCAGGGGCCGGCGGGCAACACGTCAACACCACGGATTCCGCGGTTAGGATCACGCACTTGCCAACCGGGATCATCGTGACGAGCGCCGAGAAGTCGCAGCACCGCAACAAGGAAATCGCGATGCAGGTGTTGCGGTCGCGGCTTTACGAGGCGGAACGCGCCCGGGTCCATGACGCCCGCGCGGCGGACCGGAAATCGCAGGTCGGCTCTGGCGACCGGTCGGAACGCATCCGCACCTACAACTTCCCGCAAGGCCGGATGACCGACCACCGGATCAACCTGACGCTTTACGCGCTGCCGCAGATCATGGCGGGGGACCTCACGGAAATCATCGACGCGCTGACCGCGCAGGATCAGGCCGACCGACTGGCCGAGATGGACGGATGACAGCGCGCGAAGCGCTGATCGCCGCCGTGGCCCGGCTGGAGGCGGCTGGGATCGACGGCGCCGCGCGAGATGCCCGTATCCTTCTGGCCCATGCCTTGGGGGTGGGGGCGGACCGCCTGACCCTGCACCTTGCCGATCAGATGACGACGCCGCAGGCGCAGTCCTACGACGAGGCCCTCGCGCGTCGCGCACGCCATCAACCGGTGGCGCAGATCACCGGGCGGCGGCTCTTCTGGGGGCTGGAGTTCCGGGTGACGCCTGACACGCTCGACCCCCGGCCTGAGACTGAAACCCTGGTGGCTGAGGCGTTGACGCGGCCGTTCCTGAAGATGCTGGACCTTGGCACCGGGACCGGCTGCATCCTTCTGGCCTGTCTGAAGCATATGCCCATGGCGCGCGGGGTGGGGGTTGATGCCTCGCCCGCTGCGCTGGGGGTTGCGGTGGGGAATGCCGCGGATCTGGGGCTTGAAGGGCGGGCACGCTTCCGGCAGTCGGACTGGTTTTCTGCTGTTGAAGGGCAGTTTGACCTGATCGTCTCCAACCCGCCCTATATCGCCGCCGCGGAGATGGCAGCCCTTGCTCCCGATGTCCGCGACTGGGAGCCGCATCTGGCGCTGACCCCCGGCGGTGACGGGCTGGACGCCTACCGCACCATCGCGCGCGGGGCAGGGGCGCGGCTGTGCCCCGGCGGGCGGCTGCTTCTGGAGATCGGCCCGACACAAGGCGCGGCCGTGGCCGCCTTGCTGGAGGGGGCCGGTCTGACCGGGCTGCGCATCCTGCCGGACATGGATGGCCGCGACCGCGTTGTCGTCGCCATCAAACCACAGGCATCCGAGGGCGAAAGCTGCAGCTGAAACCGGCGGATTTGCCCGATCTTGCGCAAATATTGCTTGTCAGCACACAGGGCTTGTGATTATTGGCATGGGCGCAGGTAGGGGTTGTCCCCGGCCTTGTGCGTATTGCCAGCCCCTGCGCGACCACGACCTTGCCGCCTGTTTCAGGGCGGCGGCCGCAGGCCAAAGCCATCAAAGGACAAGATGCGCTCTTCGAAGAAACGCTCGCGTTCCAGCCAGAACCGCCCGCGCACCCTCGGCAACATCATCAACCGCGTCTTTGACTCTTCGGGTCCCGAAGGCAAGGTGCGGGGCACGCCCCAGCAGATCATCGAGAAGTATCAGCAGCTTGCCCGTGACGCGCAGCTGTCGAACGACCGGGTCGCCGCGGAAAATTTCCTGCAGCATGCCGAGCATTATACCCGCATGCTGGCCGAAGCCACGCGGGAGATGGCCGCCGAACAAGAGGCGCGGCAAGGCCAGTTCCAAGGTCAGGGCGGGCAGGGTTCCGGCCAGCAAGGCGGCAACCAGAACGCTGGCCAGAATGGGGGCCAGAACGGGGGCCAGAACGGCAACCAGAACGGTGGCTACCAGGGCAACGCGAATGGCGGCCAGAATGGGGGCCCGACCGGCGGTTATGGGCAACGCCCCGACCGTCAGGGCGACCGGCCGGATCGCAATGATCGCGCTGGTGAGCGGGGCGTCGATCGTAACGGTGACCGCAACAGTGACCGTTCGGGCGACCGCAATCCCGATCGTGGCATGGACCGCCCCTCGGACCGCCGGCCCGAGCACGTCCGCGACGAGCGCGACTATGCGACCATGGATCAGCCATCAGCGCCCGATGTGATCGAGCTTGATGCCGGGGATGAGACCGGACTGGTCGAAACCCCGGAATCGGTGATCAAGCCCGAGCGCAAGCCCGCCCCACGCCCCCGCGCCCCCGCAGTCGAGGCGGGTCCGGAGCCTGAGGCCAGCCCCCGCGAAGATCGCGGACCCCGCCGTGCCCGCGGCCCGCGCAAACCGAAGGCCGAAGGCGGACCCGAGGGCGCGCCGCCCAAGGAAGCCGCCGAGTAGCCGGCGTACCGAAATCCCCCGAAAGGCCACCCGCGCGGTGGCCTTTTTGCTGTCTGGCACGGTCGAAAAAGACAAAGGGCCTGACGCGGTGGCGTCAGGCCCTTTTGTTTTTGGCTCCGGCGGTAGGGATCGAACCTACGACCAATTGATTAACAGTCGGGTTTCCGGGGCAATCAGCATCTCACTATGTAAAACTATCGGCAGGCAAAATAGCGCTTGTAATCAGCCCATAAGCGCGAAATGTTAGGGTAAGTGAGTAACACGGGGGAACAGTGCCAATCGGCTATTCTGTTCCCCCGTTTGTTCCCCCAAGGAGGGTTGCCCTTTGAAACTGACAGCCCCGACGGTCGAGAAGATAGGCGGCGGCGATCGCCGGATGGAGATCCCCGACGACCTTTGCACCGGGCTTTACCTGGTGGTGCAGACCACGGGTCGGAAGGGATGGCAGGTCCGCTATCGGCACGGCGGGGTGCATCGCCGCATGACCCTTGGGGCCTTCCCGACCCTCTCACTTGCAGCGGCGCGAGTGCGGGCGCGGGAGGTGATGGCCGCCGCAAGTGAGGGCCGCGACCCTGCGGAAGAGGTGAAGGCGGCGAAAGCACCGAAGGCCGTGGATGACCGCGACCTGATAAAATCGCTGATCAAGGATTTCCACAAGCGGCACCTTTCGACCCTCAAGACCGGGGACGCGGTCAAGCGCGAGCTCGATCGGCACGTGGTCGCGGCTTGGGGTGACCGGGACGTTGCCTCAATCACTCGGCGCGATGTGATCGAGCTGCTGGACAGAATCGCAGATACCGGGCGGGTGGTAAGCGCAAATCGGGTGCGGGCCTATCTGGGCAAGTTCTTCGCCTGGTGCATACAGCGGGACATTCTGCCCCTCTCGCCCATCGCAGGCGTCAAGCCAGTTGCGCGTGAGACCAGCCGCGACCGCGTCCTGTCAGATGCCGAGGTGCGGTGGCTGTGGCTGGCGTGTGAGGCCGAGGGCTTCCCGTGGGGGCCGATGGGCCGGATCCTGCTGTTGACCGGGCAGCGACTTTCGGAGGTCGCGCGGATGACAGATGGCGAGATCGAGGGCGACCTGTGGCGCCTGCCTGCAGCCAGGACGAAGAACGGCCGCGCGCATGCGGTTCCGCTATCCGATGCCGCCCGCGCCGTCCTTGGGGCCGTTCCCCGGATCAAGAGCGCGGCGGGCTACGTTTTCACCACATCAGGCGATACGCCGGTTTCAGGGTTTCACAAGGCGAGGGAGCACCTTGCGCGGCGGATGGCCGAGATCGCCGCCAAGGAACGCGGCGAGCCGGTGTCGATCGACCATTGGACCTTTCACGATCTAAGGCGGACGGCCGCGACGGGGATGGCGCGGATGGGGATTCCGGTGCGGGTGACAGAGGCGGTCCTGAACCACGTCAGCGGCACCGGCGGCGGGATCGTGGCCGTCTACCAGCGGCACGATTTCGCAGATGAGAAGCGCACCGCTCTGGACGCCTGGGCGCGCATGGTGCTGCAGCTGGTCAAGGGGGGTGGCGGCAACGTGGTGCATTTGGCCGAGGTGCGGGGATGAGCGAAGCCTGGGACGAAGCCCTCTACAGCAAGGCCGACCAGAAAAAGCTCGCTGCTGTTTGCGCAGTGCTCGCTGATCGCTTCCCTGGTGTCAGCGGCGCTGTCTTGGGGGTTCAGGGCCGCCAGTTGCTGTTCACGGCAGAGACCGCTAGCGACATGGTTACCCGCCGGGCAGATGACGAGAAAGCGCTGCGGAAGCTGGCGCGTGTCCTGAACGATGCAGACGCGGTCATTCAAGGGTTGTCGAGGTTTAGTCGAGAGGCTTTCCTGCACCGAGCCTACATGGAGGGGATGCAGTGTTCCTTCGATCATGTAGCCGCCATCGCGACTTCCGTCGCTGACAGAGTTCCGGAGACGCCTTTTCACAGCCGTGAGAACGTCAGGGCAATATTTCTAGTCGAGGATGCCCGGCGGGTCTGGTCGACAAACACCGCCAAGGAGGCGCCGCCGGGTGGACTGAACCCGGAGTCGCCCTTTGCGGCATTCCTAACCGATCTATTTGCGGCGTTGTCTGTCGGGTCTGAGCCGAGGTCCGCTTTCCAAGCTTGGCAAAAGTACAGAGATAGCGGGCTTTTCTAGGCACATTCCTGTGCACGACGCCTAGGGCCGATCGGGGCAAACCTGTTGCTACAGAAAAGCAAAGGGTTACCTCAATGGCAAACACTGGCGAAGACAGGTTGATCGGTTCCAATGAGGTCCGGTCCCGCCTTGGCGGAATTTCCGACATGACCTTGTGGCGCTGGCTGGCTTCGGCTGAGGTTGGCTTCCCCCGTCCGATCTACGTCCGCCGCCGCCGCTTTTGGCGAGAGTCCGATCTTGCGGCCTGGATGGCCGCGCAGGCTCCGGTTGCGCGGGTGGCGTGATGGGGGTCTCTGACGTCGCGGCGATTATGGCGAGTCCGCAGGACATCGATTTGCCGCCTGGCCTTGGGCTGCCGGCAGCCGCGCCACCGCCCGAGTTCCCTGACTTTGAGCCGACCGAACTGGCGCTTGCCGACACGGCAAAGGCGTGGGTCGAGGCTCTTGGCGGGTTTGTGATTCACGATGGCGACGCCTTCCTGTGGTTCGATGGCGACCGTTTCTGCAGAGAAGCTGGCAACGCAAAGGTGCAGGAGCTTTTCAAGGCCATGGTGCGGCAGGCAAGCAGCACCTGGAAGCCAGCCGATCACGCGAGAATGGGCCGTAGGGCGTCGATCGGCGGGGCGATGTCGCTTGCCGCGTCTTCCCTCTTTGTCGATCGGTCGACCCTCGATTCAGCCGACTTCCTGCTGCCTTGTCCGGGCGGAGTGACGGTCGACCTTGAAACCGGGAAGGTGCGCCGTTCAAGCCCAGCAGACCGTATGACGAAGCGCGCGGGGGTAGCGCCGGACGCGTCGGTGCGGATCCCGCAGTGGATCGCGTTCCTTGACCAGGTTTCTGGGGGTGACGAGGACTTCCCGCGCTTCGTCCAGGTCTGGTTCGGCTACATGCTGACAGGAAGCGTCTCGGCGCAGAAGCTTTTCTACATCGTCGGGCGCGGCGGCACAGGCAAATCCACCCTTGTCGAAATCATTCGCTACGTGGTGGGTGATTTTGCCGCGATGACCGAGGCGGCAACCTTCGCTGAACAGCGCCACGAGCCGCACCCGGCGGCACTGGCTGCGTTGGATGGGGCCCGCGCCGTCTTCGCCCCGGAGTTCGAGGGGCGCCGCATTGATGCGTCCAAGGCGAAGGCCTTCACCGGTGACGGGGCGATGTCCGTTCGGGGTATGCGGGAAAACTTCCGACAGGTGCGCGTGACCGGGAAGCTCGTCATGGTCGGCAATTCAGAACCGCAGCTGCGCACTGTGGATGAGGCGATACGCCGGCGCTTTGTACTGATCCCGTTCAACTCGCCACCTTCAAAGGTCGACCCTGATCTGCCTGCGAAGCTGAAGGCTGAAGCGCCTGGCATCCTTGCGTGGGCCATCCGAGGTGCGCAGGAGTGGATCGAGGAAGGGCTCTACATCCCGCCTTCGGTCGCAAAGGCTAGTGCCGAGTATCTGGACGACCAGGATAGCTTTGGTTCCTGGGTCGAGGAACACCTCGACTGTACCGACCGCCTTGCATTCACCACATCTGCCGAGCTCTTCAATCATTGGAAGCTCTACGCCGACGGCGCGAACGAGGCTGCGGGGACCGCTAAGGCCTTCGGATCGCGGCTGCGCAAGATGGGGCTGCAGAGCGGGTGGACGCGCGTCTTGGGTAAGAGCGCGAAAGGCTGGTCAGGCTGCAAGCTGCGGGGTGTGGCGCCATGATCTTGTTGTCTGCCACCGGTGCCACCGATGCCAACGATTTTACCAAGCTTAACCTCTTCCGCGCATGCGCGCGTGATGCGTCCAACAGTGCGGAACCGTTGGCATCGGTGGCACCGGTGGCAGGTCAGGTAGGTGCGCTATGAGCGCTGCCTTCAATCGCGACGCCCGGCGCCGCATGGCGGCAGAGGCCAAGGCCCTTGCCCCGCGTCTTGCTGGCACAGCATTGGACTATGACGAGCGCGGGCGCCTAGTGCCTGTATCTGATGCGCGGGCGCAGGCCGTCTTGTGCCGCGCCTTTGAGCGGATGCTTAGAGCGGGCGGTGAGCCCCAGCTGCTGCAGTTGACTGAGGATGCTGCGTCAGCGTTCCCGCGCGGCGGCGGCGCGCCGGATGCCAAGGCGTCGGCCTGGCTAGCGGTGGGGCTCGATCGGGCCGGGATGGCAACCTATGCCCTTCGGTGGCTGGACGTATCAGGCTGCAATCCCTTTGAGCGACGGGCCGTCGCCGAGATGGCGCTGTTCGCAGAGCTGGCGGTCGAGTGTGGGCAGGCAGGCTTCCCGGTGGCTGGTCGTGCGTGAGGGCAGGGGGGTGGGTCAAAGTCCAGGGGCCCGGGGTCTGCGGACCGGTCTGGGGAGTCATTCAGGGATTTTTTTTACCATCAGGTCAAATTTTTCGGTGATTGCATGCAATTGACCATGTTCGGACCCACTCCCCAAACAACAAAGAATGTAGGCGGGCGCCCACGATGGGATAAAGCTAAGTATTATCAGGCACTTGTGGAGGAAAGGATCAGAGAAGGAAGGGTTCCAGGCGAGATTGCTGCAGAAGTCGGGATATCGGTCCCAACCTTGCGTCATTATTTTTCGGGTTTGCCTGCCTGGCAGAATAGGTGGGGCTACAAGTCGCGGTCGAAGAGCAGGAAAACACAAGATGCTTGATCGGCAGCAAATCTCCGGGTACGGTTGTGTGATGTTGTGCACCGCTTCGGCGGGCATCGCACCGACCGTCACCGCTTCGTGCGGGGCTTCGGAGAAACAGACCGGCTTTCACGCCGATCCTTTCCCTTTGCAAATGACGGTACCCTCATGACTGACAATCAGCACACCATCGTGAAATCGCGCGCCGACGTGCGCGCAATCCTTCAGCGCGCTGGCCTTGCCCGCGCTGCGGCCGACCTCATAGCGAAGGGCGGTTTTGCCGCCTTGGCCGAAAATCCCCACATCGAAAACGAAGAGGACCTTGAAATGTCTATCCAAGCCTTGCGCGAAAAGCGCGCAGAGAAAGCCACAGCCCTGAAGGCATTGGTCGCCAAGTCCAACTACAGCGTCGCCAGAGATCAGCCCGAGTATGACCGGCTGATGAACGAGATCGACGGCTTGGACGTGGATATCCACCGGTACCATGCGGCCAACGAAAAGATCGCCAACGATGCTATGGGCGTCCCGATGGCGCGAAGCGGCGCCTTTCACTCTGCTGACGATCGAGAGTATCTCGACGCCTTTACGAATGTGCTACGAGCGCCGAAAGACTTGCGGGCCCGCGCCGCACTTGCAGACCTTAATCCGCGCAACGCAGCGAGCGGTGGCACAGACGCGGCCGGTGGTTTCCTGGTCCCTGAGATCCTGCTTGGGCCACTGATGGCGCGAGCGGTCAACGCCAACCCGTTTCGCGAGCTGGTCCGCGTCGTTCAGGTCGGGACCCGGGATGTTTCCTTCCCGCTGTCCAACTCGAACAGCACGACCGGCTGGGTCGGGGAGGCGGCACCACGGCCGGCGACGGCCGAGGCCACCCTCTCAAGCGCAAAGCCGACCTTCGGAACGCTCTACAGCTATGTGGAGGCGACCGAGGAGCTGGTGATGGACAGCGCCTTCGACATTGGCCAATGGTTCGCTATGGAGGCCGGAAATGCGATGGGCGAAGCCGAGATGGCCTCAATCATCAGCGGTTCTGGCGTCGATCGTCCGTCTGGCCTACTGCTGACCGCGCCGACCACTGGCGCGGACGGTACGCGTGCAGCGACCGTTCTGAAGTATCTCCCGACCGGTACCGCCGCGACTCTCGGCGCAGCACCTTCGGACCTTCTTATCAGCACGCTCTACGACCTGAAAGCCGGTTACCGGGTGAACGCCAGCTGGGTCATGAACTCGGCAGTTGCGGGTGAGATCCGCAAACTGAAGGACAGCCAGGGCCGGTTCCTCTGGACCGATGGAATTGCCCAAGGTGAGCCTTCGACCCTGCTTGGATACCCAGTGCGGATTGCCGAGGCGATGGCCGGCGTAGGCGCGAACAACTTGCCGATCCTGTTCGGTGATTTCAGCCGGGCCTACGTCGCTTGTGACCTCGGGCCGCTTCGGGTGACCGTCGATGACAACGTGACCGTTCCGGGCCGCGTGAAGTGGTACATCCGTCGCCGGATGGGCGGCATCGTGTACGACAACAACGCCGTCCGGGCGATCAAGTGCGCCGTGAGCTGATAGCACTAGGCGCGGCGGGATCATCCGCCGCGCTGAGGCGCAAGAGATGGGCAGGATGCGCCCGGTCGACCTGAGCCATGCATCCCCGTTCGTCGGTGAGTGGGCAAACCCCGACAAGACGCGGACCTACACCCTTTCGGAGGTCGCGGCGTCAGAAAAACAATGTGGGGCGGTTCAACTGTAGTACCTGCATCGTCCTCGACACGCGTGATCGTACTTTTTAGAGAAATGGGATGTTTCGCAAATGACAGAGCTCAGCGCCCTTAACGTTAAGATCACCGGCGATGCTGACGGGTTGAATGCCGCGCTGAATACCGCGCAAAGGGGCGTGCAGACCTTCCAGAAGTCTGCGGAATCGTCGGCCAAGGTGTTTGAGCGTGCGTTCGCGCAAAGCGAAAAGTCTGTCGACCAGCTGCGCCGCGCCATCGACCCGGTCTATGCAAGTTCCAAGCGGTACGAGTCTGCGGTCGACACACTGGACGCGGCGCTGAAGCAAGGCACGATCACTCAGGCCGCCCATGCGCGGATGCTGGATCAGGCCAGCGCGACCTATCTGAGGGCGCAGAACGCGGCGGGGGCGATGGGGCAGCGCCTTGGCTTCCTCGGCAGCATGACAGACCAGGCCCGGGGCAAGATCCAGCAGGTCGGCTTCCAGGTGCAGGACTTCGCGGTTCAGGTCGGCGCGGGCACGTCGGCCACGCAAGCCTTCGCGCAACAGTTTCCGCAGCTGGCTGGTGCGTTCGGGCCTCTGGGCGTCGCCCTTGGCACGGTCGCGGCAATCCTTGTTCCGATCGCTGGCTACTTCCTGACTGCGGCCGCCAATTCCGACACCTTGACCGCGGCGGCGCAACGCCAGAAGACAGCGATTGAGGGGCTGACACAGGCAGCTGAAGCCCTTCGCCTTGAGCGCGAAATGGTTTCATCCGGCGCAAGCACCGTCGACGAGCAGCGCGGGCTTGAGGAACTGAACAGGCTGACGAAGGAGCGGGCGCTTCTGCAGCAGCAGGTGAATTCGTTCCAGAAGGCCGGGCGCCAAGCGCAGGCCGAGGAAGCAAAAGCGAAACTGTATCTGCTTGACCTGGATATCAAGATTGTGGAGGCCAAGCTGCGCACGCTGGCCTCCGAAGAGCAGATGGCCCCGGCAGTCGAGCGGAACAAGCAGGCGGCTGAAAACTTCAAGGCAGTGCAAGACGCTATCGCTGCGGCCGACATAAGCGGCCCTTGGAACGCAGCCATTGGCGCGATCCAGAGGGCAATCAACAAGCAGAACGAATACCGGGCAGCGATGGCTGCAGCCATGGGCGCGAACGGTGGGGCGGGCCCGGGCCGAGGCGCTTCCCCGGGTGGGCCGCTGGTCGGATCGCCAGACCTTGCCGCCCTGCAGGCCGGTGGCGGCGTGATGCGGCCCATGCCTCCGGTTTCCGCCGCCGCCGGTGGTGGCGGGGGCGGCGGCGGTGGTGGCGGCGCAAGCGAGATCGACAGCCTGCGTGCGTCGCTGATGACCAAAGAAGAGGTCGAGCTGGAATCCTACACCCGCCGGCAAGAGGCGCTGAAGATGGCCCTCGAACAGCGGATGCTGACCGAGGACGAGTTCCGCAAAATGTCGGAAGACGCGCAGCGCCAGCACGCCGAAAAGATGACTCAGATCGACGTGTGGCGCTACGGCACGGCGCTGGACAAGGCGGGCGCTTTCTTCGGCGGCATGGCCGACGCGATGCAGGGCGGAAACGAGCGCATGGCTGCGATCGGGAAGAAGTTCGGCGCGGTAGAGGCTCTGATCAACGCCTGGCGGGCCTACAACCAGACGCTGGCCGATCCGTCCCTGCCGTTCTTCGCCAAGTTCGCCGCCGGGGCCAAGGTACTGGCCGCGGGCATGGGCGCAGTGAACGCGATCAAGGGCGGCGGTGGCGGTGGGGGCCGATCCGGTGGTGCGGTCGCGGCCAACTCAACAGCCGCGCCGCAGCAGCAGGTTCAAACATTCAACTTCAACATCCAGAACGATCCGTTTGGGATTGGCCCCCGACTGGCGCGATCGATGGCAGAACAACTAAATGAAGCCAGCCGCAACGGGGTTAGCCTTCGCGCAACCGTCAACAACGCTGCATGAAGCCTCTACCAGGCGTCGCGAAATGGTGTGATCGTTCGGAAAGCATGGTTTCTTGAGGGGCAAATGACCGATTTCACCGAACGTCAAAGCATGATCGTCGCCCAGCACTGGGAAACTGCCCTAAAGGCATGCGTTGCAGATGGGGTGCCCGTGGATTTCGCATTGAGGACGCTGGCGGAATGCAGCTACGGCGGACTTAAGGGCGTGGCGGGCAGCGAAGCGAGCAAGAAGGAAATCCTTCGCATTCGCGACGACATTTGGGCGGAACTTACGCTTCTTGCTGACAGGTGCGGGCCAGCGCAATGAGGCACAGTTAGGGTTGATTCCAGCGCCTGCGCCCTACCTAAGCGGCATGCGCACATGGCCCCATACCGTTCCCCCAGACCTTCGCCGTCGCCTTGATGAAGCACTATCCTTTCGCAATCATGGCGCACCTGAGGTCTGGGGCGCGGTGCGCGACTGGCTGGAAGCGCATGACGTGCCGGTGCCGGACGGGATGGCCGTTGCCGCGCCGATCGAGGGGGCGCAGCGCGATTAGTAGCCTGTACGAGACCTGGTGCGTCGGTTGCGCAGTACGGCTTTCAATGTGTCGCGGATGTATACTGTTTCACGGAGCAAGTGGTCCACATCCTCGACCGCCAAATCTATCTGTCTCATCGAAAATGTCTGGTCTACGAACTGCCACACAGGCCCCGACTGACTTGGCCTCTGAAAATAGTGTTCAACCTCCAGTTTCCCCTTCGGAGTGAGATACCATGCGCCGTGAGCAGCAGTGTTTCGATTTTCACGCCCCACGTCGACTCTCTCCACGACGGCAGAAAGGCGAATAGCCAAGGGCGGCGGAATTTTTCCGATTGCTGACCGAACGGCGTCGATAAGCTTAACGGTCACCTTCTTTATCTTTAAGTAGTGCCTGCGATCAAAATCGTCGTCCGGATCTTGGCCATCTGCTATCTGGACAATTTCCCAAAGCGCGAGTTCCACATGGGCGCAACTCTGGATGTAAATCCCCTGTTTAAGCAGGAACTCAGCGGGGAGCATGTCTTCAACTAGTCGCTTCATCCGATATCTTCAGTGTACGGTGCAGAGTCTACGCTAATAGGATCCTTCCTTAGCGCCACGCCAGGCCCGTTCCCGTTCTCTGGCAGGAAGATGACGCCTGCAGACTCAAGGGTTGAGCGAAGTAGGGCCTGTGTGGCAGCCGACGGTGCAGACTGCCCAGAGCCTTCCGCACGTTTCACTGTCATTGAACTCACACCTGCGTGCTGCGCCAGCATCGCTTGTGACCAGTTGATCAGGGCGCGACCGGCCCTGATTTGCGCAGATGTAGATTTCTCTTGTTCCAAAATAGAACACGCCCTATGTTCCCTTATGGAACAGTATTCGTGTTCGCAACTCCAAACAAGAGGAAAGCCATGACCCAGTGTATCGAACCTGAGCCGATCTATTCCAATGGTCGCAAGTTGGGGCCGGAAGACAAGGCAATGCAGCTGCGGCAACTTGCGCTGATCGGCCTGGCAGCCAGCGACAGCAACATGAACCTTTTACACATTGACGACGCTTTCCCGGCGCTTTTCGAGGTCATGCACCGGCTGGCTAGCGAAGTAGAGGAAGAGATCACCGAGATGCAGAGGATTGCCAAGCTGGTGGCCTAAGGGATTGCAGTGCAGACGGGGAATTTTCCTCCAGGCGCAGGGCTTACATGCCGGGCCGTTCCCCCGGTGTTCCCCCGAAAATAATAGGGCCTCAGCTATTACTAGCTAAGGCCCTGTTTTTATTGGCTCCGGCGGTAGGGATCGAACCTACGACCAATTGATTAACAGTCAACTGCTCTACCGCTGAGCTACGCCGGAACACGGGGGCCGTATAGCAAGCCCATCTGGGGGCGTAAAGGGGCAAACGCCGGGAAAATGCGGGGGCGGTCAAAGCCGCGAAAAACGGGCGTCGGGATGCAGGGCAGGGCTTGCTGCAACCCGGTTTCTGGACGCCAGATCAATAAGATGCGCCAGGACGTTCCGCTCAGCCGCGGGGAGGAGGCTTGCGGGAACATCATGGTAGATCCGTCGGGTCAGGGGCGGGATATGGTCAGGGCCCTGGCCCAGCTGATCCAGGATCGCCGCCTCACGCGCGCGGCGGTGGGTGACAAGCTCGGCCAGGCGGGCGGCGGGGTCTGCGACCTCTGGCCCATGGCCGGGATGGAAACGCTGCCAGTCCCGTTCCTGCAACCGGGCGAGAGAGGCCATGTAGTCACCCATGTCGCCATCCGGCGGGGCGACGATGCTGGTGGCCCAGCCCATCACATGGTCGCCCGAAAACAGCGTCTGGCCAAGCGCCAGACAGAGATGGCCGCCGAGATGGCCGGGGGTGTGGTGGGCGACAAGTTCCCAATCCGGGCCGGAAAGGGTCTGACCGTCGGCAAGAAGGCAGGTTGGCTGAAAGACGAGATCCAGCCCCTCGCCCGCTGGGGGCAGGTGCGGGGCAAGTGCGGCCATCTGGGCCGATCGACCGGCATGGGCGGCGCCGAAGGCATGCACCGGCGCGCCGGTCAGGGCTGCAAGGCGGGGGGCAAGGGCGGAATGGTCAAGATGCGCATGCGTCACCAGGATATGACTGATCCGCTGGCCGGGGCCGACGGCCGCCTGGATTGCCGCCAGATGGTCGGGCAGGTCGGGACCGGGGTCGATCACGGCAAGGTCGGTCGCGCCCACCAGATAGGTGTTCGTCCCGGCCCCAGTCAGGGCCGAGGGGTTGGGGGCCGTCAGGCAGCGCAGCGGCGGGTCGCCGACGCTCATCGCGGGGCAGGGCACTGTGCCCTTCCCTTGCCAGGGTGCGGCGCGTAAGCTGATCCGTGATGTCGATCCTGCAACGTGTTCTTCCCCGAAGTCTTTACGGCCGCGCGGCGCTGATCCTGATCGTGCCTGTCGTGGCGATCCAGCTTGTCGTCTCCACCGCCTTCATCCAGCGCCACTATGAAGGCGTCACCCGGCAGATGACGCAAGGGGTGGCGATCGATCTGGGCTTCATTCTGCAGGAAGTCGCGGCGGCAGACACGGTCGAGGCGGTCCGGTCCGACGTCTTTCGCCTGGCCGAGGCCCTGGCCGTCACGCTGACGCTGCCCGCCGGGCCGGACGCGCCCACGGCAGACCAGATCGCCGCGCTGGACCTTTCCGGTCGGGTGATCGTCGAGACGCTGCATGACCAGCTGCCCGCGTTGGTGGCCGCGGACGTCACCGATGAAGAGCGGATCGTGTCTTTGCGCTTTGACACACGGCACGGGCCGCTGCAGGCAGACCTGAGCCGGCGGCGGATGTCGGCGACCAATCCGCATCAGCTTTTGGTGCTGATGATCTTCACCTCGATCCTGATGACGGTGATCGCTTACATGTTCCTGCGCAACCAGTTGCGCCCCATCACCAAACTGGCCCGCGCGGCCGAGGATTTCGGCAAAGGCCGCAACGTGCCCTACCGGCCGCGTGGCGCGCTTGAGGTGCGGGCTGCAGGGCGGGCGTTCCTCGACATGCGGGCGCGGATAGACCGGCAGATTGAACAGCGGACACTGATGCTGTCCGGCGTCAGCCATGATCTGCGCACGCCCTTGACCCGGCTGCGCCTTGGCCTGTCACTGATGCCCGAGGATGCCGAGGTGGCCGCCCTGCAGACCGACGTGATCCAGATGGAGCGGATGGTGGACGAATTCCTTGCCTTCGTGCGGGGCGATGCGATGGAAGGCTCGGCCCCCACGGACGCTGTGGCGCTGGTGCAAGGCGTGGTCGCGAAAGCCGGGGACGGCGTGCGGCTGGCCGAGGTGACGGGCCGGGCTGAACCGGTGGAAATGCGGCCGCAGGCAGTGGAACGCGCGGTGCAGAACCTGGTGTCGAATGCGCAGCGCTATGGCACTGTGGTTGAGGTGCGGCTGGAGTTTCTGGACCGCAGTCTGCGGATCAGCGTTGAAGACAATGGCCCCGGCATCCCCGAAGATCAGCGGGACGAGGCGCTGCGCCCCTTTACCCGGCTGGAGCAATCCCGCGATCCAAACCGTGGCGGCGGGGTGGGGCTGGGGCTATCAATTGCGTCTGACATTGCCCTCAGCCATGGAGGGACGCTGCGGCTGACGCGGTCTGACCGGCTTGGCGGTCTGCGGGCCGATCTGATGATCGCCCGCTAAGCGGTCATCGCCCAGACCCCTAGCGCCCGGCGCCCACCACCAAAATCCAGTGCAGCTTGCTGTCCGGGGCAGGGCTGACGGCAATGCCGATCCCAACCTCACGCGCCTTGCGCAGAAGGATGTTGTCGCGGTGTTTGGGGGAATTCATCCACCACTGCACCGCCCGCGTCCCGGATCCAAAGCCGCGCCCGGTGTTTTCGGCGGCGGTGCGGAACGCATAGCCCACCTTGCGCAGCCGGGTTTTCAGCGTGCCACCATCCGACGAGGTATGGCTGATCGACTGCCGCTTGGCATTGTCGCAGGCATGGCCCTGCGCGGCCTTGGTCAGCTTGGCCGAGATTCGAAGCGGGGCCAGCCCTTGCGCCTTGCGTTCGGCGTTGAGGTTGGTCAGCACCTCGGTCTGCAGCGCCTTGGCATTGCCGGGAATGTCACAAGCAAAGGCCGGAGCGACCAGAGCGAGGCAGAAGAAAAGAACCGTCAGGGTTGTGTATAGTGGCATCGCGCTCTCGTATCAGGAGTTACACCTGTGATCCCACAGCAGTTGGGCCGAAATCTGGCGCAATGGTGGGGAAGTAGTGAAACATGGGCAGCGCCAAGCATGTCAATCCGGCATCGGAAACGTGACTTTCCATGTCAGCCCGCCCCGGCGACAATATGCCGACGAGTAGGAGAAAAGATGCTGGACGGGCTGATCCGCGGGGTGATCGATCCCCCGATGAACCGCAGTGGGCGGTGGCTGGCGGCGCGGGGGGCGTCAGCCAACTCGGTGACGTTCACCGGGCTTGGCCTTGGGCTTTTGGCGGCGGGGCTACTGGCCTTCGGGCTTTCGGGGCTTGTGGTCGTCCTGCCGCTTCTGGCCAGCCGTCTGGCCGATGGGTTGGACGGGGCCGTGGCACGGGCATCCGGCAAGACGGATTTCGGCGGCTATCTGGACATCGTCTGCGACTTTGCCTTTTACGCCGCGATCCCTCTGGCCTTCGTCCTGCGCGACCCCGTATCCAACGGTGCCGCGGGGGCGTTTCTGCTTTTGACCTTCTACGTCAACGGCGCCACCTTTCTGGGTTATGCCATCCTTGCCGCCAAGCGCGGGATGGAGACCTCAAGCCGCGGGGAAAAGTCGCTTTACTTCACCGCGGGCCTTTTGGAAGGCAGCGAGACGATCGGCTTTTTCGTCCTTCTCGCACTCCTGCCAGGGGTTTTTGTTCCGGCTGCCTGGATTTTCGGCAGCCTCTGTCTGGTGACGGCCTTTGCGCGGGTGCTGCTGGCGTGGCGGGTGTTCGGCCGAGACGGAAGCGCCGGGCGCTGAAAGCCCTTGGGTTGAATTCGCGCGACCCGCCCTTGCAGCCCCCGTTCCGCCCCACTAAGACTCTGGCAATACTCCGGCGATATTCCTCGCGAGATACCGAAGGCAGGCACCGATGCGCGATCCCGTTGACCACTACATGAACACCCTCGTCCCGATGGTCGTCGAACAGACCAGCCGGGGTGAGCGGGCCTATGACATCTTCAGCCGCATGCTGAAAGAGCGGATCATTTTCCTTGGCGGCCCGGTGCATGATGGCATGTCCAGCCTGATCTGCGCGCAGCTTCTGTTCCTTGAATCGGAAAACCCGAGCAAGGAAATCAGCATGTACATCAACTCGCCCGGGGGCGTGGTGACGAGCGGTTTGTCGATCTACGACACGATGCAATACATCAAGCCGAAGGTCAGCACGCTGGTCATCGGGCAGGCGGCCTCAATGGGCTCGCTTCTGTTGACCGCCGGGCATCCCGGCATGCGCTTCAGCTTGCCGAACTCTCGGGTAATGGTTCACCAGCCTTCGGGCGGCTATCAGGGGCAGGCGACGGACATCATGATCCACGCCCGCGAAACCGAAAAGCTGAAGCGCCGGTTGAACGAGATTTACGTCAAGCACACCGGCAACACCTATGAGGTGGTTGAGGCCGCGCTGGAGCGGGACAATTTCATGTCCGCCGAAGATGCAAAGGAATGGGGGCTGATCGACAGCATCCTGGAAAGCCGTGGCAAGGCGGAAGACACGGTTGTTTAAGGGCGTGTCCCGGCGGCTATACCGCCGGGATTTTCAGATTGTGATGACTTTGGGCTTGGCTTAGACTTCTTCGTCAGGGACCCGGGCGGCGCGACCGGTCAAAGTCAGGGACAGCGTCTAGAGGACTGCGGATGGCGAACAATTCCGGCGGCGACAGCAAGAATACGCTCTACTGCTCGTTCTGTGGCAAAAGCCAGCACGAGGTGCGCAAGCTGATCGCGGGGCCTACGGTCTTCATCTGCGATGAATGCGTCGAACTCTGCATGGACATCATCCGCGAGGAGACGAAGACCACCGGTCTGAAATCCTCGGATGGCGTGCCGACGCCACGCGAAATCTGCAAGGTCCTCGACGATTACGTGATCGGCCAGATCCATGCCAAGCGGGTGCTGTCGGTCGCGGTGCACAACCACTACAAGCGGCTGAACCACACCTCGAAAACCGATATCGAACTTTCAAAGTCGAACATCCTGCTGATCGGCCCGACCGGCTGCGGCAAGACGCTGCTTGCCCAGACGCTGGCGCGGATTCTGGATGTGCCGTTCACCATGGCCGATGCCACCACGCTGACCGAAGCCGGTTACGTGGGCGAGGATGTGGAGAACATCATCCTCAAGTTGCTGCAGGCCAGCGAATACAACGTCGAACGCGCGCAGCGCGGGATCGTCTATATCGACGAGGTCGACAAGATCACGCGCAAGTCGGACAACCCTTCGATCACGCGCGATGTGTCGGGCGAGGGCGTGCAGCAGGCGCTTCTGAAGATAATGGAAGGCACCGTTGCCAGCGTTCCACCGCAGGGGGGCCGCAAGCATCCGCAGCAGGAATTCCTGCAGGTGGACACGACGAACATCCTGTTCATCTGCGGCGGCGCTTTTGCGGGTCTGGAAAAGATCATCGCGCAGCGCAACAAGGGATCGGGCATCGGCTTTGGGGCTGATGTGAAAGGACCTGAGGAGCGGTCGGTTGGCGAACTGTTCAAGGAACTGGAGCCGGAAGATCTGCTGAAATTCGGCCTGATCCCGGAATTCGTCGGCCGTCTGCCGGTGATCGCCACCTTGACGGACCTTGATGAAGCGGCCCTCGTCACCATCCTGACCGAGCCGAAGAACGCGCTGGTCAAGCAATACCAGCGCCTGTTCGAGATTGAGGGCGTGAAGCTGACCTTCACCCCAGACGCCATGATCGCCATCGCCAAGCGCGCCATCAAGCGCAAGACTGGTGCGCGGGGTCTGCGGTCGATCATGGAAGACATCCTCTTGGACACGATGTTCGAACTGCCGGGCATGGACGGGGTCGAAGAAGTGGTGGTCAAGGACGAGGCTGTGCATTCCGGCGCCAAGCCGATGCTGGTCTACACCGAGACCAAGAAGAAAGAACCGGTCAAGGCCTGAGCGCCTGACCGCAAAGACCATAGGGCGGGCCTTCGGGTCCGCCCTTTTTCTTGGGCGCCGCACCGCCGCTGCGATCTGCTTGGCCCTAGACCTTGCCCCGTCTTTCCGCCATATCAGGGGCAACAGAACTGGAGGCCACGGATGTACTTCCTGAAACGCATGTTGACCTGGTGGAACACCCAAACGCTGGGCACGCAGCTCTTCACCGCGCGCCGTGGGGTGAAGGTGGGCAAGGATGACGCCGGGAACGTGTTTTACCAGACGCGCGACGGCAAACGCCGCTGGGTGATCTTCAACGGTGAGATGGAAGCCTCGCGCGTGTCTCCGGACTGGCACGGCTGGCTGCACCACACCTGGGACCAGCCCCCGACCGAAGCGCCTCTGAAGAAGAAGGTCTGGGAAAAGCCGCACCAGGAAAACCTGACCGGCACGGTCGCCGCCTATGCCCCGCCCGGCTCGATCCGCCGCGCCGACCCGGTCGCGCGGCAGGATTATGAGGCGTGGCAGCCCGAGTGATGGCGTACGAAAAGGCAGAGATTCTGACCGGGGCGGCGGTTCTGGCCGTGGCCATCGGTTTTGCTGTCTACGCGGCTCAGGGCTCGGGCCTTCTGGCGCAGCCGGAAACCTATCCGTTGACCGCGAGCTTCCGGTCAATCGAAGGGATCAGCGTCGGGTCGGATGTGCGACTTGCAGGGGTCAAGGTCGGCACCGTCACCGACATGACGCTGAACCCCGCCACCTTCTTTGCCGATGCCAAGATCAGCATGCGGTCTGATGTGCTTTTGCCGGTGGATTCGACAATTCTTGTGTCTTCCGAAGGGCTTCTGGGCGGAAACTTCATCGAGGTTCTGCCGGGTGGGGCTTTGGAAAACCTCGAACCCGGGGCCGAGATCGAAGATACCCAGGGCGCGGTCAGCCTGATCACGCTGCTTCTGAAATTCGTCGGCGGCAGTGACACCCCGGCGGACGAGGCACCTCAGCCATGAAGGGCCTGTGGCTGGCGCTTGGCTGCCTGCTGGCCGCCCCTGCCATGGCGCAGGACTATGCCGAGGCGGAAGGCGCGACGCTGCGCTTTCTGGACAAGCTGACCAGCGAAACCGGCGATGTCAGCCTGAGCCGCGGCCAGGCGGCGCAGTTTGGCCGCCTTCTGGTCCGGCTCGACAGTTGCCGCTACCCGGCCGAAAACCCGGCCTCGGACGCCAGCGCGCATCTGACCGTGGTCGAAGAGGTCACGCAATCCACGATCTTCACCGGCTGGATGGTCGCGTCATCCCCGGCGCTGTCGGCACTGGATCACCCGCGCTATGACGTCTGGGTGCTGTCCTGCCTGTTGCCCGAAGCGGCCGACGGCCAGACCACCGGCGACGAATAACCCGCCGGATAGAAACTGGCGGGCTGCGCCAGGGCTGCGGCAAGGCGGCGATGATACTCGGCCCGGGGGATTTCCACCGCTCCAAGGCTGGCCAGATGCGGCGTCAGGAACTGCGTGTCAAAGAGGCTGAAGCCCCCCGCGCGCAACCGGTGCACCGCATGGGCCAGCGCGATCTTTGAAGCATCTGTCACCCGCGAAAACATGCTTTCGCCGAAGAACGCGCCCCCAAGCGTGACCCCATAGACCCCCCCGACAAGCGTGCCGTCCTGCCGCACCTCAATGCTATGGGCAAAGCCCCGGCGGTGGAGCTGGCCATAAAGCGTCTGGATGCGGTGGCTGATCCAAGTTTCCGCCCGCGCGGCACAGGCCTCCACCACCTCGTCAAAGGACTGGTCTACGGTGACCGCCAGCCCCGGCTGCCGCATGCGCCGCGCCAGCGAGCGGGAGAGGTGAAACCCCTCAAGCGGCATGATCCCGCGGCGGCGCGGGTCAACCCAATGAATCTCGGCATCCTCGCGGCTTTCGGCCATGGGAAAGATGCCCACGGCATAGGCCTGCAACAGGGTTTCCGGGTCGAGCGGCTCAGGCACGTCCAAAATCCTTCAAAGGATTTTGCAAAAGTTTTCGAAAACTTTTGCACCCGGACGCCCCAAGGACGGCGCCCGCTGTAGTCAGGCGCCGAACTTGGCGGCCAGCCATTTTTCCAGCCAGTGGATGTTGTAATCGCCGGACTGGACCTCAGGCTCGGCCAGAAGAAGGTCAAAGAGCGGGATGGAGCTGTCCACCCCGTCGATGATCAATTCCCCCAGCGCGCGTTTCAGGCGGGCGAGGGCCTCGGGCCGGTCGCGGCCGTGGACGATCAGCTTGCCGATCAAGCTGTCGTAATAGGGCGGGATCGAATAGCCGCCATACAGCGCCGAATCCATCCGCACGCCAAGGCCACCCGGCGCGTGGAAGGTGCGCACCTTGCCGGGGCAGGGCGCGAAGTTCGGCAGCTTTTCGGCATTGATCCGGACCTCGATCGCGTGGCCGTTGATCTCAAGCTCATCCTGCGTGAAGGACATGCCAAGGCCTGCCGCCACACGGATCTGTTCGCGCACAAGGTCGACGCCGAAGATGTATTCGGTGACCGGGTGTTCGACCTGCAGGCGGGTGTTCATCTCGATGAAGTAGAACTTGCCGTCTTCATACAGAAACTCAACCGTGCCCGCGCCGATGTAGTTGATCTTGGCCACTGCATTGGCGCAGATCGCGCCGATTTCGGCCCGCATCTTTGGGGTGATCGCGGGGCCGGGGGCCTCTTCGAAGACCTTCTGGTGGCGGCGCTGCAGGGAGCAGTCGCGTTCGCCCAAGTGGACTGCGCGTCCCTTGCCATCGCCAAAGACCTGGATCTCGATATGGCGGGGCTTCTGCAGGTATTTCTCGATATAGACTTCATCATTGCCGAAGGCGTTCTTCGCCTCGGACCGCGCGGTGCGGAAGGCCATCTCCAGCTCGGTCGCGTCCTTGGCGACCTTCATGCCGCGCCCGCCGCCGCCGGCGGTGGCCTTGATGATGACCGGAAAGCCGATCTCTTCCGCCGCCTTCATCGCGATGTCGAAATCGGCGACCCCACCTTCCGACCCCGGCACGACCGGAATCCCCAGCGCCTTGGCGGTTTCCTTGGCGGTGATCTTGTCGCCCATGATGCGGATATGTTCCGCCGATGGCCCGATGAAGGTCAGCCCGTGATCTTCCAGCGCCTGCGCGAAACTCGCGTTTTCCGACAGGAAGCCATAGCCCGGATGCACGGCCTGCGCGCCGGTGATTTCACAAGCTGAAATGATGGCCGCCTTGTTCAGATAGCTTTCCGAACTGGGCGCGGGGCCGATGCAGACGGATTCGTCGGCCATCCGCACATGCATCGCGTCGGTGTCGGCGGTGGAATGGACGGCGACCGATTTGATCCCCATCTCGCGGCAGGCGCGGATCACGCGAAGGGCAATCTCGCCCCGGTTGGCGATCAGGATTTTCTCGAACATCGGCGCTTACTCGATAATCATCAGCGGCGCGCCGTATTCGACGGGTGAGCCATCCTCGACCAGAATGCGCTTCACGACCCCGGATTTCGGCGCCGGGATGTGGTTCATCGTCTTCATCGCCTCGATGATCAGAACGGTCTGGCCCGCGGTAACCTGCCCGCCGATCGTGACAAAGGCGGCGGCACCCGGTTCGGGCGACAGGTAAATGGTGCCCACCATGGGCGAGGTGACGGCACCGGGATGCTGCGCCGGATCTTCGGGCGCGGCGGGCGCCGGGGCAGCGACAGCCACCGCGGCAGGGGCATGATGGGCAACCGGGGCAGGGGCGGCAGCCGTCACCGTCACGACATTGGCCTGCTTGACCACGCGCACTTCAAGGCTGTCATCCTCGCCATACTCGCGCTTGACCGAAAGTTCGGTCAGGTCATTCTTGTTCAGAAGCTCGGCCAATGCCGAGATGAAGGCCACATCGGTGTCGGTTGTCTGCTTGCTCATGCCGTCCTCTGGTTTCTGCCTCGGGCCTGCCTTGGCCCTGTCGTGCGAAGCCGCACTCTGGTGTGGGGCGCTTATACGCGAGGGGGGCGGGGCTGAAAAGGCGCGAAAGCAGTGCCTGCAAAAGCGGCAGATCATGGCCGGCGCGGGGATCTTCGCAATTTTCCGGGCCGGCAGAACTTTTACCATTTGATAAAAAAAATGACCTGTGCCAGCCTTCGGAAAAGATCATAAGGGAGGACATTGGGTCCGATGACGAACAGCCCGCTGACGCCCGGCATTGTTCCGGGTCGCCTGCCAGCCGCCGCCTATGCCGCGAACTTCAACGACCACACGCCGCCCCTTGACCGGCATGAGGCGCGGGTTGCAGCGGACAGGTGCTACTTCTGCCACGATGCGCCCTGCATCACGGCCTGTCCCACGTCGATCGACATCCCCCTCTTCATCCGCCAGATCGCCACCGGCACGCCGGAAGCTGCGGCCAAGACGATCTGGGATCAGAACATTCTGGGCGGCATGTGTGCCCGCGTCTGTCCGACCGAAACCCTGTGCGAAGAGGCCTGCGTGCGCGAAGCGGCGGAGGGCAAACCGGTTGAGATCGGCCTTCTGCAGCGCTTTGCCACCGATACCGCGATGGCCAAGGGCCTGCACCCGTTTGAACGTGCGGCCCCCACAGGCAAGCGCGTGGCTGTCGTTGGCGCGGGGCCAGCGGGTCTGGCCTGCGCGCACCGCCTTGCACTGCATGGCCATGACGTCGTGGTGCTGGAGCGCCTACCCAAGGCGGGTGGCCTGAACGAATACGGCATCGCCAGCTACAAGGCCACGGGCGGGTTCGCGCAGGCTGAGGTGGAGTGGCTTCTCCAGATCGGCGGGATCGAGATTCGGAATGGCGTGGAACTTGGCCGCGACGTGACGCTTGCGGCCCTGCAGGCAGAGTATGACGCGGTTTTCCTTGGCATCGGTCTGGCCGGGGTCAACGCCCTCCACGCGGCGGGTGAGGATCTGGCAGGCGTCAGCAACGCGGTCGATTTCATCGCAGCCCTGCGGCAGACGGATAACCTTTCCTCCCTGCCCATCGGCCGCGACGTGGTGGTGATCGGCGGCGGGATGACGGCTGTCGATGCGGCCGTCCAGTCCAAGCTTCTGGGCGCCGAGAACGTGACCATCGTCTACCGCCGCGGGCAAGAGAAGATGAGCGCCTCGGGCTATGAGCAGGACCATGCCGTCAAGGCGGGCGTCCGCATCATCCACAACGCAGCCCCTGTGCGCGTCCTGGGCAAGGGCCATGCCGAAGCGGTGGAGTTTGCCTATACCGAAGACACCCCCGAAGGTCTGAAACTGCGGCCCGAGACCTTTACCTTGAAGGCCGATCAGGTCTTCAAGGCCATCGGCCAGACCCTGACCGGCGCTCCAGACGCTTTGCCCGTCGCAGGGGGCAAGCTCGCGGGCCCCTCGGGCAAGGTCTGGGTCGGCGGCGATTGTGCGGCGGGCGGCGAAGACCTGACCGTCACTGCCGTCGCCGAAGGTCGCGACGCGGCCGAGGCGATCCACGCCCAGCTGATGGGGCACTGATGGCAACGGTTTTCCCTTGCCTGACAGCAACTTTCCCGCCAAACGGCAGGACGGAAGAGGGCAGGTATGGACGGCTGGATCGACACCTTCATCGCGTTCATCGAACGCAACCAGGACTGGCTGCCGCTGATCATGCTGATCTTCGCGGCGGCGGAAACGACCGCCTTCCTGTCGATCCTGATCCCTTCCACCGCCGTTCTGGTGGCCGTGGGCGCGCTGGCAGCCACAGGCGCGGTGCCGTTTTGGCCCTTGTGGGCCGGTGCCACTGTGGGGGCGCTGATCGGCTCCAGCTTCAGCTACTGGCTGGGCTGGCGCTACGGGACCACCGTCCTGTCCATGCGGCCCCTGAAGGACCATCCCGAGATGGTGGAAAAGGCCCAAGCCTCCTTCGCCAAATACGGGCCGGTGACCATCCTGATCGGCCATTTCACCACGGTCTTCCGCCCGGTCGTGTTCCTGATGGCCGGGATGAGCGGGATGACCCTGCCGCGCTTTGCGTTCTGGAACGGCCTTGGCTGCGTCGCCTGGGCTTTCCTTATCCCCAAACTCGGCCAGTATGGCGGCGATCTGATCGGCTTTCTCTGGTCGCTCTTCTGACCGACTCTCGGCCAACCGCCCGCGCCACACCCCCCTTCCCAGCATTCGCCAAGGAGGTTTCCCATGGCTAACCTGTCCGCCAATTTCATCGGCATCAAATCCCCGAACCCGTTCTGGCTGGCCTCGGCACCGCCCACGGACAAGAAATACAACGTCGAGCGCGCGTTTGAGGCGGGCTGGGGCGGGGTTGTGTGGAAAACCCTCGGCTCTGAAGGCCCGCCGGTCGTGAACGTGAACGGCCCGCGCTACGGCGCGATCTGGGGTGCCGACCGCCGCCTTCTGGGCCTGAACAACATCGAACTGATCACTGACCGCCCGCTTGAGGTGAATCTGCGCGAGATCAAGGAGGTCAAGCGCAAGTGGCGCGACCGGGCCATGGTCATCAGCCTGATGGTGCCCTGTGATGAAGACAGCTGGAAAGACATCCTCCACCGGATCGAAGATACCGAGGCGGACGGGGTTGAGCTGAACTTCGGCTGCCCGCATGGCATGGCCGAACGCGGCATGGGATCGGCCGTGGGCCAAGTGCCGGAATACATCGAGATGGTCACGCGCTGGGTCAAGAAACACTCCCGCATGCCCTGCATCGTTAAGCTGACGCCCAACATCACCGATGTGCGCAAGCCGGCTGAGGCGGCAAAGCGCGGCGGGGCGGATGCGGTATCGCTGATCAACACGATCAACTCCATCACTTCCGTCAACCTCGACGATTTCAGCCCCGAACCGATGATCGACGGCAAAGGCACCCACGGCGGCTATTGCGGCCCAGCGGTGAAGCCGATTGCCATGAACATGGTGGCCGAAATTGCCCGCAGCGCCGAAACCCGCGGCCTGCCGATCTCGGGCATCGGCGGCATCACCACCTGGCGCGATGCAGCGGAATTCATGGCGCTTGGCGCTGGTAACGTGCAGGTCTGCACGGCCGTGATGAACTATGGCTTCAAGATCGTGCAGGAGATGATCTCGGGCCTGTCGCAGTATCTGGACGAAAAGCAGATCGGGCTGCCGGACCTTGTTGGCCGCGCAGTGCCCAATGTCACCGACTGGCAGTATCTGAACCTGAACTACGTCGCCAAAGCGCATATCAATCAGGATGACTGCATCAAGTGCGGGCGCTGCTATGCCGCCTGCGAAGACACCAGCCACCAAGCCATTTCGATGAGCGCGGACCGCGTGTTCGAGGTGATGGATGACGAATGCGTTGCCTGCAACCTGTGCGTCAACGTCTGCCCGGTGGACAACTGCATCACCATGGTACCGCTTTCCAAAGGCACGGTCGACCCGCGCACCGGAACCGTGGTGGGCGATTACGCCAACTGGACGACGCATCCGAACAACCCGAGCGTTGCGGCTGAGTGACCGCTCCCCCCGAGGCCTGGGAGCAGGCAAGACAACAAATCGCGGCTGCGGCTCAGGAACGGGCCGGGCCGCTTGTCGTGGCGATTGACGGGCGCAGCGGGGTCGGCAAGTCCACGCTTGCCGAATGGCTTTCGAGCCGCCTGCCCGCCACCCTGATCGAAGGCGATGACTTTTACGCTGGAGGAACGGGCATCCTTGGCGATCCGCCCGAAGCCCGCGCCGCCCGCTGCATCGACTGGCGGACCCAGCGACGGGTTCTTTCCGCGCTCCGCGCGGGGCAGGGTGCCGACTACCACGCCTTCGACTGGGATGCCTTCGACGGAAGCCTAGCCGCCCGTTCAACCCATGTCGCGCCGGCAAAGATCATCCTGCTGGAAGGGGTCTATTCAGCGCGGCCCGAACTGCGGGATCTTGTCGACATTCGCGTCCTTGTCACCGTGCCCGACGTTCTGCGCCTTGCCCGCCTGCATGCCCGCGAAGGCGAGATCGGGGAGTGGGAAATTCAATGGCACGAGGCAGAGGAGTGGTATTTCGCCGTCGCCGCCCCGCCTGCCGCCTTCGATCTGGTGATCGACAACCTCTAGGGCAGCGGCAGCGGGCTGATTCCGGCGGCGATGCTGGCCTTGATATAGGCCTCTCGCGCGGCTTCGGCGGCGGCGCGGGCGGTTGTGGCGGGGTGCTGATCTTCATCACGCTCGGCCAGTTCGACCGCGACCTGCGCCATCGTGGCAGCTGGCTGGCGCACCGCATCGCTGCGCTGGGTGGCGGCCACCGGCGGTGGGGTCTGGGCTGCGGCCACCGAGACCAGACGCTCAGCCGGGGTGGAGGCAGGCGGGGTGGGCTGCGGCAATTGTGAACGGACAGCGGTGACAGAATCCATTTTGGCATTTCCCGAAGACAGATGTCCTGCGCGTCAGATTAGCTGACAATCCCCTAACGGGCATCCGGAAAATGCCTAAAATCCTCCGCGACAAGTGTTAAGGCTTTCTGAAGGTGCGACACCAACCTATTGAAAGCATTGGGTCTGGTGCACTGTCCCTGCCCGGGACATCAGGGCTGCAAAAGCCGGGTGAAAAGCGTCTCCAGAAACCCGCCCGCTTCGGCAAAGGGGTCATGCCCCGGGCCAAGCACCGCGCGGACCTGCACGTCGAAGTCGGCATAGTGCTGGGTCAAGGCCCAGATCGAAAAGACCAGATGCACCGGGTCGACCCGGGCCAGCCGACCTTCCTCCATCCAGCGGGTCAGGACCTTCGCCTTCTCCTCGACCAGCGCCTTCAGATCGCCCTCGATCACCTCACGCATTCGGGGGGCGCCTTGCAGGATCTCGCCGGCAAACAGGCGGCTTTCGCGGGGGTAGTCGCGGGCAAGGTCCAGCTTGCGGCGGACATAGGCCAGAACCTCGGCCACGGGCTCGCCCTTGGGGTCCATCGCCCGCAACGGGTCAAGCCAGGTGTGAAGCAGCCCGGTCAGAAGCGCGGTGTGCACCGCCTCTTTCGACGGGAAATAGTAAAGCAGGTTCGGCTTTGACAGCCCGGCCCCATCGGCGATCTGGTCCAGCGTCGCGCCGCGAAAGCCGTGCTGGGAAAACACCTCCAGCGCCGCATCAAGGATATTCTCGCGGTTCTTTTGCTGGATACGGGAGCGGGCGACTGAGGGCATGGGCGGTTGGTACTTTTCACAGGCAGGCAAAGGGGGTGCGCCGGGACTTGACGCGCAGAAAGCGTGGGATCACCCTTGACCCCGGGGACCCCATGGATAGCTTGCCCCCGCGCACCACGTCAAATCATTCGCCGCCCCGCCCGCGGCCCAAGGAGAACCGCATGGCCCTTGACCGCAACGCCCCGAACGACCTGAACGCCTTCTGGATGCCCTTCACCGCGAACCGGCAGTTCAAGAAGAACCCCCGGATGTTCGTGGCGGCAAAGGACATGCATTACACCACCAGCGATGGCCGCCAGGTGCTGGACGGAACGGCGGGCCTCTGGTGCTGCAACGCGGGGCACTGTCGGCCAAAGATCGTTGAGGCGATCCAGAAGCAGGCGGCAGAGCTGGACTATGCCCCCGCCTTCCAGATGGGGCATCCCATCGCGTTTGAGCTTGCCAACCGCATCATCGACATCGCGCCGAAGGGGATTGAGCATGTGTTCTACACGAACTCCGGCTCAGAGAGTGTCGAGACAGCGCTGAAGCTTGCCATCGCCTACCACCGTGCCCGGGGCGAAGGCGCGCGGACCCGGCTGATCGGGCGGGAACGGGGCTATCACGGGGTGAATTTCGGCGGCATCTCGGTCGGCGGGATCGTGAACAACCGCAAGGTTTTCGGCACCCTTCTGGGCGGCGTTGATCACCTGCCGCACACCCACTTGCCGCATCTGAATGCCTTCACCAAGGGCCAACCAGAACACGGCGCGAACCTGGCCGATGATCTGGAGCGGATCGTGGCGCTGCACGGGGCCGAGACGATTGCCGCTGTGATCGTGGAGCCGATGGCGGGGTCAACCGGCGTGCTGATGCCGCCGAAAGGCTATCTGGAGAAGCTGCGGGCGATCACCAAGAAACACGGCATCCTGTTGATCTTCGATGAGGTCATCACCGGCTTCGGGCGCTTGGGCTCGGCGTTTGCGGCCCAGCATTTCAACGTGATCCCGGACATGATGACCACCGCCAAGGGGCTGACCAACGGCGTGATCCCGATGGGCGCCGTCCTGACCACCGCCGAAATCCATGACGCGTTCATGACCGGGCCGGAGAACCTGATCGAGCTCTTCCACGGCTACACCTATTCCGGCAACCCGATTGCCGCCGCCTGCGGGATCGCCACGCTTGAGGTCTACAAGGAAGAGGGTCTCTTTGACCGCGCGCGGGAGTTGGAGCCGTACTGGCAGGAAGCGATCCATTCCTTGAAGGATCACCCCCATGTCATCGACATCCGAAACATGGGCCTGATCGGCGCGGTGGAGTTGCAGCCAATCGACGGCGCCCCCACGAAGCGGGCGTTCAATGCCTTCCTCAAGGCCTATGAAAAAGGCATCCTGATCCGCACCACGGGCGACATCATCGCAATGTCGCCGCCGCTCATCATCTCCAAGCCCCAGATCGACGCATTGATCGGCACGCTGGGCGAGGTGCTGAAGACGCTCGACTGATCCTACTGCACCAGTTGCATGACGCCCCAAGGCAGAACGGTGACCATGGCCACGATGATGAGGATGGACCGCTTGAGACCTTTGAACATGGGGCATCTCCCTGGGTTGGTTTTGCCTGAGATAGGCAGCGCAGCCGCCTGTGCAAGAGGCGCGAAATGACGCGGCCCGCCTGCACGGCAACCCTCTTGATCGATGATGATCGGGTGCGCGCAACCCGGTTCGATTTCGCCCCGGGGGCCGAGACGGGCTGGCACCGGCATGGGCATGACTACGTGATCACGGCGGTCACCGATTGCCACATGCTGCTGGAAGAGCCGGGGGGCGGATCACGCAGGGTTCTGGTGCCGGCAGGCACGGCCTATCGGCGTAGCGAAGGGGTGGAGCATAACGTCGTCAACGACGGCGCCGCTCCTATGTGCTTTGTCGAGGTCGAGTTGAAGGAATCTGTCCCCGGGCTCCAAAATCCTTAAGCAAGGATTTTGCCAAATTTCTTGCTTAAGAAATTTGCCCCAAGGCCGCCTGCAGCGCCTTGATGCCCCGGACCACCAGCTTGTGGTCTTCTACCTGCGGCAGGCCCGATACCGTGGCCACCGCGACCAAGCCCGCACCTGCCACCACAATCGGCACTGCGCCGCCGTTGTCGGCGTATTGGGCCGCGGGCAGGGCGTCACGCTCCAGCGTCTGGCCCTTGGCACGGTTGCGGGCCCCGACGAGCAAGGAAGCCGCCTGCAACATCAGCGCGGTGTTCGACTTGCGCAGCGCCCAAAGGTCATTCAGCGGCGCTGATCCGGGCAACCCTGCGTGAAACAGCGTGCGGTTGGCGGTGCGAATGTCGATCACCACGGGCAGGTTTTCGGCCAATGCCAGGTCCACCAGAATGCGTCCCAGCCTCAGCGCCGTGGTTTCGTCAAAGGCCGGCAGGACCAGTGTGGCGGCCTCGGCCTCAAGCTCTGCGATGTCCATTCTGTTCCCCTAGATTGCGCCGATACCGCGCAGGACAAGGTCCTTCACGCTGGCCTTTGCGGCGGCCCATTGCCGGTCTGTCAACGGTTTCCCATCGTTCAGCGTCTGAATCTGATGGCCGAAATCCGCATAATGCTGGGTCGTGGCCCAAAGCATGTAAAGAAGATGGCGCGGGTCGACCGGGCGCATCTTGCCCTGATCAATCCAGCGCTGGATGGCGGCGATCCGCCCGTCCGTCCAGTCGCGGAGCGTGGTTTCCAGATAATCCTGGATCACCGGCGCACCATGCATCACCTCGGACGCCCAGACCTTTGAGCCATAGGGATGCGTACGGCTGATATCCATCTTGGCGTCGATATAGCCGCCAAGGCCTTCAACCGGCCCCGGCGCATCGTCAAACTGCATCGCGGCATCGAGCCAGATTTCGAAGATCTGCTGAACGACCTTGCGGTAAAGGTCTTCCTTGGTGGCAAAGTAGTAATGCAGGTTGGCCTTCGGCAGCCCGGCCATGTCGGCGATCAGCTGCATCGTGGCCCCGCCGAACCCGGCCTCGGCAAAGACCTTCTCGGCCGCGTCCAGAATCACCCGTTCATTCTCGCGCCGGATTTCCGTGCGACGGCCTGGTTTGATGCGGGAAATCTGGGCATCTGCGGTCATTTGGTCGTCATTCTGGGGCATCCAGGGCTGTCATATTTTCGTTGACCGGTTGGTCAGGTTGTGGTGCGCTTGCAGTTGACCATACGGTCAGGAAATGAGTCGCGGCAAGGGGCAGCATGGCCCCGCTGTGAACGGGGAGCGTCAGATGCCACCAACCGGGGACAACCTGCGGATCAACTCTGAACGGCTGTGGGACAGCCTTGAAGAGATGGCGTTGATCGGCCCCGGCGTGGCGGGCGGCTGCAACCGGCAGACCCTGACCGATGCCGATAGCGAAGGGCGGCACCTGTTCGCGGGCTGGTGCAAGGCGGCAGGCATGACCATGGGGGTAGATACCATGGGCAACATGTTCGCGACCCGACCGGGGACAGACCCTGCGGCGCTGCCAGTCTACATGGGCTCGCACCTCGACACCCAGCCGACGGGGGGGAAGTATGACGGCGTGCTCGGGGTTCTGGGTGCACTGGAGGTCGTGCGGACGCTGAACGACATGGGGGTGAAGACGAAGCACCCGATCGTGGTGACAAACTGGACGAACGAGGAAGGCGCGCGGTTCGCGCCGGCGATGCTGGCGAGCGGCGTCTTTGCGGGCATCCATACCGAAGACTACGCGAAGTCGCGCCGCGACCTCGACGGCAAGGTCTTCGGTGAGGAACTGGCACGGATCGGCTGGGTCGGCGACGAAAAGGTCGGCGCCCGCAAGATGCATGCGATGCTGGAGCTGCACATCGAACAGGGCCCGATCTTGGAGGCTGAGGGCAAGTCGATTGGCGTCGTGACCCACGGACAGGGTCTCTGGTGGCTGGAAATCACGCTGACGGGGAAGGACGCCCACACCGGCTCCACGCCCATGAACATGCGGGTGAACGCGGGTCTCGGGATGGCCCGGATCACCGAACGCGTCCACCAGATCGCGATGAGCCACCAGCCGAACGCCGTGGGCGCAGTGGGGCAGGTGAAGGTTTTTCCCAACAGTCGCAATGTGATACCGGGCAAAGTTGTGTTCACCGTCGACATTCGGTCGCCCGAACAGGCCAAGCTCGACGCGATGAAGGCCGAGGTCATCCGCGCCGCCCATGCGGTGGCGAAGGAACTGGGGCTGGTCTGTGAGATCGAGGATGTGGGCCACTTCGACCCCGTCACCTTCGACCCCGGGCTAGTGAAGATCGTCCGCCAGAGCGCTGAAAAGCTGGGCTATTCCCACATGGACATTGTAAGCGGAGCCGGCCACGACGCCTGCTGGATCAACCGCGTCGCCCCCACGGTAATGGTGATGTGCCCCTGCGTGGATGGCCTTTCCCACAACGAGGCCGAGAAGATCAGCCCGGAATGGGCGGCGGCGGGAACGGATGTGCTCCTCCACGCGGTGGTTGAGGTGGCGGAGGTGGTGGGGTGAGTTTTGCTCGGCATGTCTTGATCGTCGGGTGCCTTCTCGTCGCGTTGCAGGCGAGTCGAGCGGCATCCGAAGAGAATGTGCTGAAGCCGGGAGCATTCGCAGGAGTCGGTGCTGCCGAATGTTCTTACCTCATCGGACTCGACAAAGCTGGCGCTGACACAAGCGCCGTTGTGAGTTGGGTAGTCGGGTTCTGGTCAGGAATGAATCTTTTCTTCTCCACTAACGATACGCCTCAGCGCGACATTTGGACCGCTTCTCAGGATCCTGTCTCCCTGGAGGCGATGATTGTCGGTCGCTGCTACGAAGATCCGAAGGAGCTAATTGTAAACGCTGCCGGAAAGATCTTCCAAACGATGCCAGAAATCGGAGGAACCCCATGACCACCATCATCAAAAACGGCACCGTCGTCACCGCCGACCTCACCTACAAGGCCGATGTGCGGGTGGAGAACGGGTTGATCACCGAGATCGGGCAGGGCCTCAAGGGCGGGGCGGAGCTTGATGCGACCGGCTGCTATGTCATGCCCGGCGGGATCGACCCGCATACGCATCTTGAGATGCCCTTCATGGGCACCTACTCGGCGGATGATTTCGAAAGCGGCACCCGGGCGGCGCTATCGGGCGGGACCACAATGGTCGTCGACTTCATCCTGCCGGGGCAGGGGCAGGACCTGATGGATGCGGCCAAAGCGTGGCACAACAAGTCCACTCGGGCCACCTGCGATTACTCCTACCACATGGCCGTCACCTGGTGGGGTGAGAAGGTCTGGCAGGGGATCGAGGACTCGGCCAAGGCGGGCATCACCAGCTTCAAGCATTTCATGGCCTACAAGGGCGCCTTGATGGTGAACGACGATGAGTTGTTCAACTCCTTCCGCCGGGTCGGGGATGTGGGCGGTCTGGCGATGGTCCATGCCGAGAACGGCGATGTAGTGGCCGAGCTGACCGCGAAGCTCTTGGCCGAGGGGAACACCGGCCCCGAGGGCCACGCCTATTCCCGCCCGCCGCAGGTGGAGGGCGAGGCCACCAACCGCGCGATCATGATCGCCGACATGGCGGGCGTGCCGCTTTATGTCGTCCACGTCTCCTGCGAGGACGCGCATGAGGCGATCCGGCGGGCGCGGGCGGCGGGGAAACGGGTTTATGGCGAGCCGTTGATCCAGCACCTGACGCTGGACGAAATTGAATACTTCCACCCCGACTGGGACCACGCTGCCCGCCGGGTGATGAGCCCGCCGTTCCGCAACAAGCAACACCAAGACAGCCTGTGGGCTGGGCTGATGAGCGGGTCGTTGTCGGTGGTGGCCACCGACCACTGCGCCTTCACCACAGAGCAAAAGCGCTTCGGCCGTGGCAACTTCGCCAAGATCCCGAACGGGACGGGGGGCCTGGAGGATCGGTTGCCGATGCTTTGGACCCACGGGGTCGCCACGGGCCGCCTCACGCCGAATGAATTTGTGGCCGTAACCTCAACCAACATCGCGAAAATCCTGAACTGCTATCCGAAAAAGGGCGCAGTGCTGGTGGGGGCGGATGCGGACCTTGTGGTTCTGGACCCCGAGAAGACCAAGACGATCACGGCGGCCAAACAGCAGTCGGCGATCGACTACAACGTCTTCGAGGGCCATACGGTCAAGGGCCTCCCCCGCTTTACCCTCACCCGCGGCCATGTGGCGATCCACGATGGCGAGGTGCGTACGCAGGAAGGCCACGGGCGTTTCGTCGCCCGCGAGGCGCGGCCTGCCGTCAACCGCGCGCTGACCCAGTGGAAGGACCTGACCGCCCCCCGCCCGGTGGAGCGGACAGGCATCCCGGCGACCGGCGTCTAGGGCACCAGATGCTCCAACTCCGGCAACAGCACGACGCTTTCCTGCTCGTTCGGGTCGGTTCGGGCAATCACGGCCGTGCAGGGCTCGGGGCCGGGGTTGAAGGGGAGGTGGGGCGTGTCGGCGGGGATATAGATCAGGTCGCCGGCCTCGGCCTCCATCCGGTGCTGGAGGCGGTCGCCCCAGTACATCACCGACCGACCGGTCATCTGGTAGATCGCGGTCTCATGCGTCGCGTGCTTGTGGGCCTTGGCGCGGCCGCCGGGCGGGATCGTCAGAAGATGCATGCAGATCGCCGTCGAACCCACTGTTTCCGCAGCGATTCCGGCGTCGTAGGTGAACCCCTGCTTTCCGGCATAGCGGTCAGCGGGGCGGATTTTGCGGCAGTCGGGCATGGTGAGTCTCCTTCGCGAGAAGGATATCATGCCTCAGGGTTCGCCGGGCTCGGATTCCTCGTCGTCGCCGGGCGGGGCGAAGGCGATGACGGGGGCGCGGAAGTCGATGTCGTCCAGGTCCTCGGGCGCGGGTGCGAAGGCGAGGGTCGTCTGCAAGGCGTTGAAAAGCATGGCCGTCCTCCGATTTCGGACGAGGTGGGAACGGGCTCGGCCGGTCGCAAGGGTGGCAGGGTGTCGCAACGGAAATGTGAAGGACTGGCTGCGGTTGGCAGCCAAGGCAAAGGAATGATCGGTTGAAGGACACGCTGAACCCCCAACCGCCGGTGATCGAAGCACAGGGGCTGCAACTGGTCTTCCAGACGGCGGATGGGCCGGTCCAGGCGTTGAAGGATGTGAACCTGGTGATCAACCGGGGGGATTTCGTCAGCTTCATCGGGCCAAGTGGTTGTGGAAAAACAACTTTCCTGCGCGCGATTGCGGCCTTGGAGCATCCGACGGGCGGGACGCTTACGGTGAACGGGATGACCCCGGACGAGGCGCGGCGGAAGCGGGCTTATGGCTATGTATTTCAGGCGGCCGGGCTTTATCCTTGGCGGACCATCAGTGGGAACATCCGCTTACCGCTGGAAATCATGGGGTTTTCCAAGGCCGAGCAGGACAGCCGGGTTGCGAGGGTTCTGGATCTGGTGGAGCTTTCGGGCTTTGGCAAAAAGTTCCCCTGGCAGCTTTCGGGGGGCATGCAGCAGCGGGCCAGCATTGCGCGGGCCTTGGCGTTCGATGCCGATATCCTTTTGATGGACGAACCCTTTGGCGCGCTGGATGAGATCGTCCGCGACCGCCTGAATGAGGAAGTGCTGAAGCTGTGGGCACGCACCGGGAAAACTATTGGTTTTGTTACCCATTCCATCCCGGAGGCGGTTTACCTTAGCACCAAGATCGTCGTCATGTCCCCGCGTCCGGGGCGGATCACGGATGTGATCGACAGCCCGCTGCCGAAGGAACGGCCCCTGGATATCCGCGACAGCCGGGAGTTCATCGAGATCGCGCACCGGGTGCGGGAAGGGCTGCGGGCGGGGCATCTTGATGATTGAAATCGCAGTCTTTTTCCCGTCTTCCTTGCGTCTTCCTTCCGTCTCTACGCGCGGGGTAAAAACCGTTTCTTCACCCATCATCGGGGACGCAGCATGAGCGGCGCGCTGATGCTGTGGCTGGCGGTCGCGATGGCGGTGTTCATCACCGCGAATTCCGTGTTGCGGGCCTATGTGAGCAACGCGCAGCTTTGGGTCCTGCTGGCGGCGCTTGCGCTTTTCAGCATCGGCAATCTGATGATGGTGCGGCTGATGCGGGAAAGCGGGCTTGCCGTGGCAATCTCGGTCTCTTCCATCGTCCAGCTGGTGATGATCGGGCTGGTGGCCTGGTTCATCTTTGGTGAGCGGCCCACGGGCCTGCAGATCGCCGGAATGGCGCTGGGGGTGATCGCGGTCGCGATGATCGCCTGGCCGGTGGAGGCGAAGGGATGAACCGCGCGCTTCCCGTCCTCACCGTCCTCGCCGGGATCATCGTCCTTTGGTACGCGGCGGCGGTCTGGATGAACGCCACCTGGGTCTATGACCAGGCCGAGCGGGCGGGGACCACGGTCACTTTGGCCGAGGTTATTCCGCAGACCATGGTGCAGGACCGGCCCCTGTTGCCCCCGCCGCACCAGGTGGGGGCGGAAGTGTGGAAAGGCCTCTTCGGGCAGGCGGTGACCTCAAAGCGGAGTTTGGTCTACCACGCCTACATCACCTTCAAGGGCACGATGATGGGCTTTGGCCTTGGGATCGTGTTCGGCGTTGCGCTGGCGATGGCGATTGTCCGGTTCCGGGTGGTGGACATGAGCGTGATGCCCTGGGCGGTCATCAGCCAGACGATCCCCATCGTGGCTTTAGCGCCGATGATCATTGTGGTTTCCAGCCAG
Source organism: Rhodobacter sp. (assembly GCA_027489175.1). Classification (GTDB taxonomy): domain Bacteria; phylum Pseudomonadota; class Alphaproteobacteria; order Rhodobacterales; family Rhodobacteraceae; genus Tabrizicola. The sequence goes on from JAIYAE010000014.1 coordinate 327,996, forward strand.
ATGGGTCTGACGGGGCGGGATCTGCCGAAGGCGATCATCGCGGCCTACCTTTCATTCTTTCCGGTGCTGGTCAGCATGGTCAAGGGACTGCGGTCCCCGGATCAGATGCAGCTGGACCTTCTTAAAACCTATGGCGCCGGGGAGTGGGCGACGTTCCTGAAGCTGCGACTTCCGGCGTCGATGCCCTATTTCTTCGCCTCATTGAAAGTGGCGGTTGCGGCCTCGTTGGTCGGCACGATCGTAGGCGAACTTCCGACCGGGGCGATTGAGGGTCTGGGCGCGCGAATGCTCATCGGGTCGCAGTTTGGCGAGCCCTTGATCATGTGGGCGGCGCTCTTTGCCTCGGCGATCCTTGCGGGGTTGTTGATCGTGGCTGTTGGATTGGTAGAGCGGTTTGCACGGGCGCGGATGGGGGTTCCGGCATGAGCGCGCTTTGGATGGCGGTCGCGGTCTGGCTGGCGGCCTGGGGGCTGAATGCCTGGCTTGCGGGGAGTGCCGCATCCCGGACCCGGTTCGGCAAGGCGCTGGTGCCGCTGATCTTTGGCGCAACCGTCCTTGTTCTGTGGGAAGGGCTGGTCCGCGGGCTGTCAGTGCCCCCCGTCATCCTGCCCGCGCCATCCGCCATCGCTGCGACAATCACAGGGTCGCTTCCAACCCTTTGGCAGGACTTTGCGCAGACCATCCTGAAAGGTGCGATCCCTGGCTTCCTGATCGGGGCAGGGGCGGCCTTCGTGGTAGCGATTGCCATTGACCGCAGCCCGTTCCTGCAACGCGGCCTTCTGCCCATCGGCAACTTCGTGGCCGCTTTGCCGATTGTCGGCCTCGCGCCCATTCTGGTGATGTGGTTCGGGTTCGACTGGCAGTCGAAAGCCGCCGTCGTGGTCGTGATGGTGTTCTTCCCGATCCTGGTGAACCTCGTTGCGGGCTTGCAGGCGTCAGAGCGGATGCAGCGCGATCTGATGGCGACCTGGGGGGCGTCCTACTGGCAGACGCTGGTGAAACTGCGGCTGCCGGCGGCGATGCCTTTCCTCTTCAACGGGCTTAAAATTGCATCGACTCTGGCCCTGATCGGCGCGATTGTTGCTGAGTTTTTCGGCAGTCCGGTCTACGGGATGGGGTTCCGCATCAGTACCGAGGTCGGACGGCTTGGCCTTGACATGGTTTGGGCCACGATTGCGGTCGCGGCTTTGGCGGGGTCGGCGCTGTACGGGCTGATCTCGCTGATCGAACGGTGGGTGACCTTCTGGCACCCGTCGCAACGGCATTAACCAATGGCCCGGAACGCGGGCCCAAAACGGGGAGTTGACGATGAAGAAACTTGTGACTGCTGCCTTTCTGGCTGCCATGGGCACCGGTGCCCAGGCCGAGGATGTGACGCTGCAGCTGAAATGGGTGACCCAGGCCCAGTTCGCGGGCTATTATGTGGCCCAGGCCAAGGGGTTCTATGAGGAAGAGGGCCTGAACGTCACCATCCTGCCGGGCGGCCCGGACATCGCGCCGACGCAGGTGATCGCAGGCGGCGGGGCTGACGTGATCGTGGAATGGATGCCGGCGGCCCTTGCGGCCCGCGAAAAGGGCCTGCCCTTGGTGAACATCGCGCAGCCCTTCGCGTCTTCGGGCATGATGCTGACCTGCCTTGCGGAAACCGGGATCACGACCCCGGCCGATTTTGCCGACAAGAAGCTGGGCGTCTGGTTCTTCGGCAACGAGTACCCGTTCCTGTCGTGGATGGCGACGCTGGGTCTGGCGACTGACGGCTCTCCCGGTGGGGTGACGGTGCTGAAGCAGGGCTTCAACGTCGACCCCCTGCTGCAAAAGCAGGCGGCCTGCATTTCGACGATGACCTACAACGAATACTGGCAGGTCATCGACGCCGGGATCACCCCGGAACAACTGGTGACCTTCAAGTATGAAGACCAGGGCGTGGCGACGCTGGAAGACGGGCTTTATGTGCTGGAAGACAAGCTGGCCGACCCGGCCTTTGCCGAGACGATGGTCAAGTTCGTGCGCGCCAGCATGAAGGGCTGGAAATACGCCGAAGCCAACAGCGATGAAGCGGCGATGATCGTGCTGGAAAACGACCAGACCGGCGCGCAGACCGAAACCCACCAGAAGCGGATGATGGGCGAGATTGCCAAGCTGACCGCAGGGTCGAACGGCGCGCTTGACGTCGCTGCGGCGGAACGCACCGTGGCCACGCTCTTGGCCGGCGGGTCGGACCCGGTGATCACGGCGGCCCCGACCGGCGCCTGGACCAGCGCCATCACGGATGCAGCGCTCGCCCCCTGATCTGACGCAAAATCTGGACCGCGCCCGGGGAACCTCGGGCGCGGTTTTCTTTTCATCGGTTGTGAAGTGGGGCGCGGGCTTGTAAATTCCGTGACGGAACAACAGGTCATCCCATGCCTCTGTCAGCCCTGACCGGAACCCGCCTGCGCGAAAGACGTCTGGCCAATGGCATCCGGCAAGCGGATCTGGCGGCCACGGTGGGCATTTCCGCCAGCTATCTGAACCTGATCGAACATGACCGGCGCAAGGTTGGCGGCACGCTTCTGGTGCGGCTTGCGGATGCCTTGGGCTTTGACCGCAATGCGCTGGCGCAGGGGTCGGACACCGTCCTGATCGAGGGCCTGCAAAGTGCCGCATCGCGCGGCGGGGCGCTGTCGGTCGAACTGACCGGCCTTGAGGATTTCGCCAGCCGCTTTCCAGGCTGGGCGGGCCTCTTGGTGGCCACCGATGCCCGGGTGCAGACGCTTGAACGTGCGGTCGAGGCGCTGAATGACCGGATGACCCATGACCCGCACCTGTCGCAATCGCTGCATGAGGTGCTGTCGTCGCTGTCCTCGGTCCGGGCCACGGCCTCGATCCTGGCCGAAACCGAAGATCTTGACCCGGATTGGGCGGCACGGTTCCACAGGAACCTGCACCATGACAGCGAGCGGCTGGCGGTCGGGGCCGAAGCGCTGGTGGCCTACCTTGATGCCGGAAGTGCCATCGCCGAACAGGGCATCGCCGCCCCGCAGGAAGAGGTGGAGGATTGGCTGAAGGCGCGGGGCTGGAGCTTTGCCGATGCCACGCTGGTTGAGGGCTGCGATGATGAGGTGGCGGCCCTTGCGTCCACCGCAGCGCGCAGCCTGGCGCGGGCCTATCTGGCGCGGGCCCTTGGCGATGCGCGCGCCTTGCCGATGGCCGAATTTGCCCAAGCTGTAGCCGAGGTAGGCCCTGATCCCTTTGCCCTGGCGGAAAGCTTTGCCTGTGACCCGTTGCTGGTCATGCGGCGTCTGGCCAGCTTGCCGGATGTTGGGGCCGGGCTGGTGACCTGTGACGCCTCGGGCACGCTGACCTTTCGCAAGCCGACGGCGGGTTTTCCCTTGCCGCGCTTTGGGGCGGCCTGTCCGCTTTGGCCGCTTTACGCAGCGCTTGGCCGGCCGTCGCAACCGGTTGAGACCGTGGTCGAAATGGCCGGGCAGGGTGGGCGGCTGCACCGGGTCTTGGCCTGGGCCACGCCGGGCCACCCGATGGGGCTGCGCGGCCCGGAACTGCGCGAGGCGGCCATGCTGATCCTGCCCGATGACCAGCCCCGGCAGACCGCCCTGCCCATCGGGTCAAGTTGCCGGATCTGCCCGCGCCAGACCTGCCCCGCACGGCGTGAGCCGTCGATCCTGTCTGAGGCACGCAGCTAGGCCCGGCCTTTGAAACGGGTTTTGACACGCAGGGCAGTTCTGTCGATAGTGAAGGCGGAGCGGCGCTTTGCGCCGGGGGGGAACCAGTGCCAGGGCAAATGACGGGACATGTGCTCCTCGTCGAGGATGAACCGAACATCGCCGAGGCGATCCGGTTCATTCTGGCGCGTGACGGGCTGCGGGTGTCGCATCTGGCCGATGGCCTGGAAGCCCTGGCGGCGGTGCGGGGCGACCGGCCCGATCTGGTGATCCTTGACCATATGCTGCCCGGTCTTTCGGGGCTGGAAATCCTGAGCGCCATCCGGGCCGACCCGGACACCCGGACCGTTCCCGTGATGATGCTGACCGCACGCGGCCGCGACCGCGAGGCCGCCGAACGCGCCGGGGCGGACCGCTTCATCTCTAAACCCTTTTCCAACGCGGAAATCCTGGCCGAGGTTCGCGCCATGATGAACCGCTGATGGCACGCCCTAAGCCGCCGCTTTTCCTTGCCCGCGCCCCCTATCGGCGGCGACGGCTGCGCGATGCGGCGCGGCTTTTGCCGATCCTGGGCCTGTTCCTGCTGTTGTTGCCGCTTCTGTGGACGCATGGCGACCGCACCAGCCTGTCGGCAGGAGATGTGATCTATTTCTTTCTGGTCTGGCTGGGGCTGATCGGCGTTGCTGCCGGTTTTGCCCCCGGCCTGTCCAGCGGTGAGGGCACCGAGGAGGAGGAGGACTGAGATGCCCTTCAACCTTCTGGTCTTCGCCTGCATCCTTTACGTCGTCTTTCTCTTTGCCGTGGCGTTCATCGTTGAACGCCGGGCGCAGGCCGGGCGGCTTGGGTGGCTGCGCTCGCCCCTTGTCTACACGCTGAGCCTGTCGATCTATTGCACCGCCTGGACGTTCTACGGCGCGGTTGGCTATGCCGCCCGGTCGGGGCTGGAGTTTCTGACGATCTACTTTGGCCCAACGCTGGTCTTCATCGGCTGGTGGTGGCTGTTGCGCAAGCTCGTGCGGATCGGGCGGCAGTATCGGGTCACGTCGATTGCCGACCTCATCTCCTCGCGCTTTGGCAAGTCAAACACGCTGGGGGTGATTGTCACGGTGATGGCCGTGGTGGCGGCGACGCCCTACATCGCACTGCAATTGCAATCTGTTGTGTTGTCCTTTGGCGTCTTCGCCAGCGTCACGCCGGACGGGGTGTCGCCACCGGACCCCGGCAGCACGGCGATCTGGGTGGCGGTGGGGCTGGCGCTCTTCACCATCCTTTTCGGCACCCGGAACCTGGATGCCAAGGAACAGCACCACGGCATTGTCACCGCAATCGCGGTCGAGGCGGTGGTGAAGCTCGTTGCCCTTCTGGCGGTGGGGTCCTTCGTGGTCTGGGGGATCGCTGACGGCGTGGGCGACATCATCGCGCGGATCGATGCATCCGACCTGTCGGCCTGGCAGGTCGAGCCGGGGCGCTGGACCGGCCTTATATTCCTGTCTGCCGCTGCGGTCATCACCTTGCCGCGGATGTTTCAGGTCATGGTGGTCGAAAATGACGACGAAGGGCATCTGGCCCGCGCCAGTTGGGCCTTCCCGCTTTACCTGATGCTGATGAGCCTCTTCATCGTCCCCATCGCCGTGGTGGGGCTGGACCGGCTGCCTGCGGGGTCCAACCCCGACATGTTCATCCTGACCCTACCCCTGGCCGAGGGGCAGGGCGCCTTGGCGATGCTGGTGTTTCTGGGTGGGTTCTCCTCGGCCACGTCGATGGTTATCGTGGAATCCATCGCGCTGGCGACGATGATTTCCAACCATGTCGTCATCCCCCTCTGGCTGCGTCTGCGGCCAAAGGCCGGGGCCGGGGATGACCTGCGCCTGGTGGTTCTGAACGCCCGGCGCTTGGCGATCGCGGCGGTGCTGGCGCTGGGGTACGGGTATTATCAAATCTCGGGCGGGTCGGCGGCGCTGGCGGCCATCGGGTTGATTGCCTTTCTTGGCGTGGCGCAGGTGCTGCCGGCGCTGCTGGCGGGGCTGTTCTGGCGCGGGGCCAACAAGAACGGCGCGTTGCTGGGGTTGCTGACGGGGTTCGTGATCTGGGCCTACACCTCGTTCCTGCCGTCCTTTGGCCCCGGGGCGATGCTGTCCGAGGCGGTGTTCACCCAAGGCTTGTTCGGGCTTTCATGGCTGCGCCCGCAGGCGCTGTTCGGGACCGAAGGCATGGACCCGATGATCCACGCGCTGTTCTGGTCGCTGACGCTGAACGTCATCGCGTTGTGCCTTGGGTCGCTTCTCACCTTCCCCGCGCCGTTGGAGCGGTTGCAGGGCGCGGCCTTCGTCAATGTGTTCGAGGGTGCCGTCGGCCCGCAACGCTGGGCGCGGGGGCAAGCGGAACCTGAGGCACTTCTGACCATGGCGCAGCGGATTCTGGGGGAAGATGCTGCCCTGACCCTCTTCCAAAGTGCCGCGCGCGATCAGGGCAAAGACGGCTTTCTGCCTGATCCCACCCCCGCTTTCCTTGACACGCTTGAGGCGCGGCTGTCGGGGTCCGTGGGGGCCGCCACCGCGCATGCGATGATCAGCCAGCTGGTCGGCCGTGCCACGGTGACGGTTGAGGATCTGATGGCCGTGGCCTCGGAATCCGCGCAGATCATGGAGTACTCCGCCCAGTTGGAAGCGCGCGAGGCCGAACTGACCCGCACCGCCGGCGCCCTGCGCGAGGCGAATGAAAAGCTAATGCAGCTATCGATCCAGAAAGACGCCTTCCTGAGCCAGATCAGCCATGAACTTCGCACGCCCATGACCTCAATCCGCGCGTTTTCCGAGATTCTGACGGAAGGCGACCTGCCGCCCGAGATGGTCACCAAATACGGGCAGATCATCCATGACGAGGCCAAGCGCCTGACGCGGCTTTTGGATGACCTTTTGGATCTGAGCGTTCTGGAAAACGGCACGGTGCAACTGACCCTTGAGTTGGCCAGTCTGCAACAGATGCTGGACACCGCCCTGACCGCCGCGCGCCAGACAAGGCCGGAACGCAGCTTTACCATCCACCGCGACCTCCCGTCCGAGGCGATCTACCTCAAGACCGATGCTGACCGGCTGACACAAGTCTTCATCAACCTGATCTCGAACGCGCGGAAATATTGCGACGCGGCCGAGCCGGAACTGCGCATTGCCGTCCGCCAGCGGGCCGGGCGGGTGACGATCGACTTCATCGACAACGGCAAGGGCATCCCGAAGGAATCGCAATCGCTGATCTTCGAGAAATTCGCTCGGCTGACCGATGCCAATCGCGCAGGCGGCGCGGGGCTTGGGCTGGCCATCTGCCGCGAGATCATGACAAACCTTGGCGGATCAGTGGCTTATCTGCCGGGGCAGGGCGGGGCTGCCTTCCGGCTGACCGTGCCTTTGCGGCTGGAGAAGCTGGCCGCTTAAGAGTTTGGTAGGGGTCGGCGGCTTAGGGTCAGGTGTCCAACCCCGGGGCCAAGCACAATGACCGAAGTGATCCGCCGCAAGATCGACCGCGCCCGGCAACCGCAGGCCGATGGGGCCCCCGGGGCTGACCGTGGTTGGCGGCTGGCTTTGGCCCGCGCCACCCGTGACGCGATGGGTCTGGATCTTGAGGTGCGGCGTCTGCAGGTCCTGCGCGCCAGCCTGGCCGAAATCCTGGATATCGCGCCGGAGCGGGCTTTGGTGTCGCTCCTTGACGGGCCGGAAGGCGGGCTGGGCGTTCTGATGTTCGCGCCAGCCGTCACGGCTGCAATGATCGAAATGCAGACCTTGGGCCGCCTAGCCTCACAGCCCGCGCCGCCGCGCAAGCCGACGCGGATTGATGCGGCCATGGTTGCCGGGGTGGTGGATCGCGCGCTTGCCGGTCTTGACGACACCCTTGCCGAAGAGGCGGACCGGATCTGGGCCGGGGGCTTTCGCTATGCCTCCTTCCTGGAAGATCTGCGTCCGCTGGCGCTGTTGCTGGAGGAAGAGACCTACCGCGTCCTTCTTGCCGACGTGTCACTGGGCGAGAGCGCGCGCGAAGGGCAGGTGATCCTGGTGCTGCCGGCAATCGGGCGCGGCGAACAGATCGCCATGCCCTCGGCCGAAGCGGAGGCCGCACCGCAGTTCACCACAGCGCTCGCGGCGCAGGTGATGCAGGTCGATTGCCGGCTTGATGCCATCATCGGACGGCTGACGCTGCCGATCCGCCAGATCATGGGCTTGCAGCCGGGGGATGTGCTGGAACTGCCGTTTTCGGCGATTGATGCGGTCACCATTGAAACCATGGATGGCCGCCGCGTGGCCCGGGCCCGGCTGGGGCAGAACCGTGGGATGCGGGCGCTCAAGGTGCTTGAAGCGGACAGTTTCCGTGCGGCCAATGCGGTGCACCATCGCCCGGCCCCGGTGGAAGATCCGGCGGCACCCCCGGACCTGCGCGCCGCAAGCTGACCCGGCGGAGCCAGCCTGCCGCCACGCCGCCTCAAACGGACGGTGCGGCCTTGGCCAGCGCCTCGATCTGCGGGCGCAGGTGATCCAGCTGGTAGCCAAAACGCGCGGGCAGCCCGACCAGATCCTCAACCGGTCGGGTCCCGGCCAGTGCCAGCGCCCAGACCACGGAACTGCGGTTGCCGCTAGCGCAATAGGCCAGCACCGGGCCGGTTGCCGCTTTGATCGCGCTGCGCTGCGCATCGACATTGTCCATGGTCATCATCCCACCGATCACCGGATTGACCACAAAGGTCAGACCCAGCGCTTCGGCCGCCGCGCGCATCGCTTCGGTGTGCAGATGCGGCGGGATCTCGCCATCGGGGCGGTTGTTGATGACAGTGGTATAGCCCGCTGCCTTGATTGCCGGCAGATCGGCAAGGTCAATCTGCGGCGAAACGGCGTAATCGGGGGTAAGGGGGCGGATGTCCATGGTCTGTCCTTTGCAGCGGGCTAGGGCGAGCATAAGCCCAGCGGCCTCGAAGGGAAAGCCGCTGTTGCCATCGCTTTTGTCCGACCTGGGGCAGGGTTGACCTGCATCAAGGCACGGGACGGCCCCCCTGTGCGATCCTTGCGCAAAGGAGAGACTCACTATGCAATCCACCAATCCCGTGCCATTGACCACCCGCCGCGCCATGCTGGAAGGTCGCTTGATCGAACTTGGCGCCCGCCTCGACTTGATCGATGATGAGCTTTTGTCCCATCACAGCGCCGACTGGGAAGACCTCGCCACCGAACGTGAGCCGGATGAAGTGCTGGAAGCCACCGCAAAGGCCGGATTGGCGGAAATCCCGCTGATCCGGGCGGCGCTGCGCCGGATTGCCGACGGCACCTACGGCATCTGCGCCAACTGTGGCGAGCCGATCCCCGAGGGTCGGCTTGATGCTCTGCCCTGGACGCCGCTGTGCCGGACCTGCACGCAATGACCCGCCCGGTGCAGCCCGCAGCCCCGCCCGACCTGATCCAGCAAGAGGCTGACCTGCTGGAAGCGGGCCTTTCCCTTCAGACGGAAGGTCTGAAGCTGCTTCTTGCCGAGATGCGGGCCCTGTCCGCGCTGATCCCGCATCAGGCCGACCCGCCTTCGGACAGCGAGGTTGAGGCCGGGTTCGACAACCTGCCGATCTGACCCCGCCGCAGCCTGGCAGCGCTTGCCAAGCCCCGGCAGTTGCGCCTTACTCCGCCCATATCGGCAGGAGAGGTGGCATGACGTCAGGCGGGGTCGAGGCGGCGCTGCACGGCGGGATTTTGGTCCTGACCCTGACGCAAGGCCCCTCCAACGCCTTGACGCCGGCGGTGCGCGCGGCCCTGATCGCGGCCCTTGCCACCCGGCCTGCGGGCTGTGTGGCCGTGGTCATCACCGGGGCTGGGGCCACCTTCTCAAGCCACGTGCCGATGGAACCGGACCGGGCCAGCCCGTCGTTGCAGGACCTGTGTCAGGCGGTTGAGGGGGCCGGCGTGCCGGTTGTGGCCGCGCTCCACGGTCTGGCGCTGGGGCCGGGGGCCGAGCTTTTGTTGGCGGCCAGCGCCCGCGTCGGCCAGCCGGGCAGCCGGATCGCCTTTCCCGAGGTCGCCTTCGGGCTTTGCCCGGCGGGGGGCAGCACCCGGCGGCTGGCGCGGCTGATCGGGGCCGAGGCGGCGCTGCAGGCCCTTGTCGCCGGGCGCGTGATCGGCACCGAAGAGGCGCGGGCGCTTGGCCTACTGGATGCCGTGGCCGGGACCGAGGGCCTGGGAACCGCCCTTGCGGTGGCAGACCAACTGGCGCGGGGCGACGGCCCCACCCGCCGGGTTGAGACTGCGGTAAGCTGGCAGGCGGCAGTGGCCGCCGCGCGCCGGGCCCATCCCCGCGCCTTGCCCGCGACGCGGCGGATCATCGACTGTGTCGAGGCGGCGCTTCTGTTGCCGCCCGAGGCTGCCGATCGGTTCGAAGCCGTCACCCGCGCCGATCTGGAAGCCTCGGCTGAAGCGGCGGGCCTTTGTGCTGCGGCCTTGGCCGACCGGCGCGCGGCGCGGCTGCCCGCCGCCGTGGCCCGGGTTGAGCCTTTGCCGCTGACCGGGCTTGGCCTTGCAGGCGAGGGGGCGGCGCTGGTCACCTTGGCCCGCGCCGCCTTGAAGGAAGGCATCGCCGTGCGCTGGCTGCACCCTTCGGCAGCGGTGATGACCGCCAGCCTTGGCCTTTCGGATACCACGGGCCTTGCCCATATCGACGACCCAACGGACCTTGCCGGTCTCGCCTTGCAGGTCCATGCCCGGGTGCCCGCCTCTGGCCCGCGGCGCCCGCTGGTTGATGGCACGGCCCTTCTGGTCCTTGACGGGGCCGAGGGCGAGATGGGCCTTTCGCTGGCGCCAAGTGGCCGTTTCGCCGAAATCGCAGTGGTCGCGGAAGAGGCGCCGCGGGCGATTGCCACGGCCGTTGCGGGTCTGCGCCGCTTGCATCTTGCGCCGATGCTGGTCGGGCATCCGCCGGGCATCGGCGCGGCCGTCCTGCAGGCGGGCAATCTGGCGCTGGCCCATCTGGCTGCAACCGGTGTGGACCCTGCCGATCTGACCGCAGCCCTGGCGCCTTATGGCCAGCGCGCACCGGATCTGGCCAAGGCAGCCCCGTCGCGCGCGATTGATCGGGGGCAGATTGCACAGCGCTGGCTTGGGGCGCTGACCGTCGCGGGGTTGCAGCTTCTGGCGCAGGCCCGGGCGCGGCGGCCGTCGGACATTGACCACGCGCTGGTGGCCGGGCATGGCTTTGCCCGCTGGCAAGGCGGCCCCATGCATCTGGCTGACCGGCGCGGGTTGATGGTCCTGCGTCGCGATCTGCGGCTTTGGGCCGAGGAGAACGCCCTTTGGACCCCGCCACCGCTTCTGGATCGGCTGATCCGCGACGGGCTGTCGCTGGCCGCTTTGAACGACGCTTAACCCAGCGCGATGCCGGTGATGACCAGCATCAACCCCAAGGCCGACACGCCAAGCGCCGCCATGTTCAGCGTGACCACCTTTTGCAGCGCCGCCCGCATGGCCGCATCGTCAAGACCGGCCTTGCGCGCCTGCATCGCCTTGACCACGCAATAGCCAAGGCCGGCTATCCCGGCCAGCGTCAGCGCCGCCCCTGTCCAGATCAAGGCCTGCATCGATCTTCCCCTGTCACGTTCGCTGGCCGTGGGATTAGCGGCTTCGCTCTGCCGCTTCAAGCCGCCGATCCTGCCAGTCCGCTCTGATCCGTCTTGAACCCGGAGGGCAGGGCAGGGTAGGAACCTGCAACTCCCCCGAACTGACCCGAGGATGAAGATGGCCGACGCGAACGATCCCTATGCCGTGACCGCAGACGAGCTGCGCCAGTTCATCGAACGGTTCGAACAGCTTGAGTCCGAAAAGAAGGACGTCGCCGACCAGCAGAAAGAGCTGATGGCCGAAGCCAAGGGCCGCGGCTACGACACGCGCGTGTTGCGCAAGGTCATCGCCCTGCGCAAACGCAAGCCGGATGAGCTGGCCGAGGAAGAGGCGGTGCTGGAGCTTTACAAGACCGCCTTGGGCATGAGCTGAGCGCAAGTCGGCTGACCGCCGTGCGGCCCGCCCCTGTCATGCCTCGATCAGGGTGACGCCGGGCAGTCGCTTGATGCGTTCCACATCCTGCAGATAGGCATGGGTCAGCGCCTCAACCAGCTCGTCGGTCCAGCCGGGCAGGGTGATCTCCTGCTCCACCTCGTCAGGGCGGGCGAACTTTTCCAGGAAGGCCGTGGCGATCCGGCGGCGCTGGGTTACCGATTGCGGCGGGTGTTCGGCGCAATAGGCCTTCATCCGCCCCATGCCGATTTCGGTCATGATGCTGGCCAGAAGGTCATCATCATCGATCAGCTTCAGCCCCGGTTCATGGCCCGAGACCGCTTGCAGCACCTCGGGCCAGATCAGGGGCGTTTCTTCGTTGCACCAGACGGTCAGCGGCACGCCCGGATTGTGGATCAGGATCTGGCGTACCGCATCGGACCAGCGCATCTGCATCGGGTCGATGCCGGTCAGGATATCCTCGCGCCCCTTGGCGTTAACCGCATCCTGCAAGGCGGGCAGGAACGTCGCCGGGTTGCGCAGGGCAAGGTGAAACTCTGCCTCGGCATCGGGGAAAATCCGGGTGAAGGCGCGCACCCGTTCCCCCGCCGCCGCATAGAGCGACCCGCGCAGCGCCCAGGCCGGAAAGGACAGGAAACTGGGCCAGGACAGGATGACCCGATCGGCGTCCGGCTCATCCATGATCTGTTGCATGACGAGGGCCTGGGTCTCTTCCGAAGCGGTCTGCCCGCGCAACTGCATGGCCGTGTCGCGCAAAAGCTTGCGATAGCGCGTGGGCGAGGGGACCGCGATCCCCTGTTCGGCCAGCGCCGCACGGTTCTTCAACAGGCAGCGAACCAGCCGGTCCTCATCGGTGCAGTGGGCACCCAGGTGATAGACAATGCGCATTGGGCCTTGTGTTTCCGGCTGTGGGTCTGAAATCAGCGTCTCTCCTCGCGTTGTAGCGGCGCGGGCAGGCTACCGTAAGGGGCTTTCTGGACAGTTAAATCGCTTTCCTGTAAGCCCTGCGGCTATGGCCGACCATTTCAGTCAACTTGCCCCCCAATCCCGCCGCGCGCGGCTTGACCTCTGGGCGCCGGGGGCGGTGGTGATTGCGGTCGTGGTGCTGGCGCCGATCCTCTCGATCGTCTGGATCGCGTTCAACCCGGTGGAAAACATCTGGCCGCATCTCATGGCGACGGTGCTGCCGCGCTACCTTTTGACGACGATCCTTCTGATGCTGGGCGTGGCGCTGCTGACGGCGCTGATCGGCACCGGGGCGGCCTGGCTGGTCAGCCAATACCGGTTTCCGGGGCGCGACTGGCTGGCCTGGGCGCTGCTGTTTCCGCTGGCGATTCCGGCCTATGTCGGGGCCTATGCGTTGGTTGATTTCCTTGATTATGCCGGGCCGTTCCAGTCCAGCTTGCGTGCGGCCTTCGGCTGGGCCTCGGCGCGGGATTACTGGTTCCCCGAGACGCGGTCGCTTTGGGCGGCGGTGCTGGTCCTGTCTCTGGCGCTTTATCCATACGTCTACCTCTTGGCCCGCGCGGCCTACCGGGAGCAGTCCGGCTGTACCTATGAGGTCGCCCGCGCCCTGGGTTGCGGCCCTTGGGGCCTGTTCCGGCGCGTGGGTCTGCCCTTGGCCCGGCCCGCCATCGCCGCAGGGGTTGCGCTGGCGCTGATGGAGACGGTGGCCGATTACGGCACGGTCCAGCATTTCGGGGTGCAGACGCTGACGACCGGCATCTTTTCGACCTGGCTGAACGGCGGCAATGCGGGTGGGGCCGCGCAGATTGCCGGGGTAATCCTGATGCTGATCCTGCTTCTGGTGGGGCTGGAGCGGGCGGGGCGCGGCTCAGCGCGGTTCTACAAGCTTGGCCGCAGTTCCCGCCCGATCGAGCGGCAGGCGATCATCGGCCCCCGCCGTTGGCTTGCGACGGCGGCCTGCCTTCTGCCCTTTGTCTTCGGCTTCGTGCTGCCGGTCGGGGTGATGCTCGCAAACAGCGCCGCCGCACCCGAGGGCTGGCTTGCCCCCGGCCTGGGCGAGGCTTTGCTGAACACGCTGGTCGTGGCGGGGCTGGCGTCGCTGGCCACGGTGGGGGCGGCGTTGTTTCTGGTCTATGCGCTGCGGCAGTCCACCTCACGCGTGATGCGCTGGGTGCTGCCTTTGACGCTGGTCGGCTATGCGGCGCCCGGGGCGGTGCTGGCGCTGGGGCTGCTGATACCGCTTGCGGCGCTGGATCACCGACTGGCCGATGCCGTGCTGGCCGTCACCGGGCGGGACCCGGGCCTTCTGATCACCGGCACGGCCTTTGCGCTGGGGCTGGCTTACCTCGTCCGGTTCTTCGGGATCGCGCAAGGCGCGTTGGATGCGGCTTTTGGCCGGGTGTCGCCATCGCTGCCGATGGCCGCGCGGTCACTGGGGCGGACGGCGGGGGGGACGTTGGGGGCGGTCTATCTGCCGCTGATGCGGGGATCGGTGCTGATGGCGCTACTGGTCGTCTTTGTCGACTGCGTGAAGGAATTGCCTGCGACCCTGCTTCTGCGCCCGTTCAACTATAACACCCTCTCAACCCGGGTTTACGAACTGGCCAGCCTCGAGCGTTTGTCAGAGGCCGCCCCCGCCGCGCTGGTGGTGATGGCGGTGGGGCTGGTGGCGGTTGGCCTTCTGGCGCGCGGGCAGCGGGACTGAACCCTTGCGCAGGGGGGGAAGGGGCGGTATTTGAGATCGCGTGCCCCTATAGCTCAGCTGGTAGAGCATCTGATTTGTAATCAGAGGGTCGGGAGTTCGAGTCTCTCTGGGGGCACCATGGCCACCTGTCCCGGGCAGGGACATTTCCGCAAAGTGTTGAGGATGCTGGGAAAAGCCAGATCCGGTAAGCTTTGGTTAAGCGCGTTTGCCTTGCCGGCGTGATCCGCCCGCCCCCCGGGGCCTAGGACCCTTTCACCACCCCGAAGAAGCTGAGCGCCTGTTCCAGATCGGCGCGCAGCTTGGCGTCGCTGCCGTTGAACCCGGCGCAGAGTGCATCAAACCGCTTGCGCAGGGCCTTTTTCTCTTCGCCCTTGCAATCGTTCCAGGGGCGGCCCTGCAGGCCCATCACCAGCACGTAGTAGCCGATGAAATGCGGCCGTGTGCCAGAGGCGAGAAGCCGACGATAGGCCTCATCCGGGCCGAGGGCGTAGATCTCTTCCGCGGTGGTAATCCCTGCCTTCGCAAAGGCAATCTCGGACGCGGGCCCAAGGTTCGGGATCGAGGAGACCGGACTGGCGGTGGCGGAATCGGTCATGACGCGGACCCTGATAAAGCAAAGCCAGCCTTGCGGCTGGCCTTTGGGCTTGTCAACGCGAGAGGCAGTTGACCCGAAAAGGGATCAGATCGCCGCCCAGTCGCGGAAGATCGGCTTGGCCGTTTGCTGGCCACCCTGTTGCTGGGCGCCGCCGGACTGTTGGCCTTGCTGCTGCGATTGGGGGGCAGAGCTGTCGCCCTGCTGGGGGGAAGAGGGGGACTTGGCCAATTGACTGCTCCGTTTGCTGGCTCTTGTTCCGGTCGTGTCCCTGTGGATATCGCGCGGGTTCAGGGCCGCTTCAAGCCAGGGACGTGACGATTTTGCGACGATGTGCCCGTTTTGTGCGACATCGGCAACAGGCCAGCGATCACATTGCGGTTTTCCAGACCGTGCTGGGCCGATCAACCTTGCGCATCGCCTGACAGCGTGGCCGGATACCCGGCCGCATCAAGGGCGGCCAAAAGCGGGGCAAGATCGGCAGGGCCGCTGACGGTGGCCATGCGTGCCGCAAGATCAACCGTCACCTGACCCGCGCCGGGGACCGCCGCAAGCGCCTGTTCGACGGCAGCCCGGCAGTGGCCGCAGTTCATGTCCGGAATGGAAAGGGTGGTCATCCGTCAGATCCTTGTGCAGAAGGGCAGGTGGCGCGGCGGCCTTGGCACTATCGTCATCCTTGGACGCGCCAGGTCAAGCCGTTCTTCGGTCTGCGCGTTCATTGGCGGGTTTGCACATTGTCGTGGCAGCCGATCCCAAGACCGGCTTTGCCTGCGGTGGTGGTTTTCCTTTGACAGCATGGGGTTGGCGGTGGCAGTCTTTTCAAAGCGCTTTGAATATGGAAAATATCTGGGTATGCGCCGAAAAAAAAACCTGTGGACAGGGGCGATGTTTGCGGTAACACGAAAGCGGTTTGAGGGTCGATCCACCAACCGCCCGCCTGTCCGACCCCGGACACCCGGCCCGCAAGATTGCTTGACCGCCGCCACATGGCGCTTAGGCTTTGATGAAGGAAGACCAGATCGCCCGCCCGGTGCGGCGCTGAGACCCGACCCGGACAACATGCTGCTGCTGCAACCTTTGGAAAGTGCCCGTTTTGCTGGACAAACCCGTGACCGCCCCCCTGACCGCCAACCTGTTGCAATCCGACATCCTGCGGCATCTGACCTTCACGGTCGGCAAGGATGTTGAGCATGCCAGTCTGCATGACTGGCGCATGGCCCTTAGCCATGCCGTGCGCGACCGGATCGTGGACCCCTGGTTCACCTCGACCCGCAGGACCTGGGCCGAGGACCGCAAGCGCGTCTATTACCTGTCGATGGAATTCCTGATCGGCCGGCTTCTGGAGGATGCCACGATCAACCTTGGTCTTTACGATCAGGCGGTTGAAGCGATGGCCGCCATGGGGCAGGACCTGCGCGCGGTGATCGGCGATGAACCCGATGCGGCGCTGGGGAACGGTGGCCTTGGGCGGCTGGCGGCCTGCTTCATGGAATCGATGGCGACTCTGGGCTGCCCGGCTTACGGCTATGGCATCCGCTATGAACACGGGCTGTTCTTCCAGCGGTTTGAGGGTGGCCGTCAGGTCGAAAGCCCGGAAAACTGGCTGGCGCAGGAACATCCGTGGGATTTCCCGCGCCCCGAAAGCGCTTATACCATCGGCTTCAAGGGCCATGTCGAAACGAAGGATGGGGTGGATACCTGGTACCCCGCCGAAACCGTGACCGCCGAGGCGCATGACACCCCTGTCATCGGCTGGCAGGGCAAATGGGCCAACACCTTGCGGCTGTGGGGGGCGAAAGCCACCAGCCAGTTCGATCTGGAGCGGTTCAACCGTGGCGACTACACCGCGGCGGCCGAGCCGGAGACGCTGGCGCGCACCCTTAGCCGCGTGCTTTACCCCGATGACACCACCTATCAAGGCAAGGAATTGCGCCTGAAGCAGGAGTTTTTCCTGACCTCCGCCGCCTTGCAGGACATCTTGCGCCGCTACCTGACCTCGCACAGCGACCTGCGGGCACTGCCGAAATACGTCGCGATCCAGATGAACGACACGCACCCGGCGATTGCCGGGCCGGAACTGATCCGCCTTTTGCAGGACGTGCATGGCGTGCCGTTTGATGAGGCGCTGACGATCGCGCGCGCGTGCCTTGGCTACACGAACCACACATTGTTGCCGGAAGCCCTTGAAAAATGGGCGACGTTCACCTTTGGCAACGTGCTGCCGCGCCATATGCAGATTGTGGAAAAGATCGACAGCTGGCACCGCCGCGCCTATCCGAACCGGCCGCATTATGTAGGGATCGTGAAGCATCAGGAAGTGCGGATGGGCGAGTTGGCCTTCATCATGAGCCACAAGGTCAACGGCGTCTCGGCTTTGCACAGCGACCTCGTGAAGCAGAACCTGTTCCCGGAATTGCACCGGCTGCATCCGGGGCGGATCATCAACCAGACCAACGGCGTGACCCCGCGGCGCTGGCTGAAGATGGCGAACAAGCCCTTGGCGGGCCTGATAACCGACACCATCGGCGCAGGGTGGGAAGCCGACCTTGACCGCCTGAAAGAGCTTGAGCCGCATGTCGAGGATGCCGGTTTCCGCGCGGCCTTTGCGGCGGCCAAGCGGGTCAACAAGGTGGAGCTGTCGAACTGGGCCGGGGCAGAGCTGGGCGTGAAGATCAGCCCGGATGCGTTGTTTGACGTGCAGATCAAGCGGATCCACGAATACAAGCGCCAGCTGCTGAACATCCTGGAAACCATTGCGCATTGGAACAAGATCAAGGCGAACCCCAAGGGGCCTTGGGTGCCAAGGGTGCGTGTCTTCGGGGGCAAGGCCGCGCCCGGCTATGCGGTGGCGAAGGAAATCATCCGGCTTATCAATGATGTGGCGGGCGTTGTTAACAGCGATCCGGTCACGGGGGATTTGCTGAAGATCATCTACCCGCCGAACTACAACGTCAGCATGGCCGAACGAGTGATCCCGGCGTCGGACCTGTCGGAACAGATCTCCACCGCCGGGAAAGAGGCGTCGGGGACCGGGAACATGAAGTTCATGATGAACGGCGCGCCCACCATCGGCACGCTGGACGGCGCGAATGTCGAGATTTTGCAAGAGGTTGGGGCCGAGAACTTCTTCCTCTTCGGCCTGACCGCCGCCGAGGTGAGCAAACGGCGCGAGGACCCCGATCATTCCAAGAAGGCGATCGAGGCGAGCCAGCCCCTGCAGGACGTGCTGCAGATGATCGCCGAAGGGCGCTTCAACCCCGAAGAACCTGAGCGGTATCATGGCCTTGTGCACCGGGTTTGGCACCACGACTACTTCCTCGTGGCCGCCGATTTCGATGCCTACCACGCCGCGCAAGCGCAGGTGGACCGCGCCTATGCCGACCCGAACCGCTGGTGGCGGATGGCTGCGCTGAACACGGCGCGCAGCGGGTTCTTCTCATCGGACCGCACGATCCGCAGCTACATGGACGAAATCTGGCAAGCAACATCCGCGCTCTGACGCGCTTTCGGGGAGGAAAGCATGGCTGAGACGACACTGGACAGAGGGGCCGCCGAGGCGATTGCCGGTGGCTGGCATGGCGACCCTTTCGCCGTTCTGGGGCCGCACAAGGCCGCGAAGGGGTGGGAGGTCATCGCCTTCGTGCCCGGGGCGGAAAAGCTGTGGGTGCTGACGGGCAAGGACGCGCAGGAATCGCAACCTTACCCGGATGTGCCGGGGCTTTTCACCCATCAGATGGCCCGCAAAGCCAACTACAAGCTTCGCGCGCAAGGCTTTGGTACGGAATGGGAATTCGACGATCCCTTCCGCTTTGGCCCGGTGCTGGGCGAGCTGGACGAATACCTTCTGGGCGAAGGCACGCACAAGCGGCTGTGGCAGGTGCTGGGCGCCCATCCGATCACGCATGAAGGTGTCGCGGGCGTGCATTTCGCAGTCTGGGCCCCGAATGCGGAACGCGTTTCGGTGGTGGGTGATTTCAACATCTGGGACGGCCGCCGCCATCCGATGCGCAGGCGGGGGCCCACGGGCGTGTGGGAGATTTTCATCCCCGGCCTGACCGAAGGCACGACCTACAAGTATGAGATCAAGGGCCCGCATGGCGCGATCTTGCCGTTGAAGGCCGATCCGGTTGGGTTCGGCTCTGAACATCCGCCGGCAAATGCAAGCGTCGTCAGGAAAATCGGTGGCGAGTGGGGGGATGCGGGCTGGATGACCTCCCGCGCGGCGGCGCATACCATTGATGCGCCGATCAGCGTCTATGAGGTGCATCTGGGGTCCTGGCGGCGGGCGCCGGGGAACCGCATGCTCAGCTATCTGGAACTGGCCGAGCAGCTGGTCGACTACGCCGCCGACATGGGGTTCACCCATATCGAATGTCTGCCGGTCAGCGAATATCCCTTTGACGGGTCATGGGGCTATCAGCCCGTTGGCATGTTTGCGCCCACGATCCGCCACGGCACGCCTACCGAATTCCGCGCTTTTGTGGACGCGGCGCACCGGAAGGGCCTTGGGGTCATCCTGGACTGGGTGCCGGGCCACTTCCCGACCGATGCGCATGGCTTGGGCCGGTTCGACGGCACGGCGCTTTATGAACACGCCGACCCGCGCGAGGGGTTTCATCAGGACTGGAACACCCTGATCTATAACTATGGCCGGGTGGAGGTGAAGAACTACCTCGTCTCCAACGCCTTGTATTGGCTTGAGGAATACCACATCGACGGTCTGCGCGTCGATGCTGTCGCCTCCATGCTGTACCGCGATTACAGCCGCAAGCACGGCGAGTGGATCCCGAACCGGGACGGCGGCCGCGAGAACTATGAGGCGATCGACGTTCTGCGCACGACGAACATCACCGCTTACGGTGAAGTGCCGGGGATCATGACGATTGCCGAGGAATCGACGGCCTTTCCCGGTGTGTCGCGGCCTGCGAACTGGGGTGGCCTTGGGTTCGGGTTCAAATGGAACATGGGGTGGATGAACGACACCCTGAGTTACATGCAGAAGGACCCGCTTTACCGGAAATACCACCACCATCAGATGACCTTCGGCATGGTCTATGCGTATTCGGAAAACTACCTTCTGCCGATCAGCCATGACGAGGTTGTGCATGGCAAGGGGTCGATGCTCTCCAAGATGCCGGGCACGGCCTGGGAGAAGTTTGCCAACCTGCGGGCCTATTACGGGTTCATGTGGGCGCATCCGGGGAAGAAGCTTCTCTTCATGGGGCAGGAGTTCGCCCAAGGGGCGGAATGGAACCACAACCAGAGCCTTGACTGGCATCAGCTTGATATTGCGGAACATAAGGGCATGCAGCGGCTGGTCCGCGATCTGAACCGGGTCTACCGCGACACGCCCGCCTTGCATGTGAACGACTGCCGGCCCGAAGGCTTTGACTGGATCGAATCAAACGATGCCGACGCCGGGGTATTTGCCTTCGTCCGCAAGGGCGGGCCGGGCGACAAGCCGGTGGTGGCTGTGGTCAACATGACCCCGCTGGAGCGGCGCTATCGCCTTGGTCTGCCGGTCGCGGGCAAATGGCGCGAACTTCTGAACACCGATGCCGAAGTTTACGGCGGGGGCAATCGTGGCAACCTGGGAGGGGTGGCCACGGAAAAGACGCCCTGGCACGGGCAAACGCAATCAGCGCTTGTCACGCTGCCGCCGCTGTCGGCAGTCTATCTGATACAGGACTGAAGTCTGGCGGCAAAAGCCGCCCATCCGGGGAGGGATGAGAATGAAACCAAGACCGAACCAGCGCCTGTCATCGCAGGCCATGGCCTTTGTGCTGGCGGGCGGGCGGGGCAGCCGGCTGAAGGAATTGACCGACCGGCGCGCGAAACCGGCGGTCTATTTCGGCGGCAAGACCCGGATCATCGACTTCGCGCTGTCGAATGCCGTGAACTCCGGCATCCGGAAGATGGCGATTGCGACGCAGTACAAGGCGCACAGTCTGATCCGGCATTGCCAGCGCGGCTGGAACTTCTTCCGGGCGGAGCGGAACGAATATCTGGATATCCTGCCCGCGTCGCAGCGGATGGACGAGGTGAACTGGTATCGCGGCACGGCGGATGCGGTGGCGCAGAACATCGACATCATCGACAGCTACGGGATCAAGTATGCGATCATCCTGGCGGGCGACCACATCTACAAGATGGACTATGAGGTGATGCTGCGCCAGCACGTCGAGGCGGGGGCGGATGTCACCATCGGCTGCCTGACCGTGCCCCGGATGGAGGCGACGGCCTTCGGCGTGATGCATGTCGACGCGTCGATGCGGATCACGTCCTTCCTGGAAAAGCCGAAGGACCCGCCGGGCATTCCGGGCGATCCGGACCATGCGCTGGCCTCGATGGGGATCTATGTCTTCGACTGGGCCTTCCTGCGCGAGCTTTTGCTGAGCGACATGTCGGACGACAATTCGACCCACGATTTCGGGTTCGATCTGATCCCGCATATCGTGAAGAACGGCAAGGCCGTGGCGCACAAGTTCGCCGACAGTTGCGTGATGAGCGGTCTGGAGACGGAACCCTACTGGCGCGATGTGGGGACGATTGACGCCTTCTGGCAGGCCAACATCGACCTTACGGATTTTGTCCCAAAGCTGGACCTTTACGACAGCGCCTGGCCGATCTGGACCTATGCCGAGATCGTGCCGCCGGCGAAGTTCATCCATGACGAGGATGGGCGGCGGGGGTCGGCGGTCAGCTCGCTTGTCTCGGGGGATTGCATTGTCTCAGGCTCGGCGGTGTCAAACTCGCTGCTCTTCACCGGGGTAAGGACGCATTCCTTCTCAAGCCTCGAATATGTCGTGGCGCTGCCGCAGGTCATCGTCAACCGCAAGGCGCAGTTGAAGAATTGCGTGATCGACCGGGGGGTGGTGATCCCCGAGGGTCTGGTGATTGGCGAGGACCCGGAGGAAGACACCAAGTGGTTCCGCCGCAGCGAGGGCGGGATCGTGTTGATCACGCAGGACATGCTTGACGCGCGGGCGCGGGCGTTGTCCTGAGGCGTGGTGAGTGGGGATAGGCCGGGGGTTTCACACCCCCGGACCCCTGTGGGATATTTGAGGACATAGAATGGCTGGGGCGCAAAGTAGTCGCGGGCGGGTGCTTTCGGTGGCGTCGGAATGTGTGCCGCTAGTGAAGACGGGCGGGCTGGCGGATGTGGTCGGCGCGCTTCCCGGAGCGCTGGCCGGGCTTGGCTGGGACATGAAGGTGCTGCTGCCCTGCTACCGCGCCTTGCGGGCAGGGGCGGCGGGCTGGCCGGTGGTCTGGGACGAGGCTGACCTTTGGGGCGGGCCGGGGCGGGTCCTTTCGGGGGAAATGGGCGGTGTGTCGGTCCTGCTGCTGGACGCCCCGCATCTTTATGACCGGGAGGGCGGGCCCTATTCCAGCCCGGTGGGCGAATACCCCGACAATGCGGTGCGCTTTGCGGCCTTGTCCTGGGTCGCAGCGCGGATCGCGCGGGAAGGGCTGGAGGGGTGGAAGCCTGATGTCCTCCATGCGCATGACTGGCAGGCGGGGCTCGCCCCAGCTTACCTTGCCTATCACGGCAATGGTGGCTGCAAGTCGGTGATGACGATCCACAACATCGCCTTTCAGGGCTGGGCGCCCGCGCATATGCTGGGGGTTCTGCGCCTGCCGGGCCATGCCTGGCACCCGGAGGCCCTTGAATACTACGGCGGGATTTCCACGCTTAAGGCGGGGCTGGTCACGGCGGACTGGATCACCACGGTTTCCCCCACCTACGCGGCGGAGTTGATGCGGCCGGAGTTCGGCATGGGCCTGCAAGGCGTGATCGCGGCGCGGGGGGCGGCGGTGTCCGGCATCCTGAACGGCGTTGATACCGGCGTCTGGGACCCGGGCGCCGAGGACCCAGCCTTCAGCGCCAAGTCCTTGGTTGGCAAAGCCGCATCCCGCGCCGCCTTGTGCGCCGAGTTCGGGCTTGAGGTGCCGGGACCACTCGCCATCGTCGTCAGCCGGTTGACCGACCAGAAGGGCATTGACCTGCTGCCTGCGGTGATCCCCGATTTCATCCTTGGCGGCGGCGGGTTGATCGTCCTTGGATCGGGCGATCCGGGGATGGAAGGCGCGGTGCGTGCCCTTGCCGCGCGGTTCCCGGGCCGGGTGGCGGTGCGGATCGGCTATGATGAGGGGTTGAGCCATCGCCTCTTTGCAGGGGCCGATGCCGTGCTGGTGCCCAGCCGGTTTGAGCCTTGCGGGCTGACGCAGATGTATGGCCTGCGCTATGGCACGTTGCCGGTGGTGGCGCTGACCGGGGGCTTGGCTGATACGGTGATCGGCGCCAGCCCCGCTACGCTGACCGCCGGGGTGGCGACGGGGGTGACCTTCCATCCGGTCGACGCGCTGGCCTTCGGTCAGGCGCTGGCGCAGTTGTTGGCGCTTTATGCCCAGCCGAAAACCTGGGCCAAGGTCCGCGCCAATGCGATGGCGCATCCGGTCGGGTGGGAGACGAGTGCCGCCGCCTATGCCGGGCTTTATGAAAGGCTGACGGCGTGACGCCGCAGACCACCTCCATCCCCGCGCGGCTGTCGGGCCATGCGGTCAGCAATGGCCGACCCTGGCCGATGGGGGCGAGCTTTACCGGCGACGGCGTCAACTTCGCCGTCTTTTCCGCCCATGCCGAGCGGATTGAGCTATGCCTTTTCACCAGCGACGGCCGCAAGGAAATGGCGCGGCTACCGATCCTGGAGCGCGATGGCGACATCTGGCACATCCATGTCGGCGGGCTGACCCCGGGCACCGTCTACGGCTTTCGCGCCCATGGGCCCTATGCGCCGGAACAGGGGCATCGGTTCAACCCGAACAAGCTGCTTCTGGACCCTTACGCCCGCGCGCTGGAGGGGCGGCTGAAATGGTCTGACGCGCTGATGGGCTACAAGATCGGCTCAGCCCGTGGCGATCTGAGTTTTGACACCCGCGACAGCGCCTTTGCCGTGCCGAAGGCGGTGGTGACGGACCCGTCGTTCAGCTGGGGCAATGACACCGCGCCGCGCACACCGCGCATTGATACGGTGATCTATGAGGCGCATGTCAAATCGCTGACCGCGCTGCATTCTGGCGTGGAGAAAGGGTTGCGGGGAACCTATCTGGGCCTTTCCTCGGACCCGGTGATCGAGCATCTGCAAAAGCTGGGCGTGACGGCGATTGAGCTTTTGCCGGTTCAGGCCTTCATTGATGACCGCTTTCTGGTGGCCAAGGGTCTGCGCAACCATTGGGGCTACAACACGCTTGCCTTCTTCGCGCCCGAACCCCGCTACATGTCAAAAGGGGCCTTGTGGGAGTTTCAGACCATGGTCCGCCGGTTCCATTCGGCGGGGATCGAGGTCATCCTGGACGTGGTCTACAACCACACGGCCGAGGGCGATGAATGGGGCCCGACGCTGGCGTTCCGGGGGCTGGATAACGCCAGCTATTACCGGCTGGCGGGCGGCGGGCGGTTCTATGTCAACGACGCGGGCACCGGCAATACGCTGAACCTGACGCATCCGATGGTCTTGCGGATGGTGATGGATAGCTTGCGCTACTGGGTGGAATTCGCCCATGTCGACGGCTTCCGCTTTGACCTTGCCACCACCCTGGGGCGTGAGGTGCATGGCTTTGACCCGAACGGCGGCTTCTTCGATGCCATCCGGCAGGACCCGCTTTTGTCGCGCGTGAAGCTGATAGCCGAACCCTGGGACATCGGCCCCGGCGGCTATCAGCTGGGGGCCTATCCGCACCCGTTTCACGAATGGAACGACAAGTTCCGCGATGGCGTGCGGCGGTTCTGGAAGGGCGATGCCGGGATGACGCGCGACCTTGCCGCGCGGGTTCTGGGTAGCGCCGACCGGTTTGACCATTCGGGCCGGGCGGCGACCTCCTCGGTCAATTTCGTGACCAGCCATGACGGCTTCACGCTGGAGGATCTGGTCAGCTTCACCATCAAACGCAACTTCGCGAATGGTGAGGATAACCGGGACGGGCACCACGAAAACCACTCGGACAATCTGGGGGTTGAGGGGCCGACGAAAGACGCCAAGGTGCTGGCGGCGCGGGCTTTGAGGAAGCGCAACCTTCTGGCCACGCTGATGCTGGCGCAAGGCGTGCCGATGCTGCTGGCGGGGGACGAAATCGGCCACACCCAGGGCGGCAACAACAACGCTTACGCCCAGGATAATGAGGTCAGCTGGATTGACTGGGCCAAGGCCGATGCGGGCCTGATGGCCTTTGTCGCCAAGCTGTCGGCGCTGCGGCGGTCCTTGCCGATCTTGCGGCAGCGGCGGTTCCTGCATGCGCAGCACCGCCCCTCGGACGGGGTGCCGGATGTGATCTGGCGCCGCGCCAATGGCACGGTACCTCAGTCCGAGGAATGGCATGATCCGGCGTTCCGCTGCCTGTGTGTGGAAGTGCGGATGGCCGCCGAAGGGGGGGATCCGAACCCCGAGGCCGTCTTTGCCGTCTTCAACACCGGCCCTGCGACCGCACTGCATCTGCCCGACACGGCCCCGGGGTGGGAGCTGCTGCTTGACACCACGCGGCCCGATATGGCGCCGGGGGCGGCCTTTACCGAAGTGCCCGCGCAATCTGTCCTGTTGTTCCGGTCCCGCACCGGCCTGCCGAAGGAAGCCAGACCATGACCCAGATCACCACCGTCACGACCGCGCCGATTGCGGGGCAAAAGCCCGGCACCAGTGGGTTGAGGAAGAAGACCCCGGTCTTCATGGGGCGGCATTATCTGGAGAACTTCATCCAGGCGACGTTTGACGTGGTGGGTTGCGCTGGCAAGACCTTTGTCCTGGGCGGTGATGGCCGTTACTTCAACGACCGCGCAGCGCAGGTGATCCTGCGGATGGCGGCGGCGAACGGGGCGGCGCGGGTGATCGTGGGGCAGGGGGCGATCCTGTCGACCCCCGCCGCCAGCCACCTGATCCGGCTGAATGGCACGGATGGCGGCATCATCATGAGCGCCAGCCACAACCCCGGCGGGCCGGAAGAAGATTTCGGCGTCAAGTTCAACATGCCGAACGGCGGCCCCGCGCCCGAGGGCGTGACGGAGGCGATCTATCAGCGGACGACGGTAATCACCGAATACAAGGTGCTTGAGGCGCAGGATGTAGACTTGGGAAGCGTCGGGCGGCACCAGTTGGGGGCGATGGTGGTCGATGTGGTCGACCCCGTGGCCGATTATGCCGCGCTGATGGAAAGCCTGTTCGACTTTCCCGCCCTGAAGGCGATCTTCGCGGGCGGCTTCCGGATGCGGATGGATTCGATGTGCGCCGTGACCGGGCCTTACGCGATGGAGATTTTGGAAAACCGTCTTGGGGCAGCCAAGGGCACCTGCGTGAATGCCACGCCCCTGCCGGATTTCGGCGGCATGCACCCTGACCCGAACCCGACCTGGGCCGAGGCCTTGATGGATGAGATGTTCTCCGCCGCCGCCCCGGATTTCGGCGCAGCCAGCGATGGCGACGGCGACCGCAACATGGTGGTGGGGCGGGGCATCTATGTCTCGCCTTCTGACAGTCTGGCGGTGTTGGCGGCGAATGCGCACCTCGCACCGGGCTACAAGGCAGGGTTGAAAGGTGTGGCGCGGTCGATGCCGACCTCTGCTGCCGCCGACAGGGTCGCCGATGCGCTGGGGATCGGAAAGTATGAAACGCCGACGGGGTGGAAGTTCTTCGGCAACCTGCTGGACGCTGGGCGCGCCACCATTTGCGGCGAGGAGAGCTTCGGCACTGGGTCGGATCACGTGCGGGAAAAGGACGGGCTTTGGGCGATCCTTCTGTGGCTGAACATACTTGCCGTGCGCAAGCAGTCGGTGGCAGAGATCTTGCAGGACCATTGGGCGAAATACGGGCGCAACTACTACAGCCGCCACGATTTCGAGGCGATCGAGACTGCCAAGGCCGACGCGATGTTCGCCGCCCTGCGTGGGTCCTTGGCCAACCTGCCGGGCCGCGTGGTTGAAGGGATGACCATCACCGCCGCCGATGACTTCGCCTATACCGACCCCGTGGACGGGTCGGTGTCGATGAAACAGGGCGTCCGGGTGATGTTCGCCGATGGCAGCCGGATCGTTTATCGCCTGTCGGGCACCGGCACTGAAGGCGCGACCTTGCGGGTTTATCTGGAGCGCTATGCGGCGGGGCCGGACGGCCTTGACCTTGACGCGCAAAAGGCGCTGGCCCCGGTGATCCGCGCCGCGCATGCGCTGGCGGGTATTGCCGCCCATACCGGCCGCAGCGCGCCCGATGTGGTGACCTGAGGGCGCATTGCGCCTGCGCCATGTCGCGCTTTGACCAGACTCGAGGGCCGTTTGCGACAAACCTGACACATGTGTCGAGTTTAGGGGGCGGCGATGGGCGAAGTCAGGGTGCGGTCAGGCCGTCAGGCACGGCAGGCGGAACGCGCGCAAAAGGGCGGCGGCATCGGTCGGCCCTACATCGTGCGCAACATCCCGACCTATGATGTGCTGTCGGAAGAGAACCTGCTGCGGATCGAGGCCGCCGCAGACCGGGTTCTGGCCGAAACCGGGATCGAGTTCCGCGATGACCCGGTGGCGCTGGACCATTGGCGGCGGGCCGGGGCCGATGTGCAGGGCCTTCTGGTCAAGTTCCCGCCGGGCATGCTGCGAGAAATCCTGAAGTCCGCGCCGGCTGAGTTCACCCAGCACGCGCGCAACCCGGCCAATTCGGTGCGGATCGGGGGCAAGAACGTCGTCTTCTCGCCGGCCTATGGTAGCCCTTTCGTGATGGACCTCGACCGTGGCCGCCGCTTTGGCACGCTGGACGACTTCCGCAACTTCATCAAGCTGGCGCAGTCCAGCCCCAACTTTCACCACTCGGGCGGCACGATCTGCGAGCCGACCGACATCCCGGTGAACAAGCGCCATCTCGACATGGTCATGGCGCATATCGAATTGTCGGACCGGCCTTTCATGGGGTCAGTGACGGCGGAAGAGCGATCTGAAGACAGCATCGACATGGCCCGCATCCTGTTTGGCGAGGCGTTTGTGAACGATCATTGCGTTATTCTGGGCAATGTGAACGTCAATTCACCTTTGGTCTGGGACGGCACCATGACCAAATCCCTGCGCGCCTATGCGCGGGCCAATCAGGCGGCGGTGATCGTGCCGTTCATCCTTGGCGGGGCGATGGGGCCGGTCACCAATGCGGGCGGTATCGTGCAGTCGCTGGCCGAAACGATGGCCGGATGTGCCTTGACGCAACTGGAGCGGAAGGGCGCTCCGGTGATCTTTGGCAACTTCCTGTCCTCGATGTCCCTCCGGTCGGGTGCTCCCACTTTCGGCACGCCAGAACCTGCGATCGGGTCACAGGTCATCGGCCAACTTGCGCGGCGGCTGAACCTGCCCCTGCGCTGCAGCGGCAACTTCACCACGTCCAAGCTGCCGGACGGGCAAGCGATGATGGAAGGCACGATGTCCATGCTGGCCGCGATCCATTGCGGGGCGAATTTCATCCTGCATTCGGCAGGCTTCCTCGATGGGCTGTTGTCGATGTCCTATGAGAAGTTCATGCTGGACGCCGACCTGTGCGGGGCGCTGCATGCTTACCTCGACGGGATCAAGATCGACGATGACCAGCTTGCAGTGGATGCCTTCGCCGAAGTGGGCCCGGGCAACCATTTCTTCGGCTGCAGCCATACGATGAAGCACTATGAAACGGCGTTCTGGGACAGCGATCTTTCGGACAACGAACCCTTCGAGAAATGGGAAGCGGCGGGGTCGACTGACGCGGCAACCCGTGCGAACGCCCTGTGGAAAAAGCGCCTGGCCGAGTTTGAGGCCCCGGCTTTGGACGAAGGCATCCGCGATGGGCTGCGGGATTTCGTTGCGCGGCGGAAGGGTGAGGCGGCGGACGCCTGGTATTAGAGCGGGCCAAAATCCTTCGAAGGATTTTGCAAATCTTTTCGAAAAGATTTGCGCTCTAGGCGCGCAGGCCGGTTTCTTCCAGAAGACCCAAGCGCTTGGCCTCATAGTAGTAGCCGCGCGCATACCAGCCTACCGCCTCGGCCTCATCTCCACGAGAGACGAGCCAAGCACCGCGCAGGTAACGGCCCGCGTAGCGCAGGTTGGTTTCGGCGTCCAACAGCCCCTCGGGCGGGCCTTGATAGCCCATGGTCCGTGCGGTCTGCGGCAGGATCTGCATCAACCCGTAATAGGGCCCGTTCCGCGCGCCGGGGTTGTAGCCGCTTTCGCGCTGGATCACCCGGTGCAGCAGGCTTTCGGGGATCTGATGCTCGGCGGCGGATTGCTGGATCAGCGCGCGCAGTTCCGGCGTCTCACCCGGATAGAGATCGCCGCGCGTGGCCTGCGGCGGCGCAGAACGCCGGGAACAGGCGGCCATCAGGCTGGCTGCACCAAGGATCACAAGGCGGCGGCGGGTCAGGGGCATCGGCTTCGGCTCCGGTTGGGACGCGGCCAGATAGGGCGGGCCCGGGACGGCTGGCAAGACCCAAGCCCGCAGCGCCGGCAAGAAGTGGCAAGTTCTGGCGCGTCCTCGCGGTTTATTGTGTCGCAGGGGCCAGATTTTTCTTAGCGCCGCGAAAGATTGGCATAATCTCGCCCTCAGGGAGCGAGGGAATCGACGATGAAGTTGACCGACAGCCGCGACATTCGCGCCGAGCCTGGCATTGTCTGGCAGGCCATTCTGGACCCCGAGGTGTTGAAGGCCTGTATTCCCGGTTGCCAAAGCATGGTCGGCTCCGTCGCTGAGGGGTATGAGGCGGTGGTCAAGCAGAAGGTCGGCCCGGTGAGCGCGACCTTTACCGGGCTTGTTCATCTGACCGACATCGTCGCCCCGAAGTCGATCCGCATCTCGGGCGAGGGGAAGGGCGGCGTAGCGGGCTTCGCCAAGGGCGGGGCCAACGTGACGCTGGAGCCGATCCCGGAAGGCACGCGCCTCAGCTATGACGTGGAGGCAAGCGTCGGCGGAAAGATCGCCCAGCTGGGCAGCCGGATCATCGACGGCTTTGCCAAGAAGATGGCAGACGAATTCTTTACCCGCTTTCAGGATGCGGTCGAAACCCCGGAGGAGGAACCGGAGCCGACTGTGGCCGAGGGCGAGGCAGACAGCGGGGCGGAGGCCCCGAAGAAGGGCTGGTTCAAACGACTGATAGGCTAGGTCGGGGCTATACCGCCCCGACACCGTTACCAAGGATGACCCTAGGGAGGGGGAAAGCATGACAAAAGTCAGCATGACCGTGAACGGCCGCGCCGTCTCGGCCGAGACAGAGGGGCGGACGCTGCTGTCGGCCTATTTGCGTGAGGGGCTGCGTCTGACCGGCACCCATGTCGGGTGCGATACCAGCCAGTGCGGCGCCTGTGTGGTGCATGTCGATGGCAAGCCCGTGAAAAGCTGCACGGTCTTTGCGCAGGACGTGGCGGGCGCCGATGTGCGTACGATTGAAGGTATGGCGAATGCCGACGGCTCCTTGGGCGTGATCCAGCAGGCGTTTCAGGACCATCACGGGCTGCAGTGCGGCTTCTGCACGCCGGGCATGGTGATGTCGGCGGCGGCCCTTCTGGCCGAGAACCCGAAGCCCACGGAACATGAGGTGCGGCACTATCTTGAGGGCAACATCTGCCGCTGCACCGGCTACCACAACATCGTCAAGGCCGTGATGGCTGCCTCCGGGCAGGACGTCAGCGCCTTGGCCGCCGAATAGGGGGATATACGATGCCGAAGGATCATGGAATTGGCGCAAGCTCCAAGCGGCGTGAGGATGTCCGCTTTCTAACCGGAAAGGGCACCTATACCGATGACATGAACATCGCAGGGCAAACCTATGCGGTGATGGTGCGGTCCAGCGTGGCGCACGGGCGGATCGTGTCGGTCGGCACCTCTGCGGCTGAGGGGATGCCAGGGGTGCTTGCGGTCTTCACGGGTGAGGATTTCGCAGCCGTTGGTGGCAACCCGGCGGGCTGGCTGATCAACAGCCGCGACGGCACGCCGATGCGCGAACCGAAGCGGCCGGTCCTGGCGCATGGCAAGGTGCGCCATGTGGGCGACGCCTATGCCGCAGTGATTGCCGAGACCTACCAGCAGGCCAAGGACGCAGCGCAGGCGATTGCCGACGCCTCGGTGATCGAAGAGCTGCCGGCGGTGGTCAACATGGCCGAAGCGGTGGCCAATGCGTCTAACCGCGTGCATGACGAAATCCCCGACAACCTGTGCTTTGACTGGGGCTGGATCGAGGACAACCGCGCCAAGGTGGATGCGGCGATCAAGTCTGCCCCCCATGTCACGACGCTGGAACTGGTGAACAACCGGCTGGTGCCGAACGCGATGGAACCCCGTGCCAGCATCGGTGAGTATTTCCCCGGCACGGGCGATTACAAGCTGACCACCACCAGCCAGAACCCGCACCTGACGCGGCTTCTGGTGGCAGCCTTCGTGATGGGCATCCCAGAGAACAAGCTGCAGGTCGTGGCCCCGGATGTGGGCGGCGGTTTCGGCTCGAAGATCTATCACTACGGCGAAGAAGCGCTGGTTCTGGCGGCGGCGAAAAAGCTGGCCCGCCCGGTGCGCTGGACGGCGGAGCGCAGCGAGTCCTTCCTGACCGACGCGCATGGCCGTGACCATGTGACCAAGATCGAATTGGCGTCCGACAAGGAAGGCAACTTCATCGCCTTCCGGACCGAGACCTTGGCCAATGTTGGCGCGTATCTCTCTAACTTCTCCACCGCGACGCCGACCTTCCTGCATGGCACGCTGATGTCGGGGCCCTACAAAGTGCCGAACGTCTATGTGAACGTAAAGACGGTCTTCACCAACACAGCACCTGTTGATGCCTATCGTGGCGCAGGCCGCCCCGAGGCGACCTATTCCCTAGAGCGGGTCATCGATAAGATGTGCCGCGAGCTGGGCCTTGACCCGTTCGAGGTGCGCCGGAAGAACCTGCTGACGCCCGACCAGTTCCCCTATCAGTCGCCGGTTGGCCTGATGTACGACACCGGCAACTATCAGGCAACGCTGGACAAAGTGTGTGAGATGGCCGACGTGGCCGGCTTTGAAAAGCGCCGTGCCGCCAGTGCTGCCAAAGGCAAGCTGCGGGGC
Organism: Rhodobacter sp.; assembly: GCA_027489175.1. Classification (GTDB taxonomy): domain Bacteria; phylum Pseudomonadota; class Alphaproteobacteria; order Rhodobacterales; family Rhodobacteraceae; genus Tabrizicola. Next base: position 360,023 of record JAIYAE010000014.1, read on the forward strand.
ATGGGGCTTTCGACCTGGATCGAGGCTTGCGGCATCGCGCCGTCGAACCTGGTCGGGGTCCTTGGCTCTCGCGTCGGGCTTTACGATGCGGCGACGGTGCGGGTGAACGCGACCGGCAACCTGAGCGTGATGGTCGGCGCGCACAGCCACGGGCAGGGGCATGAAACGGTCTTTGCCCAGATCGTGGCCGACAAGCTGGGGGTCCCGGAAAGCTCGGTCGAGATCGTGCATGGCGACACCGCCCGCATCCCCTTTGGGATGGGGTCCTATGGCAGCCGCTCACTGGCGGTCTGCGGCACGGCGATGGACAAGGCGCTCGACAAGATCATCGCCAAGGGCAAGAAGATTGCCGCCCACATGCTGGAAGCGGCGGAGGGCGACATCACCTTTGGCGATGGCAAGTTCAGCGTCGCCGGCACCGACAAGGCCAAGACCTTCGGCGAGATCGCGTTCAGCGCTTACGTCCCCCACAACTATCCGCTGGAAACCCTGGAGCCGGGGCTGGAAGAGACGGCGTTCTACGATCCCGCCAACTTCACCTATCCCGCAGGCGCCTATATCTGCGAGGTGGAGGTGGACGAAGGCACCGGCAAGGTCGACGTGGTGGCCTTCCACTGCGCCGATGACTTCGGCAACATTATGAACCCGATGATCGTCGAAGGTCAGGTGCATGGCGGCGTGGGGCAGGGCATCGGCCAGGCCCTGTGCGAGTTCACGACCTATGACGAAAACGGCCAGCTTCTGACCGGGTCCTACATGGATTACGCCATGCCCCGGGCCGAAGATGTGCCGTTCTACAACGTTGACTACTCTTGCCAGACGCCCTGCACGCACAACCCGTTGGGCGTGAAAGGCTGTGGTGAGGCTGGGGCGATCGGGTCACCCCCAGCGGTGGTCAACGCGGTGATCGACGCGCTGCAACGCGGTGGTCACACGCACGTCACGCATATCGACATGCCGGTCTCACCCTCGCGGGTGTGGACGGCGATGAACGCGTAAGGGAGGGGGAGCCATGCATAACTTCGATTTCGTGAAACCCGCCTCTATCGCGGATGCGGTCAAGGCGATGGGCCATGATGGCGCGCAGGCGCTGTCGGGCGGGCAGACGCTGATCCCGACGATGAAACAGCGGCTGGCCGCGCCCACGGTGCTGGTCAGCCTGACCGGCATCTCTGAGATGAAGGGCGTCTGCATGGGCGAGGGCGGCTTGCACATCGGTGCGGCCACGCCCCATGCCGTGGTGGCGGCCGAGGCCGGGGCGGTCTACCCCGCCCTTGCCGCCCTTGCCGCCGGGATCGGTGATCCGGCGGTGCGCAGCAAGGGCACGATCGGCGGGTCTTTGGCCAACAATGACCCGGCGGCCTGCTATCCTTCGGCGGTCCTCGCTTCGGGCGCGACGGTGGTGACGAACCGCCGCAAGATAGCTGCGGATGACTACTTCCAGGGCATGTTCACCACGGCGCTGGATGAAGGCGAGATCATCACCGAAGTCGTCTTCCCGATCCCGCAGAAGGCTGCCTATGTGAAGTTCAACCAGCCCGCCAGCCGCTTTGCCCTGACCGGCGTCTTTGTCGCCAAATACCCCGGCGGCGTGCGGGTGGCGGTCACCGGGGCCTCGGCCAGCGGCGTCTTCCGCTGGGCTGAGGCTGAGGCGGCCCTGTCGGCCAACTTTGCCGCCGGCGCGATTGCGGGCCTCACGGTCGATGCCTCCGGGATGATCGGCGATCTGCACGGCACGCAGGCCTACCGCGCCAATCTGGTCAAGGTCCTGACCGGGCGCGCGGTCACCGCTGCGGGCTGACCGACCGAAAAGCCAAGCAAAGGCCCCGGGGCGAACCAGCCCCGGGGCCTTTGTCATTCGCCTGTCACCGAATCCCGTCAGAGCTGTGGACAACTCCAAGATGCCGCAGGCGCTTGGGGGTTGCGCGGGCGGAAACGCCAGATATAGTTTGACCTGTCGGGGCGGGCCTCCCCGCCCTGGCGCCAGAACGGCAACGGGCAAGGCTTGGAGTCTTTGACGGAATGGACGGCGATTTCAGAACCCACTTTGTGCGCGACCCGGCGTCGCTGAAGCATTTTCCGGCGCTGGTGCTGAACGCCGATTACCGGCCCTTAAGCTATTACCCGCTCTCCCTCTGGCCCTGGCAAGAGGCGATCAAGGCGGCCGTCCTCGACCGGGTGCAGATCGTCGCGGAATATGACCAGGTGGTGCATAGCCAAAGGCAGGTGTTCCGGATACCCTCGGTCGTCGTGCTGAAAGATTATGTGAAACCCCAGAAGCGCGTGGCATTCACGCGCTTCAATCTTTTTCTGCGGGACGAATTCTGCTGCCAGTATTGCGGCGCCAAGGGCGACCTGACCTTTGACCACGTGCTGCCCCGGTCCAAGGGGGGGATCACGTCATGGGAAAACGTCGTGGCCGCCTGCAGCCCTTGCAACCTGCGCAAGGGGTCACGCACGCTGAAGCAATCGGGTATGTTCCTCAACCGCATCCCCCGCGCACCCAGCGCCGAAGAGATGCAAGCCCACGGCCGCCGCTTCCCGCCGAACCATCTGCATGAAAGCTGGATGGATTACCTTTACTGGGACGCCGAGCTGGAGGCATGAGCGCCACCTCGTCCAAAGCGATTTGATCTCTGGGGCAGGGGTGCTAGACAGGGACCTGACACAGCGCTAGAAGGGCGTCGTTAGCGCTAACAGCGCCTCGCCCGAGGAGACGGTCATGGTTTCGCGCGTCATTCCGGTGGATGTTTTTGATCTGGTGATCTTCGGGGCCACCGGGGATTTGGCCCGCCGCAAGATTCTTCCCGGCCTTTACCGCCGTTTTCTGGCCGGTCAGATGCCGGGCGACAGCCGGATCATCGGGGCCGCCCGTGCCGATCTGACCGATGCCGCCTTTCAGGAACAGGTCCGCGCCGCGATTGTCGAATTCGTGCCGAAGGACCGGCAGGACACCGCCACGATTGATGGCTTCCTGGCCCGCATCGGCTATGTCGCGATCGATGCCACCGGCACCAATGGCTGGGCGGCGCTGAAAGCCTTGATGCGGGAAAACGTGGTGCGGGCCTTCTACTTCTCGGTCGCGCCCAGCCTTTTTGGCGACATTGCCAGCCGCTTGCATGACCATGGCATCGCCGACGCCTGGAGCAGGATCGTCGTCGAAAAGCCCTTCGGCCGCGATCTGGCCAGCGCCCGCGCGCTGAACGCCGCCTTGGCGCAGCATTTCACCGAAGCGCAGATCTACCGGATCGACCATTACCTGGGCAAGGAAACCGTCCAGAACCTGATGGCCGTCCGCTTTGCCAACATCCTGTTTGAACCGCTCTGGAAGGCCGAATACGTCGACCATGTCCAGATCACCGTGGCCGAAACCGTGGGCGTGAACGGGCGCGGGGCCTATTACGACAAGTCCGGCGCCATGCGGGACATGGTGCAGAACCACATGATGCAGCTTCTCTGCCTCATCGCGATGGAGCCGCCCTATCACTTTGACCCCGACGCCGTGCGCGATGAAAAGCTGAAGGTGATCCGCGCGCTGAAACCGGTGCAGCCCGAGGATATCGTTCGTGGCCAATACGGGGCAGGCGGCGGCGAAAAGGGCTATGTCGCGCATTCCGAGAACCCGGCCTCAAAGACCGAAAGCTACATTGCGCTGAAGGTGAATGTTTCCAACTGGCGCTGGCAGGGCGTGCCGTTCTACCTGCGCACCGGCAAGCGCTTGCGGGCGCGGGCCAGTGAAATCGCGATCACCTTCAAGCAGCCGCCGCATGCGATCTTTGACGATGCCAAGGGCTGGCATGAAAACGTGCTGGTGATCCGCCTTCAGCCGAACGAAGGCATGAACCTGATGGTGATGATCAAGGAACCCGGCCCCGGCGGCATGCGCCTGATGCAGGTGCCGTTGGACATGTCCTTCGCCGCCGTTCTGGGGGATGAGGCGGAAGAGACGCCGGACGCCTACGAACGCCTGATCATGGATGTTATCCGCGGCAACCAGACCCTTTTCATGCGCGGTGATGAGGTTGAGGCCGCCTGGGCTTGGACCGACCCGATTATCCAGGGCTGGGAAGCGCGCGGCGACAAGCCCCAGACCTATGATCCCGGCTCTTCCGGCCCGGAAGACGCGCTGATGCTGATGCACCGCGACGGACGGCGCTGGCGGGAGATCAAGGAATGAACCTGCAAACCTACCCCGACCGCGAGATGATGATGCTGTCCCTGGCCGACAAGATCGCTGGTCAGCTGGGTGAGTTTTTGCGCCGCGACGGCCATGCCACCCTGTCCGTGCCGGGGGGCACCACGCCGGGGCCGATCTTCGATACCCTCTCCGGGGTTGACCTTGACTGGGCCAATGTCGCGGTGGTCCTGAACGACGAACGCTGGGTGCCCGAGGACAGTGAACGGTCAAACACCCGCCTTATCCGCCAGCGGCTAATCCGGGGCCGCGCGGCGCAGGCGCGGCTGATCCCGCTTTATGCACCAGCCGCCCAACCCGAGGATATGTTGGAGGCCCTGTCTGACGGCATCCGCCCGCATCTTCCCATCTCGGTCCTTTTGCTGGGGATGGGTGCGGACATGCACACCGCCAGCCTCTTTCCCGGCGCGGACCGGCTGGATGAGGCTTTGTCCCCCCAGGCGCCGATCCTGATGGCCTTGCGGGCCGAAGCGGCGGGTGAGCCGCGCATCACCCTGACCGCCCCGGTCCTGCAGGCGGCCTTCAACATCCACATCCTGATCACCGGGCCGGAAAAGCGCGCGGCCCTTGAACGGGCTGCAACCCTGACCCCGAAAGAGGCCCCGGTGCGGGCCGTCCTCGACAACGCAACCGTGCATTGGGCAGAATGACCATGGACAAATGGGCCGAGCTTCACCGCCTTCACAAGATGAACGAAGGCCGCTATATTATTGATCTCTTTGATGAAACCCGCGCAACAGATTTCTCGGTCACGACCGACGGGATGCGGTTCGACTATGCCAAGACCAACATCGACAGCGCCACCCGCGCCGCCCTTGTGGCCTTGGCCGAAGGGTCCGGCCTGGCCGACAAACGCGCCGCGATGTTTCGCGGTGACAAGATCAACCTGACCGAAGGCCGCGCCGTCCTGCATGTGGCGTTGCGGGCGGGGACGGATGCGGTGATCCACGTCGATGGCAAGGATGTCCTGCCCGAGGTCCGCCGCATCCGCGCGCTTTGCGCCACTTTCGCGCGGGACGTGCGCTCCGGCGCTTATCAGGGCCAGGGTGGGAAGATCACCGACGTGGTGAACATCGGCATCGGCGGGTCGGACCTTGGGCCTGCGATGGCGACTTTGGCGCTGGCCCCGTTCCATGACGGGCCGCGGGTGCATTTCGTGTCGAACGTCGATGGCGCACATATTCACGATACGCTGCAAGGCCTTGATCCGGCGACGACTTTGGTGATCGTCGCCTCAAAGACCTTCACCACGATCGAAACGATGACCAACGCCGACACCGCCAAGCGCTGGATGGCGGAGAAGGTCGCCAACCCAGCGGCTCAATTCGCCGCCGTCAGCACCGCCGGCGACAAGACCGCCTCCTATGGCATTGATCCTGCACGCGTCTTCGGGTTCGAAGACTGGGTCGGCGGGCGCTATTCGATGTGGGGGCCGATCGGTCTGTCGCTGATGATCGCTGTCGGACCAGAGGCGTTTGATGATTTCCTTGCCGGGGCGCGGGCGATGGACGATCATTTCCTGACCGCCCCCTTTGCCCGGAACATGCCCGTGATGCTGGCGCTGGTCGGCATTTGGCACAACCAGCTTTGCGGCCACACCACCCGCGCGGTTCTGCCCTATGATCAACGGCTTAGCCGTCTTCCTGCGTATTTGCAGCAGCTTGAGATGGAATCAAACGGCAAGCGCGTCGCGATTGATGGCAGTGACCTTGCCACCCATTCCGGCCCCGTGGTCTGGGGCGAACCCGGCACGAACGGCCAGCACGCGTTCTACCAGCTGATCCATCAGGGCACCCGCGTTGTGCCTTGTGAATTCCTTGTGGCCCGGCGCGGGCATGAGCCTGACCTTGCGCACCAGCACCTTCTCCTCGTCTCGAACTGCCTGGCCCAGGCCGAGGCGCTGTTGCGCGGCCGCTCGCTGCAGGAAGCCCGCGCGATCATGGCCAAGAAGGGCCTGACCGGAGACGAGCTGGAAAAACAGGCCCGCCACCGGGTGTTTCCCGGCAACCGCCCGTCAACCGTGCTGGCCTATGACCAGCTGACACCCTTCACGCTGGGCCAGATCATCGCCCTTTATGAGCACCGCGTCTTTGTCGAAGGGGTCATTCTTGGCCTCAACTCCTACGACCAGTGGGGGGTTGAGCTGGGCAAGGAATTGGCGCTTGCGCTGCAACCGGTGCTGGAAGGCAAGACCGGCACCGATGGCAAAGACGGATCAACCGCCGCCCTTGTCGCCTTCCTGCGGGCCTGAGGCACCGATGTCTTCAAAGACATCGGACCGGAGCCTTCAAAGGCTCCGGTCCGGAATTTTCCAAAATTCCGGCGCTTACTTCAGTGCCGCCGTGACGATCACCTCAACCTTGTAGTCGGGCGTCGCCAGTTTCGCTTCACCGGTGGCGCGGGCGGGCGTGTGGCCTTGTGGCACCCAGGCATCCCAGACGCTGTTCATGTCGGCGAAGGTGGCAATGTCGGCCAGCCAGATCTGGGCGGACAGGATCCGGGTCTTGTCGGTTCCGGCTGCCGCCAGGATCCGGTCCACTTCGGCCAGGCATTGCCGGGTCTGTTCGGCAACGGATGCGCCGGGCTGGCCAACCTGGCCTGCAACCCAAAGGATGCCATTAAAGGCCACAGCCTCGGACATGCGGGCGCCGGTGCCAAAGCGGGTGATATCGGTGTTCATCAGGTGCCTCCTAAGGTGTTCGCCGCTTGCTACCCCGTCACCGCGGCAAACGGAAGCGGGATCACCGCGCCTAAGGCAGGCGACGGCAGGCAAACTGGTCGCCCGTCCTGCCCGAGACCCAGGTCATCCCGGTATCGGTCACCGCCGCCAGGGCGATCACGTAGTTGCCGGGAAACAGAAGCGTAAAATTGCGCCCGTCGCGGGTGATGTTCCTGATCGGCAGGGTCTGGCTGCCGTTGTTCCAGGTCGTCTCGGTGAAGGTGAAGACCTCAACCTGACAATCCCACGTGCCCACAAAGGGATAGGGGTCAACCGGTGGCGCATCATTCACGCAGGCGGCCAAGGCAAGGCCAAGCCCAAGCGCGGCAAGGGGGCGGATCGGGACGGGCATCTCTCTGTCCTCCGGCATGGATTGCGGCCGGTTCCAAGGCTACGGCCTTGCCAGCGCAAGTCAACGGTGGACGCGAAAGGCGGGGGATGGAGCGGGTGAAGGGAATCGAACCCTCGTCGTAAGCTTGGGAAGCTTCTGCTCTACCATTGAGCTACACCCGCGACGCTGCCTGAGGTATGCCAAGCCGCGCCCGCCGTCAAGCGGCAGGCGCGGTGGCAAGCAGTCAAGGCCGGTCAAGGCACCTGAAGTTCGGTCCGCTCACCAGCCTTCACGGTCAGCGGCAGCTCGGTCGTCGTCTCGCCGACCAGGACCTGTACCAGATAGTCACCCTCTGGGGCCGTCAGCGTGGTTTCGGCGGAATAGCTGGTGTAAAGCCGCTCACGATTGCCGGAAATGTCGGCCTTGGCAGGCAGCACCACCGTTTGCGCCCCTTCAGGGGCCTTGATCGCCATCACCCCGGCATTCAGCACCACTTTCACATCGGTCCGTTCGCCGCCCTTGATGCTGAACGGAGTCTCGGCCAGCGCCAGATCCAGCGCAACTTCGGCGACATAATCGCCCGGCGGCAGCGTGGACTGCGCGCCCGACCCGTAGATCGTCTCGATCCGCTCACGCGAGCCATCAAGGGCCACCTTGGCAGGATAGACCACAACCGAATGCGAGCCGCCTTCGATCATCATGTCCGGGGTGTAGAACCCTTCAATCGCGGCAAGCCCGGCCTGGGCGATGATGTCCTGTTCGGTGGTCTTGCCGGCTTCGACCGTGACCATCACCTCCGCCACCGCGATGCCGATGGTCACCCGCACCGGCACCTCGCCGGCGGGGACGACGGTGACTGTCTTGCCGTAATAGGTCGAGGTATCGCCCCCCGGCAGGGTAAACTGGACGGCGGCGTTATCTGCAATCGGGGCCGCGGCGTCCAGCTTGGGGTTCAGGATCACCCGGCCCGCGTTCAGGTTCATGACCGGGGTTGCCGTGGCATCGGCGGTCACCGTCACATCCATTTCGGCCTTCGCCTCACCCAGGCTGCCGATCAGCCGGTAGGTGCCGGGGTCAAGCTTCAGCCGCGGCTCACCATATTCCGTGGTCAGACGCTCGCCCGTGGTGCCGTCGGCGTTGATCAGATGCACGGACCAGGGCATGCCTTCCTCGGCGGGGACAGGGTCGCCCTCGGCGGCAAAAACGGCGGTCGGCATAAGGTTGAATTCAACGGCGGCCACCGGTTCGGGTTCTGGTTCTGGCACCGGGGCGGGTTCGGGTTCGGCGACCACCACGGTCGTCTTCAGCGCCTCGACCAAAGCGCCAGCGTCCGAGGCCTGGATGTATTTGCCCCCAGTGTTTTCGGCCAGGCAGGCGACCGCGCGGCCCTCTTCCTCGGTCAGGCCAAAGCCCACGACATGGGCGGTGAAATTGACGCCCGCCGCTTCCAGCGCGGCCCCCAAAGCGCAAGGGTCAGCCTCGCAGGTTTCGATCCCGTCAGTGATCAAGATCACGGTGGCCGCGTCCTCGGTGTATTTCAGGTCTTCCGCCGCCAGCTTGACCGCATCGGAAAGGGGCGTTTTCCCCAGAAATTTCATCGCATTGGCGGCATCAATGATCGCCTGGGCCGTTCCAGCTGCCGGCGGCACCACAAGTTCAATGTCGGTGCAGCTGCCCTTTTCGCGGTGGCCATAGGCCATCAGGCCAATCTCAGTCGCGGGGTCCATGCCCGAGAGGACCGACCCCAGCGCCTCACGCGCGATTTCCAGCTTGGCCCGCCCCTCGATCTGCCCCCACATCGACCCCGAGGCATCAAGGACGATGATCGACCGCCCCTCGGCTTGGACGAAACTTGGCAGCATCAATGCCGTCACGGTCAAAAGGGCAGGGAACAGGCGCATGCGAATCTCCATAGGAAAAATCTATTCGATGGGCCTGAGCTTGGCCGAAGGGGCAAACCCGATCAAGCCACGCAAGACAAAGGCCGCCGGGTGAGTGACCACCCGGCGGCCCCGCTAACCTGCGATGGGGGGACTTTACATCGCCGGCAGCAGCACGGTGTCGATGACGTGGATCACGCCGTTCGACTGTTTCACGTCCGCGATGGTGACATTGGCGACGTTGCCCATGCCGTCCTTGATCATCACGACGGCATCCTTGGCCATCACGGTGAACTCACAGCCGCCAACGGTGGCAACCTTGTGCTCGCCGCCATCAGCTTCGATCATGCCCATGATGTCGCCCGACAGCGCGTTGGCCGCCACGACGTGGCAGGTCAGGATCTTGACCAGCTGGTCCTTGTTTTCCGGCTTGAGGAGGGTTTCCACGGTGCCAGCAGGCAGCTTGGCGAAAGCGTCATTGGTGGGCGCGAAAACGGTGAACGGGCCTTCGCCCTGCAGCGTCTCAACCAGACCGGCGGCCTGCACGGCGGCGACGAGCGTGGTGTGATCGGCCGAGTTCACGGCGTTTTCGACAATGTTCTTGTCTTCGAACATGGCCGCACCGCCGACCATCGGGTTTTCCGCCAGCGCCATGCCGGTGGTCAGTGCCAGGATCGCGGTGGCGAGTTTGAAAGCTTTCATGATGTCAGTCCCTTCAGATCAGGCGGGCCAATCCCGCCTCACACCTGAAAGAACGGAAGGGGCAGGGGCGAAGTTTCAGCCGCCCCGCTCGCTCACGCTTTCGTGATCAAGTATCTGTCCCGACCTCGGCCGTCAGGATCACGGGGCCGGTTGGCGTGCCGATGGGTGACCCGCCTGCAGGTTCGATCGACACGGCAAGGGTCCAGCCTTCTGGCGGACGGGGATAGGTGACCATCAGTTCGGGCGCGTCCAGAAGGCCAAGCGAGACTGGGGCCGCACCGGGCGCGATCAACCACAGCTCATGCACCCGGCCGGGAACCGCCGGCACACCCGCCACGCGCGTGACCTGCAGCTCATTCCCGAAATGGCGCACTTCATAGGACAGGCGCGCATCGGCCGTGGACAGCACCGCCACCAGCGACGGCGCGGGCGGCACCAGAAGGGCCAGTCCGAGCAGCACGACCGCCGCAGCCACCGCAGCGCCAGAGACCCAGCGCCAAAGCGCGCCACGCACCCGTGCCGATGCCTTGGCGGCGCGCGGGAAAAGCCGCGCCTCGATGGCGGGCAGCAGGTCCGGGGCAGGGACCGGGTCAAACCCGTCGTTCAGCCCGTCCAGCCGGGTTTCCCAGGCCGTGACCAAAGTGGCAAACTCCGGGTCGCGCTTGATCCGCGCCTCGGTGGCGCTGCGTTCGGCCAGATCCTGCACGCCAAGGACGTACTCGGCAGCTTCGGCATCATCCGCTTCGCGCGGGGTGAGAGGAGCGTCGGTCATTGGTCCAGACACTCCTTCAGTTTCAGAAGGCTGCGGCGAAGCCAGGTGCGCATGGTGTTCAAGGGCACCACATAACGCTCGGCCAGTTCGACGTAGGACAGCCCGCCCAGATAGGCGCCGCGCACCGCTTCGGCGCGGTCAGGCTCCAGCGTGGCAAAGCAGTCGGTCATCCGCTTTGCCTCGCCCATGGCGATCAGCCGCGTTTCCGCGCGCGGGGCGCTGTCCTGCACCAGGTCCAGCCCATCATCGCTGGTCGCCTCTGGCCGGGCGCGCAGCCGGTCAATCGCCAGATTGCGTGCAATCGCGATCAGCCAGGTCATGCCCCGACCCTTGGCAGCGTCATAGCGACCCGCCCGTAACCAAACCCGTGTGTAAACCTCTTGCAAGGCATCCTCCGCCTCTGCGCGTTCCTTAAGGATACGGAGCAGGACGCCCATGAGTTTCGCGGAAGTGTCACGATAAAGCGCGCGAAACGCCGCACGGTCGAGCGCGGCGCATTTTTCGATCAGTTCGGCGACAGGATCATCAGACATAACGCGACGTTACGGGTTTTCGTCGCAGGCGCAAGCGCTTCGCTTGCCGTTCGACCGCGTCTTCCCTTTGCCCGGCCAAGCAGCCGACAAAAAGACATGGTCGAACGAGAAGCGGTCAGCGCCGCCGCCGACGCCCACCGTCGCCGCCCGAGCCTGAGGTGTTGAAGCTGACATCGGGCAGGGTCACGATGCCCATAAGGTTCGGGAACGGGTCAACCGCGTGCGGAATGGCGTTGGCGTTGACGAAATGTTCCTGAAACTTCGGCTCGATCGCGGTTTCCACCTTGTGAATCTGGTGCACCGTCGCCTCGATGCTGTCGCGGGCCGCCACGCTGCAAAGCGCAATGCGCGCGCCGGTGCCTGCGGCATTGCCCGCGCTGGTCACCTGGCTTAGCGGCGCATCGGGAATCATGCCCAAGACCATCGCGTGTTTCGGGCTGATATGCGCGCCGAACGCGCCGGCCAGGGTGACGCGATCCACATGATCCACGCCCATTTCATCCATCAAGAGGCGCGCCCCGGCATAAAGCGCCGATTTCGCCAGCTGAATCGCCCGGATATCGCCTTGGGTTACGGAAATCCGCGGCCCGCCATCCGCGCTGCCATCATGGAGGAGATAGCTGTGCGTCCGGCCCGTCGCCTCGCACCGGTCGGTGCCGGTCTGCTCAGGCCCGCCGATCAACCCGCCTGCGTCGACCAGTCCCGCCAGCCGCATTTCCGCCACCGCCTCGATGATGCCGGACCCGCAGATGCCGGTGATGCCGCTGGCCGCCGTGGCCGCCGCAAAGCCCGGATCGTCTGACCAAAGGTCGGACCCGATGACGCGGAACCGGGGTTCCTTGGTCACGGGGTCAATCTCCACCCGCTCGATCGCACCCGGTGCGGCCCGCTGCCCGCTGGAGATTTGCGCGCCTTCAAAGGCCGGGCCGGTGGGGCTGGAGCACGCCAGCACCCGGGTTTCATTGCCCAGAAGCAGTTCGGCATTGGTGCCGACATCGACAATCAGCACCATCTCCTTCGACTTTTGCGGTTCCTCCGACAAGGCCACCGCCGCGCAGTCGGCCCCCACGTGGCCCGCGATGCAGGGCAGGACATAGACCCGCGCATTGCGGTTCATCGCGGTCAGGTCCAGCTCTCGCGCGTCAAGGGCCATGCTGCCGCTTGTGGCCAAGGCGAACGGCGCCTGGCCGAGTTCGACCGGATCGACCCCCATCAAGAGGTGGTGCATCACCGGGTTGCAGACGACGACCATCTCATAGATCGACGCGGGGTCCACCCCCGCCTCATCTGCAAGCGATTTCGTCAGGGCATTCAGCGCCTCACGCACGACCGATGTCATCTCGACATCGCCGCCGGGGTTCATCATCACGTAGCTGACGCGGGACATCAGGTCCTCGCCAAAGCGGATCTGCGGGTTCATCAGGCCCGACGACCCCAGCACCCGCCCATCCGAGAGATCGCAAAGATGCGCGGCGATGGTGGTGGACCCAAGGTCCACCGCAAGGCCCAGCAGCGGGCCTTCGTGGAAGCCGGGGAAGATATCCAGAACGCGGGTCTGGGCGTCGTGGTTGCCCTTGTGCAGGACGACCGTGACCTTCCAGTCGCCTTTGCGCAAAGCGGGCTGCAACCGGCGCAGGACCGACAGGTCAGCGGTCACGCTTTCGACCTGCCATTGCGCGAAAAGGGCGCGGTTCAGCCGTTCGAAATCGCCGGTCGGTTCGTGCATGTCCGGCTCATCCACCTCGACGAACACGGCATGGGTGGCGGGGTCCATGACCATCACCCGCTCGGTCGCCGATTTGCGGATCACCTGCTTGTGGACTTGGGATTCGGGCGGCACGTCAATGACCACATCGCCCATGACCTTGGCCTGGCAGCCAAGCCGACGCCCGTCGATCAGCCCCCGGATGCGCTTGTAGCGATCCTCGACCGAATTCCACTCACTCAGGGCATCTTCGGCGACCGTCACGCCATGCTTGGAAAACTCACCATAGCCGGGCGTGATCTGGCATTTGGAGCAGATGCCGCGCCCGCCGCAGACGGAATCAAGGTCCACCCCCAACTGCCGCGCCGCTGTCAGCACCGGCGTGCCAAGCGCAAAGCGGCCACGCTTGCCAGAGGGCGTGAAGATCACCAGTGCATCGTCGGTCATTCGGGGCTCTCATGCAGGAAACGGTAGTGGATGTCGGCAAAACTGTCGGTGGCGAAGGTGTAGAACCATGTCATCGCGGTCCGGGCGATGGGCACGCCATGCACGGCCCCCCCGGGGATGTAAAGTGCGACACCGGGGGCAAGGACATGCGGCATTCCGTCAATCATAACCTCGCCCGATCCTTCGAGCCCAAAATAGACCTCAGCCTCAGGGTGCGCGTGCAGCGCGAAGGTCTCGCCTTCGGCCAGCATGGCCACGCCGCAGACCAGTTCGCAGGTGGCGGTCTGGGGGGCCGAGATCAAGGTGCGAAACCGGATCGTGCCGCGCGCCGGGTCCTCCCAGCGCTCGTCGGGCAAGGTTGATGCATCGACCCGGGTGGTCGCATTCACGGCAGGTGCGGTCACGGCTAATCCTATCCTGTGGTGCAGTTGTAGGACTGCGCGACCGCACAGCAATGCCGCAAAGCGGCAGTTCAGGCACGCAATCCGGCAGGACCGACCCTCAACCTCAGCCCTTCCGTCGCGCGGGCTGTTTCGCGTCGATAAGGGTGATCTTCTGCCAGATCTTGCGCGACAGCGACGCCCCCAGCACCTCGATGTCATTGACGGCCGAGGCCACGCCCTCTTCCGGCACCGCCTGCGCATAAAGGGCAGCCAGTTTCCCGGTGATCGCAAGAAGTTCCGAGCAATAGTCGAGATAGCGCGACAGCGCGACCGCATCCATGTCGCGCCGGGGCGAGGTGGCAGTGGGGTGAAAATCGGGCGACAGCGCCACCGGGTCCTTGGTCAACTGGTGCATGTCGATGACATGGATGACCGAGCGTAAGCCATGCAGCCCCCGCGCCACCCGCCGCGATTTCACCCGCGCCTCAAGCCGCACAAGTGCCAGAAGGCCGACCCCTGCCAGCAGGGCCGTGTTGATCGCCGCTTCCAGCGTCTCGACCGACAGGGTCGCCGCGCGCCCGACCTGGTTCAGCGGGATCACCGACCCGACCCAGACAAAGATCGCCCCGCCCGCCAGCACCACCAGCGCCACCAGCCCGCGCAGCCACCAGATCGGCGGGGTCAGGGCCTGAACCTCGGCGGCAACCGTGCGCGACAGGGCCACCACCTCGCGCGCGACAAGGGAAAGCCCCCGGTCGGGAAACCTCTCGGCAATCCGCGCCTCCAGCCGTTCGGCGGTGGCAAGGATCAGGGCAGGGTCAAGCGAGCGAAACGGCATGGGCCACAGTCTTAACAGGAACGCCCGCGAAATCCTGCGGAAAATGCATCAGACCCATGGCGCCTGACCGACCCGTTGCCGCAAAGGCCCTAGTTTCTTGAGGAAGAAATTTGTTAAAATCCTTCCTCAAGGATTTTGGTCCGCGCGGGAATCCAGCGTTTGCAGAAAAGCCTCTGCCTCCGCATCGGCCGGGAACATCAGCTCAATCTTCATGTCGGCTAGCGCCACTTCCTCTGCCGAGCCGAACTGCGCATAGGTGGAAAAAAGCGGCACCCGCACCGCCCCCATCCGGTAGATCGTTGGCACCACGGCCCGCGCCGGCCCCTTTGGCTGAAACCCCGCGATCTGCGGGTCGCAGGCCAGCACCGCCGCCGCCCGGTCAAGCTCTGCGAGCCCGCCGGCCCGCGCGCTTTCGGCCCGCAGGCGCAACAGCGTGTGATGGCCGACCTCTGGCCAGTTCTCGATCAGGGTGGCGAACAGCGACAGGTCCGCCAGCGCCTCCAGTAGACTTGCCCCTGCCTCAAAACCCGCCGGGCCGAAGATCCGCTTGGCCGGGCCGTTCAGCGCCACAATACGCCAAAGCCGGTCCATGATGATGGCGGGGTAGGGGGCGTGGCGCTGGATCGTCCAGTCCATCGCGCGGCGCACCTCGGCCATTCCTGCCGCATCCAGCCCCAGCACCGGAAACTGGGCCGAAAATCCGGCCGCCCCCAGCATCCCGTTCGCCTCGGCCCTTGGCAGGCCCAGCACTTCGGCCAGCCGCAAGACCATCCCGCGCGACGGGCGGGCGCGGCCGGTCTCCAGAAAGGCAAGGTGGCGCGCCGAAACCCCCGCCTCGACCGAAAGCTGCAATTGGCTCAGCCGCCGCGCGCGCCGCCAATCCTTCAACACCACCGGAAAATCCTGCATGCGCACCGCTCCTTTTCCCCTTCCTAGCGCAGCGGCGGAGGCATTTCACTTACCTTGCAGGGAATTGGATGCCCGTTGGGACTCAGGCTTACCTGCCGCCATCACCAATGATGGAGGACAACGTGATGACATCCGAACAAAAGGGCCTGCGCTTTGCCGCGGCCGTGGCGCTGATCGGCTTCGGCCTGGCCTGCGCCCTTGCGGCCTATCCGCCGCTGTCCGCCCCGACGGCGCTGCTGCTTGATCTGGTCTTCTGGCCCCTTGATGGGGCCGAAGGGCTGACCACCCCGGAATCCCGCCTTCTGGCCGCAATCCTTGGCGGCATCACCTTCGGCTGGGGCGTGATGATCTGGCAACTTGCCGGGGCGCCCCTGGCCCGTGACCCTGAAACGATCCGCCCGACAATCCTGACCGCCGTTCTGGCCTGGTTCGGGCTGGACAGCTTTGCGTCGTTTCTGGCCGGGGCACCGATCAACGTGGCGGCAAACCTGGTCTTCCTGGCCTTGTTCCTGGTGCCCATGCTGCGGGGCCGCCGGGCTTATCCAGCCTGAGTGTGCGCCAACCAGTCGAGGATCGCCTGCCTGTCCCCGTCCAGCGCGGGGGCAGGCGCACGCATGGAAAGCTCGGGCAGGGTGCTCATCTTGATCGGGTTGCCCGGGGCGGTGAAGGCTGGCCCGCCGGGCGCGGCTGTCACCGGCAGCACCATGTGCCGCGCCAGAAGCTGCGGGTCCCGCAAGACCTCGGTCATGTCCTGCACCCGCCCGGTCGGAAGGCCAGCCAGTTCCAGCACCTTGATCCACCGGGCGACCGTCTCGCCCAGCGTCACCGCCTCGATCAACCGTTTCAACAGCGCATGGTTCTCGCAGCGCGCTGCATTGCTGGCAAAGCGCGGATCAGCGGCCAGCTCTAGACCCAGAACCTCGCACAGCCGGGCGAACATCGCGTCGTTGCCCGCTGCGATGACCACAAAGCCATCCTTGGCGCGAAAGGTGGAAAACGGCGTGATCGTGGGATGGCGCGCCCCGGTCCGCCCCGGCGCAACCCCCGTTGTCGCGGCAATCGCCACGGCATGTTCCTGAATGGCAAGCTGGGCATCCAGCATCGCCACATCGACCTGCGCACCCTGTCCGGTGCGTTCCCGGTCATACAGCGCCGCAAGGATGCCTTGGGTCAGAAACATCCCCGCCGCGATATCGCCAATGCTGGCACCGACGCGGACTGGTGGGCCATCCGCCTCGCCGGTGATGGCCATCACCCCGCCCCGCGCCTGCACGACCATGTCATAGGCGGGTTTTTCGGCCTCTGGCCCGGTCTGCCCGAATCCCGAGACCGAGGCATAGATCAGCCGGGGAAAGCGCGCATGCACCACCTTCCAGCCATAGCCCAGCCGGTGCAGGGCGCCGGGACGGAAATTCTCGATCAGAACATCAGCGCGGGCCAGCAATTGTTCAAAGATCGCGCGATCGGCGTCGTCGGTAAGGTCCAGCGCGATGGATTGCTTGCCCGCGTTCAAGGTCGCGAAATAGGCGCTTTGCCCATCCTTGAACGGCGGGAAGGCGCGGGTATCGTCCCCGGTGCCCGGGCGTTCGACCTTGATGATGCGCGCGCCAAGGTCCTGCAGCGTGTGGCTGGCGAAAGGCCCGGCCAGAACATGCGTCAGATCCAGTATCGTGATCCCGTTCAGGGGTGCCATGGGACATGCCTTTTGTAAGTCTGCTTGGCCCATCCTTGCAGGCCGCGGCGTTCGGGGCGTTGACGCGGATCAAATCCCCCACTACCTCGCCCCCCATGGCACGCGCACCCCTCCTTCAGCTTTCCGGCATTTCGCTTACCTTCGGCGGCAATCCGGTGTTCGATGATCTGACCCTTGTGGTCCAGCCCGGCGACCGGGTGGCCCTTGTCGGCCGCAACGGCTCGGGCAAGTCCACGCTGATGAAGGTGATGGCGGGGCTGGTTGAAGCCGACAGCGGCACCCGGACCATCGCCCCCGGCACGACCGTGGGCTACATGGAGCAGGACCCGGACCTTTCGGGGTTTGAGACTTTGGGCGATTTCGCCGCGTCGCACCTGCCCGACGGCATGGAATACCGCCTTGCCGTGGTGGCCGAAGGCCTGAAGTTCCGCCCCGAAGCCCCCGTCGCCACCGCGTCGGGCGGCGAAAAACGCCGGGCGGCGCTGGCCAAGCTGCTGGCCGAAGCGCCGGACCTGATGCTGCTAGACGAACCCACCAACCACCTCGACATCCAGGCGATCGAGTGGCTGGAGGAAGAGCTGTCCTCCACCCGCACCGCCTTTGTCCTCATCTCCCACGACCGCGCCTTCCTGCGGGCGCTGACGAAAGCCACCCTCTGGATCGACCGGGGCGAGGTGCGCCGCCGCGACTCGGGCTTTGACGGCTTTGAGGATTGGCGCGAAACCATCTGGGCCGAAGAGGACGAGGCCCGCCACAAGCTGGATCGCAAGATCAAGGCCGAGGCGAAATGGGCCGTCGAAGGCATCTCAGCCCGCCGCAAGCGCAACCAGGGCCGGGTCCGCGCCCTGGCCGCCCTGCGCGAAGAACGCTCCTCGCAGATCCGCCGTCAGGGCACCGCAGCCATGGCGCTGGAAAGCGGCACGACCTCTGGCAAGAAGGTGATCGAGGCGCAGCATCTGACGAAATCCTTCGGCGACAAGCACCTTGTCCGCGATTTCAGCCTGCGCATCCTGCGTGGCGACCGGGTGGCTTTTGTCGGGCCGAACGGCGTCGGCAAGACCACGCTTCTGAAACTTCTCACCACCGAACTGGCCCCCGATTCCGGCAAGGTGACCCTTGGCACCAACCTTGAGATTGCCGTCTTCGACCAGTCCCGCGCCCGGCTCGACCCTGAGGCCACGCTTTGGGACAACCTGACAGGCGATCCCCTGATGCGCGTCTCTGGCGCCTCGGATCAGGTGATGGTGCGCGGCACCCCGCGGCATGTGGTGGCCTACCTCAAGGACTTCCTCTTTGACGAAGCCCGCGCTCGCGCCCCCGTTCGCAGCCTGTCGGGCGGCGAAAAGGCCCGACTTTTGCTGGCCAAGCTGATGGCACAGCCGTCGAACCTTCTGATCCTGGACGAACCGACGAACGACCTTGACGTCGAAACGCTGGACCTTTTGCAGGATATCCTTGGCGACTACGACGGCACCGTCCTCCTCGTTTCCCACGACCGCGATTTCATCGACCGCATCGCCACCGCGACCGTCGCGATGGAGGGTGAGGGCAGGGCGACCGTCTACCCCGGCGGCTGGTCCGACTATGCCGCCCAACGCGGCCAGCCAACCCCGGACCCCGCGCCTGCAGCCAAGCCCGCCAGCAAGACCGGCCCAGCCACCAAGGCCGAGGCTCCGCGCCAAAGCACGCTGACTTTCACCGAAAAGAAGCGCCTCGACGATCTGCCCGCCCAGATCGAACGGCTTGAGGCCGAGATCGCCAAGCTTGCCACCCTGCTGGCTGACCCCGATCTCTTCATCCGCGACCCGGCGAAGTTCCGCAAAGCGACCGCCGCGATGGCAGAGCGTCAGACCGCCCTGTCCACCGCCGAAGCGGATTGGCTTGACCTTGCGGAACGAGGATAGACCAACGCCTGACGGCCACTAGGCGCTCCATGACATTTGCGTGAAACAGGTATCCTGGAGGAGGGGCGGCGGTTTCCGGCCCAATGCTCCCGGGTTCCTCGGCGCTTATCGGCCACCACCGAACACATCGCATCACCCCCGCGTGACAGGGCATTGTCCCTGACCCAATTCCCCCCCATTCCCTTTGGACCCGGCCCGAACTTTTCGTCGGGCCCAATCCATGCAGGAGATTGCAATGAAAAAAATCGCAGCAGCGCTCGCTACCTTCGCCATCGTCAGCCCGGCCTTCGCCGGCGGCCCGGTTGAAGTGGCCCCCGAACCGACGGTCGAAGCGACCTATGCCCCGGCAGCCCCGGCTGGCATCGACTGGACGGGCTTCTATGCCGGTGCCCAACTGGGCTACGCCGACATCGATTCCAGCACCGGCACCCTGGAAGGCAACGGCTACCTTGGCGGTATCCACGCCGGCTACCGTTGGGATTTCGGCAGCTACGTTGCTGGTGCCGAACTCGACTATGACAGCGCCAACATCGATCTTGGCGGCACCACCGGCACGCTGGATGACGTTGCCCGTCTGAAACTTCTGGGCGGGGCCAAGCTTGGCAACAGCCTGATCTACGCAACCGCTGGTGCCGCATATGCCAGCGCAACCGTGGGCGGGACCGAACTGAGCGACAACGGCGTCTTCTACGGTGCTGGCGTCAACACCGCCGTGTCCGAGCGTTGGACCGTTGGTGCCGAACTCCTGCAGCACGACTTCAACAATTTCGACGGCTCGACCGTTGATCTTGATGCGACGACGCTGTCGGCCAAGGTTGGCATGCGCTTCTAAGCGCGCCCCTGATCTGCCCCTTTCCCGATCCGTTGGGGAAGGGGGGACCGGGCACGTCCCGGCTGACTAACCCCATCTTTACGGGCAGGGGTTCAATGGCTGCAGAAGGAACCTGCGGTCATCGCCCGCATCCGCGCGCAGGGTGACAAAGCCCGTTTCCCCTTCAAAGCCCATTCCGGCCTTGTCCACGGTCACAAGGGCCGCGCCGCCTTTTGACGTGGCAATCGTGAAGGCACCCGCATCCCCCTCCATCATGCAGCCCAGCCGTGTGCTGTCGTGAACCTGGCAATAGGCCAGCGCCTCAAGCGCCTCATCAGGCCGGTCGCGCAGGGTGATCGTGACCCAGACCAGCATCGCAGGGTCTTCCACCTTGGCCCCTTCCGGGCGCAGAGCAATGCTGCTGACCATCTGCGCCGGATGTTCTGCCAGATGCTGCGCAGAATAAGTGCGGGCATAGCAGTTTGCATCGGACGGGAACAAAACCTCTCGCGGGCTTTCAGCGGCAAGGGGGGCAGCGGCCAACAGGATCAGGATCGTCGCGTAAAGTCCTGGTCTGCCTACCATTTCCCGCTTGCACCACCGCCTGAAGACCGCCCGCCGCCAAAGCCGCCACTGCGGGATGACCCGCCGCCGCTGCTGCCGGTGGTCGAACTCAGCCGCGAGGCACCGAAAGACTGGCTTCGCCCCACGCGGAACTGCTTGCGGTCGACAAAGCCGCAGCTGGTGCATTTCTGATGCTCGATTCCGGTGCCGCTCGACATCAGCGTCGCAGGCTCGATCACCTCGCGCGTGCGCGAAAGGGTCGCTTCGCCGCAGCGGGGGCACAGCTTCCGCGCCCTGGCCGAGCGCCAGAAGAAAAAGATCACCGCCGCCCCGAAGGCCCCGGCCCCGGCCAGCCAGGGTACATTGCTTGGAATCTCTTCGGCAAAGCCGTCGGTCAGGGTGACGGGGCGGCCTTCGATGAAGGGCGCGATCAGCCTTTCGCGTGAGGAGGCGATGCCCGCCTCGATCCCCTGCGCCATGCGCCCCTCACGCAACTCGGGCAAGACAGCGGTGGACAGGACCCGCGCTGCGCGCCCGTCATAGACCGCATCATAGCCCGCACCCAGCGCAATGCGCACTTCGCGCGCGTCGCTGACGACCAGCATCATGATGCCGTCATTGCGCTCGGCGTCGCCCACGCCCCAGGCGTTGAACAGCGCCTTGGCATAGGCATCCAGCCGCTGGCCCGCACCGCCGTAGTTTTCGATGGAGGGCAGGGTGACCACCACCATCTGCACCCCGGTTTCCGCCCGCACCGCCGCCAAAAGGCCCGCAATCCGGCCTTCGGCGGCCGGGTCCAGCACATCAGCAAAGTCCGACAGCGTCTCGCTCAGCGGGGCGGGCAGGGCCGGATTGGTCACCGGCTCGGGCGCAGGATCGGCTGAGGTTTGTGCAAAAGCACCCGGGGAAAATACCCCGAGCGCCAGCGTCACCGCGATGGCAAGGGCCTTGATTGTCATGATGCAAGCAATTCTTTGAGTGTTGTTGCAATCAACATGACATCTTCGCGACAACAGTCAAATGATCCGACCTGCACCCGGATGGCAAACACGCCATCCACCCGTGTCTGGGTCAGGTACAGCCGGCCATCGTCGTTGATCCGCGCCAAAAGCGCCTCGGTCGCCGCATCTGTTTCCAAAGCGAAACAAAAGAGCGACAGCCGGGGTTCGGTCACGATTCGAATTCCCGGCAGAGCGGCGATCTGATCCCGCGCCTCCAGCGCCCAGGCCACGTGGTTGCGGATTCGTTCTCGCAGCCCCGCCAACCCATAGGCGCGCAGCACGAACCACAGCTTCAGCGCCCGGAACCGGCGGCCCAGGGGCACGGTCCATTCGTTGAAGTTGACGATCTCCTCACGCCCCGCCGTTTCCAGATAGGTCGGCCGCAGGCCAAGCGTGCGGACCTGCGCGCCGGGATCGCGTATGAACTGGACGGAACAGTCGAACTGCGCCCCAAGCCACTTGTGCGGGTTCAGAACAACCGAATCCGCCCCCTCAACGCCCGCCCAGAGCTCGCGGAACTCCGGGCAGATCATCGCCGACCCGGCCCAGGCCGCATCGACATGGACCGGCACGCCCGCCGCCTGCGCCGCCGCGATGCACTCGCCGATCCGGTCGAAGGCCCCCACGCTGGTGCCCCCGGCGCACAAGATCACGCCCGCAGGCAACATCCCCGCCGCCCGGTCCGCCTCAATCGCCGCCGCCAGCGCCGCCCCGGTCATCGCCCGGTCCGCGTCCACCGCCACCTTCACCAAGTTGCGCTGCCCAATCCCCGCCACCCGTATCGCCTTGTCGACGGATGAATGCGTCTCGGCACTTGCGTAGAACCGCAACACCGGCCCGCCCTGCAGCCCGTCCTCCAGCCCGCGCCAGCCAAGCGCGCGTTCCCGCATCGTCAACACCGCCGACAGCGTCGCCGTTGTCGCCGTGTCATGGATCGTGCCGACGAACCCCTCCGGCAGCCCCACCGCCTGACGCAGCCAGTCGACCATCACCTGCTCGATCTCGGTCGCGGCGGGTGAGGTCTGCCAGATCAGCGCATTGCACCCCATCGCATTGACCAGCTGCTCTGCCAGCATCGACGCCGGGGCGGCGTTGGCCGGGAAATAGGCAAAGAAACGCGGGTGCTGCCAATGCGTCATGCCCCCGGGCACGATCGCTTCAAAATCCGCCCAGATCGCCTCCATCGGCTCCGCGCCCTCAGGCGGCGCGCCCGGCACCTGGCGCGCCACGGCCCCCGGCACCAGCGGCGCCCGCACCGGCCTGTCGCGCAACCCCGCATGATAATCGGCCGCCCAGTCCGCCGCCCGCTTCGACCACAACCTTAGACCTTCATGGTCCATTCCGTCCTCCCGTTCCGGCCAGCAAAGGGGCAGCAAAGCGGCGGAACCGCAGGCAAAGACCCACGAGTCGCCATGTCACCACCTTGTTTGGGTCACGGTTCTTGCTTAGGGTTTCCTTCATCAAAACGGAAGAT
The DNA here is from genome assembly GCA_027489175.1 of Rhodobacter sp. Classification (GTDB taxonomy): domain Bacteria; phylum Pseudomonadota; class Alphaproteobacteria; order Rhodobacterales; family Rhodobacteraceae; genus Tabrizicola. The sequence goes on from JAIYAE010000014.1 coordinate 382,884, forward strand.
ACCGTCCTCCATCCCTCTTGCTTGCCCATAGGTGACCCATGTCCTTCTCTCGCCGCGCCGTGCTTCTTGGCCTTTCAGTTGCCGCGCTGACCGCCTGCGTTCCCGGAAACCGGTTTGAGACGGCCTATGACCCTGTCCCTGCCGCGGTCTCGCAAGGCTGGCGCCTGTCGGATGTGCAGGTCGATGTCCCCAAGACCCTCGTCGTCTCCGAGGCGAAGTCGCTTCTGCCCAACGCCGATATCGTCTGGCGCGAAGACCCGCTGGGCGACCGCTACATTCAGGTCGACAAGATCATGACCGATGCCATCCGCGCCGGGGCGCAGGGGCTGCGCGGCTCGCGCCCCGTCATCATTGACGTGACGGTCACCCGCTTCCACGCCCTGACGTTCGAAGCGGAACAGCGCGGGCAGGATTGGGGCGTGCACAACATCGACTTCATCGCCCGCGTGGTTGATGCAAGCTCGGGTGAGGTTCTGCTGCGCGACACCCTGATCCGCGCCGAACTGCCCGCCCTTTCCGGCGCCCAGATGGCTGAGGCGCGCAAACAGGGCCAGACCCAGAAGAAGATGATCACCGCCCATGTCGCCCGGACTGTCGCGGGCTGGCTTGGCATTGGGCCGGACAACCGCGGCGCCTTCACCCGTTCGGGCGACTGATCTGGCATTTGGCGGTCCGTCTTTCCCGCGCGAAGGCGGGCCGCCCCACTTGCACCGCGCCACCGCGCCATGCTAGGCCGACCCACATGACGACGTTGCGCAACATCTGCATCTGCTGCATTACCCGCTGACTTCGGTCGCGCGGGCGCTTCGTCATTCCCTCAGGATGAAAAGCCACTCCCGCGCGGGGAAAGCCTGCGTTTTTGGGACGACTGACATGGTGACCATCCGCCTCACGAATTCTAAGACCCGGAAGAAGGAAGACTTTGTTCCGATCAACGATCAGAACGTCCGGATGTATGTCTGCGGCCCCACGGTTTATGACCGCGCCCATCTAGGCAATGCGCGGCCGGTAATCGTCTTTGACGTGCTGAACCGGCTTCTGCGCCATGTCTACGGGGCCAATCACGTCACCTATGTGCGCAACTTCACCGACGTCGATGACAAGATCAACGCCGAGGCGCTGCGCCGCCAGAAAGCCGGCAGCCCCGGCACGCTGGAAGAGCTGATCTTTGAGCGCACGAATGAAACCATCGCCCAGTATCACGCCGACATGGACACGTTGGGGGCGATGCGACCCGATCACGAACCCCGCGCGACCGAATGGATCGGCGCCATGGTTGCCATGACCGCTGACCTGATCGCCAAGGGCCATGCATACGCGGCGGCAGGCCATGTGTTGTTCCGGGTCCGCAGCTATGCCGATTACGGCAAGCTCTCGGGCCGCAGCATCGACGACATGATCGCCGGAGCCCGCGTCGAGGTCGCCCCCTTCAAGGAAGACCCGATGGACTTTGTCCTCTGGAAACCCTCGACCGATCGGGAACCCGGCTGGGACAGCCCCTGGGGCCGGGGCCGTCCCGGCTGGCACATCGAATGCTCGGCCATGGCGCATGAACTGTTGGGAGAGTCGTTCGACATCCACGGCGGCGGGCTGGACCTGCAATTTCCCCACCACGAGAACGAGATCGCCCAGTCGGCCTGCGCCCACCCCCACGGCAGCTTCGCCCGCTACTGGCTGCACAATGAGATGCTGCAGGTCGAGGGCAAGAAGATGTCCAAGAGCCTCGGGAATTTCTTCACCGTCCGCGATTTGCTGGACCAGGGCGTCCCGGGTGAGGTGATCCGGTTTGTGTTCCTGATGACGCATTACCGCAGTCCGATGGACTGGACGGCAGAGAAGGCGCGGCAGGCAGAAGATGAGCTTTCGTTCTGGGCCAACACTCTGCAATCCCGTCCGGATGTGCTTGATGGACCCCTAGCTTCCACCACGCCGGACAGCGAAGTGGTCAACGCGCTGGCCGACGATTTGAATACGTCACTTGCCCTTGCGAGAGTGAAGAACCTTGCGCGCTTCATCGATAACAGCCCCGATTACCTCAAGCTTCCAGAAGTGGCCCAATCGCAGGCCGATCTCAGGTTCATAGTGTCGGCGGAATTGTTAGGTTTCCCGGTTCGGAAACTTGCGGCCATGAAACGACACCAAGGCATGTCCCTCGCCGGACTCCAAAGGCGCCTTGCAGAATTCCGGACTGCCGCTGTGACTTCCAAAGACTACTCCGCCGTCGATGCCCTGAAATCCGCCCTCATCGCTGCAGGGGTAGAGGTCAGAATGTCCAAATCCGGCGTCGAACTCGTCCCCGGCCCAAACTTCGACTCCGCCAAACTGGAGGCGCTCAAGTGACCCCCGCGCGCCACCGGAATTTTCGAAAATTCCGGCCAAAATCCTTCGAAGGATTTTGTCTCGCCCAATGCCAAACCGTTACGAAATCCTTAAACTGCCAAGCTAACCCATTGATTTCACGCCTGTCGAAGCATGTCCCTGCCCGGGACACCCATCCCGGACCCACCCCATGAGCGACCGCCTCTACCTCTTCGACACCACCCTGCGCGATGGCCAGCAGACCCAGGGCGTCCAGTTTTCCACCGCCGAAAAGGTCCAGATCGCCAAGGCGCTGGATGCCCTTGGGGTCGATCATATCGAAGGCGGCTGGCCCGGTGCCAACCCCACCGACTCTGATTTCTTTTCGGCCCCCCCGGCCACCCGCGCGACCCTGACCGCCTTCGGCATGACTCGCCGCGTGGGTCGGTCGGCCGAGAATGACGACACCCTCGCCGCCGTCCTGAATGCGGGCACCCCGGCGGTCTGCCTTGTCGGCAAGACCCATGACTTTCAGGTCACCACCGCCCTTGGCGTCACGCTGGAGGAAAACCGCGACGCCATCGCCTCCTCCCTCCGCCACCTTGACACCAAAGGCCGCGAGGCCCTCTTCGACGCGGAACACTTCTTCGACGGCTACCGCAGCAACCCCGGCTACGCCCTCAGCTGCCTCCACGCCGCCCTCGACGCCGGCGCCCGCTGGATCGTCCTGTGCGACACCAACGGCGGCACGCTTCCCGCCGAGGTTGGCCGCATCACGGCCGAGGTCATCGCCGCGGGCATCCCCGGCGACCGGCTGGGGATCCACTGCCACGACGACACGGGGAACGCCGTTGCCAACTCCCTTGCCGCGGTCGACGCCGGCGCGCGGCAGATCCAGGGCACGCTGAACGGGCTGGGCGAGCGCTGCGGCAATGCGAACCTGACAACGCTGATCCCGACGCTTCTGTTGAAAGAGCCCTACGCCAGCCGCTTCCAGACCGGCGTCACGCCCGGGGCTTTGGCGGGCCTTCTGAAGACCAGCCGCATGCTGGATGACATCCTGAACCGCGTGCCATTGCGGTCATCCCCCTACATCGGCGCCAGCGCTTTTGCCCACAAAGCAGGCCTTCACGCCAGTGCCATCCTGAAGGACCCGACCACCTACGAACACATCGACCCCGCGCTTGTCGGCAACGAACGCGTCATCCCGATGAGCAATCAGGCAGGCCAGTCCAACCTGCGCGCTCGGCTGGAAGCGGCGGGCCTCAAGGTCGACTCAAAAGACCCGCGCCTTGGCCGGATCATCGAGGTCGTGAAGGAGCGTGAGGATCAAGGCTACGCCTATGACGGCGCGCAGGCCAGCTTTGAACTTGTCGCCCGCCGCGAATTGGGCCTGTGCCCCGAGTTCTTGGAGGTGAAGCGCTACCGCGTCACGGTCGAGCGGCGGAAGAACAAATACGACCGCATGGTCAGCCTGTCCGAGGCCGTGGTGGTGGTCAAGATCGGCGACCGCAAGAACATGTCGGTCTCCGACAGCATGGATGAGGCCGGGTCGGACCGCGGCCCGGTCAACGCGCTGGCCAAGGCGCTTGGCAAGGACCTTGGCCCCTATCAGGCCTGCATCGACGATATGAAACTGGTGGATTTCAAGGTTCGCATCACCAATGGCGGAACCGAAGCGGTCACCCGTGTGATCATCGACAGCGAAGACGGGCAAGGGCGGCGCTGGTCGACCGTCGGGGTCAGCGCCAACATCGTCGATGCCAGTTTCGAAGCGCTTCTGGACGCGATCCAGTGGAAACTGATCCGCGACATCGGCACGCCCCAATGACCCTCGACGCCTGTGCCAACCTTGTTGAGCGTGGCGATCCGGACCGATTCCGGGCAGTGATGGCCGCGCCCCTGCATGCCCGCGCACAGCTTTTCCCGCTTTACGCCTTCAACCTAGAGGTCGCTCGCGCGCCCTGGGTCACGGAGGAGCCGCTGATTGCCGAGATGCGGCTGCAGTGGTGGCGCGATGTGGTTGAAAACGCGGCCTCAGGGGCCGCCCGCGCGCACGAGGTCGCAGGGCCGCTGCACGCGTTGATCCAGGATTTCGGCCTGCCGGTCGACGTGCTGGATCGCCTGATCGCCGCCCGCCGCTGGGACATCCACAAGGAAGCGCATGAGTCCCTCGACACCTACCTGGAAGACACGGGCGCCGGGTTGATGTGGCTTGCAGCCCGGGCACTTGGCGCGCCGGACACGGCGGAAACAACGGTGCGGGCCTATGGCTGGGCAACGGCGGCGGCCTTCTATCTGCGCGCGGTGCCCGAACTTCTGGCGCGGGGCCGCCAGCCTTTGCCAGACGGGGTCAGCGCTGGTGATCTGGCGCGGCAAGGGTTGGACAAACTGGCCATGGCGCGGGCCGGTCGAAAGCTGGTGCCGAAAGACGTGGCCCCGGCCTTGCTTGCCGGCTGGCAGACCGAAGGTCTTTTGCAGCAGGCGCTTGGGGCGGGGGCCTCAGCCTTGCAGCTGACCGAATTCCAACGGCGCGGGCGGCTGTTGTGGCAGGCCGTTTCGCGGCGCTGGTAGCAGCCCCGTCAGGCCCGCATGTCCTGCGGTCGAAGCCACAGCCAGATCAGCGCCCCTCCGGCCAGCACAAGGAAAGGCAGCATGGCAAGGTTGACCATCTGCCACCCCGCCTGAACCGATCCACCGGCGCAATTCATCAACCCGCCCGAGGAAAAGCTGGCCATCGTCACGCCGCCGAACACCACAAGGTCATTCAGACCCTGCAGGCGGCCACGCTCTTCGGGCCGTTGGGCGCTGGTCAGCATGGTCGTCGCCCCGATGAAGCCGAAATTCCAGCCGATCCCCAGCAGGATGAGGGCTATGAAGAAATTCTCCAGTTCCACCCCCGCCATGGCGACGGCCCCGGCGGCTGCAAGGATCGTCAGTCCAAGGGCGATGACCCTCTCGGTCCCGTAGCGCGCGATGATATGGCCGGTGAAGAAGCTTGGCGCATACATCGCCAGCACATGGGCGGTGACCACATCCGCCGCATCGCCGGTGTCAAAGCCGCAGCCCACAACCGCCAGCGGCGATGAGGTCATCACCAGGTTCATCAGGGCATAGGACACGGTGGCACAGATCATCGCGACGGCGATGGTCGGGGTGCGGATCAGCTCGGCCCGGCTGCGCCCGATCATGGCCCCAGGCACCGGGGGGGTGGGCTTCGGGATCTGCAGACCGGCAAACAGGAACATCCCCGCAAGGTTGAGGGCGATGACCGCCAGATAGCTGCCAAGAAAAGTCACGGCCATCAGGTCCGAGGTGACCTTGACCAGTTGCGGCCCGACCACCGCCGACAAAAGCCCCCCCGCCATGACCCAGCTGATCGCCTTGGGCCGGAAGGCGTCTGATGCGGTGTCGGCCGCGGCGAAGCGGTAAAAGCCCTGCGCCGACATGTAGATGCCGGTGAAAAGGGCGCCGATGCAAAAGAGGACAAAGTTGCCCGAGGACAGCCCATAGGCGCCGATCGCCGCCCCAAGCGCCCCGCCAAGCGCCCCGACGACAAAGCCCGCGCGGCGGCCGTGGCGCTGCATCAGCGCCGAGATCGGCGTGGCGGTCAGCATCGACCCGATCACCGTCATCGTGATAGGCAGCGTGGCCCAGCAGGGATTCGGCGCAAGCGAGGATCCGGCGAGGCCCGCGATGGTGAAGATCATCGGCATCTGCGCGCCAAGGATCGCCTGGGCTGCGACCAGCACCAGAACGTTGCGTTTTGCGAGGGCGTCACTCTTCATGTGCCATCGGTACGAGGCTGCAGTCCGCAGGGCAAGATGCAATGAGCGGTTGCCTCTCTGGTGAAGGATTGAGACAAGAGGCCATGGTAGGCCGCATCATCCATTCCCTTGACTGTGTCGCCGAAGGCGCTGCCTGGCTTGCCGCCCAGGAACCGGCCTTTGCCCGGGCATTGCCCCTGGTTGGCGATCTGCCCTTGCGCCGCGAGGAGGACGGGTTCGCCGCCCTCTTGCGCGCGATTGTCGGGCAGCAGGTGTCCGTCGCCAGCGCCCGGGCAATCTGGGCGCGGCTTGAGGCGGCAGGGCTGACCGAGGCCGCGGCGATGGCCCTCGCCTCGGATGAGGACCTGCGCGCGGTGGGCCTCAGCCGGCAGAAAGCACGCTATGGGCGGGCGCTGGCGGGGGCGGGGATCGACTTTGACGGTTTGCGCCAGCGCCCCGATGCCGAAGTGGTGGCGACGCTGGTCGCGGTGCCGGGCATCGGCGTCTGGACCGCCGAGATCTACGCGATGTTCGCCCTTGGCCGGGCCGATGTGTTTGCGCCCGGAGATCTTGCCCTGCAGGAAGCCGCACGGGTGCTTTTCGGGCTAGAGAAACGGCCGACCGAGAAAGGCTTGCGGCTTATGGCCGAAGCCTGGTCGCCCTGGCGGTCTGTTGCGGCGCGGCTGCTCTGGGCCTACTACCGGGTGGCAAAGGAACGGGACGGGGTGGCGTAATGCGGGAATTGCAGTTCGGGCGGGCAGGGGCGGCGGAGCCCTCGGCCCTTGTGGTGTTCCTCCATGGCTATGGCGCCAATGGCGAGGACCTGCTGGGCCTGTCCGAGGTCCTGGCGCCGCATCTGCCGGGCGTGGCGTACCTTGCCCCCGACGCGCCTGAGCGGTGCGTGGGTGGGGGTTTCGGGTTCCAGTGGTTTCCGATTCCCTGGATCGACGGCTCACCCCAGGCGCTGGCCGAGGCGGGGCTGGATGAGGCGGCGGCAGACCTGAACGGGTTTCTGGATGCCCGGCTGGCCGAGGCGGGCCTTGCTGCGGACCGGCTGGTGCTGATCGGCTTCAGCCAGGGCGCGATGATGAGCCTGCATGTCGCCCCGCGCCGGGATGAGGCCGTGGCGGGGGTGGTCGCCATCTCGGGCCGGCTGTTGCGGCCGGAGCGGCTGGAGGCCGAGGCGCGGGTCAAGCCGCCGGTCCTGTTGATGCATGGCGATCAGGACCCGGTGGTGCCTTTTGCCGATATGGCAAAGGCCGGGAATGCCCTGGTTGCGGCAGGATTTCCGACCTTTGGGCATGTGATGCAGGGCACGGGCCACGGGATCGCGCCGGATGGGCTGGGGGTCGCGCTGCAGTTCCTGAAGGAGCGGCTGGAGTAAGTGACCACGCTGGTCAGACCCTTTCAGATCAGTTTTATCAAAGACTTGCGCGTGGACATTAACAGTCTGGCAATCTTTGCCGCGGTTAGGGCAACCCGTGCAGATAGGCCGCGCAGCCGGTGAGCGCGGCGTAGTCGTCTTCGACCACGGTCACCGAGAAATCCTTCAGCAAGAGATCAACCCGCCGCGCCTGCCGGAAGGCGGCGGTCAGGTTCAGGCTGGCGAAGGACGGCGTCATTGCCCGCGACATGCCGCCGATCAGGTAGATGCCGCCATAGGGCAGGTGAACCAGCGCCAGATCGGCCAAGGTTTGGCCCAGGATATGCACGTACAGCCGCGCGGCATGGGCGGCGGTGGGGTCGCCCGCCGCAAGGGCTGCCAGCACCTGCGATGAGGTCATGGTGGTGGGGTGGCCGGCGGCGTAGGCTGCAAAGGCATGCAGGTTGGCAAGGCCACGACCCGCCAGAACCTCTTCCACCCCGGCATGGGGCACTTCGCCTTCGGCTTTCAGGCGCGCCTCGATGAAGCGGGCAAGCTGGAAATCCTCTTCCGTGCGGACGGGCATGTTGACGTGACCACACTCCGACGGCGGCACGACGCGGCCGTGGCTGCCGGGATGAACCGGGGCCGCGTTGACGCCGGTGCCAAGACCCACGACCAGCATCGGCGCATGGGGCAGAACGGGGCCGTCGATCACCCGGCGCAAGTTCGCGGCCGGGATATGCCCAAGCGCTTGACCTTGTGCCTGCAAGTCATTGAGGATGGCCACCTTTCCTGCACCAGTGGCGTGGCTGAGCTTGGCCGCGTCCATCACCCAGTCAAGGTTGGTCATCGTGGCGACACCATCCTGCACCGGGCCTGCGGCGGCGACGCAGACGCCGGTCACACTGGCCCCGGTCTGGGCCAGATAGTCCTGCAGCACATGGGCAATGTCCTGACCGCGCGCCTGATACTCGGCGTTCGGGAAGCGGCGGATGCTGTCCAGCCGCACCGAAGCGCCATCGGCCAGAGCGACTCGGGTGTTGGTGCCGCCGATATCAGCAAGAATGGCGAGGGACATCTTAAGCTCCATCATTCCGCGCCAGCGCGCGGGCGAGGGCGTGATAAGAGGATTTCGGCGTCCTGACCAGAGTGTCAAAGTCGACATGCACCAGACCGAAGCGCTTTTCGTAGCCCTCGGCCCATTCGTAATTGTCGAGGAGCGACCAGTAGAAGAAGCCCTTCACATTGGCCCCATCGGCAATGGCCTGCCGGGTAGCGGCAAGGTGCGAAAAGAGGAAATCTTCACGAATCTGGTCAGTTACCGCGCTGCCTTCCAGTACATCGGCGTTGGCCATACCATTTTCAGTGACATAGATCGGCAGGTCGCCGACGTAGTCCTTGGACAGACGGGTCAGGAAATGGTGCAGGCCTTCGGGATAAATCTCCCACCCCATCTGCGTGCGCGGGCGGTCACCGGGAACGTCGCGCAGCGAGGGCCAGGGCGTGCCGGGGGCATGGGCGTGCAGGCGGCGGGTGTAGTAGTTGACTCCCAGCCAGTCGAGTTTCTGCCCGATCAGCGGCATGTCGTCTTGCCAGTTCTGCGGCATATGGGGGCCAAGGCCTTCCAGCACATTGGCGGGATAGCTTTGGCGGGTGATGCCTTCGATGAACCAGCGGTTGAAGATCCCGTCCCAAAGGTCTGACGCGGCTTGATCTTCCGGGCTGTCGGTGGCGGGCGAGGCGTGGTCGAAGTTCAGCACGATGCCAAGGTTCGGCTGGCCCATGCCGCGCAAACGCTCCACCGCCAGGCCATGTGCCAAGAGGATATGATGCATCGCGCGGGCAGCGGCGCGGATGTCGCGCAGGCCGGGGGCGTGGATGCCCATGAAATGGGAAAGCCACGCCACGCACCAGGGTTCATTGATCGTGGCGATGCTGGCCACACGGTTGCCAAGGCGGCGGGTGACGGCTTCGCTGAAGTCAGCAAAGCGGTAGCAGGTGTCGCGGTTGGTCCAGCCGCCCTTGTCGGCCAGCGCCGAGGGCATTTCCCAGTGGTAGAGGGTCTGGAACGGTTTCAACCCGCGTTCCAGCATGCCATCAACCAGACGGTCATAGAAATCAAGCCCTTCCGGGTTGATGTTCACGCCATCGGGCATGACCCGCGGCCATGAGGTGGAAAAGCGGTAGCCGTCCATATGGGCGGCTTTCAGAAGGTCAAGGTCCGCGGGCCACTGGTGGTAATGGTCGCAGGCTTTCGCCCCATCCTCAGCCCGGACCACGTTGCCGGGGGTGGCGGAGAACGTGTCCCAATGGCAGGGGCCGCAGCCGCCGAAGGCTGACCCTTCGATCTGGTAGGCAGCGGTGGCTGCGCCAAAGACGAATCCTGGCGGAAAGTCGAAGCGCGACAGGGGCTTCGTGGAAAACATGGATCAGCCTTTGGGTGCGGGGCCGGTGGATTGGCCAATGATAAGCTCAGCCTCAAGCAGGCGTTGCTGGGGCCCTGCGTCGGGGTGGGCGATGACGTCAAGGAGCATCTCGGCGGTCAGGCGACCAGCCTCGCGCACCGAGGAGCGGGTGGCGGTGAAGATCGGCACATCCTCACCGTTCTTCATGTAGGAAAGGTCATCGTCATGGATGATGACCGAAACGTCCCGCCCAAGGACAAGGCCCGCACTTTCCACCGCGCGGCGCACGCCCATGCCCGAGATCATCGAGGATGCAAGGAAAGCGGTCGGCGGCTGGGGCAGGGCAAGCATGCGGGTCGCGGCGCGGAAACCGGCAATCTCGGTCATCTCGTCCGAGGCCATAAGGGCTGGGTCCGGCGTGATGCTGCGCGCGGTCAGGGCATCGACATAGCCGGTACGGCGGCGGATGGCGAAATCCATGAATTCGAGCCCGTTGACGAGGCCGATGCGGGTATGGCCGAGGTCGAGAAGGAATTCGGTCGCGCGCTGGAAGGCGCGGCGGTTGTTCACGTCCAGCCAGCAATAGGGCTCGGCCGTGCCGGTCGCGCGGCCGTGGACCACGAAGGGCAGGCCGATTTCACGCAAAAGGGCGATGCGGGGGTCATGCGTCCGGGGGGCGTGGACGATGACACCATCGACATTGCCCTTGGATTTCAGGCCGCGGTAGGTGGTTTCCTCATCCTCATCGGGGACGACGGACAGGACCATGTCATAGTCGTTGCGGCTGTATGTCTCACCCGCGCCGGCGATGAAATCCGCGAAGACAGGGTTCACGATCTCATGCCTTGTGGCGATGGGGATGACGTGGCCGACCGCCATGGCGCGCCCGGTGGCCAGGCGGATGGCGCGGGTGTTGGGGTGGTAGTTGTGGCGTTTGGCTGCGGCGACAACGCGTTCGCGGGTGGTCTCGTTCACCTCGGGATAGCCGTTCAGGGCGCGCGACACCGTGGTGGGCGACAGCCCCAACTTGGTGGCGAGTTCCTTGAGGTTCATTGCGGCGCTTTTGCTCAAAACGGTTTCAACCGCGCAAACCTTAGCCAGCTTGGCGGGGTGCGTCAAAACATATCACCGGCCTCCGTAAACGATTACGGCGCACGGGACGGGCAGATTGGGGGCGGTTTGCATCGTTTGAAGGCGCTTTGGATTGACTTGAGGGCCGGGATCGGCGACCCTTGGGCATCCAAAGCGGTTTGAAGCGATTCTGGTTCAGAAGCGTCTCCGGCTGCCCTTGGGAACAATCGCCCCGCCATGAGGGCGGGGGAATCGGGAGGATTGCAATGAAGACGAAACTTCTCGTCAGCGCCGCGGCGCTGGCGCTGGGTGCGGGCGGCGCGATGGCGCAGGACCTGAAATTCCCCGTGGGCGAAGGCGCCTTCAACTGGGCCAGCTACACCGCGTTTGACGAAGCCAACAACCTGGAAGGTCAGTCGCTGACGATCTTCGGGCCATGGCGCGGCGAAGACCAGGTTCTGGTTGAATCGATGCTGGCGTATTACACCGCCGCCACCGGCGTGACCGTGAGCTACTCGTCGTCGGAAGGCTATGAGCAGCAACTGATCATCGACGCCGAAGCGGGTTCGCCCCCGGACGTCGCCGTTCTGCCGCAGCCCGGCCTGATCGCCGATCTGGCCAAGCGCGGGTTCATCACGCCCCTGCCAGCCGAAACCGCGACCTGGCTGACCGAAAACTACGGCGCAGGCGCAAGCTGGGCGGCCCTTGGCACCTATCCGGGCGCTGACGGCACCCCGGCCCTTTACGCCTTCCCCTACAAGGCCGACGTGAAATCGCTGGTCTGGTACAGCCCCGACAACTTCGCCGACGCAGGCTATGCCGTGCCGACGACGATGGAAGAGCTGATGGCCCTGACCGACCAGATCGTCGCCGATGGCGGCACGCCCTGGTGCATCGGCCTGGGTTCGGGCGGTGCGACGGGCTGGCCTGCGACCGACTGGGTCGAAGACATGATGCTGCGCACGCAGCCGCCGGAAGTCTATGACGCTTGGGTGTCGAACACGCTGGCGTTCAACAGCCCCGAAGTCGTGGGCGCGATCGAAGCCTTCGGGACCTTCGCCAAGAATGACGCCTATGTCGCCGGTGGCGCTGCCGCCGTCGCCTCGACCGACTTCCGCGACAGCCCCAAGGGCCTCTTCTCGTCGCCGCCGCAGTGCTACATGCACCGCCAGGCGTCGTTCATCCCGTCCTTCTTCCCCGAAGGCACGGAACTGGGCACCGATGCTGACTTCTTCTACTTCCCGGCCTATGCCGAGAAGGATCTGGGTCAGCCGGTTCTGGGCGCGGGCACGCTTGCCTTCATCATGAAGGACAGCCCGGCTGCACAGGCCTTCATCGAGTTCCTGAAGACCCCGATCGCGCATGAAGTCTGGATGGCGCAAACCGGTTTCGTCACCCCGCACAAGGGCGTCAGCACTGACCTTTACGGGTCGGCCGCGCTGAAAAAGCAGGGTGAGATTCTGGCAAACGCCACCACCTTCCGCTTTGACGGATCGGACCTGATGCCGGGCGCCGTTGGCGCGGGCAGCTTCTGGACAGGGATGGTCGACTTCGTGGGCGGCAAGTCCGCGCAGGAAGTGGCTGACGCGATCCAGGCTTCCTGGCCGAAGTGATCTGATACTTTGGGTCGGGCGCCACCGCGCGCCCGGCCCATCCCAGGCAGTTCTGCCCAAGGGTCCCGTCAGAGGATCTGTTTCAAGTCAGACAGATGGAGGGGAACATGCATCCGGCACTGCAAGCCTTGTTCGTGATCGTCATTGGCGTCGGCGGCTGCGTTTTCTACTTTTACGCCTCCAACATTTTCCTCGACAAAGTGCTGTATCCGGCAAAGGGCCCGAATGCGGGGCGGAATACCAACCGGGCCAACATGATCCGGCCCTGGTTGTTCCTGTTTCCGGCGCTGGCGCTCCTCTGCCTGTATCTGGCCTATCCGGTCTTTGCCACGGCCTGGCTGTCGGTCTTCAACCGGGACGGCGACTTCGTGGGCCTAGGCAACTATTCCGCCATGTTCGCCGAGCCGAAGTTTGTCGAAAGCCTGCAGAACAACATCCTGTGGCTGATCGTCGTGCCGGCTGCTGCCACCGCCTTTGGCCTTCTGGCCGCGCAGCTGACCGACCGGATCAAATGGGGCAACTTCGCCAAGTCGCTGATCTTCATGCCGATGGCGATTTCCTTTGTCGGCGCATCGGTGATCTTCAAGCTGATCTATGACAGCCGCGACGCGAACCTGAGCCAGATCGGCCTGATCAACGCGGTCTGGCTGAAGTTTGACGGCGGCGTGGGGTCCTTCCTGATGCTGCGGCTGGTGCCTTTCGTGCTGATCGGCTGCCTTTTGCTGGCCATCGCCTGGGCCGGGTGGAGCGTTCTGCGCCCCTTGGTGCAGGGGCAGGGCGGCGGGGCGCTGTTGAAGGCGGCCCGGGTGCTGGGCGCGCTGGTGGCGGCCTTCCTGGTCTATGAACTGGCTGTGTGGCTTTACGGGATCGTCACCAACGAATTGCCCTACGGACAGCCGCAGGTCTGGTTGCAAAAGCCTTACTGGAACAACTTCTTCCTGATGGCGGTGCTGGTCTGGATTCAGACCGGGTTCGCCATGGTCATCCTGTCCGCCGCCCTACGCGGCGTGCCGGAAGACACGATCGAAGCCGCGACGATCGATGGCGCCAACCCCTTCCAGATCTTCTTCAAGATCAAGGTGCCGCAGATCATGGGGACCATCGTTGTGGTCTGGACCACGATCACGATCACCGTCCTCAAGGTCTTTGACATCGTGCTCGCCATGACCAACGGCCAGTGGGAAACGCAAGTGCTGGCCAACTACATGTATGACAAGCTGTTTCGTTCGCTGGACTGGGGCATGGGCTCGGCCTCGGCGATGATCATCATGCTGCTCGTGACCCCGATCCTGATCTGGAACGTGATCAACGCGCGCAAGGAAATGCGGTAAGGGGGCGGCGATGGACGGGATTGCAGGCAAGAAATCGGGCCTCGTCTGGGCGGTGCATCTGTCGACGATTGCGCTGGTGCTGCTGTGGGTCGTGCCGACATTCGGGCTTCTGGTGTCATCTTTCCGCACCGGGGATCAGATTGTGGGCTCCGGCTGGTGGCAGTCGCTGTCAACGCAGGTGCAGCAACTGGCCGCCGTGCGGATCGAAGGCGATGAGGTGCAGCGCGATGGCGTCTTTGTCATCGAGGGCCAGCTTTATGCGGCGGGCACAGATGTCAGCGCCTGGGGCACCTCCTCGCGTGAGCCGGAGGCCTATGAGCCTGGCGCCGTGGCCGACCTTGGCGATGGCGTGACGCTGACGGTTGGCGCGGATGGCGGGTTTGTCCTGTCCTCACCCACGACGATGGCCGATCTGCGGATGCCGCGGGTGTTTGCGACTGCGTCCACCCCGCCGGAGTTCACGGTGGACAACTATACCAACGTGATCTCCTCGCCTTTGGCCGGGCAAAGCATCGGGCAGGCGTTCCTGAACACGATGACGGTGGCGATTCCGGCGACGATCATCCCGATCCTGGTGGCGGCCTTCGCGGCCTATGCGCTGGCTTGGATGGATTTCCCGGGGCGGGCGCTTTTGGTGGCCTTTGTGGTGGGCCTGCTGGTCGTGCCGCTGCAACTGGCGCTGATCCCGCTTTTGCAGTTCCACAACTGGATTGGCATCGGGAAGGGGTATCTGGGGATCTGGATGGCCCATACCGGGTTCGGGTTGCCGCTCGCGATCTACCTCTTGCGCAACTACATGGTCGGCCTGCCGCGCGACATCATCGAGAATGCCAAGGTCGATGGCGCGACGGATTTCCAGATTTTCACCAAGATCATCCTGCCGCTGTCCTTCCCGGCACTGGCGTCTTTCGCGATCTTCCAGTTCCTCTGGACCTGGAATGACCTTCTGGTGGCGCTGGTTTTCTTGGGCACCGGCAATGACCAGCAGGTGCTGACCGGCAACATCGTCAACCTGATGGGGTCTCGCGGGGGCGACTGGGAGATCCTGTCCGCCTCAGCCTTCGTGTCGATCGCGGTGCCCTTGGCGGTGTTTTTCTCCATGCAGCGGTTCCTGGTGCGCGGTCTTCTGGCGGGGTCGGTGAAGTGAGCTTGATGGAGCGTGACGGGCGCAGCGTTCTGGCGGCGGACCCCGACTGGTGGCGGGGCGCGGTGATCTATCAGATCTACCCGCGCAGCTTTCAGGACAGTGACGGCGACGGGGTCGGTGATCTGGCCGGTATCACCGGGCGGCTGGACCATATCGCGACCCTTGGGGCGGATGCGATCTGGATCAGCCCGTTCTTCAAGAGCCCGATGAAAGACTTCGGCTATGACGTCAGCGACTATTGCGACGTTGATCCGATGTTCGGCACGTTGGCCGATTTCGACGCGCTGGTCACCCGCGCGCATGAGCTTGGCCTGCGGGTGATGATCGACCTAGTGCTGTCGCACACCGCCGATACCCATCCGTGGTTCACGGAAAGCCGCAAGGACCGCACCAACCCGAAGGCGGACTGGTACGTCTGGGCCGATCCCAAACCCGATGGCACGCCCCCGAACAATTGGCTTTCGGTGTTCGGCGGGTCTGCTTGGCAGTGGGACGGACGGCGGGAGCAATACTACCTCCACAACTTCCTGACCTCACAGCCCGACCTCAACCTGCACCACGACCCCGTGCAAGAGGCGCTTCTGGACGTGGCCCGCTTCTGGCTGAAGCGCGGGGTGGATGGCTTCCGGCTGGACACCATCAACTTCTACTTCGCCGACAAGTACCTGCGCGACAACCCGTCCTTGCCGAAGGAACTGCGCAACGACAGCATCGCGCCATCGGTGAACCCCTATAACCACCAGCTGCATCTCTTTTCCAAGAACCAGCCGGAGAACATGAATTTTCTGCGAAAATTCAGGGCCGTCCTGAACCCCTACAACGCGGCCGCCGTGGGTGAAGTGGGTGATGCCCAGCGGGGTCTGGAGATCATGGCCGAGTATACCTCGGGCGGCGATAAGGTGCAGATGTGCTACCCGTTCGAGATGCTGCAGCCGACCCGGCTGACGGCGCCTGCGCTGGTGGAAACCTTCGCCCGGATGTCGGCGGCGGCCCCGGATGCCTGGCCCTGCTGGTCATACTCGAACCACGACACCGTGCGCCACATCACCCGCTGGAACCTGTCAGAGGCCGCGGCCAAGACCTATGCCACGCTTCTTGTCACGCTGCGCGGGTCGATCTGCCTTTATCAGGGCGAGGAGCTGGGCATGCCCGAAGCCGACCTCAGCTTGGATGAGCTGCAGGACCCCTACGGCATTCAGTTCTGGCCGGAATTCAAGGGCCGCGACGGGGCCCGCACCCCGATGGTTTGGATCACGGATAACAACAATGGCGGGTTTTCTGCGGGCAAACCCTGGCTGCCGGTCAAGCCGCCACATTTGCCGCTTTCTGTTGCCACACAAGACCGCGACAAAACCTCGGTCTTGGCGCATTACCGCCGCGCGCTTGCCTTTCGCCGCGCGCACCCTGTGCTTCGAACCGGGGCGATGGAAAACATTGCAGCGGTGGGTGGGGTAACGAGTTTTCAACGCAGGGGAGAGGAGACTCTCCTCTGCGTGTTTAACCTTGGTGACAGCACGGCCCGGTTTGGCCTGCCCGAGGGAACCTGGACAACAATCGGAACAGACCTGGGCAGCCAGACCGCCATCGGGGGCAGCGTGATGCTGGACCCCTGGGGCGTGTATCTGGCCAAGCAGGCATGAGGGGGGAATACCATGGCTGAACTGGTTCTGAAGAACGTCGAGAAAGCCTACGGCGAGGTCAAGGTGTTGAAAAACATCAACCTTGACATCAAGACGGGTGAGCTGATCGTGTTCGTCGGCCCCTCAGGCTGCGGCAAATCCACGCTTCTGCGGATGATCGCGGGGCTGGAGCGGATCACCGGCGGCGATTTCACCATCGACGGCGTGCGCATGAACGATGTGCCGCCCGCGCAGCGCGGCATCGCGATGGTGTTCCAGTCCTACGCGCTTTACCCGCACATGACGGTGCGCGACAACATGGCCTTCGCGCTGAAGATCGCGAAGAAAACCCCGGCCGAGATCAATGCCGCCGTCGACAAGGCCGCGCGAATCCTGCAGCTGACGCCCTATCTGGACCGCCTGCCCAAGGCCCTGTCCGGCGGGCAGCGCCAGCGGGTCGCGATCGGGCGGTCGATTGTGCGCGACCCCAAGGTTTACCTCTTTGACGAACCGCTCTCAAACCTTGACGCCGCCTTGCGGGTGGCAACGCGAATCGAGATTGCGCAGTTGAAAGAGGCGATGCCGAATTCCACCATGGTCTATGTCACCCACGACCAGGTTGAGGCGATGACTTTGGCCAGCCGCATCGTGGTGCTGGCGGGCGGCGGGATCAGCCAGGTGGGCTCGCCCCTTGAACTCTATGAGCGGCCCGAGAACGAATTCGTGGCCCAATTTATCGGCAGCCCGTCGATGAACCTGCTTCCGGGTGAGGTGGTGGAAACCGGTGCGACCACGGTTGTCCGGCTGGAAAACGGCGGTCTGGCGCGCAGCCACGTGCCGACGCAAAGCGCCGACAAGGGGTTGAAGGTAAAGATCGGCGTGCGGCCGGAAGATTTCACCGAAACCGACGGCGACGCGATCCACGCCGGTCTGGTTGAGATCACCGAGGCTTTGGGGGAGGTGACGCTGCTTTACTTCCAGAAGACCGCCGATGGCGCGCAGGTCGTGGCAAAGCTTCCCGGCATCCGCCCGGAACTGCGCCGTGCCACGGTGAAACTGACCGCTGACCCGAAGAAGGTGCACCTCTTCGCGGGCGGCAAGTCGCTGCTTTACCGCTGAAACAGGGCCAGCAGGCCGAGCCAGACAAGGCACAGGCAAAGGGCGGCAAGGCTTGGCACCCAGCGGGTGAGCCTTGGGCTTGGCGCTGGGGTCTGTTTCAGGGACACGCGTTTCATGGGCGTCATTAAGGGCATGGAAAGGTTAGCCATGCGTTAATCATGGCATGGCTGCCGATGATCCCTTCCAACCCTGCCAGCAAAGCGCCGTCTATGCGGCGGCAGTGGGCCTGTGCGGCGCGCAGGTGCGCGAGGTCGACCTTGGCGTCGGGCGCGCCCTGGCGGTGGAGCGGGGCCGGCTGCGGCTGATCTCTCGCGGGCCGATATGGGAGGCGGGGGTATCTGAGGACGGGAAGCGGCGCGCCCTGCGTCGGCTGGCGCGCTGGCCGGGGGTGACGGTGGCGACCCCGGAGGAAGGGATTGCGGGCTTTGGGCTGATCCCGCTGGTAACGCCGATGCACCACGCGATCTGGACGCTGAGGCCGGACTTGCGCGCCGGGATGGCGGGCAAATGGCGCAACCGGCTGGTTACGGCGGAAGCTGCGGGGGTAAGGGTTCGGCGCGGTGGGGCGGATACGCTGGCCCGGCTGATCGCGGCCGAAGGGGCTCAGCGCGCGGCCCGGCGCTACCGCGCGCTGCCGGTGGGTTTCACGCTGGCACTGCAGCCGGGGGATTTGCGGCTGTGGGAATGGCGGCAGGGCGGGGCGATGGCGGCGGCGATAGCCTTTGTGGTGCATGGGACGACCGCGACCTATCACCTCGGCTGGGCCTCGGACGCGGCCCGGGAGGCTGGGGTGCATGCGGTGATGCTGACCCACGCGGCTGAAGAACTGTGGGCCGAGGGTGTGCGCTGGCTGGACCTTGGATCAGTTGATACCGAAGCGGCCCCGGGTCTGGCGCGGTTCAAGCTGGGGACGGGTGCGTCGCTGAAGCGGCTGGGGGCGACGGTGCTGGTCTTGCCGTGACGGGCGCTCCGGGGCAGGGTGGGGCAAACGGGGGGTACCATGTTCACGGTCACGGATGAGATGGTTGAGGCCTACCAGCGCGACGGGGTGGTGTTGGTCAAGGGCCTCTGGGCCGACTGGGTCGACATGCTGCGCGCCGGGATCGCGCGGAACATGGCCAGTCCGACGCAGCAGATGGCCACGCTGAAACCCGGTGAGGCGGGAGGCTTTTTCGACGATTACTGCAACTGGCAGCGTATTCCCGAATTCGCTGCGGTGATCCGGCAGTCCGAGGCGGCCGAGGTGGCGGGGCGGTTGATGGGGTCTGAGCGGGTGCAGCTCTTTCATGACCATGTGCTGGTCAAGGAACCCGGCACGACGAAACCCACGCCCTGGCACACCGACGGGCCTTACTACTTTGTCGAGGGGCGGCAGACCGTCAGCTTCTGGTCGCCGCTGGACCCGGTGCGGGAGGCGTCGTTGCGCTGTGTGGTGGGGTCGCACCTCTGGTCGAAGGATGTGCTGCCCACGCGCTGGGTCAGCGAGACGGAGTTCTATCCGGGTGACCACGACTATATCCCGGTGCCGGACCCCGAGGCGGAGGGGATGGAGATCCGGGAATGGGAGATGGAGCCGGGGGATGCGGTGGCCTTCAACTTCCGCACCCTGCATGGGGCGCGGGGGAACCTTGCAGCCACCCGGCGGCGGGCGTTTTCCCTGCGGCTGGTGGGCGAGGATGCGCGCTATGTGGCGCGGCCGGGGCCGACCTCACCCCCGTTTCCGGGGCATGGGATGACCCCGGGGGAGCGGCTGCGGGAGGACTGGTTTCCGGTCCTGAGGGGCTAGTGTCCCGGGCGGGGACATGTCGCGACCTACATGAAATCAATGGGTTAAAAAGTGTTTTTAAGGCGATGTTAACGATTCAGGCCGGGCATGGAGCCGAGAGTGTCGTGGGTCAAGAGGGGTGCAAATGACTGAACCAGACCCCCGCCGCGAGGCGCGGCCGAAGCGCTTTCCGCCGCCGGAGTTTCCGCCGCGGCGACCGGCTGCCTTTGCGCGGACGCCGCCCGCGATCTTTCCGCCGATCCTGGGGCTTCTGGGTCTGGCGATCACGCTGCGTCTGCTGCTGGGGCAGTTGGTGCTGCCGCTTGGCGCGGCGGACCTTTTGGCGGGTCTGGCACTGGGCCTGTGGCTTTTTGCGGCCTTTGCCTATGGGGCAAAGGTCCTGCGACGGCCGGGCGTGGTGATCGAAGACCTACGGGTGCTGCCCGGACGGTCGGGGTTGGCGGCGCTGACGGTCGGGGGCATGGCTGCGGCAACGCTGCTGGCGGTCTATGCGCCCGGTCTTGCGAAAGCTGTGCTGGTGCTTTCACTGCTGGGGCATGGCGTGCTGGCGGGTCTCCTCCTGCGCCTGCTTCTGGGGCTGCCGCCGGAAAGCCGACAGGTCAACCCGACCCTGCACCTGAGTTTTGTGGGCTTCATCGTGGCCGGGCCAGCGGCGATTGCGCTTGGCTGGACCGGCCTTGCCACGGTGCTGCTGTGGTTGACGCTGCCGGTGGCGTTGGGGATCTGGGCAGCGAGTGCGTTGCAGTTCGCCCGGGCGGTGCCGCCGCCACCCTTGCGGCCCTTGCTCGCGATCCATGTGGCGCCGGCGGCGCTCTTGGCGAGTGTGGCGGGGCTTTTGGGGTTGGTCGCCTTGTCAAACGTACTTTTGGTGGCGGGGCTGGCGCTGGCGCTGGTGCTGGCGGCATCGGCGCGCTGGCTGTTGAGCGCGGGGATCACGCCGATGTGGGGTGCGCTGACCTTTCCGCTGGCGGTGCTGGCGGCGGCGCTGATCCGGGGCGGCGGGGCCTGGCAGGGGATCGGCATTGCCGTGACGGGTGTAGCGCTGGCGGTGATCCCGGGCGTGCTGTGGTGGGTCCTGAAGCGCTGGCCCGGGGGGAAGCTGGCGGCAGTGACCAACGCGGCAGAGGCCTGAGCGCGGGTTTCAAATTGAGCGCGTGCCGCGCAGGCTTTTTGTCTCGCCTCTGGCGCGCGAGACGCGCGCCAACCGGCTCGGTCATTGGGGGTTTTCCACCCCCAAACCCCCGGAGGATATTTGGGCAAATGTGAAAGGGCCTTGGGGCTCTATCCGATCAGGTTGACCCAGGCGCGGGCGAGGCTGAGGCCGTGGGCATCGGCTTCGGCCCCTTGGGCTTGGGCGAGGGCGCTGTGGCGGGTGGCCCAGCCGGGGGACATCTTCTCGACGCCTTCCGGGAAGCGGGCGAGCCAGTCGGCGACGACTGGGCGGCTCGCCTCAAAATGGAACTGGGTGCCATAGGTGGCGCGGCCGATGCGGAAGGCCTGATGGGCGGCTTTGGCGCTGGTGGCGAGGTGGGCGGCCCCTTCCGGCAGGGTGAAGGTGTCGGAATGCCACTGGAAGATTGGAAAGGTCTGCGGGACCTGTGACAGGACCGGATCAGCGCGACCGGCTTCGGTGAGGGTCACATCGACCCAGCCAAACTCAGGCGCGGTGCCGAGGTGGTTTTCAGCACCGTATGCCCGGGCGAGGAGTTGGGAGCCAAGGCAGATGCCAAGAACCGGTTTGTCTGCCGCCGTATAGGCCTGCATCAGGCGGGCGAGGCTTGGCAGGTAGGGGTGGGTGTGGTCATCGGTGGCGGATTGCTCACCTCCGAAGACGACGAGGGCATCTGCCTCGGGCGCGTCCGGCAGGGGTTGGCCGGTCCAGGGCTTATGAAGGTCGATCAGGGCGGCGCGTTCATGGAGCGCCACGCCGACCAGGCCGTGGTGGGTGACGCGGGTGTTTTCGACAATGGCGACGCGCATGTTGTGTCCTTTTTGGGCACGCCCACTCAACATAGCTGGGGGGCTGGGTGCAAGGGGGGCAGATTGCCCTTGCGTTACCGGGCGCTGCGTGAAAAGGGGAACCGCCAAACGATGCCACTCCGGAGGGATTATCCATGGAGATTCGTGAGGCCCTTACCTTTGATGATGTGCTTCTGGTGCCTGCAGCATCGAGCGTGCTGCCGTCGGATGCAGATACCTCGACCTGGGTGACCAAGGCGATCCGGATGAACATTCCGCTTCTGTCCTCGGCGATGGATACGGTGACGGAAGGACGGATGGCGATTGCCATGGCGCAGGCGGGGGGGATCGGGGTCATTCACCGCAACCTCGACCTTGAGGCGCAGGCGCTGGAAGTGCGGCGGGTGAAGCGGTTTGAAAGTGGCGTGGTGTATCAGCCGATCACCCTGACGCCGGATCAGACGCTGGCGGATGCCAAGGTGCTGATGGAGCGGTATTCGATCACCGGTTTTCCGGTGGTGGATGCGGCGGGGCGGGTTCTGGGGATCGTGACCAACCGCGACATGCGGTTTGCATCCGACGACAAGACGCCGGTGCGGGTGATGATGTCGTCAGAGAACCTGGCCGTGCTGAAGGAGCCGGTAGACCGGGGGGAAGCGATTTCCCTGATGAAGGCGCGGCGGATCGAGAAATTGCTGGTGACGGATGGGGCGGGGAAGCTGACGGGGCTTCTGACGCTGAAGGATACCGAGAAATCAGTGCTGAACCCGCAGGCCTGCAAGGATGCCTTGGGGCGGTTGCGGGTCGCGGCGGCCTCGACCGTTGGGGATGCCGGGTTTGCACGGTCTGAGGCGTTGATCGATGCGGGTGTGGATCTGGTGGTGATCGATACGGCGCATGGACACTCTGAAGGGGTGGCGCGGGCGGTGGAGCGGATCAAGCGGCTGTCGAACACCGTGCAGGTGGTGGCGGGGAACGTGGCCACCGGTGAGGCCACGCGGGCGCTGATTGGTGCGGGTGCGGATGCGGTGAAGGTGGGGATCGGACCCGGCAGCATCTGCACGACGCGGATCGTGGCTGGCGTGGGCGTGCCGCAGCTGACGGCGATCATCGATTCTGCGCGGGCGGCGGGGGATATTCCGGTGATCGCGGATGGCGGGATCAAATACTCCGGCGATTTTGCCAAGGCGATCGCGGCGGGGGCGTCCTGCGCGATGGTGGGGTCAGCGATTGCGGGGACGGATGAAAGCCCCGGCGAGGTGATCCTGTATCAGGGGCGTAGCTTCAAGGCCTATCGCGGGATGGGCAGCCTGGGCGCCATGGCGCGGGGGTCGGCGGACCGGTACTTCCAGAAGGATGCGGCCAGTGACAAGCTGGTGCCGGAGGGGATTGAGGGGCAGGTGCCTTACAAGGGGTCTGCGGCGGCGGTGATCCACCAGATGGTGGGCGGCCTGCGGGCGGCGATGGGCTATACCGGCTGTGCGACGGTTGCCGAGATGCGGACGAACTGCACCTTCGTGCGGATCACCGGGGCGGGCTTGAAGGAAAGCCATGTCCATGATGTGCAGATCACCCGGGAAAGCCCGAACTACCGGATCGGCTGAGGGCTGGGGCATCGCTTCGCAGGGGCCGTGAGTAGGCTCATGCGGCGGGCTGCGTCAGAAGCCTTGCGACCAGCGCGAGAAGCCGGTCACCCCGGGCGGGCAGGGCGGTCTGGCCTTGTGCGTCAACGCTGGAGAGAGTGGAGATCAGGTCGGCGCGGAGGCGGGTGGCCCAACCTGTCGCGGCCTTCAGGTCGGGCGGGACGGGGGGCTGGTTCAGGTCGTACCCGAAGGCCGGATCGGTGCAGGCGCTTTGCAAGAGGTCGCCAAGGGCAGTGATGCTGGCATGGGGCCAGGCGGGGCGGTTCTGGAAGGCCAGTGCGGGATGCGCGCGCAAGGCCTGCCAAGCGGCCAGCAGTGCCTGACGCTTGGCAAGACTGCGGGGTTGCAAACGCTCCACCAGCAGGGATTCGAAGGCGAAGACCGGGCCGGTCCAGTGCCTATGGCCGTTTGTCAGGGTGGCGGTGTTTTCAAACAGGACCTCACCGTCGCGGCCAAGGATGCGCAAGGTGTCGAAGGTCACCTCAGCCTCGGCCAGGGCAAGGAAGGCGGGCCAGCGGTGGTAGGCCTTGAGCAGACGGTCCCAGGCCACCGCCTTGGCAAAGCCGGTTTGCGTGATGGCCGCCTCGGCATCGCGCTGCAGGGTGGCAAGCCAGCTTTCCTGCGGCGGCAGGGCCAGCACCTCACATATCACCCGGTAGCCTGCAGCGCGGGCCATGGCGGCGCGCTTGGCTACGCCGACGGGAACATGCACCTCATGCAAGACATGGGCGCGCAGACCCATGGCGCGGGTGAGGAGTGCGTCAATCTGGGCGGGCTGGGCCTGCCGCTCATACCGAGACAACGCATCAACCAGCGCGGGGTCATCCGGATCGCGGAAAAGCTCGGGCACGAGGGCGCAGAGCGCGTCACCGCTGATGATCTGGCTTCGGTCGGGGCCAAGCGTGGCCGCAAGCTGGGCGACGCGGCGGGTCTTGCCGCTGCCCGGCTGGCCGCAGACAAAGGTCCAGCTGGGGGAAGCGACGCCGCCTGAGGCCACGCCAAGGGCTGGAAGGACGCGATCCCGAAAGATCGCGTCCCAGTCCAAGCCAAGCTGCGGCACGCGGGTCACGGCGTCAGGCGTCACGGCAACATATCAGGACGTTGCAGGCGCAGGCGACGCGTGCCGTTTCACTTAAAGCGTTTTACTTGAAGGCGGTGTTGATCGGGGCAGGCTCATCATCGTCATTCGACAGGGCCACGGCGATAACTGCAATCGCCAGAAGCGGGATCAGCACGCCGCCAAGCGACGAGGCGGGCTTTTCAGCCACCACTTCCATTTCTTCTTCAACAACAACCGGGCCTCCAGCCATGGCGGGGGCAGCAAGGGCAGCAAGCAGGGCAGCAGTCAGCGTGGCTTTCATAAGAAAGGCATCCTTTTTCAGGGTTAAGGAGGTAACGTCTGGAATCGGGCGCCACCAGCGTCAAGGGCGATTGGGACGGCACCGACAACGCGTTGCTGACTGTTGCAGATTGCACCTTGCCGGGGCAGGCGAAAGCACGGCAGACAGCGGATGACCTGGGCATCGGGACCATTGCGCCCCACCGACCTGCCCGCTTGACGGAGACCGCATGACCCCCTCAGCCCGACTGGCCGCCGCGATCGAAGTGCTGGACCGAATCCTTGCCGGGTCCCCCGCTGAACGGGCGTTGACGAACTGGGGCCGCGCCAGCCGCTTTGCCGGATCGGGCGACCGGGCGGCGGTGCGCGATCTGGTGTTTGATGCGCTGCGGCGGCGGCGGTCGGCGGCGGCCCTTGGCGGCGGGCTGACCGGGCGGGGTCTTGTCCTTGGCCTCTGCCGCGAGGCCGGGCAAGAGGCGCTGTTTACCGGCGAAGGCCATGCGCCCGCGCCGGCCACCGCCGATGAGGCGGGCCACATTCCGGCAGGGGCCGAGGCGTTGGACATGCCCGACTGGCTGCTGCCACGGCTGCAGGACAGTCTGGGTGACCAGATGGCAGCGGTCTGCCGGGCGATGCGGGACCGCGCGCCGGTGTTCGTGCGGGTGAACCTGCGCAAGGCCAGTGTGCCAGAGGCCGTGGCGGCTTTGGCAGCGGAAGGGATCACGGCCGAGCCGCACCCTTTGGCGCAGGCCTGTCTGGAAATGGGCGGGCAGGTCCGCAAGCTGCAGGCCGGGGCGGCCTATCTGGGCGGGCTGGTCGAGTTGCAGGATGTATCCTCGCAAGCCGTGGTCGAGGCCTTGCCCTTGCAGGACGGGATGCGCGTGCTGGATCATTGTGCAGGCGGCGGCGGCAAGACGCTGGCGATGGCCGCGCGGGCCCGGCTGACGCTGCACGCGCATGACGCGGCACCCCAGCGGATGGCCGACCTGCCGACCCGGGCGGCGCGGGCGGGGGTTGCGGTCGCGCTGACCGCAGCGCCCGAGTCCACCGCGCCCTATGACCTTGTGCTGGTCGATGCGCCCTGTTCGGGCCTTGGCAGCTGGCGGCGCGACCCGGAAGGCAAATGGGCGCTGACCCCGGAGCGGCTGGCCGCGTTGGGGGCCACCCAGGCGGCAATCTTGCGGCGGGCGGCGGCGATGGTGCGACCGGGGGGGTGGCTGGCCTATGCCACCTGCTCGCTTCTTGCGGAAGAGAACGGCGGGCGCGTGGCGGGTTTTCTGGCGGAAACCCCGGGCTGGACGCTGATGCAAACCCTGACGCTGACACCCTTGACCGGGGGCGACGGTTTCTTTCTTGCCACCCTGCAGCGATCTGACACCTAGCCCAATCAACCCTTGCGCGCAGCCGGGCAGTGGGTCAGCATCCTTTAGGCCTTGGTTAAGGTGGGGTTAAGCATCGGTTAACCCTTTGCAGGCGAAGGTCCGATTACAGGCGAAGGTCTGGCGAAGTGGCAAGAACGGTGGATGGGTAACCTTGACAGACAAGACGGCCTTGGCGGCTGGGTTCGGCGCTGACGGCTTGCCGCTGTCGACGCTGGCGCTTCTGGCACTGATGTTTGCGGGGGCCGGATTGTCGGCCAGCGGTTATCTTTGGCTTGGCATGGGAGTGGGGTTTGCGGGGCTGGTGCTGGCGCTGGCGGCGGGGGTGCTGGCCGGGCTGGCCCTGACCCGAAACGCCCGGGCGCGGACCGAACAGGACCGCATTTTCCGATTGGTCGGCCATGATGCGGCGGCCTGTTTTTCCACCGATGCCGAGGGGCACGTCCTGCTGCGCAACCGCGCGGCGGAAGACCGGTTCGGCACCGACAGCGCCTCGATGGTCGCGACGCTTCAGCGCAACATCCTGAACCCGGGCGCGCTTTTCCTGAAGCTGCAAAGCCGTGCTGCCGCCGATGGCGCGGCGCGCGAAGACGTGGCGACGCATGACGGGCGGTTGCGGGTAATGGTGCACCGCTCGGGCGAGGGGCGGTTCCTGTGGCGGATCGAGGACATCGGGTCCAACGCTGGCGGGGAAGCGGGCGAGCGGCCGCCTGAGCGGCCCGGCGAACGCGGGGCGGACAAGCCGGGCAGCGAGGCGGGCGGGGCCGATCTCGAAGAGGTGCCGGTGGCGCTGATGACCTTTGGGCCGGATGGCGTCTTGCGCAGCGCCAACCGCGCCGCGCGCGAACTGGTGCTGAAGGGTGAATTGCGGTCGTTGATGTTTCACGACCTGTTCGAGGGCCTTGGCCGCCCGGTCACCGACTGGCTGGGCGATGTGGTGGCGGGCCGCCTGCCGGGCGGGACCGAAGTGCTGCGCGCCCGCACCGGGGGCGAGGAAAGCTTTATCGAGGTCACCTTGCGCCGGTTCACCGAAGGCGGGCGGGTCAGCGCGCTGGCGGTCCTGAACGACGCGACGCGCCTGAAGACGCTGGAAGCGCAGTTCATGCAAAGCCAGAAGATGCAGGCCATCGGCCAGCTGGCAGGCGGCATCGCGCATGACTTCAACAACCTTTTGACTGCGATTTCAGGGCATTGCGACCTTTTGCTCTTGCGCCACGGCCGCGATGCCCCGGACTTTGCCGATCTGGAACAGATCCGGCAGAACGCCAACCGCGCGGCCTCACTCGTGGGGCAACTGCTGGCGTTTTCGCGCAAGCAGACGCTGAAGCCGGAGAAGCTGGACCTTGAAGAGGTGTTGGCCGACCTGACGCATCTTCTGAACCGGCTGGTGGTGGAGCGGGTGGGACTGAAGCTGTCGCATCTGGGGCGGGGGCCGAACCGCGCCTTGCGCCCGGTGCGCGCCGACCGCAGGCAGCTGGAGCAGGTGCTGATCAACCTGGTGGTCAACGCCCGTGACGCGATGCCCGACAAGGGCAGCATCACGATCGAGACCGAGCCGGTCACCCTTGTCGAAGGCCTGCGCCGCGACCGGGCCGTTGTGCCGCCGGGCGACTATTCGGTGATCCGGGTGATCGATCATGGCGTGGGCATCCCGGCGGAGAACCTGCAGAAGATCTTCGAGCCGTTCTTCACCACCAAGCGCGTTGGCGAAGGCACGGGGCTTGGCCTCTCCATGGCTTACGGGATCGTCAAGCAATCCGGCGGGTTCATCTTTGCCGATTCGACACCGGGTGAGGGCACGACCTTTTCCCTCTACTTTCCGGCCTTTGATGGAGAGGATCTGCCCGCGCCGGAATCCGAAGCCCGGCGCACCACCGGCAAACCGGGGGAGGGCGTGGTCCTACTGGTGGAAGACGAGGCCCCGGTCCGGGCCTTTGCCGGCCGGGCCTTGCGCCTGCGCGGCTATACCGTGCTTGAGGCCGGCACTGCCGAAGAGGCGTTGGAAATCCTGCGCGATCGGTCGATTGAGGTGGACGTCTTTGTCACTGATGTGGTGATGCCGGGGATGGACGGGCCGTCCTGGGTGCGCATAGCGCTGGAGGACCGGCCGAATGTGCGGGTGATCTTCGTCTCGGGCTATGCCGAGGATGCGCTCTCGGAAAACCAGGCGCGCATCCCGAATTCGGTCTTCCTGCCAAAGCCGTTTTCGCTGAACGACCTGACCGCCACGGTGCAGGCGCAATTCTAGTGCGATCAGCGGGCGCGCAGAAGCCGGGCGACCTCGGGCGCGAAATAGGTCAGGATGCCGTCACAGCCGGCGCGTTTGAAGGCCATCAGGCTTTCCAGCATTGCCTTTTCGCCGTCAATCCAGCCGTTGAGCGCCGCGCCGCGGATCATCGCGTATTCGCCCGACACCTGATAGGCGTAGGTGGGCGCGCCAAAGGCATCTTTCACCCGGCGGCAGATATCCAGGTAGGGCATGCCGGGTTTGACCATCACCATGTCCGCACCTTCAGCAAGGTCGCGGGCCACAAGACGCAGCGCCTCATCACTGTTCGCCGGGTTCATCTGGTAGGTCTTCTTGTCGCCCTTCAGCGCGCCCGAAGCGCCCACCGCATCGCGGAACGGGCCGTAAAAGGCGCTGGCATACTTCGCGGCATAGGACAGGATCGCCACATCCTTGTGGCCCGCGCCTTCAAGGGCCGCCCGCATTGCGCCGATCCGGCCATCCATCATGTCGGAGGGGCCAAGGATATCGGCCCCCGCGTCGGCTTGGGCGAGGGTCATCTTGACCAGCGCCTCGACCGTCTCATCGTTCAGGATAATGCCGTCAACCACCAGCCCGTCATGGCCGTAGGCGTTGTAGGGATCAAGCGCCACGTCGGTCATCACCGCGATGCCAGGGACCTGCGCCTTGATCGCGCGAATGGCGCGGTTGGACAGGTTATCGGGATTCCACGCTTCAGCGCAGTCGGGGGTTTTCAGGGCGGGGTCGATGTAGGGAAAAAGGCAGATCGCGGGAATGCCGAGATCGGCTGCCTCGGCCGCGACCTCAACCACCCGGTCCAGCGACAGGCGCGCGACGCCCGGCATCGAGGCGATGGGCTGGTCCGGCCCCCCACCATCGCGGATGAAGACCGGCCAGATCAGGTCATCCACCGTCAGGGTGTTTTCCTGGGTCAGCGCGCGCAGGGCTGCGGTGCGGCGGGTGCGGCGAAAGCGCGACTGCGGGTAGGGGGCGTAAATGGGCTGCACGCGCGGGTCCTTGGTTCTTGGCCACCGGATGGCGGCACGGGGGGCTTGGCCACCGGCCGGTGGCTGAGGGAAACGGCGTCCCAAGCGGGGGCTTGCGACTTTGCCTCTTGCCTGCCATGGAAAGCGACGCATCTCAAGCAACTCCGCGCCCCAAGGGGTGCTGCCTGCGAAAAGGAAGACCCGGCCTGTGGATGTGATTGACACGGTGTTCGAAGTGATCGACATGCGGTCCTTCTCAAATCTCTGGTACTGGATTGCGCTGGCGGTGCTGTGGTCATCCACCAGCCACTGGGTGCTGGGCGTGCCGCATGACCTGATCCAACGCGCCCGGCGCGAGGGGGGCCAGGCGCAACAGGACGTGGAAGACCTGGTGCGGATCAACGCGGGGCGGCTTTTGAACCTGATGGACCATGGTGGGCTGATCGTGGTCGGGCTGGCGTGTTTCTGGCTGTCAGGGCTGGCGGTGCTGGCCTTCTACTACCAGGTCGAATTCGCGGCGGCAGTGTTTCTGCTGCTTGCACCGATGGCCCTTGTGGTCTGGGCCAGCCTGCGCGCCTGCCGGCGGATCATGGCGGGCGAAAACACCGGCGAGGCGCTGTACCGCCGCCTTATCGTGCATCGTCGCTGGACGCAAAGCATTGGAATGGTGGCGATTTTTGTCACAGCCATGTATGGCACCTGGACGAACGTCAACCTGTCGATCCTGAACTGACCGGACCAAATGACCGCAGACCGTATCATTCTGGGCGGCGCGCCCGAGGGGTTTGACGCCCTTTTGCTGTCGCGCGAACTGGCGCGGGGGCGGCCCGTCATCCATGTCGCGCGCGATGACAAGCGGGCCGAGGCGATGCGGGCGGCGCTGGCGGTCATGGCGCCGGATGTGGCGGTGTTGGACTTTCCGGCCTGGGATTGCCTGCCTTATGACCGCGTCAGCCCCAACCCGGAAATCTGCGCCCGCCGGATGGCGACACTGGCCGCGCTGGTGGACGGGATGCCGGGGCCGTTTGTCCTCTTGACCACGCTGAACGCCGCAACCCAGCGCATTCCGGCGCGGGATGTGGTGCGGGGTGCGTCCTTCCGCGCGGTGGTGGGCGAGCGGGTGGATGAGGCGCGGCTGAAGCTGTTCCTCTCGCGCATGGGGTTCTCCCCTGTGTCCACCGTGGCGGAACCCGGCGATTGCGCCTTTCGAGGCGGGATCGTGGACATCTATCCGCCGGGGCCGGGGGGGCCGATCCGCCTCGACTTTTTCGGCGATGTGCTGGACGGCGCGCGGCGGTTTGACCCTGACACCCAGCGGACCATCGAAAAGCTGAAGCAGGTGGCGTTTTCGGCGGTGTCCGAGGTGATTTTGGACGACGCCTCGATCGCGCGGTTCCGGCAGAACTACCGCATCAGCTTTGGTGCTGCAGGGACGGACGACCCCCTGTATGAGGCGGTGAGTGCGGGCCGCAAGCACCAGGGGATGGAGCATTGGCTGCCGTTCTTCCATGCGGGGCTGGAGACGATCTTCGACTACCTGCCCGACGCCGCCGTGATGCTGGACGATCAGGTGACCCCGGCGCGGATTGCGCGGTGGGAAAGCATCGACGACAGCTATGACAGCCGGCATGAGGCGATGGGCGCGAAGGGGCGGATCGACACGGTGTACAAGCCTGTCCCGCCGGGGGAGCTGTACCTGGACGACACCGCCTGGGAGGCGGCGGTAGGCGACCACCGGGTGATCCAGCTGTCGCCCCTGACGCAAAGTCCGGGGCCGGGGGTTCTGGACGCAGGCGCGCGGGTAGGCCGCAGTTTCGCGCCGGAACGGCAGCAGGAAAAGGTGAACCTTTTCGGGGCGTTGTCGGACCATGTGAAGGTTCTGGCAAAGACGGGTCAGGTGGTGATTGCCAGCTGGTCCGAAGGCGCGCGTGACCGCTTGCGCGGGCTGTTGGAGGACAACGGGGTGACCGGGGTCACCGATGTGGCCGACTTCCGGGGCGTGCCTGAGGGCAAGGGCGGCCTCTACCTGGTGATCTGGCCCTTGGAGGCGGGGTTCACCGCCAAGGGCCTTTCGGTCATCAGCGAGCAGGACGTGCTGGGCGACCGTCTGGTCGGCAAGCCGCGCCGCAAGCGCAAGGCCGACAACTTTTTGCGCGAAGTTGATACCCTTAGCCCCGGCGATCTGGTGGTGCATGTCGAACATGGTGTGGGGCGGTATCTGGGGATCGAGACGATCACGGCCCTGGGGGCGCCGCATGCCTGCGTGATGCTGGAATATGCTGAAAACGCAAAGCTTTACCTGCCGGTGGAGAATATCGAGCTGCTCAGCCGTTATGGCCATGAGGAGGGGTTGCTTGACCGCCTTGGTGGCGGGGCCTGGCAGGCGAAGAAGGCCAAGCTCAAGGAACGGATCAAGGAAATCGCGGACCGCCTGATGCGGATCGCAGCCGAACGGGCCTTGCGCCATGCGCCGATCCTGGAGGCGCCGCATTCGATCTGGGAGGCCTTTGCCGCGCGCTTTCCCTATCAGGAAACCGATGACCAGTTGGCGGCGATTGCCGATGTGGTGGCGGACCTGGAGAAGGGCAGTCCGATGGACCGCCTCGTCGTGGGCGACGTGGGCTTTGGCAAGACCGAAGTCGCGATGCGGGCGGCGTTCGTTGCGGCGCTGAGCGGCATGCAGGTGGCGGTGATCTGCCCGACGACGCTGCTCGCCCGCCAGCACTATCGCAGCTTTGCTGAACGGTTTCGCGGATTTCCCATATCGGTCAAGCCCTTGTCGCGCTTTGTGAGTGTGAAGGACGCCAATGCCACCCGGGCGGCGATTGCGGATGGGTCGGTGGATATCGTCGTCGGCACCCATGCGTTGCTGGCCAGGGGGATCAGCTTCAAAAACCTTGGGCTGCTGATCATCGACGAGGAACAGCACTTTGGCGTGACCCACAAGGAACGGCTGAAAGAGATGCGGTCAGAGGTTCACGTCCTGACCCTGACGGCGACGCCGATCCCCCGGACGCTGCAACTGTCGCTGACCGGCGTGCGCGATCTGTCGATCATCGCGACGCCCCCGGTGGACCGTCTGGCGATCCGCACTTACGTCAGCGAGTTTGACACGATCACCATCCGCGAGGCGCTGCTGCGGGAACGGTTCCGGGGTGGGCAGTCGTTCTATGTGGTTCCCCGGATCAGCGACCTGCCCGAGGTTGAGGATTTCCTGAAGACCCATGTGCCGGAAGTTTCATATGTGATTGCCCACGGCCAGCTTGCGGCGGGCGATCTGGATGACCGGATGAACCAGTTCTACGACGGCAAATATGACGTGCTGGTCGCGACCAGCATTGTTGAAAGTGGGCTGGATATTCCCACGGCAAACACCATGATTGTCCACCGGGCGGATATGTTTGGCCTCAGCCAGCTTTACCAGATTCGCGGCAGGGTGGGGCGGTCGAAGACGCGGGCCTATGCTTACCTGACGACCAAACCCCGCGCGCCGCTGACGCCGCAGGCGATGAAGCGGCTGCGGCTCTTGGGCGGCCTCGACAGCCTTGGCGCGGGCTTCAACCTGGCCAGCCATGACCTTGACCTGCGCGGCGCGGGCAACCTTCTGGGCGAGGAACAGTCGGGGCACATCAAGGAAGTCGGCTATGAACTTTACCAGCAGATGCTGGAGGACACGATTGCCAAGATCAAATCGGGGGAATTGCAGGGGCTGACGACGGTCGATGACGGCTGGTCGCCGCAGCTGAATCTGGGCGTGCCGGTGATGATTCCAGAAAGCTACATCCCCGATCTGGACATTCGACTGGGCCTGTATCGGCGGCTGTCGTCGCTGGGCACGAAGGTCGAGCTTGAGGGGTTCGCGGCCGAGTTGATCGATCGGTTTGGACCCCTGCCGAAAGAGGTCAACACGCTGATGCTGATCGTGCGGATCAAGGCGATGTGCAAGCGGGCGGGGATTTCGAAGCTGGATGCCGGGCCAAAGGGCGCAACGATCCAGTTTCACAACGACAAGTTCGCCAATCCCGGTGGGCTGGTCGATTTCCTGAAGGCCCAAGGGCCGGCGGCGCGGGTCAACGGCAACAAGATCGTCCTGACCGGCGAGATGAAGACCGAAGGCGACCGGATCAAGGGTGCGTTCAACATCGCCCGCGATCTGGCCGAGGTGGTCAAGGCGGGCAAGAAGGCCTAACGCGCGGGCAGGCCAAAGCGCATCAGCGACAGGGCAAGGGCGATCAGGACCGCCACGCCCGCAAGCAGCGGCAGGACCGTCCCGTTGAACGCAAGCCCGATGGGAATGGCCAGCAGCACCGACCCCACCGTCGCCAGGGACGAGATGACCGAGGCGGCAAGGCCGGCGATGTGGCCCACAGGCTCCATCGCCAATGCGTTGAGGTTGCCCATGGTCAGGCCCATCATGCTGAAAAGGCCGATCGACCAGAGAAGGTGGGCGGGAAAGGCCAACCCCTCTGGCATGAGACCGGCGGCGATGGTCAGAAGGCAAAGGAGCGTCAGGCAAAGCTGGGCAGCCAAGGTGGCGGTGATGACGCGGCGCATGCCGAGGCTCATCACGATGCGGCTGTTCAACAGGCTGCCGGACATGGAGCCGACCGCGATGAAGGCAAACCAGAGGGGGAAGGTTTCGGCCCGGTCAAAGCGCGTCTCGAAGATGCCATGCATCGACGACAGCGTGGCGAACAGTGCGCCCAGCGTCAGCGCCTGCACGATGGTGGAGATGACGATGACGCGGTGGCGGCCAAGCTCTTTCGTGGCGGACCAGAGGGTGGACATCTGCAGCGGGCGGCGTGAGTTGCGAGGCAGGGTTTCCGGCTGGCGCAGGCCCATCCACAGCATGATGACGGCGGAAAAGGCGATATAGGCAAGGAAGATCGCGTGCCAATCGGCGATGGCGATGATGCCTTGGCCCATCAGGGGGGCGACAGCGGGAATGACGGTGAAGACCATCATGACGAAAGACATGATCTTGGCCATGCCGCGCCCGCTGTAAAGATCGCGGATCATGGCGATGGAGACGGTGCGGGGGGCGGCGGCCCCGATGCCTTGCACCACCCGCGCGGCCAAAAGGATTTCCAGTGAGGGTGCGAAGTAGCAGGCAAGGGCGGCAAGGGCATAAAGCGCGGAGCCGAACATGATGATGCGCTTGCGGCCAAAGGCGTCAGACAGGGGCCCGGCAAAAAGGGTGCCCAGACCCATGCCGAAGACAAAGCTGGTGACGACCAGTTGGGCTGCATTCGGGGCATCGGGCGAAAGCTCAGCCGCGATGTCGGGCAGGGCGGGCAGCATCGCGTCGATGGAAATGGCGATGGTGGCGAAGAGCATCGCCATGATCGCCACGAATTCGGTCTGCGAGATCGGCTTTTGGGCGGCGGTGACGTCGGTCAATGGGGCTTGCTTTCGGCGGGAGGGGTCAGCTCGGCGATGACCTTCGCCCAAAGGTCCGGCGGCTGCGCGCCAGAGACGACATATTGTTGTGCGACAAGAAAGGTCGGGACGGCGTTCACGCCTTTGGCGCGGGCGTCGGCGTCGCGGGCGGCGATGTCTTCGGCATCGGCGTCAGAGTGGAGAAGGCGCAGGGTGGCGGCGCGGTCCATTCCGCCTTCGCCCGCAATGTCGGCCAGGGTTTCAAGATCGCCGATGTCGCGCCCTTCGGTCCAATAGGCGCGCATCAGGCGGTCGACGATGTCGGGCTGCAGGCCCTCGATCCCGGCCCAATGAATCAGGCGGTGGGCGTTCAGGGTGTTCGGCATGCGCTGAGGAATGTCAGGGTCCATGTCCACGCCTGCCGCGCGGGCAACTTCGCGCAGGCGGTCGTGGATGGCGTCGACCTTGGCCGGGCCGCCGAATTTCGCCTCCAAGTAGGCGCGTTTGGCCACACCTTCGGGCGGCAGGTCGGGGTTCAGCTGGAAGGGATGCCACTGGATGGCAAAGGGGTTGAGCGGGTGGTCTTGCAAGGCACGCTCAAGGTTCGCCTTGCCGATGAAGCACCAGGGGCAGACGGGATCGGAAAAGATATCAAGGCGGATCATGGCGTTGGGCTTTTGTAAAGGGTGGCAAGGGCGCGGCGGATCAGCTTGCCGTTTGCATTGCGCGGCAGCGTGTCGACCCGTTGGTAGTGCCTTGGCTGCTTCCAGCGGGCAAGGGTGATTTCGGCGCGTTGGTGCAGGGTGGCGGTGTCGGCCTTGCACGGTCCTTCGTGGAAGAGGGCGATGATCTTGGTGCCGGGTGCCACCTCAACCTCGGCCGCGGCGCAGGATGGGAGGAGGTCGTGGAAGGCGGCCTCAATCTCCAGCGGCGAGACGCGGAAGCCGCCGGCGTTCAAGAGGTCATCGCGGCGGCCAAGGTGGGTGACGGCACCATCGGCGGCGATGGTCACCATGTCGCCGGTGCGGAACCAGGGGCCTTGAGGAGGTGGCTTGCGAAGGTAGCCACGCATGAAACCGGGGTCGGCGGTGGAGACGGCGAGTTCGCCGGGGGTGCCGTGGGGGACGGGCTCTTCACTGTCATCAAGGCTGGCGACAAGGCGGCCGGGTTGGACGAAGCCCGCGCTGCCGGGGGGTGCCGGGCGGTGGGGGGAGCCGGAGATGTAGGTGGACAGTTCGGACATCCCGAGCGCCTCATGCACGTCAGTGCCGGTCTGGCGCTGCCAGTCGGCGCGGAGGGTTGGGGGCAGGGCTTCACCAGCGGACAGCGCGTGGCGGAGGGTGGGAAGCGGGGGGACCCCAGCGCGCAGCATCTGGCGGAAGACGCCCGGAGCAGCGGCGAAGATCGTGGCGTTGGAACGGGCCATAAGGGCGGGAAGCGCGGTTGGTGGGGTGCCTGCGGCGGGGATCAGGGCGGTGGCGCCAAGCGTCCAGGGATCAAGAAGCCCGGTGCCAAGGGTGTAGGTCCAGTTCAGCGCGCCTGCGTGCAGCAGGCGGTCGCCGGGCGTAAGTCCTTCCCAGGCGTGGTGCATATTGGCCCGCGCAAGGATCGCGCGGTGGGCGTGGGAGACGCCTTCCGGCTGGCCGGAAGAGCCGGAGGTGAAGACGACATACCCCTCCCGCTGCGGATCGCCAAGGTGGAGTTGGGCCGGGGGAAACCCGGCCCAAAGGTGGGGATCCGGGGCGATGACGGGGGCAGGGTGGTTGGGCAGGGCGGTGCCTGCATCAGCGATGACGAGCTTTGGTTCGGCAAGGGTGGCAAGGCGGGTGACTTCAGAAACGGTCAGCGCGGCAGAGGTCGCGACGGGGACCAGGCCAGCGGCGATGGCCCCTAGAAAGACCACCGGAAAGGCGGGGCCGTTCTGCAGGCGCATCAGGATGCGGTCGCCGGGGTGCAGGCCGTGCGCGAGAAGCGCGGTCGCGCAGCCAAGGATGCGGGCGGTAACCTCGGCGTAGGTCAGGGCCTGATCCCGGTCGGGGTGCAGGATCACCAGCGCGGGCTTGTCAGGCGTCGCCATCCCGGCCGCCAGCACATGCCCGGCCAGGTTGAAGGCAGGTGGCACAGCGGGAAAGGGGCGGGTGTCGATCACCGAAGACATTCCCCCTGCCTAAGAACCTCGCACCCCAGTTGCAAGGTTTGGTGCGCTGCACTATCGCAAGGCACATGCACCCGACCGATCCCAAGACCGTGATCCGCGTGGCCCGTGAGGCGGGGGGCGAGACCCATGTCGAGCCCTTGGACCTTGGCCTGCGCGTGCGCGAATTGCGCCGGAGCCATGGGTGGACGCTGGAAGAAGCGGCAACCCGGGCGGGCCTGGCGCGGTCCACGCTGTCGAAGATCGAGAACGGGCAGATGAGCCCGACCTATGAGGCGCTGAAGAAATTGGCGCTGGGGCTGGCGATTTCGGTACCGCAACTGTTCACCCCGCCGTCAAAGGCGCAGATCACCGGCCGGATGGCGGTGACCAAGGCGGGCGAGGGCCAAGGCCAGGCGACGGCGACTTATGAGCATGAATTGCTGGCCGGAAGCCTGCCAGAAAAGCAGATGCTGCCCTACCGCGCCACGATCCGCGCCCGAAGCCTTGAAGAATTCAGCGGCTGGGTCCGCCATGATGGCGAAGAATTCCTGTATGTCCTGACCGGGGTGATCCGCCTTTACACCGAGTTCCATGAGCCGGTCGATCTGCGCCGGGGCGACAGCGCCTATTACGACGCCGCCATGGGCCATAATGTGGTCAGCCTCTCGGACGAGGATGCGACGATCCTGTGGGTGACCTCGCTGGTCTGAGGCTTGATCTGCCTCATGGTGCGCGGCCCTTCAAGGCGATAGCCAAGCCATCAAGGGGCTTTGGGGAAGGAAGGCGGGATGAAGTTTGCAATCCTGACAGACATCCACGCCAACCGCGAGGCGTTTCAGGCCGTTCTGGACGATGTGAAAGCCCATCGGGCCGATCAAATCGTTCTTCTGGGCGATCTTGTCGGCTATGGACCTGACCCGGAGTGGTGCTGCGATATGGCCGGGCAGTTGCTGTCCAAGGGCGCGCTTTGCGTGCAGGGCAACCATGACGCGGCGGCGGCGGGTGCGCCCGATGAGATGCGCGCCCTTGCCCGCCGCGCGATAGAGTGGACAAGGACCCGGCTGAGCGAGACGCAGCGCAGGTTTCTGGCCGATCTGCCCCTGACAGCAACGGTTGAGGATATGCTGTTTGTCCACGCCTCGGCCAATGATCCGGGGGCGTGGAGCTATGTGACCTCGGACACGCGGGCGACGCCGTCGTTCCGGGCGACAACGGCGCGGCTGATCTTTTGCGGCCACACCCATGTGCCAATGCTGGCCAGCGCCGATATCGGCGGCGTGGTGCGTGAGCAGGCGTTTCGCCCGGACCTTGCGATCCCGCTTTTGCGCAGCCGGCGCTGGCTGGCAGTGATCGGGGCCGTCGGCCAGCCGCGCGACGGGGTGCCGCAGGCGGGGTGGGCGATGGTCGATACCACGAAGAACGAACTCAACTTTCGGCGCACGCCCTATGACACGCAGCGGACGGCTGACAAGATGCGCGCCGCGGGGCTGCCGGAAGAGCTGGCGCTGCGACTGCTGAAAGGGAAATGAGCCATGCCTGTGCGGCCCCATACCGGCCTGATGATCGACGGCTTCACCCTTGGTGACAAGCTGCACACTGGCGGATTTGCGACGATCTGGGCGGTGACGCATCCGGACCATTCCTTGCCGATGGTGATGAAGGTGCCGACCATCCTGGACGGCTATGACGGGCCGACGATCGTGGGGTTCGAGGTTGAGCAGATGATCATGCCTCGGCTGAGTGGCCCGCATGTGCCGCAAGTCATCGGGATCGGCGGGTTCGAGGTGATGCCCTACATCGTGACCGAGATGATCCAGGGCGGCAGTTTCCTCAAGACCTTTCAGGCCGCGCCCTTGCCCCTGTCCGACGTGATCGAGATTTCCGCACGGATGGTGGCGGCGGTGGCGGACCTGCACCGCCAGCATGTCATCCACCTTGACCTCAAGCCCGAGAATTTCCTGCAGCGCACCACTGGCGAGATGGTGCTGGTGGACTATGGCCTGTCGCGGCACGACCAGTTGCCCGACCTTCTGGCCGAGGAATTCACCATTCCGATGGGC
This sequence comes from Rhodobacter sp., assembly GCA_027489175.1. GTDB lineage: Bacteria > Pseudomonadota > Alphaproteobacteria > Rhodobacterales > Rhodobacteraceae > Tabrizicola. The sequence goes on from JAIYAE010000014.1 coordinate 421,536, forward strand.
ACCTTCCCCTTCATCGCGCCAGAGCAATACCTGCGCTGCCGCGATGATCTGCGCTCGGATATCTTCGCGATCGGGGCCATGCTTTACGCCTTGGCCACGGGCAGGAACCCCTGGGGCACGCCCGAAACCCTGCGCGGGGTGCGCAAGCGGCTGTGGCGTGACCCAGAACCGCCGCGCGCGATCCGGCCCGAGATTCCGGAATGGCTGCAAGAGATCATTCTGCGCGCGCTGGTGGTTGATCCGATGCAACGCTACCAGACCGCCGCGCAGATGGCCTTTGACCTTGGCCACCCGCAGCAGGTGAAGCTGACAGCGCGGGCGCACAAGGTAAAGCGCGACGGCTGGCTGCAGGTCTGGGATCGTTGGCGGGTCATGCGCAAGATCCGGCGCTTTGCGGCCCCAAACTCGGTTGCGGCGCAGCTGGCCTCGGTCCCGGTGATCGTCGTTGCGGTGGATCTGTCACCCGAGGGGGAAAAGCTGGCAGCCATCCTGCAACGGGCCGTGACCCGAATGCTGATGATCGAGCCGGACGCGCGGATTGCCTGCGTGAACGTGATCAAGACGGCGCGGATCGGGATTGACCAAGGGACCGATGACCAGGGCAACAACCTGCATGTGATGCGGCTGGTGCAGCTGCGGAACTGGGCCGAAAGCATCGACCTGCCGGACCACCGCCTGACCTATACGGTGCTGGAAGGCGCGAACCCCGCCCAGGCCATTCTGGACTATGCCACGGCCAACCATGTCGACCACATCCTGATGGGCGCGCGCGATCATTCCACCGCTCGGCGCTATCTGGGGTCAGTCTCGGCTCAGGTGGTGGCCGAGGCGCATTGTTCGGTCACGGTGATCCGCCTGCCCGAAGAGCCGCTTGACGCCCTCGCAACCGGCAGGGTCGTGGCCGGCTGAGCGGGCGCCGGTCAGAGCATGCCAGCGACGGTATCGGCGCCGGCGGAAATGTCTTCGCCCACGCCGCCGATGGTGTTGCAGGCTGACAGGGCCGTCAGGGTCAGAAGGATCAGTGCCAGTTTGCGCATGCTCATGCCTTATGCTTGGTCGGTTTTTGTCGGTCGGGGGGCGGTCATTCTTCGAACCACCACAGCGCCGGAAGATAGGAATTTCCCCAATCGCCGTAAAGCTGAACCGTTTCGGGATGCTTAAGGCGGCTGTCGTGGACAATCAGGTTGCGGTCGGCGAACCAGAACGGCACGACGTAGCGGCCGGCGATCAACAGCCGGTCCAGCGCCTGGGCGGCGATGGTGAAATCGTCCAGGTTGCGGGCCGACAGCATCGCCGCAATCATCGCATCGATGGCGGGGGATTTCACGCCCATCCAGTTGCGCGAACCGGGGGTGTCGGCGGCCTCGACGCTCCAATACAGGGACTGCTCGTTGCCGGGGGACAGCGACATGGTGCGCAGGATGTAGGTCATGTCGAAGTCGAAGGCATCGGTGCGGGTCTTCATCTGGGCTGAGTCCAGCATGGTGACGCGGGCATCGATGCCGACGGATTTCAGCGCCTCGATATAGATCGCGGCGATGCTGGCGGCTTCGTCCTGGCCGATGGTGAGAAGGATCTCGAACGCGAAAGGCTCACCCGCCGCGTTGCGCAATAGGCCGTCATCGCCGACGACCCAGCCCGCCTCTTCCAGAAGCGCTGTCGCCTTGCGGAGGCCCGCGCGGTTGACCGGCGTTCCGTCCGATTCGGGCAGGGCGTAACCGTCCAGCGTGCCGGGCAGAAGGTCGGCTTCAAACGGCTTGAGCAGATCAAGGACCGCCCCTTCCGCCGGGGTGCCGGGGGTCATGGCGAAGGGGCTGTTGGCGAAGTAGGAGGTGATGCGCGGGGCGGCCCCCCCGGTCAGCGTCTGGTTGATGAAGTCGAAGTTGAACATCTGGATCATCGCTTCGCGCACCCGCCAATCGGCAAAGAGCGGTTTTCGCGTGTTCATCACGAGGCCGATGATGCCCGAGGGGCGGTCATGCGGAACCTCAAGCTTCACCATGCTGCCGTCGGAGATGGCGGGGAAGTCGTAGCGGCTGGCCCAGCGGGCAAGGTTGTCTTCGCGGTAGGCGGAGATGGCACCGGACTTGACCGATTCGAAGACCGCGACCGGGTTGCCGAAGTATTCGTAGGCGATCTGGTCAAAGTTCCACTGGCCACGGTTGAAGGGCAGGTCTGCCCCCCACCAGTCGGGGTTCTTGCGATAGGTGATGCGCACGCCGGGATCGACCTGGTCGACCACATAGGGGCCGGAGCCGGTAAGCTTGTCCAAGGTGGTGGCGTCGAACGTCTTGCCGTCGAAATCGGCCTTTTTCAGGATCGGGCGCAGGCCCAGGATCAGCGGCAGCTCGCGGTCTTCGACGTTGAAGGTGAAGCGGACGGTGCGGTCGCCGACAGCCTCAGCACTCGCGATCTTCTTCCAGGCGGTGGCATAGCGCGGGTGGCCAAGGGTGCCGAGGGTCTCATAGCTCCACAGGACATCTTCCACCGTCACGGGGCTGCCGTCCGAGAATCGGGCCCCTTCGCGCAGGGTGAATTCCACGAAGGTGCGGGCGTCATCGGTGGTGATCGATTCGGCCAGAAGACCATAAAGCGTGAAGGGTTCATCGAAGCTGCGACCCATCAGCGTCTCAAACGTCAGGGCCGAAACCCCTTCAGCCGGAGAGCCGTTGGTGATGAAGGGATTGAGGGTGTCAAAGCTGCCGTTGACCGCCATCGTCAGGCTGCCACCTTTGGGCGCATCGGGGTTGGCCTGGGGCAGGGACACAAAATCCGGGGGGAGCGCGGGTTCACCATACATAGCTATGCCATGCTGGGGTTCAGCCTGGGCCGTGGTTGCCGTAACGGCAAGCAAGGCAGCCATGGCAAGGCGGCGGAGATTCGTCAGCGGTTGACGCAACATGCGAGGGCTTCCCTGCTTAAGTCATTGTTCTTTGCCCCGAACCCTAGTCCCGTCCTTGCGGCATTTCAAACTTTTAGCTTGGCCATCGGCGGAGAGGGGACTATAACAACCCTACTGCTCGATAGGTTTCTTGCCTGTATGAAACCTGCCTCAAAGACTTAACGCCGGCTTCGTGCCGGCGTTTTTTTTTGGCCCGGCGGAGGGTGGCTGCAACGGCGGCGCGGCGCTTTCCCTTGGCGCTGCAGCATGGCATGGTTTCGCAAATGCAGCATAAGGGGCGGACCATGACCAAGACATTGGCGGGCAAGCGGGCAGTCATCACCGGATCAAACTCAGGGATAGGCCTTGGCGTGGCCGAAGCCTTGGCGGCTGCCGGGGCCGAGGTGGTGCTGAACAGCTTCACCGACCGGCCGGAAGACCACGCCTTGGCCAAGGATCTGGGTGAACGGCATGGCGTGGTTGCGCGCTATATCGCCGCCGACATGTCGGAGGGGGATGAGTGCCGGGCGCTGATCGAAAAGGCGGGCGGCTGCGACATTCTGGTGAACAACGCGGGCATCCAGTTCGTGGCCCCGGTCGATGAATTTCCAGTGGAAAAGTGGGATGCGATTCTGGCGATCAACCTGACCAGCGCGTTCCACACCACCGCCGCCGCACTGCAGGGGATGAAGGCCAAGGGTTGGGGGCGAATCGTCAATGTGGCGTCCGCCCACGGTCTGACGGCCAGCCCCTACAAATCGGCCTATGTCGCGGCCAAGCATGGCATTGTCGGGCTGTCAAAGACCGTGGCGCTGGAGGTTGCGGGGCAGGGCATCACTTGCAACGCGATTTGCCCCGGCTATGTGCTGACGCCCTTGGTCGAGGCGCAGATCCCGGATCAGATGAAGGCCCACAAGATGGACCGCGAGACGGTGATCCGTGAGGTGATGCTGCTGCGCCAACCGTCCCGCCAGTTCGCGACGGTCGAACAGGTGGGCGGCACGGCGGTCTACCTGTGCAGCCCGGCGGCGGATCAGGTGACCGGGACCACGATCAGCATCGACGGCGGATGGACGGCGCTGTGACCGAGGGCGGGCCGCGCCGTGTCAACCTGGCGCTGCAGGGTGGGGGCGCGCATGGCGCCTTTACCTGGGGCGTGCTTGACCGGCTGCTGGAAGAGGACGACCTTGAGATCGCGGCCATCTCTGGCACCTCGGCCGGGGCGCTGAACGGGGCGGCGCTGAAGGCCGGGCTGATTGCGGGCGGGCGGGGGGCTGCGAAAAAGCGGCTGGACCGGCTTTGGCATCAGGTGGGGGCCGTGGGGGATTTCCGGATGATCCCCTGGCTGCAACCCTTTCTGCCGGCGGTGAAATTCTGGCAGGACGCGGCTTCGGCGGTGCTGCCGGTATCCCCGCAAAGCCTGACGGCGGCGCTTTACTCGCCCTATTCCTGGGGGTCAAACTGGCAGAACCCGCTGGAGCCGGTGGTGCGGGATCTGGACTTTGCCAATGTCTGCGCCGATGCCGGGCCACGCCTTTTTGTCAGCGCGACCAATGTGCGGACCGGCAAGATCAAGGTCTTCGCCGGCACTGCGATCACGCCCGAAGCTTTGATGGCCTCGGCCTGCGTGCCGACGGTGTTTCAGGCGGTGGAGATTGGCGGCGAGGCCTATTGGGACGGCGGCTATGCCGGGAACCCGGCCCTCTTCCCGCTGTATGAGCCGGACCTGCCCGAGGACGTGCTGGTCGTGTCGATCAACCCGATCCGGCGTGAGGAGGTGCCGGAAACGCCGCTGGATATCCAGAACAGGATCAACGAAATCAGCTTCAACGCCAGCCTGCTCAGCGAGTTGCGCGCCATCAACTTTGTCCGCCGCCTGATTGCCGAGGGCCGGATGGAAAAGGGCCGGATGAAGGACGTCCGCGTTCACATGATTGCCGATGACGGGCTGATGAACGAATTGTCGGCCAGCACCAAGCTTGCGCCGTCCCCGCAGCTTCTGGAGCGGCTGAAACAGGCCGGACGGGCGGCGGCCGAGCGGTTTCTGGCGACGGATGGCAAGAGGATCGGGCAAGAGCCCAGCGTCAGCCTGCCAGACCTTTTGTCCAACGGCTAAACCGGCTCTTTCGGCAGAGGATAGACGAGACCGCCAGAGACGATCAGCTTGGCCGCGTCATCGATCTTCATATCGAGGATCGTCAGGTCTTTCGTCGGTACGAACAGCAGCATGCCAGAGGTGAAGGGTGTCAGCCCGACAAAGACGGCCGAGAAGTCGGGGCCAAGCCGGGCGAGTTGGCTGGCCACCTCTCCCTTCGGGCGGGTCGAGATGAAGCCAAGCGCATAGGACCCCGGGCGCGGGAATTCCAGAAGGCAGACCTGGTCAAAGCTTTGTTCCTTCTTGTTGAAGAAGGTTTCCGCCACCTGCTTGATCGCACCATAGACTGACCGGATGATCGGCATCCGGTCGACCATGTCTTCGCCCCAGCGAATGACGGACCGGCCGAACAGGCCCTTGGCCATCCACCCGATGATGACAGTGAAGACAAGGAAGACCAGCACGCCCACGCCCCGCACCGGGAAGTTGGCGTCGGGGCCGATGTAGCGTTCGACCAGCGCCTCGGGCTGGTAGGACGAGGGGATCAGCGGCAGGATCCAGCCGTCGATCCAGCCGATCAGCGTCCAGACGAAGTAGATCGTAAGGCCGATCGGCAGCACCACGACCAGCCCGGTCAGGAAACTGGCGCGCAGGCTGGCAAGGATGCTGCGGCGACGGGACGGATGGGGTTCGGTCATGCAGGCCTCGGCCAGGAATACGTTGCCAACCTATGGTCGGCACCGGCGCTTGCCAATGGCCCGAAACGGCTTTCTGGTCAGCTTTCCGTGCGCTGGCGGGCGATTTCTGCTGCGATCGCCGCTGCCAGCCGCGCATTGTTGAGGACAAGCGCGATGTTGGACTGCAGGGAGCGTCCGTTTGTCAGCTCAAAGATACGCTGCAGAAGGAAGGGTGTGACAGCCTTGGCGGCGATGCCTTGGGCGGTGGCTTCGGCGAGCGCGGCCTCGATATGGGGCGTGATCTCGTCCCGGGGGATTTCATCTTCGGGCGGGATCGGGTTGGCGACCAGCTGGCCGCCGGGCAGGCCAAGCTGGCCGCGCATCAGGTGGGCGGCGGCGATGCCAGCGGCGCTGTCCATGCGGAGGGGGGCCTTCAGACCGGAGGTGCGGGACCAGAAGGCGGGGAAATCGTCTTGCCCGTAAGCGATGACGGGGACGCCAAGGGTTTCCAGATATTCCAGCGTTTTCGGCAGATCGAGGATCGCTTTCGCCCCAGCCGCAACCACAGTGACGGCGGTCTCTGCCAGTTCGCGCAGATCGGCCGAGATGTCGAAGCTGGTTTCCGCCCCCCGGTGCACGCCGCCGATGCCGCCGGTGGCGAAGACGTCGATCCCGGCCAGACGGGCGCAAATCATCGTGGCGGCAACCGTGGTGGCCCCGGTGCCGCCCGACGCCAGACAGGCCGCAAGATCGGCACGCGACAGTTTGGCGACGTTCCTCGCCTGACCAAGGCTTTGCAGCTGGTCATCGGTCAGGCCGATGTGAATGCGGTGGTCCATGATGGCGATGGTGGCGGGGGTGGCGCCATGGGCGCGAACTTCGGCCTCAACCCGGGCGGCCGTTTCCACATTCTGCGGAAATGGCATGCCATGGGTGATGATTGTGCTTTCCAGCGCCACAATCGGGGTGCCATCGGCGCGGGCCTCAGCCACCTCGGGCGAAAGCTGAAGGGGCAGGGTCATGATCCGATCTCTCCTGAAACATAGGCGGCGGCGGCGCGCAGGGCGGCGTCCAGGGCGGCCTGACGGTCGGCGCCTTGCGCCTCGGCCACGATATGGGCGGCCATGAAGGTATCGCCTGCGCCAGTGACGCGGGTCACGAGGACCGGCGGCGGGGCGCCTTCGATCACGCCCCCGTCGCGGCGACCGTCGGCTGAGACAGCACCGCCGTTGGTGACCAGCACCCGACTGGCGCCACGGGCCAGAAGCGCAGCGGCGGCCTCAGGCGCGGTGGTGGACTGTGACTTGGCCAGTATGTTCGCCTCTTCCAGGTTCACATAAAGCGTGGCCGTTGGGTGGGTCAGAAGGGGCAGCAGCCGTTCCGCCTTGCCAGGCGAGGCCGGGGCCACGCGCAGGTCAGCGGCGGCGAAAAGGGGCGAGGTGGCGATGGCGGACAACAGCGCCTCGGTCAGGTTGCCGTCCAGCGCGATGCGACCGGGCCAAGGCGCGGCGGCGGAGCCAAGGCGGCCATCCTCCAACGGGCGGAGGATCTTGTCTCCCGCCGCCTCAAGCGAGTGGGCGTCGGCAATGGCGGCGATCAGGCCGTTTGCGCCTTCGATGGCCATGTAGCGGTCGGTCGGCAGGTCGTCGGAGCGGTAGATGTGGGCAGTCAAAAGGCCCATGCGGTCACAGGCGGCGATCAGTTCTGCCCCTTCGGCGTCGCGTCCGATGGCCGTCAGCAGGCCCGGCGTCATGCCAAAACGGCGGAGCGTCATCGCGATGTTCATTGCCACACCGCCCGGCAGACGGCTGATCCGGCCCGGCACGTCCGACCCAAGCCGCATCGACGTGGGCGAGCGGCCGATGATGTCCCACAAGACGGACCCGATACAAAGGATGTCTGGTGTCATGGCCGCCCTTTCGCGTTGCGCGGCGTTGTGGCCGAGGATCCGGGGCGGCGCAAGGGTCTTAGCGCTTGCGAAAGAGGCTGCCGTAGCCGCCGTTGCGGCCATCAGGGAAGGGGCCTTCGGTCAGATAGCGTTCGTGGCAGCGGGCGAGGGCCTTTTCATCCAGCGTGACGCCAAGGCCGGGGCCATCGGGGACGCGTGTCACGCCGTTTTCAAGCGTGAAGGGGCCGCCTTCGATCACATCGTCGGCGTACCAGTGGAACAGGGTCTGGCTGGCACCGCGCACATGCTCCAACGCGGCGGTCAGGTGGAGGTAGGCGGCGCTGGCGATGCCGGTTTCGCCGGAATGGAAGCGGAAGCCGACGCCCATCGCCTCACAAGCGCGGATGAAGTCGCGGGTGCGCGCGATGCCGCCGTGTTCGTTCACATTGGTCACGATGCAGTCAGGGCAGCGCAGGGCTATGGCTTTGGGCAGGTCGATGGCATGGGCAGAAAAGGGAATGTCGGAATGACGGCGGAGGTCGGCCATTTCCTCATAGGTTTCAACTGGTTCTTCGAACCAGCTGATGTTGAAAGGGGCCAGGCGGCGCAGGGCGTCGCGGGCGGTAGGCACTGTCCAGCCGCCGTTGGCATCCAGTTGCAAGGGGCGGTCGCCGATGGCCGCGCGCACTTCGCGGACCATCTGCACCTCTTCGTCCAGACCCACCGCGCCGACCTTGCCTTCGAAGATTTGCGAGCCGTGGCGTTCGATCATCGTGGCGCAATAGCGCGCCACCTCAACCGGAGAGCCTTCGCCGGGGTGGTTGGCACCCGGCCAGCGATAGCTGAAATACTCGGTCAGGGGGATTTCTGTGCGGACCGCGCCCCCCAGCAGGCCGTACAGCGGCACGCCTTCGGTCTTGCCGCGTGCGTCCCACATCGCCATCTCGATCCCGCCGAAAACGCGACGGGCGGCCAGCACATTGCCCCAGGGGGTATAGCGCATGCCGGGGACGATCTTGGCCTCAGCGCCATGAATGTCGCGGATGTCCATGCCGACGAGCCGGGCACCCGCCGCGATGACATCCGCCGCCCGGTCACCATCGGCGCATTCGCCAAGGCCGGTCACGCCATCCTCGGTCTCCAGCCGGATCACCGTTTTTGTCAGCGAAGCGATGGCGCCATAGCTGAAGCGGTAAGGCGCGGTGAAAGGGATGTTCACGGGAAGCGCAGAGATGGAGCGGATTTTCATGGCGACCAGTGGTTTTGGACGTGTTCTGCGAAAGTCTAGCCGCAGCACTGCCCGCCGCGCCACGGAATGCGACATGGATTGCGCCGCTTTGCCGACAGGGAACCGGATGTCCGCAGCAGCGTTACCTTGGGTCAAGCACCATTTGTGCGGCTACAGGCATACTTGCGGAGCCGTAGCGCTTTATTCATTTAGCGAGTAGGTGTCGTCACATTCACCCTGAGGTTGTATATGGAAGAAGAATTTGGACAGTCCTACGTCAATGCAGCACCGTTCCATCGTGACGGGCCAAAACGTGGCTACTGGGTCATATCGGTCCGAATTCTGGATGAAGCGCGGTATTTCACCTATCTTGAGGTTGCCATCGACGCGATCGACACGCTTGGCGGGCGCATGGTCATCCGCAGCCCTCAGGTGATCGTGGGGGCGGGCACGCCAAAACCGCGGCTGGTTGTGGTGGAGTTTGCATCGCTGGCCGACGCACAGAAGGCGTTTGAGAATGTTGCCCAGCAGGCGGCCATGTTGCTGTTCGACGGGATTGCCGAATATGATCTGGCGATTGTCGAAGGCTATGATGATTTCGGCTGACGCTTGACCCTTGCAGAGCATGGGAAAACCCAGTAATGGGCGCCTACTTCACAGGTGTTGCTGGGGCCGATGCGGGGAGAAATCCCGTGCGGTCCACCGGTTGCCCCCATCCGGGGGTGAAGACGGCGGCACCGAGGATCAAACCGGAAAAGGATAAGGCATGGCTCTTCCCGAGTTCACCATGCGTCAGCTTTTGGAAGCTGGCGTTCACTATGGCCACCAGACCGCCCGCTGGAACCCCAAGATGGGCGAGTACATCTACGGTGACCGCAATGGCATCCACATCATCGACCTGACGCAAACCGTTCCGCTGCTGGACCAGGCGTTGAAGACCGTCCGCGACACCGTCGCCAAGGGCGGCCGCATCCTGTTCGTCGGCACCAAGCGCCAGGCGCAAAAGCCGGTGGCCGAGGCCGCTGAGCGTTGCGCGCAGTTCTACATGAACCACCGCTGGCTGGGCGGCACGCTGACCAACTGGAAAACCGTGTCCCAGTCGATCCAGCGTCTGAAGCAGCTGGACGAAGTTCTGGGCGCAGGCGGCGAAGGCCTGACCAAGAAAGAGCGTCTGGGCATGGAACGTGACCAGGCCAAGCTGCAAGCCTCGCTTGGCGGGATCCGCGAAATGGGCGGCACCCCGGACCTGATCTTCGTGATCGACGTGGGCAAAGAGGATCTTGCGATCCTGGAAGCGCAGAAGCTGGGCATTCCGGTTGTCGGCGTGGTCGACACCAACTGCTCGCCCAAAGGCGTGACCCATGTGATCCCGGGCAACGATGACGCCGCGCGCGCGATTCAGCTGTACTGCGACCTGATCAGCCGCGCGGCACTTGACGGCATGTCGGCCCAGATGGGTGCGGCGGGCGTTGACCTGGGCGCGCTTGAGGCGGCCCCGGAAGAAGAAGCTGTCGCCGAAGTCGAAGCCTAAGCTTCGCGTCACAAGCCTGTCACCCGGCGGGTATAGCCCGCCGGGTCATGATTTCTGCGGTGGGCGCGGCCCGCCGCGCCACGATTTCTGAGGAGTGGGAACAATGACGATCACCGCCCAGATGGTGAAAGACCTGCGCGAAGCGACCGGCGCAGGCATGATGGACGTGAAGAAAGCGCTGACCGAAACCAACGGCGACATGGATGCCGCGGTTGACTGGCTGCGCACCAAGGGCCTGGCGAAAGCCGCCAAGAAGGCCGACCGCGTGGCCGCCGAAGGTCTGATCGGTGTGGCTGTGACCGATGGCAAAGGTGTCGCGGTCGAGATCAACTCGGAAACCGACTTTGTCGCCAAGAACGCCGATTTCCAGGCGCTTGTCCGCGAAGTGGCGAATGTCGCCCTGACCACCGGTGCCGAGATCGAGGTCGTCAAGGCCACCCATCTGAACGGCAAGACCGTGGATACCGTGGTGCAGGAAGCGATTTCGCGCATCGGCGAAAACCTGACCTTCCGCCGCATGCATGTGCTGGAGGGCGAGACCGTCGTGTCCTACGTCCACAACGCCGCAACTGCTGGCATGGGCAAGATAGGCGTGCTGGTCGCGCTGAAGGGCGACAAGGCCAAGGCGGAAGAGATCGGCAAGCAGTTCGCGATGCATATCGCCGCGACTTCGCCTCTGTCGCTGTCGGAAGCCACGCTTGACCCGGTCGTGCTGGAGCGGGAACTGGCCGTGCAGACCGCCAAGGCGCTGGAAGAGAACGCAGCCTCGCCCAAGCCGAAGCCGGATGCGGTGATCCACAACAACATCATCCCCGGCCGGATGAAGCGTTTCCTGGCGGAAAACACGCTGCTGGGCCAGGCCTTCGTTATCAACCCCGACCTGACCGTGGAAGCCGCGGCCAAGGAAGCCGGCGTCGAGATCACCGGTTTCGCCCGCGTCGCGGTGGGCGAGGGGATCGAGAAGAAGTCGGAAGACTTTGCCGCCGAAGTGGCCAAGGCGCTGCAGGGCTGATCTTTTGAAAGACAGGGCAGGGGGCCGGTGCAGCGATGCGCCGGCCCTTTTCCGTTGTGGTGGGACCCAGAACGTCAGCGGCGCGGCCCTGGGGAAGGCCGCGCCGCAAGATCTTGTCCCACCCCTCGGGGATGAAACAGGGCAGACAAGACTGACGTCAGCCGCAGGGAGAGCGGCGCACAACGTGGTTCACTTGACCGCTAATGGCGATAAAGGTTTCCCTTAGGTCAGGAATGCCCGACCATCGCCCGTAGCGTGAGTAGGGAATACCATACCTTGGTCATATCCGCGCACCCGACCGGTGCCTTACCCTTGCGGTCCCTACCGGGCGGCGAGGGCCACGTCGGGCAGGCGCTGGAAGATCATGTTGAGAAGCGCCCCCTTGGCCACGGCCTGGGCGGTCGTTTCCACGGCCAGCGCCTCACGCGCAAGGCGCAGGTGCTTTTCAACCATCGCCGGGCTGACGCCCATCAACAGCGCCACATCCTGAGTGGTCTTGCCATCGGCGACCCACTCCAGCGCCTCGCGCTGGCGGGGCGACAGGGCGCGGTGGCGGCTGAGCTGCGGCAGATGCACGATGGTCAGGTGCATCATATTGGCGACGGCGATGATTTCCTCACCCCGGGCGGCGAAGATCCGATCAACCTCGGCGTGGTCCAGGCCCGGATCAGCGATCAGCCCCAGCGCGCCCTTGGAGCGGGACGACACTTCCGGAAAGCTGATCGAAATGCCCGCGGTCACGCCCATGGCGGCGTTCTGGCGCACGGCCTCGGCCTCCTCGGCGGAAAGCTTGCCCGCCTCGAACGCCTCTTTCACCCAAGTCCAGGTGCAGGCACCCGAAGACCGCTCCGCCCAGCGAAAGACCGGGGTTTTGGCGTAAAAGCCACCGCGAAAGTAGCGCTGCACATAGTCGGCATCACAGGTGGACAGGAACAGCGCATCATCCGGGTCGCCGATCGTCTTCAGGTGGCGAAAGCGGGTGAAGCCATAGTTCACCCGGCGAAAGCCAAGGCTGCCAAAATAGGCCGTGGCGATGCCCCAAGTGTCATCAATGCTGGAGGCACTCGCGATCCGGTTCAAAAGCTGCAGAATTGTCATGTCTGTCATCGTCTCTGTCCTTCAAGCGCAAGGTATTCCCAAGGTTGCAGGCATTTGCCGCCGGGTCACCTTTGCCGTGCGCCGAGTGATAGGTCGGGTTTTCCGTCCTGTCGAGAAAAGATGCCAGCCAGACCGGCCAAATGGGCCAAATGACAGAAGATGTCATCTAACCGCGCCCGTGCGGTCAGGTATTGGGCACAAGCCGCGGGGCGAAATGGCTGACGAGGCCGGGCAGGGCGGCGAAATCGCTGAAGATCAGCTTGGCCCCAAGGTCGTCCACCGGGGCCTTGCGATAGCCTTCGGTGAACAGCGCCAGTGGCACGCCCGCGCGCTGGGCGGTTTCGGCATCAACCTCACTGTCCCCGACAAAGAGCGCAGCCCCGGGTCCCATGGCCGAGAGCGCGGCCAGCAACGGGGCCGGGTCGGGCTTGCGCTGGGGCAGGCTGTCGCCGCCGATCAGCACTGCGATGTGCTTGTCGAGCCCGAAATGACGCAAGGCAGCGCGGGCAGGGCCTGCGGGTTTGTTGGTGCAAAGCCCAAGGCGGTGGCCTTGCGCGGCAAGCGCGTCCAGCGCGGGCAGGACACCGGGATAAAGCACTGTCAGATCAAAGGCATCTTCGTACAAGCTGATGAACTGGGCCACGAGGTCGCGGTGCAGCGGCCCAGCCGGATCCAGGCCCTGCGACTGCAAGAGCCGCGCCACCAGAACGCCGACGCCATTGCCGATGAAGCCTTTGACAACTAGAAAAGGAAAGGGCTGCAAGCCATTGGCAGTGAACACTTTATTGGCAGCAGCGTGGATGTCCGGCGCGGAATCGATCAGGGTGCCGTCGAGATCGAAGATGATGTTGAGGGGCTGGGTCTGGTCAGCCACGGGCAGCCTCGGCCGCGGCGCGGATCGCACGGATATTGGCGCCATAGCCCGCCGGATTGTCCACCGATCCACCCTTGAACACCGCCGAGCCTGCAACCAGCGCATCCGCACCGGCCTTGGCAACGAGGGGTGCCGTGGCGACGGTGACCCCGCCATCCACCTCGATATGCACGGGGCGGCCGCCGATCATCTCGCGCAGGCGGGCGATTTTCGGCAGTTGGCTTTCGATGAATACCTGCCCGCCGAAGCCCGGGTTGACGGTCATCACGCAGACCAAATCCACCATGTCCAGAAGATCCGCCACCGCCTCGACCGAGGTGCCGGGGTTCAGCGCCACGCCAGCCTTTTTCCCAAGGGAACGAATGGCTTGAAGCGTGCGGTGAATGTGCGGCCCAGCCTCGACATGCGCAGTGAGGATATCTGCACCGGCCTTGGCGAAAGCCTCAAGATAGGGGTCCACCGGGGCGATCATCAGATGCACGTCCATCACGCCCTTGATATGCGGCCGGAGCGCCGCGCACATCGCCGGGCCAAAGGTCAGGTTCGGCACGAAATGGCCATCCATCACATCGACATGCACCCAATCGGCACCCTCAGCCTCAATCGCGCGGCATTCAGCGCCAAAGTTGGCAAAGTCGGCAGCCAGGATCGAGGGGGCGATCTTGATCGAACGGTTGAAGGGCAAAGCGGCATCCTTTCGCGGTCAACGCCTCATATCGTGGCGGCTCCGGCCTTTCCAGCGCACATTACATGACATAATACTGATTATGCGTTATTCGGGCATAGGCAACTACACCTACCCCAAAGCCATTTTGCCAAGAAAAAAGGCCCGGTGCGAGGACCGGGCCTTTTCCTGAATTGCAGCCGTTATCAGCCGACCAGTTCAAGGCCCGAGAAGAAGAACGCGATCTCACGCGCCGCAGCGCCTTCGCTGTCGGACCCGTGGACCGAGTTCTCGCCCTTGGACAGCGCGAACTCCTTGCGGATCGTGCCGGCAGCGGCAGCGGCCGGGTCGGTCGCGCCCATCACTTCGCGGTTCTTCAGGATCGCGCCTTCGCCTTCCAGCACCTGCACAACCACCGGCTCTGACGCCATGTAGGCCACCAGCTCACCATAGAAGCCGCGCTCTTTATGCTCGGCGTAGAACTCACCGGCCTGGGCGGCGGTCAGGTGGATGCGCTTGGACGCGACGACCCGCAGGCCCGCTTCTTCAAACTTGGCAACGATCTTGCCGGTAAGGTTGCGCTTGGTGGCGTCGGGTTTGATGATCGACAGGGTGCGTTCGGTGGCCATGGGGCTCTCCTTAAGGTGTGGCACGAGGTGCCGGAATGGGATGCGCGGCTGCTATCATGCCGCGTGTGCATTGAAAAGCCGTCGCGGCATTGACGACGGCCGTGTGATCAGGCACTTCGCACCCCATGCTGAAAATCGAAGACATCACCTATTCCGTTGAAGGCCGCCCGCTGTTTGAGGGTGCTTCTGCCACGATTCCCACTGGCCACAAGGTGGGCATCGTTGGCCGCAATGGCGCGGGGAAAACCACGCTTTTCCGCCTGATCCGGGGTGAGCTTGCGCTGGAGGGCGGAACGATCACCCTGCCCCAGCGCGCGCGCATTGGCGGCGTGGCGCAGGAGGTGCCGTCGTCGGAAACCTCGCTGCTGGATACGGTGCTTGCCGCCGATACCGAGCGTGCGAGCCTGATGGCCGAGGCGGAGACCGCGCATGACGCCCACCGCATCGCCGAGATTCAGGCGCGGCTGGCCGATATTGATGCCTGGTCTGCGGAAGGTCGCGCCTCCAACATCCTGAAAGGATTGGGGTTTGATGCAGCGCAGCAGTTGATGCCCTGTTCCGCTTTCTCGGGCGGCTGGCGGATGCGAGTGGCCCTCGCCGGGGTGCTGTTCGCGCAGCCGGATTACCTCTTGCTGGACGAACCGACCAACTATCTGGACCTTGAAGGTGCACTCTGGCTAGAAAGCTACCTGCAAAAGTACCCCCACACCGTCCTGATCATCAGCCACGACCGCGGCCTTCTGAACCGCGCCGTGCAGGGCATTTTGCACCTGGATGCGAAGAAACTGACCTACTGGACCGGCCCCTATGACCAGTTCGCGCGGCAAATGGCCGAACGCCGGGCCGTTCTGACGGCCGAGGCGAAGAAGATCGACGCCCGCCGCGCCCACCTGCAAAGCTTTGTCGACCGCTTCAAGGCCAAGGCGTCAAAGGCCGTGCAGGCCCAGTCCCGCGTCAAGATGCTAGAAAAGCTGACCCCGATCGCCGCGCCGGAAGAGGCGAAGAAGGTGGTTTTCACCTTCCCGGAGCCGGAAGAGTTGTCGCCCCCGATCATCAACCTTGATGGTGCGGCGGTCGGATATGGTGGCCCGCCGGTCCTGAAGAAGCTGAACCTGCGGATCGACCAGGATGACCGCATCGCCCTTCTGGGCCGCAACGGTGAGGGAAAGTCAACGCTTTCCAAGCTGTTGGCGGGCAAACTTCAAGCCTCCGAGGGCAAGCTGGCTCGTTCATCGAAGCTGCGGATCGGCTATTTCGCCCAGCATCAGGTGGACGAACTGCACATCGACGAAACCCCGCTGCAGCACATCCAGCGCCTGCGGCCGGCCGAGATGCAGGCGAAACTGCGCGCGCGTCTGGCCGGGTTTGGCCTGATGGCCGATCAGGCGGACACCGTCGTTGGCCGCCTGTCGGGCGGGCAAAAGGCGCGGCTGTCGCTCCTCCTCGCCACCATCGACGCGCCGCATCTACTGATCCTGGACGAACCGACCAACCACTTGGATATCGAATCCCGTGAGGCCTTGGTGGACGCGCTGACCGAATAC
Source organism: Rhodobacter sp. (assembly GCA_027489175.1). Taxonomy (GTDB): domain Bacteria; phylum Pseudomonadota; class Alphaproteobacteria; order Rhodobacterales; family Rhodobacteraceae; genus Tabrizicola. The sequence continues at coordinate 437,657 of JAIYAE010000014.1, forward strand.
TCCGGCGCGGTGATCCTGGTTTCCCACGACATGCACCTTCTCAGCCTAGTGGCTGACCGTCTTTGGCTGGTCAAGGGCGGCGCCGTCACCCCCTACACCGAAGACCTTGAGGCCTATCGCCGCCAGCTTCTGGCTGGTGAGGATGAAGTGAAGACCGCACCGAAACCTGTTGAAAAGAAACGCCAAGTCAGCCGGGACGAAATCCTCGCCCTGAAGGCCGAGGTCCGGAAAAGCGAAGAGCGCCTCGCCAAGCTGAACGAGATGCGCGACAAGCTGGCGACCAAGCTGGCCGACCCCGCCTTGTACGAAGACGCCCGCAAGGGTGAGCTTGCCACCTGGAACGCCAAGTACGCCGAGGTGATGACAGCGCTGGACCGGGCCGAGGCTATGTGGCTGGCAGCGCAGGAAAAACTGGAACAGGCAGCGGCTTAGCGCGACTTGGCGGCGTAATGCTGTTCAATCCGGTCCCAGCTGACCTTGCACCAGCTTTCGTCGTCGGGCCAGTCGTCGGCGGTCATGTCCATTGGCGTCGGCAGTGGCAAGGGATCGCCGGAAAAGCTCCAGCTGCGGGCCTTTGAGACGGGAAAGGTCAGAAGGTGGAAGGTTGTGGCGGGGGTCAGCCTAAGCTGGGCCGCGCCCTCTGCCCCGGTGTCGGCGCTTGCGTGGTCATAAAGGACGAAGGTCTTGTCGTTCGACAGGCGCAGGAACAGGATCAGCATGCCATGTTCCGGATCGCGCAGGCGCTTGACCGCCGTGACAGTGAAAGTCTCATCCCGGACAAGGCCACGCGCAAGATCGGCTTCCAGGTCGGACAGCCTGTGTTGCCTTGTCCGCCTTGAGCGCAGCGTCCAGCGGATCTGGCTGGTAACCGTGTAGCCCAAGATCAGGATCGGCATTGCGACGGCGATGTAAAACGTGACCGGATTGCTGCGCCACGCGCCGTTGGCCAAAGGGATGCCGGCCAGCATCGCAAGGATCGCCAGGACTAGATAGGCAAGCATCGTGAAGATGGCCGGTGCCAGAGTGGCCGCCGCAAGCAGCAACCAGAGGTTTCGGCCGGCATTTCCGTGACGGGCTGCGGCAATCAGCCCTTCAAGTTGTGCCATCTCTGGCGGGGTCATCTGGCGCGCTTTTGCCATCGGGCCTACCTGCTGCAACGGCCGGTCCACCGGCCTGCAAGCAGACTATGACAGGCCGCAGTGCCGTCCGCAAAACGAACCTTTGGCCGGAGGGGCCGCGCAGGTTCCGCTTTCCAAAGGCTGGGGCTGCGGGCTACCCTGCCCCGAACCGCCGGAGCGATGATGCCAGAAACCGCTTTCCTGATCACGGCTTTCGCCACGCTTTTCGTGGTGATCGACCCGCCCGGCCTAGTGCCCCTATTCATCGCCTTGACGCGGGGCATGCCACCCGAGCGGCGCCGGGCCATGGCGCGGCGGGCTTGCATCATTGCGGCGGTCCTGCTTTTGCTTTTCGGCGTCGCTGGTGAGGCGATCCTGGGCTTCATCGGTATCTCGATGCCCGCGTTCCGGATTGCCGGGGGGATCCTTTTGTTCCTCACCGCGCTCGATATGCTGTTCGAACGGCGCACCCAGCGGCGGGAGGGCCAACAGGCCGACCCGGACCATGATCCTTCGGTCTTCCCCCTTGCCACGCCCCTGATCGCGGGGCCTGGGGCGATTGCGACGATGATCCTGCTGGTCGGCGAATCCGGCACCGGCTGGGCGGGGACCTTTGCGGTGCTGGGGCTGATGCTTTTGATGATCGTGGTGACCTATGCCTTCCTCCTCGCCTCACCGCCACTGGAGCGGATGCTGGGCCGGACCGGGACCATCGTCATCACCCGGCTTCTGGGGATGCTGCTTGCGGCCTTGTCGGTGCAATTCGTGATTGATGGGGTCAAGGGGACCGGGTTGATCGGCTGACCTTTTCACGGAAGCCCCCTGCCCCCATATCGGTGAAAACCGGAGGTTCTGATGGACGGAGAGACCCTGGCCCGTGTGGCCTATCTTGGCATCATCCTTGTCGCCCTTGGCGGCTGGGTGATGGTCGAGTTTCGCCAGCGGATGGGGCAGGCCTTGCGGATGGCGCTGGCCTGGGGGCTGATCTTTGTCGGCATGATGGCGGGCTATGGTCTGTGGTCCGACATCCGGCGCGAGGCGATGCCGGTGCAGATGGTCAGTGAGGCGGGAGAGGTGGAGGTGCCGATCTCACCCGACGGGCACTATTACCTGACGCTGCAGATCAACGGGACGGATGTGCCGTTCATGGTCGACACCGGGGCCTCGGGCATGGTGTTGGGGGTCGAGGATGCGGCGCGGCTGGGGATCGAGGCAGAGCCCCTGCGTTTTACCGGTGAGGCGATGACCGCGAACGGGGTGGTGCGGACCGCGCAGGTCACGCTGCCGCTGGTCGAATTGGGGCCGTTCCGGAATGAGGGGTTCCGGGCCTATGTGACCGAGGGCGAAATGCCGGGGTCGCTTCTGGGGATGGACTATCTTGGCCAGTTCCGGATGGAGTTCGGCGCAGGGCGGCTGGTTCTGCGGCAGTAGTGTCCAGCGTGGACATTCTTTGAAAATCGTTTCAGATGAGCATCTTGGCATTTTTTGTTCAGGAAGTGTTAACCTAGTTCTGCCGGCAGGATCAGGCTTCCGGCATCGGGCGCACCGGGCTTTCGGCCTTTTTCTCCCAACGTCCGCCCTCTTCCGACCAGTATTGTGCGGCGTGGCCGGCGGCGGTGATCGCGCGCCATTGGTCGCGGGCGGCGTCCTTGAGGTCGTCGCCGAACAGGATCCAGACCCGTTCCATCGCGGCAATCTCGGCGTCGTCGGCCCCTGCCCCGTCAAGCAGCGCCAGCACCTTCGCGCCGTTCACCGCCTGGCCGGTGCCGATCAGCACCGGCTGATCAACGTCTTGCGGGCTGCCTTCGCGGCCGTGGGGCAGGAAACTTTCGTCGCCGCCCTTGAGCCAAAGGTCGGCATCCAGCGCGTCAAGCTGGGCGGGATCAGTGCCCCGGATCATCGCTCGCCAGCCCTGCCCCAAGGCGCGGGGCAGGTTTACTGCCAGCGTGTCGGCGGGCGTGGTGCGTGTCTGGTGGTAGAACATCACCGTGCCCATCAGCGCACCCTCAGGCCTTTTCGAACCGGTCGCGGATCAGCCGGTCCAGCGCCATAACGCCCCAGCCGGTGGCCCCTTTCGGCGCAAGGGTCGAATCGGACTTCAAAAGCGCCGTCCCCGCAATGTCGAGGTGACACCACGGCATGTCCGGCTTGACGAAGCGCGCGAGGAACTGCGCCGCCGTCACCGCCCCGCCATCCCGCCCGCAGGAATTGACCATATCGGCCACACGGGATTTCAGCTTGGCGTCATAAGCGTCGCCCATCGGCATGCGCCAGGCGCCTTCGCCTTCGGCAGCGCAGGCCTTGAGGAAAGCGTTGCAGAGGTCATCGTTGTTGGAAAAGACGCCGGTGTTTTCATGGCCCAAAGCCACGATGATCGCGCCGGTCAGGGTGGCAAGGTTGATCATGCCGGTCGGCTTGAACCGTTCCTGCGTGTACCAAAGCACGTCGGCCAGGACCAAGCGACCCTCGGCGTCGGTGTTTATGACTTCGATCGTGTCGCCCTTCATGGACCGCACCACATCGCCCGGGCGCTGGGCGCGGCCGTCGGGCATGTTTTCCACGATCCCGACCAGACCCACGACGTTGGCCTTCGCCTTCCGGAGTGCCAGCGTGCGCATGACACCCGCAACCACCCCGGCACCGCCCATGTCCATGGTCATGTCTTCCATGCCGCCGGCGGGCTTGATCGAGATGCCGCCGGTGTCAAAGACCACGCCCTTGCCGACCAGGGCGAAGGGGGCCGCATCCTTGGCGCCGCCGTTCCACTGCATCACCACGACCTTGGAGGGGCTTTCCGACCCCTGCCCCACGCCCAGAAGCGCGCGCATGCCAAGTTTGGTCAGCTCTTCCTCTTCCAGGATCTCAACCTCAAGCCCAAGCTCCTGCATCGCGGCAAGACGGGCGGCGAAATCATGCGTGGTCAGGATGTTGGCCGGTTCGTTCACAAGGTCACGGGTGAAGAAGACGCCTTCGGCGACGGCGGCCATGGGCGATGCGGCGCGGGCCACGGCTTCGGGATCGGTGGCCATCAGGGTGACCGGGCCGGGGGTGGTTTTCTCACCACTTTTGTGGGCGTTGAACTCATAAGCGCGCATCGCAAGGCCAAAGGCGATGTCGGCGGCGCGGCCATGGCCTTCGGCCAGCACCAGCGTGCCCCCTGCCCCATGTGCCCGGCCAATCGCCGCCCCGGCCTTGCGCGCGGCGCTGACATCGGCCCGTTTGGCCAGGCGCAGCACCTGCAGCGCGTCGCAGGCCAGGCCCGCGGGGAAGGCAAGCTCCATCCCCTCGCCGGGTTTCAGCTTGCCGAAGGCGTCGGAGCCAAGCGCCCGGGCCAAGGCCCCCTTGGTCAGCCGGTCAAGCCGGCGCAGGGCCGGGGTCAGCGGCGTGGCGGCATCGGCCAGGACTGCGATGCGGCCCGTGGCCGTGGCAAGCGCCTCAAGATCGGTGGGCTGGAACTGGATCGGCAGGGGTTGGGACATGGGCGACATCTTTGATTGAAAGGGGGGAACGCCTTACTGGGCAGGTCATTGCGCGAAGGATAGGGTCGGCGTTCGGGAATGGCCAGATATGAGTTTTCGCTGACGGCGAATTCCGCTAGGCTCGCCGCAACATATGGTAGGGGCTGAGGCAAGCGTGTCTAGATTCGACAGATATCTCCTGTCGCAACTGCTTCAGCTCTTTGGCTTTTTCGCGCTGGTGCTGGTGGCGGTCTATTGGGTGAACCGGGCGGTGGGGCTGTTTGACCAGCTGATCGGCGACGGGCAGTCTGCGCTGGTGTTCCTGGAGTTCACGGTTCTGACGCTGCCGAATGCGATCCGGCTGGTGCTGCCGGTGGCGGCTTTTGCGGCGACGGTCTACGTGGTGAACCGGTTGATGCAGGAAAGTGAGCTGGTGGTGATGCAGGCCACGGGCTTTTCCGCCTTCCGGCTGGCGCGGCCGGTGCTTTACTTTGGCCTTGTGGTCATGGTGATGCAGCTGGTGCTGTCGAATGTGCTGGTGCCCGCCAGTCAACGGATCCTAAGCGCGCGGAGTGCCGAGATTTCGCAGAACGTGACGGCGCGGTTCCTGAACGCCGGGCAGTTCATGCATCCGGCCAAGGGTATCACCCTTTACATCCGCGAGATCAGCCAGACGGGAGAGTTGGTCGACCTGTTCCTGGCCGATGAGCGGGGGGAAGGCGAGCGCGTGATCTACACGGCGCGCAAGGCCTTTCTGGTGCGCGGCGAGGTGGCGCCCAAGCTGGTGATGGTGGACGGGTCCACCCAGCGGTTGACGCGGGCGGAGGAACGGCTTGCCTTGACGCGGTTTGCCGATTTCACGCTGGATCTGGCGGGGCTGGTCAGTGTGGGCGGGGTGGCGCAGCTGCCGTTGAACGCCTTGCCGACGGGACAGCTGCTGGCGGCTGACCCGGAGATGCAGGCGTCTTTGGGGGTCAGCACGGCGCAGATGCTGGAGGAGGGACATTCCCGCCTCGCCGGGCCGTTGCTGGCGGTGGCGGCACCCTTGCTGGGCTTTGCCGCGCTGATGCTGGGAGGGTTCTCGCGCTTTGGGCTGTGGCGGCAGATGGCGCTGGCTGTGGGGCTGATCATCACGATGCAGCTGGTCTGGACCTGGGGCAGTGGCGTGGCCGGGCAGATGGCGGGGGCCTGGGCGGCACTGTACCTGGCGCCAGGGCTGGGCGCGCTGGTCGCGGTGGCGCTGCTGGTCGTGGCGCAACTGCCGCGACGGCGACAAGGGGCACAGGCGTGACCCTCAGCCTTTACATCGCGCGGCGGTTTCTGGGGACGGTGGGGCGGGTGTTCCTGATCTTCTTCGCCATCCTGATGCTGGTCGACATGATCGAGCAGCTGCGCCGCTTTGCCGATGCCGGGATCGGGCTGGCCGAAGCTGCGCGCCTGTCGCTGCTGAGCGTGCCGGAAACGCTGTACCGCATCCTGCCCTTGATCCTGATCATGGGGGCGATTGCGAATTTCCTGGGGCTGGCGCGGTCATCGGAACTGGTGGTGGTCCGGGCGGCGGGGCGGTCGGGCTTGCGGTTCCTGCTGACGCCCCTGCTGGTGGCAGTGGCGCTGGGGCTTTTGACGGTGGCCCTCTTCAACCCGTTGGTGGCGGCGACATCGAAGGCCTATGACACCGCACGCTCCGCCCTTGGTGCGGGCGGGGGGTCGGTGCTTTCCGTGGCCGACACAGGGCTTTGGCTGCGGCAGGGGTCCGAAGAGGGGCAGACGGTCATCCAGGCCGCGCGGTCAAATCTGGACGGAACGGAGTTGTTCGGCGTCACCTTCCTTGGGTTTGACGCGAACGGCCTGCCCGCCACCCGGATCGAAGCGGACACGGCCAAGCTGATCGATGGTGCCTGGGCCCTGTCCGGCACCAAGACCTGGGACCTGACCCAACCCAACCCCGAGGTGGCCGCCGAGGCAGCGACGGCCGAGGTGACCCTGCCCTCAGATCTGACGGCCGAGCGCATTCGTGACAGTTTCGGCACGCCAAGTGCCATCGCCTTCTGGGATCTGCCCGGCTATATCGGGGATCTGGAGCGGGCGGGCTTTTCCGCGCGCGCTTACCGGCTGTGGTTCCAGATGGAACTTGCGCAACCGCTTCTCATGGCGGCGATGGTGCTGGTGGCAGCGGGGTTCACCATGCGGCATGTGCGGGCGGGCGGCACCGGGCGGATGGTGATCTATGCGATGATCGCGGGCTTTGGCATCTTCTTTCTGCGCAACTTCGCGCAGGCCTTGGGCGAAACCGGGCAGATTCCGGTGGTCGTGGCGGCATGGTCGCCCCCCTTGGCCGCAGCACTGTTGTCGTTGACCCTGCTTTTGCATCTGGAGGAAGGCTGATGTTCCGCTTTCTTCTGGCTGCCGTCCTGACCCTGTGCCTGTCCTTGCCCGCCTGGGCGCAAGACCAAGCCACGCTGATTTCCGACAGTATCGAGATCACCGGGGACACCCGCCTGATCGCCGAAGGCAATGTCGAGGTATACTTCAAGGGCCGCCGCCTTGCCGCGTCGCGCATCAGCTATGACCAGGCGACCGACCGGCTGGAGATCACCGGCCCGATCGTGCTGACCGAGGACAGTGGCGAGGTGCTGATCCTGGCCTCGCAGGCCGAGCTTGCGGCGGACCTGAGCGAGGGCATCCTGACCAGCGCAAGGCTGGTCTTGAACCGACAGCTGCAATTGGCTGCCAACAAGATGACGCGCGTCGCCGGGCGGACCACGACGCTGGAGACGGTGGCCGCATCCTCTTGCAAGGTCTGTGAAAACAACCCGACGCCCTTGTGGGAAATCCGCGCCAGCCGCGTGGTCCATGACGAGGTGGAGCGGCAGATCTACTTTGACAACGCGCAGTTCCGGTTGGCGGGCGTGCCGGTCTTCTACATCCCACGCCTGCGGATGCCCGACCCGACGCTGAAGCGCGCGACCGGGTTCCTGATGCCGTCGATCCGCACCACATCCGACCTCGGGACCGGGATCAAGCTGCCCTATTTCATCGTCCTTGGCCAATCGGCCGACCTCACGCTGACCCCTTACATCACCGCGCGCGACAGCCAGACGCTGGACCTGCGCTATCGGCAGGCCTTTGCGACTGGGCTGATCACGCTGAACGGCGCCGTAACGCGGGATGACCTGATTCCCGGCAAGACGCGGGGCTATCTGTTCGTCGATGGGGCCTTTCGGCTGCCGATGAACTTTGGCCTGACCATCAAGGGCCAGACGGTGACGGACCCGGCCTATCTTTTGGACTACGGGATTGCCAACATCGACCGTCTGGACAGCCGGATCGAGGCCAGCCGCACCCGGCGCAACGAATTCATCTCGGCCCGCGTGATCAGCTTCCAGACCCTGCGCGAAAGCGAGGACAACACGACGATCCCGTCGATCATCGCCGATCTGACCTTTCACCGCCGCTTTTCGCTGGGGCCCTTGGGCGGTGAAGGCGGGTTGCGGTTCCAGACGCACAACCACACCCGCACCTCGACCAACCCCTTGGACGGGCCGGACAGTGACAGCATTGCCGATGGCCGGGACCTTGGGCGCATCTCGGCGCGCGTGGACTGGCGGCGCAGTTTCCTTCTGCCGATGGGGATTGAGGGCACCATCCTGGGCGAGGCGACGGCAGATGCCTATACCGTGGCGCAGGATGCGACGTTTGAACAGCAGACCACCCGCACCCACGGCAGCGCCGGGGTCGAATTTCGCTGGCCCTGGGTCAGGGCGGGCGCAAGCGGGGCGACGCAGGTGATCGAGCCTGTGGTGCAGCTGATCTGGTCGTCTTCCGACGAAGAGACGCTGCCGAACGAAGATTCGGTGCTGGTCGAGTTTGACGAGGGCAGCCTTTTCGCACTGGACCGGTTCCCCGGATCGGACGCGGTGGAACGCGGCCCCCGGGCCAATGTGGGGATCAGCTGGACCCGGCATGACCCTGCGGGCTGGACGATGGGCGTGGCGCTGGGCCGGGTCTACCGGGAGGCGGACCTTGGCCAGTTCGGCACCGGCTCGGGCCTCGATGGCAACCGGTCGGACTGGCTGGCCGGAGTGAACTTTGATCTGGCCAATGGCGTGGCGATCACCGCGCGGGCGGTTCTGGACAATGATCTTGCCCTGACCAAGGGCGAGGCGCGGGTGTCGATCAACGGGCCGAAGACGGCGGTGGCAACCAGCATGATCTGGGCCGTCGCCGACCCCACGGAAAACCGCCCCGACCCCACGCAGGAAGTGACCTTCGATGCGCGGCGCAAGCTGGGTGACAGCTGGACCGGCAAGCTTTCGGGCCGCTATGATTTTGTCGCGGACCGGGGCACAGTCGCGGGCCTGGGTGTGGAGTTCCTGAACGAGTGCGTGCGGTTTGATGTTTCCCTCTCGCGTCGGTTCACGTCATCCACTAGTGTGACGCCGACGACGGATTTCGCTTTGTCGCTTGATCTGGTGGGGTTCGGCAGTGGTGTGACCGGCGGTCCGGCGCGGACCTGCCGGCAATAGGCAGGTTGACGGAAGCGGCGGGCACAAGACCCGCAAGAAGCAGGAAAGAACGGCTGAGGCGATGGCAGTTTCCTTTGTAAAGCGGCAAGTGGCGGCCCTTCTGTGCAGCGCGGCTTTGGCGGGCCTGCCCGCGATGGGCCTGGCGCAGGACCTGTTCGCGCCGCGGATGATCGTCAATGACCGGGTGATCACCGGCTATGAGGTGGAGCAGCGGTCGCTGTTCCTGCAGCTGTTGCGCGCGCCGGGCGACCCCGAGGAAGAGGCGCTGAAAGGCCTGATCGAGGACCGCCTGCGCCAGACCGAGGCCGAACGGCTGGAGCTGACGCTGACCGACGAAGAAGTGCTGACCGGGATGACGGAATTCGCCTCACGCGCGAACCTGACGGCGGAGGGCCTGATCGTCGAGTTGGAGAAGGCTGGCGTTTCGGCGGAAACCTTCCGCGATTTCGTCTCGGCCGGGCTTTTGTGGCGCAAGGCGGTGCGGGCGCGCTTCCTCGGCCAGGTGCCGGTCAGTGAAAATGACATTGACCGGGCGCTGGAAGCCTCGGCCCGGCCGCGTGCGTTGCGGGTGCTGGTGTCGGAACTGGTGATCCCCGCGCCCGACGGCCAGATTGAGGACGCGCTGGCCCTGGCGGAGCGGCTGGGGGACGAGATCACCAGCGAGGGCGCCTTTGCCGCCGCTGCGCGCGAGTATTCGGCGGCCCCTACGGCGGGGAACGGCGGGCGGCTGGACTGGGTGCCGCTGGGCAACCTGCCGGCAGCGATTGGTCAGGCCGTGCTGGCGCTTGGCCCGGGCGAGGTGTCGGACCCGGTGATCGTGCCGAATGCGGTCGTGCTGTTCCAGCTGCGCGACGTGGCGCGGGATGAGGCGGCGGAACCCATCGCCGTGACCGTGGAATGGGCGGAGTTCCTGGTGCCCGACGATGCGACCGAGATCGCCCGCCTGCGCGCCGAGGTGGACAGCTGCATGGACCTTTACGGCCAGGCGAATGGCCTGCCAGAGGACCGGCTGACCATCACCACCCAACCCGCAGGCGAGGTTCCGGGCGATGTGGGTCTGGAACTGGCGCAGCTTGACCCCGGCGAAAGCAGCGTGGCCCTGACCCGGGGCGGCTTCCGGCGGTTCCTGATGCTGTGTGGGCGTGAAGAGACGCAGGAAGAACCGATCAGCCGCGATCAGGTGCGCGAACGCGTGGTCAACCAGAAGCTGGAAGGCATGGCCGAAGGCTATCTGGAGGAACTCCGCGCTGCCGCCATCATCCGCGAGCCGTGAGCGCGCGACCTGTCATCCTGACCTCGGGCGATCCGTCCGGCATCGGGCCGGAGATTGCGGTCAAGGCCTGCCTTGCGGGTGAGCGTTTCGTCTGGCTGGGCGACCCGCGCCATCTGCCGCCGGGTGCGGCTTGGCGTGAAGTGACCGATCTTGCCGAACTGGTGCCTGCCCGCGTGCTGCCGGTCCTGCGTCATGACTTTGCCGCCCCTGCCCTGCCCGGCCAGCCGGACCCAGCCAATGCTGCCGGCGTGATTGCTGTCATCGAACGCGCGGTGGCTTTGGTACAGGCTGGCGAAGCTGCGGCGATTTGCACCGCTCCCATCCACAAGAAGGCGCTGAAGGACGGCGCGGGCTTCGCCTTTCCCGGCCATACCGAGTTTCTGGCCCATCTCGCAGGTATAGACCGCGTGGTGATGATGCTGGCCTGCCCCGACCTGCGGGTGGTGCCGGTGACCATTCACATGGCCCTGTCGGAAGTGCCTGCCGCCCTGACTGAGGGGCTGCTGGAGGACACCATCCGCATCACCCATGCCGGGTTGATCCGTGATTTCGGGATTGCGGCGCCGCGTCTGGCAGTCGCCGGTCTCAACCCGCATGCGGGCGAAGGTGGGGCGATGGGCTGGGAGGATGAGCGGTTGATCCGCCCGTTGGTCGCGCGTCTGGCAGCCGAGGGCATGGCGATCCGGGGGCCGATTTCGGCGGATACGATGTTTCACGCGGCGGCCCGCCAGGGCTATGACGCGGCGATCTGCATGTATCACGATCAGGCGCTGATCCCGATCAAGACCTTCGACTTTGCTGGCGGGGTCAATGTGACACTGGGCCTACCCTTCGTGCGCACTTCGCCCGATCATGGCACCGCCTATGACATTGCCGGGCGCGGCATTGCCGATCCGTCAAGCGTGATTGCAGCGCTGCGCCTTGCGCGAGAGATGGCGGCGCGGCGGTAGGTGGCGGAGCGGGGGCCAGCCCCCGCACCCCCGGGATATTTGTGCCAGAATGAAAGGCTGTTTGGGTGGGAACGATTGACGGGCTGCCGCCGCTGCGTGAGGTGATCCGGGCGCATGATTTGGTTGCAAAGAAGCAACTGGGGCAGAATTTCCTTCTGGATCTGAACCTTACGGCGAAGATTGCACGCTCGGCCGGGGATCTGTCTGAGTGTGATGTGCTGGAGGTCGGGCCCGGCCCCGGGGGCCTCACGCGCGGTCTTCTGGCCGAAGGCGCGCGGCGGGTCGTTGCCGTGGAAAAGGACCCGCGCTGCCTGCCCGCTTTGGCCGAGATCGGCGCGGCCTATCCGGGGCGCCTGACCGTTCTGGAAGGCGATGCGCTGGACCTGGACCTATCGGTGCATCTGACGGCCCCGGTGAAGATTGTCGCGAACCTGCCCTACAATGTGGGGACGGAGCTTCTGATCCGCTGGCTCTCGCCCAAGGTCTGGCCGCCGATGTGGTCTTCGCTGACGCTGATGTTCCAGAAAGAAGTGGCCGAGCGGATCGTGGCCAAGCCGAAGGGCGACCACTACGGTCGTCTGGCCCTTCTGGCGCAGTGGCGCTGCAACGCGGCCGTGGTGATGACGCTGCCGCCGGAAGCTTTCACGCCCGCGCCCAAGGTGCATTCGGCCGTGGTGCATCTGACCGCCCTGCCCGAGCCGCGTTTTCCTTGTGATTTCGCGGTGTTGCAGCGCGTGACTGCCATGGCGTTCAACCAGCGCAGGAAGATGCTGCGGTCATCGCTCAAAGGCCTTTGCCCGGATGTCGAGGCGGTGCTGGAAAGCGTTGCGATCCCCCCGACCGCGCGGGCCGAGGAGATCGGGCTGGAGCAATTTTGCGCTTTGGCGCGGGCCGTGGCGGGCTAAGAATTTTCGCCGAAAATTCTTGGGCTCAGGCGGCCTGACGTTTGCCAAGGACGCGGGCCATGGTTTCGCCCATGGCAGAGGGGTTCGGGGCAACGGTGATGCCCGCGGCTTCAAGGATTTCCACCTTTTCCTGGGCGGATTCGCCAAAGGCGCTGATGATGGCACCCGCGTGGCCCATCTTGCGGCCTTTCGGGGCTGAAAGGCCGGCGATATAGGCGACCACGGGTTTCGTCATGTGATCGCGGGCGTAAGCGGCGGCTTCGGCTTCCTGCGGGCCGCCGATTTCGCCGATCATCATGATCGCGTCGGTTTCGGGGTCCGCTTCAAAAAGCTGCAGGATGTCCTTGAAACTGCTGCCGTTAATCGGATCACCGCCGATGCCGACCGACGTGGAAACCCCGATACCGAGCGCTTTCATCTGGCTGGCAGCCTCATAGCCCAGCGTGCCAGAGCGACCGACAATGCCGATGCGTCCTGGCATGTAGATATGCGGCGGCATGATCCCCATGAAGCCCTTGCCGGGCGAGATGATGCCGGCGCAGTTCGGGCCGACAAGGCGCATCTTCCGTTCCTCAGGGTAGCGCTTCAGGAAGCGCTTGACCTTCATCATGTCCTGGCTGGGGATGCCGTCGGTGACGCAGACGGCGGTCTTGATGCCCGCATCGGCGGCTTCCATGATCGCGTCTGCCGCGAAGGGCGGCGGGACGAAGACGAGACTGGCTTCGGCGCCGGTCGCCTCAACCGCCTCACGCACGGTGTTGAAAAGCGGGCGGTCGAGGTGGGTCTCGCCGCCCCGGCCCGGCGTGACCCCGCCCACGACATTGGTGCCGTGCTTGATCATGTCGGCGGCGTGGAAGGCGCCGATGCGGCCGGACATGCCCTGGACGATGACTTTAGTGTGTTCAGTGATCAGGATGGCCATTTGGGGCTCCTCAAGCGGCTTTGGCGGTGACCGCTTTGGCAGCGGCCTCGGCGAGGGTATCGGCGGAGATGAGCGGGAGGCCGGAGGTTTCGATGATGCGCTTACCCTCCTCGACGTTGGTACCGGCAAGGCGGACGACGACCGGCAGGGTCAGGCCAAGCTGGCGGTAGGCCTGGACCACGCCCTCGGCGACCCAGTCACAGCGGTTGATGCCGGCGAAGATGTTCACGAGGACAACCCCGACATTGCGGTCGGCCAGCACGGTCTGGAAGGCTTTCACGACACGCTCGGGGGAGGCGCCGCCGCCGATGTCAAGGAAGTTGGCGGGTTCGCCCCCGGCCAGCTTGATCATGTCCATCGTGGCCATGGCCAGCCCTGCGCCGTTGATGATGCAGCCGATGTCGCCGGTGAGGCCGACGTAAGACAGCCCATGGTCGCCAGCGGTGGATTCGCGGGGGTCTTCCTGACTGCGGTCGCGAAGCTCGGCCACCTGAGGGCGGCGGAACAAGGCGTTGGTGTCGAAGGACATTTTGGCATCCAGCGCCACGAGGTCACCGGTGCCGGTGATGACCAAGGGGTTGATCTCGACCATCACGGCATCAAGGTCGCGGTAGGCGCGGTAACAGGCTTTCAGGATCGTTACCATCTGGGCGATCTGGCCACCTTTGAGGCCGAGCTGGAAGGCGAGCTCACGGGCCTGGAACTCCGACAGGCCGACGGCGGGGTCGATTGTCATGCGGCGCAAGGAGTCAGGGTCGGTTTCAGCCAGATCCTCGATCTCCATCCCGCCATGGGCGGAGGCGACGATCATGATGCGTTCGGATTTGCGGTCGAGGACGAAGCCCAGATACATCTCGCGCGCGATGTCGCTGGCCGCTTCGACCCAGAGGCGGTAGACGCCCTTGCCGTTGGCGTCGGTCTGCTTGGTGACCAGCTGCTTGCCAAACAAGGTGGCGGCGAAGGCGGAAACCTCATGCTCATCCCGGCAAAGCTTGACGCCACCGGCAGCGCCCCGGCCGCCGGAGTGGATCTGGGCCTTCACGACCCAGGCATTGCCACCAAGTTCACGCGCCCGGTAGCCGGCCTGTTCCGGGCTATAAGCCAGCCCGCCGCGCGGCACCGGCACACCGAAGCGGGCGAGAATTTCCTTGGCCTGGTATTCGTGGATGTCCATTTGAAACCCCTGTCAATCCCATGAATTTTCTGCGAAAATTCATCGCCTGCCGATCCGAGTTTTCGCAGAAAACTCGTACTTCTTGTCACTTTGCGCCAATCGCATCAGCCACGGCCAAGAGGTTGCGCGCCATCTTTTCCGAAGCGGCGTCGATCATCTTGCCGTCAAGGCTGGCGGCCCCCTTGCCCTGGGCCTCGGCCAGCTTCAGTTCCTCAAGGATGCGGCGGGCCTTGGTGACTTCGGCCTCGGTCGGGCTGAAGACCTCGTTGGCGAGGGCGACCTGTGACGGATGGATCGCCCATTTGCCTTCGCAGCCAAGGGCCGCGGCGCGGCGGGCGCCGTCCTTGTAGCCCTCGGGGTCGGAGAAATCGCCGAAGGGGCCGTCGATGGCGCGCAGGCCATAGGCGCGGCAGGCGATGACCATGCGGGAGATCGCGGCATGCCATTGGTCACCCGGGTACATCGGGTTCAGGCCGCCGATATTGGTGGTGCGGGCGCGCATGGAGGCGGCGTAGTCGGCGACGCCGAAGTGCAGCGCCTCCAGCCGCCCGCCGAACTGGGCGATAGTTTCGACATTGGCCATGCCAAGGGCGGTTTCGATCAGCGCTTCCAGCCCCACGCGGGTGGTGTAGCCCTTGGCCTGTTCGATCTGGTTGACCATGGCTTCGACCATGTAAAGGTCGTCACGGACGCCGACCTTGGGGACCAGGAGGGTGTGGACGCGGGACCCGGCCTGCTCCATCACATCCACCACGTCGCGGTACATGTAATGGGTATCAAGGCCGTTGATCCGCACGGACACGGTCTTGCCCTTCCCGGCCCAGTCGATGTCATTCAGCGCCTGGATGCAGTTCTTGCGGGCCTGTTCTTTTTCCGGGGGGGCGACGGCGTCTTCGAGGTCAAGAAACACGTAATCGGCGGGGCCTTCTGCGGCCTTGTCGATCATTGAGGGGTTGGACGACGGCACCGCGAGTTCAGACCGCTGGAGCCGCTGCTTGCGCAGCGGGTGAAGAGTATGGCTCATCTATTTGTTCCTATTGTATTATTCAGCGGCCATGCGCAGGGCGGCTTGGGCGGTGCGGCCCTGGGCATACCAGGCTTGCGCGGCGGCGACGCCTGATCCGAATTCGATATCCGCCCCGGCCTCAACCAGCGCCATTTCAGCCACGGCGATGGCGGTCAGGCACATGCCTTCGTTGAGATCCCCCAAATGGCCGATGCGGAAAACCTTGCCCGCCAGCCGCGCAAGGCCCGAACCGAAGGAGGTATTGTACCGCTCATACCCGATGCGGATCACGTCGCGGGCGTCCACCCCTTCCGGCACGCGGATCGCGGTGACGGTGTTCGAGGCAAGCGAGGGGTGTTCGGCGCAAGGGGAAAGGCCCCATGCGGCCACGGCCCGGCGCACGCCTTCGGCAAGGCGGGTGTGGCGGGCCAAGACGTTGTCGAGACCTTCGGCATTGATCCGGTCGAGGGCGCGGCGCAGGCCGTGCAGGATCTGCGTCGGCGGGGTGTAGGGGAAATACCCCGTCTCACATGTCTGCTTGAAGTCACGGAATTCAAAGTAGGCACGCCGCATCGTCGACGTCTCGGACGCTTTCATCGCCTTCTGGCTGACGCCAAGGATGCCAAGGCCTGCCGGGCACATCAGGCCCTTCTGGCTGCCGGTCACGGCAAGGTCGACGCCCCAATCGTCCATCCGGAAATCGATGGAACCGACCGAGGACACGCCATCTACAAACAGAAGCGCGTCATGGAAGCTGTCGTCCAGCACGCGGCGAACGGCGGCGATGTCGCTGGTCACGCCCGTGGCGGTCTCGTTATGGGTGACGAAGACGGCCTTGAACTCACCCTTCCGGTCGGCGGCCAGCTTGCGCATGAATTCGTTGACCGGCGCGCCTGCCCCCCAGGCGACGTCAATCACGTCAACGATCAGGCCAAGGCGGGTGGCCATCTCGGCCCAGAGGGTGGAGAACTGGCCATGCCGCGCCATCAGCACCCGGTCACCGGGGTTTAGGGTGTTGGTGATCGCCGCTTCCCAGGCGCCGGTGCCGGAACCGGGGAAGAGCATCACCTGCCCGGTGGTGGTGCGGAAGACCTTCTTCAGGTCAGCAAGGATGGACAGGGTGAACGCGCCAAACTCTGGCCCGCGCTGGTCCTGCATCGGCACGTTCATCGCCATGCGCACGTCTTCCGGCACATTGGTCGGGCCAGGGATGAAAAGGTGATTGGTTCCGGTGCGCATGATGGTCCTCCCGCTTGGTTAAGCGTTCCTGTCACCAAATGCGGCATGTGCAAAAGCAAACTGGGTCGCGCTGTAAACGCGAAAGTTTACAGATGTTGATTTGTGTAATATTGTAAAGCTCACAAACCATGACAGGTGTGCAAAGGTATGCAGAAGACCTTCATCGGCCCGCATCTGCGGCGCTTGCGGCTGGAGCGGGGCGAGACGCAAGGCGCTATGGCGCGGGTGCTGGGGATCAGCCCGTCTTATGTGAACCTTCTGGAAAACAACGAACGCTCCGTCTCGGTTCAGGTGATGCTGAAGCTCTTTGAGGCTTACGGCGTCGACTGGCGCGAGATTGCCGAAGAGGATGGCTCCGGCGCTTTGGCCGATCTGAGGGCGGCGCTGCAGGACCCGGTCTTTGCCGACACCCGGCCCGACCTGACGCAGTTGCGCGCGGCCCTGGTGCATGCGCCCGACCTCGCCAGCGCCTTCCTGCGGTTGCACCGCAGCTGGCAAGCGGCCACGGATCAGCTTTTGTCGCTGAACGAAGGCGATGTGCGGGCGATCAGCGCCACACCCGAGGCCGCCGTGCACAACGTCTTTCGCCGCCAGCGCAACCATTTCCGCGATCTGGAGGAGGCGGCCGAGGCGTTCTGGAGCCAGCCGGTGGAGCGGGATGAAATCTATGTCGCGCTGAAGCAGCGCTTGCGCGACCGGTTGGGAATTTCCGTGCGGCTGGCACGGGTGGAGGATCTGCCGGGAACCCTTCGCCAGTATGACGAGGGACGGCGGGAGATTTTGCTGTCCGAGGCGCTGGACCACACAAACCGGACGTTCCAGCTGGTGCATATGTGCGGGCTTCTGGAGCAGCGCGAGTTGCTGGATGGCCTGATCGACCGGGCGGGCATTGCCGATCCACGCGGGGTGGCGCGGTTGCGGGTGGAACTGGCGAACTATTTCGCCGCCGCCGTGCTGATGCCCTATGCCGCGTTCCTCGCCGAGGCGCGGGCGACGAAGTACGACCTTGACCATATCGCCACGCGGTTTGGCGTGTCGTTCGAGCAGGCCTGTCACCGGGCCACCACCCTGCAGCGCGAAGGGGCGCAGGGGGTGCCGTTCTTCTTTCTGCGGATCGACAAGGGTGGGAACGTCACGAAGCGGTTCAACGCGACGGATTTCCACCTGGCGGAGTATGGCGGTGCTTGCCCGCGGCTGGATGTGCATACCAGTTTCCGCACCCCTGGGAAGATCGTTCCACAATTCGTTGAAATGCCTGATAAATCGCAATACTTCGTCTTCTCGCGCACGGTGGACCGGCCGACCTGGATCCGCCATGCGCAGGACAACCGGCTGGCGGTGGCAATGGGCTGCATGATCGAGCACGCGGGCGAGATCGGCTATGCCGAGGCGTTTTCAGTCGCAGGGGCGCGGATGGTGCCGATTGGCATCAACTGCCGCATCTGCCCGCGCGCAAATTGCGACCAGCGGGCGCATCAGGCGACGATCCTGACCCAACCGGTGGACGAAAAGCGCCGGGGAGCGACGCGATTTGACGGGTAGAAGCGGGGGTTTCACACCCCCGCACCCCCCTGGGATATTTGGGCCAGAATGATATCAGCTTTTGACGCGCAGGTTTTGCGGGTCGTAGAGCGGGGCCAGGTGGACCTGTGCGGGGATGCGCTCCGAGGCGACTTCCAGCTCGTAAGTGCCTGAGCGGATGAAGTCTTCCGTCACGCCCTCGGGGTGGCGAACATAGCCCATGCCGATGGCCTTGCCGACGGTATGGCCGTAGCCGCCGGAGGACAGCCAGCCGACGCGCTGGCCGTTGCGGTAGATGGTTTCGCGGCCGAGGAGGATGGTTTCGGGGGCGGCGGTGAAGGTGGCGAGGCGCTTCCTCACACCGTTCGCCAGTTGCGCGGCCATTGCGTCACGGCCGAGGAACGGCAGGCCGGATTTCATCTTGACCGCCCAGGCAAGGCCTGCCTCCACGGGAGTATGGTCAGGGCCGATGTCGCTGCCCCAGGCGCGGTAGGCTTTTTCCAGGCGAAGGGTTTCGATGGAGCGGTAGCCTGCGTTTGTGATCTGGCCGGTGGCCATGAGCGCATCGTAGACCGTGACGGCGCATTCGGTGGGCATGTGGAGTTCCCACCCCAGTTCGCCGACGTAGGTGACGCGCAGGGCGAGGACGGGGCAGTCGGCGATGAAGATGGTTTTCGCGGTGCCGAAGGGGAAGGCGGCGTTGGACAGGTCGCCCTCGGTCAGGGGTTGCAGGATCGCGCGCGCTTTTGGGCCCATCAGGGACAGAACGGCGGAGCCGGAGGTGACGTCGATCAGGTGAGCGTCGCCGCACAAGTTGCGGGAAATCCAGTCGAAATCATGGGTGGCAAAGCCTGTGCCGGTGGTGATGTAGAATTCGTCTTGCGCGCGGCGCACGACGGTCAGGTCGCATTCGATGCCGCCTTTGGCGTTGAGCATTTGGGTATAGGTCAGGCTTCCCACCGCACGGTCGACGTTTCCGGCGGCGATCCAGTTCAGGGCCTTGGCGGCGTCGGGGCCTTTCAGGGTGAACTTGGCGAAGGAGGTCTGGTCGATCAGCACGCACCCCTCGCGCGCGGCCTTATGCTCGCGGCCGACCGCATCAAACCAGCCGGGGCGTTGGTAGGAGTAGCGGTCCACCGGCTCCTCCCCCTTGCCTGCGAACCAGTTCGGGCGTTCCCAGCCGAGTTTCTCGCCGAACGAGGCCCCTGCCGCCTTGAGGTGGGCATAGAGGGGCGAGCGGCGGGTGGGGCGGGCGGACTTCATTTCTTCGGACGGCCAGGCGATGGTGTAGTGCTTGGCGTAGGCTTCCATCGTGCGCGTGCGGACGTAATCGGTGGACCGATGGGCGGGGCCGAAGCGGCGGATGTCGACGGGCCAGAGGTCGTAAGGGGCGGCACCAGTGGCCACCCATTCGGCAAGCGCCATCCCTGCCCCGCCGCCGGACGCGATACCGAAGGCGTTGAAGCCTGCGCCGACGAAGAGGTTCCGCAGCTCCGGTGCCTCACCCAGGATGAAATTCCCGTCAGGGGTAAAGCTTTCCGGGCCGTTGATCAGTTGCTTGACGCCTGCAGTGGCAAGGGCCGGGACGCGGGCGATGGCGTCCTCCATGAACTGGGAGTAGTGGTCGAAGTCGCTGGTCAGAAGCTCAAAATGGAACCCCTCGGGGATGCCGTTCTGCGCCCAGGATTTGGGGTTCGGCTCATACCCGCCCCAGACGAGGCCGCCGACCTCTTCCTTCCAGTAGGTCAGGCGGTCGGGGTCGCGGAGGGTGGGAAGGGTTGAGGTGACGCCCTCGATCTTTTCGGTGACCATGTACTGGTGCTCGACCGACACGAGCGGGACGTTGACGCCTACGGTGGCCGCAAGGGTGCGGGTCCATTGGCCGGCGCAGACGACGACCTTTTCGCATTCGATGGTGCCGAAGGGGGTTTCAACGCCGCGGATGCGGCCGTCTTCGACGATGATCCGGGTGACGGGGGTATCCTCAAAAATCTTGACGCCCGACATGCGCGCGCCCCGGGCGAGGGATTGGGTGATGTCGGAGGGGTTGGCCTGGCCATCGGTGGGCAGGTAGGCCGCACCGACCAGATCGTCGATGGTCATCAGGGGCCAAAGCTCCTGCGCCTCTTTCGGGGTCAGAAGGTGCATCTCCAGCCCGAAGCTGTGCGCCGTGGTCGCTTGGCGCTTCACTTCCGTCCAGCGTTCGGCGTTGCAAGCAAGGCGGAGGCCGCCGTTCATCTTCCAGCCGGTTTGGAGGCCGGTTTCCTCTTCCAGACGTTTGTAAAGCGCGACCGAGTGGCCCAGAAGCTGGGTGATGTTGGCGCTGGTCCGCAACTGCCCGACCAACCCGGCCGCATGGAAGGTCGTGCCAGAGGTCAGCTTCTTGCGCTCCAACAGCACCGTGTCGGACCAGCCAAGCTTGCCCAAATGATAGGCCACGGAACAGCCGACGATGCCGCCGCCGATGATGACGGCACGCGCTGTGGTGGGAAGCTCGGTCATGGGGAGGTCCTGAAAGTGGCCAATGCGGCGCGGTAGGTGGCAAGGTAATCCGCGGTATAGGCGGCATAGTCGAAATCAAGGTCCGAGTGGATTTCCTGCACCATGGACCACATCGCCTCACGCAAGGCGGCGGCGGCCTTCATCGCGCGGTAGCGGCGCCAGAGGTCGGCATCGGGCGCTTGGCCGTAGTAGGTGGTCAGGAGCCAGTCTTCCTGTGCGGCATCAAGACCGTTGTTGGCTGCCAATCCGCCAAGGTCGAAGAGCGGGGAGTTCCAGCCCGCATAATCCCAATCGATCAGCCACATGCGGTTGCCGTCATGCAGGAAGTTTGCGGGGAGAAGGTCGTTGTGGCCAAAGACAAGGTCAATGCGGCCGACGGCTTTCTCCAGCGCCAGCGCCTCCTCAAGGAGGGTCGGGATCAGCGGCAGATGGCGCGACTGGCCGTCCGCCAGCGTGGCGGCGTAATCGCGCAGGACATGGAAGACCCAGAAGGTCAGGACCGCACCGCGCAGATGAAGGGGAATGTCGCGGTGGGTGCGTTTGACCAGATCCAGTGCTTGGGCCAGAAGGTCCGGCTGGCGCAGGTCCTCGGCAGACATGGTGCGGCTTTCGACGAAATCGATCACCAGCGCGCCGGGTTCGTGGTGGAGCACGGCCGGAGAGACCCCGGCCGCATGGGCGGCGCGGCTGGCAGCAAGTTCGTTGAAACGCATGATCTGGTGGACCGGAATGTCATCACCGATCCGCACCACGGCGCGGCGGGTGGCATCGGTCACGAGGACATTCAGGTTGGTGATCCCGCCGCCCAGAGGCACGCCGCTGACCGTTCCGGACCACAGCGGCAGGGCAAGCGCGCGGGCGACCGGATCACGCGGGGCCAGATCACTGGGTGCGGGCATCGGATGGGCGCTGGGTCTGGGGCACGCGGGTCGGTCCTTGCCTTGGCTTGGCAGTCTGGTCTTGGCAGTCTGGGCTTGGCAGAGAGTGGTCAGGACCGTCGGCAGTGTCAAAGGGATTGTGCCGGACCTTGCGCGGCGGTGTGACTGGCCCAAAGCGCCTCGGCAAGGCGTTCGGGACGCAAGGGTTTGGCCACCACAGAGGCAAAGCCCTGCGCAAGATAATCCTGCACTTGATGCGTCATCGCATTGGCTGTGACCGCGATGGCGTAGGGTGCGGGCCATCCCCGGGCGGCCGCCTCATCGCGCAGCGCCTGCAAGGTTGCCAGCCCGTCGCGTCCCGGCATTGCGATGTCAAGCAGGACCGCGGCATGCTGGCTGGGGTTCCAAAGCTGAAGCACCTCATCCCCGCTGGCGACGATATCGGCCGTGACCCCGAGCGACGACAGTAGGCTTGCCAGGATGATCCTGTTGGTCGCGTTGTCTTCGCCGGCAAGGACGGTCATCGGCGGCAGTTGCGGCAGCGGTTCTGCGCGCAGGGGCACAGCGGCATCGGCCAGCACCGGCATCTCCAGCGTGACAGACGCGGTAAGCCCCTGCCCCGGCGCGCCGGACAGCGTCACGTCGCCCTGCATCATCCGGGCCAGACGGCGGACGATGGCGAGGCCAAGGCCCGTGCCGCCATAGCGTCGGGCGATGCCGGCCTGGCCTTGAGTGAACTCTTCAAACACGCGGGACATTTCGGCGGTCGTCATGCCAATGCCGGTATCGGTGACCGTGATGACCAGCCGTGTCGGCAAGGCTGCGTCCATGACGACCGAGACGGTGCCGGTATCAGTGAACTTGATCGCATTGCCAACAAGGTTGTGCAGGATCTGGATCAGCCGCTTTTCATCGCCAAAGCGCAGGCTTTCGCGGTAGGCCCCGATGCAATGCGTGATGAGGGCGATCCCCTTGTCCTGGGCCCGGACGTGGTGAATGGCGGCCACGCGGTCCATCACCTCGCACAAGCGAAGGGGGCCGGGGTCAAGCGCCAGATGCCCGGCTTCGATCTTTGCCAGATCGAGGATGTCGTTGATGACCGACAGCAGATGTTCGCCCGAATCGCGAATGACGCGGAGCTTGGTCTGCTGGTCGGGGTCGCCCAGATCACGGCCCAGTACCTCGACCATGCCAAGGATGCCGTTCAGCGGGGTGCGCATCTCATGGCTCATGGCGGCCAGGAAATCCGATTTGGCACGGTTGGCGGCTTCGGCGGTGGTCATGGCGGCGCGCAGGCGGTCTTCGCTGTCGACCGCATCGGTGATGTCGGTCATCGAGCAGAGGGCGGCAAGGTCGGTTCCCGGTGCCGACAGCCGCGCTGCGTTGACCGAAAGGACACGCCGGGCGCCGCAGGGCCAGTGGATCGCCAGTCGCACATCCTTTTGCACCGCAAGGCCCGCCAGCGCGCGGTTAAGGGGCAGATCATCCGCGGCGACCGGCCTGCCGTCCCGGTCGGTGACCGTCGCTGCCGCAAAGATATGGCGCAGGTCATCGCGCGCGGCCACGGGTCGGCCGAGCACCGCCTCGGCTGCGGCATTGGCGAAGACGACCCTGCCCTGCCCGTCAACTGCCACAATCCCCGAGACCGAGGTTTCCATGATCCGCGCCAGCGTGTCGCGTTCGCGGGCAAGCGCCATTTCCAGCGCCTTGGCGGCCGAGACGTCGATGTTGACCCCCGAGGTGCGGATCACGCGGCCATCCACATCCCACTCAATCGCCTGGGTGCGGGTCAGGACCCAGACCCAATGGCCCAACCGGTGGCGCACGCGCAATTCGTGCTCATAAGCCCATTCGCCGGCTGCAAAACACCGCTCTTCATGGGCGATCAGGGCTTCGGCATCGGCGGGGTGGACACTGTCCAGCCAGTCCTGCAGGGGAATCGGGTTCAACTCGGCGGCGCGGTAGCCAAGGATTTCGGCCCAGCGGTCATTGACGATGGTCTGGCCAGTGCGCAGGTCATGCTCCCAGACGCCGACCCTTGCGCCATCAATCAGGCGGGTGAGGCGCTGTTCCGCCTCGATCCGGGCCGAGACGTCAAGCGTGACCCCCGAAATCCGCCGCGGTGTGCCATCCCCGCGTCGGGCAAGCACCCGACCGCGTGACAGCACCCACACCCATTTGCCATTGCGGTGGCGCAGGCGGCACAGAAAGTCGAACTCATCCTCGCCATTGTGAAACAGCGCCTGGCGCATGTCTTCGGCAGCCGCCAGGTCATCATGATGCATCAAGGCCATCAGATCCGGCAGCGCACGGGACAGATCCCCCATGTCCGTGTCCCGGCCAAGCATCGCGCGCCAACCGTCGTTCATGGCACTTAGGCCGGTGTCGTCGGCCCAGTCCCAGACCGCAACCTCGCCGCCGTCGACCACCTGTTGCAGCCGCCGGTCAGCCAGGCGGCGGGCGGTCACGTCTTCATAAAGGCCCACCGTTTCGCGCGAGGGCGTGGCGCGTTCGCGCACCCAGATCAGGCGGCCATCGGCCAGCACATCCTCGCCATCCCAGATTTCGGTCAGGGGCCGGTCAAGGCGGCGCTGCAGGCTGGCGTCATCGCGTTCGCCTTCCTGCCCGAAGATGCCCGCCGCGATGGCCGAGCGCAGCAGATCATCATAAAGCGCGCCAACCTTGATCTGGTCCGCGATCCCGGCAAAGACGCGGGTGTACTGCGTGTTCCACAGCACGAGACGGTCGTCGGCATCCCAGATGGCAAAGCCGTCATCCAGCGCCTCGATCGCCGACACGAGGCGCGTGCGGGTGGCCTCGAATGCGGATTGCTCATCGCGCAGCGCGGATTCCTTGGCGCGAAGGTCGGTCACATCCTCGATCAAGGCCCAGACCAGACGGCGACCATTGGGATCAATGCTCATGAACCCGCGCAGGACGGCGGGAAAGTGGCTGCCATCCGCCCGGCTAAGCAAGGCCTCAACCGGGCCATAGCTTTGCTTTGCGCGCAGGGATTCCACCGCGGCCTCGATCACCCAGGCGGCATCGGCCGGCAGGATCTGGCGAACATCACGGTAGCTGTCGCCTTTCGGATCAAAGCCGAATACCTGCTTGAAAGCCCGGTTGCCATCCAGAAGTTCGCCCGTGTCGTAATCGTTCAACAGGATCGGATGCGGGCACATCTCGAAGAAGGCGGTGAACTGGCCTTCGCGGTACGAGGCCATTTCGTCGGTCGGCTGGGCGGCGGACAGGTCGCGGATCACCGCCACCACCCCGGCAAGGCCCTTGGCCAGGTCGATCTGCAATGGCGCGACCGAGACTTCGTACCAATGGGGAGAGACCAGACTGTGCACGCCGACCCGGCGGCTGCGGGCGGTGCGCGCGGCGGGCGGGTCACGCAACAGGTCTTCCAGCACTTGGGCGAGGGGTTCGGGAAGCACCTCACGCAAGTGCCGCCCGATCCCCGCATGCACCAGCGAGGACAGCCAGGGCAGTTTTTCGCTGTGGCAGGCGGCGATGTGGCCGGCGGGGCAAATCTCGATCACCAGATCGGGAAGCGCGCGCAGGGTTGCGGTCAGGTGGCTTCGGACATCGGCTTCGGTCTGCGCGGCCTCGGCCCGTTGTAGGACCGCCGCCACAGCGCGCGCGACCGAGGACAGAAGGAAAATTTCGGTCTCGCCCCAGCGGCGCTGGGCGGCTTCGCTGTCAAAGCCGACGACACCCAGAAGCCGATCCCCATCGCGCAGCGGCAGCATCAGGCAGGACCGGATGCCGGTTGCTTCCAGAAAGGCGCGTTCCTGCTGGTCGGGGGGCAGATCATCTCGGTCGCCGATGACCACGGCCTCGCCCGCGGCAAAGGCGGCATGCCAGGTCGGATGCGCGGCGGGGTCCATCCACTGCATGCGGTGCTTGAGCGCGGCCACGCCAGGGGCCACCCATTCATGGCTGTTGTAATGCGTGCCATCGGGACGGGTCCGGAAGACAAAGGTGCGGTCAAGGCCGCAAGCCTGGCCCAGCCGCGCAAGGGCTGCGTTCAGCGAGGCATCAATGCCGTCGCTGCCCGGAGCGAGCAGGCCATTGATCAGGTCGATCACCAAAAGCTCGATCTGCGGTGGCGGGCAGGCCGCTGGTGGTTCCGGCGCGGTCGCAACCTGAGGCGCCGCCCCGGCCAGCGGTGCTGAGGCGGGGTCAGGTGCCGAAGGGCTGTCCGTTTCGCCAGTGCGATCCATCTGGGTCCTGTGCCGGTGATCCTGGCGGGACTATCGACCTAAAGGGCCGGTCCTGCAAGCATGACGGCAGCAGCGGTTCAGCCCCACAACCCAAGCTTCTGCTGCGACAGGCCGGGAAACACCGCTGACGGATCGGGCAGGCGCATGTGGCCGGTCAGAAGCTCGGCCAGGACAGCGCGGTAGTCGGTGACCACGGCCAGATCCGCGCCTTCCTCCAGCGCATCATGGCCAAGGCCGGGCCAGGGCCCCACCATCCGCCCGCCCCGCGCCTGGGGGCCAAGCACCAGCATCACATTGCCGCGCCCATGGTCGGTGCCGCCGCTGGTGTTTGACCGCAGGCGGCGGCCAAACTCGCTCATCACCACTACGGATACATCCTGCTGGAGGGGTCCAAGGTCACGCCAGAAGGCCATCACCGCTTCCGCAAGCCAACCGGTCAGCTGGCCGAACTGCCCGGCTTGCGCGACATGGGTATCCCAGCCCGGCACATCGACAGTGGCGACCCGAAGGCCAAGATCTTCCTTGATCGACTGGGCCACCGTCATCAGGGGGGCGCTGACCGGGTTGTCTTCAGGATAGGCGACGGCAGGGGCATAGGCGCGCATCTCGCCCGCTTCTTCAGACCATAGGCGGCTGCCGATCATGTCTGACAGGCCGATCAGGTCAGCCACCGGGCGCGCCAGGGGGCCATGGTCGCCAAAGCCCGTTGCAAGTCGGGCGCGCAGGGCGGGGGCAAGCCAGTTGCCTTGCGCAAGCATCAGGTCACCCAGGGTTTCGGCCACCGCCGCGCCGGCGCCCAAGAGGCTGGCCGGGCGCATTGCCCCCACCGCCAGCGCCGGCATCGGGCCTTGCGGAGCCGCCGCCTGCAGCCAGCGCCCGATCCAGCCCGAGGGGTCGCCCGGCGGCAGGGCGCCGCCGAAAAGGCCCCGTTCGATCCGCGCTTCGGCGTCAAAATGGCTGCGGGTCGCTTCGGGCAGGCCTGCGGCATGGATCAAGGAGAGATCACCCGCGTCGTAAAGGTCGGCCAACGCCGCAGCTGCCGGGTGAAAGCGAAAGTCCACATCCGCCACGCTTTGGCCGATCGCTCGCCCTGCCCCATCGCCCTTGCGCAGGGTCCGCAGGGCCTCGGGGCGGGCGGCGATGAAATCCGGGTCATTTGCGGGCGACACCAGCGCCAACCCGTCCGCGCCACCGCGCAGGAAGATCACCACAAGGATCGGGTCACGGGCCATTTGTCACCTAGCGCAACAGAAAGTCGGGGGTAAGGGCAGCAAAGGCGATGGCGGCAGTGGCAAGGCCCTGGCGTTCCTCGGCACTGAGGTCGCTGGCCGGGGTGTCGGGATCAAGGCCGTAGATCTCGGCCAGGTCATCCACCACTGCGCCCGCCGCCAAAGGGGAAAGGCTGGTGGCGTGGCGCGACAGGAAGGAAGAAATCGTCTCATCCCCCGCCAGCGCGGCAAGGTCTGCGGTCACGCCGCCGAACCAGTCATCATGGGCGTAAAGGGCAAGGTCCACGATCCGGTTCAGCGTGCTTGACCCGGTCCAGGCCCCGGCCCGGTCAGGGTGGCCGGTTGGCGGGCCATATTCATGCTGCCGCCACCCCGCGCGGCCAAGCTGCCAGACCCAGGCGTTTTCCGTCGCCGTCACCTCGGCCCCGGTCGCGCGGTAAAGCGCGGCCAGCACCTCAAACGGGCGGCGAAGCTTTGCGGGCGGGGCGTCAAACTCCGGCGACCGGACCAGCACTCGCAAGACACGCGCGATCTGGTCAGGGGCGTCGGCCGTCGCAAGGAATTCATCCGCCATCCGGTCCACCAGTTGTGCGGGGGGATCGTCGGACAGGAACCGGCTCGCCAGCTTTTCGCAGATGAAGCGTGCGGTGCCGGGGTGGGTGGCGAGAAGGTCGAGCACCTCTTCGCCATCCGCCATTGCGGCGCGGTTCGGCGGAAACTCGCGGCCCAGGATGCGTTTCTGGTAGGGGTCATGCCAACGCTCCACATAGTGGAACTGGCCGGTGCGCGGGGCCTCTTCGCCCTCAGCCAGCCAGCGGCCATCGCCGACCGACCAGCCGGTGAAGGCGCGGGCGACCTCGTAGACGTCAAGGTCAAGATACCCCGCTGCCAGTCCCTCTGCCGCACCCGGCACTTCGCGCCAGTCGGTGTAGCGGTCGTTCAGGTAGTTGGCCGCGCCCAAGGTGTGCAGCTCCAGCAATTCCCGCGCGAAGTTCTCATTGGCGGGCGATGCGATGCTGTCCGCGTTGTTGAGGTAGTAAAGCATGGCCGGCGAGCGGGCGACGTCGCCAAGAAGCGCACGGAAGTTGCCGAAAGCCTGGGCGCGCAGGGTGGCATCGTACTGGACGAAGAACACCGCCGTCGTTTCATCCTTGCCCGAGTTCACGTTGAAATGGTCGTGCCAGAACTGGGTCATCACCTCTCGCAGCTGGGCCGGGGCGTGGACGGCGCGGATCAGGCTGGCGGCGATCACCTCTTGCGCGGGGCGCGCGCGTTCGGCGTAGTCCATCCCCATGCCCGGCCCCCAGTCCAACAGGCGGACAAGATCGGCCGGGTCCGCCGCAAGATAGGCCAAGGGGCGCAGGCTATCGACGGCGGGCCAGCGGTTGCCATGCTCATCCTCGCCCGCCTCATGGGTGATGCGCAGGCTGGCGGCGGCTAGGCGGGCATCCAGGGCTGGGTCGCTGGGCGGCAATGACACTTGCCAGTCAAGCCAGCCTTGGCGGCCCAGTTCAGCGGCCTTGGCCAGCGCATCGGCATTGGCGCCGAAAGTCAGCCGGTTCAGCCAAAGACGCTCCGCCTCAACCGGCGCATTCGCCTTGGCGGCACTGGCCCAGGGCAGGCTTGCCGCACCAAGGGCCGCCAGAAGCCGCGCGTGAAACATGCGCCGTGTCAGCATCACCTGGCCCCCCTTGCCGCCGAAGCCTAGCACGGAGGCTGCGGCGGCTGGCAAGTCTGACGCGACAGGACTGGCGCGGGTTTGCCGAAGCTCAGCCAGCGACCCGGTCGCGCAGCACCCGGCGCAGGATCTTTCCCGAGGCAGATTTCGGCACCGCCTCGATGAAGGTGATCCCGCTGGGCAGCTTGTAGCTGGCCAGACGCGGGCGAAGCGCGTCAAGGATCGCCTCAGCTGTGATGTCGCTGCCCGGCTGGCGCACGACAAAGGCCAAGGGACGTTCGCCCGCCTCGTCATCCGGGACGCCGATCACGGCGGCATCGGCGACACCGGGCAGACCCAGAAGTTCCGCCTCAACTTCGGCCGGTGCGACCTGGAAGCCCTTGACCTTGATCAGTTCCTTCAGCCGGTCACGGATGAAAAGATAGCCGTCCGCATCGACCGCCCCAAGATCGCCGGTGCGCAGCCAGCCGTCCTGGATCATCGCAGACGTCGCCTCGGGGCGGTTGTGATAGCCGATCATCACTTGCGGGCCCTTGACCCAAACCTCACCCGGCTGATCGGGGCCGCAATCCTGGCCGGTATCGGGATCAACGATGCGGGTCACCGTGTTCGGCGCGCTGACCCCCACGGCACCGGGACGCGGCGCCTGGTGCGGCACGACATGGGTCAGGGGGCTAAGCTCGGTCATCCCGTAGCCCTGGATCACCGTGCAGCCCAGACGGGCACCGACCGCGCCGGCCACATCGGCGCCAAGCGGGGCGGCGGCCGACATGATGACCTTCAGCGAGGTGAGGTCGAACTGGTCGATCATCGGATGCTTGGCTAAGGCTATGGCGACGGGCGGGGCGATATACAGCTTTTCCACCCGGTGGCGCTGGATATGGCCCAACAGCGCCTCAAGATCAAAGCGCGGCATGGTGACCAGCGCGGCCCCCCGGGCGAGGTAGGAATTCATCAGGACGTTCATGCCGTAGATGTGGAAGAACGGCAGGAAGGCAACCGTCGTCTCACCGGCCTGCACGTCCAGAAGCGGCAATCCCTGATCGACGTTCACCACCATGTTGCGGTGGCTGAGCATGACCCCCTTCGGCAGGCCTGTCGTGCCCGAGGAATAGGGCAGCGCCAGCACATGGGAATCAAGATCGACACGGACCTGCGCGGTCAGCGGGGGGCCAAGCAGGTCATCAATGCTGCGGTGACCGGGCGCTTCGCCGATGGTCAGCACCTCACGCACCGCGCTGCCTTGGATCGCGGTGGTGGCAACGGGGAGAAAGGCCGGGATCGTGACCAAAAGGACCGCCCCCGAATCCTTCAGCTGATGCGCAGCCTCGGTCGTGGTGTAGGTGGGGTTGAGGGTGGTGACCGTGGCCCCGGCCAAGGCGGCGGCGTGAAACACCACCGCATAATCGGGCGAGTTTGGCGCCAGTAAGCCAATCACCGTCCCCGGCCCCACGCCTTCGGCCTGCAGGCCCCCGGCAAGACGTTGGATGCGGTCAATGAGGGCCGCCCCCGTCAGCGCTACGCCGCTGGGCCCGTCGGTCAGCATCACCCGGTCCGCACCCTGCAGCAACCCCTCGAACAGGCGTTCGGTGATGCTGACATCGCGCAAGGGCACATCCGGCAGCGGGCTGCGGTATTCGACCATGGTGTTCCCCCCTCCCAAGGATTTATTGCCAACGTAGCAGCAACTTCACGATCCCAAAGGGAAAAACTGCACGGACCCGCCTTGGCCCTTACGTCAAGTCAGACGCCAGCAAGGACCGCAGCCATGGCAAGAGCAGCTGGAATGGTTTGCACAAACAATATCTTGCGGGCCGCTGTTAAAGCGCCATAGATCCCGGCGATGGCCACGCAGGCCAGAAAGAACAGCGCCAAAGGCTGGCCCGCGCCTGGGACCCCGGCCAAGAGGGCCCAGATCAGCCCGGCCGCCAGAAACCCGTTGTAAAGCCCCTGATTGGCGGCCAGCACCTTGGTGTTCGCAGCAAACTCGGCCGATGTACCAAAAGCCCGCCGCGCGCGGGGGCTTTCCCACAGGAACATCTCCAGCACCAGAATCCAGAGGTGCAGGATCGCGACCAGAGCGACCAGAACCGCCCCGATCATGCCGACGGCATCCGCGCTTCGGCCATCCCGGCATACCAGCTGGAGCCGAAGGGAATAGCACTGTCATCAAAGTTGTAGGCGGGGTGGTGGACCATCGCCGTATCCCCGTTGCCGAGGAAGATATAGGCGCCGGGGCGTTCGTTCAGCATGAAACTGAAATCCTCAGCCCCCATCAGGGGGGCGGTGTCGGTGTCAACGCGGCCCGACACGGCCATCGCAACTTCCGCTGCAAATTCAGTGTTTTGCGGGGCGTTCACAGTGACCGGGTAGCCGCGCTGATAGTGCACATCCGCCCGCGCGCCAAGCGCCATGGCGGTGCCTTCGACAATCTGGGCTATGCGCGTTTCGACATAGTCCTGCACGCCCGCATCCATGGTGCGGACGGTGCCCTTCATCTTCACGACCTGCGGGATGACGTTATGGGCGGTCGAATCGGTTTCCACCGTGCAGACGCTGACCACGACCTGCTTGAGCGGATCAACGTTGCGGCTGGCGATGGTCTGCAGCGCCACAATGATATGCGCGCTGACGACGGTGGTATCCACACAATCATGCGGCTTGGCGGCGTGACCACCTTTTCCGGTCACCACAATCTCGAACTGATCGGCTGCTGCCATCATGGCACCGGGGCGGATCGCGAACTGTCCGACGGGGATGCCGGGCATGTTGTGCATGCCGTAGACTTCGTCGATCTTCCAACGAGTTATCAGCCCATCTTGAACCATCTCGCGCCCGCCGCCACCGCCTTCTTCCGCCGGTTGGAAGATGCAGACCACGGTGCCATCAAAATTCCGCGTCTCGGCCAGGTATTTCGCGGCGCCGAGCAGCATGGCGGTGTGGCCGTCATGCCCACAGGCGTGCATCTTGCCCGGGTTTTTTGAGGCATAGGGGACCCCCGTCTGTTCCTTGATGGGCAGCGCGTCCATGTCGGCGCGCAGGCCGATAGTTCGGCCCTTGGTGTCGGTCTGGCCCTTGATCACCGCGACAACGCCAGTGCGACCGATGCCTTCCACCACTTCGTCACAGCCGAAACTGCGGCACAGGTCGGCGACCTTGGCAGCGGTGCGGTGGACGTCGAAAAGCAGCTCCGGATGTTCGTGGAAATCCCGGCGCCAGGCGGTAATTTCCGGAAGCAGTTCGGCGAAACGGTTCTTCGGGGGCATGAGGTGACTCCTTTGCCGAAAGGGTGATCCCAAACCGGCGGTTGTGCAAGGGTCAGCCGAAGCGCCGCCGCGCCTCCAACGCGAGGCCCGTGCCGACCGACCCCAGCATGTCACCCGTGGCGATGGAGGCCTCTGGCAGCACCCCACGCACCGCCGCGCGCAGGACCGGCAGTTGGCTTGAGCCGCCGGTCAGAAAAGCCGTGCCGATCCGGTCGGGCGTCAGGCCGGCATCGGCCACAACCCTTGTCAGCAGCGCGTTGATCCGGGTGATGGGCGCTTCCACCGCCGCCTCGAACCCTTCACGCCGCAAGATCGGGTTTGGCCCGCCGGTCAGGTCTGACATCGGCAGGCGGGTGGCCTGATCATCCGACAGGGCCACCTTCGCCGCCTCAACCCGCATCGCCAGCGCATGCCCGTGACGGCCGTTCACGACGCGGATCATCCGGTCAATCCGGTCGGGCTGATCGGCCACCAGCCGCAGCGCTTTCAGGTCGTTGGCCGTGCGCGCGGTGTAAAGCGCATTGATCCGGTGCCAGGTGGCAAGGTCCAGATAGTAGTGCCGGGGCATGGTGCCGCCGCCCTTGGTGGGGGCAAGGTAGCCCAAATGCGGCAAAGCCTCGGCCAGAGACAGAAGTCGGTCGAAATCCGTGCCACCGACGCGAATCCCGTCATTGGCAAGGATATCGCTGCTGCGGTCGGGCAGCGCCGCCCTGCCCGGCCCCACGCGCACGACCGACACGTCCGAGGTGCCGCCGCCGATGTCGACGATCAGCACCAATTCCTCCTTCGGCGCGGTCTGTTCGTAATGGAGGGCTGCGGCGATGGGCTCAAACTGGAACGCCACCTCGGTCCAGCCGCAATCACGGGCAATCTCGGCCAGCGTCGCCTCGGCGGCGGCATCGGCGGCGGGGTCGTCATCAACGAAATGGACCGGGCGGCCAAGGACGACCTTGCCGCCGGGGGCAGCGGCCTGTTGCGCGGCACGCAGGTGGCCGATGAAGCGCGACAGAACCTCACGGAACGAAATCGCCCTGCCCCCAACAGCGGTCTTGTCGTGGATCAGGCCAGAGCCGAGGGTGGATTTCAGGCCGCGCATCAGGCGGCCCTCCTCCCCCTCTAGGTAAGCCGCGATGGCGGCGCGGCCGAACAGCGGCGGTGCGCCTTCGGTCTGCCAGAACACGGCGGAGGGCAACGTGGGCGACCCCTCCTCCAGCGCCAGAAGCCGCGCGCCGGTGCTGTCGGCAAGGCCAACGGTGGAGTTCGAGGTGCCAAAGTCGATGCCGCAGGCTGTATGGGTCATGGGCGCGCCTTCTGGAATCGGGCGGCACGGGTAGCGGGGCGGGCCTGTGATGTAAAGGCGTCCCGCTGCGTTTGCGGGCTAAAGGCTGGGGCCGGGGGCGATTTTCGAACCGTCGCTGAAGCGGGCAAAGCGGAAGCGCGAAAGGTCATGGCCAATGTGCCCGCCGGTCACAAGGTCGGCGATCACGCGGCCCATTCCGGGGCCGATGCCGAAGCCATGCCCGCTCATCCCAGTGGCGATCGTCAGGCCGGAGATCGGGGCATGGTCGACGATGGGGACGACATCAGGCAGCGTGTCGATCATCCCCCCCCAGGCCGTGCGGAGCTTGGGGCGACCCAGGGATGGGAAGGCGCGGGCGAAGGCGTCCTGCACCCTTCCCAGCGTTTTCAGGTTGGGCGCGGGGTTCAGGATGCGCGTGGCTTCAAAGGGTGTTGCCTCATCATCGGACCAGCGGCGCGGGGTGCCCCAGGCGTCGGGAAACCCTTTCGGGGCCATGGGACGGAACGTGGCAGAGCGGTATTCCTTTTTCAGAACCGCAACATAGGCCCCGAAGGACCGAAAGGAATCGGGGCCGATGAAGAAGTCATGCTCCGACCCGCCCGGCGCGATGGAGTAGCCGCCATCGGCGCGGCGGCGGAAGGCAAAGTCGTCGTCAGCCGCATTGCCGAGGAAAATCTCCGGCATCGGTTCGGTCGCGGCGACCGAGGCGAGGACGGAAAGCTGCGGGATACGGATACCGTGGCGGGCAAGGAAAAGGCGTGACCAGGCCCCGGTTGCCAAGACGACATGGTCGCAGGCAATGCGGCCCGCTTCGGTGACCACCCCGGCCACGCGGCCTGCCGCAATGTCCAGCGCGCGCACAGCACAGGCTTCGCGGATCGCCACCCCCTGCCCTTGCGCGGCGGCGGCGAGGGTGGGGACAGCCACCCAAGGCTCTGCCCGGGCATCGGAGGCGGTGTAGAGGGCCCCTTTCCACGGGGCGACGGCGCCTTTCAGCATGGAAAGCGTCTCGGCCCCGGTCAGCAGGCGGGTATCAAGCTGGTGCGCGCGGGCGTGGTCCAGCCATGCCTCAAACCCCGCAATCTCACGGTCGGTCTTGGCGAGGTAGAGGACGCCGGTCTGGCGGAAACCCAGCCCCTCGCCAAACTCGGCCGCGAGGGTTTTCCAGATCGACAGGCTTTCCACCATGATCGGCAATTCGCCCGGGTCGCGGCCCTGCTGGCGCACCCAGCCCCAGTTGCGCCCAGACTGTTCGCCCGCGATCCGGCCCTTTTCGCACAAGGTCACCGTCAGGCCCTTTTTGCGCAGGAACCAGGCGGTCATGACGCCGATGACACCGCCGCCGATCACCACCACATCCGACCGCGCGGGCAGCGGGTCGGCAAAGCGGACGGGGGTGGCGTCGTGGATCGGGAAGGTCATCTCAACGCGTCCAGAAGGCCTTCCATGAAACGGTGACCGGCTTCAAACTCTGATACGGCCAGAAATTCATCCGGCTGGTGCGCCTGGGCAATGTCGCCCGGGCCGCAGACGACGGCGGAATAGCCCGCCTCCTGGAACTGGCCAGCCTCAGTGCCATAGCTGACGACGCCAGTGGTGTTGGCCCCGGTCAGGCGGCGGACAAGGGCCTCGGCCGGGCCGTCAACCTCAGGCACCAAGGCCGGGACGCCGAAGAAGCGGTCAAGATGAACGCCAGCCTCTGGCCGCACGGCCTTCAGGGCAGCATCAAGGCGGGCGGCTTCAGCCTGGAAGGCGGCCTCGTAGGCGGTGATGTCTTCACCCGGGACCACGCGCATTTCCACGGCAAAGCGGCAGTCGGCGGCGGTGATGTTGTGGGCGGTGCCGCCCTCGATCATGCCGACATGCAGCGTGGTGAAGGGCGGCACGAACTGCGCCGCCACCGTGCCGGGTGTGCGGGACTGGATTTCCGCGTTCTGGTCATTGACCCAGCCGATCAATCGCGCCCCTTCCATGATGGCAGACACGCCGTAAGGCAGCAGCGAGGAGTGAACCTCGAACCCCTTCACATGCACATGATAGCCGGTGCCACCCTTGTGCCCGGTGATGAGGGACATCAGCGACGGCTCGCCCACGATCACCGCGCCGCCCTTGGGCAGGACGCCCTGCATCGCGGCAATCATCGGGGGCGCGCCGGTGCAGCCGATCTCTTCGTCGTAGCTCAGTGCCAGTTGCAGGGGCGTTGTCAGGCCCCGGTGCTGGCCTTCCACCAGCGCCCAGATTGCAAGCGCCACATACCCTTTCATGTCGCAGGTCCCGCGACCGTAAAGGCGGCCGTCACGTTCGGTCACGGTCCAAGGGTCGGTCGTCCACGTCTGGCCATCGACCGGCACCACGTCGGAATGGCCCGACAGCACCACAGCCCCCGGCACCCAGGGCCCGACATGGGCGAAAAGCGCCGCTTTCTGGCGGTCTTCGTTCCAGTGCCGGTGCGACCTGATTCCGTGACTGGCCAGATAGCCGTCCAGCCAGTCGATCAGGTCAAGGTTCGACCCGCGGCTGACCGTGGGGAAGCTGACCAGACGGTCAAGGATCTGACGTGGCGTCAGCGCCGTCGTGGCCATGTGAATTCCGTGCTCCCATATCTTGTGGTCAGACTGTGGGTTGGGTCTCGGACTGTCAATATCTGGCGAAGTGCCCGGCGGATCGGTCATTCTGCCAAAGGAAGGCTGTGGAACTGCGCAAGAAATCGGGATTGATAGAGGGCGGAAAATGCGAAACAGTTGACGGACCAGCGGGCAACCGGTGGTTGACGGGGTCAAAAAGACCCAAGAATAACAAGACCTAACAACAAATAAGAAACGACGCGGGGAGTATTTGATGGCCGAACAGGCCTTGCCCGTCCTTGATGTCAGGGGCCTCAAAACCGTATTCCGCACCCGCGGAGGCGAGATTCATGCCGTCAATGACGTCAGCTTCCACCTCGACCGTGGTGAAGTTTTGGGCGTTGTCGGCGAAAGCGGGTCGGGCAAGTCGGTGACGATGATGTCGCTCATCCGGCTGTTGCCGTCCCCGCCGGCTGATATCCGGGCTGGACAGGTGGTTCTGAACGGCAAGGACCTGTTGCAGATGGACGCCGAGGACCTGCGGCATGTGCGCGGGGCGAAGGTCGGCTTCGTCTTCCAGGACCCGATGACCAGCCTGAACCCGGTCTTCACCATCGGCAGCCAGATCATGGAGCCGCTCCGCGCCCATATGGGCATGACCAAGGCCGAAGCTGCGACCCGCGCGGTGGAACTTCTGGAACTGGTCGGCATCCCAGACGCGCGCAAGCGCCTCAAGGCCTATCCGCACCAGTTTTCCGGCGGCATGCGGCAGCGGGTGATGATCGCCATCGCCCTAGCCTGCGACCCCGATGTGCTGATCGCGGATGAACCCACCACGGCGCTGGACGTGACGATCCAGGCGCAGATCCTTGAACTGATGAAGGAATTGCGCCGCAAACTGGGCATGGCGATCATCTGGATCACGCATGACCTTGGCGTGATCGCGGGCATCGCCGACCGCGTCTTGGTGATGTACGGCGGGCAGGTCGTCGAACATGCCCCGGTTGGTGAGCTTTTTGCCAACCCGCAGCACCCCTATACGCGGGCCCTTCTCAAGACGATTCCAAAGATCACGGGTGCGCGCGAAGCCCGGTTGAAGGTGATCGAAGGCCAACCCCCAATCATGACGGGCGCGCCGCAAGCCTGCCCGTTCCGCGCCCGCTGTGAATACCGGCATGACCCGTGTGACAAGGTCAATCCGCCGCGCCGGGCGGTAGATGGGCAGCCCGTTGGTCATGGCCATGACGTGGCCTGCCACTGGACGGCCCCCGCATCAATGGCCGTGACCGAGGTGGCGCATGCTTGACGCGACCCCGCTTTCGACCAAGGGCAGCCCGCTGGTTCAGGTCGAAGGCCTGAAGATGCATTTCCCGATCTATTCGGGCATCCTGCGCCGCCATACCGGCGATGTGAAGGCCGTCGACGGTGTGTCGTTCAGCATCAACGCCGGGGAAACCCTGGGCCTCGTCGGCGAATCCGGTTGCGGCAAGTCCACCGTGGGCCGCACCCTCCTGCGGCTTTATGAGCCGACGGCCGGCCGCGTGGTGATCGACGGTGAGGATGTCGCCAGCCTCTCGCCCGAAGACCTGCGCAAGAAACGCCCGGCCATGCAGATGGTGTTTCAAGACCCGCAGGCCAGCCTGAACCCGCGGATGACCCTAAGCCGGATCATCAGCGAACCCCTTGACGAACACACCGACTGGGCCGAGGCGAAGAAGCTGGCCCGCGTGCATGAATTGATGGATGCCGTTGGCCTGAACCGCCGCTTTGACAACCGTTTCCCGCACGAATTTTCGGGCGGGCAGCGCCAGAGGATCGGGATCGCCCGCGCCTTGGCCCTGAACCCCAAGTTCATTGTCTGTGATGAACCGATCGCGGCATTGGACGTGTCGATCCAGGCGCAGGTGGTCAACCTCTTGGAGGATTTGCAGGAAAAGCTGGGGCTGACCTATCTGTTCATCAGCCACGATCTGTCGATGGTGCGCCACATCGCTGACCGGGTGGCGGTCATGTATCTGGGCAAGATCGCCGAGCTTAGCCCCCGCGACGCCCTCTACAGCCGCCCCTTGCACCCCTACGCCGAGGCGCTTTTGTCGGCCGTGAACGAACCCGATCCCGCGCTGGCCGCCAATCGCCGCCGGATCATCCTGACGGGCGACGTGCCATCGCCCGCCAACCCGCCAAAAGGGTGCAACTTCTGCACCCGCTGTCCCAAGGTGATGGACATCTGCCGCACGGTGAAGCCCGACCTGATCGAGGTTGAACCGCAGCGCTTTGTCGCCTGTCACCTGTATCCGAATAACCTTGCCGCCGGATCAACCGGCGCATCCGAGGCAACAGAGCGTAACCAACAAGGAGTAACCCGATGAAACTGACAACCGCCCTGATGGGCGCCGTCGCCGCGCTGGCCTTTGCGCCCGCGGCCTTTGCCGAGCGCGGGGCTGACGGCAACGTCAACGTGCTGTACTGGCAGGCACCCTCGATCCTGAACCCCTATCTCAGCTCGGGCACCAAGGATGTCGAGGCCTCTTCGCTGATCCTCGATGGCCTGGCCGGATTTGACGAAAAGGGCGTGGTCTTCCCGCGTCTGGCAGAGTCGATCCCGACCGTTGAAAACGGCGGCATCTCGGCCGACCTGACCCAGATCACCTGGAAGCTGAAGCCCGGCCTGCTGTGGTCGGACGGCACGCCCGTCACCTCGGCCGACGCGAAGTTCACCTATGAATATTGCACCCACCCCGAAGGTGGTTGCGCGCAGGCTGCCCGCTACGAAGGCATCTCCTCGATCGAGACGCCGGACGATCTGACCATCGTCATCACCTTCGCCGCGCCGAAGCCGAACCCCTACACCGCCTTCGTCGGCGGCACCTCGCCCATCCTGCAGGCGGCGCAGTTCGCCAACTGCCTCGGTGCGGCAGCCTCGACCTGCACCGAGCAGAACTTCAAGCCGATCGGCACCGGCCCCTTCATGGTCACCGACTTCAAGGTCAATGACGTTGTGACCCTGGCTGCCAACCCGAACTACCGCGATCCGGCCAAGCCCGCTTTCGCCACGATGACGCTGAAAGGCGGCGGCGACGCTGCAGCAGCAGCCCGTGCCGTGCTGGAAACCGGCGAATTCGACTATGCCTGGAACACCCAGATCAACCCCGAACAGCAGATGCAGATGGCGGCCGCCGGCAAGGGCGTGCTCTTGAACGGCTTCGGCACGCTGGTTGAGCGGATCGAGATGAACCAGACCAACCCCTCGCCGGACCTTCCGGAAGGTGAGCGGTCGACCACCAAGCATCCGCACCCGTTCCTGACCGACATCCGCGTGCGCAAAGCGCTGTCGATGGCGATTGACCGGCAGATCTTGGTCGACATCGGCTATGGCGCTGCAGGTCGTCCGACCTGCAACCTGGTGCCCGCGCCGGAACTCTTCGCCTCGCCGAACACCGACTGCCTCGTGCAGGACATGGAAGGCGCCAAGGCCCTCCTGG
This sequence comes from Rhodobacter sp., assembly GCA_027489175.1. Classification (GTDB taxonomy): domain Bacteria; phylum Pseudomonadota; class Alphaproteobacteria; order Rhodobacterales; family Rhodobacteraceae; genus Tabrizicola. Next base: position 476,877 of record JAIYAE010000014.1, read on the forward strand.
AAGAAGCCGGCTGGGTTGACGCCGATGGCGACGGCATCCGTGAGAAGGACGGCATGCCGCTGAAGATCCTCTACCAGACCTCGACCAACCCGGTCCGTCAGGACTTCCAGGCGGTCATCAAGGATTGGTGGACCGAGCTTGGCGTGGACGTCGAACTGAAGAACATCGACGCGTCGGTCTTCTTCGGCGGCGATGCGGGTTCGCCCGACACGTTCCAGAAGTTCTATGCGGACGTGGAAATGTACGCCAACAACTTCGACGGCACCGACCCGGAACCCTATCTGGCGCAGTACAAGTGCGACAAGATCCCGGGCCCGGAAAACCAGTGGCAGGGCGAAAACATCAACCGCTTCTGCGACCCGGCCTATGACGCCCTGGTCGACGAGCTGTCGAAGACCTCGGACATGGCCAAGCGCGGTGAAATCGCGATCCGCCTGAACGAAATGCTGACGAAAGACACCTACATCGTGGTTCCGCTGGTGGACCGCGGCCGTCTGTCGGCAGCTTCGAACACCCTTGGCGGCGTGGTCCTGAACACCTGGGACACCGAGCTGTGGAACGCGCAGGACTGGTTCCGCGTGAAGTGATCTGAACGGTAGGATGGGCAGTATTGCCCATCCTGCGGGCGGGGGCCAACCGGCCCCCGCCACCCCCCTTCCCCGCAGACTGTTGATCCGAGGCGCCCGCCCATGCTCACCTTCACGCTGAGACGGCTACTTCTGGCCATCCCGACGCTTCTGTTGATCAGTCTGGTCATTTTCCTGCTGGTGGACCTTGCCCCCGGCAGCCCCGCATCGGAAATCCCGCTGACCGTGCCACCGGAAGTGCGGATGAAGATCCTTGAGGCGCTGGGGGTCAACGAACCGCTGCACATCCGCTATCTTCTTTGGCTGAAGCAGTTCTTCTGGGTCGAACCGCTGAACGGCTTCGACGCCATCTTCGGCACCAACTACGCCGAGGGGATGCAGCGCATCATCAGCTACCAAAGCCGCAGCCCGGTCTTCCCGCTGATCGGCGAGCGCCTGCCCCAGACCCTGACGGTGATCGGCACCGCCTATCTGGTCGGCGTACTGATCGCGCTGCCGATCGGGATCTATTCGGCCTACAAGCAGTATTCCCTCTTTGACCAGTTCGGCACGATGTTCGCGATGATCGGCTTTTCGGTCCCGACCTTCTTCACCGGCACCCTCTTCATCATCATCTTCGCGGTCTGGCTGGGCTGGTTTCCGACGAAGTACGACACCACGCTTGAGGTGACGGATTGGGACAGTTTCCTGACCCAACTTCGCCAGATGGCAATGCCGGTGATGGTGCTGGGCCTGGCCAACGCGGCGGCTATCAGCCGCTACATGCGGTCCTCGATGCTGGAGAACATGAGCCAGGACTACGTGCGCACCGCCCGCGCGAAGGGGATGGACGAACGGACCGTGGTCTTGAAACACGTCCTGCGCAACTCGCTGATCCCTGTCGTCACCGTCATCGCGCTGGGCATCCCGTCGATCTTTGGTGGGGCCATCATCACCGAGAACCTCTTTGGCGTGAACGGCATCGGCTCGGCGCTGATCCAGGCCATCCGGGGCAATGACCTGCCGATGGTGCAAACGCTGGCCTTCATCTTCGCCATCCTGATCGTGGCCTTCAACCTGATTGCCGACCTTCTCTACGGCATGCTTGACCCGAGGATCCGCTATGACTGACAGCACATCCGCCGTCGCCCCTCCGGAAAGCTTTCGGGGTGCGGTCTGGGCGCAGTTCCGCAAACATAAAGGTGCGGTCTTCGGGCTGATCGTCCTGGGCCTGTTGATCGTGTTTTCGGTCATCGGGCCGCTGGTCTGGAACCCCGAAAAGCTGACCGTGGTCGAGGCGCTGAAAAGCAAGAACCTTGGGCCAAGCCTGACGCATCCCATGGGCACCGACCAGCTGGGCCGTGACCAGATGCAGCGCATGATGGCGGCGGGCAAGGTCAGCCTTGCGGTGGGCTTTGTGGCCATGATCATCGCCATCTTCCTTGGCACGCTGATCGGCGTCCTTGCGGGCTACTTCAAGCGGCTGGATGGCCCCTTGATGCGGCTGACCGACATGTTCCTGGCGCTGCCGCTGATCCCGCTCCTCCTGGTCATGGTGATGCTTTTCCGCGATGACCTGTCGCGCGCGATGGGGCCGGAAATGGGCGCTTTTGTCCTGATCGTCTTTGCCATCGGCGTCACCAGTTGGATGCATGCTGCGCGCATCGTCCGGGGTGAGGTGCTGGCGCTGAAAGAGCGGGAATATGTGCTGGCGTCACGCTCCATCGGGGCGACGCCGCGCCGGGTGATCCTGCGCCACATCCTGCCGAACGTCGTGTCCCCCGTGATGGTGGCGGCGACGCTGGGCGTGGCCGAGGCGATCATCACGGAATCGGTGCTGTCCTTCCTTGGCCTTGGCTTTCCGCCGGACTTCCCGACCTGGGGGCGGCTGTTGTTCGAAGGGCTGGAATACATGCAACTGTACCCGGAACGGGTGATCTTCCCGGGCCTTGCCATTTCGTTGACCGTCCTTAGCGTCAATTACATCGGTGACGGTCTGCGCGACGCCCTCGACCCGCGCATCCGCGGCCGCTAATCGGCGAACCGGTAGGCCAGCGCGGAGATCCGCCCCCGCCAATAGGGTTTTGCCTCCTCGGGCAAGGCCCAGGCCACCTCACCCGTCATCGGGACCATCATGCCGTCCTGACGGCGATAGTCGGACCAGCGCCCCTCCCACGGGGTGGGGACGATTGCCCCGCCCACCGTGCGCCCCCGCGCCTCGGCCCGGACGCTGGCGATCAGGCCGTCCGGCGCGAAGCGAAAGGTCAGCCGGACGCTCACCGTGCCATCGGTGATGGTGGCAAGGGCACTTTGGTCATCAATCGCCGACCACTTTACCCCCTGCCCCGGCAGCAGCGCGGTCGGGTACCAGGCGGCCTCCGCCAGCCAGCGCAGAAGCTCGCCTTCCGCGATGTCAGGGGTGCCGCGCATCTCGGTCAGTTTCACCAGCCCGAACAGTGCCGGGATCAGGATGCCATCGCCGGCCACATAGGCGTCATGCACCCGGACTGGCAGGCCCGGAGCCATGCGGATCGTGCCGTCCCAGACAAAGCCGGGGCGCTGGATTTCCACCCATTGCGAGGATGCGAAGGGTTTCCAGTTATCCGCCCCTTCCCCCATGTTGAAGGTCCCCGCATGCGACAGGGTGACACCTGCCACCAAGCGCTGGCCCGGCGTCAGCGCCGCGCGAAAGAAGCGCTGAACCGGTGGCGGCAGGCCCGCAAGGCTGGCCGGATCATAGCGCCCCGCCAAGGGCCTGCGCGCCGCCGCAAGATCAGCGACCAGCGCCGCCGTCCGCTGCTGCCAGCGCCATCCGCCGTAAAGCGCCAGCACCGCCCAGAGCGCCAGCAGCGCCGCCAGCGCCACGAAACCCCATTTTATCCAGACCATTGCTGCCTCCATCTACAGATGGGGGCATCATGGCAGACATCATGGACGCAGCGCCTTGACCAAGCGCAAAGGTCAGTGCAGCGCCTTGCGCACCCGGCGGACCATCAGCCAGACAAGGCCCACCACCGGCAGCACCAGTGCTGCGGTCAGGGTTTCCTTGCTCATGTGAAAGGCCTGCGCCAACGGATAGGCAAGGTAGGACGCAAGACTGACCGCATAGTAGCTGATCGCAACGACCGACAGCCCTTCGACCGTGCGCTGCAGGCGCAGTTGCAGATCGGCGCGCTTGTCCATGCTTTCCAAGAGCTTCTGGTTCTGCGCCGACCGTTCCACATCCACCCGCGTGCGCAAAAGTTCCGCCGCCCGCTGCGCCCGGTCCGCCATGGACTGGAGCCGCCCTTCAGCCGACTTCACCGTCCGCATCGCCGGATCATACCGGCGCATCATGAATTCGGCAAAGGTCTGGCGGCCTTCGATCCGCGTCTCGCGCAGGACCTGAATCCGCTGGTTCACGATCGCCTCATAGGCTGCCGTCGCCCCGAACCGGAACGAGAAATGCACCGCCAGGCTTTCCAGTTCGGCCGAGATGGTCAAAAGGTCATGCAAGGCCGCCTCTGGCGCGGGCTCGGCGTTGTCCAGGCCTTCGACCAGCCCGGAAAGCCGCGGGTCCAGCGCGTTCAACCGGGTCGACAGATCGCGCGACCGCATCAGCCCCAGCATCGACATGGCGCGGTAGGTCTCGATCTCGCACAGGCGCTGGACGATCCGGCCCACCCGGCGGGTCCCGGTGCCCGGCTTGACGAAGACGGCAAAGCGCATGTGTCCGGCGGGGTCGATCCGGAAATCGCCGGCAATGATCGCGGCCCCGTCCACCACGCGGCTGACCGCCAGGCTTTCAGGCACGAACCATTCATCGAGATGCGCAAAAAGCGTCTCTTCCGACTCTGGCATCGCCTCGATCCGGATCAGGACCGAGGTCAGGCGCTTGCCCGGGGCGGCGGCAAGCCATTCTTCGGGCAGGATCTCAGCCTCGGCCGGGTCAAAGGGGCGCTTGGACAGCCCGCGCGAAAAGGCGGTGTAGGTCACAAACTCGGTATGGCTTTCCCATTTCAGGTCCGACCGGCCGATCGGCCCCTGAAAATGCGTGGCCCCCGGCTGCGGATGGGCCGACCCGTGCCGATCCAAGAGCGCATGGAGATGGGCGAGGTCCTTGCTGCGGTCCCGGTTGACGGCGGCGAAGGGTTCCTTGATCGCGACATAGACCGCGGTCGACGGCACCTCAAGCGCCGGAAACGGGCGCGCGTGCAGCTCGTTCACAGTGGCATAGCGAAGCGGATGGTCTGAGATCGGGGGCATGCGGGGCCTTTGGCTTACGTCCCGCCAGAGGTAGGCCGCCTACCCCCGGCTTGCCAGCGAAATGCTAGGATACATGGGTATGCCGTGCCCCCTGTTGCAGTTTCGCTGAAGGGGGCCGCGCGGGGCGGGCATCACTGCCCACCCCGAAGGCGTTTTGCAGCCGATCAGTCGATCAGCGGCAAGAGAGCATCCAGCGACTTCTTGGCGTCGCCGTAGAACATCCGGGTGTTCTCTTTGTAAAAGAGCGGGTTTTCGATCCCCGAATACCCCGTGCCCTGCCCGCGCTTGGACACGAACACCTGCTTGGCCTTCCAGCATTCCAGCACCGGCATCCCGGCGATGGGGCTGTTCGGGTCTTCCTGCGCTGCCGGGTTCACGATGTCGTTCGAGCCGATGACGATGGCGACGTCCGTCGAGGGGAAGTCCTCGTTGATCTCGTCCATCTCCAGCACGATGTCGTAGGGCACCTTCGCTTCGGCCAGAAGCACGTTCATGTGGCCGGGCAAGCGGCCTGCCACCGGGTGGATCGCAAAGCGCACGGTCTTGCCCTTGGCGCGCAGTTTGCGGGTCAGTTCGGAAACCGACTGCTGCGCCTGCGCCACCGCCATCCCGTAACCAGGGATGATGATGATGCTGTCGGCATCGTTCAGGGCTGCGGCCACGCCTTCGGTGTCGATGGCGATCTGTTCGCCGACTACCTCCATCGCGGGGCCGGTGGTGCCACCGAAACCGCCGAGGATGACGGATATGAACGACCGGTTCATCGCCTTGCACATGATGTAAGACAGGATCGCACCCGACGAACCGACCAGCGCGCCGACCACGATCAGCAGGTCATTCGACAGCGAAAAGCCGATCGCCGCTGCCGCCCAGCCAGAATAGCTGTTCAGCATGGAGACGACGACCGGCATGTCCGCCCCGCCGATTCCCATGATCAGGTGATAGCCGATGAAGAGGGCCGCCACCGTCATCGCGATCATCGCAAGCGAGGACCCCGTCTGCAGGTAGATCACCAGCATGACCAGCGAAATCACCGCCGCCGCCGCGTTCAACAGATGCCCGCCCGGCAGCTTCTTGGCCTTGCCGTCAACCTTGCCGGCCAGCTTGCCATAGGCGATCACCGACCCGGTGAAGGTCACCGCACCGATGAAGATGCCAAGGAAAGTTTCGACCCGCAGGATGCTGATCTCAACCCCCGACTTGTGGGCCACCGTCGCCGCAAAGCCGTCCAGGAGCGCCCGCGCCGCTTCGTCCATCCCGGCCACGCGGACCAATTCGATATGCGTGTTGAAGCCGATGAACACCGCCGCAAGGCCGACCAGTGAGTGCATGGCAGCCACAAGCTGCGGCATCTCGGTCATCTGGACCCTTTGGGCCACGACCCAGCCGATGGCGCCGCCGACGGCGATCATTACAAGGCTGATCAGCCAGTTGCCCGCGCCAGGCCCATAAAGCGTGGCCGCCACCGCCAGCGCCATGCCGACGATGCCATACCAGACCGCGCGCTTGGCGCTTTCCTGGCCGGAAAGCCCCCCAAGCGAGAGGATGAAGAGGACCGCTGCAACGACGTAGGCGGCCGTGGTGAATCCGTAATCCATGACGCGCCCCTTACGACTTCTGGAACATGGCAAGCATGCGCCGGGTGACCATGAAGCCACCGAAAATGTTGATCCCGGCCATGAAGACCGACAATGCGGCCAGAATGACGACGAGCCAGTTGCCCGACCCGATCTGCATCAGCGCGCCCAGGATGATGATCGACGAAATCGCATTCGTGACCGCCATCAACGGCGTGTGCAGGCTGTGGCTGACATTCCAGATCACCTGGAAGCCAACAAAGACCGACAGCACGAAGACGATGAAGTGGCTCATGAAGCTGGCGGGGGCGTAAAGCCCTGCAAGAAGCATCAAGCCGCCCCCGACCACCAGGAGACCCACCTGATTGCGGGTCTGCGCCTTGAAGGCTGCAACCTCGTTGGCCCGGCGCTCCTCTGGGGTCAGTTCCTTGACCTTTTCCTTCGGCTTTGCCGCCGCAATCGCCGCAATCTTCGGCGGGGGCGGCGGATAGGTCACCGCGCCGACATGCGCCACGGTGGCACCGCGGATCACGTCATCCTCCATGTTGTGCAGGATCACGCCATCCTTTTTCGGCGTCAGGTCCGTCAGCATGTGGCGGATGTTGGTGGAATAAAGCGTGCTCGACTGTGCAGCCATCCGGCTGGGGAAATCGGTGTAGCCGACGATGGTCACACCATTGTCGGTCACGATCTTCTGGTCCGGCACCGTCAGGTCGCAGTTCCCGCCGCGTTCGGCCGCAAGGTCGACGATGACCGATCCCGGTTTCATCAGCTTGACCATATCCTCGGTCCAAAGCTTCGGCGCCGGGCGGCCCGGGATCAGGGCGGTGGTGATGACGATGTCCATCTCCGGCGCAAGCTCACGGAACTTCGCGAGCTGCTTTTCGCGGAATTCCGGGCTGGAGGGGGCGGCATAGCCACCGGTCGCGGCACCGTCTTGCGTCGCCTCAAACTCCAGGAACACGAAATTCGCGCCCATCGATTCGATCTGTTCGGCCACCTCGGGGCGCACGTCGAAGGCGTGGACGATGGCACCAAGGCTGACGCTGGTGCCGATGGCCGCAAGCCCGGCGACGCCAGCGCCGACGATCAGCACCTTGGCGGGCGGCACCTTGCCTGCCGCCGTCACCTGACCGGTGAAGAAGCGGCCAAAGTTGTTCCCGGCCTCAATCACCGCGCGATACCCGGCGATGTTGGCCATCGACGACAGCGCGTCCATCTTCTGCGCACGGCTGATCCGGGGGACCATGTCCATCGCGACCACGGTAAGGTTCTTTTTCGCCGCTGCTTCCAGAAGCTCGGGGTTCTGGGCGGGCCAGAAGAAGCTGATCAGCGTCTGCCCCTCAGCCAGGGTGCTCAGTTCGGCCGCTTCCGGCCCTCGCACCTTGACGATCACGTCCGAGGCGGCAATCACCTCAGCCGCCGTCGGCAGCACGGTCACCCCGGCGGCGGTGTAAAGCGCGTCCGAAAAGCCCGCCTTCATGCCTGCGCCGGACTGGATGCAGGCGCTATGGCCCAGCTTGGCCAGTTGGGTGGCCGAATCCGGCGTCATCGCCACCCGGTTCTCGCCCGGAAAAACCTCTGTCAGTGCCCCGATTTTCACTGTCGTCTCCCACTTCTGTGGCCTGCGCCATAAACCAGCCCGCTGCATCTATCATTGCGCAACAATATTTCAAACCCCAGTTATGGTGTTTCCGCCTGATCTATCTGCGGCCGAACCAACGGCGGGTGCGGGCGGCCCAAAGATCGAACTCCGGCCCGAAGGCCAGGGTCAGCCGCGCCTCTTCATCCCGGATGAAGCGGGTCTGGATCACCCAGACGAACCCCGCGACCAAGGGCAGCGCCAGCACGGCATCCAGCCAAAGGATCGCCCCGATCAGGATAAGCGCATCAGAGAGGTAAATCGGATTGCGCGACCAGCTGAAGAGGCCCGAGGTCACGAGCGACGACGGATCGCGCCGGGGGATCACCGTTGTCTGCGCCAGCGCCATCTGTGCCGCCGCCCCAAGCGTGATCAGCACGCCGATGCCGATCAGCCCGATGCCAAGCATATCTCCAAGCCCCGCGAAGACCACGGGTGACGCCAGCGACAAAAGCCACGCCGCCACCAGATGGGCGACCAGCCAGACCGGCGGCAAATCAAGAATGGCAAGGATCGGGCGCAAAGGGGTCTCCTTCGCGCCCGATCTAGACAGAGGGTCAGCCCCGGCGCAAGCCTAGCGACCGAATGTGGCTGTCAGCGTTGCCGTCTCCAGCGCCATGGCGTTGGCGTAGAAACCCACCAGCGCGCCAGAGGCATTGGCGTCAATCGGCAAGGCCGCCTCGGGGATCGCAAAGAGGGTGAAGACATAGCGGTGCGGGGCCGCCCCTTCCGGCGGGCAGGCACCGCCAAAGCCGGGGGTTCCGAAGTCCGTCCGCCCCTCCACCGCGCCTTCGGGCAGCGTCTCGGCGGTGACACCGGCGGGCAGGCCGGTCACATCGGCGGGGATATTGGCCACGGTCCAGTGCCACCAGCCTGACCCGGTCGGCGCATCGGGATCATAGAGCGTCAGGATCAGGCTTTGCGCCCCGTCCGGCACACCGGACCACGCCAGCGCGGGCGACAGGTTCGGCCCTTCGCAGCCAAAGCCGTTCAGCACCTGCGCTGCAGGCAGCGTGCCGCCGTCCGTGAAATCGGGCGCGGTCAGGACCATCTCGGCCAGCGCGGGGCTGGCGAAAAGGGATAGGGCGAGGGCAAGGCTACGGGTCGGCATGGGCAGGCTCCTGTTGGGTGGGAGCCTTAATGCTACTCCGCCGCCCGCACGCCCGTGATGCCGGGCCGATCAATCGCCGTGCCGTCCCGCTCAGCCCGGATCGCGCTGGGTGCGAGCCCAAACCGCACCCGGAATCGCAGCGCAAAGCGCGAGGGTGAGGCATAGCCGACCTGAAATGCAATCTCCTGCACCGGCAGATCAGTCGCCTGCAACAGCCCCAGCGCCCGGTTCATCCGCAGGTCGGTCAAGAGGGCGGCCAGGCCCGTCCCCTCCTCCACCATATGGCGGCGCAGGGTAGCCTCGCTTAGCCCATGGGCGCGGGCCACTTCAGCCGCTGGCCAGTGGCGGGCAAGGTCGGCCCCAGCCAACGCGCGGATGCGGTCTGACAGGCTGGGCGGCTTTGGCGGCGGCAGGCGCAGACCAAGAGTGTCCATCCAGAGAAGCACCTCCAGCACCGCGTGGTCACGGATGGCAGTGGGCGTCGCCGGGCGACGGCACAGGTCCAGCGCACGGTCGAACGCCGCCAGCGCGCGGGGATCAGCGGTTGCACCCGCCGTGCGGGGGCCGGTCGGCGCCACGATCCCGGGCGCAATCACGATTGCCGTCGCGCGGTAAGGGCCGTCCGGCGCGGGGTGGTTTTCGACGTCCAGCGGCAGTTGCGCGGGCATCAGGGTCAGCTGCCCCGCCGGAACCAACGCATCAACCGCGCCACGGATGACCTTGCGCCCGGCTTCGACCCGCAGGATCACCGGCGCTTCGCCCACGACGGAGCGAAACTGCGCCCGCACCCCTTGCCGCAGCCGCACCACATCCGGCGCGCGCGGATCGGGGCGCGGCGGGTCGGGGTCAAGCGGGATGGGCGCGTGCCGTGTCATACCGCCAGCGTGGCAGGCTTCACCGCCTTAGGGAAGCCCTTGGCAAGTGCCGCCGTTCCCCCGATAACGGGCAGCGAAGGAGACCCCCCATGCCCATCGATTTCGCCGCCAAGAAGGCCCTGTTCCACCTGCCCGAAGGGGTGATCTACCTTGACGGCAACTCGCTTGGGCCAATGGTCAAGACCGCCCCGGCGGCGGTGGACCGGGTGGTGCAGGCCGAATGGGGTGAATTGTTGATCCGCGGCTGGAACAAGGCCGGCTGGATGGCGCAACCGGCCGCTTTGGGAAACCGGGTGGGCAAGCTGATCGGGGCGGAACCGGGGACAGTGGTCTTGGGCGACACGCTGTCGATCAAGGTCTACCAGGCCCTCGCCTCGGCGCTTGAGATGAACCCGAAGCGCCGGGTGATCCTGTCCGACACCGGCAACTTTCCATCAGACCTTTATATGGCCGAGGGGCTTTGCCGCACCCTTGGCGGGCAGTACCATCTGAAAACCGTCGCTCCGGAAGAAGCGATGGCCGCCATCGACGAGACCACCGCCGTCGTCATGCTGACCGAGGTTGACTACCGCACCGGCCGCCGCCACCACATGGCCGACATCACCGCCCGCGCGCATGAAATGGGGGCGATCACCGTCTGGGACCTTGCCCACAGCGCGGGCGCCCTGCCGGTGGACCTTGCCGGGGCCAAGGCCGATTTCGCCGTTGGCTGCACCTACAAATACCTGAACTCCGGCCCCGGCGGCCCGGCCTTCATCTATGTGGCCCCAAGACATGCCGAGGTTGCGCGCCCTGCCCTGTCCGGCTGGCTGGGCCACGCTGCCCCATTCGCCTTTGACCTGGACTATCGCCCCGGTCTGGGGATCGAACGGATGCGGGTCGGCACGCCCCCGGTCCTGCAAATGGCTGCGCTTGAGGCTGCGATGGATGTCTGGGACGGCGTGAGCATGGCCGAGGTGCATGCCCAATCCCTCCGCCTGCAGGACCAGTTCATCAAGGGGGTCGAGGCGCGGGTGAAGGGTCTGACCCTGGCCACGCCCCGGTCGCATTTGATGCGCGGCAGTCAGGTGTCGTTCCGCCACCCCGAAGGCTATGCCATCATGCAGGCCCTGATCGCCGAAGGCGTGATCGGCGATTTCCGCGCGCCCGACATCCTGCGCTTCGGCTTCACGCCGCTTTACATTGACGAAGACGACGTCGCCCGCGCGGTCAGCATCCTGGCCCGGATCATCGACTACGGCACCTGGGACAAGCCGGAATTCAAAGCCCGCGCGGCCGTGACGTGAAGGGGTTGACCAGATGATCAGCTTCCACAACCCGCCCACGATGCCAAAACCCGCCTCGCGCTACAGCCAGCTGGCGCTGGCCGAAGGCGTGACCCGGCGGCTGGAAATCTCCGGCCAGATCGGCGTGCATCCCGATGGCACCCTGGCCGAGGGGTTGGAGGCGCAGCTTGACGCCGCCCTTGCCAACATCGACCGCGCGCTGGCGGCAGCGGGGATGACCCGCGCCAACCTGATGAAGATCACCGTCTACCTGACCCAGAACACGGCCGAGGCCGTGGCCAGTTACCGCGCCCGGCGCGATTACTGGGTCGGCGACGGGCCACCACCCGCATCGACCCTTCTGATCGTCGCAGGCCTTGCCGCGCCTGCGCTGCTGGTTGAGGTGGACGCGGTCGCCGCCGGCTGACCGATGACCCGGCTTATCCGCCCCTACCGCCCGGAAGACCGCGCTGCTGCAAAGCTGATCTACCGCCGAGCGATCCTGGAAGGCACCGCTGACGTGATCGGTGAGGCCGAGCGCATCGCCTGGGCGGGGACGCCGGAAATCGATCCGATCACCGAAGACAAGCTGAACTCGCAATGGTGCTGGATTGCCGAGGAGGACGGCCGCCCGACCGGCTTCATGTCGCTTTGTCCCGACGGGCTTCTCGACATGGCTTTCGTCATCCCCGAGGTGATGGGCAAAGGCACCGCCGCAGCCCTGTATGACGTGCTTTTGGCAAAGGCCCGCGCCGAAGGCCTGCCACGTCTAACCGTCCTTGCCAGCGACTTTTCGCGGGGCTTCCTTCTCAAGTGGGGCTGGCAGGTCGACAGCGACGGGATGGAGGAATTTGACGGATACCTCTACCATCTGTCGCACATGTCTTTGTCCCCAGTCTGACCCCAGCGCCCCTTCATCCCGGCCCCTGCGGCACCCTTGCGGTCAGGAAATCCTGCTTTCCGCCTGTTTTGACGTGGTTTTCACGCGCCCGTGATCATATTCCAAGCCCCGCACGGTTTGACGCGCGCTCACGGGTCGGTTACCGTCGCGGCAAGAAGCCGTGGGCCCTGCCCCCGCGGCCCCTGCCCAAGAAAGCCCTTGTGATGCGCCTGATTTCTACCCTTTTCCGCCATCGCACCATGGTTCCGGCCGTTCTGGCCCTGATGGTCCTTGGCGCCTGCGTTGATCCTTCGATCAGCCCCTCGACGTCAAACCAGCCGCTGCCGAAGCCGGATGAGAATGTCTACGTCGCCACCATGGACGCAGGCATCCAAATTCCCGCCCTGCCGCAGGAAGAGATCCCCGAGACCTACCGCCGCCAGGTCGTGGCCTATGAAACCGATCAGGCTCCGGGCACGATCATCATCAACCCGAAGACCCGGCTGCTGTATTACGTGGTCGGCAAGAACAAGGCGATCCGCTACGGCATTTCCGTCGGCCGCGCCGGGTTTGAATGGTCCGGCACCGCCGATGTGGTCGAGAAAAAGCAGTGGCCGACCTGGACCCCGCCGAAAGAGATGATCGAGCGGGATCCGAAGCTGGCCAAATGGGAAAAGGGTCAGCCTGGCGGGCCGACCAACCCCCTGGGCGCACGGGCGATCTACCTGAAATCGGGTGGCATCGACTATGGCTACCGCATCCACGGCACCCCGGACTGGAAATCGATCGGGCGCAATGCCTCGTCCGGCTGCATCCGGATGATCAACCAGGACGTGATCGACCTCTATAACCGCCTGCAGGGTGGCGAAAAGGTGATCGTGCTGACGGCATCGGGCGAAATGCCGAAAGGGCTGTACATCCCGAAGCCGCCCGCACCGAAGAAGAAGGAAGTCGTGGCCCCAGTCACGCCGGTGCCCGCGCTGACCATCCTGCCGCCGCCGTCCATCGCGGTCGGCGGTGCGCCAGTGGTGGTGCCTGCCGCCACTCCGGCAGTGGCCCCGACGGCCGCGCCCGTGGTCGTGGCCCCTGCCCCGGCGGCGACCCCGGCCCCGGCCCCGGTCCCGACTTGCGCCACCGCTTTGGTGAATGGCGTCTGCCCGCCAAGTCCGTAACCGGCCCATCCGGTTGACAAAGGGGGCGCCACCGGCGCCCCCTTTTGCATTCAAAGCCAGCGGTCGTAATCGCTGACCAACAGGTGCAGCGGGGCCTCATCCTCTTCGATCTCGGCAAAGCGGCCAATGGGTTCGACAAAGATGTTGTCGGTCACATCGTCGTTCACGGTCGAAACTTCGCCGATCAGCACATCGCCCCCCTCACCCCAGAAGGCATGCCAATCGCCCGGCATCAGCGTGACGCTTTCCCCTGGCGCGAGTTTCAGCTTCTCACCGGGGCCGTAACGCCGCGCGATCCCGTCGCAATGGACCATGCCACCTTTGTCGCGGGCAAACGCGCCTTGGTCGTCGGACCCGTAAAGCTCCACCACCAGCGTGGCACCGCCACGGTTGATGATATCTTCCGCCTTGATGACATGGGTGTGCATCGGGGAAAGCTGGTCCTGCCGCGAGATCAGCAGCTTCTCGGCATAGCACATGCCGCCCCCGCGCTGCAGGTCGGCCAGCCGCCCGTTGCGCAAGGTGAAAAGGAACAGGCCCATCTGATCAAACCGGCCTTGGCCGTAATCCGTGATGTCCCACCCACAGCGCGCCGTGACCAGCGCACCCGCATCGGTGCGGGCCTTGAACTGGTCCGGCGTCCAATAGGCAAAGGGCGGCAGCACAAAGCCGTGGTGGCGGATCAGGTCATCCGCCGCGCGCATGATGTCGTTGATGCGGGATCGTTTCATGGGGTTCCTCCAAGGTTTGGCGTGACCCTAGCCGCTCCCGTCTGCCGAAGAAAGCGCCAGACAAGGATCAGCCCCGCCAGCCCCAGCGCAATCACGAACCCCGCCCAGATGCCCGAAGGCCCCATCCCCACCGGATGGGCCAGGACCCAGCCCAAGGGCAACCCAAGCACCCAGTAGGCGCCAAGCGACACCAGCGCCGGAAACCCTGTGTCCGACAGGCCGCGCAAAGCGCCCGTCATGGTGGATTGGACCCCGTCCATCACCTGCGCGAAGGCAAAGACAAAGAAGATCGCGGCGGCGATGGTGATAACCTCGGCCTCATCGGTGATCCAGCCCGCGACCGTGCCACCATACAGCCCAAGCAGCACAGCCGCTGTCGCAAGCCACACCGTGGCCAGCCCCAGCGCCGCCCAGGTGATCGGGCGCAGCGCGCCGGTGTTGTCCGCGCCGCGTTCCTGCGCGACCCTGATCGCCACTGCGCCCGCAACGCCAAGGGGCACCATGTAAAGCAGGCCCCCCACGCTCATCGCGACCTGATTGCCGGCCAGCGCCACCGCGCCGAAGGTGCCGATCATCAATGTCGCCACCGCCATCGCCCCTGTTTCCGCCACATACATCAACCCCAGTGGCGCACCTTCGCGGGCGACCGAGGCGATCTCTGCCCCGCTGATCCCCGCCCGCAACCGCAGCCGCCGCATCGACCGCGCCCGCGCCCAAAAGCCCCAGGCCGCCAGCAGGGCCAGGCTTTCGGCGGCAAGTGACGCGATGCCCGCCCCGGTCAAGCCCAGCATCGGCAAGGGGCCGATCCCCCAGATCAGCGCATAGTTGAGGGGCACGTTGATCCCCACGGCCAGGAAAGCAAAGCCGGTGCCAACCCAGGGGCGATCCACGGCCTCGAACGTGGCCTTGAACACCGTCAGGACCGAGAATGGCAGCATCAGCAGGGAAATCGCCACCCAGTAGGGAAACATGATGGCCAACACCTCAACCGGCTGGCCGAGCAGCGGCAAGAGTGGCCAGACCGCCAGCATCGCCGCTGCCCCGCCGCTGCCAACGATTGCACCCAGCACCAGCCCGTTGCGCAGGAGGCCCGGGATCCGTCGCCCCTGCCCCGCCCCGTGCGCGGCCCCCACCCGGACCGACATCGCGGACAACAACCCATAAATCGCTGCGAACAGGATCACCGCCACCGCATTCGTGATCCCCACCGCCGCCAAAGGCAGTGGCCCAAGGGGGGCCAGCATCACCGAATCCGTGACGCCAAGCAGCGTAGAGGCCCCAAGCCCCGCCACAATCGGCACCGCCAGCCGCAGAAGGCCGCGCACCTCGGCCAGGGTCTTCTGCAACAACACTTGCGGCCTCCCGTCATTTCACATACGCTTCGTATGTGAAATAGAAGCACACCCCCGCCATGTCAACCGAACCCGACCTGCCAGCCCTTACGCCCCGCCTTGTCAGCACCCAAGCGACGATGGACCGGTTGATCAGCGCCGCGCATCATGCCTTCGCGGCCGAAGGCTTTGCGGCCACCTCGCTGGACCGGCTGGCCGAAACCGCCATGGTCACCCGGGGCGCGCTTCACCATCACTTCACCAACAAGGCCGGGCTGTTCGAGGCCGTCCTGCGCCGGATTGATGCCGAGATCACGGTGGAACTGCAGCAGGTCTGGCTGGCCACCCCCGACCCCTGGGAAGGCATGCGCTCCTGCATTCACCTTTACCTTGACGCCGTTCTGCGGCCCGACCGGAAGCGCATTCTTCTGCAGGATGCCCCAGCCGTGCTGGGGATCCGCGCCTTCGACATTCTGGCAGAAACCGGCTTTGACGAGTTGGTCGCCGACCTGCAGGCCCTTGCCGACGCTGACCGCATCACGGCCAAGGACGCCGAAGCCCTGGCCCATCTTCTGAACGGCGCCATCGCAAGCCTGGCCCTTTGGGTGGCGGAAAGTGACGGTGAAAACCGCCACGCCCGCGCCCATGCCACGCTGGCCGCCCTGTTGGACGGCCTGACGCGTTAGCGCTTGCCGAAGATTGACCCCAGGACGCCACGGATGATCGCCTGGCCCGACTTCGTGCCCAACTGCCGGGCGAAGCTTTTGGCAAATGCCGTGCCAATGCTGTCCGACCGGCTGGAGGAGGATTTCTTCGGTGCTGCTTCCGCCTTGCCGTCATAGCGGCGGGCCTTTTCAAACTCGCGCGCTTCCTCTTCCTTTGCCTCAGCCGCCGCTGCCTCTTTCGCGGCATGCTCTGACCGGGCGCGCAGGCGCTCCCAGGCGCTGTCGCGGTCCACCGTCACATCATACTTGCCCCGCACCGGCGATGCCGCCATCACCGCGGCCCGCGCCGCCTCATCCAATGGCCCCAGCTGGCTGGACGGCGGGCGGATCAGCGTGCGTTCGGCGATGCCGGGAATACCCTTGGCCTCCAAGAGCGAGGTGACCGCCTCACCGGTGCCCACATCGCGGATCGCCTCATCAATCTTGAAGCGCGGGTTCGGACGGTAGGTTTCGGCAGCCTTCGCCAGATCCTTCTGGTCATTCGCCGTGAAGGCCCGCAGCGCGTGCTGCACGCGGTTGCCCAGCTGGCCCAGGATATTCTCAGGCACGTCGGCGGGGTTCTGGGTGATGAAATAGACCCCCACCCCCTTGGACCGGATCAACCGCGCCACCTGTTCCACCTTCGACACCAGCGCTTTGGGCGCGTCGTCGAACAGCAGGTGTGCCTCATCAAAGAAGAACACGAGCTTCGGTTTGTCCGGATCGCCCACCTCGGGCAGCATCTCGAACAGCTCTGACAGCAGCCACAAAAGGAAGGTCGCATAAAGGCGGGGCGAGTTCATCAGCTTGTCGGCCGCCAGAATGCTGATCCGCCCCGCGCCTGAGGCGTCCACCGTCATCAGATCGGCCAGGTCCAGCGCGGGTTCGCCAAACAGGCTCGCCCCGCCCTGGTTCTCCAGCACCAGAAGGCGGCGCTGGATGGCGCCCACCGATTCCTTCGACACCAGCCCATAGCGCGCCGACATCTCCTCGGCATGGTCGGCGACAAAGGTCAGCAATGCCTGCAGGTCCTTCAGGTCCAAGAGCGGCAGCTCTTCCTCATCCGACAGCCGGAATGCGACGTTCAGCACGCCTTCCTGCGCCTCGGACAACTCCAAAAGGCGCGACAGCAAAAGCGGCCCCATCTCGGCCACCGTCGCGCGGACTGGGTGGCCCTTTTCGCCGAAAAGGTCCCAGAAGATCACCGGGAAGGCGCGATACTGCAGGTCAAGCCCAATGGTCTGGCTGCGCGTCGTGAAGGCTTCATGCAGCTTGTGCGCAGGCGACCCTGCCCCGGCGATCCCCGACAGGTCGCCCTTCACGTCCGACAGGAACACCGGCACCCCAGCGGCCGAAAAACCCTCGGCCAGGATCTGCAGCGTCACGGTCTTGCCGGTCCCGGTCGCCCCAGCAATCAGGCCGTGCCGGTTGCCGTATTTCAAAAGGAGGCTTTGCGGCTGACCGTAGCCCTCGCCCCCGCCACCGATGAAAATGCTGTCCGCTGCCCCAACCTGATCCGCCATACGTCACCTTGCACCTTGCGGACGCTGCGAACTCGCAGCCTTCCGGATTACGTCTTGCGGCCAAAATACATTTTTAACCCCTTTCTGCCAGTCTGATCCTGCCAGAACGGGCATGCGGTCCGCTCTGGCGGTGACTTCCTCCCTGTTGACTGGCCGCGCCCCTGAAAAGGCGCGGTTTTTTTTCGGAACGGACCGCGCTTTCCGGCGGCTTCGGGGCCTGCCAAAGACCTGTAACGTCCGCTGGCAAAACCGTGCAGAATCCCGTTGACGGGCCAGACAATCCGCAATAGCGTCCCCCTCATGAAGTCGGCCAGTCCGACAGGGAGCATAAAAAAATTCGTCAAAGGGCCGGTACTTCCGGCCCTTTTTCAGTTTTTAGTGGTTCGGTTTCCCAAGGCCGGGGATCACATCGACAGGAGTGCAGGCAGAAGGTCGCCACGGTCACACTTTCAGACCTGACTTCCGCCCCAAGGGCATGCTAAGCACCCGCGAAACGTTGACCGACCGAAGGAATTGCCCCAGATGGCCAAGACCAAAACCACCGTGCTTGCGCTGATGATTGCCCCGCTTTTCGCTTTGTCTGGCGGGCAGCTCTTGGCCCAGACGACCGAGGCCCCTGCCGAAGCACCCTCCGAAGCCCCGGCTGAGGGCGAGGCCCCTGCCGTCGCCGCAGACGGCGCCTCGCCCGATGGGTTGTCGATGGGGACCGAAGTTGCCAACGGCAACGGCGTTGGTGACACCTATGTCGCCGCCACGTTCGAGGCTTGGGAACAGCGCTGCGTGCGTACCGAAACCGGGATCGACCCCTGCCAGCTCTACACCTTGCTGAAGGACGGCGACGGCAACTCGGTGGCCGAGTTCACCATGTTCAGCCTGCCCGCCGGTTCAGAAGGCCCCGCCGTCGCGGGTGCGACCTTCATCGCGCCGCTGGAAACCCTGTTGACCGCCGGCATGACGCTGCAAATCGATGGCGGCGCGCCCAAGGCCTATCCCTTCACCTTCTGCACCCAGATCGGCTGCGTCTCGCGCCTCGGCTTCACGGCCGAGGAAGTGGAGCAGATGAAGAAAGGCGCGACCGCGACCATCGTGATCGTCCCCTTCGTCGCCCCGGATGAACGGGTCACCCTGCCGGTGTCGCTGAAAGGCTTCACCGCCGGACTTGCGGCTGTTGATGCCTCGAACGCCGCCGCTGACGCTGCCGCAGCAGCGGCTGCCCCGGCCGAAGCGCCCGCCGCGAACGAATGATCGGCTGACCAGCCAAAGCAGGGGCCGGTCCATCAGGGCCGGCCTTTTGCGTTAAGCGCTGCGGAAAGCCAGCACTGCGTTCAGCCCACCAAAGGCAAAAGCATTGGACAGAACCGCCCCCACCCGCGCCTGACGGGCCAGGTTCGGCACCACGTCGAGCGGGCAATCTGGGTCGTCGGCCTGATGGCCGATAGTCGGGGGCAGCACCCCTTGGGTCAGCGCCAGAAGACAGGCCACCGCCTCCAGCGCGCCGGTCGCCCCGATGGCATGGCCATGCATCGCCTTGGTCGAGGATACCGGCGGAGGTGTGGTGCCGAAGACCTGCCGGATCGCCGCCGCCTCGCTGCGGTCATTGGCCAGCGTTCCCGTGCCATGCGCGTTGATGTAGCTCACATCGCCCGCAGCCATCCTAGCATCCGCCAGCGCCGCAAGCATCGCCCGCGCGGCCCCGTCAGGATCCGGCGCCACGATATCCCCGGCATCGGCGGTCATCCCGAAGCCAGCCACCTCGGCCAGGATCTTGGCCCCCCGCGCGCGCGCGTGATCCTCGGCCTCGAACACCAGCACCCCGGCCCCGTCGCCGATCACCATACCCTTGCGGCCCAGGCTGAACGGGCGGCAGGCGTCCGGGGCCAACACCCGCAACCCCTCCCAGGCCTTCACTCCGCCAAAGCACAGCATCGCCTCGGACCCGCCGGTCAGCATCACATCCGCCACACCGGCGCGGATCTGCTGCAAGGCCAGCCCCATCGCGTGGTTGGCGCTCGCGCAGGCAGAGGAGACGCTGAACACCGGCCCTTGCAGCCCGTAGGCCATCGACAGATGCGAGGCCGGGGCATTGTGCATCAACCTTGGCACCACCAGGGGTGAGACACGGCTCTTTCCCTCAGCGAAAACAGCGCGGTAGCTGTCTTCCCAAGTGCTGATCCCCCCCGCCGCCGTGCCCAGGATCACCCCGCCCCGCGGACCAAGGCCAAGGTCCAGCCCCGCCATCGCCATCGCTTCGGCCCCGGCGACCAGCGCGTATTGCGTCACCCGGTCGTAAAGCGGCATCCGGGCGGCGGGCAGGTCGGGTGCCCAATCCCGCACCTCGGCCCCGATCCGCACCGACAAACGGTCCGCATCACGAAAGGTCAGCGCCCCGATCCCGCAGCGCCCCGCCGCCAGCGCCGCAAAGGTGCCCGGCACATCCTGCGCCAGCGCGTTCACCGTGCCGATCCCGGTGATGACGACGCGCCTCATCGCTGGTCGATCAGCCGCGCCACGCCAGCCACAATGCCCGGAACGCTGGCAAAGTCGAAATCCGGCAGGTCGGGTTCGTTGGCATTGAAGGGGATGGTGATGCCGAAGCGTTCTTCCAACGCGAAGATCGCCTCGACCTTGCCCAGACTGTCCAGACCAAGGTCATCGACCCGCGCATCCGGCGCTATCTCGTACGGGGGCAGCAATAGCTGTGCCGCCAGAATCTCGATCACCGCCGCTTCGATCTCTGCCCGCATGTCCACCTGCACGGTCATTTTGCGGCCGGTTCCTACTCGGCTTCCGGGGCGAAGGGAACGCCCTTCTCCAGTGCCGCCACCCGTGAGGCCAGTCGCGGCAGACGGCGCAGCGCCTTCTGCATCTCGACATGCGTTTCCATCTTCACCGCCGGATAGCCCAGCAGCACCCGCCCCGCCGGCGCGTTGGTAAAGATCTTGGTGGCCCCACCCGCAATCACGTCATTGCCGACGAAGATGTTGTCATTGACCCCACACTGCCCGCCCATCACCACCCGGTCGCCAATCCGGGCCGAGCCTGCGATGCCCACCTGCCCGCACAGCAGGCAATCGCGCCCGACCTGCACGTTGTGGCCGATGTGGACCAGGTTATCGAGCTTGGTACCCGACCCGATGGTGGTATCCCGGATCGTGCCCCGGTCGATGCAAACATTCGCGCCGATTTCCACATCATCCCCAATGGTTACAGCCCCAAGCGAATATATCCGCGTCCAGCTTTGGTCCTTGATTCCCTCCCGCGTCCCCAAGGTCTCGCGGATTTCCTCGACCCCGGATTTCTCGGGCGTCACAAAGCTGAACCCATCTGCGCCGATCACGGCGCCGGGCTGGCAGATGAAGCGGTCGCCAATGGTCACCCGCGCGCCGATCCGCGCGCCCTGCAGGATCAGCGCATCCGCCCCGATCCGCGCCCCTTCGGCGATGGAGACATGGCTGGCAATTCGTGCGCCTGCCCCCAGCACCACGCCCGCGCCGATGGTCACGAACGGCCCGATGGCCGCCCCCGCGCCCACCACGGCTGAGGGGTGGACAATCGCCATCGCATGCACGCCCGGCGCTATGTCCGGCCCAGGGTCCATCAACCGCGTCAGCCCCGCCATCGCCAGCCGCCCGCGTGGCGCAAAGATCGCGGCCTGCAGGCCCATCCCTTGCCAATCCGCCCCCGGCCAGACCATCGCCGCCCGCGCGCGGCCCTTGGCGATCCCGTCCGCATAGCGCGGGTCCATCGCCAGGGCGAGGGCGTCAGGCCCCGCCGCCGCCGGTTCGGCCGCACCGGTCACCGTCAGGTCAAGATCGCCCGCCGCCTCGGCCCCAAGGGCGGCAGCAATGTCGCGGATCGTGTGGGGCATGGCAAAACTCCGTCTGCGTCTTGACGGACAGGATTACCCCTGAACCCCGGCCAAGACCACCCCGGCCGCCTCCAGCGCCTCAAAGAGCTTGGCATCCCGCCCATAGACGTCGCGGCGGTAGCCGATATGGCCCTTGGCGTCCGGATAGGCGGTGAAATAGACCAGATGCACCGGCACCGGCTTGACCAGATCGACCCGGGTTTCCTTGCCGGTTTCCAGATCGGCCTGAAACTCGGCCACCGGGTCCGCCGATTGCAGCGCAAGCAGGGCATGGGCCAGATCGAACGGATCGGCCACGCGGATGCAGCCATGGCTATAGGCCCGCACCTCATTGGCGAAAAGCGACTTCGACGGCGTGTCGTGCAGATAGATGTTGTAGGGGTTCGGGAACATGAACTTCACCAACCCCAGCGCATTCCCGTCCGAGGGCGGCTGGCGCAGACCGTAAGGAAAGCTGCGCGCCGAATAGGCGGCAAAGTCGACCGATCCGCGCGGCACCACACGGCCCCGCCCGTCAATCACTTGCAGATGGCCCACGGCATTGGGGTTCTGCTGCAACAAGGGCAGGTATTCGTTGACGATGATCGACCGCGGCACCCCCCAGGACGGGTTGATGACCATATGGTCCATCTCGTCGGAAAACTCCGGGCTGCGCTGGTCGGGGACGTTCTTGCCGATCACCACGCGCGTGTCAAAGACGGTGCGGCCATCCTCGATGATCTTGGCGCGGAAGTCGGGCAGGTTCACCCAGATATGCCGCGCTGACCGGTCGAAATCCAGCCAACGCTCGCGCTCCAACGCCACGATCACCGATTTCAGCCGCGCTTCGGGGCCGACGTTCACCTCGGCAATCGTGCTTTCGCTGGCACGTCCATCCGCCTCAAGCCCGTGGGCAAGCTGGAACGCCTGCACCGCGGCTTCCATGGCGCGGTCGTAGCTGGCGGTGGCCGTGGCGCGCAGATAGCCCATCCGCATCAGCCGGTCGCGCAGCGCCACGACGGCGGCGCCGGTGTCGCCCGGCTCCAGCACCGAGGCTGGCACGGTTTCGCCCCAGCCGCCCGCGGCAATCTGCGCCTCAAGACCGATCTTGGCCTTCATCAGGTTCAGATAGGCGGCCGACTTCGGCAGCATCCATTGCAGAACGGCTTCCGGCTTGCCGCTGGCGATGCGCGTGAGCAGGGTCTGCGGATCGATCCGGTCAATCTCGCGCAGGATGCCGCCATCCACCTTGGCCGGGTCAATCGCGCCCGAGGTCAGGTCCCGCGCCCAGGCAAGGTAGGCCCGCGTCAGCGCCACTTCCACCCGGCCCCGGTCGCCCTCGGACTCGGCCGCCTGCAAGGCGGCGGTCAGTGCGGCCGCGTCATAGCGTTCCACCGGCAGCCCATGGTCAGGCGCCGCCGCAATCGCCGCAAGGAAGGCCTGCCGCCGCGCGACATCATCCGTGCCGGTCCAAAGCGGCTCATATCCGGTCTTGGCATACCAGCCGGCAATCTCCGCCTCGTTCGAGGCGGCGACGGCCAGCGATTGTGCAAAGGCTGACACCTCTGCCTTGGCCGGTGCGGGCACGAAGGGCAGCAGTGCAAAGGACAGGATCAGGGCAAAGGACGGCAGGCAGCGAGGGGCGGACCGGTTCATTCAACACTCATTCCCAAGGACTTGGCAGCGACAGGCAATGGTTTCTTCAAATCCGTGCCACTGTCCATTCACAAACCGGTCGGGCTGCAAGTTGTCTGTCAGATTGTGTCCGCTGCGGCGACAATTTTGCCCTCAACCGATGCAATCGAACAACAACGCACAAATTTCCGTGTCGTTCAGCGAAAATTTGCCGATTCAGGTTGTGCTGCAAGCCGAGCGGGCAATCGAGGCTTGGGCTTCGAATCGACTTGTGCAATAAGCCAAGGGCACTTGGGGAAGAAGTTGCACAAAAGCTGCGCGAAGGCGGTCGAAGACAGCAACGGGGACAAGCGTTAGAATGACGGACCAGAATAGTTTCGGTGTCACACGGCGTGGCTTGCTCGGCGTGTTCGCAGCAACGGCCGTGATTGCGGCACCTACCTACAGCAACGCATTCGGTTTGCTGAAGGGCTCGGGCGACATTCGCCGCATCCGCATGTACTCAGGCCGCACCGGTGAAAGCATCGACACGATCTACTGGATCGAAGGCGAGTACATTCCCGAAGTCATGAAGGAAATCAATCACTTCATGCGGGACTGGCGGTCTGACGATACCGTTGGCATGGACATGCGGACCGTCGATATCATGGCCGCTTCGCACCGCTTGATGGACGTGACCGAACCCTACATGCTGCTCTCGGGCTACCGCAGTCCGAAGACCAATGCGATGCTGCGCTCGCGGTCCGGCGGCGTGGCGAAGAACTCGCTCCACATGAAGGGCCAGGCGGCAGACCTGCGGCTGAAGTCGCGCACGGTCGGTCAGATGGCCAAGGCGGCGGCGGCGTGCGCCTCGGGCGGCGTCGGCAAATACTCGCGGTCGAACTTCGTCCACATGGATTGCGGTCCGGTCCGCAGCTGGGGCGGCTAAGCCCCGAAGACCTGCAGAAAAGTGGCGCCTTCGGGCGCCTTTTTCATGCGAATTTTGTCAATCTTCGTCCTCAGCCTCCGCGGCCGCCTGCAGCTGCCGCCCGCGAAAGCCCATCGCGACCACAAACTTTTCCGAACTGTCGGCCCGGCTGGCAGGCGGTTTGACGTTCGCCACCTTGCGGAAGTTCTTCTTCAACAGCGCCTGCATCTCATTCTCGGCCCCGCCTGCCAGGACCTTGGCGACGAAGGTGCCGTCGTCTTCCAGCACGTCAAAGGCAAAGGCCAGCGCCGCTTCGACTAGCGCCACGATGCGCAAATGGTCCGTCGCCTTGTGCCCGCTCGCCGCCGCCGCCATGTCCGACATCACCACATCGGCCCGGCCACCAAGCCAGCCCTTGACCAGTGCATCCGCGTCGTCATCCAGGAAATCCAGCTGGTGAAGCTCTGCCCCCGCAATCGGCTCCACCTCTTGCAGGTCGATGCCAAGGACGGTGCCCACCGGCTTTTTCGGGTTCTGCCCCAGCGCATTGACCCGCACCACCGCCACCTGACACCAGCCCCCCGGCGCACAGCCAAGGTCGACCACCCGCGCCCCGGGTTTCAGAAACCCGTAGCGGTCATCCAGATCAATGATCTTGTAGGCCGCCCTGCCCCGGTAACCCTCTTTCTTCGCGCGGATCACGTAAGGGTCGTTCAGCTGCCGCTCCAGCCAAAGCGTCGAAGACAGCTTCCGCCCCTTCGCCGTCTTGACCCGCACCCGCAACTCCCGCTGGCCCCGGCCCGAGGTTGGTTTTTCCGTCATGTGTAAGGCCCGTCCCCAAGAATGCCGTCGCTGCTCATCTGCGCGTAAAGAAGCCCCTCCCTAAGGCCCCGGTCGGCTACCGACAAGCGGTCCGTGGGCCAGATCCGCATCAAGGCCTGCAGGATCGCCGCCCCCGACATGATCAGCGCATGGCGGTCGCGCCCGATGCGGGGGTCATTCCGGCGGCCTTCGGGGCCCAAGGACAGATATTCCCGGATCACCAGATCAATCTGGTCCGAGGTCATCTGCAGCCCATCCACCTTGGTCCGGTCATAGCGCTTGAGGTTCAGAAAACTCGCCGCAACCGTGGTGACCGTGCCGGAGGTGCCCACGATCTGAAACCCTTCGCGCGGGTTGTTGGCATTGTAGGGGCTGAAACTGGCCAGGTTTTCCTCGAAGAACCAGCTCATCAGCGCGAACCGCGCGGCGTCATCATCCACGTCAATGAACTGGTCCTTCAGCGTCGCCACGCCAAGCGGCACCGAAATCCAGTCCACTACGCGTGCCACGGCCCCCTCGCCTTGCGCATCAAACCCCATGTGCAACCGCATGATCGCCTTTGGCCGGTCGGGCGGGGCCACGGCAGACAGGTCGATCCACACCAGCTCTGTCGACCCTCCGCCGATATCCACGACCAAAAGCTGCTCGGTCGTCGGACTGACCAGCGGCGCGCAGGAAATCACCGCCAGCCGCGCCTCTTCTTCGGGGGCGATGATTTCCAACTGCAGCCCGGTCTCGCGGCGCACCTGACGGATGAAGTCGCGCGCATTCCGCGCCCTGCGGCAAGCCTCGGTCGCCACCAACCGCATCCGGCGCACGTTGTGCTTTTCGATCTTCTTTTCGCAGATCCGCAGCGCCTGGATCGTTCGCGCCATCGATGACCGCGACAACCGGCCCGAGGCTTCAAGCCCCACGCCCAGCTGCACCGACTTGGAAAAGCTGTCGACGATCACGAACTGGCTGCCCAACGGCTGGGCAATCAGCATGCGGCAAGAGTTCGTGCCAAGGTCAAGCGCCGCATAAAGCGGGGCTGACCCGGGGTCAGTCAGGG
Organism: Rhodobacter sp.; assembly: GCA_027489175.1. GTDB lineage: Bacteria > Pseudomonadota > Alphaproteobacteria > Rhodobacterales > Rhodobacteraceae > Tabrizicola. The sequence continues at coordinate 502,761 of JAIYAE010000014.1, forward strand.
CAGACGGTGCATCGGCGCGGGAAACGGTCCCAGGGTCGGCTTTGGGCGTCTCAACCTTCGCGTCAGTCGCGTCCGCCCTTTGGGGACGCTCGGGCGTCATTTACGCCCTCCATATGTGGTTACCCAAAAGGTAGTGCCGAACCCCGGCCCGTGCAAGCACTCAGACGCCCGCAATCGTCAACCCGGGCCGCCTCATGATCTGGATGAAGATTTTTCAAAGTCCCGCCCGTCGCCAAACGCCCTGCCCCATGCTATCGCCAAGCCTGCAGGGGGCGGGGTCGCATCCTTGCGCCGCCATGTCGAAATCCGACACCGGTTGTCGGGGATCGGCGACTATCAGTTGGTTCAGTTCAGCCAAGGGAATCACCGGATCATGCCCGCAGTCACCATCGTCTACTGGCGCGACATTCCGGCCCAGGTCATCGTCGGCACCGGCCGACGCGCGTCGAAAATCCAACTGACCGAGCGGTTTGAGCAAGCCATCGACCGCTGCGCCATGAAGATCGGCGCAAAGGACGCGGATGCCTACCTTGCCGAATGGCGCAAAGCCCCGATGGGCGAGGTTGAGGGAGAGCCTGACGCCGTCGCCGCGGCAGAAGCCGCGCGCCTTGAGGCCGAATTCGACACTGCCCGCCTGAAAGACCTGATTGCTGCCGATGGCTGGGCCAAGGCCTGACCTTCAATGCCGCCGACCCCGCCCCCGACCCTCAAGGAGACCGTGATGGCCCTGTTCAACTTCCGCCGCAAGGACGACGCCCCGGCCCCCGCCGCCCAGCCGCTTGAGGCCTTCCTCAAGGGCTACTCGATCGAGGTGATGCCCCGCACGGCGGAAAAGGTTGAAAGCTTCCGCGGCATCCTGCCCACCGGCACCCGCGTCTACATCGCCCATATCGACGGCACGCCGATCGAAGACATGGTCGCCACGGCCAAGCGCTTGGGTGATGAAGGCTACACCGTGATGCCCCACTTCCCGGCGCGGATCATCAAGGACAAGGCCACGCTGACCGACTGGGTGTCGCGCTACAAGGACGTGGGCGTGCGGCAGGGCCTTCTCTTGGCGGGCGGCGTCGCTGCCCCGGTCGGTGACTTCAGCACATCCATGCAACTCCTTGAATCGGGGGCTTTTACCGGCTTTGACCGCCTGCATGTCGCGGGCCACCCGGAAGGTAACAAGGACATCGACCCCGATGGGTCCGACCGCATGGTGATGGAAGCCGCCCGCTGGAAATCGGCGTTCAGTGAGCGGACGGATGCCAAGATGGCCATGGCCACCCAGTTCTGCTTTGAAGGCCAGCCGGTGATCGACTGGGTCAACCGTCTGACCGCCGAAGGCATCAAGCTGCCGGTCCACATCGGAATCGCCGGGCCTGCCAAGCTGCAAACCCTGATCAAGTTCGCCATCGCTTGTGGTGTCGGCCCGTCGCTCCGCGTTCTGCAGAAACGCGCGATGGATGTGACGAAACTCCTTCTGCCCTATGAGCCGACGGAGATCCTGGAAACCCTCGCCGCCCACAAGGCCGCGAACCCCGGTTTCGGGATCGAGCAGGTCCACTTCTTCCCCCTCGGCGGCATCAAGACCAATGCCCAGTGGGTCACCGACAATGGCGGCGCGTCTGGCGTCCCCGCTTCCGCAGAAAAGGTTTAAGAATGACCCGTACCGTCATTGAATCCAAAACGAAAACCGTCATCATCGGTTTTGACGAACCCTTCTGCGTGATCGGCGAACGCATCAATCCCACCGGCCGCAAGAAGCTCGCGGCTGAATTGGAGGCGGGCAATTTTGAAACTGTCATCAAGGACGCCCTCGAACAGGTCGCCTGCGGGGCCACGGTGCTGGACGTGAACTCGGGTGCCGTCTTCACCAACAAGATGGCCACCGACCCGCGCTACGCCGACAACAATTTCGTCGAACCGCCCCTGATGAAGGCGCTGATCGAGATCATCCAGCAAACCGTCGACGTGCCCCTCTGCATTGATAGCTCGGTTCCCGGAGCCCTCGAATCCGGCCTGATGGCCTGCGAAGGCCGCCCGCTGCTGAACTCGGTCACGGGGGAAGAGCACCGCCTGGAACTCGTCCTGCCGCTCGTGAAGAAATACAACGTGCCGGTCGTGGCGATCTCGAACGACGACACCGGCATTTCGGAAGACCCCGATGTCCGCTTTGCCGTGGCCAAGAAGATCGTCGAACGCGCCGCCGATTTCGGCATTCCGGCGCATGACATCGTGGTGGACCCCCTCGTCATGCCTGTCGGCGCCATGGGGTCGGCCGGTCAGCAGGTCTTCACCCTCGTCCGCCGCCTGCGGGATGAGCTTGGGGTGAACACCACCTGTGGCGCCTCGAACATCAGCTTCGGCCTGCCGCACCGCCACGGCATCAACGGCGCGTTCCTGCCCATGGCCATCGGCGCTGGCATGACCAGCGCCATCATGAACCCCGTCCGCCAGCAGGAAATGGAGGCGATCCGCGCCGCCAACTTCCTGATGAACCACGACCCGAACGGTGGTGAGTGGATCCGCTTCGCCAAGGTCCTGGAAGCGGTCGAAGGCGGCATGACCTTCGCCGAAGCCTCGGCAGCAGCCAGCCAGGCCTCGGCCGGGCGGCGCGGCGGGCGGCGTGGTCGGGCGTAAGGAACGCCCGCCAACCTCCGGCTGTCACAGGAATTTCGTCATCCTCGCCTTGCAACGGGTTCGCCTTGTCCGCTAGTCTTTGCAAAGCACGCACAGATCAGGCGGCCTGATGTCCCATTCCGATTTCGAAGACCGCCTCAGCCGGATCAAGGCGAATGGTGGCAATCGCCGCCAGCAGCCCCCGCGCGCACCGGAAAAGCAGATCAGTCCTCTCAAGGGCATCGTCCTGGGCGCGGTCATGACCACCGCTGGCGGGCAACTGGCCCTGGTGGCGAACACCCAGTATGAAACCCTGCGCGACGATTATGGCATGACCACCGCCTTGGGCCTTGGCCTGTTCAGTCTTGCCCTGCTTCTCATGGGCCTTCTCTACCTGAAACGGGGGCTTTTCCCCGCCCGCAGCGTTGCGGCCCATCAGGACGATGCGACCAAGCCCGTGGCACAGACCTCCGCCGGCGCGCGCCTGTTCTTTTCGCTCTTCGGCCTTGTCCTGGGCGTCGTGGCCTGCTTTTGCATGTATCTCGCCAATCTCACGCGAGAAATCGGGGCCGCTGGCGAGGTTGACGCCAAGATCGCGGACGCGGCGGCGTTGGGGTTCGTGGTCATCACGTTCGGGCTGGTGGCGCTTGCGCTTCTGATCGGGCTCATCGGCCTTTTTGTCCGCCGTCTGCCCCTGCGGCGCGTGCCGGTCTTTTGCCTGCTGGGCGGGATGGTCCTTTACGCCAGCTTTCAGACCTTTGGCATCCATCCGACCAACTGGCCCCTGTTCAAGGCAGAGGCCATCCGCGCCCTCAACGCCCAGACCCTGCCCTAAGGCGCTAAACCAGAAGCCTCGTCCGCCTCGGGGGGCGGGCTCAGCCGTTGAAAGGCGAATTCTACCTCGCCGAACCGGCCCATGGTGACCCGTGTCGCCATCGCGCCCGAGCCGCAGCTGTAGTCCACCACCCCTTCTTCCGCGCCCCCCGGCGGGCCAAAAAGCGCCACCGTTCCGTTGACTTCGGGCGATTGGACCGCGCCTTGCGCCACTGTGCCTTCGGTCAGTTCCGCACAGCCTGCCAGCCGCCCGGGGCCAAGCACCGACCAGCGCCCCGCCGACATGCCCGCCGTGCCGGTCACATCCACGGTCGTGTCCCCGTCCTCATCGGTCTCGGTCACCTGAAAATCGATCGGCACGCTTGAGGTGACGAATGTCCCATCCTCATTGACCTGCAGATACATCTCACCCATCGCGTTGCGCGTGACCGGGGCCCCGGAGCGGCGCATCAACTCGATGATCGGGCTCATGTCGCCCTGCCAGGTGCCGACCAGACATTGGTCAATCTCGGTCGATCCCCGGCAAGGGCTGCAGGCTGCCAGCCGCCGCACCCGCAGCCGAAACTCCAGATCATCGTCGCCGGTATGGATCGCGGCAAAGCGCAGGTCCGCCTCGCCCCCGTCGCGCGTATCCACCTCCGCGCGCCAGCCGGGGGACCAGTCACCCTCTGACGCCATCCGGCTGGACAGATTGGCCTCGGTCGCGCGGTTGTCCCAGCGACCACAGTCATAACTGGCCAGGCCCGGGATCACGGCAAAGGGCGGAAAGGTCATCCGTTCGGTGCCGGTCCGCTCCAGGACAAGGTATTCGATCGGAAACTGCCCCTGCAGCCCAAGCGCCTGGCCATGCGGATGCCGGATCTCGTCATCGACAAAGGCCTCGGCAAAGCGCAGCCAGTCGGCATCGCCCAGCATGTCGCGCATCGCGTCGCGCTGTCCGGCGGCGCCGGGCGTCGGCGACATTCCGGCCAGAATCGGCAAAAGTGCGGCCATGTCACGCTCTTGCAGGTACCAGTAAAAGAAGATCACCGCCTCATAGGTCATCTCATACAGGGGCGTGCGGGCCGTCACCGCCGCGTTGAAGTCACCGCCCCAGTCTGCCGTGCCGATGCTGTCGGCAATCGCATGGGCGGCAAAAGCCTCGGCCGACCCTTCGATCCACCAGTCGCCCATGCCCCCGAAGGTTGCCATCTGCTCTGGGCTAAGGGTGGCATATTGCACGCAATGAAAAAGCTCATGCGCCAGCGTGGTCGGGAAGGTGTCGATCACCCCGCCCGCGCCCCACAGGAACTGGGTCATCCGGCATTCACTGGCCACCCGGTCCAGCGGGTCCCAGGCTTGGGCCAGAACGCTGCGGGCATCGGGTTCGCGCGCGGCCTCGGGGGTAAGCTGATCCGCCAACAGAAGGATCGTGACATCGCCGATCCGGTAGGTGCCAAGGTCGGCCAGATGGCTTGTCGCCTCACGCGCGGCGGCTTCGACCGCGGCCACGGTGCCGGGCTGAAAGGCCCAGTCGGCGTTGAGGTCAGAGATGGCGCGCAGGATACGGTCCCCCGCCGGGGTGGGAAAGCTGAAGCGAAACACCTCAACGCAGGTCAGATCCTCCACCCCCGCGACCTGGAACGAAGAGATGTAGCCCTCGGTCATGCAATCGACCAGTTGGGCCTTGGCCGGGAAGGCGGAGAGGCCAAGCGCAAAGAGCGCAGGAAGGAGTTTCATGGTCACCTCCAGACATGCGCCCGGCAGTATCGCACAGTCCGCCCGGGATCACCTCGCCAATTTACCATGGGGGCGCCCGGGGGGCGGGTGGCACAGGTTTTGGGGGCCAGCCGTTGGGTCTGCTCAGGCTGGGTCAAATCCTAACAAAGGATGAAAACGCGAAAGCAACCCATTGATATCGCTTATGCCAGGTCACTGTCCCTGCCCGGGACACTACCCCGCCACGGCCCGCAAACTGGCGGCGCGGGCCTTCGGGATCCGGTCCACCTCGACGCAGGTAAAGACATGCAGGGTGTCAAGGTCCCGGTCGGCCACGGCATGGTCGCTGACCCAGCCCCCCATCCCCAGATAGGTCCGCAAAAGCGGCGGCAGCCCGGCCAGCGCTGCCCTCCGGTCCCCGACGGGGCCGACCAGCGCGGGGTAGTCCACCACCTCCGTCGCCTTCCGCCCCGGACGGTGCGCTACGGGGCCAAGATGGGCCGCCGCCAGCAGGGCAAGCGCGGCCCGGTGCCCCTCCCACGCCGCGCCGCGAAAGCTGGTGCAGCCGACCAGCAGGCCCGCCTGCCCCTCATCCACAACCCGGGTCATCGCGCCCCAGGCCAGCCGCAGCACGTCCGGATGCACCCCCCCGGGGGCCACGCAGAACCGCCCCATCTCGGCAATCGGCAGCGCATAGCCGGCCAGCGGGGCCACATCATAGAACCGCGCCGCATAGCCCTGCGCCAGACCTGCACCCCAGCCGAACAGCATCACCCGGAAATAAGCGAGCAGATGCCCCTCCCCTTCGACCATCACATGCGCGGAAAGGGCGTCCTGCGCGTCCTCTTCCGGGCCGGCCTTGCGGGGAAAGGCCACGCGGCGAAAGGCCATGATCCGGGCCATGTCGGCAGGCCCCTCAGCCAGCCGCGCCACCAATCCGCCCCGCTCCAACGGCTGCACGCCCTTTTCCCCCGCTGCTTCACACCCTAGATATGTCGGGTAGAACAGGAGTCCCCGCAATGGACAAGATCATCAAGACCGAAGCCGAATGGCAGGCCCAACTGTCCGAACTGGCCTACAAGGTCACCCGCAAGCACGGCACCGAACGCGCCTTCACCCATGACGATTTCCCGAAAGACCCCGGCACCTACCGCTGCATCTGCTGCGACGCGCCGCTGTTTGACCAGTCGACAAAGTTCGACAGCGGCACCGGTTGGCCCAGCTTCTACGCCCCTCTGGACGCCGAAATGGTGGGGGAGCAGTCCGACAACAGCTGGTTCATGCGCCGGACCGAGGTGCACTGCAAACGCTGCGAGGCGCATCTGGGCCACGTCTTTCCCGATGGGCCAAAGCCCACCGGCCTGCGGTACTGCATCAATGGTGTCGCGCTTCGGTTTGAGCCCGAGGACTGACCTTTACTGCGGCGGATCCGTCCGCCGCAGCCCCAGGCCCGGTCACCCGGCGATATCTTCTGCCCGGATGCGGCCGAAGTTGCCCAGAAGCTGACCGATCAGGCTGATGCCCTTGATGTTCGTCTCGGTCACCCGGCGGGAAATCTGGATGACCTTGCCATCTTCCAACCCGTAGCGGGCGATGTTTTCCACCGTCCCGGCCTCATTGAAGGTCACGGCCAGCACCTGGCGGTCAATCTCGCGCGGCTCACGCGGGCCGCGGAATTCATAGCGGCTTTGGACGTAGAACCAGCCTTCGTCGTTCAAAAGGCCCGAGGTTGAGGGCCGGCCGATCTTTTGGCCCACCGTCTCCCGCGTGTCGACGCCTACCTCGACCAGCGCCAGCTCATCTTCTGCCGGGACATAGCCATGGTTGCGGAACACGGGCGAGCATGCCGCAAGACCTGCCGCTAGCAGAAGCACTGCCGCCTGCTTCTGCACGCCGCGAAGCGACCCTTGGCAGGCCGCAAGGACCGTCCGCGCCAACCGGAATACCGCCATACCTGCCCTCATGCCCGCCAAAAACGCCGATCCCGACGCGGGTTCTTCAAAACCCTTGGCAAAGGGGATAACAGAAGGGCGGCCCCTTGTTCAAGAATGGAACACCACACCGGGCCGCCTGCCGCGAGACGCGCGAGAGATTCCGCAGATCATTTCCATGTGAAGGCCGATGCCATGACCGATGTTCCCGCCGAAAACGCCTCTGACGGCATGGCCGCCCGCCCGACCCGGTTTCGCACCGGGGGTCTGAGCCCGCGCAAGCCGACGCATTTTTCCTATGCGCCCGATGCAGAGGCGCGGCGCAGGCTGGCCGAAAGCCTTGGCCTTCTTGGACTGCAGCACCTGGCCTTCACCGGCCAGATCACGCCGGACGGCCGCGACGCCATGGTGCTGACCGCCACGCTTGTGGCGGAATGCGATCAGGCCTGCATCGTGACCCTTGTCCCCGTCCGCGCCCGGATCACTGAAGCCGTGCGCCGCCGCTATGTCGCCGGACTGACCGCGCCTGAGTCTGACGAGATGGAGATGCCGGAGGACGACACCGAAGAACCGATGCCCGAGGTGATTGACCTGGCCGAAATCGCGGCCGAAGCGCTGGTTCTGACCTTGCCGCTTTACCCACGTGCCCCGGGGGCCGAGCTTGGCGAGGTTGTGGTGGCCCCGAAGGGCGTCACGCCGCTGGGCGACAGCGATCTGAAACCCTTTGCGGGCCTTTCGGTGCTTGCCGGACGGCTGGCCGCGAAACCGGATGACGGCAGCGACAAAGGCGGCTGAAACCCGCCGGGAACCCGCCGAAAAGGGCTTGCGCATGCCGCAAATGCGAGTATGTATCGCGCCTCATTCAAGCTGTGAAGCAGCATCGGTCGGCTATTGCCATCGCATCCACTGACCGCACTGCTTTGCATAGGAAATCCAGGGGCCTGTCCCCACTGCCCGAGGTTGTGACATGGCTGTCCCGCAGAACCGCACCACGAAATCCAAGCGCAACATGCGTCGCGCCCATGACTCGCTGGTTGCCGCGAACCCCAACGAATGCCCGAACTGTGGCGAGCTGAAGCGTCCGCACCATGTGTGCCCGTCTTGTGGCCACTACGATTCGCGTGAGGTGGTGTCGATGGCCCGCGAAGTCGATCTGGACGAGGACGCGGCGTAAGCCGCGCCCGACGGCGCGACTGACCTATGGCCACCGGACCACAATCTGCGGGACCAGAGTCTGCGCCTGACACGGCCCCCGACACGGCGTCTGATCGTGTCGTCATTTCGGTTGATGCCATGGGTGGCGATCAAGGACCGGCAGCGGTTGTTGCCGGTCTTGCTGATTCCATGGCCTTGCATCCCCGGATGGACGCAGTCCTGCACGGCGATGAGGCGGTTCTGGCCCCACTTGTCGCGCGCCATCCCATTCTGACCAACCGCTGCACGCTGCGCCACGCTGACCGCGTGGTCACCATGCATGACAAGCCCGCGCAAGTGATGCGGCATGGCGCTGGCACCTCGATGTGGGGGGCGATCGACAGCGTCAAGGACGGCGAAGCGACGGTGGCCGTCTCTTGCGGCAATACGGGTGCCTTGATGGCCGTGTCGATGTTGCGGCTGCGCAAACTGCCCGGCGTGAACCGCCCGGCCATTGCCTGCATGTGGCCCTCGCGCAATCCGGGCGGATTCAACCTGATGCTGGACGTCGGCGCCGATGTGAAGGCCGAGGCGGATGATCTTCTGCAATACGCCACGATGGGCGCATCCTACGCGCGCAACGGCATGGGTCTGGCACGTCCGCGGATCGGCATCCTGAACGTCGGCACCGAAGAGCACAAAGGCCGGGCCGAGCTGAAAGAGGCGCATGAACGCATGCCCCGCGTCGCCGAGATCGGCAGTTTCGACTATGTCGGCTTTGTCGAAGGCGGAGATCTGCCCTCAAACCGGGTGGATGTGATCGTGACCGACGGCTTTACCGGCAACGTAGCGCTGAAGACCGGCGAAGGCACGGCCAAGCTGATTTCGGATTTCATGCGTGATGCGTTTCAGGTCGGGTTCTGGTCAAAAGTGACCGCCGTTCTGGCAATGAGCTCGCTGAAACGGCTGCAAAAGCGGATGGACCCGCGCCGCGTGAATGGCGGTGTGTTTCTGGGGTTGAACGGCACCGTGGTAAAGTCGCACGGGGCGGCCGATGCGACCGGAGTGGCGGCAGCGATCGGCCTGGCCTACCAGCTGGCGCAGGTCCGGTTCATCGAACGGCTGGCCGCCCGGGTTGCATCGGCCGAACGCGCGGGGCAGGATGACGCACCCAAGACGGATGCCGCAACGGGGAGCGATCCGACCGAATGACGATACGCGCTGCAGTCAAGGGCGTCGGGCATTACCTGCCGGACCGAGTGGTCCCCAACGCCGAGTTTGAAGCCATCATCGACACGTCGGATGAGTGGATTCGCTCACGCTCGGGGATTGAACGGCGGCATTTCGCAGCCGAAGGCCAGATGACCAGCGATCTGGCGACGCGTGCGGCCTTGGCGGCTTTGGCGGATGCCGGACTTGTGGCCGAAGATATCGACGCGATCATCGTCGCCACGTCGACCCCGGATCTCACCTTCCCGGCGGTGGCGACCATGGTCCAGGCCGCACTCGGCATGACGCGGGGCTTTGCCTTTGACGTGCAGGCGGTCTGCGCCGGTTTCGTCTTTGCGCTTACCAATGCCAATGCGCTCATCCTGTCCGGCCAGGCCAGACGCGTGCTGGTCATCGGGGCGGAAACCTTCAGCCGGTTGATGAACTGGAAGGACCGGGGTACCTGCGTCCTCTTCGGTGACGGGGCAGGCGCGCTGGTGCTGGAAGCGGTTGACGGCACTGGTACGACGGCTGATCGGGGCATCCTGTCGGCGGACCTGAACTCCGACGGGCGGTTCCGCGACATCCTTTACGTCAACGGCGGCACCTCGACCGGGACCACTGGCCATCTGGTGATGGAAGGCAAGGAAGTCTTCCGCCATGCCATTGAAAAGCTGGCCGAAACGGCGCACCGCGCGCTGGACAAGGCAGGCCTCACGCCCGAGGACGTGGACTGGATCGTGCCGCATCAGGCCAACATCCGTATCATCGAAGGCACCGCGAAACGGATGCAGGTCCCGATGGACCGGGTGGTCGTCACCGTGCAGGACCATGGCAACACCTCGGCCGCTTCCATCCCGCTGGCGCTGTCGGTCGGGCGCGCGCGCGGCCAGATCAAGCCTGGCGATCTTCTGGTGACCGAGGCGATTGGCGGGGGCCTGGCCTGGGGCTCGGTCGTCCTGCGCTGGTAGCTGCCGTTAAGCCCGCGCCCCAAGTGGTTGATATTGACTCGTAAATCCATCCGCCGCATGGTCATGAAAAGAACGATGACCAAAAGACTTCGGGGGATGGGATGAGCGAGAAGACCTTGACCAGGATGGACCTGAGCGAAGCCGTGTTTCGCGAAGTGGGCCTGAGCCGCAACGAATCTGCCAATCTTGTCGAAAGCGTCCTGCAGCACATGTCCGACGCGCTGGCCCAGGGGGAGACGGTCAAGATCTCATCCTTCGGCACTTTTTCGGTCCGCGCCAAGTCGGCCCGCGTCGGCCGCAACCCCAAGACCGGAGAGGAAGTTCCGATTTCCCCGCGCCGGGTCCTGACGTTCCGCCCCTCGCATCTGATGAAGGATCGCGTCGCTGCCGGAAAGAAGCGCTGAAAGGGTCATAGCGGATGGACAAGTCGCCTGACGCCTTCCGCACGATCAGCGAAGTGGCCGATGTGCTGGAAACCCCGGCCCATGTGCTGCGCTTCTGGGAAAGCCGGTTTCCGCAGATCCGCCCGGTCAAGCGCGCCGGGGGGCGGCGGTACTATCGTCCCTCAGACGTGGCTCTGCTGGCTGGCATCAAGCGGCTTTTGCACGATGAAGGGCTGACGATCCGCGGCGTGCAGAAAATCCTGCGCGATCAAGGCGTGCGGCATGTGGCTGGCCTCTCGGACGATTCGGTGTCGGTCGAGGATCTGGTGACAGCGGCCACGGCCGAGGTTGTGCATCTGGATGGACGTCGCGACCCGCCTGACGCAGATGGCGCTGACCTTGCGCCCGAAGAAGACGTGCCCGAAGCCGGTTTCATCGCAGTTGAGGATGAGGATGAGGTCGACGCAGCCCCCGCAGTGACGCCCGTTCAGTCGGTTCTGCCGCTCTTTGATCCGCCAGCCGCCCCAAAGCCCGCGCCACGCCAACCGACGCTGCGCGATGATGCCAGTTTTGCAAGCCTGATCAGAGCCTTGCCGCCGAAAGCTCTACAAGGCTCAGCGCCTGAGATCGCGGTTCTTGCCCGCCGTCTGGCGGCGCTACGGTCACAGATCGCCAGTCGCGCCGAAGGCGGCCAGGGCTAAGCCGGGCGATGTCGGGTGCCCTATGCTTTCCCGCTTGCCCCGGCCCGGAAATCCAGTATGTATCGCCCCGTGTCGGGCCGTAGCGCAGCCTGGTTAGCGCGTCCGTCTGGGGGGCGGGAGGTCGAGAGTTCGAATCTCTCCGGCCCGACCATTGCAAAACCGCCCGCCTGCCATCTGGCAGTGCGGGCGGTTTCGTTTTCAAACTGCGGCGCAGGATCAGTCGGGGCGGGGATGCGATGACAAACGGTGTGCTGCCCTCACAGGCCCTGCGCAGGCTGATCGCCCAAGGCGCGATTGCCGCCGATCCTGCGGTGCTGGACGACCAGCTGCAGCCCGCAAGCCTTGATCTGCGGCTGGGCACCGTCGCCTACAGGGTGCGCGCGTCGTTCCTTTCGGGCAAGGGCCGGACTGTGCAGGACCGGCTGGAAGAATTTACCATGCACAAGGTCAACCTGACCGAAGGCGCGGTGCTGGAAAAGAACTGCGTCTATGTCATCCCCTTGGCCGAACGGCTGGCCCTGCCCCCGAGCGTGACAGCGGTGGCCAATGCCAAAAGCTCCTCCGGGCGACTGGACCTGCTGACCCGCACGATCACCGATGGCGGGACTGAGTTTGACCGCATTCCCGAAGGCTACACAGGGCCGCTTTACGCCGAAGTTTGCCCGCGCAGTTTCTCGGTGCTGGTGCGGGCGGGGCAACGGCTGAACCAGATCCGCTTTCGGTCGGGTCAGGCGGTGCTGACGGACGCCGAGCTGACGGCCCTCCACACCGCTGACCCGCTGGTGTCGGGTGAGGCGGTGATTTCCGAAGGCCTGGGCTTCTCCGTCGATCTGCGGCCTGCCAAGGGCACGCTGGTCGGCTACCGCGCCAAGCCGCATACCGGGGTCGTCGATCTGGACCGGATCGGCCACTACCCCGCTGCCGACTTCTGGGAAGAGCTGCACGCCACCGATGGCCGCATCATTCTGGACCCCGGTGCGTTCTACATCCTCGTCAGCCGCGAGGCGGTGACGATCCCCCCCGATTATGCAGCCGAAATGGCGCCCTACCTTGCGATGGTGGGGGAATTTCGCGTGCATTACGCCGGATTCTTCGATCCCGGTTTCGGACATGCGACAGCCGGTGGGACTGGCTCACGCGGGGTGCTTGAGGTGCGCTGCCACGAGGCGCCTTTCGTCCTGGAGCATGGCCAGGTGGTCGGGCGGCTGGTCTATGAGCGGATGAGCGAACGACCGGAAACCCTTTACGGACTTGGGATTTCCTCGAATTACCAAGGCCAGGGTCTGAAGCTGGCCAAGCAGTTCAAGGTCGGCTGACCGGCCAGGCCGGGACCAAATTTCTTTAGCAAGAAATTTGTCAAAATCCTTGCTTAAGGATTTTGGCTAGCGCAGGAACCGCCGCGCGAGGCGTGAGGCCTTTTGCGCCTTGTCGGCCATGGCTTTGGCGGACTGGGCCTGCTTGCGCTCTTCCGGGGTCAACTCGGCTTCCGGTTTGCCCTTGCGGGCGGCATAATCGACGCCAGTCTTGACAGCGGACCGGATGAACATCCGGGTCAGCATGGATATCAGGCGGTTCATGTCCATGGATCAATCCTCGAAAAGTTCGGTCTGACCGGCGGTCGCTTCCTCATCCTCATCGCCGGGCAAGGCCAGTCCCGGTGCGGGTCGGTTGTCGAGAAGACCCGCCGCGCGCAGCTCTTTCAGCCCCGGAAGATCGCGTGCGGATTCAAGGCCGAAGTGATCCAGGAAGGTTTCCGTCACCACAAAGGTCACCGGACGACCCGGGGTCATGCGGCGGCGGCCAAGGCGGATCCAGTCCAGTTCCAGAAGTTGATCCACAGTGCCCCGACTGACCGCAACCCCACGGATTTCCTCGATTTCCGCGCGCGTGACGGGCTGGTGATAAGCCACAATCGCCAGCGTCTCGATCGCGGCGCGGCTGAGTTTCCGCGTCTCGATCGTCTCGCGCCGCATCAGGTGGCCAAGATCAGGCGCGGTCCGGAAGGCATAGGCGTCGCCGACCTTCACCAGGTTCACCCCCCGCCCTTCATAGCGTTTGCGCAGGTACACCAGCGCCTCCGCCGGGTCTGAGCCATGGGGCAAGCGTGCCGCAAGTTCAGCAAGCGTCACGGGTTCGGACATCGCGAAAAGGATCGCCTCGACCATCCGCTCCTGCTCGCCCATCGGGGGGGCGTCGAACAGGCTTTCTTCCTGCAGATCGCTCATGGGTCCCTCCGCCGCAACTGGATCGGCGCGAAGGTATCACCCTGGCGCAGGGTGATGTGCCCGGCCTTGGCGAGTTCGAGCACAGCCGCGAAATGGGCGGCTGTGGCCGACCGGCGGGCCATCGGGGTGACGTTCCAGCCTTCGGGCAGAAAGCTGGTCAGGTCCGCCCAGTCGCCCGCATAGCCGATCAGCCCGCGCATCCGGTCCAGCGCCTGTTCCATGGTGAAGACATGCTCACGGTCCATCACGAAGGGGCGGAAGTCGTCGCGGGTGCGGATGCGGGCATAGGCGCGCATCAGGTCCAGAAGCGTGGCGGTGTAGGTGACCTTGCGGTGGTGGGTCACGTCTTCCGGCAGGCCCCGGGCGAAGAAATCACGGCCAAGCTGGTCACGGCCCATCAGCCGCGCAGCGGCATCGCGCATCGCCTGCAAGCGTTCCAGCTGGAAAGCAAGGTGGGCGGCAAGGTCTTCCGCACTCGGCCCCGCCTCACCCGGTTCGGGCGGCAGAAGCAGGCGTGATTTCAGGAAGGCAAGCCAGGCCGCCATCACGAGATAGTCGGCGGCGAGTTCGATCCGCAAGCTGCGCGCCTGTTCGACGAAACCCAGATACTGTTCCGCCAGCTTCAGGACCGAGATCTTGCGCAGGTCCACCTTCTGCGTGCGGCTGAGGGTGAGAAGAAGGTCCAGCGGCCCTTCAAACCCATCGACATCCACAATCAGCGCCTCCGCCGCGAGGCGGTCTTCGACAGCCAGGCGTTCGGGCTGGTCCCAGTCCGCGTCAGACATCGGCAAGCTCGGCCAGAAGGGCGGGCAGGTCGGCCGCCACCTTGCGCCGCATGGCCAGCGCCGCCCTGCCCCGGTCCATTGCGGCGGCTGTCATCTGGCCGGCGGCGGCGGCGACCTCTTGCATCTGGGCCAGATCGCCTTTGCAGTGGAGCGCCAGATCGACACCGGCCGCGATCGACCGGGCAGTGCGGTCGGCAAGCGAGCCTGCAAGCGCCTCCATGTTCAGATCGTCCGTCATGAGAAGGCCCTGAAACCCGATTTCATCCCGGATCAGGCGGATCATGGTGGGCGATTGGGTGGCGGGCAGGTCAGGGTCGAGCGCTGCGAAGACCAGATGCGCGGTCATCGCCATCGGCAGATCGGCCAAGGCGCGGAACGGGGCGAAGTCCGTGGAACGCAACTCCTCCAACCCGGCAGTGACGGTGGGCAAGGCAAGATGCGTATCCAGATGCGACCGGCCATGGCCAGGCATGTGCTTGACCACCGGCAGCACACCACCGGCCAGCAGCCCATCGGCCACCGCACGGGCGATGACCGTGACGCTGTCGGCGTTGGTGCCATAGCAGCGATTGCGCAAGAAGGGATGCGTCTCTGCGCCCGCAACATCCGCCACCGGCGCGCAATTGGCGTCGATCCCGACCGCGGCCAGTTCCGCCGCAATTGCCTGCGCCCGCAAGCCGAGAACCCGCGCCGCCTGCGCCACGGACCCTGCGCGAAGGGCGGTGTCCAACGGCGGTTCCCACTCTTGCCAATGCGGCGCGCGCAGGCGCTGAACGCGGCCACCTTCCTGATCAATCAGGATCGGGGCGTCACGGCCCACGGCATGGCGCAAGTCAGCCGTCAGACGGCGAAGCTGGTCCGGGCTTTCCACGTTGCGGGAAAAGACGATGAAACCGAAGGGATCAGCGTCGCGAAAGAAGGCGCGTTCATTGGCCAGAAGCTCCGGCCCGGCGCAACCGAAGATGGCAGCCCCGAAGCCTTTGGTCATCGCTGCGGCACCGGAATGCAGGTCGCCTCTTGCGCGACAAAGGCCGAGCAGAAACGGCGGGCGTCCGCCTCATCCTCAAACCCGTGGGCGCGCAGCCGAAAGAACGTGCGCCCGCCGCTTTCGGCCGGTTGCACGACCATGGACTTTTCGGCCATCAGATCGCCGAAGCCGCCCATCAGCCGCGCCCATTCGGCCCGCGCTTCATCTGCCGTGTCAAAGGCACCGAACTGGACCAGCCTGGTGCCGAGCGGAATGGTGGAGGGGTCAATCTCATTGGCCAGCGACAAGGCCACAGCTTCAGCCACCTCTTCCGGCGGGGTGTCGGTCGCCGCCTCACGCGCAGGGCGGGGGCGCGGCCTTGGTGACAGGGTGATCGCCCCGGCGGGCGCGATTTCGGTGACCAGGGCATCGGTATCAGCCACAGGCTCGGCCAGTGGTGCCGGTTCGGGGTCCAGGCCCAAAGCCTCGGCTAGGGCGGCGTCGACGGCAACCTCCGTCGGGCTGGCGCTTTCCACGGGTGGCGCTGCGGCAAGTGCCAGATCGGCGGCGGCAGTGTCCACAACGCCGGGGCTTGCCAGCGGGGCGGCCACCTCGGCCAGACCCGGGACCGCGGGGCTGGCAAGGCCCGCGGTATCTTCCGGGGCCAGATCCACCGGGCGCGGCGCAAGAATCAGCCGGTCCGGCATCGGCGCGGCCATTCCGACTTCGGCAACATCATTGACCGCAAGGCCCTGATGATCGGCAATCTCGCCCCCCGGATCGGCAGGGGCCACGCGCATCGGCCCGTCAAGCGCCTGCACGACCGGAACACCCGTCACATCGCGCACCGCAAGCCGGTAGCCCCAGATGCCAAAGCCGACCACCAGCCCCAGCGAGGCCACCGCCCCCGCCAGCGTGATCCAGCGTTGCAGCCGTTCACTCGCCTGCCATTTGTCGGGGAGAGCCCCATCATAGGGGCCGCCGTGATCGTCGTAATCCGCGTCCGCCATCTGCTGCCCCTGCCTGCGGGACGGTTCATCCGCCCCTGCATGTCGCTGTCGCCCCGGCAGGACTGGCTGTTGGGTCAGCGCATTTCCTCAACCGGAGTGACGCCAAGGATACCAAGACCAGCGCAAATGACAACGCCCACGGCCCGCGCAAGGGCGATTTTCGCCGTCGAAATGGCACTGTCTTCCTGCAGGAACCGCAACGAGGCATCGTCATTGCCACGATTCCACAATCCGTGGAAGTCGGACGCCAGTTCGAAGAGGTAAAAGGCCACCCGGTGCGGCTCATTCCCCTTCGCGGCAATCTCGACCAGACGTGGCCATTCGGCCAGTTTGCGGATCATCTCAAGCTCGGCCTCATGCGCCAGATGCGAAAGATGGGCGGCGGCAAGGGTCGCGTCGCTGACATCCAGCCCCGCCTCGCGCGCCTTGCGCAGGATGCTGTTCACACGAGCATTGGCGTATTGCACGTAGAAGACCGGATTGTCCTTTGACTGTTCGGTCACCTTGTCAAAGTCGAAGTCCAGCGCCACGTCGTTCTTGCGCGTCAGCATGACAAAGCGCACGACATCGGGGCCGACCTCATCAATCAGGTCGCGCAGGGTGACAAAGGTCCCGGCCCGCTTCGACATCTTGACGATCTCGCCACCCTTCAGCAGCTTGACCAGCTGGATCAGCTTGATGTCCAGCGTGACGCGGTTTTCCGACAGGGCGCTGACCACGGCCTTCAGCCGTTTGACATAGCCCGAATGATCCGCGCCGAAGATATTGATCAGTTCATCAAAGCCGCGCTGCACCTTATTGTAATGATAGGCGATATCGGGCGCGAAGTAGGTCCAGGATCCGTCCGATTTCTGCACCGGCCGGTCCTGGTCATCGCCAAAGGCGGTGGACTTGAACAGCGTCTGTTCACGCGGCTCCCAGTCCTCGGGGGCCTTGCCCTTCGGGGGTTCCAGCGTGCCGGTGTAGATCAGCCCCAGCCCCCGCAAGGTTTCGATGGCGGCCTCGATCTGGCCGGTGCCATAGAGCGCCTTCTCACTGGAGAAGACATCCATCCGCACGCCAAGGGCGTCAAGGTCGCCGCGGATCATCTCCATCATCATCTCGGTCGCGAACTCGCGAACCTCGGCCAGCCAGAACTGCTCGCCCTTGTCCAGAAGGCTGTCGCCATACTTGGCTTTCAGCGCCGTGCCGACCGGGATGAGGTAATCGCCCGGATAAAGCCCTTCGGCGATCTCGGGCGAAAGGCCATGCGCCTCGCGGTAGCGTTCATAGGCGGACCGGGCCAGCACATCGACCTGCCCGCCACCGTCGTTGATGTAATACTCCCGCGTCACGTTCCAGCCGGCATAGGCCAGAAGCCGCGCCAGCGCGTCGCCGACCACGGCCCCCCGGGCATGGGCCACATGCATCGGGCCGGTGGGGTTGGCGCTGACAAACTCGACGTTGACGCGGCGCGCCTGCCCAAGGGTGGACCGGCCATAGCCCGTCCCCTCAACCAGCACCGCCCGGACGAGGCCCTGCCACGCCCCCGGCACCAGCCGCAGGTTCAGGAACCCCGGACCGGCCACATCGGCCCCGGCGATGCGCGGGTCTTCCATCAGCTTGACTGCCAGCGCCTCGGCAATCGCGCGGGGCTGCAGGCCCGCCGGTTTCGCCAGCACCATTGCCGCGTTCGTGGCCATATCCCCGTGGCCCGCATCGCGCGGCGGCTCGACCGCCACACCAGCAAGGTCAAGGCCCGGCGGCAGCACGCCCGCAGCCATCAGCGCCTCAAGTTCGGCCACCACAAGCGCGCGGATATCGGCGAAAAGGTTCATTTGATCACATCCTTTGACGCCCAAGGCCATGCCAGAGGCCATGCGAGAGGTCAAGGATGCGGGCAGATCAACCTTGCCGCCAGTCTGCCAAAGCGGCGTTATCCTCGGCCTGGGGGGCGGCCACGAAGGGTGACACGACGCCACGGGTGCGGAAGTAATGCGTCTCGCGCGCGCCAAAGTAGAAGGCGACAATCGCGCCAAGAAGCCACCACAGCGGCTCCGGCACGGCATTCAGGCCCACCATCCGCTTGGCAAAGGCCTCGGGGTCGATCATCGCATAGGTGAACAGCCCCAGCGTCCCGAAAGCCAAAAGCGGCCGCGGCAGCCGGTTCAGCCCGTTCACCAGCCGGTCGAACCAGCTCAGCGCCGGATGCTGATACTCTTCCCCAAGTTGGCGCAAGGCGGCCATCTGCGCTTCGGCCGAAAGCTCCATCTTCCGCGTGGCCGAGGGCAGGAACACCTCTGCCACCCCTTTCGCCGCGTCCCCAAGCGCGGTCACCGCACCGGGAGCGCCGATCAGCTTGCCAATCACCCCCATGCCGCCACCCGCGCCGCATGCTGTGCGTCCGTCAGGTGATAGCGCGGCGAGATGAATTCTTCCGCCCGCTTGATCCAGCCGCCCTTGCCGCCCGACTTCGTGCGGGCGAACTTGCGGCTGGCCGGTCGCCGGTCAGCCAGCGCGTAATAGTAATTCCGCCGCGCAATCCCGTAGGCATCCGACAGGTGGGTCGGGGCCGCCTCATGCGCCAGCTGCGCCGCGCGGATCGTCTGGGGCCCGATCTCGCCATCGGGGTCGCAAGGAAAACCCATATCCGTCAACAGCCGCTGCAGGATCTTCACCGCATTGCCACCCGCATTGACATACATGTCAAAGACAGACGCCTGGATCACCTCCGGCAAGGCCGCGATTCCCGGCTGCTTGAAGTAATGTTCCAGATAGATTTCCACCGCCTGCGCCCGGGTCAGGGCGCGCACATCGGCCACATCGATCCGCGTGTCGCGGTTCACGTCGATCCCAAGGCGGCGCAGCGTCCCGATCGTGACGCCATGATTCGTGGCACCTCCGGGATCATCGGGGTCGTTCACGAACCCACCTTCGCGGGCAACGATCTCAACGGCAATTTCGCGAACATTCGGCATGGGAACCCCCGGATTGATCGGGGCCAGCCTGCCGTTTCGCCCTTAACGCCGCCCTGAGGCAGCGCGCGGTCAGCTTTCGGGCTGCTCGCCGGGGTCCTTGTAGACGCCCTGCTCTTTCAACGCGTCCATGACTTCCTTGGGCATGTAGGTCTCGTCATGCTTGGCCAGAACTTCGGTGGCCACGAACGTATCCCCTTCCATCTTGCCAAGGGCCACCATCCCCTGCCCTTCGCTGAAGAGGTCCGGCAAGACACCGGTATAGGTCACCGGCACGGTCGCATTGGTATCGGTCACGGCGAATGACACCGTCGCGCCTTCACCCCGCTGGATTGATCCTTCGACCACAAGTCCGCCGATCCGGAACGTCTCGCCGGGCGCGGGCGGCTCGCTCATCACCTGGCTCGGGCTGCGGAAGAAGTTGATCCCGTCGCGCATTGCATAGCCGATCAGCGCGGTCGAGGCGACAAGCGCCACTGCCGCAAGTGCAATGATCTGCACGCGCCTTTGCTTTTTCAGCCCCTTCAGGCCCCGGAATTCCTGCTTGCCACTCATCTGCCGTCCTCTGCCCCTGTCGGGCGATGTGTCACGCCTAAAGTGGGGATGCCTTGATCCCGGTCAAGGGTTGCAGGATGCCGCAGGTCACGGGAAGACCGGCGCCAGCATCAGCCCCGCCGTCTCCTCCAAACCCAACATCAGGTTCGCGTTCTGGATCGCTTGGCCCGAGCTTCCCTTGGTCAGGTTGTCCAGCACCGCCACCACCATCGCCCGCCCGGGCAACCGGTCGCCAATGACGCCCAGATGGCAGAAGTTCGATCCCGCAATGTCACGGGTCGACGGCAGGGAACCGAACGGCAGAACCTTCAGGAACGGCTCCATTTCATAAGCTTTTTCCAGGGTCTGATGCACGGTCTTCGCGTCGCCCCGCACATAGACCGTCGCCAGGATGCCCCGGTTCATCGGCAAAAGATGCGGCGTGAATTGCACCTGCACCGGCCGCCCGGCCACCTTGGAAAACTCCTGATCGAATTCTCCCAGATGCCGATGCTTGCCCCCGGCAGAATAGGCATAGGTCCCACCGGACAATTCTGCGTGCAACAGGTTCTCCTTCAAGGAACGCCCTGCCCCTGAAACCCCGGCCTTCAGGTCGATCACGATCTCGTCCAGGTCAATCACCCCGGCAGCAATCAGCGGCCGCAGCGCAAACTGCCCTGTGGCGGCGTTGCAACCCGTGCCCGCGACCAGCCGCGCAGCACGGATCTCGTCGCGGTAGAACTCGGTCAGCCCATAGACCGCCTCGGCCTGCAGGTCCTGCGCCGCATGGGGTTGGCCGTACCATTTCTGATACTCCGCCGGGTCGCGCAGCCGGAAGTCTGCTGAAAGGTCGACAATCTTCAGATCGCGCGGCAGGCGGGCCACCACCTCTTGCGTCGTTGCATGAGGAAGGGCGCAGAAACACAAGTCAACATTGGAAAAATCGATCTCGTCGATCTTCTGCAGCATCGGCAGGTCAAGGTGGCGCAGAAAGGGAAACACCTCCGCCATCGCCATGCCTGCCTTGCGGTCTGCCGACAAGGCCACGATCTGCATCGCCGGATGCGTGGCGATCAGGCGGACCAGCTCGGCCCCCGTATAGCCCGAGGCTCCAAGAATGGCGATACGGTGGGTCATCGTGGTCTCCCGTCACAGAACGCGCCTTCTTTGCGCCGCGCATCCCATCAATGCAAGACCATCCGCATTGACCCGGCAAAACTTGCCCTAAACCCCTTCACATTTGCCCAAATATCCTCGGGGGGTTTGGGGGGCGAAGCGCCCCCAATGATCCGAGCCGGTTGGCGCGCCCTTCGCGCGCCAGAGGCGAGACAAAGGCTTGCGCGGCACGCGCTCAATTCGGTCAGGGCACCGGGGTCCACAAGACGTCATCAATCCGCGGCGCCCCGGTGGCCAGCATCACCACGCGGTCAAACCCCAGGGCAATTCCAGCCGCCGGGGGCATCAGGACAAGGGCTGCCAAAAAGTCTTCGTCCAAGGGGTAGCGCAGCCCGTAGACCCGGGCCTTTTCCTCCATCTCGGCTTCAAATCGGCGGCGCTGTTCGGCGGGATCGGTCAACTCGCCAAAGCCATTGGCCAGTTCCACGCCGCAGGCATAAACCTCGAACCGCTCGGCAATCCGCGCATCGCCCGGCACTTTGCGGGCCAGTGCCGCCTCGGCCGAGGGGTAATGGTCCAGAATCGTAATCCGCCCCTGCCCCAGATGCGGTTCCACCTTTTCCGACAGCACGCGGCTCAGCATGTCTGACCAGGTGTCATCCCCCGCGCGGCGCAGGCCGATCCGGTCCAGCTCTGCCCCCAGCCGGGCCGCATCTGTCGTGCCATCGCGCGCGATGCTGGCCAGCAGGTCCACGCCGGCAAAGGTCTGAAACGCCTCGGCCACCGAAAGCCGTTCAGGCGCTGCAAAGGGATCGCAAGTCCGGTCACGGAACCGCAAGGCCTTTGCCCCCGCCGCGTCTGCGGCCAGCCGCAGGAAGGTGACGGTATCTTGCATCAGCACCTCATACCCCTCGCCGACGCGATACCATTCCAGCATCGTGAACTCCGGGCTATGCAGCGCGCCCCGTTCGCGGTTCCGCCAGACATGGGCAAAGGCATGGATGCGGGTTTCCCCCGCCGCCAGCAGCTTCTTCATCGCAAACTCGGGTGAGGTGTGCAGATACATCTGCCGCGCCAGCCCGTCATTCCCGACCGCCTCGGTCGCAAAGCCATGCAGATGCGCTTCGTTTCCCGGGCTCTTGGCAAGGGCTGCCGGGTCGACCTCGATGAACCCCTCACCCGCCAGCCACCCCCGGATCGCCGCCTGAATCCGGTTGCGGGTCAAAAGGAGGGGCCTGCGGTCGGAATGTCGTGCGGGGGTCCACCACGGATCGTCCGAGGGAGTGTCGGGTTTCATCTGGAAATTCCGGTCAGGATGGGTTAGGTCGCGCCATCCCCGTAAAGGGACCGGGTCCGTTTAGGGACCCTGCCCGCCAATCACAAGCTCCTCAACGGGGCACCAGACAAGGACCGCACTTTGAAAGTCATCGCCTCCTCGCTCCGCAAGGGCAATGTCGTCGATCTGGACGGCCGCCTGTATGTTGTCCTCAAGTCCGAGAACTTCCACCCCGGCAAGGGCACGCCCACGACCAGCGTCGACATGCGGCGTATCTCGGACGGGGTGAAGGTCGCGGAACGCTGGCGCACCACCGAGATGGTCGAAAAGGCCACGGTGGACGAGCGCGAGTATGACTTCCTCTATGAGGACGGCGAGGGCTTCCATTTCATGGAGCCGGAAAGCTATGAGCAGATCACGGTTGACCCCGAAGTCGTCGGCGACGGCAAGGTGTTCCTGACCGATGGGATGAAGGTCTACCTCAAGACTTTTGAAGGCGTGGCCATTGCCATCGAATTCCCTCAGCGGGTGATCGTCGAGATCACCGAGACCGAACCTGTGGTGAAGGGACAGACGGCCTCGTCTTCCTACAAGCCCGCCATCTGTTCCAACGGGCTGCGGGTCATGGTGCCGCCGCATATCGGGGCGGGGACCAAGATCGAGATCAATACCGAAGACAACTCTTACGTCGGCCGCGCAAAGGACTGATGTCCCGGGCAGGGACAGCCCGTCCCTTTACAGGATTTCAAGGGGTTACGCCGGTCGTTAAGGAAATCGCAAGACTTGGAAAGGCGCGCCGCGGGGTGCGCCTTTTTGCTTTCCGGTCGCAACCAAAGGCGTAATCTGGCCCCGTGCACCCCGGAGGCCGCCATGCCGAACGACACCCCACCCCAAGGCCATGACGCCTACCGCCCAGCCGAGATTGCCGCCCTGATCGAGACGGCAGGCGTGGCGAAGGCGGCGCTGCCATTGCACCGGATGGGCACGCTTGCGCTTCTGGCAGGGGCCTTCATCGGCTTTGGGGCGGCGTTCTGGTGTGTGGCGATGGCGGGCACCGACCCTGGCTTTGGCCCTGCCCGCGTGCTGGGCGGCGCGGTCTTTGCACTGGGGTTGATCCTGGTGGTTGTCGGCGGGGCCGAGCTTTTCACCGGCAACGCGCTGATGGTCATGGCGGCGGTGGACGGGCGGATCACCCCCGGCGCGCTGTTGCGCAATTGGGGCATCGTTTACGTCGGCAATCTGATGGGCGCGGTCGGGCTGGCACTGGCCTTTGGTCTGTCGGGCCTGCTGGACGGGCCGATGGGCGAGGTGGCAGCGCGAGCGGCGGTCGCCAAGGCCGGGCTTGACCCGATTCAGGCCTTCTTTCGCGGGGCCTTGTGCAACGCGCTGGTCTGTCTGGCGGTCTGGCTCAACTTCGCCGCCCGCACGGCGACGGACAAGATTCTGGCGGTGCTTTGGCCCGTGGCCGGGTTTGTTGCCATGGGATTGGAGCATTCCGTCGCCAACATGTTCCTCTTCCCCGCCGGAATCTGGGCCGGGGCGGATGTTTCGGCGGCCGGGGTGGCGGGGAACCTGCTGTGGGTCACGCTTGGCAACATCGTCGGCGGTGCAGGCGGTGTGGCCTTGGCCTACCGCTATGCGTTTGGCGCGATGCGGGGGTGACTTCAGGGGGCGAGTTCGCCCGCCTCAACCCGGAAAGGCAGGATGTTGCCGGGCGGTGGCAGCGGGCAGATGGCATGATCGGTGAAACCGCAAGGCGGCGTGAAGGCGCGGTTGAAGTCGAGGGTGATTTCATCGCTCCCGGCATCTTCCCCCATCAGAAAGCGGCAGGCTGGGTAAGTCTGGCCCGCGGTTGCATCCCGGAACACGAACATCGGCTGGCCGGATTTCCAATGCGTCGGCGTCAGGGTGACGGTCTTGCCCTGATGCTGAAAGCTTGCCCGATGGGTCAGGGTCACCGCAGCAGTGGAGCCATCTTTCATAGCAATTTCAGCGGTTTCCGGCGCGATGCTTTCCCACTTGGCGCGGATGACCCAGTCCGGCGCTTCGAGGAAAGACCGCAGCGTTACCGCTGGCTGCAAAGTCAGGTCCCGGACGCGCAAGGCGGGGACGCCGTCGACGGTGTGGATTTCCAGTAGGAACGGATCAGCCCGCAGCTGCGGGAAGGCATCGGCGACCGGGGTGAAAGGCTGCGGCGCGGCCCAAGGGCGTGCGAAGCTTGCGCCGTCTGGGCCAAGGGTCAGGGTGCCCAGCAGGTCAGGACCTGAGGGCAAGGCTATGCTTTGCGTCCGGCCCACCTGAAAGGTGCCAGGGGAAAGCTCGATCCGCGCGACAAGGTTCAGCCAGCCGTCCGGCGCGGTCAGCGCCGCCAGCCGGGCAGCGCGCCAGTCGGACAGGGGGATCATGCCGCCTCGAACGTGATCCGGCGGCGCAGGAATTGCGTGGCCTTGTTCGACACATAGGCCGGGTCGCCGGTGGTCAGCGCCTTTGACTGCGTGCCGGTGCCGCGGAATTCGGGGCGGCGGATCAGGTAATCGGCGAGGCTTTCAGCCACAAGGTTGGCTTGGGAATAGACCTTGACCCCGGCCCCGAGCGCATCCTGAAAAACCTTGTCCATCAGGGGGTAATGGGTGCAGCCAAGGATCGCCGCCTCCGGGTGCGGCATCCGGCGCTTCAGCGCTTCAACATGGCTGCGGACCAGGGCTTCGGCCAGGATCTCGTCGCCCTGTTCGATGGCATCGACGACACCGCCGCAGGGCTGGGCTTCGACATCGACGCCGATCGCGCGATAGGCCAATTCGCGCTGGAAGGCACGGGATGCCACGGTGGCGGGAGTGGCGAAGAGGGCGACATGTTTGACCGCAACCTCACGCGGGGGGGAATTGTCGCCCCATTGCCGTTCGGTCAGCGCCTCGATCAGCGGAACAAAGACGCCCAGCAC
>JAIYAE010000001.1 GCA_027489175.1 Rhodobacter sp.
AGGTTGGACTTGCCGCCATGGCCGACGTGAAACTCATGCGTCGCAGGATCATAGGCAATCGCCGCATGGTTCTGCCGCGAGATCGCCATGTCGCCAAAATCCAGCGCAACCGTTTGATCAGACCCACGCCCAATGTGCGAAACACCCTGCGAAAGCGAGAAGGTCGCCCCCTTGCCGGGGCCGGCCTTCACGATCAGCCAACCGGCCGGGAACATCACATGCCCCATGGTCGGTGCCGAAGGGGCGCTTATGATGGTCGGTTTGCCCTGCTCGTCAAACAGCGGCACGACCGAGGCGGGCTGCAGTTCGAAGCCAAGGATCCGGGTCCGTGTGCGGGTTGGACGGCGGCGTTCAGGTTCGGCAGCCGCGGCGGGTGCGGCAGCGGCAGCGCGGGCCTGGGCGGCGGCGCCGTCATCCAGATCCCAGATGTTCACTGCCGGGCCCTTCGAGCCATCCGGCAGCGACACCTTGGCCTTGACCACACGGCTGGGTCGGGCCGCTGGAAGATCGGCCTCCGGCTCGGGCGCAGCGACGGGCTGGGGCGGCGGGGGCGCAGCGGCGGCCAACGCCTCACGCAGGCGCTTGACCTCAAGTTCGGCCAAGGCCGCCAGCACGGGGTCAGGGCCGACCTCGACAGCGGCCGCGGGGTATGCCGGTTCATCGGCAGTCTTACCAAAGATTGAGCGAAGGAACTTCACGTCTTTCTCTCCAGATCCTGTTGTGTGCTGCGCCGGTCCTTACTTTACGCCGGGCAGCGTGAATGATCCGACGGCTATGCCTTCTGCACGTTGAACGGCAAAACCGTAAGTTGCAACTTTGTTTGCCGCTTCGCGCAGCAGTATTTCCCGCAAAGCGGTCTCTGTGCCAAGGGTTTCGCCGGTTGCAGCATAGGCGACCAGCACATCACCCATCCGGAGGCCCCCGTCAGCAGCGCTTTCGGGCACGCTTGCAACCACGGTGCGCACACCGGTTCCGACTGATTCCATTTCGAACATCATGCCGTTTTCCAGCTGAAGCCGCGCAACCACCGGTAAGCTGGCCATCTTGTTCACGATGTTACCGCCCGGTTGGTCCTCATACCCGAAGATCACGTTGACCTCGGACATCTGCGCCAGATCAACCCCGGCCGCCATCAGCGCCGGGATTGACGCGCCGTCCTGAACCGGGGCGCCGTTCACCTCGACGATGCGCTGACCCGGCTGGATCCAATCCGGCGACCAGGGCAAGCGGGCCATCACGCGGGTCGGATCCTGCGGGTCACCGACGAAAGGCAGCCGCACCACACGCTGTTGCGCGAAGGGGGCACTGACAACTTCGGCAGCGGGCGGGGTGCCGCCGGCAAAGACCATCGCCGGCGCGTCCTGCATCACGCCGATGCGCTGCCAAAGATCCCCCGGAACCGCCATGATCCCGGCCAGAAGCAAGGCCCCTGCCGCGGCTGGCACCATGACCGCGCGCAGCAAGGCGCGTTGCGGGCGCATCACCTGCGGCAGCGGGGCCGTCGTCACCCGGGCCTGGGCGCTTTCATCCATCGGTGGCCGCGAGACCACTTTCGCCGCGACCGGCGCAGCAACCCCGTCCGTCCCACGCAGCATCGCCTGCCATTCGGCAACCGACTGCAGCCGGTCCTTCGGGAAGATCGACATGGCCTTGTCGATGGCAGCAAGAAACGCCGTGGGATAGCCCTTCACCCGGCCTACCAGTGGCGGCTGGGGGTCACCTTCACGGTTCGCGATCGCGGAAAGCCGTTCTTGCGACGTGCGCGGCGCCTCGCCCGAGATCATGTGGCAGAAGGTGGCTGCAAGCGCGTAAAGGTCGCTGCAAGGGGCCTGCTTGCTGCCGCTGATATAGAATTCCTGCGGTGAATAGCCGTCCTTGACCACCCGCAGCCCTGACAAGGCGCGGCTCTTGCGGGTCACGTCCTTGCGCGCTGCGCCAAAGTCGATCAGCACAGGCTCGCCCGTGGCACGGTCCAACAGAATGTTGTCGGGCGAGATGTCGCGGTGCAAGAACCCTTGCGCATGCACATAGCCCAGCGCGTCCAACATCTTGGTCAGCGCGACGATAATCTCATCCGGGGTCAGCCGCGGGGCGGTGCCTTCGACCGTCTCCAGCAGATCAGGCCCGTCGACAAGGTCCATCGCCATGTAGGCAGTTTCATTGTCCTGAAAGACTTGGTGGACCTTCACGATGTTCGGATGGTTCAGCTTGGACAGGTTCAGCGCTTCTTGCATAAACAAGGCGACGATCGACCGGAATTCCTCTTGCCGTTGCCGGGACCGGGCGGTCACCAGGTTTTCGGTGCGGCGGCAGAAGGCGCTGGGGAAGCATTCCTTGATCACAACGCGGCGCTGCAACGAATCTTGCGCGATGTAGGTGATCCCGAAGCCACCCGCGTTCAGAAAGGACAGAATCTCGAACTGACCGAAGAGGAGCTTTGTCCCGGCCTTCAGTTCGTCGGCAAAGCTTTCGATTCCGACCTCTTCCATCTTGTATGCAGCGGACGCCATTGTTCTTCCTGTCTCCGCACCAGACCCCTGCCCCCAGGGAATGCGGCTATGTCACAGGTTTACACTTTGACTTAGGCCAAATCGTGTTAGCGCTTGGTTCCAATTCCGCCACATTCTTGCGGCGCGACCCCAGAGCGGTGACATCTCATTAACACCTGCAAAAATCAGCATTTCTGCCGTTAACGCGGCGCCGCCTGAAAAACCGGGCATTTGCAGACGCTTGGGCAACCGTTTGGTTAATGGGCCAACGCCTAGCTTTTGCCACATCCGGGGCGTCCGGCGGCACGACTCAGGCTGTCACACGTAACGCTTCCCTGCCTGCCGGGCCCACCGATTCTCTCAGGCGGCGAGGGTCGCTGCCGGGGCTTCGGGCCACAATCCCGCCCCCCGGTCTTGCCCTTTCTCCCCCCGCGTGACACCACGATCCCATGCTTGAGATCTTCGTAAAAACACTGCCATTCTTTGCCGTCATCGGGCTGGGCTACCTGTCCGGTCGCGCCCAGTTCTTCACGTCCGAGGCGACAGCCTACCTGACCCGCTTTGTCTTCTACTTCGCGCTGTCGGCCATGCTGTTCGGCTTTGCCGCCAATCTGGATGTGGCGCAGATCTTCAACTGGCCCTTCGTCTTTGCCTACCTTCTGGGCACCACCGCGATCTGGCTTGTGGTGGCGGCGGTCGCCGTCCTGCGCGGGGCCGCAAAGGAAGAAGCCGTGTTCGAAGCGCATACCGGGGTCATTGGCAACGTGGGCTTTCTTGGCATCCCGATGCTGGCCCTTCTGCTGGGGCCGGATGCTGTCGGTCCGGTGCTGCTGGTGCTGGCGGTCGATCTGATCGTTTTCTCCTCGATCTTGACCATGGTCATCACCGGTCTGCGCGCCGGGCGGGTCAGCCTGGGGACGTTCCGCATTCTCGCCGTCGGGCTGGCGAAGAACCCAATGATCGTATCGGTCGTCCTTGGAATCCTGTGGGGAGCGACCGGACTTGCCCTGCCCGTCCCGGTGAATGAGTTCCTGACCCTCCTTGGCGCTGCAGCAACGCCTTGCGCGCTTTTTGCCATCGGCGCCTCTCTGGCCGGGCGCAGCGCGGAACGGGTGCAGGTGGCGGCCTGGTTGTCGTTCTCCAAACTGGTGATGCACCCGCTTGCCGTTGCCGCCTCATGCTGGCTTTTCGGTGTGACGGGTTTTGCGGCGGGCGTCATGATCGCTGCCTCGGCCCTGCCGGTGGCAGGCAATGTCTTCATCTTGGCCCAGCACTACGGTGTTGCGCCGCAACGGGTTTCCACCGCCATCCTTCTGTCGACCGCAGCCTCGGTGCTGACGGTGACCGGGGTGATCGCGCTGATCAGCTAGGGGCTTGCCATGAAAACCATCTCTGAAAACCGGGCCTTCGGGGGCGTACAGGGTGTCTACACCCATGCTTCAACGGCTTGTGCCTGCGACATGACCTTCGGCCTATTCCTGCCCGCCCAGGCCGAGGAAGGGCCGGTGCCGCTGCTGTGGTTCCTGTCCGGTCTGACCTGCACGCATGAAAACGCCATGGTCAAAGCTGGCGCGCAACGTTGGGCGGCCGAGGCTGGCATTGCACTGGTGTTCCCCGACACCTCCCCCCGAGGCGAGGGGGTGGCGAATGATCCTGACTTTGCCCTAGGCCAAGGCGCGGGCTTTTATGTCAACGCCACGCAAAAGCCCTGGGCCCCGCATTACCGGATGTGGGACTACGTGACGGATGAACTGCCGCGCCTGTTGTTCAACGCCTTTCCGCTGGCCGAAGAAGCGCAGGGAATCACGGGGCATTCCATGGGCGGCCACGGCGCCCTGACCATCGCGATGAGCTTTCCTGGACGGTTCCGATCCGTCTCGGCCTTCGCCCCGATCTGCAACCCTGTGGCGAGTGACTGGGGCCGCGTGCAATTCTCCGCCTATCTTGGCGCGGATGAATCGACGTGGTTTTCACATGATGCCACACTTCTGACAAAGAAACGCGGCTTTGACGGGCCAATGTTGATCGATCAGGGAACGGCAGACCAATTCTTGGACAAGCTGCGCCCTGAGGCCCTGGCCGAAGCGATGGCCGTGACGCGTCAGGGGGGAACATTCCGGATGCAGAAGGGCTATGATCATAGTTACTTTTTTGTCTCAACCTTCATGGAAGACCACGTCGCGTTCCATGCCGCGGCTTTCGTGGGCTAACCCCCGCGCCGCCGCCATTGCCGCGCTGCTGGCCGTGATGCCCGCGGCCCCGGTGCTGGCGAATGCGACGGATGTGGTCCTCGAAGGCAGCTCGTCGTCGAAGCCCAGCGCTTCGTCCATGACAATCGCGAAAGAGGTTGTCGCCATCATGAACACGGCCCGGGCCAAAGCTGGGTGCGGGCCGCTCAAGATCAACTCAAAGCTGATGGCGGCCGCGAAGACCCATGCCACCAACATGGCCGAGAAGGACTTTTTCGGCCACGCCAACCGCGACGGCAGCAAGTTCTCCAAGCGGGTGAAAAAGCAGGGCTACAAGTACCGCATGGTGGCTGAGAATATCGCCGCCGGCCAGAAATCGGCGCGTGAGGCTGCGATCTCCTGGCTGAACAGCGCTGGCCACCGCAAGAACATCCTGAACTGCAAGCTCAAGGATACGGGCGTCGCAGTGGCCTATCAGGCGGATGACCGGCCGATCGACGGCAACAGCAAGCCCTATCACTACTATTGGGTGCAGGTCTTCGCCTCTCCATGATGCGCCAATGACCCGGCGGATTTTCATCGATGCCGACGCCTGCCCGGTCAAGGCCGAGGCAGAGCACGTTGCGACGCGGCATGGCATCCGTATGGTGCTGGTGTCCAACGGTGGCATCCGGCCGTCGCAGAATCCGCTGGTGGAAAGCGTCTTCGTCGCCTCTGGCCCAGACGAGGCGGACAAATGGATTGCCGAGGCTTGCGGGCCGGGCGATGTGGTGGTGACAGGTGACATTCCCTTGGCCGCGAAATGCGTGGCGGCGGGGGCGCGGGTGGTCAAGCACAATGGCGAGGAACTGACCGCCGCCAATGTCGGCATGGCCCTGGCCACGCGGGACCTGATGACAGACCTGCGGTCGGCTGATCCCTTCCGGCAGGGGGGCGGCAAGATGTTCTCCAAGGCCGATCGGAGCCGGTTTCTGGACGTTCTTGACCGCGTGCTGCGCTGACTGTCCCGGGCTGGGCAGAAGTTTGAAACCAAGCGAAATCAATAAGCTGAATGTGGCGTTCAGGATCTGTTAAGCAATCCCGCCCTTGCCGCAATGCCCCGTGTAAGAACACAATGGAACGGCACTTTCCGATGGTCATCGGCGATTGCAGACCCCGGACGGCGGCCCCATGCCCTTGCCAAAGCCCATGAGAGGCCGCCAGCCCTGCGGCGACACCCTGCCGTGACTGACGACATCCGCCTGCCCGCGCCCTGAACATGTCGCAGGCAGAACAGACGGGGCGGCGCGCGGGGCGTTCTCTGCGGGCATGGCACGCTCTCAGGCCCTGACGGGCATTCTTTTCGTCACTGGCGGCACGCTGATCTTTTCGGTCAATGACGTGGCGATCAAGTTCCTGTCCGGCGGCTATGCCCTGCATCAGGTGATCCTGATCCGTGCGATTGTCGCGATGGCCTTCATCCTGACCGTGATCCATGTGTCGGAAAGAGGCTGGTCGCAGATCGCCACCAGCCGCCCGGGCACCCACCTTTTGCGGGTGCTGATCGTGATGCTGTCGAATGTCACCTACTTTGTCGGCCTGTCCGCCATGCCTTTGGCCGATGCCGTGGCGGTGGCCTATGTCAGCCCCTTGGTGGTGACGCTGCTTTCTATTGTTGTCCTGGGCGAAAAGGTCGGCCCGCGCCGTTGGGCTGCGGTGACGGCGGGGATGGTGGGGGTCATCATCATGCTGCGGCCGGGGGCGGGGGTCATCCAGCCCGCGGCGATTCTGGTGCTGATTTCGGCCGTCCTTTACGCTTCGGGCAATCTTCTGGCGCGGAAGATGGGCGGCACGGAAAGTGCGATGACGCTGTCCTTCTACGTGCAATCGGGGTTCATCGTCGTCAGCCTGACGATGGGTCTGTGGGCGGGCGATGGGCATCTGGCCTCGGATGATCCGCTGTGGACCTTCCTCTTCCGCCCGTGGATCTGGCCGCCCTTGGCCGATTGGCCGATCTTCATCGCCACGGGCCTTTCGGTCGGGATTGGCGGGCTGATGGTGACACAAGCCTATCGCACCGCCGAGGCCGGGCTGATCGCGCCCTTCGAATATGTGGGGATGCCGATGGCCATCCTCTGGGGGGTGATCGTCTTCGGCACCTTCCCGGACTTTGTCGCCTGGGCGGGGATTGCCCTGATCTGCGGATCAGGCATCTATACGCTTTGGCGGGAAACGGTCCGCAAACGCGACCGCACCGGATAGACAACGGGGAATGACATGAACGTGCAAACCATTGGCAAGGATGCCGAGGCCCGTCTGACCTGGTCCGGCCTGACCGCAGCGCTGGAGGCAGGCCACCGCCTGCCCCGGGCCGAGATTGCCGATCTTCTGTTGTATCGCAGCGCGGACACGCTTTTGGACCGTGCCGCCTGGATTGACGGGCTTGGCGCACTGGTCAAGATCGGAACCATCGTTCCGGGCAATGCCGCGCGGGGCAAGCCCACGGTCAACGGAATCGTCAACCTTTTTGACGACCAGACGGGCGAGCTGACGGCATTGCTTGATTTCCACCTCGTCACCAAATGGAAAACCGCCGGGGACAGCCTGTTGTCGGCCAGCCGCCTTGCCCGCAAGGACAGCCGCAAGTTCCTTCTGGTCGGCGCGGGCACCGTGGCGCGGTCGATGGTCGAGGCCTACCGTTCGATCTTCCCCGAGGCAGAGTTCACCGTCTGGAGCCGCACCCGCGCCACCGCTGCGGCGATGGGCCTGCCCGTGGCAGAAGATCTTGAGGCGGCGGTCAAGGCCGCAGACGTGATCTGCACCGCCACCATGGCCACCGATCCGATCATCAAGGGCGCATGGCTGCAGCCCGGCCAGCACCTTGACCTGATCGGCGCCTACACCCCCGCCATGCGCGAAGTCGATGATACCGCCATGGCCCGCGCCCGTGTCTTTGTCGACGCCCGGGCCACCACGGTCCATCACATTGGCGAGGTGATGGCCCCCATCGCCTCGGGCGCGATCACCGAGGCCGATGTGATCGCCGATTTCTACGATGATCCCGCCCTTTTCACCCGGCGCAGCGCGGATGAGATCACCATCGCCAAGAATGGCGGCGGTGCGCATCTGGACCTGATGACCGCGACCTATATCGCCAAGGCGATGGCCGGCCGCGCCTAAGGTTTCCGGGCCTGACTTACCCCATCCGCTCGGACGCGTAAGACCCGGGCGAGGCGGCAAAGACCACGGTCTTGTGCCCGTTGATGAACACCCGGCCGTTCACATGCGCATGGATCGCCCGGGCCAGCACCTGGCTTTCGACGTCGCGGCCAAGGCTGACGTAATCGTCATTCGACTGGGCATGCGTGACGCGGATGATGTCCTGTTCGATGATCGGGCCTTCATCAAGGTCAGACGTCACATAATGCGATGTGGCACCGATCAGCTTCACGCCTTTTTCATAGGCCTGCTTGTAGGGGTTCGCCCCCTTGAAGCTGGGCAGGAAGGAATGGTGGATGTTGATGATCCGGCCGGAAAATGTCTGGCACATATCCTCGGACAGAACCTGCATGTAGCGGGCGAGAACGATCAGTTCGGCCCCGGATTCGGCGACGATCCGCATCTGCTCCGCCTCGGCCTGGGCCTTGTTCTGCGGGGTGACCTTGATGCAGTGATAGGGGATGTCCTGGTTCACCACGACCTTCTGGTAATCCATGTGGTTCGAGATCACCGCCGCAATCTCAACCGGCAAGGCCCCGATGCGCGACCGGTAGAGAAGGTCGTTCAGGCAATGGCCGAAGCGGCTGACCATGATGACGACCTTGCGCTTCACGCGTTCGTCGAAGAACGAAAACTCCATCCCGAATTTCTCCGCCACTGGGGCGAAACCCGCCTGCAGCGCCGCAAGATCCTTGCCCATTTCCGAGATGAAGCTGGTGCGCATGAAGAAGCTGCCGGTGGCCTGGTCGTCGAACTGGGCCGAGTCGGTGATATTGCCGCCCTGGTCGGCCAGGTAGGTCGAGATCGCCGCGACGATGCCGCGGGTGGACGGACATTGCACGCGAAGGGCAAAGCGGGGCGCAGTGGGATGCATGGCTGTGGTCTTTCATGGTATGTGTCGGCAACCCGGCACAGGCTGCGCGCGGTCACTGGCACCATCCGGACTTGGCTGCGAAACCTCAAGGCAGGGCGCGGCTGCCATTGCGCAAAAACCGACATGCGACGCCGCAACGGGCAGTTTTTGCGCAGATCATGACGCCGCCAGCGGGCGTCTGAAGATATCGACAAAGGCGGGAATTTGGTCGGAGCGAGAGGATTCGAACCTCCGACCCCCTGCTCCCGAAGCAGGTGCGCTACCAGACTGCGCTACGCTCCGACCGTGGGGTGCGGGTTAAACCGTCGCGGCGGCTTTGGCAAGGGCCAGCACGGGGAATCAGGCCTGATCTCCGGGCCGTTCGAACCGCTTCAGCCAGCTGGAGATGCGGGGCTGGGTGCCGGTGTCCATGCGGGACCGGTTTTCCAGCACCGGGCGGTTCTGGCTGACCGACGGGGTGCCTTCGCGCAGGACGATGTAGATGCCGCTGGCGATGATGACGGCGGACCCGACAGCGGTGTAGAAATCCACGGTTTCGTCAAAGAACAGCCAGCCGTAAAGCGCGGCCCAGATGATCTGGGAATACTGCATCGGCGCCACGATCACGGCAGGCGCGGTGCGGTAGGCGGCGATGATCCCCAACGCGCCCAGCATGCCAAGGAACGCCATCACCGCCGTCAGCCCCATATCCACGACCGTCATCGGCACATAGACGAAAGGCATCATTGCGCCCATGGCAAAGAAGGTCAGGACCATCGGATAAAGCATCAGGACCACCGACCGCTCCCGCTGGCCGATCTTGCGCACGATCACGCTGGTCAGCGCGCCGGTCACGGCCGCCCCCAATGCGGCCAGGTGACCGATCGAGAACCCGTCGCCGACCCCGGGGCGCAGCACGATGAGGACGCCCAGTAGACCGACCATCACCGCCACGCCGCGCCGGATGCCGACCTTCTCGCCCAGCATCGGAATTGCCATCAACGTGATCAGAAGTGGCATGGCGAAGAAGATCGCATAGCAGGTCGCCATCGGCAGTTGCGAAAAGGCGAAGAACCCCATCACCCCCGTTGCCACCGCCGCAACCGACCGCAGCGCCGACCACCAGGGATGCGCCGGGATCAGCGTACCATCGCGCCGGTCGCCCATCAGCATCAGCGTGACCAGGGGAAAGCCCATCAGGCCGGAAAAGAACATGATCTGGAACGAGGTGAACGTCTCGCCCAACAGTTTTACCACGACGTCATGGGTCGCGTAGGCACCAAAGGCGGCAAGCGACAGAAGCGCCCCGCGAAGGTTGGAATGCATGATGGTCAGCCTGCCTGGACCGCGATGAGGGAGGCGCGGATG
>JAIYAE010000027.1 GCA_027489175.1 Rhodobacter sp.
ACCGCCAACAACAACGCCGTTGACGCCGTTCTGTCGCAGAACGACGGCATGGCCGGTGGCGCTGCTGCGGCTCTCGCAGCTCAGGGCCTGAACGTTCCGCTGGGTGGCCAGGACGGCGACCTTGCCGCGATCAACCGCGTTGCCCGTGGCACGCAGACGGTTTCGGTCTGGAAGAACGCACGTGACCTCGGCAAAGCCGCTGGCGAAATCGCCGGCATGCTGGCTGACGGCACCGCGCTTGACGCCATCCCGGGTGCGTCGAAGTTCTCGGGCGGCGAGAAGGGCGTTGAAATGAATGCGATCCTTCTGAACCCGACCCCGATCACCAAGGACACGCTGAACCTGGCGATCGACGCTGGCCACATCACCAAGGAACAGGCCTGCGAAGGCGCAATGCCCGACGTCGCTGCTTGCCAGTGATCTAGGCTGATCTTTCGGCGCCGTCCGCCTTCGGGCGGCGCCGTTTTCCTTTTTGGCGGGTGGCCTTTCTCCCTTTGCCGGAGTGTCGTCTTCGTCCCTTGGGCGCAGGACGCTGGCCCAGCCATACCCCTCTCTCAGGCTGGACGAGGATATGACGAACGCACCCCAACCCCACTCCCCGCAGGTCCAGACGGAAGGCGGCTTCTCCCGCTTCCTGCGCGCCACCGAGATTGACCCCCGGCTTCTGGGCATGGTCGGCGCCCTGCTCCTGATCTGGGTCGCCTTTGAGGCTTACTCCGCCTTTGTCCTTGGACGCCCCTCGCTGCTTTTGGGCGCTAGCCAGGCCGAGGCGAACGGCTTTCTGACCCCGCGCAACCTGTGGAACCTGTCGGTCCAGACCGCCTATATCGGCATCATGGCCACAGGCATGGTGCTGGTCATCATCACCCGCAACATCGACCTTTCCGTCGGCTCCATCATGGGCATGGTCGGCATGTACATGGGTCTTTTGCAGGTCGAATATCTGACCCCCGCCCTCGGCCTTGGCCATCCGTCGATCTGGATCATCACCGTGGTCTTCGGCATCACGATGGGCGCGCTGATCGGGGCCTTCCAGGGTGTGCTGATCGCCTTCCTGAACATCCCGTCGTTCATCGTCACGCTAGGCGGCCTTCTCGTCTGGCGCGGCGCTGCCTTCCTTGTGGCCGGCGGCAAGACCATCGCGCCCCTTGATGACACCTTCGCCCTGATCGGCGGTGGGTCCTTCGGCGCGCTTGGCCGCACCGGCAGCTGGATCTTCGCCGTGATTGCCTGCGTCTTCGTCGTCTGGGCCTTCCTCAGCGGCCGAAAGGCCCGCACGCTGCACGGCTTTGCCCAGCGCCCCGCCTGGGCCGAGACCTTCGTGATCGGCCTCATCTGTGCGGTCATCATCGGTGCCACCGCAATGGTCAACGCCTATGTCTGGCCGCGCGGCAACATCGCCAAATACTACGAAAGCCTCGGGCAGGAACTGCCGGAATGCGCCAAGGACAACGACACGATCTATGAAGGTGTCTGCGCCACCTTCGGCCATGGCTTCGCTTATCCGGTGCTGATCCTGATCGCGGTGGCCATCTTCATGACCATCCTGATGACCCGCACGCGCTTTGGCCGCTATGTCTTCGCCATCGGTGGCAACCCCGAAGCGGCCGCCCTGTCGGGCATCAACACCCGCGCCATGACGGTGAAGATCTTCACCCTGATGGGCGGCCTGGCCGGGATCGCCGCCGTGATTGGCGCTGCCCGCCAGAACAGCGCCACCAACGCGATGGGCAACCTTGACGAACTTTACGTCATCGCCGCCGCGGTCGTTGGGGGCACCTCACTCGCCGGGGGCGTGGGCACGATCTACGGCGCGATCATTGGCGCCCTGATCCTGACCAGCTTGCAGACCGGCATGGTGCTGATCGGTTTTGGCGACGGCTCATACCAAAGGATCGTGATTGGCGTGGCGCTCGTCCTCGCCGTCTGGCTCGACATCGTTTACCGCAAACGCATCAAGTAAGGGGCTGACATCATGGTAGACAGAACCGGAACCCCGCTGGTCGAGCTGCGCGACATCTCGATCTCGTTCGGCGGCATCAAGGCCGTCGATCACGTCACCGTCGATCTTTACCCGGGTGAGGTCGTGGGCCTTCTGGGCCACAACGGCGCCGGAAAATCGACGCTGATCAAATGCCTGTCCGGCGCCTACAAGGCCGATGCCGGGCAGATCCTGATCAACGGCCAGGAGGTTGAGATCAACAACCCCCGCGACGCCCGCGCCCAGAACATCGAGACGATCTACCAGACCCTGGCCCTGGCCGACAATCTGGACGCCGCCTCGAACCTGTTCCTCGGGCGTGAACTGGTGAACAGCCTTGGTTTCGTCGACGAGGCGAAGATGGAGGCCGAGACCCGCAAGATCATGGGCCGCCTCAACCCCAACTTCCGCAAGTTCGGCGTGCCGGTCTCGGCGCTTTCGGGCGGGCAGCGCCAGTCGGTCGCCATCGCGCGCGCGGTCTACTTCAACGCCAAGATCCTGATCATGGACGAACCCACCGCCGCCCTCGGCCCGCACGAGACACAAATGGTGTCGGAACTGATCCAGGAACTGAAGGCGCAAGGCCTTGGCATCTTCCTGATCGAACATGACATCCACAACGTCATGAAGCTGTGCGACCGGGCAAGCGTGATGAAGAACGGTCAGCTTGTCGGCACGGTGAATGTCGATGAGGTGACCGATGAAGACATTCTTGGCATGATCATCCTGGGCAAGAAGCCGGCACTGGCGGCCTGAGATGTATATTGGCCTTGACCTGGGCACCTCAGGCCTCAAGGGCATTCTCATCGGCGAGGATCAGACCGTCCTCGCCGAAGCGACCGCCCCCCTGACCGTGTCCCGCCCGGCTGAGGGGTGGAGCGAGCAATCCCCCTCAGACTGGATTTCCGCCGCCGAAGCCGTGCTGGACCAGCTTGCCGCCAAAGGCCTTGGCGCGGTGCGCGGCATTGGCCTTTCGGGCCACATGCATGGGGCGACCCTGCTGGACAAGGGCGACGAAGTGCTGCGCCCCTGTATTCTGTGGAACGACACCCGCAGCCATGAAGAAGCGGCTGAGCTTGACGGCGACCCGATGTTCCGCCGCCTGACCGGCAATATCGTATTCCCCGGCTTCACCGCGCCGAAACTCCTCTGGGTCCGCCACAACGAACCCCGGATCTGGGACCGAGTGGCCAAGGTCCTCTTGCCCAAGGATTACCTGCGCCTCTGGCTGACGGGTGACCATGTTGGCGAAATGTCCGATGCCGCCGGGACCTCCTGGCTCGATACCGGCAAGCGCGACTGGTCCGATGATCTTCTGGCCGCCACCGGCCTGACCCGCGCGCAGATGCCCCGGCTTGTCGAAGGCTCTGCCGTCTCTGGTCACCTTCGCGAGGCGCTTGCCGCCCGCTGGGGCCTGCCGAAGGGCGTGGTCATCGCCGGGGGGGGCGGTGACAACGCCGCCTCTGGCGTGGGTGTCGGCGTTGTGCGGGCGGGTGAGGCGTTTGTGTCGCTGGGCACCAGCGGCGTTCTCTTTGCCGCCAACGACGGCTACCAGCCCGACCCCGCCACCGCTGTCCACACCTTCTGCCACGCTTTGCCGAACACCTGGCACCAGATGGGCGTCATCCTGGCCGCGACGGATGCGCTGAACTGGTACGCCAAGCTGACCGGCACCGACGCCGCCAAACTGACCGGCGAGCTTGGTCCCCTGCAGGCTCCGGCCAAGACCGTTTTCCTGCCCTACCTTGGTGGCGAGCGCACGCCGCTGAACTCTGCCACCGTGCGCGGGGCCTTCACCGGCCTTGAACACGCCACCGACCGCGCCGCAGGCACCCGCGCCGTGCTGGAGGGGGTGACCTACGCCATCCGCGACAGCCGCGACGCCCTTGCCGCGACTGGCACACGGTTGGAGAACCTGCTTGCCGTTGGGGGCGGCTCACGCTCCGACTACTGGCTGAAGGCCATCGCCACCGCGCTCGACTGCCCCGTGCAACTCCCCGTTGCGGGGGACTTTGGCGGCGCTTTTGGTGCCGCCCGCCTTGGCCTGATGGCCGCCACCGGTGCGGGGGCCGAGATTGCCACCTTGCCGAAAATCGCCCGTACGGTCGACCCCGACCCCACCCTCAAAGACGCATTCGATGCAGGCCACGCCCGCTTCCGCGCCGCCCAATCTGCCATCAAGGATCTGAAATGACAGACTTTTTCAAAGGCATCCCCGCCATCAAATACGAAGGCCCTTCGTCGACGAACGAATTCGCCTTCCGCCACTACAACCCTGATGAGGTGATCCTCGGCAAGCGGATGGAAGATCACCTCCGTTTCGCCGTTGCCTACTGGCACAGCTTTGCCTGGCCGGGGGGTGACCCCTTCGGCGGCCAGACCTTTGACCGCCCCTGGTTCGGCGACACCATGGCGCTGGCCAAGATGAAGGCCGACGTGGCGTTCGAGATGTTCGATATCCTCGGCCAGCCCTTCTACTGCTTCCACGACGCCGACATGCGCCCCGAAGGCGCGAACTTCGCGGAAAGCCTGAAGAACCTCAATGAGATCGCCGATTACCTTGGCGAAAAGCAGACCAAGCACAAAGCCAAACTCCTCTGGGGCACCGCCAACCTCTTCTCCCACCGCCGCTGGATGTCGGGCGCTGCCACCAACCCCGATCCGGACGTCTACGCCTATGCCGCCGCGACCGTGAAGGCGAACATGGACGTGACCCACCGCCTTGGCGGGCAGAACTACGTCCTCTGGGGCGGGCGTGAGGGGTATGAGACGCTTCTGAACACCGACCTGAAGGCCGAACGCGCCCATGCAGGCCGCTTCCTGCAGCAGGTGGTGGAATACAAGCACAAGATCGGCTTCAAAGGCGCGATCCTGATCGAGCCGAAGCCGCAGGAACCATCCAAGCACCAATATGACTATGACGTCGCCACGGTCTACGGTTTCCTCAAGGAATTCGGGCTGGAGAAGGAAGTCCAGGTCAACATCGAACAGGGTCACGCCATCCTCGCCGGTCACAGCTTCGAACACGAAATCGCCACTGCCGCCGCGCTTGGCATCTTCGGCTCGATCGACATGAACCGGAACGACTACCAGTCCGGCTGGGACACCGACCAGTTCCCGAACAACCACGCCGAAAAGGCCGTGGCGTTCTACGAGATCCTGAAAGCAGGCGGCTTCACCACAGGCGGCGTGAACTTTGACGCCAAGATCCGCCGCCAGTCGCTGGACCCCGAAGACCTGATCCTCGCCCATGTCGGCGGCATGGACACCTGCGCCCGCGCCCTGAAATCCGCCGCCGCGCTGATGGAATCGGGTGAGATGGAGGCCGCCGTCAAAGCCCGCTACGCTGGCTGGTCCGACCCCAAAGCCCAAGCGATGCTGAAAGGCAGCCTTGAGGCAGCCGCTGCCCGCGTCACCGCGGAAGGCATTGAGCCGCAACCGAAATCCGGCCGTCAGGAACGGCTGGAGAACCTCTGGAACCGCTACGTCTGATGACAGAAATCGACCGCATCCTGTCCGCCCCGCCCTTTAACCTTGATGGCGCGGGGCGGGATTGGGTGCGGTCTACCCTTTCCGGCATGACCGAAGCCGCCAAGATCCGGCAGCTTTTC
The DNA here is from genome assembly GCA_027489175.1 of Rhodobacter sp. Classification (GTDB taxonomy): domain Bacteria; phylum Pseudomonadota; class Alphaproteobacteria; order Rhodobacterales; family Rhodobacteraceae; genus Tabrizicola. The sequence continues at coordinate 5,593 of JAIYAE010000027.1, forward strand.
GTGCATATCTGCTTCGGCACCGGGCCAGAGGTGGTTGAGCGGATCACCGCCCTCGCCCCCGCCGGGATCACCAAATTCTTCGGCCCCGACGCCACCGCCGAACTCGACACGCTGGACGCCCTGCGCGCCGCAGCCCCTATCCCCTACCTCATCAGCGCCGACCTTGAAGGCAGCCGGATGAGCCTGCCTTTCGGCACCGAAGTCCCCAACCCCCTTGCCCTTGCGGCGGTGGATGATGTGCAAGCCTCCGGCACCATCGCCCGGATGATGGCCGAAGAAGCCCGCGCCGCTGGGATCAACTGGTCCTTCACCCCGGTCATCGACATCAACGCCCTCTTCCGGTCTCCCATCGTGGCCACGCGCGGCCTTGGGTCCGACCCCGCCCGCATCCGCGAACATGCCCTGGCCCATATCCGGGGCCTGCAGGCGAACGGCGTCGCCGCCACGGCCAAGCATTGGCCCGGCGAAGGCCATGACGACCGCGACCAGCATCTTGTCACCACGATCAACCCGCTCAGCATCGCCGAGTGGGAGGTAACCCACGGCGCCCTCTATCGCGCGGCCATCGAGGCGGGCGTAGTGGCCGTGATGTCCGCCCACATCGCCTTTCCGGCCTATGTCCAGGCCCATGACCCACACGCCGGGATCGAGGCCTACCGCCCCGCCTCCGTCTCCTCCCTCCTGAACGAAACCCTGCTGAGGGGTGAGCTTGGCTTCAACGGTGTGATCGTCTCGGACGCGACGCCGATGGCCGGTTTCGGTGCCTGGGCGCATCGGGATGAGATGCTGCCAGAGGTCATCTCTTCGGGTTGTGACGTGATCCTCTTCTCCGACGAACCCGAAGCCGACATCGCAAGGATCGAGGCCGCCCTTGCCGATGGCCGCCTGACCCGCGCAAGGCTGGATGAGGCGATGATCCGCATCCTGGGGCTGAAAGCGGCTCTAACACTGCACAAAACAGGTCATCAGCCCGCTGACCGGACCAAGCTTTTCAACCCCGAGAACGCCGCGCAAGCGCAAGCCGTGACCGCCCGCGCGCCCACGCTGGTGAAAGACACCCACGGCATCCTGCCCCTCTCACCTGCCAAGCACCGCCGCGTCCTGGTCTATTCCACCGGCATCGTCACGCCCCTGCATGGCGCTGGAATGCCGATAGCCTTCCCCGACCTGCTGCGCGATGAAGGCTTCGACGTCACGCTTTACACCCCCGAAACCCGACCCGACCCGCGCGATTTCGACCTGGTGCTTTACCTGATGGCCGAAGAGACCCTTCTAACCCGTGGTCGCATCTTCCTCGACTGGAACCGCCTGACCGGCGGCATGCATGGCGCGATGGCGCGGCATTGGCATCAGGTGCCGACGGCCCTCATCTCCTTCGGCTACCCCTATTACCTGTACGACGCGCCCCGCCTGCCTTGTGTGGTCAACGCCTATGCCACGATGGACACGATGCAGCGCGCCACGTTGGACTGCCTTCTAGGCCGCGCGCCCTTTCAGGGTCAAAGCCCGGTAGACCCGTTCTGCGGCTTGCCCGACGCGCGGTTCTGACGGCGCACCTGCTCATCAAGCTCGGCGTTGATGGCCCCGCCCAAAAGCACGGCCCAGACCGACAGATAAAGCCACATCATCAAGATAATGACCGCGCCGATTGACCCGTAAATCGCGTTGTAGCTGTTGAAATTCGCCAGATAGACCGAAAACCCGATCGACACGCCTGACCAGGCCAGCGCCGCCACAAGTACGCCAACCGAGATCCAGGGCGACCGGAACCCGCCTTCGACGTTCGGCCCAAAGCGATACAGGATCGACAGGCAGGTCAACACCAGAAGGAACATCGCCCCCCAGGGCAGAACCTTGATCAGCCAGGCCTCAAACGTGCCGAAGGTGACATAGGACAAAAGGATCGGCACCACCACGACCGTCACCAAGGCCACGAACAGCGCGCCGATCAGCGCCCCGGTCAGGATGAAATCTACCGCATAGCCCCAGACCCAGCCCCTTGGCCGCGCCCGATGCACCACGTCGAGGCCCTGGATCAGCGCCGACACCCCCGCCCGCGCCGAATAAAGCGCAATGCCCAGCGACAGAAACGTCGTCCAGCCCAGCGCCGCCTTTGGTGCGGTCACCAAACCCATCACCTGGTCATGGATCAGCGTCCTGGCTTCGGGCGGCAGGAACCGCTCGGCCACTGTCAGATAGCCGGTGATGACATTCGGGTCCGCCACCAGCCCCCACAGCGCCACTGCCGCGCCAAGCCCGGGAAAGACGGCAAACATCGCGTAAAAGGCCACGCCCGCCGCGATCAGGCCGAAATGGCCGTCCCCAACGCGGGTTGAGACCGCCACGACGAATTGCCAGAACCAGATCAATGCCTTCATCCCCGCAGCATCCCCCGGATCAAGCCCCGGCGCAACTTGAAGCCACGCGCCCCGCGTGAAATGGTGACGCCAACCTGGAGGATTCCATGACCTACACCCCCCGTGAAGACCGGTATGACCGGATGATCTACCGCCGCTGCGGCCGCTCGGGCCTGCAACTGCCGGCGATCAGCCTTGGCCTGTGGCACAACTTCGGCCATGACACGCCCCATGCCACCAAACAGGCGATCTGCCGCACAGCTTTTGATCACGGCATCACCCATTTCGACCTTGCCAACAACTACGGCCCCCCTGCCGGCAGCGCCGAGGAGGCGTTTGGGGAACTCCTCCGCACCGATTTCCGTTCCCACCGGGATGAGCTTATCATCTCCTCCAAGGCCGGGTATCACATGTGGAACGGCCCCTACGGCGAATGGGGCAGCCGGAAATACGTCATCGCCTCTTGCGATCAAAGCCTGAAGCGGATGGGTCTCGACTACGTCGATATCTTCTATTCGCACCGCTTTGACCCCGACACGCCTTTGGAAGAAACCATGGGCGCGCTGGATCATATCGTCCGCTCTGGCCGGGCGCAGTATATCGGCATTTCCAGCTACAACAGCCAGCGCACGCGTGAGGCGGTGGCGATCCTGAAGGCCCTCGGCACGCCCCTGCTGATCCATCAGCCCAGCTACAACATCCTGAACCGCTGGGTGGAAACTGATGGGCTGAAGGAAACGCTGGATGACCTTGGCGTCGGTTCCATTGCCTTCATCCCGCTGGCGCAGGGTCTGTTGACGAACAAGTACTTGAACGGCATCCCGGCAGGCAGCCGCGCCACGCAAGGCAAGTCGCTTGACCCGGCCGTCGTGGAAAAGGCCGTGGTTTCGGTCAAGAAACTGCACGACATGGCGCAGGCGCGCGGCCAGACCCTGGCGCAGATGGCTTTGGCCTGGGTGTTGCGCCCCGGCAAGACCGGCCCCGGCATCACCAGCGCGCTGATCGGGGCGTCGAAGCCAGAACAAGTCGAAGACTGCGCCGCCGCGATCCGCAACCTGGATTTCACGGCTGCGGAACTGGCACAGATCGATGCCATCTCGGAAGAGAAAGACATCAACCTCTGGGCCAAATCCTCGTCCGACTAGCGGCCGGTTACAGCTTTGCCACCTCTGCGCCGAAGCGGTCCACCAGACCACTGCGGCGCAGGGTGACAGCAGGGTAATCCGGTTCGGTCAGGATACGCTCAACGGTAAAATCCGGCTCGGCCCGCATCAGGCCTTTGTAGACCCGGGCGGCCTTTTCGCGTTCGCCTGCCCAGAGGTAGAGGAACAGAAGATGCCGCATCGCGGCCCGGAACCCCGGCGCGCGGTAATGCGCCGCCTCATAATGCGCGATGGCGGCGGTGTAGCTTTCACTGCGGATCGCAACCAGCCCGGACAGCGCCTCCCACCAGTGGACATGCGCGGTGCGGGCAGCGATTTCCGCCCCACGCCGCGCGGCCTCCAGCGCGGCCATGTGGTCACCGGTCCGGCCAAGGGCCGCCGCCTGCGCCAGATGGGCATGGGCGTTGTAGGGTGACAGCGCCAGCGCATCGCGCGCCAGCACCGCGCCCGCATCGGGGTTCTCGTCGATCATCACCCGCGCCAGCCCGACCAGCGACAGAACCAGCGGGTTCGCCTTCGACAGCTCCAGCGCCTTGCGGGAATAGGCGTCGATCTCGGCGGTCAGGCGGGCATAATCCGGCTCGGTCCGTTCCACATACATGATCTGCCGCACCAGCACCCGCCAGGCATAGATCCGGGCCGAGCTTGCAATCTCGCCCGCCTCGGCCAGCAATTGGTCGGCGTGACGCAAACGGTCGCCGTCATAGCTGAACATCTCGGTCAGCGCATTGGCGATCAGCGCGTTCGCCCGGCGCGGTCCGTCCTGACATTCCGGCAGCTGCGGGAAATGCGCCAGTGCGGCATCGGCGGCCTGAAACACCAAGGGCGGCAGATCGCCCGCACCGATGAAATCCGCCTCGGCCAAGGGCACCGCGGCGCGCTGGTTCCAGATGATCTGCCCACTTGAGATGGAAGACAGGCTCACCAGCACATGCACGCGGTCCTGAATCTCGGCGCCTTCGACATGCAGCGCCATGCCTTCGCGCGGCAGGTCCGGCGGCAGGGGCGCCCCGCCCGAGCCATAGACGTCGATATGCGCAAACTCGGCCAGCAGCCGCCCGATCGCATCGGCCAGTGCCCGCCCCGCAAAGGCACCAAGGCCAGGCGGCAACCCCCCCATGCGGATCACGAAAGGCAGCCGCGCGGTCTGCGCCACTGGTGCGCGCGCCTGATCCGGGCGGCGCACGCCAAGGGTGCTTTCCACCCGCGCGCGCTCATCCCGCAGCCAGTCTTCGAAGGCCTGGTCGATGATGTCGATGCCTTCCAGGAACTCACGCCCCGACTGCAGCGCCCCGACCGAGGCGTCGCGGTCCTGCTCCAGATCGGTGGTGACCCCGGTCAGCCGAACAGTGTCGCGGTCGGTTTCCAGCCGGTCCGCCTCATCGCCCAGCGCCTTTCGAATTTCCATCAAGGCCTGACGCAGGCTGCCGCTGGCCTGTTCCGCGCCACGGTCGGACCAAAGCCGCGCCTCCAGCCAGCGACGGGCACGGCGACGGTCTGGTGTCTGGCACAACATGGCCAGAATGGCGCGCGCCTTCGCCCCCCGGGGCGTGCAATCGCGCCCGGCGTCATCACGCACCTCGAAAACGCCCACAAGGCGGATGAACATGCAGAACCCCGAACCACTTGCCCCAAGGCTAAGCGGTCGGCCGCGCAGGCGCAATCACCGTGAATTCTTCGTCAATCGCTCAACTGTAGATATGTGCTGTCTTTGCCGAACCGCAATTCCGGTGCACCTTGGGCCGATCCGCAAAAGGAAGCGCCTCATGTCAATATTCGGGACACACGGGACACACGGAACGCACGGCACCCATGGGACGCACGGCACCCACGGCACGCATGGCACCCACGGCGTTTACGGAACGCACGGCACGCATGGGACCCACGGAACGCATGGAACGCATGGCACCCACGGAACACACGGCACCCACGGCACACATGGCGGCGGGACCTCGCCGCTCCTCGCCTCGGCACTTGGCCAGACGGCCGAAGCGCTGATGGGGTTCTGGGACGGCAGCGTTCCGGTCCCTGCCACGGATGGTGCGGATGATCTGACCCGCCTGATGCGGCTGGCGGCCTTTCCCCGCGCCTCCGTCCTTGCCCATGAGGGGATCAGCCTTTTCACCGTCCGCCCTGGCGCGAAGCCGGCCCACCTTGTCCGCACCGAAGACAACCTGATCAGCCTCACCCCGCCCGAAGCCCCGAAGATCGCCGAGCAGATGGCCGAAGTTCGCGCCGCGATGGACCTTCGCGCCGACCGCCTGCCCGAAATCATTGCCCAGTCGGATGGCTTTCTAAGCTTCTTTGCCGCCCAGATGCCCTTTGGCCTGAACCGGCGGCCCTATACCGTCCACCTGATCACGGCGATGCTGGACACGGTGATTTCCGTCGAGCAGCGGATGAAGCATCTCTGTTCGGTCGCGCGTCCGGTGGACCTGTCGCCGCAGATCCAGCCGGTGATCGAAACCCCCGGCCATTCCGCCTATCCCTCCGGCCACGCGACCGAGGCTTTTGCCACCGCCACCCTTCTGGCCGCGCTGAAGCTGACCGGAACCGGCATGGCCGACGCTGCATTGGTTGACGGGGTGCTGACCAGACTGTCGCGCGCCACCGAAACCGCGCCGGTCACCGATCCGGTGATCCTGCTTTACCGGCTTGCCGCGCGGATTGCCGACAACCGCACCGTCGCCGGGGTGCATTACCCGGTGGATTCGGCGCATGGCGCGCTTCTGGGCCTGTCGACCACGCTGGCCATCATCGCGCATTGCCTTGGGGGCGGGCCAGAACTGCCCGTTCCGGAATGGGCCGCCGATGGCAATGACTGGTCAGGCGATTTCTCGTTGCGCAAATGGTGCGAGGCGCTTGGCAACGGGGCGCAAAAGGGCTGGCGGGGCGGCACGACAACCCTACCCAAGGCTGAGAACTGGCAGCTTCTGCCCGCCTTGTGGAAGGCGGCCGCGGCAGAATGGGGCCGCAAACCGCCTGAGGTTGATTGACCGACAGCCTGACCGGGCCTATCCCACCAGCATTCCATGACCCATCCGCCGGTCGGGCTTGGCCCAGGTGGCGGTGCCGGTCAGGGCGATCCGCTCGCCCGCAGCACTTTGTTCAGCCGGGGGCACGGTCAGGAAATAACCCAAGAGCGCCCGCGCCACCTGCGGCGCGGCCATGCTGGTCCCCGACATCCGGGTGACTGACCCGCTGACCACGCCCGCCGCACGCCGGCCGGGCAGGGCAAGGCCATCATCGCCCAAGGCGACCAGCGTCGGTCCGAAGGATTCGCCCGGCCGCGCCATATGCCCCACCCCTTCCGACGAATAGGCCGACGCCTTCACCACGCCGGGATGCCGCGTGAACGGCTCTCCCGTGTCAGGATCGCGCGTCATGGGCCGGGCTGCGCCGACGAACAGGATGGCCAGATCCTCCGCGCTGTTTTCCGCACCGGCATAGGCCACGCAGGTCCCCTCGCGCGTGACGGGGCAGCCCGGCGCGTCCTTGGCACCGCGCGGGGCGACATAGCCCCGCGCCTCTTCGTCCCAGTCCCAGCCAAAAGGATGGTCCAGCCAGCTTTGCCGCCCCAGGGTCCGGTAACCGGGCGGGGTGTCGTCGCGCTGCACCCGCGCCGTGATCCGCACCGGTTCCGTTAGCGTGGTGCGCACCACCACGCGCCAGGCACCCGGCGGCACGGTCGCCCCGGGGCCAGCCGTCGGCCCCAATGTCAGATGCAGCAGGGATTGCCCGCCGCTTTCGGCGCTTGCCGCCACTGCCGCCACCGGCCCGGCCAGACGCCAGCCCTGTTCCGCCTCCGGCCAGTCCACCGACAGCGGCGGCAGCCCTGATCCGGGCGGCGGTAGCAACTCCAGCTTCAACCCGGCCATCAGATTGGTGTCCACCCGCAGTTCCAGGTGGCTTGGCGTGTGGTCATCCGGCAGCACCCGCCAGATCAGTTCCAACGGATGGGACCGCCGCATTTCGTCCCGTGCCACCAACCGCGACAGCCGCGCGTTGCCATAGGCAATCACCAGCCGCAGCTTGGCCCCACCGGTCAGGCGGGCATGTCGCGCCACCTCATGCGAGAACCAGTCCGCGAGAAACGCCGTCCGGTCACCCGGCCCCGCCAATGACCCAAGGCTGATGTTCACCACCACCGGCGGCACATTCGCCCCTTTCGCCAACCGCAGCGCCTGCGCCAGAATCCAGCGCAACCCTTGCAGCAGATAGGTCTCCATCCGCCGCCCGGTCGTTTCCCGGACCGAGGCCGGCGGCAATTGCACCGCCAGGATCGGGATCGCCTGAACCGGATCGCCGTCCCAGGGCGAAGCGCCGGCCGCAAGGTCAAGCACATGCGTGCCATGCGCCACGCGCCGGTTGGTCAACGCGCCATCCGTCACCGGCAACAGCGCGCGGTTGACCATGCGGTAGACATCGGCCTCATCCCGGCCCGTGACCAGATGGGCGTCGATGTCATCCGCCTCCAGCACGCGGCCACAGACCACATCGGCGCGGGTCGCCTCGCCCAGACGCTCTGGCGCCTGCAACCAGACCGCCTTGATCCGGGTGTGGCCCCAGCTCTGCCGAAAGCGGGCGTTGAGAAAGCCGATCCCGTCATCGATGACCGCGGCAATCGGCACTTCTGGCAAAAGCTTGCCTTGCAGCTTGCACAGATCCTCGCCCTCAGTAACCGGGGCGGCGGCGGGCATCGCCACGGCCGGACCAACCCGCAGCACCTTCCAGAAATCCGGCATCGCGCCCAGCATCGTCCGGGGGCAGAAGGCCACCACCCGCACCTCATGCGGCCAGCCACTTCCGGCCAGCGCGCGTTCCGTCACCAGAAGATCGCGCTCATGCTGGCTGAAATGGACACCGGTCAGCGCAAGGGTCGCATCAATCGCAGCAGCCAGCGTCATCGCGCTGCCTTCGGGTGGCTGCAAGGTGGCGAACACCGGCACATAGCTGCGTCCGCCGTCGCCCTGAGCATCGGCCACCGCCGTTTCCCAGGCGACATAGCCGCCGTAGTCCAGCCCCGCCGTCACCTGCTCCCACGTCGCCATACCTGCACCCTCCTGCCGGTCCATGGGCACAGCATGCCACAGGTTTTGGCCTCTGCACGGCCTGATCCTTGGAAATTCGCGGATTTCACGGGGAATTAACGCGCCAGTTTCCCTGCTTCCAAGGCAGGGTCGCGCCAGGCCCCCCAAGGCCCTTTACCCGGTGATCGGTTTTCCATTTCCCCAAGCGAAAGGTCATACCATGTTCCGGCATACTCCCCGGCCCAACCGCCCGAACCCGCAGGTCCAGGACCTGTTGACCCTTGGGTCCGATCTGCCCGGCCGGGTTGCGCAGCGTCTGCAGACCCGCAGCCACAGTGTTCTCCAGGCAGCCACGCTGAACGAGGTTTTGTCCCCCTTCACCCCCCGGTCGCGGGGCCGCAGCTTCTCGGCGCAAGATCCGCTTGGGGTCGTGCCGCAGCCTGCCCTTACAGTGGCGGACCCGGTCCATCTGCTCAACACGCGGCTGGCCCGCCTGTTGCAGCTTCCCATCGCCGTGACCTTCACCTCGCATGAACAGGCGATGCGGGCCGCCTTGGGCACCGTCCTCCAACCGGGCGACGCGGTCATTCTCGATGCGGCCATAGATTCCGCCATGTTCGAGACTGTTTGGGCCCTGCAAGCCCGCCCCCTCCGTTGTCCGGCAGCGTCGCTTGCCGGGGTTGAACGGCGCTTGCGCCGCCTGTGCTCCGCTCCGGGCACGGGGCGCATCTGGGTGGTCGTTCCCGCGATCTCTCCCTTCGCCTCCGCCATGGCCGAGGTGGCCGACCTTGCCGATCTTTGCCATGCGTTCGGCGCCGGGCTGATCGTCGATGTGACGCAAGACCTTGGATCGATCGGACAGTTCGGCGGTGGCGTGATGGAGGTGCAGGGCTGCCTTGGCCGCGCCGATGTGGTGCTGGGCAGCTTTGCCCGCACCTTCTGCGCCCCGGGCGGGTTTGTCGGCCTTCGCAATCCGGATCTTGCCCACCAGTTGCGGCGCGCGCAAAATCGCCCGATCGCAGCCTCACATGCCGCCACGATCCTTGCGATGCTGGATCTGGTCGAAAGCGCCGAAGGGCAGCGCCGCCGCCGCCGGTTGCATGCGGTCAGCCTGCGCCTGCGCAATCACCTTCTGGCGGACGGGGTGCCCGTTCTGGGCCAGGCATCTCCCATCGTGCCGGTCCGGCTTTCCCCGCAAGCCGCCCATGCCTGCACCGCGCTGATGCACAGCGCCGGGATCGGTGTCAGCCTGGTGAAGCGTCCCGCCGTCGCGTCGCATGCCCCGCGCTGGTGCCTGCACCTCAGTGCTGACCACAGCCCCGCCGACATCGACAGTCTGGCCGATCTGATCCGCGACGTGATCCGCAGCCAGAGCCGCCGCTGACGCCTCAGCCCTTCACCGATGCGGTGACGTAGTTGCAGCTAAGGTCGCGGTCCGACAGGCTCCACCGCCAGGTCACCGGGTTGAACACCATCCCCTTGCGGTCCACCGGCCGCAGGCCGGCGGTGCGGATCAGCGCGTAAAGCTCATCCGGCGTGATGAACTTCTTCCAGTCATGCGTGCCCTTCGGCAGCCAGCGCATCACCCATTCCGCCCCGACAATCGCCATCACATAGGACTTCGGGTTTCGGTTCAGGGTCGAACAGATCATCAAGCCCCCCGGCTTCAGCAACTGCTGACAAGCGGTCAGATAGGCTTGCGGGTCGGCCACATGCTCCACCACTTCCATGTTCAGCACCACGTCGAACTGTTCGCCCGCTGCGGCCAGATCTTCCGCCGTGGTGTGGCGATAGTCGATCTCCAGCCCCGACTGCTGGGCATGCAACTGCGCCACCGGAATGTTGCGCGCCGCTGCATCGGCCCCCACCACATCGGCCCCCAGCCGCGCCATCGGCTCGCTCAGAAGCCCGCCGCCGCAGCCAATATCCAGCAATCGCAGGCCCTTGAACGGCAAGGGCGTCGCCAGATTACGCCCGAACTCTGCTGCAATCTGCGAGGTGATATAGTCCAGCCGGCAGGGGTTCAGCATGTGCAAGGGCTTGAACTTGCCGGTCGGGTCCCACCAGTCCGCCGCCATCGCTTCGAACTTGGCCACCTCTGCCGGATCGATCGTTGTCGTGGCCATGCTACCCTCCTGAACGTCGTCACGCATTGCCCTTCGACTCCGGGCTTCTCCGGCGCTATATAGGACGACGATGGATCAAAGATCAGGTCAAAAGCGCGCAGTTGAGTTTCTGTACCCGCCGATCGATCCCTTCGATCAGCGCGTTCTCGACATGGGCGACGGTCACCGGGTCTACATGGAACAATGCGGCCGGCCCGACGGCATCCCCGTCATCGTCTTTCACGGCGGCCCGGGCGGCGGCTGCTCACCCGCCATGCGCCGTTACTTTGACCCGACGATCTACCGCATCATCCTGTTTGACCAGCGCGGCTGTGGCCGGTCGCGGCCCCATGCCAGCATCATCGCCAACACCACCTGGCACCTGATCGAAGACGTTGAGGTGATCCGCAAGGCCCTTGGCATCGACAGCTTCATCGCCTTTGGCGGCAGCTGGGGCGCGACCTTGGCACTGATCTACGCCATCACTCACCCCACCCGCGTGCAACACCTTGTCCTGCGCGGCGTCTTCCTGATGACCAAGGCGGAACTGAAGTGGTTCTATGGCGGCGGCGCCGGGGCCTTCTTCCCCGAAATCTGGGGCCGCTTCGTCGCCGCAATCCCGGCGGCGGAACGCGACAACCTGATCAACGCCTACAACCGCCGCCTCTTTTCCGGCAACCTGATGGAAGAAACCCGCTACGGCCGGATCTGGGCGAACTGGGAAAACGCGCTCGCCTCGATCCACCATGAGGGCCCGATGGGCGAAAGCCCCTCCGACTACGCCCGCGCCTTCTCGCGGCTGGAGAATCACTACTTCCAGAACGGCGGCTTCCTGCAATGCGACGGCTGGATCCTGCAGGAGAGGAAACGGATCGAGCATATCCCCGCCACCATCATCCAGGGCCGCTACGACATGATCTGCCCACCGATCTCGGCCTGGAACCTGGCCGATGGCTGGCACCGCTGCGACCTGCGCATGGTCCCCCTCGCCGGCCACGCCCTGTCCGAACCCGGCATCAGCGAGGCCCTGGTCAAAGTGATGGACGGCCTGCGCAAATCGTAGGTCGGGCTTGCGCCCGCGTTGCGCTAGCCACCCGTCACAAGCCCCTTACGCCCGCATCCCCACGACCGCCACGCCGAGCACCGCCAGCACGCGCGCTTCAATCTGCGCGGCTTCCATGCCGGCCACCCGGTACATCGCTTCGGGGCTGGCCTGGTCGATGAAGATATCGGGCAGCACCATGCTGCGGTACTTCAGCCCCCGGTCGAACACGCCCTCATCCGCGAGCAGTTGCGCGACGTGGGACCCAAAGCCCCCGACCGCGCCTTCCTCAACCGTAATCAGCGCCTCATGCTGGCTGGCCAGTTGCAGGATCAGGTCCCGGTCCAGCGGTTTGGCAAAGCGGGCGTCTGCAACTGTGACCGACACCCCCCGCGCCTCCAGCGCCTCGGCAGCTTTCAGAACCTCCGACAGCCTGGTGCCGAAGGACAGGATCGCGACGCGCGACCCCTCCCGCAGAACCCGACCCCGACCGATTTCCAGCGGAACCCCACGCGCGGGCACATCTACCCCCACGCCATCTCCACGAGGGAAGCGGAAAGCGATCGGCCCCGTGTCATGGGCCACGGCGGTGGCAACCATGTGCACCAACTCCGCCTCATCCGCCGCGGCCATCACCACCATTCCGGGCAGGTTCGCCATGAAGGCCACATCAAAGGCCCCGGCATGGGTGGCCCCGTCCGCGCCGACCAGCCCGGCCCGATCCACAGCAAAGCGCACCGGCAACCGCTGGATCGCCACGTCATGCACCACCTGGTCATAGCCGCGCTGCAGGAAGGTGGAATAAAGCGCGCAGAACGGCTTCATCCCCCCCGCCGCAAGCGCAGCTGAAAACGTCACCGCGTGCTGTTCGGCAATGCCCACATCAAAGCAGCGCTTGGGGAAGCGGTCCTGAAACAGGTTGAGCCCTGTCCCGTCCGGCATCGCCGCTGTGATGGCAACGATCTTGTCATCCCGCTCCGCCTCGGCCACCAGCGATTGCGCGAAGACCTTGGTATAGGACGGCGCGTTCGACACCGCCTTCGCCTGCACCCCGGTCAGCACATCGAACTTGCCCGTTGCATGGCCCTTGTCGCGTGCCGCCTCGGCCGGGGCATAGCCCTTGCCTTTCTTGGTCAGCACATGGATCAGCATCGGCCCCGTCGCCCGCGCCTTCACCGTGCGCAGGACGGGCAGCAGCGTATCCAGATCATGCCCGTCAATCGGCCCGACATAGGAAAACCCCAGCGCCTCAAACAGCGTGCCGCCGATGGTCATGCCCTTCAACATCTCCTTCGCGCGTTTCGCCCCCTCTTGGAGGGGCGGCGGCAGCAGGCCCAGAAACCCCTTCGCCACCTGCTTCAGGTCCTGCATCGGCGGTTCGGCGTATAGCTTCGACAGGTAAGCCGACAGCGCCCCCACCGGCGGGGCAATGCTCATCTCATTGTCGTTCAGGATCACGAACAGCCGCTGGCCAAGGTGCCCGGCATTGTTCATCGCCTCAAACGCCATGCCCGCCGACATCGCGCCATCGCCGATCACGGCAATCGCGTCGCCCGGGTCACCGCCAAGCTCCGCCGCCATCGCAAAGCCCAGCGCGGCTGAGATCGAGGTTGAAGAATGCGCCGCCCCGAACGGGTCATAGGGCGACTCGCTGCGCTTGGTGAACCCGCTCAGGCCCCCCTCCATCCGCAGCGTCCGGATCCGGTCACGCCGCCCGGTCAGAATCTTGTGCGGATAGCACTGGTGGCCGACATCCCAGATCAGCTTGTCGCGCGGCGTGTCAAAGACGGCGTGGATCGCCACCGTCAACTCAACCACGCCCAAGCCCGCGCCCAAGTGCCCGCCCGTCACCGATACGGCCGAGATCGTCTCGGCCCGCAGCTCATCGGCCAGCTGGCGCAATTCCCGGTCAGAAAGCCCCTTCAGGTCGGCAGGCAGGGTCACCCGGTCCAACAGCGGTGTCTTCAGGTCCGTCATTCAACTCTCCCGCGCGATGGTGAACCGCGCCGCTTCTTGAAGCAGCTTCGCGCGGTCGCCGTAAGGCGACAGGTGCGCGCAGGCTTCATCCACCAAAGCCACCGCCCGCGCCCGTGCGCCTTCCAACCCAAGCAGCGACACAAAGGTCGCCTTCCCTGCATTGGCATCCTTGCCCACGGCCTTGCCGGTCTTGGCGGCATCGCCGGTCACATCCAGAATGTCGTCGGCAATCTGGAACGCCAGCCCCAGCGCCCCCGCATAGGCGCGCAAGGGCCCCCGGTCCGCCCCGGCAATCACCGCCCCCGCTTCCGCCGCAAAGCCGATCAGCGCGCCGGTCTTGCCCGCCTGCAGCGCGGTGATCTCGTCCAGCGTCAGCGGATGCCCCGCCGTTTCCGCCGCAATGTCCAAAGCCTGACCCAGCACCATGCCTTCGATGCCCGAGGCCGCGGCCAACCCCTCAACCAGCGTCATCCGCACGTCAGCGGACCCAAGCGCCGGGTCACACAGCAACTCAAACGCCAGAGTCTGCAAGGCATCGCCCGCAAGCACCGCCGTCGCCTCATCCCATTTCACATGGACCGTCGGCTGCCCCCTCCGCAGGTCATCATCATCCATGCAAGGCAGATCGTCGTGGATCAGGCTATAGGCATGCAGCGCCTCAATCGCCGCCGCCGCACTCAACGCGTGGCCCTCGGGAACCCCCAGCATCCGCGCGCCTTCCAGCACCAGAAACCCGCGCAGCCGTTTGCCGCCGCGCACCGCATAGCGCATCGCGTGAGTGACAGGCTGGTCCGCGCGGCCCTCAAGGGCAGACATCAGCCGCGCCTCGATCAGCCCGGCATCCCGCGCCAGAACCTCAGGAAATTTCACATCCCCTCCGCCGGCGTGGTGCCGACAGCGCGGCCTTCCTGTGCCCGGATCAGTTCCACCTTCTCTTCGGCCTCGGCCAGCTTCGCCGCGCAATGCGCTTTCAGCTTTGCCCCACGTTCATACAGCGCAATCGACTGGTCCAGCGGCACTTCGCCCCGCTCCAGCGCGCCGACAACCTGCTCCAGGGCGGCCATCGCCTCCTCGAAACTCATTCCCTCAACGGCTTTGTCCGTCATCGGCCCCGCTCCTCCAACACGCCCACATGCGCCGCGACCGAAGCCGCCAGCGCATCCAGATCATAGCCGCCCTCAAGTGTCGAGACCACCCGCCCCCCGGCAAACTCGCACAGATGGCGCGTCAGCCAGGCATAATCCTCCGCCTGCCATTCCAACCCGGCCAGAGGATCATCGGCATGCGCATCAAACCCCGCTGAGATCAGCAGCAACTCAGGCTGCCACGCCTCAAGGGCCGGAAACACAACCCTTTCATAGACTTGCCGCATGTCATGCCCCGTCCCGCCACCCCGCAGCGGCAGGTTCATGATCTGGCCATGCGCGCCCGTCTCATCCGGCCGTCCCGTCCCTGGATAAAGCGGCATCTGGTGGGAAGAGACGAACAGACACCGCCCCTCGTCCCACAGCAAATCCTGCGTGCCGTTCCCGTGATGCACGTCGAAATCGACGATGGCGACGCGCGACAGACCGTGATGGTCCAGCGCCCGTTTTGCGCCAATCGCGACCGTCCCGAACAGGCAGAACCCCATGGCAATGTCGCGTTCCGCATGGTGTCCCGGCGGCCGCCCCGCAACGAAGGCCGTCTTCGCCTCGCCCATGACCACCGCATCCACCGCTGCACAAATCCCCCCGACCGCCCGCATTGCCGCGTCGTAAGAGCCCGGAGACAGGAACGTATCCCCATCCAGCTGCGCCCAGCCGTCCTTCGGCACCGCCGCCTTCACCCGCGCCAGATATGATGCCGGATGGCAGCGCAGCACCTCAGCCTCGTCGACCAGCGGAGCCCCCCGCCGCTCAACCGCCAGACCCGCCAGGCCCTGCTCCACTGCCGCCAATCGGTCCACCCGCTCCGGATGGCCCGGCGGGGTCACATGTCGCGCGCAATCGGGATGACTGAAAACCAGCATGGCCTGCTCTTCTGAGAAATACTCCGGGGTAGTCCTTTGGTTTCGCCATCGGTTCGAGAAACCAATGGACTGGGGGGCTGGCCTCCGCCCATCAGCCAACCCTCAATCCGGCTGCAGCATATAGCCTTCGCCGCGCACGGTCTGCAGGTAGCGCGGGCTTTTCGGGTCCACCTCGATCTTGCGCCGCAGCCGGGTGATCTGCACATCGACCGCCCGCTCTTGCGCCGCATCGGCGCCCGACTGATCGCCCACCAGCTTGTCCCGGCTGATCGCCACACCGGGCGCTGCCGCAAAGACCCGCATCAACGCCGCCTCGGTCGCCGTCAGCCGAACCGGAGCATCCCCGCGCCACATCTCGCCCCGGTCAAGGTCATAGCGCACCGCGCCCAGATGGATCACCTGCCGCACCGGTTCCGCCGCGCGCACCTGTGGCACCCGTCGCAAGATGGCGTTGATCCGCAGCAGCAATTCCTTCGGCTCGAACGGCTTGACCAGGTAATCATCCGCCCCCGCCTCAAGCCCCTCGATCCGGTTCGACGTCTCGCCTTTTGCGGTCAACAGCAGGATCGGCGTCTGCAGGCGCTTTCGCAGATCGCGGGTCAGCGTCACGCCATCCTCGCCCGGCATCATCACATCCATGACGATCAGATCAAATTCCAGCCCCGCCAGAATCCGCCGCGCCTGCGCTGCATCCCGGGCCACGGAAACCATGAAGCCGCCCCGCATCAGGAACTTCTGCAGAAGGCCGCGAATGCGTTCGTCATCATCAACGATCAATAGGTGCGCGTCGGGAACCATCAGCCGCCCTCCTTAAGACGGTTGTATTGCTTGCGCATTTCGGGGTCCATCATCGCTTCCAGCACTTGACGAAAGCCCTGCACCGCCGCAGGCCCCGCCGCGCGATACGCCGCCCGCATCCGCGCCCGCTGCGCATCCGACAATTCGCGTTCCAGGATCAACCCCTTCTCCGTCAGGAACAGATGCCGTTCCCTTGCGTCAACACGGCCCTTTTCACTGCGCACAAGGCCATCCTCGATCAAGGTCCGCAACACACGATTGAGGGACTGTTTTGTAACACCAAGGATCGCCAGCAGGTTTGAAACCGTCGTCCCCGGGGACCGATGGACGAAATGGATCGCCCGGTGATGCGCGCGGCCATAATCCATCCCCTCCAGAATGCGGTCCGGGTCCGCGGTGAACCCGCGGTAGGCGAAGAACATCGCCTCAATCCCTTTGCGCAACTGCTCATCCGTCAGGAACAGCAGCCCCTCGCCCCCGGCAGTCTCGGCCATCGCACCCTCCACTTTGGCAGGAATTTACGTCAGCCTTGTTGACTTTCCAAGCACGAACCCATAATCCTGCCCCGATTTCGCGCAAGAATCTGTCCGAAGCGGACCTTTCAGGCGCAACATTCGCAAAGGAGAGGGCGCTATGGCAGGTTATGACGATCGTGACGGGTTCATCTGGATGGACGGCAAACTGGTGGACTGGCGGTCCGCCAACGTGCACATCCTGACCCATGCCCTGCACTATGCCTCATCCGTCTTTGAAGGCGAACGCTGCTACAACGGCAAGATCTTCAAGTCGACCGAACATTCCGAACGCCTCCGCATGTCGGGTGAGCTTCTCGACATGCCGCTCCCCTACAGCGTGGCTGAGATCAACGCCGCGAAAGAGGCCACCCTCAAGGCCAACAACCTGACCGACGCCTACGTTCGCGCCATCGCCTGGCGTGGCGCGGGGGAAATGATGGGCGTCGCCGCCAACAAGAACCCGATCCGCATGGCCGTGGCCTGCTGGACCTGGGGCAACTACTACGGCGACGCCAAGTTCAAGGGCGCGAAACTCGACATCGCCAAGTGGAAGCGTCCCTCGCCCGAAACCATCCCCCACGCTGCCAAGGCCGCCGGTCTTTACATGATCTGCACCATGTCGAAGCACGCCGCCGAAGCCAAAGGCTGCTCCGACGCCATGATGTTCGACTATCGCGGCTATGTGGCCGAGGCGACGGGCGCGAACATCTTCTTCGTCAAGGACGGTGAAGTGCACACCCCGAAGGCCGACGCCTTCCTGAACGGCATCACCCGGCAGACCGTGATCAGCATGCTGAAAGACATGCAGATCAAGGTCCACGAACGCCACATCATGCCGGAAGAGCTTGAGGGTTTCGAACAGTGCTGGCTGACCGGCACTGCGGCTGAGGTTACCCCCGTCGGCCAGATCGGTGATTACAACTTCGAAGTCGGCGACCTGACCAAGCGCGTCGCGACTGAATACGAAAAGCTGGTCCGCGCCTGATTGCCAGTTGGCTGAAAAGCAAAAGGCCGGGCAAGTTGCCCGGCCTTTATCGTTGGTTCCGATGGGTCAGACGACTTCCGTCACAACCTCGATGTTGCCCTTGGTCGCGTTCGAATACGGGCAGATGAAATGCCCACGCTCGGCGATCTTTTCCGCCACGGCGCGGTCAAGGCCCGGCAAGCTGACCACCAGCTTGACCTTCAGGCCAAAGCCGCCGTCCGACCGGCCGCCAATGCCGACATGCGCGTTCACCGTGGCATTGTCCGGCACCGTGCCCAGCTTTTCGCTGCTGGCGGCAAAGCGCATCGCGCCCAGATAGCAGGCGGCATAGCCCACCGCGAACAGCTCTTCCGGGTTATGGCCCAGGCCGGACCCGCCCAGCTCTTTCGGGCTGGTCATGGTCACGGTCAGCTGGCCATTGACCAGCCCGGCCACGCCATTGCGGCCACCGCCGGTTGCCTTCGCCTCGGTCCAGTACTTTGCATCTACGGTCATGGTAGTCTCCTATCGTGTGCGATTAAATCGTATGCGATTGACTTAGGCGCTTTGGGTGCAAATGTCAATCGCTTGCGCTTTGATCGCGCGCGATGTATCAATGCTCATGGCTCTGACACCTCCCGACATGCTTTGCTTTGCTCTGCATTCCGCAGCCCAGGCCGTGCATTCGGCCTATACTCCCTTGTTGGAGCCCTTGGGCCTGACCTATCCGCAATACCTCGTCCTCGCCTCGCTGGCGGCCGAAGATGGCCAAGGCATGGGGCAGTTGGGGGCATCGCTGCGGCTGGAATCGAACACACTGACCCCGCTGCTGAAGCGGATGCAGGCCGCAGGCTGGCTGACCCGCAGCCGCGACCCCGCCGATGACCGCAAGGTCGTGCTAAGGCTGACCGACGCGGGCCGCACCCTTGCCCAGCGCGCAGCGGATGTGCCCCGCGCCTTTGCGGAAAAGACCGGCCTCAACCCCGACCAGATCCGCGACCTGCGCGATGTTCTGGCCGTCCTGCGCAACCGGCTGAAGCCCGCCAAAGCTTGACAACTCGTTAAAACGCGAAGCCAAGCCCTTGATTTCTTTGGATCAGTACCCCTGTCCCCGCCCGGGACACTCAGGCGCTGCGCCCCCGCGCGATTCGCAGGAAGTTGATCAGCCGCGATGGCCCCACCGGGGCATGGCTGCGGTGCCAGGTCTTGCGCTGACCCCGGGCAAGCCGCAGAAACTGCTGCACCTTCCCCCCGGTTGACGCGCTGCGATGGTCTGCCAGATGCCTGCTCATGCTGTCCTCCTTCAAGGATGATGATCGGTAGTCTACCACAGCCGGCCCCCAGCCGCGCCACCGCATTGGCCGCCCACCGCCCGCATCGGCAAACCCCAGCGCATGGGCCTCAAGCAGCCCCCAACCGCTGCACCGCCCAGGCCGCCGCATCCGCCACCGCCGGGTCAGCATCCCCCAGCCGCGCCTGCGCCACCGGGATCAGCGCCGCCATGCCAGAGTTCCCCACCGCATAAAGAACGTTGCGCACAAACCGGTCCCGCCCGATCCGCTTGATCGGGCTGCCCTGAAACCGCGCCCGAAACCCCGCATCATCCAGCGCCGCAAGTTCCGCAAGTTCCGGCAACCCCACGCGCGGCTGATAACCGATCTCCGTCGCCGCCGCCGCGAACTTGTTCCAGGGGCAGACCGCCAGACAGTCATCGCAGCCATAGATCCGGTTGCCCATCAACCCCCGCAACTCCACATCCACCGGCCCGCGATGCTCGATGGTGAGGTAAGAAATGCACCGCCGCGCATCCAGCTGATAGGGCGCGGGAAAAGCCCGCGTCGGGCAGATGTCAAGGCAAGCAGTGCAGCTCCCGCAGTGGCTAACCTCTGGTGTATCCGGCTCCAGCTCTAGCGTGGTGAAGATCGCCCCAAGGAACACCCAGTTCCCCAGATCGCGCCCCAGAAGGTTGGTGTGCTTGCCCTGCCACCCCAACCCCGCCGCCTGCGCCAAGGGCTTTTCCATCACCGGCGCCGTATCGACAAACACCTTGATCTCGCAGCCCGAGGCGTCAACCAGCCACCGCCCCAGCCGCTTCATCCGCCGTTTCACCAGATCGTGGTAGTCCTTCCCTTGGGCGTAGACCGACACCACCCCCCGGTCCCGCTGCAAAAGCCCCGCCATCGGATCAACCTCCGGAGTATACGCCTCCGCCAGCATCACCACCGACCGCGCTTCGGGCCACAGCGCCGCCGCTGATCCGCGCCATTCCTCCCGCTCTGCCATCCAGCCCATCTGCCCGTGCCGCCCGTCCGCCAGAAAGGCGCGCAACCGCCCTGCCGCCTCGGGCACGGCATCAGGCCGACAGACGCCAACCTTCACGAACCCTTCCTCTAGGGCCCGCGCAACCAGCTCTTCTTTCGTAAGCCCTTTCATTCTGGCCTAAATATCCCGGGGGGTGCGGGGGGCTGGCCCCCCGCCCGGTCAGGATTAGAAATCCAGATCGGCATAATGCGCCGACGGCGGAAAGCCCGAGATCTGGTCCGCCAACAGGGGCCGGAACGAAGGCCGCGACTTGATCTTGGCATACCAGTCCTTCAACACCGCATGCCGGTGCCAATCCACGTCGCTGATGTAATCCAGGCAGCTCAGATGCGCGGCAGCGGTGAAATCGGCCAGGGTCATCTCATTCCCGGCCAGCCACCGCCGCTGGTCCAAGAGCCAGGCCATGTAATCAAGGTGATACTTGATCCGGGCCGACCCCAGCTTCACGTTCTTCGAATCCGGATAGCCCTGGCCGGTGACCTTCTTGTTCACCCGCTCGTACAGCAGCTTCGACGTCACTTCGTTGTGGAACTTGTCGTCGAACCAGGCACAAAGGCGGCGCACTTCATAGCGGCCATCGGCACTGCGCGGCATGAGGGGCGGCTCGGGGGCGATCTCTTCGATGTATTCGCAGATCGCTTGGCTTTCGCTCATCGTGCGGGTGCCCATCTTCAGGATCGGCACTTTCCCGGCCGGGTTCCGGCGCAGGAAATCGGGCGTCGGCTCCCAATAGCGTTCCTCGACCAGCTCCACCTCAATCTTCTTTTCCGCCAGCGTCAGCCGGACCTTGCGGCAGAAGGGCGAGAGGGGGACATGGTAAAGTCGGTTCATCGGGCAAACACCTTTCGATGCCTTCCTCATTGCCGCGATGGCCTGCGGAATTCAATCCCCTGTGCCGTTCAACCCTCGAAACAGGCGGATCGCCCGTCCGCCGCGATGGTTTCCGCGCCCGAGATGATGCTGCGGGTCCGGCTGCGGACAAAGCTGGAAGGATTGGCCGCATCGCGCCCCTTGGGGTCAGGCAGAACCGCCGCCAGTCGGGCAGCCTGCAACGCGCTCAGGTCCTTGGCGTCTACGCCAAAGTAGTGCTGCGCCGCCGCCTGTACGCCAAAGACGCCCTCGTCGAACTCGGCCACGTTCAGATAGACATGCAGCACCCGCTCTTTCGACCAGACGAGCTCCACCACCGGGGTCAGCACCGCCTCCATCGCCTTTCGCGCGTAGCTGCGGCCATGCCAGAGGAACACGTTCTTCACCACCTGCTGGCTGATCGTGCTCGCGCCGCGATTGCTGCCTTCCTCAATCGCCTGGCGGATCGCGGCCATGTCAAAGCCCCAGTGGGTGCAGAAATTCGCATCCTCCGCCGCCACGGCTGACCGGCCCATGACCGGGGCAATCTCGTCCCAGGACACCCAATCCTTTTCAATCCCGCCCAGACGCCATGCTTCGCCCAACTGGTAAAGGTTGATCGGCGGCGGCAGAAAGCTGAACAGCAGGATCAGCACGGCATAGACCGCCGCAACCGCCCCCAAAGCGCGACCAACCCACTTCGCCACCAACCGCCACAAGCGCGGCTTTGGCGCGGGCGCATCCTCGGCCTTGGCCGCGCGCTTGCGTTTTGCCGGGGCTTTCTCAGCCGGGGTTTGGGCGGGTTTGTCGCTCATCCGATGGGTTAGACGCGGGCCACCGCGCCCCGTCAAGAGTGGCGCTTACACCCGACCGCCGCCAAGCTGATCCTGTGGCCATTGCATCGGCGGGATCTTTTCCAGGAACTGTTTCAGGCCCGCCTCCGCCTCATGGCTGAGGGAGGTATGGATCACGCGGCCCTTTTCGCGGAAGGGTTCAAGGCGTTCCATCACCTTGTCGGTGGTGATCTTGCGGATCAACATGCCGACCGCAGCGCCCCCCTTGTCAAGGCTGTGGCCCACGTCGCGCAGAAAGCCGTCGTCAATGCCCACGTCGCTGAACTTGCCGGCAAGTGCGCCTGCGCCTGCCCCCACGGCCGCGCCGACCAGCGGGTTCAGGAACAGAAGGCCGATCAGCGTGCCCCAAAGCCCGCCCCCGATGGCCCCGCCCGTCGTCAGGTTGATCGACTGGTTCAGCGTGACCTTGCCCTCCGCGTCGCGGGTGACGACGACGACATCCTCCATCTCGATCAGATACTGCTTTTGCAGGCCCACCAGCGCCTCGGCGGCGGCAAAGGCGGTGGCTTCATCAGGGAAGGCGACGATGATGAGATCAGACATGGTGTCCTCCACGAAAGGGCAGGAAAGGGGCCGCTGCATCAGCAACGGCCCTTCCTTAGCACATCCAAAGCGGTTTGAGCAGACGATTCCTACTCAGCCGGCACCTTTGCCACTTCGTCGCTGAGGGGGTAGGGCAGGCGGCTGACCATTTCCTTCGGGCAGACCTGCAGGAAATTCCGCCGCTCGCTGTCCCAGTTGGCCAGGATACGTTCCCCGATCCGGCTGCCGGTTTCCTCGACATGCCGGGTGATCAGCGTCTTCAGCTGCAGCTCCCAATGCGGATGGCCGACGGCGAGGGGCAGGATGGTTTCCAGGTTCATGAAATCCTCGGCCACGCCCTTGGGGTCGTAGACATAGGCCATGCCCCCGGTCATCCCGGCGCCGAAGTTGGCCCCAATCCGCCCCAGCACCACCGCGACACCGCCGGTCATGTATTCACACCCGTTCGACCCGCAGCCTTCGACCACCACGCTGGCACCGGAGTTGCGGACGGCAAAACGCTCCCCCGCCCGCCCGCTGGCGAACAGGAACCCGTCCGTCGCGCCATAAAGCACGGTGTTGCCGATGATCGTGTTCTCCTCCGCCTTCAAAGGCGAGGACATCAACGGCCGCACCGTGATCGTGCCGCCCGACAGGCCCTTGCCGACATAGTCGTTGGCGTCGCCCTGCACTTCCAGCTTGAGGCCCCGGACGCTGAACGCCCCCAAGGACTGCCCGCAGGACCCCGTCAGCTTCACCGTAAGATGGTCCGGCTGCAACGCGTTCCGCATCCCGAACTTCTTGACGATATGGCTCGACGCCCGCGTCCCGATGGTCCGCAGCGTGTTGCGCACCGCATAGGACAGTTGCATCTTCTCGCCATCCTCAAAGAACCGGTGCCCATCGCGGATGATGTCGGCGTCCAGCGTGTCCGGCACCGCATTTCGCGGCTTGGACCGGTCATAGGTGATCTTCTGCGACCCATCCACGCTGATCAGCATCGGGTTCAGGTCAAGGTCATCCAGGTTGGCCGCCCCGCGCGAAACCTGCGTCAGCAGGTCCGCCCGCCCGATGATCTCATCCATCGACCGCGCGCCGATTGACGCGAGAATCTCCCGCACCTCCTGCGCGTAGAAGGTGATCAGGTTCACCACCTTCTCCGCTGATCCGGTGAACTTGGCCCGCAGCGCCTCATTCTGCGTGCAGACACCCACCGGGCAGGTGTTGCTCTGGCACTGCCGCACCATGATACAGCCCATGGCGATCAGCGCCGCGGTGCCGATGCCGTATTCCTCGGCCCCGAGCATGGCCGCCATCACGATATCCCGGCCGGTGCGAAGGCCCCCATCGGTGCGAAGGGTCACCCGCTCCCGCAGGTTGTTCATCGCCAGAACCTGATGCGCCTCGGTCAGGCCCATTTCCCACGGCAGGCCGGCATACTTGATGCTGGTTGCCGGCGATGCCCCCGTCCCGCCGTTGTGGCCCGAGATCAGGATCACATCGGCCTTGGCCTTCGCCACGCCCGCCGCGATGGTCCCGACACCCGAAGACGACACCAGCTTCACCGTCACCTTGGCGCGCGGGTTGATCTGCTTCAGGTCGTAGATCAGCTGCGCAAGGTCCTCGATGCTGTAGATATCGTGGTGCGGCGGCGGCGAGATCAGCGTCACCCCCGGAGTGCTGTGCCGCAGCCGAGCAATCAGCGCCGTGACCTTCATCCCCGGCAGCTGGCCACCTTCCCCGGGCTTGGCGCCTTGGGCCACCTTGATCTCAAGTTCCTCACAGGCGTTCAGATATTCCGCCGTCACGCCAAAGCGCCCCGACGCGACCTGCTTGATCTTGGCAGACGGGTTGTCCCCATTCGGCTCCGGCACAAAATGCGCCGGGTCCTCGCCACCCTCACCGCTGTCAGACTTCGCCCCGATCCGGTTCATCGCCACGTTCAGCGTCTTGTGCGCCTCGGGCGACAACGCCCCCAGCGACATGCCCGGCGTCACGAACCGCTTCCTGATCGAGGTGATCGACTCCACCTCCTCAATCGGCACCGGCTTGCCCAGCGTCTTGATGTCCAGCAAATCCCGCAGATGGATCGGCGGGTTCGCCCGCATCGCGGCGGAGTATTGCTTCCACAGGTCATAGCTCGCCCGGTCGCAGGCCGATTGCAGCATGTGCATCGTCTGCGCTTCCCAAGCGTGCTTTTCGCCCGACCGCCGCGCCTTGTAGAACCCACCAATCGGCAGCACGTCCGCCCCACCGCGCCAGCCGCGGGCGTGGACTTCCTCCAGCTTCTGTTCGATCCCGGTCAGGCCGATGCCGGAAATCCGGCTTTGCATGCCCGGGAAATACTCCGCCACCATCGCGCGCGACAGACCCACAGCCTCAAAGTTCAGGCCCCCGCGATAGCTGGAGATTACGGAAATCCCCATCTTCGACATGATCTTCAGAAGACCCGCGTCGATGGCATCCCGATACCGCCGCATCGCATCGGTGAGGGAGCCTTCCAGCAGCCCCCGCTCAATCCGGTCAGCAATCGAATCCTGCGCAAGGTAGGCGTTCACCGTCGTCGCACCCGACCCGATCAGCACGGCAAAGTAATGCGGATCAATGCATTCCGCCGACCGCACGTTGATGCTGCAGAACGTCCGCAGACCCTTCCGCGTCAGCCAGGAATGCACGGCGCTGGTGGCAAGGATCATCGGCATCCCCACCTTTTCCGGCCCCTGATGTTCGTCGGTCAGGACCAGTTGCCCAGCGCCCGAGCGCACGGCATCCTCCGCCTCGGCCCGGATGCGTTCCAGCCCGACACGCAGGTCATCCAGCGACGGGCCGACCGGGAAGGTGCAGTCAATGAACGCCACCTGATCGCCGAAGCGTTCGACCATCACGTCAAACTCTCGGTTGGCGATGAAGGGGCTTTCCAGCACCAGAATCTCGGTTTGGCTGTTGTTCTCATCCAGCACGTTGCGCAGGTTGCCGAAGCGGGTCTTGAGGCTCATCACCCGGCCTTCCCGAAGGCTGTCAATCGGCGGGTTCGTCACCTGGCTGAAGTTCTGGCGGAAGTAGTGCGACAGGGGGCGATAGATGTTCGACAACACCGCAGGCGGCGTGTCGTCGCCCATGCTGGCAACCATTTCCTTGCCGTCTTCGGCCATGGGCGCCAGAACCTGTTCCAACTCCTCAACCGTGAACCCCGCAGCGATCTGGCGTTTGCGCAGCTCTGCCCCGGCAAAGACCGGCGTTTCCGGCACGTCCTTCAACAGCGCGTTCAGATCGACAATCTTGCCCACCCAGTCTGCATAGGGCTGGGCCGCGGCGAGTTTGTCTTTCATTTCAACGTCATGGTAAAGTTTCCCCTCTACCATATCGACGGCAATCATCTGCCCCGGCCCAAGCGCGCCCTTTTCGCGGATCGTACTTTCGTCCACCGGCACCATCCCGGCCTCGGACCCGGCGATCAGCATCCCGTCGCCGGTGACCACATAGCGCATCGGCCGCAACCCGTTGCGGTCAAGCCCGCCGCAAACCCAGCGGCCATCCGTCATTGCCAGTGCCGCCGGCCCGTCCCAAGGCTCGATGACCGAGTTGCAGTAGGAATACATATCCGCCCAGGCCTGCGGCATGTCGGTGGTCGCCTTGCTCCAGGCCTCGGGCACCAGCATGGTCTTGGCCAAAGGCGCCGACCGGCCAGAGCGAACCAGAACCTCGAACACCGCATCCAACGCGCCCGAGTCGCTTGTCCCCGAGGGAATGATCGGCTTGATATCCTCCGCCGCGTCGCCAAAGTTGTTCGATGCCATCCGGATTTCGTGCGACTTCATCCAGTTGACGTTGCCCTTGAGGGTGTTGATCTCACCGTTATGGGCCAGCATCCGGAAGGGCTGCGCCAGCCACCACTGCGGGAAGGTGTTGGTGGAATAGCGCTGGTGATAGATCGCAAAGGCCGACTCGAACCGTTCATCCAGCAAATCTGGGTAGAAGACCGCCACCTGTTCGGCCAGCATCATGCCTTTGTAGATGATCGACCGGCACGAAAGGCTGCACAAATACATGCCCTGGATCTGGCTGGCGATGGCGGCTTTCTCGATCCGCCGGCGAATGATGTAAAGTTCGCGCTCAAACGCCTCGGCGTCGATGTCCTTGTCGCAGCGGATCAGGATCTGCTCGATCTCGGGGCGGGTGGCATTTGCCTTGTCACCAAGGACCGAGGTGTTCACCGGCACATGCCGCCAGCCGTAGATGTAATGCCCCATCCGCAGCACTTCGGCCTCGACGATGGTCCGGCAGCGTTCCTGCGCGCCAAAATCGGTGCGCGGCAGGAAGACCTGACCGACGGCGATCAGCTTGGCCATGTCCGGCTCATGCCCGGTGCGGCGGACCTGGTCATAGAAGAACTTGACCGGGATCTGCACATGGATGCCCGCGCCGTCACCGGTCTTGCCATCGGCATCCACCGCGCCCCGGTGCCAGACCGCCTTCAGCGCGTTGATGCCGTTCTCCACGACCTTGCGGCTGGGCTTGCCACTGATGGAAACCACCAGCCCCACGCCGCAGGACGAATGTTCATCCTCGGCCTTGTAGAGGCCATTCGCATCCATCCAGGCGCGCTTGGCTTCTTCGGCGGCAACCCATGCGGCGTCATATTTGGTCATGGCGTATCCCTCTCACTCACTGGCCAGCAGCGGGAATTTCTCCACACACTGCGCGCGCGTCAAAACTTGCCGATCCTCGCCCGCGAAGGCGTAGCTGTCGGGTTTCATGTCGATGTAGATCTCATTCGTCATCGTCAGGCCGCCGGCGTCGTCAAAAAGGCCGACCGGCAGTTCGACATTGCCGGAATAGGGCCCCTCTGCCGTGACCCGGAACCAGATCGCCGACCCGCACTCCCGGCACCAGGCCCGC
This sequence comes from Rhodobacter sp., assembly GCA_027489175.1. Classification (GTDB taxonomy): domain Bacteria; phylum Pseudomonadota; class Alphaproteobacteria; order Rhodobacterales; family Rhodobacteraceae; genus Tabrizicola. Next base: position 33,001 of record JAIYAE010000027.1, read on the forward strand.
TCGCCCCAGCCGGAAGACTGGCGCTTGGCGATATGCTCCGCCCCAACCCACTCCACGTTGCCCTCAGGCACCGTGATCCCCAAAAGGGCCGATCCCGTCCACTTCCGGCACATCGGGCAGTGGCAGACACCGAAATTCGTGCCCGTCAGCACGGCCGTGAACCGCACCGCACCGCACAGACAGCCGCCGGACCGCTCAAGGCTCATCGCTGATCCTCCAGACCGGGGCCTCAGCCGTCAGCACGTCGCAGTCATACTTCGGTTGGGTATCAAGAAAGCCTTCCTCGCCCGGAAAGATAAACTCCACCGGGCTGCCGTCGATCGGCAACCACTGGCCATCGCCCAGGTCGGTCTCTCCGGGGCCTGAGAAGAACAGCCGCCACTCGGCATGCAGATATTCGTTCCCCCGCGAACGGCGCAGGACATTGCCCATCACGTCGGATTCGATGAAGTCCACCTCGGTTTCCTGCAAGGTGATCCCGTCAATGACCACGCTTTTGCCGGTCAGCCGGTCATAGCCCTTGGCCCCGCTGGCGCTGCCGTCATCGCGGCTCATCCCGAAATCCCAGGTGTCGATGCCCGTCGCCAAAAGCTCGGTGAAGCTGGCACTATCGGCGCGCACCGGGTCCAGCACCTGCCGGACGGTCGGGTTCACGGTGTAGCTTTCAACCCACTGCCCCTCACTGTCGATGCGTGAGGTGAAGAAGAGCCCCTCCTGATCGAAATCCGCCCGCCACTGATCCCCCGGCGCATCGGCGCTGCACCGATAGTGGTTCGACACCCTGCAGGCCTTGGACTGCACTGTCATGAAGACCTCACACCCCTCAGGCGCGGTCCATGTGCCGGCAAGCGCGGGCATCGCCAACGTTGCCAGACAAGCAAGGATCACAAACTTCTGCATCGCCGTTACACCCTGAATCAGGTCACGCATCCTGACGCTTAACGTTTCCCTCGTTCTCAGTGCGTAGAGATGGAAGGAAGACGCGATAAAGACTACTCCGCTGCCACTGCCCCGGTCTGGGACAAATAGCCAAGGATCGCCTCGGCTGCCTCGCGCCCGTCGCGGATTGCCCAGACCACAAGGCTTGCCCCGCGGACGATATCGCCCGCCGCATAGACACCCGGCAGGCTGGTTTCATGGGTGCGGAAGTCGGCCTTGATCGTGCCCCAGCGGGTCACTTTCAGCTCTGGCACGCCCCAAAGGGTGGGCAGCGCCTCTGGCTCAAACCCCAGGGCCTGAATGACCAGATCGGCGGGCTCGACATAGTCGGCCCCTTCGATGATCTCAGGCGTCTGGCGGCCCGTCGCATCCGGTGCACCAAGGCGCATCTTCTGCACCATCACGCCGTCAACCTCGACCCCGCCGGTAAAGCCCTTGGGCGCGGAAAGCCACACGAATTCAACGCCTTCTTCCTCGGCGTTCTGCACCTCACGCTGCGACCCCGGCATATTCGCCTTGTCGCGGCGGTAAAGGCACTTCACCGACAGCGCGCCTTGGCGGATCGCGGTGCGGACGCAGTCCATCGCCGTGTCACCGCCGCCGATGACGACCACGCGCTTGCCAGAGGCGTTCAGCTCTCCGCTTTCAAACTCGGGCACGTCATCGCCAAAGCCGTGGCGGTTCGAGGCGGTCAGATAGTCCAGCGCCTTGACCACGCCTTTGGCCCCCACGCCGGGCGCTTCGATATCACGCGACTTGTAGACGCCCGTAGCGATCAGGACCGCGTCATGCTGGCCACGGATCGCGTCAAAGGTGATGTCGTCGCCGACGTTGCAATTGGTCACGAACTGGACGCCACCCTGCGCCAACTGGTCAATCCGTTGCATTACAACGGGTTTTTCCAGTTTGAAGCCCGGGATGCCATAGGTCAGCAGGCCACCCGCCCGGTCATAGCGGTCATAGACCGTGACCTGCACGCCCTGCCGCCGCAGCACATCCGCCGCCGCAAGGCCCCCGGGCCCGGCGCCGATGATGCCCACGCTTTCGGTGCGTTCGGCATGGGGGCGGATCGGCTTGACCCAACCCTGCTCCCAGGCGGTGTCGGTGATGTATTTCTCCACCGCGCCGATGGTGACGGTGCCGTGGCCGGATTGTTCGATCACGCAATTGCCTTCGCACAGCCGGTCCTGGGGGCAGATGCGGCCGCAGATTTCCGGGAAGGTGTTGGTGGCCTGGCTAACCTCGTAGGCCTCTTGCAGCCGGCCCTCGGCGGTCAGTTTCAGCCAGTCGGGGATGTTGTTGTGCAAGGGGCAATGCGACTGGCAGTAGGGCACACCGCACTGGCTGCAGCGCCCGGCCTGCTCGGCGGCCTTTTGTTCGGCGAACTCCCGGTAAATCTCATCGAAATCCTGCGCGCGCGAGGATGGGTCACGCTTCTCGGGCGTTTCCTTGCCCAAGGTCACAAATTTCAGCATCTTCTGCGTGGCCATAGGCTGCGCCTCCCATCGGATCTATCGGGAGCGCCTTCCTACAGCCCTTCGCTCCAGAATAAAAGTCAGCATAGTTTACCTATTCGCAGGTTTTTTCCGGACTACGACAGGAAAGCTGACATTTTTCACCTGAAATAGGTCAGCATACGTTCCAGATCGGTCTAGAACCCGAAGGAAAGAGCCAGAAGGGCTGCGGTTCCCACGATGATTCGCCACCAGCCAAACAGCGCATAGCCGCGGCGGGAAATGTAGCTTAGCACCCAGCGCACCACCAAAAGCGCGGTGATAAAGGCCACGGAAAAGCCAACCGCAATGTCCCAAACTGCCCCGAAATCAAGGACATCACGGCTTTTGTACAGGTCATAGGCCACAGCGGCCCCCATCGTCGGCAGGCTGAGGAGGAAGGAAAACTCAGCCGCCGCCCGCTTTTCCACCCCCATCAGCAACGCACCCACAATCGTCGCCCCGGACCGGCTGACCCCGGGGATCATCGCCAGGCATTGGCAGAGCCCGATCGCCAAGGATTTGCCCAGCGGCAGCGCCAGCGCGTCATGATGGACCGGCGGCGGGGCGATCCGGTCGATGACCAAGAGGACAAACCCGCCCAGGATCAGCATGACGGCGATCAGCATCGGCGTTTCGAACAGCACCGTCTTGATGAAGTCATGCGCCAGAAGGCCAACCAAGACAGCCGGCAAGAACGCCAGCAGGATGGAGACTATCGCCCGCCGTGCCGCATCGTCATGCCTAGCCCGAAGGAGCAGCTGTGCCACCATCGCCGCATAGACCGAGGTCAGCGCAAGGATCGCCCCAAGCTGAATCACGACCTCGAACGTGCGGCCTTTAGAGTCGAACCCCAAGAAATGCCCGGCCAGCAGAAGATGCCCGGTTGAGGAGACGGGCAGAAACTCGGTCAGGCCTTCCAGCAAACCCAAAAGCGCCGCGGTGATGGTTGAGTTTTCCATGCCTTACCTGTCACGGACCCTTTCAGCCTTCACCGTGCCATCCGCCAGCACGGTGCCCCGCATTTCCGCCGCATCGCCGATAGCGGGGCGATCGTCGATCCGGGTGCTGCCATCGACCAGGAAGGCCGCGCCGTCAATCTCGGCCTCGGCGGTCAGGGTGCCGCGCAGGCGAATGCGCGCACCTACCGGGATTGGCGCAAGCTTCCCATCGGCATCCGGTGCGCCCTGGGCGATCCAGTCGTGGATCAGGCGGATATCCTCATCCGGCAACCAGGGGGGGCCGTCAAAGGGCATGCGGGGGTCAGACAGCCCGGTGATCCGACGCCAGACCTCTGACATCTCCGGGTTTCCCGGCAGCACCGCCAGCCGATCCCCGCCTTGCAGCACGGCCGCAAGGCTGTCCAGCCGAAGGCCTTCGGGTGGGGCGCCAAGCTTTGAATTGTCAGAGTGGCACTTGATGCAGCCCTTCAGGAAGATCGGCTCGACGTCCGACCAAAGCACCGGCTCGCCCGGAGCGGGGCGCTTGCGTTCGGGTGCGGCGGCAAGGGTCACGTCGCCGGCAGGCATTCCGGCCATGACCCAGCCTTCGACCATGGCAACCTCGTCAGGCGCAAGAAACGGTGGGCCATCCAGCGGCATCTGCGGTTCCGCCTCGCCCCGCAGGCGCTGCAGAAGCGGGCTTGCCGCGTCGCCAGCCAGAACGACGGGGCCATTTTCGCTGCCCCTCAACACACTCTCAAGCGTATCCAGCCGCAGGCCGAGTGGGGCGTCGTCACCGGAATGGCAGATCACGCAACGGTCGATAAACAGCGCGCCGACCTGCGAGAAGTCCTGGCCCAGCCCCGGCCCGGCAAGAACGCCAAAGGCAAGGGCCGCGCGAAGGATCACGTCTTTTTCAGGTTCTTGGCAGACCCCTTGATGGCCGCATACTGGCCCGAGGGGCGATAGCGCCACAGATACTCCGGCAGCACGGCCTCCATCGCGGTGGGGGTAATGCCAAGGTCGGCAAAGCCCTTGGCACCGGACGCCACCACATTGTCCCGCGCCAGGTTCTTGACCTGATCGCGGGTGATCATCTTGTTCTCGATCAGCCCCAGGGACACGGCCTGCACCATGTCAAAGCCAAAGCCCATGATCCGGGCAAAGAAGAACGGCACGTTGACCACGGCGCGGCGGCGCTGGATCACCTTCAGCATCCGGTGCATCAGACCCCGGAATGTGTCCACCTCGGGCCCGCCAAGCTCATAGATGCCGGGGGCGGCCTGGCCCAGCACGGCTTTCACCGCCGCCTGCGCCACATCATCCACATAGACCGGCTGGAACCGGGTCTCGGCCCCGACCACAGGCAGCACCGGCCCCAGACGCGTCATCGCGGCGAACCGGTTGAAAAAGCCGTCCTCGGTCCCGAAGATGATCGACGGACGCAGGATCACCGCGCCTGGGAACGCGGCCTGAACCGCCTGTTCCCCCAGCGCCTTGCTGCGGGAATAGTCGCTGTCGGACGCAGCATCCGCCCCGATGGCCGAAATCTGCACCAGATGTGCCACCCCTTCGGCAGCGGCGATCCGGGCGATCCGGGCAGCGCCATCAGCCTGCACCGCATCAAAGGTGTTCTTGCCCGACCGGTTCAGGATGCCCACGCAATTTACCACCGCCTGCGCCCCATGCAGCGCCGCGCGGACCGAGGCATCGTCCCGGATATTGCAGGCCACCGGCTCAACCTGCCCGGGCGTGCCATAGGGGCGCACGAACAGCGCCTCGTTCGGGCGGCGGACGGCGACGCGGACGCGCCAGCCCTCTTTCGCCATGCGCCGTGCGATATAGCGGCCAACAAAGCCCGATCCGCCGAAGATGGTGACAAGCCTGGTCATGCCTGAACTCCTGTTCGAAGCCGCGAAAGGGCTGGAAACTGGCCGGATCAATAGCCCCCGCGCAGGAACCCGGCAAGGCCAAACCGGTGCGGCAAATTTTGTAGCCGGGCCGTTGACTTCACCAAACCGGGCCGTTACATCGCCCATCAGTGCCCAGATGGCGGAATTGGTAGACGCACTGGTTTCAGGTACCAGCGCTGCAAGGCGTGGAGGTTCGAGTCCTCTTCTGGGCACCATTCCAAAGGCCGCGCTTCCGCAAGGGGCGCGGCCTTTCGCTTTTCCAGCCCCCCTATACAGCTTGCGCCGTTTCAGGTAGGTGCCCCCAACGGTCGAGATTCCGGGACTGTGGGCGAGGAGGCCCGCACCAAGGGGACGTAAGGCCGTTTGGCTTATCGGGCATCATGAGGTGCCCCCCTTTGGAAAGACATTCATGACGATGACAAACGTGGCCGCGCCGCTGGCGCAGGCTTTGGCGGACAAGGGCTATGAGGCCCTGACTGCCGTGCAGGCGGCTGTGCTCGCCGAAGGCGTCTCCGGGCGCGACATGCTGGTTTCGGCGCAGACCGGATCGGGCAAGACGGTGGCCTTTGGCCTGGCGATTGCGCCTGAAATTCTGGGCGGGCAGGACCGCCTTTTATACGCAGACCAGCCCCTTGCGCTGATCATTGCGCCCACGCGGGAACTGGCGCTGCAGGTCGCGCGGGAACTGGAATGGCTTTACGCGGGCGCCGGCGCCAAGATCGCCACCTGTGTCGGCGGCATGGACTACCGCACCGAAAAGCGCGCGCTGGAGCGTGGGGCGCATATCGTCGTCGGCACGCCGGGCCGCCTGCGCGACCATATCGACCGCCGCAGTCTTGATCTTTCGGGCCTGAAAGCCGCGGTACTCGACGAGGCCGACGAGATGCTCGATCTGGGCTTTGCCGAGGATCTGGAATTCATCCTCGCCGCCGCCCCCGCCAAACGCCGCACCCTGATGTTCTCGGCCACCGTGCCCAAGGAAATCGAAAAGCTGGCGGGCACCTTCCAGAATGATGCCCTGCGTATCGTGGCCCAAGGTGAATCGCGCCAACACGTCGATATCGAATACAAGGCCTTCAGCGTCGCCGTCCGCGACCGTGAGCATGCCATCTTCAACATCCTGCGGTTCTACGAATCGCAGACCGCTATCGTCTTCTGCAAGACGCGGGTGAACGTGAATCACCTGATGGCCCGCATGGGCAATCGTGGTTTTCAGGTCGTGGCGCTGTCGGGTGAGCTTTCGCAGCAGGAACGCACCCATGCGCTGCAGGCCCTTCGTGACGGCCGGGCGCGCGTCTGCATCGCTACTGACGTCGCCGCGCGCGGGATCGACCTGCCGGGGCTGGAACTGGTGATCCACGCTGACCTTCCGTCAAACTCTGAAATCCTGCTGCACCGGTCGGGTCGGACGGGCCGGGCGGGCAAAAAGGGTGTCTCTGCCCTTGTGGTGACGCCCGCAGAATTCAAGAAAGCCCAGCGCCTGTTGCAAGGTGCCAAGGTCGTGGCCGAATGGGGCGCTGCCCCGGGGGCCGACGAAGTGCAGGCCAAGGATGACCTGAGGATCCTTGAGCATCCAGCACTTCTGGCCGGGGTCGGCGATGATATGGACATGGCGCAGGGTCTTCTGGACCGCTTCGGCGCCGAAGCCGTGGCCGCAGGCTTTGTGCGGATGTGGCGCGAGGGCCGCTCTGCGCCCGAGGTGCTGTCGTCGGATCAGGCCAACCCGCCGCAAAGTGCTCCGCCACGCGAACGGGGTGAGTTTGGCCCCTCGGTCTGGTTCCGCCTGTCGGTCGGCCGCGCTGGCCGGGCCGAAGCACGCTGGCTTTTGCCCAAGATCTGTGACGCGGGTGGCATCGGCAAGGATGGCATCGGCGCCATCCGCGTGCGTGAGGATGAAACCTTCGTGCAGATCGCAGCACCCCTGGCCGACAAATTCGGCGCTTCGGTTGAGTTGGACCGTGACCTTCTGATGCAGCGCATCGAAGGTGAGCCGGATCTTGACCGCCCGCGCGCCCCGTCGGCCAAGTTCGAACGCCCGGAACGGGCCGAGCCCCGCCGGGAAAAGCCCGCCTACGCGCCGAAACCCGCACGTCTGGTAGAAGACGACGCGGCCCCGCAGCGCGCCGAACCGGCCAAGAAGCCCTATGCGAAACGCGAGGACAGCCCCCGCGCCGCAGCCCCGAAACCCGCCTATGCCAAACCCGCCTCTTCAAAGCCTGACTGGCAGGACAAGCCCAAACCCTACGCCAAGCGCGAAGACAGCCCGCGCCCAGCGCGCGCACCCTATGATCCGGACCGTGCTGCCCGTCCCGCAAGCAATGATGATGCGTCCAAGAAACCTCGCTGGTCACCCGACCAGAAGTCGGCCCCTCGGTCGGCTGGCTACAAAAGCCAAGGCGGCCCAGCTGGAAAACCCGCCCGGGCCGAGGGTTACAAGAGCCATGCCGCCACCGGCACCGGCTACAAGCCCAAATCCGAAGGCTACAAGCCGCGCGAAGACAAACCGCGTGAGGATGGCGACCGTCCGGCCCGAAAGCCCTATGTTGGCAAAGGCGATGACGCGCGCCCCTTCGTGAAGCGCGACGGACCGGCAAAGTCGGCCGGGTTCAAAAGCTTTGCCGCTGGCGGGAAGAAGCCCTTCGACAAGGCAGGGGCTACTGCGCGCCCGGCAAAGCCCAAGGCCGATGCCAAGGACACCTCCAAACGCTTCGTCCCGCCAAAAGCGCCCAAGCGCTAAGACCTTTGCAACGCTTGGGCCGGAGTTTTTAAAAACTCCGGTCCGGTTTCTTGCAAGAAATCGGCGCTACCCCCGCAGCCTGCGCAGTGCCTCGGCATGCAGCGCGGGCGGTAGCGCCAAAACCCCGCTCGCCTGTGCGCCGGATGTGTTGAAGCGCAAGGTTGCACCCGTCTGATCGGTCACCACCGCCCCGGCACGTTCAGCGATAAGTGCGCCTGCCGCGATGTCCCATTCCCAGGCGTCCTGCAGGGTCAGCATCCCGTCATGCCGTCCTTCCGCCGCAAGGCACAGCCGGTAGGCCAGCGAGGCGCGGAAACTGCGATGAATCTCCGGCACCCCGCCCGGCCATTTTTCCGGCAGCAAGTTGGCCTTGGTCGTCAGGATATCCGCCCCCTCCAGCCGGTCTCGGCGGCTGACCGCTATCGGCTGGCCATCTTTCAGCGGCGCTGACGTCAATGAGGCGGTATAAATCTTGTCCAGCGCAGGCAGGAACACCACCCCAGCCGTCACCTTGCCCTGCTGCACTATGGCCAGTGAATGGGCAAAGGTTTCCTCCCCGGCCACGAAGGCGCGGGTGCCGTCGATCGGGTCGATGATGAAGACCGTCTCACGCGACAGGCGCGCGGCATCGTCGGGCGTTTCCTCGGACAGCCAGCCATAGTCCGGGCGCGCGGCCAGAAGGACGGATTTCAGCATGTCGTTGACCGCAAGGTCCGCCTCGGTCACCGGGCCGTGGTCGCCGCCCTTGTCCCAGACCTTCGGCTCACGCCGCCAATAGCGCAGGGCGATCCGCCCGGCTTCCCGCGCGGCATCGGTCAAGAGGGCAAGATCACGCTCCGGCAAGGGTCATCCCGTCGATCAGGATGGACGGAACGCGCGTCGACAGATGCGCGCGGGCGTCATTGGCCGGCACGATCCGCATCAGCATGTCGCGCAGGTTGCCCGCGATGGTGCATTCGTGCACCGGGTGCGAAATCACCCCGTTTTCGACCCAGAACCCGGACGCCCCGCGCGAATAATCGCCGGTGGTGGGGTTGATGGTCGAGCCGATCATCGAAGTGACCAGAAGCCCCGTTCCCATCTGGACAATCAGGTCGTCCCGGCTGTGACGTCCCGCGCTCAGGTCAAGGTTGGTGGTCGATGGCGAGGGCGGCGCGCCGGTCCCGCGGAACGCGTTGGCGGTGGACGCCATCCCCAGCTTGCGCCCGGTGGCAAGGTCCAGCACCCAGCCGGTCAGGACGCCATCTGACACAATCTCACGCCGCCGCGTCGCCAGACCCTCACCATCAAACGGGCGTGAGCCGGAGATACGTGGCCGGTGCGGGTCCTCGATCAGTGACAGGCCATCCGGCAGCACCTGCTTGCCCAGAAGATCCCGCGCCCAGGACGACCCACGCGCGATGGAACTGCCATTGATCGCCGACAACAGGTGCCCGATCAGCGAGGCCGCAACCCGTTCATCATAAAGCACCGGATAGGTGCCGGTCTTCGGCTTCACCGACCCCACGCGCTGCAGGGTCCGCTCAGCCGCCAGCTTGCCGATCCCCTCGGCGCCCGGCATGTCGGCGGCATGGGTCCGCCCCTCACCGGCGTAGTCGCGCTGCATGTCGGTGCCGGACCCCGTGAACGCCACCCCGGAAAGTGAGGTTGAGGTGCGCCCATAGCCCCCCGAAAACCCGTTCGTCGCGGCCATGTGCAACTGACGGCGGCTGTAGCCGGCGGCGGCTTCGACTTGGGTGATGCCGTCAAATTCCATGGCCGCGGCTTCGACTGCGCGGGCGGCGGCTTCCAGCGCAGCAGCACTGGGTTCGGGGGCTGCATCTGCCAGTTCCAGCGCGGCAAGGTCCCAGCCTTGCGCAAGCTGCCCAGGATCGGCCAGCCCGGCATGCGGGTCTTCCGGCGCCTCACGCGCCATGGCGACGGCGCGTTCCGCCAGCGCGGTGATCGTCGCGGTTGAGGTGTCCGAGGCGGACACACAGGCCTGCCGCCGCCCCATCAACACCCGCAGGCCGATCTCAACCCCTTCGGACCGTTCGGCCTGCTCCAAGGCACCTTTGCGAATCTCGATCGACACTGCCGTACCATCCACCGCCAGCGCGTCGGCACTTTCCGCCCCGGCCTTGCGGGCGGCCTCCAGAAGGGCGGCGGTCAGATCGGAAAGGCTGGCGGTCATGGCTCGTCCCCTTGGCTTCCTGGTTGAGGTAGCCTTGCCCACCGGCCAGTGCAAGGGCGACCGGCCAACCGGGACGGGCGCAGCCACCCGCCTTAGTGCCAGGGTGCTACTTCAATTTCTGGCCATTGGCGAAAAGCCCGCCATCCTTGAACTCGATCACCGAGGTCAATTCATCCGCTGCCGCTCCGGGCCGGGCGAAAAGGCCCAGCATCATTCGCGGCATCAACGCCTCCTCTGCTGGAATAAGGCCCATGGTGATCAGGTTGTCGATCAGCCCATTCGCTCCCTTGATCGTGATGTTCACGCTGCCAGAGGGCGCAGGAACACCCTCGAAGGTCACCAGATCGTTGTTGTCGAAGGTCAGCGCGCCCGTCGCCCCGACCTCGACCCCAACCGCCTTTGCCAGAACCTCCCGCAAGTTCAGCGAGATCAGCTTGCCGGGCGGCTGCGCGCCATCCTTTTGGACGGCGGGATCCATGATGTCCTGATCCCAGTAGCCCGTCCCGGTGACGTCCAGGACAAAGCTTGCCGGGCCGCGCGACAGCACGGCCGCCGGATCGACAAGACCCCAGATGTCCTCGGATACGGTCAGGTCAACCAGCTTGGTCACCATTGAAAACTCTTGCGGCTGGTCAGACTTGGACACAGGCATCAAGAAGCTGACCGCACTTTCGGCAAAGCTTACCGCCACTTCCGGGAACGGGATTTCCGGGCCGGAGGCGGTGAAGTCACCGCCCGTGACGGCAGTGCTGTAGGCCATCTTCTCTTTGTCGATCGCCAGGTCAAAACTGCCGCCTGTCAGGCTGCCCGCCAGTTTCACCGGACCTGTCGCCTCGGCAATATCAGCGTTCAGGGCCATGGCACCAAAGCTAAGGCTGCTTTGCGTCATGAAGCCCGCGTTCAGCGCGACGGCCATGTTTTCCATGATCTCGGCCCCAAGGAAGTTGCCCTTGGTGGATCCGACAAGATCGGCAAGGGACAGCGTCACCGTCCCCTCACCCCCACCGTCAAGGCCCTTTCCGGACAAAGACAGTGCCATGCCCTTGGCCGCGAAATTGCTGTCAAGCGTGGTCGCCTCGCCCTCGGTCTGCACGACATAGCTGGCCGTCATTCCGGTCAGCTCAAGATCGGCCTCGGTTTCAAGCGGCTGGCCACCGGGGCCAGTCCCCTCGTCCAGCGTGATCGACACCTGCGGCGCGACGACGGCATAACTGGTTTCCGTGGCGCTGCCGCCCGCCGTGACCACCGTTCCGGGTTGCGTGACGGTCAGCTTCAGCGCGGTCGGCCCTTCGCCATCATCCGGAAAGGCCAGTGTCATCGGGTAGCTGTCGGCCATGGTGACGGAAACCGTGCCGTCGCCATTGTCGGTGAAGGTCAGCCTGTCCATGCTGGCTGAAAAGCTGCCACCGAGCGTGTCGGTGTAGGTCAGGACAAGGCCGGTGACCACAAGGCTGTCTCCGGTTTGCGTGGCGTCGTCAAAGGTCAGATCCTGCCCGGCGGCGGTGGCCAGACCCTGCCAGCTTTGCCACACCTCTTCGGGCGTGACATCGGCCAAGGCGACCGGGGCGGAAAGAACCAGCGCCAGGGCGGTTGTGCAGGACAGACTGCGGATCATGGCGTTATGCCTTTCGGGTTGAACAAGGTGCGGCATCCTTTCTATCACCCGTTCAGGCGTCAAGGACATCCGCAGCCGCGGCGGGTCCGGAATTCATGCATTGGGGGAATGATGATCAAGGCGGAAGACCGTGGCGCCTGCCGGATCCTGCGGCTGGCGCGGCCCGAAAAGGCCAATGCACTGACGGCGGCAATGCTGCGGGACCTTTGCCGCGCCATCGCCAGCGCGGCCACTGCTGGCGCAAAGGCCTTGGTCCTGACCGGCGAAGGCCGCGTGTTTTCCGCCGGTGCCGATCTGGAGGAGATGGCCACCGGCCTTGGCTCTGACCCGATCTGGGAAGAGGTGACGATGGCCCTCGCCCGCTTCCCCGGGCTGACCATCGCCGCCCTGAACGGCACGCTGGCGGGCGGGGCCACGGGCGTGGCGCTGGCTTGCGATATCCGGATTGCCGTGCCGGGCGCGCAGTTCTTCTACCCGGTCATGCGGCTGGGCTATCTGCCGCAACCCTCGGACCCTGCGCGCCTGACCGCCCTTGTCGGCCCGGGCCGCGCGCGCATGATCCTGCTGGCCGGTCAGCGCATCGGCACGGATGAGGCGCTGGCCTGGGGCTTGATTGACCGGATCATCCCGCCCGACAGTTTGATGGACAGCGCGTTGGCCCTTGCAGCCGATGCCTTGGCAGCCGATCAAGGCCATGTCGCGGGTTTGGTGCGGATGGCGCGGGGGGAAACACATGACAAACAGCTATGACACCGGGCGGCTGAACCTGCCCTTCGTCGGCATCTCGACCTTCGGGAAGAACCCTTATCAGCCAGACTGGGGCAAGATCGACGCCGATTTCGCCATCCTTGGCGCACCCTTCGACTTTGGCACCCAGTGGCGGGCCGGCGCGCGCTTCGGGCCAAGGGGAATCCGTGAGGCTTCGACCCTCTTTTCCTTTGGTCATGCCGGGGCCTACGACCATGAAGATGACGTGACCTATCTGGCCGGTGTCCGCATCGTTGATATCGGCGATGCAGACATCGTCCACACCGACACCGAAACCAGCCATGCCAATATTGAGGCGGGCGTTCGCGCCATCCTTGCCGCAGGGGCCGTGCCAGTCGTTCTGGGGGGCGATCACTCGATCAACATTCCCTGTATCCGCGCCTTCGCGGGGCGACCGCTGCACATCGTCCAGATCGACGCGCACCTCGATTTCGTCGACGTGCGGCACGGCGTCCGCCACGGCCACGGCAACCCGATGCGCCGCGCGGCAGAGCAGGACCATGTGACCGGCCTTTCACAGCTTGGCATTCGCAATGTCAGCTCGACCGCGAAGGACGGCTATGACGCTGCCCGCGCCATGGGGTCGGATATCCTGTCGGTCCGCCAGATCCGCAAGTTGGGGGTTGAGGCCACGCTTGCCCGCATGCCGAAGGGCGTGGACTATTACCTGACGCTGGATATTGACGGCTTCGACCCCTCTATCGCCCCCGGCACCGGCACCCCCTCGCACGGCGGGTTCCTGTATTATGAAGTGCTGGAGCTGATCGACGGTCTGACGAAGCAAGGCAACATCATCGGGATCGACCTGGTAGAGGTGGCCCCCGACTATGACCACACTGGCACCACCACGATCCTTGCGGCGCAAATCCTTTTGAACACCATCGGGCGCATCGCCCATAATCGGAGGTAAGGCGTGGACCAGTTGCAAGCCTGGCTTCAGGAAGCGGGCAACACGGCCCTTGGCTGGCTGACCTCGCCCGCCGCGCTGTCGCAGCTTGGCCTTCTGGTCGTCGCCTACCTTGCCGCCCGCCTGCTCTCACGCCGGTTTTCACCGGTCATCGAACGCACGCTGACCCCGAAGGCCGAGTCGACGCATATCCTCGCCCGCCTGCGCCGCTTTGCACTGCAGTTCCTGCCCCTATTGCTACCGCTGCTGGCCTATGCCCTGACGGCCGCGGGAGAAGGGCTGACCCGTACGCTCTTTGACCAAGGTGAGGTGATCGCCTTTGGCAAACGCGTCTTCCTGTTGCTGGCCGCCGTGGCGCTGGTCCGCAAGGTGCTGCCGCCCGGATTCCTGAAACTGATGGGCCGTTATGTGCTGCTGCCAGTCATGGCGCTGCATGCCGTGGGGTTGCTGGACGACGCAACCGCCCAGCTGAACGCCGCACAGGTCAACCTTGGCAACATCCAGTTCACCGCGCTGTCGCTGATCCGCGGGGCCATCGCGGGGGCACTCCTCTTCTGGCTGGGGGCCTGGTCCAACCGGCATTCCGCTGGCTACATCAAGGCGCAACCCGACTTGCGCCCCGCCACGCGGGAGCTTGCCATCAAGGCCAGCGAAGTCGCCATTTTCGGCGCGGCGTTCCTCCTCCTCATGTCGATAATGGGCATCGACCTTACCGCCGTCGCCGTCCTTGGCGGCGCGCTGGGTGTCGGCATCGGCCTTGGCCTGCAACAGATCGCCGCCAACTTCGTCTCAGGCATCATCCTCCTCCTGGAAGGCCAAACCACTGTCGGTGATTACGTCGAACTGGACGGCGGCGAGAAGGGCACCATCGTCAAGATGACCGCCCGCGCCTGCGTGCTTGAAACATTTGACGGCAAGTGGATCGTCGTCCCGAATGAACACTTCATCACCACCCGCGTGGTCAACTACAGCGACCAAGGCAGCGCCAACCGGTATGAGGCGCTGTTTTCCGTCAGCTATGAAACCGACATCAACCTCGTCCCCGGCATCATCGAGGCGGCGGTGGCAAAGCTGCCCTTTGTCCTGACCGAACCGGATGGCCCCGACTGCGAATTGCGCGGTTTTGGCGAGAGTAGTGTCGATTTCGCCGTCGAGTACTGGGTGGCGGGCATTGATGACGGGAAGAACAAATACGGCTCTCCGGTCCTGTTCGCGGTCTGGAATGCGCTGAAGGAGGCGGGGATCGAGATGCCCTACCCACACCGCGTGGTCGAGTTGCGGAACGCCCCGGGTGGTTGAGGCCCTTGTCATTGGCGCAGGCCCGGCCGGGCTGATGGCGGCTGAAGAGCTAGCCCAGGTCGGGGTCAAGGTTGTGGTCTGCGACGGCAAACCGTCCATCGGGCGCAAGTTCCTGATGGCCGGAAAGTCCGGACTGAATGTCACCAAGGACGAACCACTCGCTGACTTCATCACCCGCTACGACGCCCCGCAGCTTCGCCCGATGCTGGAAGCCTTCGGCCCGCGTGAGGTGCACATCTGGTGCCGCGCCCTGGGGCAAGAGGTGTTCACCGGCTCCTCCGGGCGGGTGTTTCCGGTGGCGATGAAGGCTTCCCCCCTCCTCCGCGCCTGGGCTGGGCGGCTGGCTGAGGCTGGGGTGGAGATCCGCACCCGCTGGCGCTGGACGGGGTTTGATGGCGCGGGCTTTCGCTTTGACACGCCCGACGGGGTGCAGGTCTTGAGCCCCCAGGTCACGGTTCTGGCGCTTGGCGGGGCCAGCTGGCAGCGGCTGGGGTCAGATGCAGCCTGGGTGCCGTGGCTGCAGGAGAAAGGCGCAAAGGTTGCACCATGGAAGCCCGCGAACATGGGCTTCCGCATCAACTGGTCGGAAAAAATGGTCCCTCACTTTGGCCAACCCGTGAAAGGCGTGACATTGATCGCAGGCCCGCGTCGTGAACGCGGGGAGTTCGTGATTTCCGAACGCGGTCTGGAGGGCGGCGGCATCTACGCCGTCAGCCGCGACCTACGTGAAGGGGCCGCTTTGGCGCTTGATCTTCTACCAGACCTGACCGCCGCAGAGATCACCACCCGCCTAGCCCGGATGAAACCGTCCGAAAGCACGGTCAACCGCCTGCGCAAACTTGGGCTATCGAAGACGTCCGTCGCGCTGGTGATGGAGTTTGCCCGAACCGCGCCCTTTGACCAGCTGAAGCACCTCAATATCCCCCTGCAGGGCCCGCGCCCACTGGATGAAGCGATTTCCGTCGCTGGAGGGGTGGAGTGGTCGTCACTGACCCCTGACCTTGAGCTGCGCGCCCTTCCCGGCACCTTCGTCTGCGGCGAGATGCTGGACTGGGAAGCGCCAACCGGCGGTTACCTACTGACGGCCGCTTGGGCGACGGGCCGCTGGGCTGGGCGGGCGGCGGCTCAGCTGGTGACCCCGCCCCGGACTTGATCCGGGGCCTCTCCTTGCCGCAGGAGGCCCCGGATCAAGTCCGGGGCGGGTGTTCCTGATGCAGCGCCTCAAGCCAGGGCAGCGCCTCATCCACCAGTATGTCGATGGTCCGTGCCAGTTGGGCGGGTTTGTCCAGCACATCCAGAAAGGCCAGCCGCCCGGGGTCTTCCCCCCCGCCGCCGCCAAAGCGTTCCAGCGTGATCTCGCCGTCATCGTCCCAATCGGGGTGTTCCGGGGCCTCACCCTCGGGCGTAAGAAACCGCAGGACGATCTGCACCTCCCAGCCATAGCGGCTTCGCTGCAGATGGACCGCCGACTTTCCAAGGGTGGAGACTTTCGTCCAGGTGCTCCCCTTCAACCCATATCCCAAGGGTGAAAGCGCCGCCTCCAGCGCCGCGACGATGGCCTGATAGGCCTCCTCTCGCCTGTGCGGAAAGGCCGGGTCATGCGCGGCGGCATATTTGCGGGCGGCAAGGTCTTCGTCTTCCACGTCAGACATCGCCACCCCCAGACACCGCCACCCCGGTCAGGCCGACAGCCCGCCGGCCAGATCCGGCACGTCCAGCGCGGAAAAGCCGTAGTGGCGCAGCCAGCGCAGGTCGGCCTCGAAGAAGGCGCGCAGATCGGGGATGCCGTATTTCAGCATGGCGATCCGGTCGATCCCCATCCCGAAGGCAAAGCCCTGCCACTGGGTCGGATCAACGCCGGCCGCGGACAGCACCTTCGGGTGCACCATGCCCGAGCCCAGAATCTCCATCCATTTGTCGCCTTCGCCGATCTTTAGCTGACCGCCGACGTTGGAATAGCGGATGTCCACCTCCGCCGAGGGTTCGGTGAAGGGGAAGTGGCTGGCGCGGAAGCGCAGCTCCACCTTGTCCACCTCAAAGAACGCGCGGCAGAACTCCTCCAGCGTCCATTTCAGGTTGGCCATGCTGATGGCACGATCAATCGCCAGACCTTCCACCTGGTGAAACATCGGCGTGTGGGTCTGGTCCATGTCCATCCGGTAGACGCGGCCAGGGGCAATCACCCGGATCGGCGCGCCCTGCGCCATCATTGCCCGGATCTGCACCGGGCTGGTGTGGGTGCGCAGGACGTGCGGCGGACGGTTGTCGCCCGGCGCGCGGTGCATGAAGAATGTGTCATGCTCCTGCCGCGCGGGGTGTTCCGGCGGGATGTTCAGCGCATCGAAGTTGTACCAGTCGGATTCGACCTGCGGCCCTTCGGCGACGGAAAAGCCCATGTCGGCGAAGATCGCCGTCAGCTCTTCCATCACCTGGCTGACCGGGTGGATCGTCCCACGCGGACGGGGCCGCCCGGGCAGCGTCACATCCAGCCATTCCGCCTTAAGCCGTTCGTCAAGTGCTGCATCGCCCAGCGCCGTCTTGCGGGCGCGAAGGGCGGCGTCAATCTCGTCCTTCAGGACGTTCAGGCTGGCACCGGCAGCTTTCCTCGCCTCCGGCTCCATCTTGCCAAGCGTGGCCATGAGGGCGCTGATTTCGCCCTTCTTGCCAAGGGCAGCAAGGCGCACCTCTTCCAGACCCGCCTCATCGCGCGCGCCGGTGACGGCGGCAAGATACTTGGCCCGTAGCGTGTCGATCCCGTCCATCTGACGTCTCCTGAAGGTCGCGGTTGTGCTACCGGGGAAGGCCCTGCGATGCAAGAGTGACCCCTAGAAGATGGACCTGCGCCCCCGCACCTCCAGCATCCGGCGCGATCCGGTCACCTTGCCATTGGTCGCGGTGATGGCGATCGGCGCCTCACGCAGCCGCTTTTCGATGATGACCAAGGAATCATGGAACCTTATCCCCCCGATTTCCCGCGCCAGCGGGTGGAGGGGGAAGGCCGCATCATCCTCGGTGTACCAGGAATGCATCTGGTCAATCAGGTCCTTGGCGAACTCGATGAAACTGCCCGGGGCGCGGTGTCCGCCGCCAAAGCCGGGCCAATAGCTCGTATGCGTGTCCTCAACGATGTAAAGCCCGCGGTCGCGCAAGCCAGGCCAAAGGTGGCGAAAGCTGGTGATCTGCTGGTGCATCTTGTGGCCGCCATCATCGACGATGAGGTCAAATGGGCCATGTTCGGCTCTGGTCCGGTCCAGAAAGGCCGGGTCTGACTGATCTCCGATCTCAACCCTTGTGCCGGGCAGTTCCAGCGCCTTGCAGGCGGGATCGATGTCCAGGAACGTCAGCCGCGCGGCGGGCCCAAAGAAACCCTGCCACATCGGCATGGAGCCGCCCTTGTACACCCCGATTTCCAGAAAGCTGACGTCCCGCCCCTGCCAGGGGGCCAGAAGCTCATCATAGATCGGCAGGTAATGCGCCATCTTGAAGAGGGTGCGGTCACCCGTGCGGGGGGGATAGTCCTGAAAATAGCGCATGGCGGCCGGGTTGCCTTTCGTCGGGTGCCGGTGTGTGTCCGGCATCCGGATAGCTATGCAGACGGCAGGCTCTGCGTCCAGCGGGTCAGCGGTCCCTCAGGGCCGAGCCGAAAGAACCTCGGGCGCGTAGAGGGCGGCATAGTCGGCGCTGGGTGGAATGGGTTGGATAACGTCGATTAGCACCCGGTCGGGTCCTTCAACGATGAAATGGCGCTGGCCAAAGTCTTCGTCCCGCAGCGGCAGGGCGATGGTCAGCCCGGCGGCGGCCAAGCGGTGGTAATGGTCGTCCGGCGAGGGAACCTCGATATTCAGGATCACGCCGCCTAGACGGCCACGGGCAACCTCAGGGACGGTCGGATGGTCCTGCGCGACCAGTGCAAGGTTCACATTGGCATCCTGAGTGGATTGCAGATGCACATACCAATCCGCCGTGAACAGCGGACGAAAGCCAAAGTGCTGCTGGTAGAACGCGGCTGCGGTCGGCACATCGGCACTTAGAAGGACGGGGTAGTAGCTGGTCATCTGCATGGGCTTTCCTTTCCTTGGCGTTTTGATACACTGTGTATGTAAATAACATACAGGATGTATGTATGCAAGATGCGCGGCGTCGCAGCCAGAAAGAACGGTCCGAGACGATGCGCGCCACCCTTGTGGACGCGGCGCGTAAACTGTTTGTCCAGCACGGCTTTGCCGCCACCGGCACGCCAGACATTGTGGCGGCGGCGGGCGTGACGCGTGGCGCCCTCTACCACCACTTCGAAGACAAGGAATCGCTCTTCGCCGCAGTGGTCCAGGCCGAAGCTGAAGCGATCGCCGCTACAATCGAAGCCGCTGACTTTACTGGCCTTTCGCCGGTTGAGGCGCTGGTTCACGGAGGCTGGGCGTTCCTGTCAGCGATGCAGGTGCCGGGGCGGACGCGGCTGATGCTGGTTGAGGCGCCAGCGATGCTGGACCCCATGACGCTGGCCGGCATCGACGCGGCAACCGGGGGTGAGACCTTGCGGCAAGGGCTTCTGGCCGCCGGGGCTGATCCCGCTGGGCCATTGTCGGCCCTCCTGTCGGCGGCCTATGACCGGGCCGCGCTTGCCATTGACCAGGGCGAACAGCCGGGGCCATGGCATACGGCGCTTGATCGTCTGGTTCGCGGAGCAGTGGCATGATCACCCGAGCGTTCACTAAGGGCGACGCGGTGTCCGAAGCGGTTTATTCCCCGTGCGAGCGCTATCGCTACCTTCTGACGCGGGTCTGGGCACCGGGGCCGCGCGCCTTGTTCGTGATGCTCAACCCCTCCACCGCGACCGAGGTGCAGAATGACCCCACCGTCGAACGGTGTGAGCGGCGCGCAAGGGCGCTTGGCTTCGGGGCGTTCCGGGTGACCAACATCTTTGCGTTCCGCGCGACCGACCCGAAAGTGATGCGCGCGGCGGCCGATCCGGTCGGCCCCGGGAACGATGCCGCAATCGTTGAAAGTGCTGGTTGGGCCGATCAGGTGGTTTGCGCCTGGGGCAACCATGGCCTCCACCTCGGGCGGGGCCGCGCGGTCGAAGCGGTGCTGCGCGCCTCTGGAGCACCACTGTTCCATCTGGGACTGACCGGTCAGGACCAGCCACGCCACCCGCTTTACGTAGGCTATGACCAAAGGCCGCAGCCCTGGTAAGGCCGGTCAGGCCGCTGACAGGCGGATGTCGTCCAGCCGCACGGCGCTGCCTTGAACGGTAGCCACCGGCGACCCATCCAGCAGGATGGTGCTTTGCCCGCCATCATCGCTGGTTTCCAGCGTCAGGGCAGGGTCGGGATGGGCGGCAGGGTCATACATGATGATCAGTTGGTCCCGGTCGGCGTCATAGTCCGAGATATGGGCAACGCCGCCATCGGTCAGCCAGTCCTGCAGGACGAAATCATCATCGCCCTCACCACCCGTGGCATGGTCACCCGCGCCAAGGACCAGCGTATCATTGCCGTCACCGCCGTTCAGGAAGTCTTCGTTGAAATCGTCAACCTCGCCGTCCAGGCCGGACAGCCAGTCATTCCCGGCGTTTCCGTCCAGAATGTCGCTGCCCGCACCCGCGGCAAGCCGGTCATCGCCAAGGCCGCCAGCCAACCAGTCATTCCCGGTGCCGCCCTCAAGCTGGTCGTTCCCCTCACCGCCCAGAAGGGTATCAACGCCGTCGCCCCCCGCCAGGCTGTCCGCGCCGGAATGCCCGGCCAGTGAATCGTTTCCGGCCGCGCCAGTCAGGCTGTCATCGCCCGCCTGCCCTTCCAGCGTATCATTGCCAAGACCGCCGGTGATCGTGTCATCGCCAGTGCCGCCCCAGACCGCGTCATTGCCATCACCGGCATCGATGCTGTCATCCCCGGCGCGGCCATCAATCAGGTCTGAACCCGCCAGGCCGCTGATCGCATCATGGCCAAGGCCGCCTGACAGCACTTCGGCCTGATCGGTGCCGATCAGGTCCAAATCTTTGGGGTCTTCCTCATCGTCAATGTCATCCGACAGGGCGAAACCATCGGTTTCGGCGGGGGCAACTTCCTCATAGACGACCACTTCGGCGTCTTCCGCCGGATCCTCCTCCGCATTGTCCTTGTCGGAATGTGTATCCGGCGACATGACGGCATCGGCAGCAACCCCTGCCATCAGCACCCCGAAAAGACCCAGCAACGTCAGCACGTCAGCACCCCTTGCACCCCGGCCACCCCTTGGCCGTTAACCATCTTTTGCCGTTAACGATTTGAACGGTAACGGAAAACCCGTGTTTTACATATCACAGACAAGCCATCCAAAAAAGACGCCGCCATGTCCGCTGCATGGGATTCTTGTGTCAGGGTTAAGGGCCGGTGACCGCCCGCCGCGTTGAGATCAGGCTTCCCTTCTGCCCCGAATCCTCCTATACGCCCGCATCCGCAGCGTTGCGGACACCTCCAAGGGCCTTGCTGGACGACATCCCGGCCTGCGCCATCCCTCAAGCCAAGGAGACCCCGATGTCGATCACGGTTGAAGAAAAAGCACGCCTTATCAAGGAATACGCGACCAAAGAGAACGACACCGGCTCGCCGGAAGTTCAGGTTGCAATCCTGTCGTCGCGCATTGCCACGCTGACCGAACACTTCAAGGGCCACAAGAAAGACAACCACTCGCGTCGTGGTCTTCTGATGATGGTCGCCCAGCGCCGCAAACTGCTCGACTACCTGAAGAAAACCAACGAAGAGCGGTATTCCACCCTCATCACCCGTCTCGGCCTGCGCCGCTAAGCGCCCGCCTGACCGGTTCTGCAAACGCCCGCGCCCCTCAATGGCGTGGGCGTTCTGCTGTTCAATGCCTTGAGAAGCCCGCCCACCCCGGCCATATAGATGCAAACGGAGGGTTCGATGGCCGAAGACAAATTCCCCGGCTGGCACGGCACCACGATCCTCGCGGTCCGCCGCGGCGGTGAGGTGGTCGTGGCAGGCGACGGCCAGGTCTCGCTGGGCCAAACCGTCATCAAGGGCACCGCCCGCAAGGTCCGCCGCCTGTCCCCCGGCGGCAAGGACGTGGTCTGCGGTTTCGCCGGGTCCACTGCGGACGCTTTCACCCTTCTGGAGCGGTTGGAGAAGAAGCTTGAGGCCGCCCCCGGCCAGCTTGCCCGCGCCTGCGTTGACCTCGCCAAGGACTGGCGCATGGACAAATACTTGCGGAACCTTGAGGCGATGCTGATCGTGACCGATGGGAAAGACCTGTTCGTCATCACCGGCGCGGGTGACGTGCTTGAGCCGGAACATGACATCGCCGCCATCGGCTCGGGTGGGAATTTCGCCCTTGCCGCTGCCCGTGGCCTCATGGCCACCGACCTGCCCGCCGAAGACATCGCCCGCCGCGCCATGGCCATCGCGGCGGACATCTGCGTCTACACCAATGGCAACCTTACCGTGGAACGGATCAAAGCATGAGCTTTACCTTCGAAGACTTGCGCGCCGCCGTCGCCTCGGGCGTGCTGACCGAGGCGCAGGCCGCCTCTGTCACTGCCCTTGCCAATGACCGCGCCGGCAAACGCGCCGCCATGCCGGCCGAGGATGAGCCCTTTGAATTCTTCCGCGGCTTCTCGGAAATCTTCGTGTCGATCGGCCTTGTCATCCTTCTGGCCGGGATCGCAGCCATGCTGGCCTGGTTTGGGGGCGTGGCGCTGATGTCGGTCCTGCCGCTGATCTGCGCCGTGATCTGCTGGTGGTGGGCGGGCTACTTCACCTTGAAGCGCCGGATGAACCTGCCGTCCATGGTGCTGGCCACGGCTTTTGGCGGCGGCATCTACCTTTCGGCCATAACCATTCTGGGCCAGGCGGGCATTGGGCTGCGGGCGGTGGTGGTGATTGCCTTCGTGCTGGCAGCGCTTGGCATGGGCTTTTGGTATCGCCGGTTCCGGCTGCCGTTTTCGGCTTTCATCCTTGGGCTCTTTGTCCTTGGTGCCGTCTACACCCTGACCGCATCGGTCGATGCGCTGGGCGGTTTCGTCGCGGGAAGCCGGGGCGGCATGGGCGGGCTTTTCGACCTGCGCGAAAGCCCGCAATTCGCCACGGCAACGCTCCTGTTCGGCATCGTCGTCTTCATCGCCGCCATGTGGTTTGACACGCGTGACCCCCACCGCCTTGGCCGCCATGCCGCCACGGCCTTCTGGCTGCATATGCTGGCAGCACCGGCGCTGGTGAACACCGTGGCGCTGACGCTGTACAACTCGGGCGGTGCCGGGGGGATCGGGCTTTTGATCGTGGCGCTGGTCATCATCACCGTCCTCGCCCTTGTGATTGACCGCCGTTCCTTCCTGACCGCCGCCATTGCCTACATCGCCCTGGTCTTGGCCTGGGTTGTCGGTGACACCGGCAATTTTGGCACCTGGACCTTCATCCTGATTGCCCTGGGCGGCCTGATCACCGCGATCGGCACCTGGTGGGTGCAGCTGCGCGCCGTTGTCATGCGCATCCTGCCGAACTTCCCCGGAAAATCCCGCCTGCCGCCCTATGGATCGACCGAATGACCGACCTCACCCCGCGCGAGATTGTGTCCGAGCTTGACCGTTTCATCATCGGTCAGGCCGATGCCAAACGCGCCGTCGCCGTCGCCCTGCGCAACCGCTGGCGCCGCAAACGCCTTGGTGATGACCTGCGGGATGAGGTTTACCCGAAGAACATTCTGATGATCGGCCCAACCGGCGTCGGCAAGACCGAGATCAGCCGCCGCCTTGCCAAACTCGCGAAAGCGCCCTTCCTCAAGGTCGAGGCGACGAAATTTACCGAAGTCGGCTACGTCGGTCGCGATGTTGACAGCATCATCCGTGATCTTGTCGACGTGGCAATGACCGACACCCGCGCCCAGATGCGCGACGACGTGAAGGCCCGCGCCCAGAAAGCCGCCGAAGATCGCGTGATCGAGGCCATCGCCGGAAAGGATGCCCGCGAACAAACCCGGGATATGTTCCGCGCCAAGCTGAACAAGGGTGAGCTTGACGATACCCTGATCGATCTGGACGTCCCCGACGCCTCGCCCATGCCGATGGGCTTTGGCATGCCGGGGATGGAAACCCAGATGCAGGGGCTTCAGGACCTGTTCAAGGCGTTCGGCGGCAAGACCAGCCGCAAGCGTCTGACCGTCGCGCAAAGTTATGACATCCTGATCGGGCAAGAGGCTGACAAGCTTTTGGACGACGAAGCCGTGCGCACCGCGGCACTTGAGGCGGTTCAGGAAAACGGCATCGTCTTCCTGGATGAGATCGACAAGATCTGCGCCCGCTCTGACGCGCGCGGGGCCGACGTCAGCCGCGAAGGTGTTCAGCGTGACCTTCTGCCGCTGATCGAAGGGACCACGGTCAGCACCAAGCACGGCCCGGTGAAGACCGACCACATCCTTTTCATCGCCTCGGGTGCCTTCCACATCGCCAAACCCTCGGACCTCTTGCCCGAACTGCAGGGCCGCCTGCCAATCCGGGTTGAGCTTCAGCCTCTGACCGAGGCCGATTTCGTCCGCATCCTGACCGAGACGGAAAATGCCCTCACCCGCCAATACGCCGCCCTGATGGGAACCGAAGAGGTGACAGTCACTTTCACCCCAGATGGCATCGCCGCCTTGGCAAACATCGCCGCCGAGGTGAACCGAAGCATCGAAAACATCGGTGCCCGCCGGCTTTACACGGTGATGGAGCGTGTCTTCGAAGACCTCAGCTTCCACGCCCCGGACCGGGGCGGGCAATCGGTGACCGTCGATGCCACCTTTGTCGAGACCAACCTCGGCGCATTGTCGCGCTCGGCCGACCTGTCACGCTACGTGCTCTGACAGACGCTACTGTGCGCCCGAAAGGGCGCTCAGATGCGTGTGTTTGAAGGCGTCGCTGTATTTCAGGCCATAGCCCGCCATGCGGTCCATGCCGACATGCGCCAGCCAGATCAGCCCAACAGCCAGCATCGCCTGATGGGCAAGCACAAGACCCAGGCCGATCAGTGCAAAGGGCACGACCGTTGTGTGTCCCAGATTGTACAGCATGGCCCCCAGCCGCGGATTGCGCAGATACCCCAGCATGAAAAGGTCGGGCGCCAGGATCAGCAGGGCAAACAGCCCCCAACTCGCGCCCACCTCGGCATAGGCTACCGTGGCAACGGCAAACAGCGCCAGGCCCTCGGCCCGCAGGATCAGGTTCGGCACGTCACGCACAACACCATTGGTCATTCTCAGTCTCCTTGGTTCATCGTCACCTCTGTTGATGACCCGCTCAATCTGACTGATCGCTGGCCTAATCACGATTGTCGATCTCTGACCACTAGCCTATAAAAACTTTATGAACCTCAGCCCTGCCAACTGGGAGCTTTTCGCCGCCTATCTTGCGGTTTGCCGCTGCAACAGCCTTTCGGCTGCGGCGCGCCAGTTGGGCCTGTCGCAGCCCACCGTCCGCCGTCAGATCGAGGCGCTGGAATCGCTTGTCGGTGCCGCCCTTTTCACCCGGTCGCCCTCCGGGCTGACACCCATTGCCGGCCACAGCGCCCTCATGGCCCAGGCCCAGTCGATGGAGGCTGCCGCCATGGCCTTCGCCCGCCTTGCATCCGGTGCGGCGGACGATGTGGCAGGTTCAGTCCGGCTCTCATGCAGCCGCGTCTATGGGGTCGAGATCCTGCCGCCGATCCTTGCCGACCTGCACCAGCACTGGCCCGCGCTGGAGGTTGAGCTTGTGCCAACCAATGACGTCTCGAACCTCCTCCGCCGCGATGCCGACATTGCCGTCCGGCTGACCCCACCCCGGCAAGAGGCGCTGATTGCCCGCAAGGTCGCGCCGATGCGCGTCGGCTTCTATGCGGCCCCGTCGCTTGCCGCGCGGCTGGACGGAATGGACTATACCGCCCTTGCCGCGACCGGCCTGATGATCGGCCAGGACCGGGACGACAGCCTTTCCACCGGCCTGCGCCAGCTTGGGCTTGCCCCGCCGCAGCGCACCGTCTTTCGCTGCGATGACGACCTTGCGCAACTTGCCGCGATCCGGCACGGGATCGGCTTCGGGATCTGCCAGGTTGTGATCGGGGACAGGTCGGGGCTGGTCAGGCTGTTGCCCAACCTTACGCCCACGTATGACGCGTGGGTCCTGATGCATGAAGACCAACGTCGCCTCGCCCGCACCCGCACAGTCTTTGACGCCCTGGTCGCGGGGCTTGCATGAAATGCGCCCCGTTCAAAAACTGCCGCCCGGCAAACATTAAGAGATCCTGAATGTCTGAAGCCAACCCCTTGAAATCAATAGCGTCGGGAAAGTGCCCAGGCCTGGGCACCCCCTTCCCCGCGGGCCGCCCAACCGATACTCTCCCCCCACCACCGGGGGAAGCGAAGTGACAGAAGACACCGTCACGCCAATGATGGCGCAGTATCTGGAGATCAAGGCCCGGAACCCCGGCGCCCTCCTATTCTACCGGATGGGCGACTTCTATGAGATGTTCTTCGACGACGCCGTTGCCGCAGCCGCAGCCCTCGACATCGCCCTGACGAAACGCGGTTTCCACCTTGGCGAACCCATCGCCATGTGTGGCGTCCCGGTCCATTCCGCAGAAGGCTACCTTCTCACCCTGATCCGCAAGGGCTTCCGCGTCGCCATCGCCGAACAGCTGGAAGACCCGGCCGAAGCGAAGAAGCGCGGCTATAAGGCCGTGGTGAAACGCGACGTCGTCCGCCTCGTCACCCCCGGCACCCTGACCGAGGATTCCCTCCTCGAAGCCCGCCGCCACAACTTCCTCGCCGCTTTCGCCGAGGTGCGTGATACGGGCGCCCTTGCCTGGGCCGATATCTCCACCGGTGAGTTTCGGGTGATGCCATCTTCATTGGTAAGGCTTGGCCCTGACCTCGCCCGGATCGCTCCGCGGGAACTGCTTCTCAGCGAAGCACGAGAGCGGGAAATCGTCTCTAACATTGCCGAAACCGGCGTTTCCATCACCCCCCTGTCGCGTGGCAGCTTTGATTCCGCCAATGCCGACCAGCGCCTGTGCCAGCTGTTCAACGTGGCCTCACTGGACGCATTCGGCAGTTTCGACCGGGCCGAAGTCGCCGCCATGGGCGCGCTGATCGACTATCTGCACCTTACGCAGCGCGGCCACATGCCCCTCCTCCGCCCCCCGGTGCGTGAGGCTTTGGGCGGCACCATGCAGATCGACGCCGCCACTCGCCGCAATCTGGAACTGACGCAGGCGCTATCCGGCGGTCGCGATGGCTCCCTTCTGGCCGCCGTTGACCGCACGGTCACTGCTGGCGGTGCGCGATTGCTGGAGCGTCGCCTTTCGGCCCCCTCGCTTGACCTTGGCGTGATCCGCGGCCGGCAAGCCGCCCTCGCCTATCTCCTTGAAGCCCCCAGCTTGCGGGACCAGTTGCGCCAGGCCCTTCGCCGTGTGCCAGACATCGACCGCGCGCTTTCCCGACTGGCGCTTGACCGCGATGGCCCCCGCGACCTGACCGCCATCCGCGCCGGTCTTGAACAGGCTGCCCAGATCGCGGGCCTGCTGACCCAAGCCCCGCCGCTTCTGGCCGACGCCGCCACCGCCCTTATCGGCCATGGCGCGCTGGTGGACCTTCTGACCAAGGCGCTTGTAGCCGAACCCCCGCTGCTGACACGCGACGGTGGCTTCATCGCGCCAGGCTATGATGCCGAATTGGACGACACCCGCGCCTTGCGCGATGAAGGCCGCGGCGTGATTGGCCGGATGCAGGCGGAATATGTCGACCAGACCGGCATCCAAAGCCTGAAGATCAAGCACAACAACGTGCTGGGCTACTTCATCGAGGTGACGACCACCCATGAAGACCGCATGCGCGCGCTGCCCGAAACCTTCATCCACCGCCAGACCACCGCCGGTCAGGTGCGCTTTACCACCCTTCCCCTTAGCGATCTGGAAACCCGCATCCTGAACGCCGGCAACCATGCGCTTGAGATTGAAAAACGTCACTATCATGGCCTAAAAGCCCAAACTCTGGACCAAGCCGCCCCCATCGCCCAAGCCGCCCGCGCCCTGGCCGAGATCGACCTTGCCGCCGCTTTCGCCGACCTTTCCGCGGATGAGGTCTGGTGCGAACCCCAGATTGACGACAGCCGTGCTTTCCAGATCACCGGCGGCCGGCACCCCGTGGTGGAACGCGCGCTGCGCCTGCAGGGGGGCACGCCCTTCGTGGCCAACGACTGCCACCTTGCCGAAGCAACGACCCCCGCCATCTGGCTGCTGACCGGGCCAAACATGGCCGGCAAATCCACCTTCCTGCGCCAGAACGCGCTGATCGCGCTCCTTGCCCAGTCCGGCGCGCACGTCCCCGCCACCAGCGCCCGGATTGGCCTTGTCAGCCAGCTTTTCAGCCGCGTGGGCGCGTCCGACGACCTTGCGCGGGGCCGCTCGACCTTCATGGTTGAAATGGTCGAAACCGCCGCCATCCTGAACCAGGCCGACGACCGCGCGCTGGTGATCCTGGACGAAATCGGCCGTGGCACCGCCACCTACGACGGCCTCTCCATCGCCTGGGCCACGCTGGAGCATCTGCATGAGGTGAACCGCTGCCGGGCCCTCTTCGCGACGCATTACCATGAGATGACAGCCCTGGCGGGCAAGCTGACCGGTGTGGAAAACGCCACCGTCACCGTCAAGGAATGGGAAGGCGACGTGATCTTCCTGCATGAAGTGCGCAAGGGCGCCGCCGACCGGTCCTACGGAGTGCAAGTCGCGCGGCTGGCGGGCCTGCCGCCCTCGGTCATCGACCGCGCCGAGGTGGTGCTGGAGGCGCTGGAGAAAGGCGAACGCGAAGGCGGGTCACAAAAGGCGTTGATCGACGATCTGCCCTTGTTCCGCGCCCTGCCGCCGCAAGCCCCGCGCCCGGTCAAGCAAGACTCACAGGTCGAGGCCCGTCTGCGCGAGATCCACCCGGATGAATTGACACCGATGGAAGCGCTGCGGCTGATCTATGAACTGAAGCAAGCCACTAAAGCTTAACTAAAGTTTGGCTTTCTCTTCCCCAAATATCCTCGGGTGAGGTCCGGAGAGGGCAGACAGCCCTCTCCGGGGTCGGGGTCAATCAGCCGGGGGTAGAGGAAACACCCACCTGGGCCGGCCGCAACAGCCGCTCATGCAGCATGAACCCTTCGGTCATTACCTGGATGATCTGCCCGGCCTTCGTGCCCGGCATCGGCGCTTCGAACATCGCCTGATGCAGCTGCGGGTCGAACATCTCGCCCACGGCGGGCGAGATCACGGTGATCCCGTGCCGCGTCATCACATTGGTCAGCTCGCGCAGCGTCAGCTCCACCCCTTCGATCAGCGCGGTGGATGTTGCGCGGCTTTCTTCCGGGATAGCCTGCAAGGCGCGGCTCAAGTTGTCATGCACCGGCAAGAGGTCACGCGCCAACCGCGTGCCGCCGTACATTTCGGCTTCCTTGCGGTCACGCTCGGCCCGCTTGCGGGCGTTCTCCGCCTCGGCCAGCACGCGCATGAACTTGTCACGCATCTCGTCGCGCTCGGCGCGCAGCGCCTCCATCTCATCGAAGGCGGCGTCCATTCCAAAATCTTCCAGCTTCACGTCCTGCGAAGCGGTTTCCTCTTGCGACATCGTCGTGTCCTCGTCTGTCTGTCAGCCCTTGCCCCGGTCCGAAACAAGGCGGCCCACCAGCTGGGCGGTGTAATCGACGATCGGGACGATCCGGCCATAGTTCAGCCGGGTCGGACCGATGACGCCTACCGCGCCGATGATTTTCCGATCAGCGTTCATATAGGGAGAAACCACCAGACTTGAACCGGAAAGTGAGAAAAGCTTGTTCTCTGATCCGATAAAAATGCGCACACCCTCGCCCGCCTCGGTGAGGTGCAGGAATTCGGCAATGTCGCGTTTGCGTTCCAGATCATCGAACAGCACGCGAATCCGTTCGATTTCCGACTGATCCGCCGCCCCGTCGATCAGATTGGCGCGGCCCCGCACGATCAGCCGCTCAGACGGCTCGCCAGCGTTTTCCCACAGGGCAAGGCCGCCTTCGACCAGTTCGCGCGCCAGCGAATCGATCTCTTGCCGCCGGGCGGCGATTTCGCCCACGATCCGGTGGCGCAGTTCCGAAAGGGTCAGGCCTTCGGCCAAAGCGTTCAAGAAATTCGCCGCCTCACGCATTGAAGAGGGCGTCTGCCCCGGTGGCGGGGTGAACACCCGGTTTTCCACCTGCCCATCGGCAAAAACCAGCACCACCAGCGCCCGGTCAGCGGACAGGCTCACAAATTCGATATGCCGGATCGCCGCCTCACGCTTTGGCGACAAGACCACGCTTGCCCCCCGGGTGATGAGAGACAGCGCGGCCCCCACTTCATCCAGCAGGGTCGCAACGTCATGGTCATTCGTGCCCAGCGTCGCGTCGATCTTTTCCTGATCCTCCGGCGCGACGGTTCCCACTTCCAAAAGGCTGTCCACGAACATCCGCAGGCCCGCCTGCGTCGGTATCCGCCCGGCCGAGATATGGGGGCTATCCAGCAGCCCCAGATATTCCAGATCCTGCATCACATTGCGCACCGTCGCCGCCGAAACCTTTTCGGACAGGCTGCGCGTCAGGGTGCGTGACCCCACCGGCTCACCCGAGGTCAGATACCCCTCAACCACCCGGCGAAACACTTCGCGGGTGCGGTCGTTCATTTCAGTGACATGTGGGTTCTGCTGGGTCATGCGGCGTGCGGTTCATCCAAGGGGCGGGCAAAGGTGGAACGGGATCAATCGGGGTTGCATCCGACCTGTTGGGTTGCGTAAGTGGCCGCAATCCAGCGAAAGGTCCGGAAATGCGTCCGTCAGGCAGAAAACTAAGCGATATACGGACGGTTTCAATCGAAACCGGCGTGATGAAGCATGCCGAAGGGTCCTGCCTGATCAAGATGGGCGAGACCCACGTGTTGTGTTCTGCCACGATTGAGGACAAGCCGCCACCGTTCCTGAAGAACACCGGTCAGGGCTGGGTGACGGCGGAATACGGCATGCTGCCCCGCGCCACCAATTCCCGCACCCGGCGTGAGGCTGCGGCTGGCAAACAGTCCGGTAGAACGCAAGAGATTCAGCGCCTTATCGGTCGCGCCCTGCGCGCGGGCGTGGACCGCAACGCTCTTGGCGAACGCCAGATCGTCATCGACTGTGATGTGATTCAGGCCGACGGCGGCACCCGCTGCGCCTCGATCACCGGCGGTTGGGTGGCCTTGCGGCTGGCGGTGAACAAGCTGCTGGCGGCAGGCACGATCATCAGCGACCCGATCCTTGACCATGTCTCGGCCGTCTCTTGCGGCGTCTATGCCGGGCAGCCGGTCCTTGACCTCGACTATCTGGAAGATTCGGCCGCGGGCACCGATGGCAACTTCGTGATGACCGGCGCCGGCCGCCTGATCGAGGTGCAGATGTCGGCCGAAGGTGCGGCTTTTTCGCAAGAAGAGCTTCTCCACCTCCTCGACCTCGCCCGCACCGGCAACGCCGCCCTTGTCGCCGCGCAGAAAGCGGCTTTGGGCCTCTGATGCCGGGCGTGATCGGCGATCGTCTGCTGGTTGCCACGCATAATCGCGGCAAGCTGGAAGAGATTGCCGATCTGCTGGCACCCTACGGTGTGTCTGTCACCGGCGCAGCCGAGCTTGGCCTGCCCGAACCGGAAGAGACCGAGACCACCTTCATCGGCAACGCCCGCCTGAAGGCCCATGCCGCCGCCAAGGCCAGCGGTCTGGTGGCGCTGGCCGATGACTCCGGCCTGTCGGTCGACGCCTTGGGCGGTGCACCGGGTGTCTTCACCGCCGATTGGGCCACAACCGCCACCGGCCGCAACTTCGCCGTGGGAATGACCCGCGTCTGGACTGAGCTTGAGACGATCCACGCCCCCGAACCCCGCCTCGCCCAGTTCCGCTGCACCCTCGTTCTGGCCTGGCCCAACGGCCAAGACCTTGTCTTTGAAGGCGTTTCCCCCGGCCGACTGGTCTGGCCCGGCCGCGGCGACCAAGGTCACGGCTTTGACCCCATCTTCATGCCAAACGGCCACAGCATCACTTTCGGCGAAATGGACCGTTGGGAGAAAAACCGCCTCTCCCACCGCGCCGATGCCTTCACCAAGCTGGTAGCGGCCTGTTTCCCGTGAAACAGGCGTTGGAAGTCCCGGCTTACGAAGACTGGCGCCACGCGGGTTTTGGCCTCTACCTGCACTGGCCCTTTTGCCAGTCAAAATGCCCCTACTGCGACTTCAACAGCCATGTCGCGGCCTCGGTCGACCAATCCCGCTGGCTCACCGCATTTGAGGCCGAAATTGACCGTATCGGCGCCCTGACCAATGGCCGCATCCTGAACACCATCTTCTTCGGCGGCGGCACGCCCTCACTGATGGACCCCGCGCTGGTGCAAGGCATCCTCGACCGCGTCCGCTCCACCTGGAACCTCGCGAATGACATTGAGATTACGCTGGAAGCGAACCCCGGCTCGGTTGAGGCTGCCCGCTTCGCCGGCTATGCCAAGGCGGGGGTCAACCGGGTTTCCTTGGGAATTCAATCCCTTGACGCGGGCGACCTCCGCCGCCTTGGCCGAATGCACAGCGTGGATGAGGCACTGGCCGCCGTCGCCATCGCCCAATCCACCTTCGACCGCGTCAGCTTTGACCTGATCTACGCCCGCCAAGACCAGACCCTGACCGCCTGGCGGGATGAGCTTTCGCGCGCCATCGATCTTGGCACCTCGCACCTCTCGCTGTACCAGCTGACGGTCGAAGACGGCACCGTCTTCGGTCAGATGCACGCCAAGAACCTCCTACGCGGCCTGCCGACGGAAGATCTCTCCGCTGACATGTTCGAACTGACGCAAGAGGTCACCGCCGCCGCCGGCCTGCCCGCCTATGAGGTCTCGAATCACGCCCGGCCCGGCGACGAATCACGGCACAACCTCATTTACTGGCGGATGGGCGACTATGCGGGAATCGGCCCCGGCGCGCATGGCCGCCTTACCCTCGGCAACCGACGCGTCGCCACGGAAGCCGCACGGATGCCGACCGCCTGGCTGGATCAGACCCTTGTGGCCCCCGGCAAGGCAGAGCGGGTTGAGACCCTGCCCCCGCAGGACCGCGCCAGTGAATATCTGATGTTCGCCCTGCGCCTAAAGGAAGGCGCCTCGCTGTCCCGCTACACCGCCCTCGCAGGTGCCGCGCTGCTCGAAAACGCCTTAGCAGAAATGATTGGACTTGGCTTTCTGCAACGCCACGGCGACCGCATCACAACCACCGAAACCGGCGTGATGATGCTGAACGCCGTGCTGCGCGCCCTTCTGGCCGACCGTAGCAGCGCAGGCTAATCGTCGCTGCGGGCAAGCCGATCTGGTAAATTGGAAAGCACCTGACACAAGATGTCGAGGTCTTCCAGACTGTCATAGCGGATCGTGACCTGCCCACCCTCGCCCCCAGGCGCATGCTCGATCCGCACCGGCATCCCCAGGTTCGCAGAAAGATCTGCCTCCAGTGCCCGGGTATCGGCATCCTTCGATGACCCCGCAGCGGGCTTCCGATCCGGCGCCTTCGCCATCGCTTGCGTCTTCACAAGCTTTTCGGTTTCCCGCACCGACAGGCCCTTCGCCACGATCTGCCCAGCCATCTCCGCGGCCTTGGGGCTGCCGATCAGCGCCCGCGCATGGCCCGCCGACAAGCTGCCATCGCGCACCATGTCCTGAACTTCCGCGGGGAGTGTCAGCAGCCGCAGCAGGTTCGCCACATGGCTGCGGCTTTTGCTCAGCGCCTCTGCCAGTTTCTCTTGGGTATGACCGAATCGGGTCATCAACTGGCGAAAGCCCAACGCTTCTTCAATGGCACTCAGGTCAGACCGCTGGATGTTCTCGATGATAGCGATTTCAAGGACTTCGCTGTCATCCAGCTCCCGAATCACCACGGGCACTTCATGCAGTTGCGCCAGCTGCGCCGCCCGCCAACGACGTTCGCCCGCAACGATCTCATAAATGTCGCGACCCATTTTCCGGCGCACGATCAGAGGCTGGATCACCCCTTTCTGCCGAATCGAAGCGGCCAACCCTTCAAGCTCTTCCTGATTGAAGTCGAGGCGCGGCTGTTGCGGGTTCGGCTCCAACTTGTCGATCGGCAGCACCGTTTCGGCCCGCCGCCCACCCGCCTGGTCTGGCCCGGCAAGGTTCACATCTGCCATCAGCGCCGAAAGACCCCGGCCAAGGCCCCGCTTCTCAATCTTACCACTCATGCGTCAAGCCCCTGACTCTACAACAGTTTTTCGCCTTGCAGCGATCTCGCGCGCCAGCGCCCGATAGGCCGCCGCCCCCTTGGATGCGGTATCATAACTCAGCACCGGCAGCGCGTGTGACGGCGCCTCGCTGATCCGAACGTTGCGCGGAATCGTCGTCTTCATCACCAGATCGCCCATGTTGCTGCGCGCGTCCGCTTCGACCTGTGCGGTCAGCTTGTTGCGGCTGTCGTGCATCGTCAGGACGACCCCTTCGATTCGCAACGCAGGATTGGCCGACCGTCGCACATCCCGAATCGTCAGCATCAGCTGCGACAGGCCCTCAAGCGCGAAGAATTCGCACTGCAGCGGCACCAGCACCGAATCACAAGCAACCATGGCATTGACGGTCATCAAACTCAGCGACGGCGGGCAATCGATCAGGATGTAGTCAAATCCGAACGCGTCCATTTCCGGTCGGCGCAGGGCATCATACAACAGAAAGCTGCGCTTTTCGTTCGCCATGATTTCCAGGTCAGCCGAGGAAAGGTCGGCATTGGCTGGAATGATATGAACCCGGTCAAGGGACGTCGGCAACACAACATCTTGCAGGTCTGCGCCATCAACGATCAAGTCATAGCTTGTCTTCTTGCGCTTATCCGGCCTGATGCCCAAACCGGTGGATGAGTTTCCCTGCGGATCGATGTCAACCAGAAGCACGTTGCTTCCCAGTTCAGCAAGCCCGGCCGCAAGATTGATCGCCGTCGTGGTCTTCCCCACGCCGCCCTTTTGGTTGGCCAGCGCCATGATATGGGCCCGCGCCCCGTCAGTCTTGCTTTGCACGTTCGATGTTCCTGATGCTCAGAATGGCGGCGTTCGGGTCAGAGAGGCTCGGCTTTGACTCAAGATCGAATCGCCAGGCCTGTCGCGCAACCGCTGCTTCTTCCGCATGTCGCGCGCCCTTTGGAAACAGCGCAACACCTCCCGGCGCAATATGCTGAAGCGCGTAGGGCAGCAGATCATTCAGCGGGGCCAAAGCCCGGGCAGAAACGACATCGGCCTTTAGTCCAGGCAGGGATTCGATTCGGTCCGTCCTCACATCAACAGTCAGCGAAAGCGCCGTTGCCGCGTGGCGCAGGAAGGTGGCCTTGCGCGCGTCGGATTCCACAAGCGTCACTTTCAGTCCCGGCATGGCTTCTTTCGCCAGAATCGCAATCACCAGACCAGGGAAGCCGCCGCCAGAACCGATGTCGAGCCAATGCGTCGCCCCCTCTGGGCAAAACGCAAAAAGTTGCGCGGAATCAACAATGTGGCGACCCCAGATCTCTGAAACGCTGGACTTGCTGATCAAGTTAATCGCGGGCGTCCAGCGCTTGACCATCGCTTCAAACTCCTGGAGCCGCCCTAATGTTTCACGTGAAACAATCTGATCCGCCACCTTGTCCGCGACCACGGTCATCCCGCCTGCCGCTGTGACATCGGGCGCCGAAGATGCGCAAGGATAAGCAAAAGCGCCGCCGGGGTCACACCCTCCAGCCGCGCCGCATGCAGCAAGGTCTCAGGGCGCGCCCGGGTCAGCTTCATTTTCATCTCGTTCGAAAGGCCGGACAGGGAGCTGTAGTCAAAATTCTCGGGAATCACTTGGGTTTCCTGGCGCTGCAGGTCTGCGACCTCTTTGGCCTGGCGCTGGCTGTATTGGTCGTAGATCGCTTCGGTCTGCAACTGGGTCAGCACGTCTACCGCCAGATCCTGATACACCGGGAAAACGGCGCGCAAGGCGAGAGGGTCCGCCCCTGTAAGCCCCAACGCCTCGTAAGCATTGCGTTTTCCGCCGTCCCGGCTGACCACAACACCCGAGTCGTTCAACGCTTTCGGCGTCAAGGTCTCCGACAGCAGTCGCCCACGCGCAGCATCGAGGGAGTCCATCTTGGCGGCAAAACTTTGCGCGCGGGCCACACCGACGCACCCAGCTCGCACGCCAACCGGTGTCAGGCGCTGGTCGGCATTGTCGGCCCGCACGGTGAGACGAAACTCGGCGCGCGAAGTGAACATGCGGTATGGCTCCGTCACCCCCCGGCCCGTCAGATCGTCGATCATCACACCGATATAGCTTTCCGTACGGCTGAACTCGACCGCCGGGCGCTCCAACGCGGCGGCAGCGGCGTTCAGCCCGGCCACCAGGCCCTGCGCCGCGGCCTCTTCATAGCCGGTGGTGCCGTTGATTTGCCCAGCGAAGTAAAGGCCGGCCACCGCCTTCGTCTCAAGCGTCCGCCGCAACCCGCGCGGATCGAAGAAATCATACTCGATGGCATAGCCAGGTTGCAGAATCACCGTCTGCTCCAACCCGCGAATCGTCCGGATGTAGGCATGCTGCACATCCTCCGGCAGGGATGTTGACAGGCCATTCGGATAGACCGTGTGGTCGTCCAGGCCTTCAGGTTCCAGGAATACCTGATGGCTGGTCTTGTCGGCGAACCGCACGATCTTGTCTTCGATCGAGGGGCAGTAGCGTGGGCCGATGCCTTCAATATGACCACCATACATAGCGGACCGACCAAGGTTTTCCCGCACGATCTGGTGTGTCGCCTCAGACGTGTGGGTGATCCCACAGGCAATCTGCCGCGCCTCGGGTACCCGGTTCAGGAAGGAAAACACTGACGGCTCATCATCGCCGGGCTGCATTTCCAACGCGGCCCAGTCGATCGTCCTGCCATCCAAGCGCGGTGGCGTTCCGGTTTTCAGCCGGCCAATCGGCAGGGCCAGCTCGGCCAACTGCGCCGCGAGCAGCTTGGACGGCGAATCGCCCATCCGGCCGCCTTGCATCCGCCGGTCGCCGATGTGAATCACCCCGTTCAGGAAGGTGCCCGCTGTCAGAACCACGCGATGCGCTGACAATAACTCGCCAGACGCCAGCTCAACGCCCTGCACAGCACCCGCCACAAACATGAGCCGGGCGACTTCGCCTTCGATGATCGTCAGCCCAAGCTGCTGCGCCAGCTCTTGCTGCATCGCCTGACGGTAGAGCCGCCGGTCGATCTGCGCCCGCGGGCCCTGCACAGCCGGCCCTTTCCGACGGTTCAGCAAACGGAACTGGATCCCGGCGCGGTCAGCCATCCGGCCCATCACGCCATCCAGAGCGTCAATCTCCCGCACCAGGTGGCCTTTGCCGAGGCCGCCGATGGCCGGATTGCAGGACATGGCACCAATCGCCTCGACCCGCAGTGTCACCAAAGCGGTCGCAGCCCCCATCCGCGCCGCGGCAGTTGCCGCTTCGGTCCCGGCATGGCCGCCGCCAATCACGATGACATCGTAGTGTTTCACGTGGAACACCCTTCACTTGCCGATGCAGAAACTTGCAAAAATCTCGCCGAGGAGGTCATCCACATCCACCCGCCCGACCAGCGCATCCAGTGCCCGGGCGGCGCGGCGCAGATGGTCGGCTGCCAGCTCGACTCGCTGGCCCTCCCTTAGCACCTCTGCCCGCGCTTCGGCCAGAGCGGTCAGCGCACCAGTGACTGCCAGCCGGTGCCGTTCGCGCACCAAAGCGCCGGCCGAGGCGACACGACCCTGCAAAATCTCGCCGATCTGCGTCAGTACTTCGCTGACGCCAGCACCGGTCAGGCCAGAGACTGCCAGCCCGTCATACCCAGATATTGTGTCCGCTTTCCCACGAACAACCAAATCATCGGCCTCAGCCACCAAACCGGGCAGATCAGCGCCTTCACCAAGGAACAGCCGCAGATCGGCCCCCTGCGCCCGTGCCACCGCCCGGTCAATTCCCGCCTGTTCCAGCACGTCCTCGGTTTCGCGCAGGCCCGCCGTGTCGAGGAAGGTCACCGCCAACCCGTCAATTTCCATCCGGACTTCGATCACATCCCGCGTCGTCCCCGCGATGTCTGACGTAATCGCCGCTTCGCGCCCCGCCAGCCGGTTCAAAAGCGTGGATTTTCCGGCGTTCGGCGCGCCGACGATCGCAACCTCAAACCCATCGCGGATGCGCTCAGCTGCCGCGACCCCGGCCGCCTCGCGCCCCAGATCGGCCATCAGCCCGTCAATCAGCCCCATAACCTCGGGTGAGACGTCGACCGGCACCTCCTCGTCAGCGAAATCGATGGTGGCCTCAAGAAGCGCGCCCGCGCGGATCAGGTCGCGCCGCCAGTCCTCAACCCGCTGGCCGACAGACCCGGACAGAACGCGA
Source organism: Rhodobacter sp. (assembly GCA_027489175.1). Lineage (GTDB taxonomy): Bacteria > Pseudomonadota > Alphaproteobacteria > Rhodobacterales > Rhodobacteraceae > Tabrizicola. The sequence goes on from JAIYAE010000027.1 coordinate 71,201, forward strand.
ACCGCCTGCCGCCGCTGCGCCTCGGTTTCGGCGTCGATCAGGTCGGCCAGGCCTTCGACCTGCGTCAGGTCCAGCACCCCGTTTTCCAGGGCGCGGCGGGTGAATTCGCCGGGCTCCGCAAGCCGCAGGCCCGGCTGATCAGCCAAGGCCCTCAGAACCGCCCCCACCACAGCCACGCCGCCGTGCAGGTGCAGTTCCACCACAGCCTCACCGGTGAAGCTTGCGCCTTTGGCAAAGGTCAGGACCAGCGCCTCATCCAGCAGCTCACCACGCCAGGTCAGCCGCCGAAGCCCCGCGACACGCGGTTCGGGCAGCTTGTGGCACAAGGCACCCGCCGCAGCATGGGCCTCAGGCCCTGAAATCCGCACCACGGCAAGTCCGGCACGACCCCGCGCCGTGGCGGTGGCATAGATCGTGTCCATAGCCGCCTCTGGATCAGGTGTTCATCGAATCGAAGAAGTCCGCGTTTGACTTGGTCTGCTTCAGCTTGCCGATCAGGAATTCGATAGCATCGGTGGTGCCCATCGGGTTCAGGATGCGGCGCAGGACGTAGGTCTTCTGCAGATCCATCTTGTCGACCAGCAGGTCCTCTTTCCGGGTGCCGGACTTGAGGATGTCCATCGCTGGGAAGACGCGCTTGTCGGCGACCTTGCGGTCGAGCACGATTTCGCTGTTACCCGTGCCCTTGAATTCTTCGAAGATGACTTCGTCCATCCGGCTGCCGGTATCGATCAGCGCGGTCGCGATGATTGTCAGCGACCCGCCCTCTTCGATGTTCCGCGCCGCACCGAAGAACCGCTTCGGCCGCTGCAGAGCGTTCGCGTCCACACCACCGGTCAGCACCTTGCCCGAGGACGGCACCACCGTGTTGAACGCGCGGCCCAGACGGGTGATGCTGTCCAGCAGGATCACCACGTCGCGCTTGTGTTCGACCAGCCGCTTGGCCTTTTCGATCACCATTTCGGCCACTGCCACGTGCCGCGTTGCCGGTTCGTCGAAGGTGGAGGCGACGACCTCCCCCTTGACCGTGCGCTGCATGTCGGTGACTTCCTCAGGGCGTTCGTCGATCAGCAGGACGATCAAGTAGCACTCCGGGTGGTTCTGCGCGATGGAGTTGGCGATGTTCTGCAACAACACCGTCTTGCCCGTCCGCGGCGGCGCCACGATCAAGCCGCGCTGGCCTTTGCCGATGGGGGCCACCAGGTCGATGATCCGTGCCGAACGGTCCTTGATCGTCGGATCCTCGACCTCCATCTTCAGCCGCTCATCGGGGTAAAGCGGCGTCAGGTTGTCGAAGTGCACCTTGTGCTTGGCCTTTTCCGGATCGTCAAAGTTGATCCGCGTGACCTTGGTCATGCAGAAATACTTCTCGTTCTCCTTCGGGGCCTGCATCAGGCCTTCAATCGTGTCCCCAGTGCGCAAGCTGAACTGCCGCAGAATGTCGGGCGAGACGTAAATGTCATCCGGCCCCGGCAGATAGTTGGCAGACGGTGAGCGCAGGAACCCGAACCCGTCCTGCAGCACTTCCAGCACGCCATCGCCGCCGATTTCCCAGCCTTCCTCGGCATGTTCCTTCAGGATCGAGAACATCATCTCGCCCTTGCGCATGCTGGGCGCGTTCTCGATCTCCCACTCCTCGGCCATGGCCAGAAGGTCGGCCGGAGTCTTGGCCTTGAGATCAGAGAGGTTCAGACGGTCAACAGACATAGGCGATCCTTGAGGGAAATGGCTTGGGCGGATCGGCCCAAGGTCAGGGCAGATCATCGCAGGGCTGGAACGGGGGGCGCTTTGGCCGGACGGCCTAGCTGCACGGCGTTTACACCGGGAAATGTGGCCAAGTCAACGCCGCTGGCCTTACCACTTCACGATGACGCCAAAGACGATGATGACCATCAGCACCGTCGGCACCTCGTTCATCATGCGGTAGTACCGGCCGCTTTTCTGGTTTGTCCCCTTGGCAAAGTCCTTGCGCCGCGCGGCGGCCCAGCCGTGGAACCCGGTCATCCCAAGAACCGCGGCCGCCTTGACCCAGGGCCAAATCATCGACCAGTCCACAATTCCCGGCGTCATCACCAGCGCAAGACCGAAGATCCAGGTGGCGATCATCGACGGGTTCATGATCCCGCGCAGAAGCCGCCGCTCCATCGTCTGGAACATGACATCGGCGCGGGTGCCCGCTTCAACCTGCTCGGCATGGTAGACGTAAAGCCGCGGCAGGTAGAAGATCCCTGCCATCCAGGTGATCACCGCAATCACATGCAGTGACTTCGTCACCAGATACCAATCCGCCAGCCAGTCCGTGATCATCTGTTCAACCTGTTCCTTGCCTTCTTTCTTCTAATAAGAAGATTTGAAAGAAGAAATGATGATGATGTAGGGGCTGTGCAGAAAGGGATGGCGGACTTGGCCCACAGTTCGCTCCACAGCCCCAGACCTGTGGATGATTGCGGGACATTGGCCTGGGACCCGAAAACCATTTCTATAAAGATATTGTTTACAATGGCTTACAACAGAATGGCCATGGACCTTCTGGCAAGCAACCTTATCCACCACCTCGGGGCAACCCCTTCATCCCAAAGCCCGTGACAAGTCTGCACACAGCGGGATATCTCTCGCCCAAGGCCCTTGGCACGGGCTGAATGTCGCTCTCGGGGCTGCAAGGCGCTGATTGCCCCCGATCCCTCCCGCGGAACAAAGCGCGGATATACACAGGCTTGCCCATGGCTTTTGTCCTCGCTTCGACCTCTCCCATCCGGCTGCAGCTCTTGCGCGCGGCGGGCCTTGAGGTGGAGGCCACCGCCCCCCGCGTCGATGAGGCCACCGCCCGCGATGCCCTTCTGGCCGAAGGTGCCAAGCCCCGCGACATTGCCGATGCGCTGGCCGAGATGAAGGCCCGCAAGATCGCCGAAAAGCGGCCCGCCGATCTGGTCCTCGGCTGCGATCAGGTGCTGGAGTTTGAGGGCGCGATCTTTTCCAAACCCACCAGCCCGGAAGACGCCCGCGCCCAATTGCAAACCTTGCGCGGCAAGACGCACCGGCTCCACTCCGCCATCGTGGCCTATGAAAACGCCGAACCCGTCTGGCGTCATGTGGCTGAGGCGCGGCTTACCATGCATGACCTGACGGACAGCTACATCAATGACTATCTGGACCGGAACTGGGACAGCATCCGTCACTCGGTCGGATGCTACAAGCTTGAGCAGGAAGGCGTTCGCCTCTTCTCGGCCATCACCGGCGACCACTTTACCATTCTTGGCCTACCGCTCTTGCCGCTGTTGGCATGGATGGGAACTCGGGGCATGATCGCCAGATGACCGACCATCCCCGCATCCCGCTTGCCGGCGTCATTGGCCACCCCATCGCCCACAGCCGCAGCCCGGCGCTGCACGGCTACTGGCTGAAACGCTATGGGCTGAAGGGGCATTACATCCCCATCGACATCGCCCCGAACGATCTGCCCGACCTGATCCGCACCCTGCCGCGTCTGGGGTTTGTCGGCCTGAACGTGACCATCCCGCATAAAGAGGCGATCCTGCAAATCGCCGACATCGTCACCGACCGCGCGGCCCTGATCGGCGCCGCCAACACGCTGATCTTCCGCAAGGATGGCAAGATCCACGCCGACAACACCGATGGCTCTGGCTTCATTGCCAACTTGCGGCAGAACGCACCGCACTGGGCCCCCGCCGCTGGCCCAGCCGTGGTTCTGGGCGCAGGCGGTGCCGCCCGTGCGGTGATCGCCGCACTGATTGAGGTTGGGGTGCCAGAAATCCGCCTCGCCAACCGCACCCGCCCCCGGGCCGATGCTTTGCGGTCCGATTTCGGCGCCAAGGTGCATGTGCATGAATGGGTACAGGCGTCCAACCTCTTGGAAGACGCCGCGACCGTGGTCAACACCACCTCGCTTGGCATGACCGGCAAGCCTGATTTCCGTGTGCCCCTGGACAAGCTGAACCCCCGCGCGCTGGTGACCGACCTCGTCTATACCCCCCTGAAAACCCAGCTGCTGATTGAGGCTGAGGCGATGGGCTGTACCACCGTTGACGGTCTTGGCATGCTCCTCCATCAAGCCGCCCCCGGCTTTGAACGCTGGTTTGGTGTCCGGCCTGAGGTGGATGAGGCGACGCGCAAGGCAGTCCTGCAAGCATGACCTTCCGGCTTGGCCTTACCGGCTCCATCGGCATGGGAAAATCGACCACTGCCCAGATGTTCGCCGATGAAGGCATCCCCATCTGGGACGCCGACGCCGCCGTTCACCGTCTATACGCCCCCGGCCAGCCCGCCGCCTTGGCCGTGGCACAGGCCTTCCCCGCCGCGATGAACCCCGATGGCAGCGTGAACCGCCCGGCCCTGCGCGGGATCATCGCTGCCGATCCCACCGCGCTTGACCGGCTGAACGCCGCCGTTCACCCCCTTGTCGCCGCCGACCGCGCCGCCTTTCTGGCCGCCCATGCCGCGGCACCCATCGTCCTTCTCGACATCCCGCTCCTTTACGAATCCGGCATCGACCGGGACTGTGATGCCGTCGTCTTGGTCTCGGCCCCCCCGGAAATCCAGCGCGCCCGCGTCTTGGCGCGGGGCATGACGGAAGATGAGTTTCAACTGATCCTCTCCCGCCAGATGCCCGACGCCGAAAAGCGTGCCCGTGCGACCTACATCATCCCGACCACCGCCCTTGAACCTGCCCGCGCGGCGGTCAAGGATGTGCTGGCCGCTATAGGAAAGCAGATCGCCCGCGATGCGTGAAATCGTCCTTGATACCGAAACCACCGGCTTTGAACCCTCAGAAGGCCACCGCATCGTGGAAATCGGCGCGGTGGAGCTGATGAACCACCTGCCCACCGGCCGGACCTATCACCAGTACATCAACCCCGAACGCAGCATGCCAAAAGAGGCGTTTGAGGTGCATGGCCTGGGCGATGATTTCCTGCGCGACAAGCCGGTCTTCGCCAACATCGGCCGCGCGTTCCTGGATTTCATCGCCGACGCGCCGCTGGTCATCCACAACGCTGCCTTCGACATGAAATTCCTGAACCATGAACTGGCCCGCGCCAATCTGCCCACTCTGCCGATGACCCGCGCCACCGACACGCTGATGATCGCGCGGTCAAAATTCCCCGGCTCTCCGGCTTCGCTTGATGCCCTCTGCCGCCGTTTCAACATCGACAATTCGATGCGCGAAAAGCATGGCGCACTTCTCGACAGCGAAATTCTGGCTGAGGTTTATCTGGAACTCGTGGGTGGGCGTCAGCCTGATCTGGTGCTTGGCGGCACGGCCACGTCGCCCCGGCAAAGCGGTCAGGCCGAAACCGTCTGGCGGCCCGGTCCCCGCCCGGCCCCCCTGCCGCCGCGCCTGACGCAGGATGAGCAGGCCGCCCATGAAAAGATGGTCGCAAAGCTGGGCGATGCGGCCATCTGGTTGCAGCGGGCCTGAACGGGCTTAGTTCGGCTGGTCGGTCGGGGTAGCGGCCTGCGCCTGTGCACGGCGGGCCAGCTCTTGCCGGTAGAGCGCCATGAAATCCACCTGGTCGATGTTCAGCGGCGGGAACCCCCCGTCGCGCGTCACGTCCGAGATGATGCGCCGGACGTAGGGAAACAGCAGACGCGGGCATTCGATCAACAGGAACGGATGCAACTGGTCATCCGCGACACCCTCGATCAGGAACGTCCCGCCATATTCCAGCTCCAGCAGGAACAGCGTCTCGTTGTTGACCTTGTTGCGCGAGGTGACCTTGAACTTCGTCACCACGTCATACTGGCTGGCAACCGACCGCTTGCGTGCATCAAGGCTGACCGCCACCTGAATGTCGGGCTGGACCTCGGCACCGCTCAGCCCCTTTTGCACCACCATGTTCTCGAACGACAGATCGCGCACATATTGCGCCAGCACCTGCATCCGGATTTGCGGCGGCGTTGCAGCAGCGGCGGCACCGTTGCCTGCTTGGGTTTCCTCGGCCATCTGGCACACTCCTTCAGGAATTTGCCGGCTGTTTAGCAGGTCAGTCCCGCACCCTCAATGCCGTGTCGGGCTGGCTGGAGGAATCGTCTTGCTCTGCGGCCCGTCCGGAGCGTTGGCTGCGTCTTGCCAATCGGCTTCTTCCCACTCGCCCTCGATCACGACCGCCTGACTGCTCAGGTTGCCGGTCCGCGCCAGCCGCCGCCCGATCAGCTTGATCAGCACAAGCCGCACCGGCGGGATCAGCAGCAACAGCCCCAGCGCGTCGGTAAAGAACCCCGGCAGGATCAACAGACCCGCCGCCAAAACCACCATCACCCGATGCGCAATCGGCGACAGCGGGTCGCGCAATTCGCTCATGTCGCGGCTTAGCGTGACGGCGCCGTACATCGCCACGCCCTTCAGGACCAGGATCCCCAACGCCGCCGTCAGGATCACCCAGGCCAGCGTAGGCCACAGACCAATCGCCCCGCCCAGGGTGACGAACAGACCGATTTCAATCAGCGGCACTGACAGGATGGCCAGAAAAACCCACATCTTCGTATCCCTTCGGCTTTCCGGCTGTCGTGCGGTAGACTTCGATCCAGCCCCACCCTACATAAGGGGTAACCGGGCGCAAGCCCATCGGAACATCAAGCCGTCAGAGGTTTTCAATGAACGGGTCCCTGATCCAACTCCTGGTCCTTGCCGGGATCGCGATCTTCCTCATTCTCAAGCTGCGCTCGGTCCTGGGCACCCGTGACGGGTTCGAGAAACCCCCGATCCCGCTGGATGAGGTGCGCCCCCGCGTGCGCCGTGATTTTGAGGTGATCGAAGGCGGCGCTGACCGCGACGTCACCGACCACGTCCCCGAAGGCTCGGACGCCGCCCGCGCGCTGATGTCGATGAAACAGGCTGAACCCTCGTTCTCCGTGACCCCGTTCCTCGATGGGGCCAAGGGTGCCTATGAAATGATCCTGATGGCCTATGAGCGTGGCGATCTGGACGCGATCCGCCCCTTCCTGTCCGATGACGTCGAAGCCAGCTTCGGCGAAGCTATCGCCACCCGGGAACGCGACGGCCTCACGGTCGAGGCTGCGTTTGTCGGCATGAAGGAACTGGCCCTGCAGGACGCCACCTTCAACACGGATACGAAGATGGCCGAAATCTCGGTCCGCTTCGTGGGCGAACAGACCTATGTCGTGCGCAACAAGGCCGGTGAAATCGTCGAAGGCAACCCGCGTGAGATCAAGCGCCAGCGCGATATCTGGACCTTCGCGCGCCGCATGGGCAGCGATGATCCGAACTGGCAACTCGTCGCCACCGGCGATTGATCGCCTTGGGATGCGCGCCCCGTTTCGCATCCTCGCGTTCGCGGTGGCCGTGATGGCCGCCGCCCCTGCATCCGCCGAGCTTCTGGATTTTGAAGCTTTGGATGGCTGGCGCGACGACAATCATGCCGAGGCTCTGGTCGCTTTCCTGCGCACTTGTGACCTGATCGACGCCCCCGATTGGCGCCCGATCTGCGCCATGGCTGCCGATGTTCCGCAAGACGACATCTCGGCCCGCAGCTTCTTTGAGCTGTTCTTCAAGCCCGTGGTCGTGGGCGATCCTCCCGCCCTCTTCACCGGCTATTTTGAGCCCGAGCTTGAAGGCTCTCCCACCCGCACCGGCCGTTTCCAGTATCCGCTGTACCGCCGTCCGCCCGAATTGCGCGATGGCACGGTCTTTCACAGCCGCGCCGCCATCGACAACGGTGCCCTTGCCGGACGGGGGCTGGAAATCGCCTGGCTTGATGACCCGATCGACGCCTATTTCCTGCAGGTCCAGGGCTCTGGCCGCATCCGCATGACCGATGGTACGGTGATCCGCCTTGGCTATGCCGGGGCGAACGGCCATGCCTACCGCTCTATCGGGCAGGAAATGGTCCGCCGGGGCAGCCATACGATTGACGAGGTGTCGGCCCAGGAAATCGCGGCCTGGGTCCGGCGCAACCCCGGCCCCGGACGAGAGCTTTTGCACACCAACCCCTCATATGTGTTCTTCCGCAAGATCGGCACCCTCTCGGCAGAAGATGGGCCGATTGGCGCGATGGGCCGGTCGATCACGACGATGCGTTCGGTGGCCATCGACCCGAAGTTCACCCCGCTTGGCGCCCCGGTCTGGATCGAAAAGGATGGCCGCTCCCCGATCCGCAGCCTGATGATCGCCCAAGACACGGGCGGCGCGATCAAGGGCCTGCAACGCGCCGACATTTTCTATGGCACTGGCGATGGGGCAGGTGATGCCGCTGGCACCATCAAGGACCCGGGCCGTATGGTCCTCCTCCTGCCCATCGACCGGGCCTATGCCATGCTGGAAGGCGGCTGATCCCATGCGCCGCCGCCGCACCCTGCGCCCGGAAGAAGAGGATCTGTGGCGCAGCGTCGCCCGAACCGCGCGCCCTTTGCATGAACATCCGATCTTTCACAAACCGGCTGAGGCCCCGCCCGCGGACCCGGCACCCCTGACCCATGCCAAGCCGCGCCTGCCTGCCTTCACCCTTGGCGAAAAGGTCCGCGCCACCGAACGCCATGACTTGGCACCCTCACTGCCGCAGGCGCTGGGCCAGGCCCCCTTGCAGATGGATGCCAAGACCCACGGCCGCATGACGCGCGGCAAACTGGCGCCCGAAGCCCGGATCGACCTGCACGGCCTGACGCTGGCCGAAGCGCACCCCGAACTGATCCGCTTCATCCTGAACGCCCATGGTGCGGGCCTGCGCCTGGTTCTCGTCATCACCGGCAAGGGCAAGCGGCGCGAAGACCACGGCCCCATCCCCCAGCGCATGGGCGCGCTCCGCCATCAGGTCCCGCAATGGCTGCGCCAGGCACCCTTGGGCCCGACCGTGCTGCAAGTGACCGAGGCGCATCTGAAGCATGGCGGCGCGGGCGCCTACTACGTCTACCTCCGCCGCCGCTAAACCCCTGAAACTGCGCTTGCACTTTTGACAAATACTCCACGGGAGGTGTGGAGGGTGTGAAACCTTCCAGAGTCGGCCTAGCACGCCAAGGGTGGCCGATCACTCCGCCACCGCCTCGCCAATCGCCCCAACCGGGGCAAGCACCACGGCCGTCGCATTGCGCACCGTCAGGACCAACCCTGGCAGTAAACCGACCCGTGCCCGCGCGTCATTGCGAAACGCCGCATCAATGCCGATGATGCCGCCAAAAAGGCTCAGCAGGGCCGGGTTCTCCCCCAGGTTCAGGTGCCCGGCCCCGACGTCAAACGCCGCCGTGTCCAGATAGGTCACCTCCAGATCGGCAATACGGGACAGATCCTTCAGCGCGCCCAGCCGCTCTCCCCCGCCCGAGATTTGCGCCGAAAGCCCCAACACTCTGTCGCTGGCGCTGCCAAAGACAAAGAAGGGCTGGGGCAGGGTGCCGATGTCCTGCGCCAAAGCGCGAAACACATCCACGTCGATATCGGGCGAAATCAGCACCACCCCGGCCACTCGGTCCAAAGCGGTTGATCCGCCCCGCAGCGCCATCTGGCGCAGCGTCTCCATCGTCAGCGCGGCCCCCATCGAATGCGCGACGATCACGATTTCCTTCGCACCGGACTGCGCCACCTCGTCCAGCAGGTCTTCAAACCCACTCCGCCCGAACAGCGCTGAATCCCTGTCGTAGACATACCCCAACGCCGACCCCCGCGACGGCCAGGCATAGTGGATCGCCACGCCGGGCACCTCAAGGTCATGGTGCATCTGCGCCACCCGGTAGACACCCTCGGCCATCGTGTTGTTGAAGCCGTGTACATAGACCACCGCATCGGTCTGCCCGCGCAGTCTCATCGCCTCGCTCAGCGCGCCGCGAAACGCCGCCGGGTCGGCAAAGCGGGTCGCGGCCATGGTCAGAAAATCCTTGTCAGGGTCAGGCTTGCGGGTGCGCGGCGGCCAGTTCAGCTCTCCCGGCTCCCGGTCGGGCGGAATCTGTATGTCATAGCGCAGGAAGCTCGCCACATCCGCGCGTTCACGGGTAAAGCCCGTTTCCCCCGCCGCGCGCGTGGTGCCAACAAAGATCGCCTCGCTGCTGACCAGCCCCTGATCCACCGGGGCCGCCGTGAACGTCCCGCGCGGCGCACAGGCCGCCAGCATCACCGCCGCCAGGATCATGTGTCGCAAGGCCCGCCCTCCAATTGCGCGCAGCCTCTGCCAGCCACCCTGCCGCGTCAACCTGCCATGGACAGCCGGCCCCCCCTCTGGCTACATCCCGCAGATCACAACCGAAGGAGCGGACATGACCCTTCACGGCAAGACCGCCCTGGTGACCGGCGGCAATCGCGGCATCGGCCTCGCCACCGTCCGCGCCCTTGCAACGGCGGGGGCCGCCGTCCATTTCACCGCCCGCAGCGCCGAAAGCCTTGGCCTCGCCCGGAAAGACCTTGGCCCCATCGCCACCGGCCACCTCGCCGACATGACCGACGCCCAGGCGATGGCAGCGGTCTTCCAACAGCCCTTCGACATCCTGGTGAACAACGCCGCCATCATCGCCCCCATCGGCCACATCCTCGACGTTTCCCCCCAGGATTGGGCACGGAACATCACCACCAACTTGTCCGCTGCCTTCCACGCCACCCAACTCGCCCTGCGCCATATGGTCACCAAGGGTGGCGGCACCATCATCAACATCTCCTCCGGCGCCGCCCACCGCCCGCAAGAAGGGTGGAGCGCGTATTGCGCCGGCAAGGCCGGTCTCGCCATGCTGACCCGCTCGGTCCATATGGAATACGCAAGCCTTGGGATCCGCGTCTTCGGTTTCGCCCCGGGCGTCGTCGACACCGACATGCAGGTCGCCATCCGCGCCTCGGGCATCAACCCGGTCTCCCAGATTCCGCGCGCCGCCCTCGCCCCGGCCGATCACCCCGCCCGTGCCATCGCCTGGCTTTGCACCCCGGCGGCTGACCCCCTGATCGGGCAAGAGCTTGACATCCGCGCCCCCGATCTTCGCGCCGCCGCAGGTCTTCCGCCCTTGGCCTGACGCCGCCCTACCGCTAACATGTCAGCGACAGTCACAAGGACACCCGCATGAAACTCCTCCGCTACGGGCCGCAGGGCCAGGAAAAGCCCGGCCTCCTCGCCGCCGATGGCACGATCCGCGATCTTTCCGGCCATATTACCGACCTTTCCGGTGAAATCCTCACCAAGCTGGACACGCTCAAGGCCATCGACCCCGCCACCCTGCCCGTGGTCCAGCCTGACCGCTTGGGTGCTTGTGTGGCCGGCACCGGAAAATTCATCTGCATCGGCCTGAATTACGCCGACCACGCCGCCGAATCCGGCGCCACGGTCCCGCCCGAGCCGATCATCTTCATGAAGGCCACTTCCGCCATCTGCGGGCCGAACGACCCGATCCTGATCCCCCGCACCAGTCAGAAAACTGACTGGGAGGTTGAGCTTGGCGTCGTCATCGGCAAACCCGCCAAATACGTGACCGAGGCGGATGCGCTGAACCATGTGGCCGGCTACTGCGTCATCAACGACGTGTCCGAACGCGCTTTCCAGACCGAACGCTCCGGCCAGTGGACCAAAGGGAAAAGCTGCGACAACTTCGGCCAGACCGGCCCCTGGCTGGTCACGCCGGATGAGGTGGCCGATCCCCAGAACCTGCCGATGTGGCTGACGGTAAACGGCCAGACCATGCAGAACGGCTCCACCCGGACGATGGTTTACGGCGTGGCGCATATCATCGCCTACCTCAGCCAGTTCTTCACCCTGCATCCCGGCGACATCATCTCCACCGGCACGCCCCCGGGTGTCGGCATGGGGATGAAGCCCCCACGCTACCTCAAGGCAGGTGACGTGGTTGAACTCGGGATCGAAGGCCTCGGCACCCAGAAACAGACCTGCCTGCAGGACTGACCCTGACAATTCGCCTAAAATTGTCTTTCATTCTGGCGCAAATATCCCACGGGGGTGCGGGGGTGTGAAACCCCCGCTCTCGCCGCTGGCTCAGTGCGAAAACGCCTGATCGCCCCAGACCGCCTTCACCCGCGCATCGCGGCCACAGGACTCACGATAGAACTTGTAGGCGTTGGCCTGCTTTTTCGGACCGGCCCGCGTCAGGATGATCCCGGTGCCCTTGTAGTAATCCTGGTGATAGTCCTCGGCGATCCAGAAGGTCTTTGCGTTCAACACTGGCGTCACCACGGTTGCACCCAAGACCGCCTCGGCCTCGGCCACCGCCGCCTTGGCTGCCTTCTTCTGCTCGGCATTTGCCGCAAAGATCGCGGTCCGGTAGGCATCGCCCCGGTCGCAGAACTGCCCACCCGCATCCGTCACATCGACCGACCGCAGGAACTTTGCCACCAGCTCGGGGTAGGGGATTACCGACGAATCAAAGGTGATCTTCACCGCCTCATAATGACCCTCGTGGTCGTCATAGGTCGGGTTCTGACTGTCGCCGCCGGTATAGCCCGACACCACGTCAATCACGCCCTCGACCTTCTCAAAATCCGATTCCACGCACCAGAAGCAGCCCCCGGCCACTATGGCCGTCTGCACTTCGGCCATCGCGGCCCCCGTCATCCCCAGCCCGAAGGCCATCGCCAGTTTCCACATGATCCGCTCCTTGATTTGCGCCGACCCTGCGGCCCGCTGCCTGACCCGTCCACTCACCCTGCCGTGACCTCACGCCATGGTGATGGTTTCCCTTGGCCTTCCGCCCGTGGGGCCTTAGCCTGAAACAAATCACCGCCGGACATTTCAATATGAACGACCACGTCTCGACCCACCAAGCCGAAGAAGACGCCCGCAATGACCAGATTCTGATCTGGGTCGACGGCGCCCTGAAACCCAAGGCGCAGGCCACCGTCAGCGTCTACGATTCCGGCTTCATGCTGGGCGATGGCGTGTGGGAAGGCATCCGGCTTTACAACGGCAAATGGTCCTTCATCGACGAACACATCGACCGGCTGTTTGAGGCGGCAAAGGCCATCGACCTTGATATCGCCCGCACGAAAGATCAGGTCATCTCCGCCGTGTTAGAGACACAAGCCGCGAACCAAATGACCAACGACGCGCATTGCCGTTTGATGGTCACCCGCGGCGTCAAGACCCGGCCCTTCCAGAGCCCGCGCCTCAGCCAGCAGGGTCCGACCATGGTCATCATCATGGAACACTCGCGCCAAAAGCTGCCGCGACCGATCACCCTTGCCACCGTCCCACACCTGCGCGGCCTGCCGATGACGCAGGACCCGAAACTGAACAGTCACTCCAAGCTGAACTGCATCCTCGCCTGCATCGCTGCGCAAAAGGCGGGTGCCGATGAGGCGCTGATGCTGGACGTGCATGGCTTCGTGAACACCACCAACGCCTGCAACTTCTTCATCGTGCGGAGGGGAGAGGTTTGGACCTCGACCGGCGACTACTGCATGAACGGGATCACCCGCCAGAAGGTCATCGACCTCTGCCACGCGAACGGCATCCCCTGCCGCGAGAAGAACTTTTCGCTGGTGGAGACCTACTCCGCTGATGAGGCCTTCCTCACCGGCACCTTCGGCGCGCAAACCCCGGTGGGGATGATCGACGGCCGCCAGATCGGCACCGGCCAGATGGGCCCGATGACCGAACGCCTGCGGAGCCTTTACAAAACCCTGGTAGGGGCCTGAGCCATGCAGAAACTTGACCGTTCTCTTCACCTGCGCGCCCGCACCTACCTGCATGCCGCAGACTGCGACGTCGCCGACCTCGCCACCCTGTGCGAGGCCGTGACCGACCCGGGCGACTACCCGCTCGCCGCGGGGGCGGAAAAGGGTGTCCTGATCTACGATTGCCCCGCGCTCCTTCCCCGCCTCTCAGATGTCGGCTTCACCGAAACCCTGATGGCCGAATGGGCCGACGCTTTCCAGAACGGCCCCGGCGTCCTTGTCCTGCAAGTCGCTGAGCCTGACCACGCGATGATCGACCGCGCCTCGGATATCTTCCGCGACCTGATCGCCCAGCAAAACGCCGCAGGCACCGGCGGCGGCGACCATTTCGCCAAACCGGGCGCGAATGACCGGCTCTGGAACTCCCTCGAAAAGCACTGCCTCGCCGACCCCGCCAACTTCGCCCGCTACTACGCGAACCCCTTCCTCGCCCTCGTCTCCCAAGCCTGGCTTGGCCCCTACTACCAGATGACCGCCCAGCTGAACGTCGTGAACCCCGACGGCGCGGCACAAAGCCCCCACCGCGACTATCACTTGGGCTTCCAATCGCCTGAGGCCGTTGCCCGCTACCCCGCCCATGTCCACAGCTTCTCGCCGATGCTGACGCTCCAAGGCGCCATCGCCCATGTCGATGCCAGCATTGAGGCTGGCCCTACCCTCCTCCTCCCCCACAGCCAGAAGTATCCCGCCGGCTACCTCGCCACCTCCAACCCCGCCTTCCGCGCCTATTTCGACGCCCATGCCGTGCAACTGCCGCTGAAGAAGGGGGATATGCTCTTCTTCTCCCCCGCCCTGTTCCATGCCGCCGGGACGAACCGCACCAAAGACGTCAAACGGATGGTCAACCTCTTCCAGGTCTCCTCCGCCTACGGCCGCGCGATGGAATCCATCAACCGCACCGCGATGTGTAAGGCGCTTTACCCCGCCCTCCTCGCCTCAACCCTTACCGAAATCCAAACCGCCAATGCCATCGCCGCCACCGCCGAAGGCTACAGCTTCCCCACAAACCTTGACCGTGATCCGCCCATCGGCGGCCTTGCCCCGAAATCCCAGGCCGCCCTCATGCACGAAGCCCTCGCCGCCCGCTGGACAGCTGAAGCCCTGAACCAAGCCCTCGACGCCCAAGCCGCAAAGCGCCTCCCATGAAAATCGCCATGTGGTCCGGCCCCCGGAACCTATCCACCGCCCTGATGTACGCCTTCGCCGCCCGCCCGGACTGCACGGTCAGTGATGAGCCGTTCTACGCCGCCTACCTGGCAGCCACCGGAATCGACCACCCGATGCGCGCTGAAGTCATCGCCAGCCAACCCACCGACCCGCGCGAAGTCGCCGCCCACTGCACCGGCCCCAACCCGGACGGCAAACCGCTCTGGTACCAAAAGCACATGACCCTGCACATGGTCCCCGCCTTTGACCGGGACTTCCTAAAAGACCTGACCAACGTCTTCCTCCTCCGTCACCCCGCCCGCGTCATCGCCAGCTACGCCAAGAAGCGTGAGGCGCCTACGCTTGAAGACATCGGCTTTGTCCAGCAGGCCCAGCTCTTCGACCAGGTGGCAGACCTCACCGGCACCGCCCCCCCGGTCATCACCGCCGAGGCGATCCGCGCCAATCCCCGCGCCGCCCTGACCAAACTCTGCACCGCGCTGGGCATCCCCTTTACCGAAGCGATGCTGCATTGGCCCGCCGGCCCCAAACCCTATGACGGGGTCTGGGCGCCGCATTGGTACAACGCTGTCCACCGCTCCACCGGTTTTGAAGACCCCGAAGGCCCGCTTCCCGACCTTCCCGCAGAATACCAGCGCCTTGCCGATGCCGCACTTGCCGCGCATGACCACCTCGCCGCCTACGCCTTTTGAGGGAACCCCCATGCGCGCAGCCCTTTTTGCCCTCGCCCTTTTGTCCACCCCGGCCCTTGCCGACACCGCGCTGATCGACAGGATTTCAGACCTTGCGCTGGAACCTTGCGATCTCAGCTCGCTTTCCTGTGCGACGCTGACGGTCCCCCTCGACCACCGCGCGAATGACCCGGAAAAGACCCTCGACATCACGTTCGCCCTGTCCTTCGCGGCCGTCGAAAGCCAGGGCATCCTGTTCTTCTATGTCGGCGGGCCGGGCGGCTCGGGCCTTGCCTCGGCTGACAACTACCTTTCCGCCTTTGACCAGGAACTGACCGATTACATCGACATCGTCTTTGTCGATCAGCGCGGCACCGGTCCGGTCCACGGCCTCTCGTGCCCCACTGCCCAGGCCGTCTTCGACACCGCCCCCGTCTCGCTTGCGGAACCTGAGGCGGTCCTTTCCGTTGCCCGCGCCTATGCCAAGGATTGCACTGCTGAAATCGGCCGCCCAGACCTGATGCCCGTGGTGAACTCGGATCAGGCGATCCGCGATTTCGAACTCTTCCGCCAGAAGATCGGCGCGCCCAAGGTCTGGCTCTATGGCGAAAGCTACGGAACCCAGGTCGTGCAGGCCTATGCCACGCTTTACCCTCAGGCCGTGCGCGGGGTGATCGTCGATGGTGTCGTCGACCTCAACCTTGACGCCCAGGCTTTCTACGCCTCCTACACCACGGCTGCCGAAAGCATCCTGACCCGCACCCTCGCCGCCTGTGCCGAAATCGCCGCCTGTGCCGCCGACATGGGCGATGACGCCGCCCGCGTCTATGACGCCCTCGCCCAGCGCCTGGCAGAAGCCCCGATCATGGTCCCCTTCACCTTGGCTGACGGCAGCACCACCCAGCGCCCGTTGACCGCGACCCTGCTGGAAGGAAACGCCTTCTACGCCCTCTACTCCCCCGAAGGCCGGGCTGAGTTTCTGCGCGCCCTCGCCGCCGCCGGGCGCGGCAATCTGGTGCCGATGCTGC
The DNA here is from genome assembly GCA_027489175.1 of Rhodobacter sp. Lineage (GTDB taxonomy): Bacteria > Pseudomonadota > Alphaproteobacteria > Rhodobacterales > Rhodobacteraceae > Tabrizicola. The sequence continues at coordinate 87,688 of JAIYAE010000027.1, forward strand.
AGCTTGGCTATGCCAACATGTATCTTGATCCGGAAACCCTGACCGGGTTGGAAGATCCCGGCTGGTATGGCGCCGCCTTCTACGCCATCACCTGCACCGATTACGATTCCGGCCCCGGTGACGTGGAAACCCGCGCCGCCGCCATTCTGGAGGAGGCGCTGGCTTTCGCCCCGAACGCCCCCCGCCTTCTGCGCGCCTATTACATGGAACGTCTGGCTTGCGCCTACTGGCCGCATCAGGGCCCCGACACCCGCCCCGCCCAATATGCCGGCGGGGACTGGCCGACGCTGGTCCTGAACAGCGACGCCGACCCTATCACCCCATCCCCCATGGCCTATTCCGTCCTCGATTCGGCCAAGAACGCCTATGCGGTTATAATGAAGGGCGGCCCGCATGTGATCTGGGGCCGCGGCTTTGCCTGCCCCGACGCCATCGTTCAGGCGCTTCTGTTTGACGGCACCCTGCCCGCCGCGCGCGAGCAGCTCTGCACCCAGGACCTGATCGCCAATTACACGCCTCTGACCCTTACGACCGAGGCTGATCAGTCCGACCCCGCCACCGTCGCCCGCGCCGTGGATATTGAGCTTTACCAGATCATCCCGCTCACCACCTGGGACGGGGTCGACCCCATCACCCTTGGCTGCGATTACGGCGGCACCCTGACCGCGACCTCGACCTATGACGGCACCGATTACAGCTTTGCCAGTTGCAGCCTCTGGCCCGGTCTCGCCATCACCGGTCAGGGGGTTGAGGTGAACGCCGGCGATGACCGCGACGGCATCACGCTGACGCTTCAAGTCTCGGGCCGGCAAACCGGTGACATCACCTACCGCTACAGCACGGTGACCGAGGCGTTCAGCCTCTCCGGCACCTGGAACGGCGCCGCCGCCACCCTGACCCGGCCCATGCCCTAAGGCCCCTTGGCCTTTCACATTTGCCCAAATATCCCCGCCGGAGGCCCGCCTTTGTTTTTTGCGCGTTCTTCACGCGCGAAAAACAAAGGGTAAAGGCTTGCGCGGAACGCGCTCCTTCAGAAAACCGCCCCAACCCCGCCGACACCAGCAAGGTTAAGGCTTCCTGAAGCCCTCAGCGCAATTCAATGATTTCAACCCCTTGGCCCGATGTCCCGGCCCGGGACATCAGCCCTTCGCCACCCGTGCATTCCGCGTCGCGATCAACCGCAGCCGCAGGGCGTTCAGCCGGATGAAGCCTTCCGCATCCTTCTGGTCATAGGCGCCTGCGTCTTCTTCAAAGGTCACGTGCTTTTCTGAATAGAGCGAATGGTCCGACCACCGCGCCACCGTCCGCGCCGACCCCTTGTAAAGCTTGACCCGCACCGTCCCGGTCACATGCTCTTGCGTCTTGTCAATCAGCGCCTGCAGCGCCTCACGCTCCGGGCTGAACCAGAAGCCGTTGTAGATCAGCTCCGCATAGCGCGGCATGATGCTGTCCTTCAGGTGGCCAGCGCCTGCGTCCAGCGTGATCTGCTCGATCCCCCGGTGCGCTTCCATCAGGATCGTCCCGCCGGGCGTCTCATAGACCCCGCGCGACTTCATCCCCACGAACCGGTTCTCCACCAGGTCCAGGATGCCCACCCCGTGCTTCCCACCCATCTCGTTCAGCCGGGTCAGGATCGTGGCAGGGCTCAGCCGCTCACCGTTGATCGAAACCGCGTCGCCAGCCTCGAAGCCGATTTCCACCATTTCCGCCTGATCTGGGGCGTCTTCCACCGGCACCACACGCTGCAGCACATAGTTCGGGAATTCCTCGCCCGGATTCTCCAGCACGCGCCCTTCGGATGAAGTGTGGAGCAGGTTCGCATCAACCGAGAACGGCGCCTCGCCGCGCTTGTCCTTGGCAATCGGAATCTGGTTCGCTTCGGCAAACTCCAGCAGTTTCGTCCGGCTGGTCAGATCCCAGATCCGCCACGGCGCAATGACCTTGATGCCTGGGTCCAGCGCCGCCGCCGAAAGCTCAAACCGCACCTGATCGTTGCCCTTGCCCGTCGCGCCATGCGCCACGGCATCCGCGCCCGTCTCATGCGCGATCCGCACCAGATGCTGCGAAATCAGCGGGCGGGCGATGGAGGTGCCCAAGAGATACAGCCCCTCATACAGCGCATTGGCCCGGAACATCGGGAACACGAAGTCCCGCACGAATTCCTCACGCACATCGACAATGTGGATGTTCTTCGGGTCGATCCCCATCAGGACCGCCTTCGCCCGCGCAGGCTCCAGCTCTTCGCCCTGACCAAGGTCGGCGGTGAAGGTCACCACCTCACAGCCATATTCGGTCTGCAGCCATTTCAGGATGATCGAGGTATCAAGCCCGCCCGAATAGGCAAGGACGACTTTCTTCGGCTTCTGCATGGCATGCGCTCCGGCAAGGTTTCGCTCGCGATTAAAGCGAAACAGACGCAAGGGCAAGAACACCCCGGTCACCATGACCGATTGGATGGGGCAGCCAGCGCCGGGCTGACTGCCCCGTTCGCTTCACTCGATCACTAGCGCGTCTTCCAGCAGCAGCGCAGCCTCTTCTTCCGCAGAGCTTTCGGTCACGGCAGCATTGATTGCGTCCTGATGCGGCTCAAGCTTCGCACGCAGTTCGGTCAGCAAGGTCTGCAAATCGCCGTCCTTGTTCCACGCATCACCAATCGCCTGCTCTGCACCGGCAACAGCTTCGGTCGCAGCTGCCGCTTCTTCTTCGGCAGCAGCGATTTCTTCTGCGGTCGGCTTGGTTTCGGCCAGGGCAAGCCCGTCGTCGGTCGTGCCGCCCGCCGCATCGATCAGCGGGTCGATCACAGCCATTTCTTCGGCTGTCACGGTCCCGTCTTGCTTGGCCTGAAGATACGCCACCGCATTTTCGAACCCATAGGTCTGCAGACCGGCATCCAGCTCATCAAACGCCAGCGCGCTTTCGGTCAGCGCGGTCAGTTTCGAGCCTGCCGCGCCTGCGCCGGCGTCGGCCACCGCCAGACCTGCCAGCAGGCCAACCGGACCGTTGGTGACCTGCCCGTTGCGAATATGCGCCAGCACCGCGTTGATATTGGCATTCATTGCGCCATTCATCTTGCCAAGCTCGTTGGGGCGCAGCTCGCCCTCTTCAACGGGCTTGCCTTTGACAACCTCAACCTCGGCGGTTGCCTTCTTCGGCTTCTTCGCAACCTTATCGGTGGTGGCTTTTGCGGACTTCGACTTCTTGGCGTCCGACTTGCCCTTTTCAGCGCTTTTGCTGTCGGACTTGCCGTTTCCATTTCCATTTCCATTTCCGTTTCCGCCACCCTCACCCTTGGCATGGGCCACGCCGGTTTGTGTAAGGTCAAACATCGGCAACGCGGGCGGCAGCGTCAAAAGTGATACGGCCAGAATCGCCGCCAAAGGTTTCAGATGCATCGCGCTACTCCCTGTCATAAGCATTGAATCCTAGCACCAAGGCACTGCCCAAATGTGGCAAGACAGTGCCGACGACCATAAACCTTAGGTATAAGAAGCTCATGTCAGGTTTCACTCAAGCCGCGAAATCGACCACGGCGGCTCTTCGCGCGCTGTTTCCTGAAACGCCCTTACAGCGGAATGACCATCTGTCCGCCCGCTATGGGGCCGAGATCTGGTTGAAGCGGGAAGACCTCTCCCCCGTGCGCAGCTACAAACTGCGGGGCGCGTTCAACGCCATGCGCAAGGTGCGCGCCGCAAACCCGGCACAACAGGCCTTTGTCTGCGCCAGTGCCGGAAACCATGCCCAAGGCGTGGCCTTTGCCTGCCGCCACTTCGGCGTGCAGGGAACGATCTTCATGCCGGTGACCACCCCGCAGCAGAAGATCGACAAGACGCGCGTCTTTGGCGGTGATCAGGTCACGATCCAGCTGACCGGGGACTATTTCGACCAGACCCTTGCCGCCGCCCAGGCCTTCTGCACCGAGAAAGGCGCACATTTCCTTTCGCCCTTTGACGATCCTGACGTGATCGAAGGCCAAGCCTCAGTCGCCGTGGAAATGCTGGAGCAGTTGGGCCGCGCTCCTGACCTTGTGATCCTTCCCGTAGGGGGCGGTGGCCTGTCCTCGGGCGTGACCGGGTATCTGCGTGAGGTCGCTCCCGCCACCGATTACCGCTTTGTCGAACCCCTGGGCGGTGCCAGCCTGATGGCCGCGCTGCGCGAAGGCGCTCCGGTCAAGCTGCCCCGCGTCAACAGCTTTGTCGATGGCGCGGCGGTGGCGCGGATCGGGGCGGCAAACTTTGCCATGCTGGATTGGGTGCGCCCGGATCAGGTGCTGCTGGCCCCCGAAGACCGCATTTGCGTGACCATGCTGGAGATGCTGAACATCGAAGGCATCGTGCTGGAACCGGCCGGCGCGCTTGCCGTCGACGTTCTGCCCGAACTGGCCGAGGTGATCCGCGGCAAGACCGTGGTCTGCGTCACCTCAGGCGGGAATTTCGATTTTGAGCGTCTGCCCGAGGTGAAGGAACGCGCCCAACGCTATTCCGGCCTGAAGAAGTACTTCATCCTGCGGATGCCGCAGCGCCCCGGTGCCTTGCGCGAATTCCTGAACATGCTCGGCCCCCAGGATGACATCACCCGGTTTGAGTATCTGAAAAAGTCGGCCCGCAACTTCGGGTCTGTCCTGATCGGGATTGAAACGAAGCAGGCCGACGGTTTCCGCCAGTTCACCGACAGGATGGATGCGGCGGGCCTCGCCTTTCGTGACATCACGTCGGATGAGGCCCTGTCCGAATTCCTGATCTGAAGCCTTACGCCGCCGCTTCCGTGCCCAGCTTACCCAGCAGCATCTGGCGCGAGCTGTGGTAGATCGCGGCCACGCGGCGCACGTCCACCAGCGCGCCATAACCGGCAGCGGCCTTGCGTTCACCGTCCTGGCAGATCGCCGCCAGATCGGCGAGGCCAAGGTTCAGCGCGCTGCCCTTCAGGAAATGCAGCTGGCCCTCAACCTCATCGGCGGCAAGTCCGCTGACCAGCACCCGAACCGCTTCATCCGCCTCATCCAGGAACATATCGGCCACTTCGGCAAAGCCGTCAGCCCCGATTTCATCGCGCAGTTCGTCAACTCGTTTCCAGTCAATCATGGCTGCATTCTCCCAGTCCAACTCTGAGGCCAAGGATTTGCCGGGACTGAAAACATTTGCGGGTCCAGAACCGGGCAAGGCCAAGGCAAGCACGCACAATTTTACGTTTCACGATGTGTTAAGCCGGCGAAGGCACGGTTCCCCATGCTTTGGGCAAAGGGGTCGGCGTGTTTTCCAGTATCGTGTCAGATGGTCAGCAGGTAGCGGGGTCCGATCGGCCTCGTCATGTGCTGGTCGTTGATGACAGCCGGGCGCAGCGCCACATCCTGACCATGCAATTGCGGCGCTGGGGCTACCGGGTGACCGAATGCGAAGGTGCGGCTGAGGCGCTTTTGCTGTGTGCCGGCACAGATGTCGACATCATCATCAGCGACTGGATGATGCCCGGCATGACCGGCCTGGAATTCTGTCGCGCCTTCAGGGGCTTGGAGCGTGAGAGTTATGGCTATTTCGTCCTGCTGACCTCCAAATCCGAAAAGACCGAAATCGCTGACGGGCTTGAGGCGGGGGCAGATGACTTCCTGACCAAGCCGGTCGCCAGCAGCGAACTGCGCGCACGCCTGCGGGCGGGAGAGCGGATGCTTGCCATGCAGGCCGAGGTGCTGGCCAAGAACAAGGTCATCGCCAGCACGCTTCTGGAATTGCAAAAACTTTACGATTCGCTCGACCGTGACCTGATCGAGGCGCGCAAGCTGCAGCAGACCCTCGTCCGGGACCGGGTGCGTGATTATGGCTGGGCACAGGCGGCCCTCTTGCTGCGCAATTCGGGCCGCGTGGGGGGGGATCTGGTCGGCAGTTTCCGCGTTGATGACCATCGGATGGCGATCTACTCGATTGATGTCTCGGGCCACGGCGTCGCCTCGGCGATGATGACGGCGCGGCTTGCGGGCTTCCTGACCGGGTCCTCGCCGGAACAGAATCTGGCCTACGGGCGGGACCTTGTCGGTCGTCAAACCTTGCTGCCGCCCGAAGCGGTGGCGGAACGGTTCAACCGCCTGATGCTTGAGGAAATTCAGGCCGAGCAGTATTTTACCATGGTCTTCGCGGTGATGGACCGTGGCACCGGCATCCTCAGCCTCGTCCAGGCTGGCCACCCCCATCCGATGCTGCTCCGCCCCACGGGGGAAGTGCTGCGCCTTGGCAACGGCGGCCTGCCCATCGGCCTGATCCCTGATGCCAGCTATGATCGGGTCGATGTGGCCCTGCGTCCCGGTGACCGGGTGGTTCTGGTGTCGGACGGATTTACCGAATGCCCGCTGCCCAATGGCCTGGATTTTGGGGAAGACGGACTTGCCCGAAGCCTGACCCAGTCGGCCCACCTTTCCGGCATTGACCTGCTGGAGGCCTTGGTCTGGGACCTGACCAGCCAATCCGGCAGCGATTCCTTTCCGGATGACGTGTCCGGGGTGGTGCTTGACCTCCTACGCTAGAAACCGCGCCAGCATCGCCCGGTCGCCCGGATTTCCCAGGTGCTGCAGTGCCTCAGCCACCGGCAGCCAGATGGCGGTGTGCCCAGCCTCGGACGGCGGACCCAGCCGCAGGACGGGCCGCGCCAGATAGACCGTGCAGACCTTCTCTGCCCAAAGCTCATATTCCGGCATGTAGGTGAACCGCCGGAACGCCCCCAGCCGCCGGGTAACGGCGATCTTCCAGCCGGTTTCTTCATAGACTTCCCGGTGCAGCGCCGGGATCGGATGTTCCCCCCGGTCGATCCCGCCGCCGGGCAGCTGAAACTCGGGCATTGGCTCGGCTTGGTGGGTGGCAAGGATGTGGTCACCCTCCAGCAGGATCGCATAAACCCCCGGCCTGCGGGTGTAGCGCTGCCCGGTTTCGGGTGCCTCGCCATAGCGCCTGATCATTCTGCCCCCTTGGACCTGCGGTTGATGTGACTATATAGCCGCGATATGCCAAGTCTGGCACTGCTAGGAAACCCCATGACCATTGGTTCGCAAATCGCCTGGGACGATACCGTCCTGCCGTTTCAACTTGACGCCTCGGGCATCCGTGGCCGCGTCGCGCGGCTGGACGGGGTGCTGGACCAGGTCCTGAAGCAGCACAACTATCCCCCGGCGATCGAGGCGCTGGTGGCCGAGACCGCGCTTCTGACCGCGCTGATCGGCCAGGCGGTCAAGCTGCGCTGGAAGCTGTCGCTCCAAGTGCGCGGCAAGGGGGCGGCGCGGCTGATCGCGACCGATTACTACAGCCCGACGGCCGACGGCGAACCCGCCCGCATCCGCGCCTATGCTAGCTATGATGCTGAACGGCTTGAAGAAACTGACAATCCTTTCAGCCAGATCGGTGAAGGGTATTTCGCCGTCATGCTGGATCAGGGCGAAGGGATGACGCCCTACCAAGGCTTCACCCCCATCGCGGGCGGCAGCCTGTCCGCCTGCGCCGAGACCTATTTTGCCCAGTCCGAACAGATTCCGACGCGCTTTCAGGTCGCCTTCGGGCGCAGCACAGAACCCGGCCGCCCAGCGCATTGGCGGGCGGGCGGCATGATGCTGCAGCATATGCCGGCCGTCGACGGTGTGGCGGCGGATCAGGGCAGCGGCGAGGGCGGGCTTCTGACCCATGCCGACATCCTGTCCGGCGCTGATTCGGAAAACTGGACCCGGGCCAACCTGCTTCTGGACACGGTGGAAGAGCTGGAGATGATCGGCCCCTCGCTTCCGCCGACAGACCTTCTGGTGCGCCTCTTCCACGAAGAAGGCCCCCGCGTCTTCGATGCGCAACCGGTGCGCTTCGGCTGCTCCTGCTCGGCTGACAAGGTGGTCAACACCATGTCGATCTACAGCCAGAAGGACATCTCGAAGATGACGACCGAGGCTGGCATCGTCACCGCCGATTGCCAGTTCTGCGGCGCGCATTATGAGCTGGACCCCAAAACCCTGGGGTTTGAGGGCACCATTGCCAAGGCCGCGCAGGCAGAATGATGGAGTCGGTCGAAGCGGGATTGCGGCAAGCGCTGTCCCGCCCGGCCGGGCCATCTTCGGACTTTGACCTGAACCCCGCAATCCGCCCGCCGCCCGACAAGCCCCTGCGCCCGGCTGCCGTTCTTGTGCCCGTTTGGCTGCGGCCGGAAGGGGCCGCGCTGATCCTGACCAAAAGGTCCTCGCACCTGAAGCACCACCCCGGCCAGATCGCCTTTCCCGGTGGCAAGGTCGATGCGGGCGATGCAGACCCCGAAGCCGCCGCCCTGCGCGAAGCGCGCGAAGAGATCGGCCTTGAACCGACCCGCGTCACCATTCTGGGGGCCCTTCCACCGCACCAGACGGTCACCGGGTTTTCCATCACCCCCTTCGTCGGCACCCTTCAGGGCGATTTCACCCCGATCCCCGAAGTGGGTGAGGTCGAAGAGGTTTTCACCGTTCCGCTTGCCTTTGTCCTTGATCCCGCACGTTTTTCTATCCAGCAGCGCCGATGGATGGGCGAAAGGCGGCGCTACTATGCCGTGCCGTACGGCCCGCATTACATCTGGGGCGCAACCGCGCGTATCCTGCGCGGGCTGGCAGATCGGATGGGGCGATGAAGGTTTCGGGCGAATGGCTGGGTCATCCGGGGACCCAAGGGCTTTGCGCCGCATTGGAAAGCAAGGGCCAGCGCGCGCTTTTTGTCGGGGGCTGCGTGCGTAACGCGCTTCTGGGTGAACCCGTCGCGGATGTTGACCTCGCCACGGATGCGACCCCCGAAAACGTCACAAACATTGCGGAAAAGGCCGGTTTCAAGGTGGTGCCCACCGGGTTCGACCATGGCACGGTGACGGTGATCGCCGCAGGCAAACCGCATGAGGTGACGACCTTCCGCCGCGACGTGGAAACCGATGGCCGCCGCGCCGTGGTGGCCTTTTCCACCGACCTTGCTGAGGACGCCGCCCGCCGCGACTTCACAATGAACGCGCTTTACGCGGATCGGCACGGCACGGTGATCGACCCCCTGAACGGCCTGCCCGACCTGCAAGCGCGCCATGTCCGCTTTGTCGGTGACGCTGAAACCCGGATCCGCGAAGACTACCTTCGCATCCTGCGTTTCTTCCGGTTTCATGCCCGCTACGGCGATCAGGCAAAGGGGCCGGACGCCGAAGGGCTTGCCGCCTGCGCGGCTCTTTCCGCCAGGTTAGAGACGATTTCCAAGGAACGCATCGGCGCCGAGATGCGCAAACTCCTCTCCGCGCCTGACCCCGCGCCCGCCGTGGCCAGCATGGCTGCCGCTGGGGTTCTCGCGCACATCCTGCCCGGCGCCGACACCCGCGCCCTGGCCCCGCTGGTCCATCTGGAGGACGGCATGTCGCCCCGCTGGCTTCGCCGTCTGGCCGTGCTGGGTGGCGAGGATCCAGGCACCGCGCTCCGCCTCTCTCGCTCGGAAACCCGCGATCTTGCGGCCCTGCGCGAGGCTATCGGCACGCTGCACCCTGCCGCCGCGCTTGGCTGGCAGTTGGGCGCCGATCTTGGCGTTGATGCCATCCTTGCCCGCGCCGCCACCTTCGGCACCCCGCCTCAGCCAGGCTGGCAAGCAGAGGTGGCGCGGGGGGCTGCCGCGACCTTCCCGGTTTCCGCAGCCGACCTGATGCCCGCCCTGCAGGGCGAGGCGCTGGGCCAACGGCTCAAAGCGCTGGAGGCGCGCTGGCTTGCCTCCAACCTGATCCTCAGCCGGGATGACCTGCTGAAAGGGGCGTGACAACCCGCCAAGGTTGCGCTACGAAACGCTCACCCAAGAACGGAGACCAGCATGGACAACGGGATTTCGCCTCGACTCGCCTGAGTTGACCGGTCCCGTCGTGGCGGTCGCTCTCAGGCACCGCTTCACCCCATCGCTGACACTTCTTTTGGGTCTCCCCACATGTTCCGTTTCTTTGAAAACCTCGTCGATCCCTATCAGCCCTATGCTGAACAGGACGCGCCCCCCACCCGGCTTTGGCCTTTCCTGAAGGACTATGTCCGCCCGTTCAAAGGCGTTTTCGCGGTCACGGCCTTGTTTTCCGTAGGGAACGCCGTGCTGGACGTGGGCATGATCTGGTATCTTGGCCGTCTGGTTGACCTGATGTCCGGCCAGACCCCGGCCGATTTTCTTTCCGCCCATTGGGTGGAACTGGTCATCGTTGCCATCGTCATCCTGTTCGTTCGGCCCATCGTGGCGGGGGGCTCCGTGGGCCTTCTGCACAACACGATCCTTACGAACTTCGGCACGATGATGCGGTGGCGGGCGCACCGGCATGTGCTGCGCCAACCGGTTGGCTGGTTTGAAAGCGATTTCGCTGGCCGCATCGCCAACCGGATCATGCAGGCCCCCCCGGCGGCGGGTGAGGCGGTGTTTCAGGTCTTCGACATGGCCGCCTTCGCCGCCGCCACCTTCATCGGCGCGCTTCTCATGCTGTTTGAGGCGGACCCCCGGCTGATGGTCCCCCTGCTTCTGTGGGTCATCGGCTACCTTGCCCTGATGCGCTGGACGATCCGCCGCGCCGGTCCCGCCTCGCAAGCGGCCAGCGATGCGCGCAGTGCGGTGACGGGGCGGGTGGTGGACAGCTATTCCAACATCCACTCGGTCAAGCTCTTCGCCCACCGCGACTCGGAACTGAACTACGCCAAGGAGGCGATCGAAAAGTCGCGTCAGACCCTGCAGACTGAAATGCGCATCGTCACCAAGATGGACGTCGCGCTGACCCTCTTGAACGGGTTGATGATCATGGGCGTCGCGGGGCTGGCGATGTGGTTCTGGGCCGACGGCACCGCAACCATCGGCGTGGTCGCCGCTGCCGTGGCGCTGGTCCTTCGGATCAACTCCATGACCTACTGGATCATGTGGGCCTCAACCAACCTCGTCCAGAACCTTGGCACCCTGGCCGAGGGGATGGAGACGATTGCCCAGCCCGTCACCCTGGTCGACGCCCCCGCCGCCAAGCCCTTGGCCTTCACCGCCGGTCTTCTGGAACTGAAGGATGTCAGCCACCACTACGGGCGCGGGTTCGGCGGGCTGAAAAACGTCAGCCTGACCATCCGTCCGGGCGAAAAGATCGGCGTTGTCGGGCGCTCTGGCGCAGGGAAATCGACGCTGGTGAAGCTGATCCTGCGGTTCTACGACACCGAATCCGGCGCCATCCTGATCGACGGCCAGAACATCGCCGAGGTGACGCAGGATTCCTTGCGCCAGCAGATCGGCATGGTGCAGCAGGACTCATCGCTCCTACACCGTTCGGTCCGTGACAACATCCTCTACGGTCGCCCCGATGCGACCGAAGCCGAAATGATCGCCGCGGCCCGGAAAGCCGAGGCGCATGATTTCATCCTGACGCTGGAGGATCCGCAGGGCCGCCGGGGGTATGATGCCCATGTCGGCGAACGCGGGGTAAAGCTGTCCGGCGGTCAGCGCCAGCGCGTCGCCCTTGCGCGCGTCATCCTGAAGGACGCGCCGATCCTGATCCTCGATGAAGCGACCAGCGCGCTGGACAGCGAGGCCGAGGCCGCGATCCAGCAGGCGCTTTACGGCGTGATGGAAGGCAAGACCGTGATCGCCATCGCCCATCGGCTGTCGACCATCGCCGCCATGGACCGGATCGTCGTGCTGGAGGATGGCCAAGTGGCAGAAGATGGCCCGCATGCCATGCTCTTGCGGCAGAACGGGCTTTACGCCCGGTTCTGGGCGCGCCAGTCCGGCGGGTTCATCGGGCTGGATGAGGACGCGGCCGAATGACGGCCCCTTTCGGCGTCATCCCTCATCGCAGCTTCACCGAGGAGGGATGACGCCGAACGACAGGGGGTCCCCTTGCCCTTTCGCGCCCAGCGGCCTACCTCATTGATATGAGCGCCCTTCAAAGCCTCGGCTCCCTTATTGACGCCTTTCGCCCTGCTGACGGCCCCCCGCCGCAGCGACTTGGCGCATTCATGCGCTGGGCGCTGGCCGGGTCCTGGCCGATGCTGGTCGTTGCTGGGGTGCTGTCGTCGGTCGCCGGGGTGACCGAGGTGGTCAGCGCGCTGATCCTTGGCTGGGTCGTCGATGCCGCCGTCACCACCAGCCCGACCGCCTTCTTTTCAGACCATTGGTCGCTGATCGCCTGGTTCGTGGCGTTCTACCTGATCCTCCGGCCCCTCGCCTTCGCCGTCTCTTCGGCTTCGAACAGCATCGTCATCGGGCCGAACGTGCTGCCCTTGGTCCTGTCGCGCCTGCATCGCTGGACGCTGGGCCAAGCCGTCACCTTCTTCGACAACGACTTTGCCGGCCGCATCGCGCAAAAGCAGATGCAGGCCGCCCGCGCCGTCACCGATGTCGCGACCGAAGTCATCAACACCGTCTGCTTCGCCCTGGCCTCGGTCATCGGCTCGGCCGCTTTCCTGATCCTTGTCGATCTGCGGGTTGCGGGGGCCCTTCTCGTCTGGCTGATCGCCTATATCCTGCTCATCCGCTACTTCATGCCGATGATCCGGGTGAACTCTGCTGCCCGCGCCTCCAGCCGCGCGATGGTGTCGGGGCAGGTTGTCGACACGATCACCAACATCAAGACCGTCAAGCTGTTCGCCCATGCCGCGTTTGAGGACCGCGTGGCTTTGGACGCGATGGAGGTGTTTCGCGACCGCAGCCTTGAATTCGGCGTCATCTCCACCTGGTTCCGCTTCAGCCTGATGCTGCTGGCCGGGGTCCTTCCCGTTCTTCTGATCGGCGGCACGGTCATGCTTTGGCAGCAAGGTCAGGCCACCGCTGGCGAAATTGCCGCCGCCGGGGCCATCGCCATGCGCATCGCGCAGATGTCGGGCTGGGTCAGCTTCACGCTCATGTCGATCTACACCTCAGTCGGCGAAGTCGAAGACGGCATGCGCACCCTTTCGGTGCCGCACACCCTGACCGACACCCCAGAGGCTGAGGCCCTGCCCCGCGTGACGGGTGAGGTTCGGTTCGACAATGTCACCTTCGCCTATGGCCGCGAACGGGGCGGGGTGCGGGACATCAATCTGACCATTCGCGCCGGGGAAAAACTGGGTATCGTCGGCGCATCGGGTGCGGGGAAATCCTCGCTCGTCGCCCTTCTTCTGCGACTTTACGACCCGGAAGAGGGAACAATTTCCGTTGACGGCCATGACCTTCGCCACGTCACGCAGGAATCCTTGCGCCGTCAGATCGGGATGGTCACGCAGGAAACCGCGATGTTCAACCGGTCGGCCCGCGACAACATCGCCTATGGCCGGCCCGAGGCGTCGGAAGCCGAAATCATCGCTGCCGCCAAGGCCGCCGAGGCGGATGAATTCATCGCCGGCATGGCCGACCACCAGAACCGAAAGGGCTATGACGCCTTCCTTGGCGAAAGGGGCGTCAAGCTTTCCGGCGGTCAGCGCCAGCGCATCGCCCTGGCCCGCGCTTTCCTGAAAGACGCCCCGATCCTGGTGCTGGATGAGGCGACCTCCGCCCTCGACAGTGAGGTCGAGGCCAGCATCCAAGAGGCGCTGTCCCGCGTCATGGTTGGCAAGACTGTCCTTGCCATCGCGCATCGCCTGTCCACCATCGCCGAAATGGACCGGATCATCGTCCTAGACCGTGGCCGCATTGTCGAAACCGGCAGCCATGATGAGCTTCTGACCCAGGACGGGCTTTACGCCCGCTACTGGAAGCGGCAATCCGGCGGCTTCATCGTCACGGAAGAAGACCAGGAAGCGGCTGAGTGATTGTTACCATCGAACGTCTTGGCCACCACGGCGACGGCATCGCTGAAGGCCCGGTTTTTGTCGCAGGCACCCTGCCGGGTGAAACTGTCGAAGGCATGCTGGACGGTGACCGGCTCACGAACCCCAAGATCGTCACCCCTTCGACGGACCGGGTCAAACCGCCCTGCCGCCACGCCCGCGCTTGTGGGGGTTGCCAGCTGCAGCACGCGTCAGACAGTTTTGTCGCCCGCTGGAAGCAGCAGGTGGTTGAAACCGCGCTTGCCGCCCAGGGGCTGACCGCGCCATTCTTGCCGCTGCAGACCTCTCCGCCGAACTCCCGTCGCCGGGCCACGCTATCCGCCCGGCGCACCAAATCCGGTGCGTTGATCGGCTTTCACGCCCGCGGGTCAGACACCATTGTCGAGATTCCGGATTGCCAGCTTCTGCACCCTGCGCTGATCGCGGCCTTCCCCGGGCTGCAGGCGTTGGTCATCCTTGGCGGGTCGCGCACCGCCGAACTGTCGCTGCAGATCACCACCACGCGCGGCGGGGTTGATGTGGTGGTGACCGGCGGGAAACCCCTGGACGGCGCCCTGCAGCTAGAGCTTGCCCGCACGATCGAGGCGCATGGCTTTTCCCGGCTGACCTGGAACGGTGAGGCGATTGCCCTCCGCGACCGCCCCGCGCAAACCATCGGCACCGCCACCGTGATCCCACCCCCCGGCGCGTTTCTGCAAGCCACCCCGCAGGGAGAGGCAGCCCTTCTGGCCGCTGTGAAAACCGCCCTTGGCCCGCAAAAGCGCGTGGTTGACCTCTTCTGCGGCATCGGCACCTTCGCCCTGCCCCTCGCCGAAGCGGCCGAGGTGCACGCCGTCGAAGGCGACCGGGCTATGACCGACGCGCTTGAAGCCGCCGTCCGCCATACCCAGAACCTGCGCCGCCTGACGGTCGAGGCGCGTGATCTTTTCCGCCGCCCGCTGGATGCCGAGGACCTCAAGTCCTTCACCGCCGCCGTCATCGACCCGCCCCGCGCGGGGGCCGAGGCGCAGATCGCCGCCCTAGCGGAGTCGAAGATCCCGGTCATTGCGGCAGTGTCCTGCAACCCCGTCACCTTCGCCCGCGATGCGAAAACCCTGCTCGCCGGGGGCTACCAGCTTGACTGGGTGCAGGTCATCGACCAGTTCCGCTGGTCCACACATGTCGAACTCGCCGCGCGGTTCAGCCGCCCGGCCTGACAGATCCGTGAACGGCACCTGTGCCTGCCCAGACTAGGCAGCTTGCGCGATTTCCTGTAAGGCTTTGGGAAAAAAGGCGGGGCAGCATGCGGCTTTTCAGATTTGTGGTCATTCTCGCGCTGGCATTGACCCTGTCAGCCTGCGGCCAGAAGTCCAAATTCCTCAGATACAACGGCCCCGAAGTGACGCAGATCCACGTCTACAAGGCGGACCGGAAGATGCTCTTGATCCACCAGGACCGCGTGCTGGAATCCTACGACATCGCGCTTGGCTTTGCGCCCGCGGGCCACAAGCAGTTTGAAGGCGATGGCAAGACCCCCGAAGGCGCCTATTACATCACCCACAAGAACCCGGACTCGAACTTCCACCTGTCCTTGGGGATTTCGTATCCTAACGAAGCCGACATCGCCTTTGCCGAAGCCGCAGGCAAGGACCCGGGGGGTGAGATATTCATCCACGGCGGCCCCAACAGCCCGATTTCCCGCCGCGACTGGACCTGGGGCTGCGTCGCCGTCACCGACAAGGAGATGGAGGTGATCTACTCCATGGTCAAACCGGGCACGCCGATCTTCATCCTGCCCTGACGGACAGGCGCCCAGGTCAGGCGACCCGGTTCAGGCCCCCGTCACCATCGTCCACCAGATCTTGCCGCTCGGCTCCTGGAACCAGGCAAATCCCATCAGCCGTGCCGCCGGGTCCATGATGACGGCCCGGGTATCGGGCTGGGCCATCCAGGTCGACAGCGTCTCAAGCTCGGTCTCGTAGGTCTCCGAGATCAGCTCACCCACCAGCCGCCCGGTATAGCCGCTGCGCTGCACCCGCAGCAGCGGCGAAGACCCGTCCGACCCGAAATGCCACGGCCGGTTCTGCACCGACATGTCCCGCGCATGGGTTGCGGCGGCGGCATTCAGCCGGGCGTCAAAGGCCAGCGCCGGCAGCGACCGCGCCGCGCGCAGGGTGTTCACCGAATCAAGCAGCCGGAACGAAATCACCCGCTCATCGCCGGGATTGATCTTGTAGACACGCGGCAAGGGCCGTCCGTCAGCCCCCAGCGTCGGCGTCGTCGGCGTGCAGGCCGCCAGCGCAAGGCCCGCGCCCATCAGCAGAAAAACTCGTCTGTCCATTGCGTCCACCAATTCGCGCCGCGGTCTGCGGCAGCCAGATCCTGCCGCAACGTGCGGCACTTTGCCCTTCCATAGCGAAAGCGGGCGGCAGGTTCAAACGGCCTTCTTGCCGATCGGCAAAGGCTGACATCTGTTTGATTTGCTGAAACCGGGCAAAAGGACTATAGCCCAGCGCAAAGACAACGAAGCAGGAGAATACCGATGGCACATGACCCGATCTCTCGGCGTGCTTTGCTGGGTGGTGCGGTTGGGGTTGCCGGTCTTGCGGCACTGCCGGCCTTCGCGCTGGAAGACAGCACCGAGTTCCAGGCCCCGGCCTCGGCCAGCGTGCGCAACAACATCTCCAGCTTCCGGATGCTGCAGTGGCAGGATTACTTCGACAACACCCGCAACGGGGCCATTCTGGTCGATATCACCTCGCGCGCGCTGCACTACTGGTCGGAAGATCAGTCGGTCTACCGGCTCTATCCGACCTCGGTCCCCCTGTCCGAGGATCTGACCCGCCGCGGGCGGACCGAAGTGGTGCAGAAGGTGGTCAACCCAAGCTGGCGGCCAACGCCGTCGATGCTGGAACGCAATCCCGAATGGCCAGCCGTCGTTGAAGGCGGCGCGAAGGACAACCCTCTGGGCACCCGCGCGCTTTACCTGTCCTGGACCTACTACCGCATCCACGGCACCCACGACACCCGCAAGATCGGCCGCCGGTCGTCGAACGGCTGCGTCGGCCTTTACAACGAACACATCGAAGAGCTGTTCGAGATGGCCAAAGTCGGCACCCAGGTGCTGCTGATCTGACACGGCCCTCGCGTTCCGCTCAGGTCGGCAAGGTCGACCGGGCGCGCGCGTCTGAAGGGGTCTGGTCGTAGCGGGCCTTGAACCGACGGTTGAAATGCGACAGGTCGCCAAAGCCGGCCTCCTGCGCAATCGCCGTGATCTTCCAGTGCTTGTATCTTGGGCTGACCAGCATCGCCCGCGCAGCCTCAAGGCGCAGAGCAAGCACGAAATCGGTGAAGGTTGTTCCCGATTCCTCGAAAAGCTTCTGCACATATCGCGGCGTGACGGCTTGCCGTCGCGCGATGTCCTGAATCGAAAGCTCTCGATCCTCTATCAGCGCCGTCTTGGCCGCATGCAATCGCGCCGCCTTAAGCCCGCGCTGGGCCGCAATCTCGGCCTCTCCCGCAGACGCGCCCAGCGCAAGGGCCATCAGGTCGTAAACATGGGTTGCGACCAATCCTTTCAGCATGGGATCGGCAATGAAGGCAGGCAGGGATGCCAGATAGGACCGCAGAAGCATCAACGCAGTCGTATCACGCCGGACATGGTGGCCGGGGCTTGCGCCCGCAGCCTTTGCAAGGGGCGCCAGGGCTGCCCGGGGCACCCGGATCGCGGCATAGTTCATAGCCTGAAAGGACAGTGTCGCAGGCTCGCGATAGTCGAGCAGCACCGCCTCGCCGGGCATCGCCAGCGACTGCCGCTTGCCTTGTTCGATGCGTAACGCCTGCCCCGCGTTCATGATCAGGCACAGGTCGTCCTCCTGATCCGAAAGCATCATCCGATGCCTGGTCAAGGACACGTTCATGCTCGAAACCATGTTGGCGTATCTGACGCCCGGCAAGCCATGGACGGTCATTCGGGCATCGATCCGCTGGTCCGGATCAGCCTGAAAGCGCAGCTGCACCTTGGTATCGAACAGCTCTTGCAGCGAGGATAGTCCCCGCGACGGCCCCAGGTTTTGGGTCGACAGCTCGAAAGACTGGCCCTGACGGATCTCGCTTGGCATTTGGGCTCTCCCAAGGCCTTCGGCGCAAAAGTATCACAAGGATGGCAAGGCACGCTACGGCGCGGATGCCTCGCTCAGGCAATCTGCCGCCTGGGCGTTTCGCCCAAGGCATATAGGCGGTTCGCCACAGACCAAGACATGGTTGGCAGGTCTGCCAAGGTCGGAGCGTTCAGCGCATCGGGCCAGATCATGGGTATCTTCAGGAATTCTGCCACGACACTCGGGACAAGACTGGCCCCGCCCCGCCCGGCGCGGACGGGTCTGGCATGGGGCCTCATGGGCCTCGCGGCGCCATGGGTCATGCTGGCTGCAGCAACAGCCGCTGCCGATCCGATCAGCCAGCAGGCTATCGGGCCGGACGATGCCGACCTTCGCGTTTACCTGGAATGTTCGCGCATCGCTGATGAGCGTCTGCTGGCTTTTGACGAGGCGGGCATCTGCTCGCGCGTGTTCCTGCGCATCAAGCTTTCCTTTGTCCCGGGCATGACACTGGACGCGTTTGACCAGCTTTCGCCGGAAAAGAAGTCAGCCGTGAACACCTTGGGTTATCTTCGGTATCTGGACTGGAAAGCCGCAAATGCGACCAAGATCAAGGACCTGAAAACGCGCGGACAGGGAAAGCCCCCCGTCATTCCAGACGGGTTCTTTCAGGGGCCAAAAGGTTAACAGAATCCTAAATCGGATATGTAACCCCTTGAAATCGCTCAATCCCAAAAATGTCCCCGCCCGGGACATCACTCCAGCCGGGGCAGCCAGCCGGTCAGGTTTTCCTCGATAACGGTGACCAGCGCCTCGATATGGGCGGCGTCGTCGTTCAGGCAGGGGATGTAGGTGAAGGTCTCGCCCCCGGCATGTTCAAAGGCCTCACGGATCTCGCCGTTGATCTCTTCCAGCGTCTCGATGCAGTCGGCACTGAAGGCCGGGGCCATCACCGCGATGTGCTTTTTGCCCGCTTTGGCCAGTTCCGCCACATGCTCCACGGTATAGGGCTTCAGCCATTCCTCAGGCCCGAACACGGACTGGAAGGTGGTGTCGATCGACCCCTTCTCCCACCCCAGCCGTTCCCGCAAGAGGCGTGAGGTCTTCTGGCACTGGCAATGGTAGGGGTCTCCTTCCATCAGATAGCGCTGCGGCATGCCGTGGTAGCTGGCGACCAGCACGTCGGGGGTGTGGTCCAGCTTGGCATAGGCCGCCGTCACCGACTGGGCGAGGGCGTCGATATAGGCGGGATGCTCGAAATACTCCGGCACGGTCCGCACGGCGGGCTGGCGCTTTTCCTTCATCAGGGCGCGGAAGAACTGGTCATTCGCGGTGGCCGAGGTGGCCCCGGCATAATGGGGGTAGAGGGGAAAGAACAGGATCTTCTCGCACCCCGCCTCAACCATCGCGCGCACCTTCGAATCGGTCGACGGGTTGCCGTAGCGCATGCAGAAGTCGACCATGACCTCGGCCCCATGCCGCGCGGCGATGGTTTCGGCGATGGCAGCGGTCTGGGCCTTGGTGATCGTCAGCAGCGGGCTTTCATTCTTGTCGTGGTTCCAGATCAGCTTGTAGTTCGCGCCCGAAGAAAACGGCCGCTTTGTCAGGATCACCAGCTGCAACAGCGGTTGCCACAGCCAGCTGGAGTAGTCGACGACGCGCTTGTCCGACAGAAACTCGTTCAGGTAGCGACGCATCGACCAGTAGTCATAGCTGTCCGGAGTCCCAAGGTTGGCCAGCAGCACCCCGATCTTCGGCTTGCGGACCGGCGGATGCGTGGCGGGCGCGTGTGCCAGACGACCCTGACCGGGGGTGACCAGTCCTTCAATTGATGGCGTGGGCTTTGCATCCAGCATGGGGCGTCTTTCCGAATTGTCCATTGCGGGGACATATAGGCTATGGCGGTCGGGTCAACCGCCCTTGGGCAGGGGTTTTTCCGGAACACCCAGCGCGTCGGCCAGTCGCGCCTTGGCCGAACCGGGGCGCAGCGGCTGTTGTTGGCTGTCATGCGGCGCCCAGCCGGTCAGGAACACGAGGTCAAAGGTCGCACGCAGCCGGCCTTCGGGCGTGGCGAAGTTGGCGGCATAGACCGCCTCGGCCGCTGCCATCACCGCGCGGCTGGTGAACCGGCGCAGGCGGGCGGCGAGGGCGTTGGTTTCCCCCATCGCCCGCAGGTCGGCGCAGAGGCTGGCGAAGCTGGAGTAATGCACGGTCTGGGTAAAGCTGTCGGCCACCGGAAGCGCAAAACCTGCCCGCTGCATCAACCCGCCCAGATCGCGGATTTCCGCCATCGGTAGCACGCGAGGGGAGAGGCCACCGTTCACCAGCGCCTCCGCCTCGGCCAGGCTGGACCGCAACTCGTTAAGCGTGCGCCCACCTGGAAGAATTGCGATGAACAGGCCATCGGGCGTCAGGGCATGGCGGCATTGCACCAGCTGGCCCAGGGGATCATCAGCCCACTGCAGGCCCATCGCATGGATCACCAGATCATGCGCGCCCGGGGCCAGTGTCAGCACTTCATCGTCCCCAACCAGCCGCGCATTCGGGATTTCTGACCAGATTTCGGGGAATCCGGTCACCACGGCGGGGGTTGTAAAGGTTCTGTTAACCTCGATCAGTCTTTCCTGAACGTCAGCCAAAGCGGCGCGGTGCAGGAAAAGTGCGCTGTCATGGCCGGGCAAGCCACGGGCGCGGGTGCGCTGGCGCAGCAGGGCGTGCCGGTCGGTCAAGGGGGGCGGTGCGGTCATCGCCGGGACATTAGGGGGCGGATATGGGAATGCAAGCCGCGCTGCATGTGCTGTATCCGCCGCAATGCATCAGTTGTGCTGCCCCGGTCATCAGCGACTTTGGCCTGTGCAGCAACTGCTGGCGGGAGACGCCCTTCATCGGCGGCCTTGTCTGCGACCAATGCGGCGTGCCCTTGCCGGGGTCTGACACGGGTGAGCGGGTGATCTGTGACGACTGCATGACCATCGCGCGCCCGTGGGGTCAGGGGCGGTCGGCGCTTTTGTACCGTGACAACGCGCGCAGTCTGGTGCTGGCGCTGAAACATGGCGACCGGATGGACCTAGCCCGCCCCGCAGGTGGCTGGATGCTGAAGGCGGCAAAGCCGATCCTGCAGCCTGGAATGTTGGTGGTGCCGGTGCCGCTGCACTGGTTCCGGCTGATCCGGCGCAAGTACAATCAGGCAGCGCTTCTATCCAAAGCTGTGGCCAAGGCGGCGGGGCTGGACCATTGCCCCGATGCGCTGATCCGCCACAGGCCTACGGGCACTCAGGAAGGCCGCACGCGGGACGGCCGCTTTGCCAACCTCATCGGCGCGTTTTCGGTGCCGCCGCGCCGCGCCGCGCTGATCGAAGACCGCGATATTCTGATTGTCGACGACGTCATGACCTCTGGTGCGACCTTTGCGGCAGCAACCGAGGCGCTTTTTGCAGCAAAGGCCCGGTCGGTGTCGGTGCTGTCGCTGGCACGCGTTGCGAAAGATGCGTGAACCCCTATAGTCACGGCGCAACAAAGGTTAACCCCATGCGCCCTGTCGAGATTTACACCACCCCGATCTGCCCCTATTGCCACGCCGCCAAGCGGCTGTTGGACCGCAAGGGCGTGACATACACCGAGATTGACGTCAGCCGCGACCCTTCCTTGCGCGCGGCCATGATGCAACGCGCCGCCGGTCGCCGGACCGTGCCGCAGATCTTCATCGGCAGCACCCATGTCGGCGGGTCAGATGACCTGCACGCGCTGGACCATGCGGGCAAGCTTGACCCGCTTCTGGCCGGCTGATGCGGGCCGCGCTGGTCCAGTTGAACGTGACCGACGACCCGGCGGCGAACCTCGCCGTGACGGTTGCCTATGTCCGGCAGGCGGCAGCGGCGGGGGCCGGGTTCATTCTGACACCTGAGCTGACGAACGGCCTGTCCTCTAGCCGCGCGTATCAGCGCAGCGTCTTCCGGTTTGAGGAAGAGGACCCCACCCTTGCCGCCCTGCGGGCTGAGGCGAAGGCGGCCGGGGTCTGGCTTCTGATCGGCTCGCTTGGAGTGCTGACGCATGATGCCGACGGGCGCTTTGCAAACCGCAGTTTCCTTATCGGGCCAGATGGTGGGGTCGTCGCGCGCTATGACAAAATCCACATGTTCGACGTCAACGTTTCCGCCACCGAGGTTTACCGCGAAAGCGAAGGCTACCGCCCCGGTACCCGCGCCGTTCTTGCCGAAACGCCCTTTGCCAAGGTCGGGATGACGGTTTGCTATGACGTGCGGTTTGCCAGCCTTTACCGCCGGCTGGCGCAGGCGGGGGCTGACATCATCACCGTCCCGGCGGCCTTCAACCACATCACCGGCGCGGCCCATTGGGAGGTGCTGTTGCGCGCCCGGGCCATTGAAACCGGCTGTTTCATCCTGGCCCCCGCACAAACCGGCTTTCACGCCGAAGCCCATGGCAAGGGCCGGCACACCCATGGCCACGCGCTGGCGGTGGCCCCTTGGGGTGAGGTTCTGGCCGATGCCGGCTCCGAACCCGGGATCACGCTGGTTGACCTCGACCTGGCTCGCGTGACTGAGGCACGCCACCGCGTGCCGGCCCTGACCCATGACCGGGGGTTTGACGGGCCATGAGCGGCGAGAAGGCAGACGACACTGCGGTCGCCCTTTTTGGTGAGCTGTTCATGGCCGATCAGCTGGCGCGCAACCGCATCTCAAAGGTGCTTCCCAAGGGGATGGAGCTGTCGCATTTTTCCGTCCTGAACCACCTTGCGCGGATCAATGACGAACGCACCCCTGCGCAACTGGCCAAGTCGTTTCACGTCACGCGCGGGGCGATGACCAATACTCTCAACCGGCTGGAATGGGCCGGACACATCCACATCCGCCCCGATTGGGAGGATGCCCGGCAGAAGTTCGTCGCGCTCAGCCCCTCGGGCCGGGCGGCGCGCGATGCGGCGGTGGCCAGCGTGGTGCCGCTGATCGCCGAGGTGGTGCAATCCCTAGGCGCCGACCGGGTCCGCGCCGTTCTGCCGGTGCTGCGAGAGTTGCGGATCAAGCTGGAAGAGGCCGGTCCCTAACCCCACCCTCGGCAACCGTGTCGTTGAGGTCAGGAGAAGCCCAGTTTGCGCAGTCTTTCGGATGATAGGCCTTGCCCTGCGCGACGGTTCTTCGCATAGACTGAAGCGGTAATTTAGGTGCCGGACATCATGCTGCATATGCCCCGTCGTTTGCTTGCCGCGCTTGCGGTCACCACCGCTGTCGGCGGTG
This sequence comes from Rhodobacter sp., assembly GCA_027489175.1. Taxonomy (GTDB): domain Bacteria; phylum Pseudomonadota; class Alphaproteobacteria; order Rhodobacterales; family Rhodobacteraceae; genus Tabrizicola. Next base: position 110,763 of record JAIYAE010000027.1, read on the forward strand.
CCCCTGCGCTTGCGGAAATGACCCGTTCGCTGAACGTCAACGGCACCACGGGCCTGATCGATCTGCCCTCGGGCGAGGCGCAGGATGACGCGGCTTTCACCTTCACCACGGCATTGCTGGGCCCGACCACCCGCGCGACGATCAGCTTTCAGTTCTCTGAACGGCTGTCAGGGTCATTCCGGTTCCAGACCTGGCGCGACTGGGACAATGTGATCCCCGGCGATGCCAAGCTGACCGACCGCAGCTTTGACCTGCGCTACCAGATCCTGAAGGAAAGCCGCTATCTGCCGTCGCTGACCATCGGGTTGATCGACTTTACCGGTGAGGGGCTGTTTTCGTCGGAATACATTGCCGCGACCAAGGGTTTCGGCGACCGCGTCAAGGTGACCGCCGGTCTGGGTTGGGGCCGTCTGGGCACCGATGGGTCGATCGGCCAGCCGTTTGGCGACCGCCCGGCGCTGGCCGAAAGCGACTTTGGCAAGCCGAATGTGGATCAGTGGTTCCGTGGCGACGCCGCCCCCTTCGCCGGGGTTGAGGTGAAGCTGACCGACACCTGGACCTTCAAGGGCGAATACTCGTCCGACGCCTATCTGGTCGAAGACGGCGAACGCGGCCAGATTGAACGGAACAGCCCCTTCAACTTCGGCTTTGAATACCAGAAGGGCCCGAACACCCGCTATGGCGTCTATTCGCTTTATGGGACAGAGGTCGGCCTTGTCTTCCACCTGATCCTTGACCCGAAAAACCGGGCGACCGGTGGGGTGATGGGCGCTGCCCCGGTGGCCGTGAAGGCCCGGCCCGCCCGCGCCTCTGACCCCGACGCCTATGATGGCGGCTGGGTCACCCAGCCCGACGCGGGGCCGCTGCTGCGCAAGAACCTGGCCAAGCGCCTGGCCGTCGACGGCATCGTGATCGAAGATCTCGCTTATACCGCCACGACTGCGCAAATCCGCATCCGCAACAACCGGATTGACGCTGGCGCCCAGGCCATCGGCCGCACCGCCCGCGCCCTTAGCCATGTCATGCCTGCTTCGGTTGAGACGTTCGAGATTGTGCCGGTGGTCAACGGCATCGGCGCCTCAAAGGTCACGATCCGCCGCAGCGACCTGGAAGAGCTTGAATTTGCCGCTGACAACGCCACGCTTCTGCGCCAGCGCACCACCATCAGCGACGCGGGTCCCCTGCCGGCCAATGCGATTGGCGGCGACGGCCTTTACCCCCGCTTTCAGTGGAGCTTGAAGCCCGCCTTCCGCATGACCGAGCCCCTGAAGGGCGATCTTGGGCTGCGGCTTTCGGCGTCCTATGACATTCAGCCCGGGCTGGTTCTGGCCGGGTCGATCTATGGCCGGGTGATCGGCAACGTTGACCGCACCGGTGAACCGTCCGATTCGGTGCTGCAGCCGGTCCGCACCGACAGTGGGCGTTACGCCAAATACGGCGATCCGGCCTTGGAATCGCTGACCCTCGCCTGGTACGCCCGCCCCGCCGCCGATATCTATTCCCGCGTCACGGTCGGCTATCTGGAACGCATGCACGGCGGCATCTCGGGTGAGGTGCTGTGGAAGCCGGTGGACAGCCAGCTCGCCCTTGGGCTGGAGCTGAACTACACCAAGCAGCGCGATACCGACGGCGGACTGGGCTTTGACGAATACGACTATGATGTCGTGACGGGCTATGTCTCGGCCTACTACGACTTTGGCAACGGCTATGTCGGGCAGCTGGACGTGGGCAAGTATCTTGCCGGCGATACCGGGGCCACGGTGTCGATCGACCGCGTCTTTGTGAACGGCTGGCGCGTTGGGGCCTTCGCCACGGTAACCGATGTCAGCGCCGAGGATTTCGGTAGTGGCGGCTTTGACAAGGGTATCCGCTTTTCCGTGCCGCTGAACTGGGCACTTGGCAACCAGTCGAAAAACTCGTTCGGGGCCACGCTGCGCCCGGGGACCGGCGACGGTGGCGCGCGGGTGGATGTGGACGGGCGGCTTTACGACTCGATCCGCGACTACCATACCGATGCGCTTGATCCGGAATGGGGCAGGGTCTGGCGTTGATGAGAGTTTTGCGCGCGGCCCTGGCCGCCAGTCTTGTGGCTGCGCTTGCGGCCTGTGGCAGCAGCAAGCCCGAAGCCTCACCCCTTGGAATGGCCGTGGGCAGTGTGGCCAAGGCGACGATCGGCCGCGTGACTGCACGGCGGGCACCGGCGCAGGCCGCTCCGGCACCAGTGACGCGGGCCGACCTTGAGAAATTCGGCGTCCCGATCCTGCGGGCGGTGATCCCGGTCCGTTCTGCCGATGCGCTGTTGACCATCACCGACGCCAAGGGTGGCACCCTCACCTGGTCAACCACAGACGGGACGACCTTCACCCAGCGCGACGGGGTGCTGATCCAGACCCGTGGGCTCGGGCCTGACCTGATGTCGGCGCAGGCCCCCTCGGCGGCGGCGCTGCGGACGGATGGCGGCACGCACCAGCGGGTCTATTACTTCCTGGGCGAGAATGACGGCACCACCCGGCGCAGCTATGACTGCACCGTCACCGCCGCCGGGACCGAAGAGATCGAAATTTTCGCCCGCGCCCACAAGGTCGAGAAATTCACCGAAACCTGCGCCCGGCCGCAGGGGTCGATCACCAACACCTTCTGGTTCGAAGGCCCGGTGATCCGCAAATCAAAGCAGTTGGCCAGCGGTGGGCTTGGGTTCATCGACTTTGAACGCGTGATCGACTGACGCCTGAAATGGTGGCAAAGCCATGCGGCCCGTCGCTTCCTGCGCGCGGCATGCAGCAAATAGTACTTCATTAACCTCTTTTGTGATACGCGTTGAGGGTGTCCCAAGCCAAAGAGGTGTCAGATGAAACGATCTTTTGCCCTTGCACTGTCAGCATCGCTGCTTGCCTCGACCGCCTTCGCGGGTGGTCCCGTCGTCGTCATGGAGGAGGAAGAGGTCGTGGCTGAAAAGCCTGCGTCCAGCGCAGGCCTTCTGCCGCTTCTGCTGGTGCCGATCATTCTTTGTGTCGCGCTTTGCGGCGGTGACGATGAAGAAGAACAGCCACCGCCAGACTGACCGGGCGCAGTTTCCGGCGCCCGGCTAAAGCGGCCGGGCGTCAGTAATCCCGCTCGATGAAGATGCCGATTCCGGTTTCACCCTCACCATCGACGCCGGCCTTGAGCGTGACACCTTTGCGCAGGTCCAGGTTCAGGTTCACGCTGGTCTTGCCGCCCTGTTCGATCTCCACCTCGGTGTAGACATTGTCGGCAATGTATTTCCCGGCGGTCAGCGCGGTTGACCCGTCTTCCGCCGTCGCCACATCAAGATCATCCAGGCCAAAGCCGCGCCGCAGCCGGTTGACCAGCCCCTCACCCCCGCGCCCGGCCAAGACGGCCACCGCATTGGCCAATTGCGCCGCCTGCAAGGGCGAAATCGTGTCCAGCGCCCGGCCAAACAACAGCCGCGCCAGCACCTCTTCCTGCGGCAGATCGGGGTTTGAGGTGAAGCTGACCACCGGGTCATCTGCCGGCCCTTCGATACGGACGGTGCTGACCACCCCGTCGCTTTCCGTATTGGCCGCAATCTGCAGGACTGGCACAAAGCTGCCCTCCAGCGCCAGATCGGCCTGCGACAGCACCAGCCGCTTGCCCAGAATGTCCAGCCGCCCACGGATCAGGCTGAAGCTGCCCGCCGGAACCACCGCCGCCGTCGTGCCCAAAAGGCGCAACTGGCCGCCCAGTTCGGCGTCGATCCCCCGGCCGCGCAGGAAGATGCGCGGTGCCAGAACGGTCAGGTCAAGGCCGAACGCCGCCCGTGTTGGCCGCGCCCCGCGCTCGGCCCCGGTGCCATCCAGCAGTCCGGCCCGGTCACGTGTCGCCCGCACATCGGCCGGCTCGTTGACGTGGATCAGGTTCAACAGGGCGCCGGCGGTGTCAAAGCCGGACTCCGGCACCCGCACCTCGGCCTCGGACAGGGAAAGGGCGCCGCTGATCATCGCACCCCCGGACAACGGGCCACGAACCGCAATGCTGCCGTTGATGAAAGCCTCATAAAGGTTGGGATCGTACAGCCGCAGTCCATCAAGGCTGATTGTCAGATCGCTGCTCAGGGGCTGCGTCAGGCCGATCGGCCCATCCACCCGCAGCCGCCCGCCCGACGACAGGCCCGAGGTCGCCGAAATGCGCGCCTGCCCACCCTGCAGATCGGCCACCGCCTCAATCCCCTCAAGCGCGAAGCCAAGGTTCGGGTCGCTGAGACGGCCATTGGCCAGCGTCACCCGGCCCGAAACCGAGGTCAGCCGCAGCGGCCCCGAAAGCCGCAGGTCATAACGCACCGGCCCGTCAATCGCCCGGGGTGTGATGAAGATGTTCGCCAGCCCCGCCTGCCCGGTGCCGTTGATCGCCAGATCAGCCGACCCGAAGCCCCGTGCAATCCGGCCAGCTACCCGCCCTTCAATCTGCCCCGGCCCGCGCAGCGCAAGGTCCACAACGTAGCCGCTGGCCTCTTCGGCGGCGTCGCCTGTCACGGTCAGCGGCCCCTGCAAGTCAGGGATCAACAGGCCCAGATTGGCCAGACGCGCCTCAAGCACCACCTTACGGACGGTATCGCTGACCTCACCTGTGGCGGTGGCGGTCAGTTGCGGGTTGGTCAGCCGCGCCTCCGTCACCCGCAGGATGCCATCGACCAACGCCATCTCGGCCGACAGGGTGCTTGCCCCGGCCAGCAGGCGATTGGCCTGCGCGTTGCCAACCTGAAGCGAGGCCGCCGTGCCATTCAGGCTGATCAGGCCTTCCGCCGGGCTGCCGTAAAATTGCGCCTGCAGCCGGGCCGACCCGCCATACCCAGGACCAAGCGCCGCCAGATCAGACAGCGTGACATCGCCCGTGAGGCTCGCCCCGTCCGACGTGATGCTCCCCGAAGCCGTGCCGCTCAACGGTCCGGCAGTCACATCCAGCGCCCGCAACGTGGTGCCGGTCTCATTGCGCAGGACCGACAGCACGACCAGGCTTTCGCCCGCCAGCAGGTCATCGACCGGCTTGATGCCGACGCTCAGGCCCTGCCCGGCAACCTCGGCCACGCCGTCCAGAAAGCCTGACAACCCGCCGACCGAGCCGTCCAGCCGCACCGTGCCACGCCCGCCCAGACTACGCCCGGCCAGAAGCGAAAACCGCGACAGGTCCTCCGCCACAACCTCGACCTTGCCGGTGGTCAGAAAGCCGCTTTCCAAACCCCCGATCCGCAGATTGCCCGTACCGGCAAAGCCATCGCCCTCAATCCGCAGGTCAGACAGGCTGACCGCACCGCTGCCTTCAAGGTAGGCCAGCCGCAGCCCCCCGGTCAGCGACGGGCCAAGCGCCGCCGCAAGGCCAGGGTCACTGGGGGCAAGCCCCTCGGCCAGAAGCGTCAGCGTGCCACCAAGGCTGTTGCCCGCGGGGGTTCGGCCAATGCGGCCTGATCCGCTCAGCTCCAGCTTTTCCACCGCAAGATCGGCCCGTTGCAGCCCAAGGACAGACAGCGCGCCCTTCCACCCGGCATCGCCCACATTGGCAAGCGACAGGCTGAACGTGCCACTGTCGATCCGGGTGTCGGTATCGGCAAACGGCAACAGCACCGGTTCCCCGTCAGGTGAGGCAAGCGTTCCAGTGACCGCAACCGCCTCGGGCAACCCATCGCCGGCGATGCGACCCGTTCCGGCAAGGGTCAGCGACCGCGCGCGCAGGGCAAACTGGTCCAGCACCACTGCCCCCCCGGCGGCCCGCGTGGCGTCCAGCACCAGACCCACGTCCGTGCCGAAGAAATCCACCATGTCGGGTGCCAAAAGCGGTGCCAGGTTACCTGCTACATCCGCCTGCAGCCGGTAACCGTCAAGCCCGCCCCCGGTCAGGGTGATGGTCCCGGCCAAACGATCCTCACCCCCTGTCGCAAGGCGGACATCGGCGGCGAAATCGTTGATCGGCCCGGCGCCCTGCAGCGTTAGCGTCGCCGAAGGCGCCCCCGGCAGGTCCAGGATTTCCGACACGATTCCGCCTTCGCCTTCGGTGGCGTTCAGATCAACCGCAAGCTGCCCCGTGGCGTTTTCATAGCTGGCATCCAGAGTGATCTGCCCTTCCGGCCCCTCACCCGAGCGCAAGATGTCCAGCGTCGCGCTGCCGGTGCCATCGGCCAGTTGCAATGTCGCCGCCAGGCTGCCGGTGATGGCCTGCCCCAGCACTGCCTCACCCAAAGTGATCTCAGTGGCGGCGATGCGGTCGATGGCAATGGTGACGGGCAGGTCAGGCAACGAAAAGCCGCTCGCCTCGGGTGACGGCATGCTCGCCTCACCCTGATCCGGCACCCGCACCATCACGATGCTTTCGGCGGAAAGTTCACTGACCTCCAGCGCGCCTGACAGCAGGGAAGACCGGCTCCAGTCCAGAGTGACCCCGGTGATCGTCAGCCAGATCCCCTCGTCGTCGGCAATCGTCAGCCGTTCGATCTGGGCGCGGGAAGATAGCGCCCCGCTGAACCCGGCAATGGTAACTTGTCGGCTGGCCCCCGACAGGCTGTCTTCTAGAAACGCAGTCAGATAGTCGCGATCCGCCTCTTCGGTCTGTGCATAGACGGGGGTCTGCGCAAAGACCGAGGCCGCCACAAAAGCCGCCGCAAGGATGAGGACCCGCCGCATCAGAACGCTTGCCCCAGACCGATGTAGACCTGCACCCCATCGCCCGTGGTGCCGCTGATCGGTGCGGCCACGTCAAGGCGGATTGGGCCAAATCCGGTGTCATAGCGCAAACCAAGGCCGGCCCCGGCATGGGGATCGGCGAAGTCGTCCAGAAATCCATCCAGCCCGATGCTGCCCGCATCGACGAATCCGACGACGCCGATCCGTTCGGTCACCTTGGCGCGCAGCTCCAGCGATCCGGCCAGGAAATACTGCCCGCCGATCAGGAATTGCGGGCCAAGGATCCGGGTGACCGGCACGCCAAGCGACCGGTAGGGTTGCCCCCGCACCGTGCCGCCGCCGCCTGAAAAGAACAGCTGATCCCGCGGGGTTTCCAGAAGGTCTGGCCCGACCACCGCGCCCGCCTGTCCGCGAATGGCGATGACAAAGCGCCCAGGCTCGCCCAGGCTGCGGTAGGCGCGGGCGTCTACAGTGGCGCGCACGCCTGATCCGGTGGTGCCAAAGCCCAGGAACGGTTTCACCTCGGCATCCAGATAGGTGCCGCCGGTCGGGTTGCGGTCATTGTCGCGCCGGTCCCAGGTCACGCCCAGGGGCAGCGACAGGTTGCGGAACCGGAACGATCCGCCCGGATCTTCCCCTTCCTGATAGGAATAGGTGATCCCCGCCCGCGCGGTCAGCCGTTCCGAGAAGATATGCGAGAAGGCCAGCCCGAAATCCACCGTGTCGGCGGAATAGTCGATCTCATCCAGGTGGGCATAGGTGAACACCAGGCCCGCCGTGGTGTCCGGGGTCAGGGTGGCAGGCCGGTCCAGCGTGACACCAAAGGAATAGTCGACCCCGCTTTGGCCTGACCCGATGTTGGTCACCGCCCCGTCAACCTTCAGCCGTTCCCCCCCGCCCAGAAGGTTGCGGTGTAGCCAGGACCCGGTCAGCGAGACGCCGTCCAGGCTGGCCACCTCGGCCCCAAAGGAATAGCGGCGTGGTTTCTGTTCGACCACGGTCGCGGTGATACCCAGAAGGTACGGTGCGGTGATCGCCTCATCTTCCACCAGCGTGACCGAACTGAAGATGCCCGTCCGTCGCAGCCGTTCTTCGGCGCGTCGCAGGTCGGTTTCGCTGAACACCTTGCCCGTCGGCAGTCCGGCGATCTTCTCGATCCGCCGTTCGCGCATCCGCTCCTCGCCCTCAATCGCCAGCGGGCCGAAACGCAGCCGCGGGCCGGGGGCGATGCCGACCTTCACATCGAGCACCGCGCGGGCGTGGTCGGCCGCAACCGCCTCGGCTGCGACTTCGGCCTTGGCATGGCCCACCTCACGCCAGGCCAGAAGCGATACATCCACCGCCTCACCCACCAGCCCGCTTTCGGCGATGCTGCCGTTGCTGAAGGCATCCGGAAGCACGGTTTCAGGTGCAAGCGGGCTGATGCTGGTCCCGCCAAAGCGGAAGGCGGGGCCGGGGTCCACGGTCACCAGAATTTGGGAAATGTCGCGCGGCGCCCCAAGGGCCGGAATGTTCGCCGCCTCGCGCCCGTCCACCTGAATGCGGATCACGCCGGAATAGTGCCCCTTGGCATAAAGGGCGGCCAGAATGCGGGCATAATCTGCGCGGGCGGCGGCCAGCAGGTCCTGCGCGTCGGTCTGGTCCTGTGCCTGCAGCGACCGCAGCAGCGATGCTGCCTCAACCGCGTCGACCACAGCCTCATCGCCGCCTTGCACCTGAATCTGCAACTGGTCCAACGCCATTGCAGGCGTCACCAACAGCCACAACCCGACAAGGCCGCCAATCGGACGGTGGGTGCAGGATCCTCGCCGACGGGGCATACGGGTCTTCTCTCCTTCAGCTTGCAGCCAGAACCATTGCAGCTTGAGAGAGCGGGGGCAATCTGGGCGCGCCTGACCATCCGCAAACGTGAAGCGCATGTGCTGGTTCCCGCCGATCATTCCCTGTCACGCGGTTGTGACCTTGCCCGGCCATTCCTGCCCCGATCAACCGGAGAGCACGCATGTCAGACCGTCCCTATGATCTGGACAAGGCCTATACGATCAGCACCCCGGCCGAAGCGCGCCAGATGTATGGCAACTGGGCCGAGACCTATGACGACGGCTTTGGCGCGGCCTGGGGCTACATCGCCCCGCGTGAGATTGCTCATATCCTGCGGGCCGAGGTCACACCTGAGGCAGAGGTTCTGGATATCGGCGCAGGCACCGGCCTTGTGGCCGAACATCTGCGCGGCCTGACGGTCGATGCGCTGGACATCACGCCCGAGATGCTGGAGATCGCCCGCCCCAAGGGCCTTTATCGCCAGCTTCTCCTCGACGACCTGACCCGCGCGCTGGACGTGCCAGACGCGAGCTATGACGCGATCGTCAGCTGCGGCACCTTCACCCACGGCCATGTCGGGCCGGAATGCTTCCCCGAACTTCTCCGCATCACCCGCCCCGGCGCGGTTTTCGCCTGCGGCACCATCGGCCCGGTGCTGGATGGGGCCGGCTTCGGCTCCGCCCTCGCCCGGCTGGTGGCGCAGGGCAAGATCACGCCGGTCGCCTGGCGCGATATCCCGATCTACGAAGGCGCGGACCATCCGCACAAGGATGACCGGGGGCTGGTCATGGTGTTTCGCAAGCTTTAGGCTTGCCCTCGTCACCCAGACCCTGACGAGGCTCCATGTTCGATCTGTCCGGCTTTCTGTCCCTGGCCAGCCTTGATCTTGGCCCGATGGCGCCAAAGCCCACGTCGGTTGAGGGCAACCAGATGGAGGCTGCCATAACCCTCGCCACCCACGATGGCGGCCGGGTTGAGATTGGCGTCTGGGAATGCACCCCCGGCCGCTTTACCGCCGACCGCAGGCAAAGCGCTGAGTTCTGCCATTTCATCGCCGGGCAGGTCGAAATGACCCACGCCGATGGCAGCAAACAGCTTTTTGGCCCCGGCGACGCCATCAACCTACCGCTTGGCTGGAAAGGCGAATGGCGGGTGATCGAACATGTCCGCAAGCTTTACGTGATCACTCAGGCCTAAAGGATAGGGCCTGAGTGATTACCAATGCCCTCGGGGAAGGACTGCCGGAATGCCAAGCTACAAGAACTCCGGCCCGGTGCCGCCGATCATGCAAGGCTCCCCACCGCCACCTGAGGTGCGGGTTCCCTTTAACGACTGGGACCGCGCGCCGTGGAACCGCTGGACGTTCCAGCATGTCAGCGAAATGATGCCCACCGCCCGCATTCGCCGGGGCGACAAGGTCGCGGCCCTACCCACAGCCGTGGGCAGCCTTGATGCGCTGGCCTACCGCAGCGTGGATGGGCAGAAAACCACCTTCGGCCAGATGCTGGACGACACCTATACCGACGCCATCCTGGTCTGGAAGAATGGCCGCGTCCTGCATGAAAGCTACCACAACTGCATGACGCCGCAGTCGGTGCATCTTCTGCAATCGGTGTCGAAGTCGGTCACCTCGGCCACGGCGGGCTGCCTGATCGGGGCGGGGTTGCTCGACCCGGCGGAGCCGATCACCCACTACCTGCCAGAGCTTGCCACAACGGGTTGGAATGGCGCCAGCTTGCAGCATGTGCTCGATATGACCTCCGGCACCCGGTACACCGAAGATTATGAGGTGCCTGACAGTGATGTGGGCAAGACCGACTATGCCGCAGGCTGGAAACCCGCGCCGGAAGGTGTGGATGCCAGCGATTGGCCCACCTGCATGTGGGACCAGATCCTTGGCCTGCAGGCCACAGACGCGCGGCATGGTGAGCGGTTCGCCTACCGTTCTATCGAGACCGATGTTCTGGCCCATGCCATGCAACGGGTCACGGGCAAGCGGCTGGCCGATCTCATATCCGAACACCTCTGGCAGCCGATGGGCTGCGAAGAAGATGCCACCATCACCGTTGACCGCGCCGGCTATGGGCTGGCCTGCGGCGGCATCAGCGCCAGCCTGCGCGACATGGCCCGGTTCGGGTTGATGCTGCTGAACATGGGCGAGGTCGAAAGCCGTCAGGTGGTGCCCAAGGCCTGGTGTCAGGATATTCGCCACGGAGCCCACGGGCTTTACGACGCCGAGAACTACAAGGACTGGCCAAACGGCGCCTACCGCAACCAGTTCTGGGTCGAAGACAGCCGCCTTGGCCGCCACTACTGCTTTGGCGTCTTCGGCCAGATGGTGATGATCGCGCCTGACAGCGGGATGGTGGCAGTCAAGCTTTCCACCTGGCCCGACTTTGTGGATGCGGGCCTTTACAAGCAAACTCTGGCCGGTCTGCGGGCGGTTGAGGCGGCGTTTCCGGTGTAATCGGGCTTGCATCGCAACGCCCCATGACCTATGTGTCCGACAACAGCGGTTTCGGGGTCCACACCCGAAGCTACCGATCGTCACGGGCGGGCCTCTGGGCCTGCTTTTTGTTTTCTGGAACCCGCATGTCCGACCTGATCGCCAAGTCCGCCATCGACCGCCGCCTGGCCGAAATCATCACCCCCGCGATTGAGGGGTTGGGGTTCGAACTGGTACGCGTCCGGCTGATGGGTGGCCGGACCCGGATCCTGCAGATCATGGCTGACCGCCCCGAAGGCGGGATCGGCGTGGACGAATGCGGCGCAATCTCGACCGCAGTCTCCGCCGTTTTGGACGTCGAAGACCCGATTGAGGAAAACTACGTCCTCGAAGTCTCCTCCCCCGGGATCGACCGGCCGCTGACCCGGCTGAAGGATTTCGAGATGTGGAAGGGCTGGGAAGCCCGGATCGAGACGTCCGAGCTGATCGACGGCCGCCGCCGCTTCAAAGGCGCGCTGGCGGGGGTCGAAGGGGATGAGGTTCTCATCACCATCGAGGAAGCCGGCGAAGAGGTCACCATCGGCCTCAAGTTCGACTGGCTTTCCGACGCCAAGCTGATCCTGACCGATGAGCTGATCAGCGAAATGCTGCGTCAGAAGAAGGTTGCCGAACCGGAAGATGGCCAGTTCGACGAGATCGAAGAAATTGACGGCATTGAAGACAGCGACGGGGACGAGGACGACGAGCCCGCCTCCGAGACGAAACACTAGGGAGTAAGACCCATGGCAATCACATCGGCCAACCAGCTGGAGCTTCTGCAGACCGCCGAAGCCGTCGCACGCGAAAAGATGATCGAGCCGGAGCTGGTCATCCAGGCGATGGAAGACAGCCTCGCCCGTGCCGCCAAGTCGCGCTACGGCGCCGAGATGGACATCCGCGTCAAGATCGACCGCAAGACCGGCCGCGCCTCCTTCACCCGTGTCCGCACCGTTGTGGAAGATGACGCCGTGGAAAACCACCACGCGCAGGTCACCGTCAAGCAGGCCAAGACCTGGCTGGCCGACCCGCAGCTGGGCGATGAGATCATTGATGAGGTTCCCCCGGTCGACCTTGGCCGCATCGCCGCGCAATCGGCCAAGCAAGTGATCCTGCAGAAGGTCCGCGAAGCCGAGCGTGACCGCCAGTTCGAAGAATTCAAAGACCGCAAGGGCACCATCATCAACGGCGCCGTCAAGCGCGAGGAATACGGCAACGTTATCGTCGACATCGGTCGTGGCGAAGGCATCCTGCGCCGCAACGAAAAGATCGGCCGCGAAGCCTACCGCATCGGCGACCGCATCCGCTGCTACATCAAGGACGTCCGCCGTGAAGCCCGCGGTCCGCAGGTCTTCCTGTCGCGGACCGACCCGCAATTCATGGCGGAACTCTTCAAGATGGAAGTGCCGGAAATCTACGATGGCATCATCGAGATCAAGGCCGTCGCCCGTGATCCGGGCTCGCGCGCCAAGATCGCCGTCATCAGCTACGACAACTCCATCGACCCGGTCGGTGCCTGCGTCGGTATGCGCGGCAGCCGTGTCCAGGCCGTGGTGAACGAACTGCAGGGTGAAAAGATCGACATCATTCCGTGGAACCAGGACCAGGCCACGTTCCTTGTGAACGCGCTCCAGCCCGCCGAAGTGTCCAAGGTTGTGATCGACGAAGAGGCCGGCAAGATCGAAGTCGTCGTGCCGGATGAGCAACTCAGCCTTGCCATCGGTCGCCGTGGCCAGAACGTCCGCCTTGCCTCGCAGCTGACGGGCCTCGATATCGACATCATGACCGAGGCTGAGGAATCCGCGCGCCGTCAGGCCGAATTCGCCGAACGCACCAAGCTCTTCATGGACACGCTCGACGTGGATGAGATGATGGCGCAGCTTCTGGTCGCCGAAGGCTTCACCAACCTTGAGGAAGTCGCCTACGTCGATCTGGATGAACTTCTGTCGATCGACGGCTTCGATGAAGGCACCGCTGGTGAACTTCAGGCCCGCGCGCGTGACTACCTTGAGGCTGCCAATGCCAAGGCGATGGAAAACGCCCGCGCCTTGGGTGTCGAAGATAGCCTTGTCGGCTTTGAAGGCCTGACCCCCCAGATGCTGGAAGCGCTGGGCCAGGACGGCATCAAGACGCTGGAAGACTTCGCCACCTGCGCCGACTGGGAACTGGCTGGCGGCTGGACCACCGAAAATGGCGCGCGCAAGAAGGACGAAGGCGTGCTTGAGAAGTTCGACATGACGCTGGAAGAAGCGCAGCACCTGATCATGACCGCCCGTGTCATGCTGGGCTGGGTCGACCCCGCCGATCTGGAACAGCCCGTCGAAGACAACGCGGCCGAAGAAGAGGAGGCCGAGGTCTGATTTCAGACCTCGGAAACCCAGCGCATGACGCGCGGCGGCCGGGACAAAGATCAGGACGAACCGGAACGCAAATGCATTGCGACCGGGGAAAGCCAACCAAAAGCGGGATTGATCCGCTTTTGCGTTGGCCCTGACGGCATGCTTGTCCCCGATGTGCTGGGCAAACTGCCCGGCCGGGGGATTTACGTCACCGCCGACCGTGAGTTGATTGCCAAGGCGGGCAAGAAGGGCCTTTTTTCCCGTGCGGCGCGTCAGCCGGTCAAGGTGGCCGACGATCTGCCTGATCTTGTGGAACGGCTGATCACCCAGCGGGTGATCGACATGCTCAGCCTTGCCCGCAAGGCAGGCGATGCGGTGATGGGTTATGAGAAGGTCAAGGACTGGCTGGCCAAAGGCACGGCGGCAACGCTGATCCAGGCCAGTGACGGGTCGGAACGGGGCAAGACCAAGCTGCACGCGCCGGAAGGCAAGCATGGCTTTATCGGCGTTCTGACGGCTGGGGAAATCGGTTTGGCATTTGGGCGCGAACGTGCGATACACGCCGCGCTTGCCGCTGGTGGACTCAGAACGCGTGTTGTAGAGGAAGCGGCAAAGCTTGCCGGCCTTCGGGCTGTCAAGCAGGACGGCGGGGATCCCGCCATGAAGGATACGTAAGACGCATGAGCGATACAGACGGCAAGAAACCTCTTGGCCTCGGGGGCGCCCCCCGTTCCGGACAGGTGAAGCAAAGCTTCAGCCACGGCCGGACCAAGAGCGTTGTGGTCGAAACCAAACGAAAGCGCGTGGTGGTCCCCACCGCTGCCCCCAAACCGGGTACCCCCGGCGCGGGCCAATCGGCCACGCCCACCAACTACGGTGATCCCTCCAAGCGTCCCGCTGGTATCTCTGATGCCGAAATGGACCGCCGCATGGCCGCCTTGCGCGCCGCCAAAGCGCGTGAGGCCGAAGATGCGGTTCGCCGCGCCGAGGAAGACCGGCTGCGCGAAGAAGACCGCGCCCGTCGCCGCGAAGAGATTGAGACAAAAGAGCGGGAAGACCGCGAACGTGTCGAAGCGCTCCGCGCCAAGGCCGAAGAGGAAGATCGCGCCGCCAAGGCCGAAGCTGCCGCCCGTGTGGCAGCCGCCGAAGCCCGCCGCGCCGATGTTCTGGGCACGCGCCCCCGTTCTGCCGCCTCCGCCCCTGCTGCGGATGAAGCGTCACCTGCCAAAGCTGCGCCCTCGCCCGCCACACCCGGCGGCGATCCGCGCGGCCCGGCCTCGGCCAAGCCCGGCCTTGCCCCGCGCAAGACCGAACGCGAACGCGACGCTGAACGTGACCGTGGCGCCAAGCGCACCACGGGCGAAGACGCCCGCCGCACCGGCAAGCTGACGCTGAACGACGCGCTGGCTGGTGAGGGTGGTCGCACCCGCAGCCTTGCCGCGATGAAGCGCAAGCAGGAAAAGGCCCGGGCGAAAGCGCTGGGTCTGGGCCAGAAGGCCGAAAAGCAGGTGCGCGATGTGCAGCTGCCGGAAACCATCGTGGTCTCAGAACTTGCCAACCGGATGGCCGAACGCGCCGCTGATGTGGTCAAAAGCCTCATGAAAATGGGCATGATGGTCACGATGAACCAGGCGATAGACGCTGATACCGCGGAACTCGTGATCGAGGAATTCGGCCACAAGGCCGTTCGTGTGTCGGACGCTGACGTCGAACAGGTCATCGACACGGTCAAGGACTCGGACGAAAACCTGCTGTCGCGCCCGCCGATCGTCACGATCATGGGCCACGTCGACCACGGCAAGACCAGCCTTCTCGACGCGATCCGCAAGGCCAACGTCGTCTCGGGCGAAGCGGGCGGGATCACCCAGCACATCGGTGCCTATCAGGTGCAGACCGACACGGGTGCCAAGATCACCTTCCTTGACACCCCCGGCCACGCCGCCTTCACCTCCATGCGCTCGCGCGGGGCTTCGGTGACGGATATCGTCGTGCTGGTCGTAGCGGCCGATGACGCCGTGATGCCCCAGACGGTTGAGGCGATTGCCCACGCGAAAGCGGCCAAGGTGCCGATGATCGTGGCGATCAACAAGATCGACAAGTACGACGCCGATCCGCAAAAGGTCCGTACCGACCTTCTGCAGCACGAGATCGTGGTCGAAGCCATGTCCGGCGACGTGCAGGATGTCGAAGTCTCAGCCAAGACCGGCAAGGGCCTTGATAACCTCCTGGAAGCAATCGCCCTGCAGGCCGAGCTTCTGGAACTCCGCGCCAACCCGAAACGGGCCGCCAGCGGTGCCGTGATCGAGGCCAAGTTGGACGTGGGCCGTGGCCCGGTCGCGACGGTTCTGGTGCAGAACGGCACCCTGCGCAAAGGCGACATCTTCGTCGTCGGCGAACAGTGGGGCAAGGTCCGTGCGCTGATCAACGATCAGGGCGAAACCGTTGCCGAAGCTGGTCCGTCGGTTCCGGTGGAAGTGCTGGGTCTCTCCGGCACGCCTTCCGCCGGTGACACGCTGAACGTGGTCGAAACCGAAGCGCAAGCGCGTGAGATTGCCGACTACCGGATCAAGACCGCCAAGGACAAGCGCGCCGCCGCCGGTGCCGCGACCACGCTGGAACAGCTGATGGCCAAGGCCAAGGCTGACCAGTCGGTGGCCGAACTGCCGATCCTGATCAAGGCAGACGTCCAGGGCTCTGCCGAAGCAATCGTTCAGGCGATGGAAAAGATCGGCAACGATGAGGTGCGCGTCCGCGTCCTGCATTCGGGTGTCGGTGCCATCACCGATACCGACGTGGGTCTGGCCGAAGCCTCGAAGGCCCCGATCATCGGCTTCAACGTGCGGGCCAATGCGTCTGCCCGGCAGTCGGCGAACCAGAAGGGGGTCGAGATCCGCTATTACTCGATCATCTATGATCTGGTGGATGACATCAAAGCCGCTGCCTCGGGCCTTCTCAAAGCCGAGGTGCGTGAGACGTTCATCGGTTACGCGACGATCAAGGAAGTCTTCAAGGTTACGGGTGTCGGCCAGGTTGCCGGGTGCCTTGTCACCGAAGGCGTTGCCCGCCGGTCGGCTGGCGTGCGTCTCTTGCGCGATTCGGTTGTGATCCACGAGGGCACGCTGAAGACGCTGAAGCGCTTCAAGGACGAGGTGAAGGAAGTCCAGTCCGGTCAGGAATGTGGCATGGCCTTCGAACGCTATGAAGACATCCGTCCCGGCGACGTGATCGAGATCTTCGAGCGGGAAGAGGTTCAGCGCACGCTGGCCTGAGACGAAAAGAAAAAGGGTGTCCCGGCCAGGGACACCCTTTCTTCATTCCAGCAATCAAAGACTTACGCGGTCTGATTCACCGGCTGGTAAGATTTGGCCTGGGTCAGGTTCGGCACTGGACGGCCGGTGTAGACTTTGTCCCCCACCTTGACCGTCAGTTTGCCATCGGATGATGAGCCCACTGCAATGCCCTGCACCTGCAGGCTGCTGCCGATCGTGATCGTGCGAAGCATGTCATCCTCCAATCGATTCTGTGTCCATAACATGGCGCACTCAACCCAAACGGGCAAGGTTTGTTCACGCACTCGTCAGCATTAAAGCCAATCGCGCAGAATCGGGATCAGCGGCAGGTCTGCCGGCGGCATTGGATACTCGCGCAAACGGTCCGGCTTGACCCAGGCCAGCGTCTGGCCTTCGGTCGCCCGCGGGGTGCCCTGCCAGCGGCGGCAGGCGAATAGCGGCATCAAGAGGTGAAAGTCAGGATAGCTGTGGCTGGCAAAGGTCAGGGGGGCAAGGCAGGACGACCAGGTGTCGATGTCCAGCTCTTCCTTCAGCTCGCGGATCAGGGCGGCCTCGGGCGTCTCGCCGGGTTCGACCTTGCCACCGGGGAATTCCCAGAGGCCTGCCAGGGACTTCCCCTCGGGCCGCTGCGCCAGAAGCACGCGGCCATCGGGGTCGATCAGAGCGACGGCAGAGACGAGGACGATCTTCATGGGTGGTCCTTTGCGGACGCCCCGGGGGGGTTCACACCCCCCGGACCCCCCGTGGGATATTTTCAGACAGATGAAATCACGAACGGTAGTCGGCGTTGATCTCGACGTAGCGGGCGGTGAGGTCGCAGGTCCAGACCGAACGCTTGGCCTTCCCAAGGCCAAGGTCTATGGCGAAGACGAGTTCCTGGCCTTGCATGTAGGCCGCGCCGTCGGCTTCCTTGTAGTCCGGGTTCCGCCAGCCGTTCTGGGCAACGAGGATGTCGCCGAAACGGATCGTCAGCCTGTCGCGGTCCGCTTGCGCGCCCGACTTGCCAACGGCGGCGACGATGCGGCCCCAGTTCGGGTCCTGCCCGGCGACGGCGGTCTTGACCAGTGGCGAGTTCGCGATGGCGAAGGCGACCTTGGCCGCGTCTTCATCGCTGGCCGCGCCGGTGACCCGCACTTCGACCAGCTTCGTCGCGCCTTCGCCGTCGCGCACGACCTGCAGCGCCAAGTCGCGCATCATGCCAGCAAGCGCCCTCTCGAAGGCCTTCAGGGTTGGTCCTTTCAGTTCGGCGGCAGCCGACTGACCGGTCGCGGCGATAAGGAGGGTGTCCGAGGTCGAGGTATCGCTGTCCACGGTGATCGAGTTGAACGTCGCATCCACATTGCGCGAGACCATCTTCTGGAGCTGGTTCGCCCCGATCTTCGCGTCGGTGAAGATGTAGACCAGCATCGTCGCCATGTCGGGCGCGATCATGCCTGACCCCTTGGCGATGCCGGAAATGTGGATCACCCCGCCCTCACCCTGCACGGTGGCCGCAGCGCCCTTGGGGAAGGTGTCTGTGGTCATGATCGCCTGCGCGGCCATTTCCACGGCGTTTTCGGTCAGCGCAGCGATGAGGTCCGGGACCTTGGCGGTGATTTTTTCGTATGGAAGCGGCTCGCCGATCACGCCGGTCGAGGAGGAGAAGACGCGGCTGGCCGGAACGCCCAGCGCCTCGGCCACGGCACCCGTGACGGCGGCGACAGCTTCATCCCCGACCTTGCCAGTGAAGGCGTTGGAGTTGCCTGAGTTGACGATGATGGCCGCCCCCGCATCCGCCGGGACCTTCATAGCCAGCTTCGCCTGACAGTCGCGCACGCAACCCGACCGGGTCGAGGACCGTGTGAAGACCCCGGCCATCGTGGTCCCCGGGGCCAGACGGACCAGCATCACGTCCTTGCGGTTCTGGTAGCGTACCCCAGCCTCAACCGCGGCGAATTCGACGCCACGGATCGCGGGCAGGGTGGGAAAGCTGGCGGGGGCCAGGGGAGAGACCGGCTTCAACGCCTTTTTCGCGGCGGCGACGGCCTCACTGACCGCCTCGCCCACGGCTTCGACAACCGGACCGGCAGCAGCGGTCAGGTCATCCTTCAGCTTGCGGACCTTTTTCTTCAGCGCCTTGGCTTCGGCTTTCCAGTCAGTCTTGGTCATCCTGGCCCCCTATGTGCCTGCGGTTCAGTCGATCAGCGCCGTGTTCTTCAGGATCGCCGGATCAAGCCCCTCGCCCTCACGCGTGACGGTGCCGGCCTTGGTCAGCTCTTCCACGCGGGCCATGATGGCGGCGTTTTCAACTTCGGCCGCAAGCTCATCGCGGATCTGGTCCAGCGGCGGGTTTTCGGCGATGCGGGTTTCCTTGACCAGGATCAGGTGCTGGCCAAAGTCCGACTGCACCGGGCCGGTCACTACGCCAACCTTGGCGGCCACCACCGCATCTTCGAACGGCTTGACCATCACGCCCAGCCCGAACCAGCCCAGATCGCCGCCATTGGCGCCTGACCCGGTGTCGATGGAATTGGCCTTGGCCAGTTCCGCGAAATCGGCCCCGGCGGCCAGTTCGGCCTTCAGCGCCTCCGCCGCTTCGACCGTTTCCACCAGGATATGGGCGGCATTGTATTCGGTCTGCGGAACGGCATCCTTGAAACGCTTTTCATAGGCGGCCTGCAGCGCCTCATCCGTGACGGCGGTGCGGACCACCTCTTCGATCGCCACGCCAGAGATGTAGCCGCGCGTGTCATTCGTCACGTTGGCGCTGTGGCGGGTCGACATTTCGGTGACCGACTGGCGGAGCAGTTCCTGCTGGACCAGCTGGTCAAGGATGCCCTTGAACAGCACGTCGTCCGGCAGGGACTGGTACTGTTCCGGCAGGCTTTCGCGCAGGGCGATCATCTCACCCAAAGTGATCGTCGTGCCGTTGACGGTGGCCATCACGGTGGCGGCAGTCTCACCCTCGGCCCAGACGGGGCTGGCAAGGGCGGCAACCAGGGCCAGGGTGGACCAAAGTCCCGTCTGTTTCATCATTTCACCGTCTCCTGATCGGGCAGCCGGGGCGTGCCACGTTGACTATACCCGGGCGACCCCTTACATCGCGACAGTCGCGTGAGGCGGGGCCGTCCGGCCTACTTCTAGGTTCTTCTATGGAAGGCGTTGGGGGCGGGCAAGTCCGAGAGCCACACGTTGCTGTCAGGAACATCGCCCCACGGAGAAAACATGCTGGGAATTGGTGCACTCACGCGGAAAGTGTTCGGCAGCCCGAACGACCGCAAGGTGAAGTCCGTCCGTCCGCTGGTGGCGCAGATCAACGCGCTGGAGCCGGAGTTTCTGAAACTCACGGATGATGAGATCATCGCTCGGACGCGCGAGCTGCAGAAGCGCGTGCAGGACGGCGGCGAAAGCCTGGATGCCGTGCTGCCGGAAGCCTTCGCCAACTGCCGTGAGGCGGCCAGACGCGCCTTGGGCCTGCGGGCCTTTGACGTGCAGCTGAAAGGCGGGATCTTCCTGCATCAGGGCAACATCAGCGAAATGAAGACGGGCGAAGGGAAAACCCTTGTCGCCACCTTCGCCGCCTATCTGAACGCGTTGACCGGCAAGGGTGTGCATGTCGTCACGGTGAACGACTACCTGGCCAAGCGTGACAGTGAATGGATGGGCAAGGTCTATTCAAAGCTCGGCCTGACCACCGGCGTGGTCTATTCCCAGCAGCCGGACAGCGAAAAGCGCGCCGCCTATGCTGCCGACATCACTTATGCGACGAACAACGAACTTGGGTTCGACTACCTGCGCGACAACATGGCCTCGTCCATCGAAGATATGGCCCAGCGCGGCCATTTCTACGCCATCGTCGACGAGGTGGACAGCATCCTGATCGATGAGGCGCGCACCCCCCTCATCATCTCCGGCCCCAGCCAGGACCGCAGCACGCTGTATCAGTCCGTCGATGCAGTGATGTCGCAGGTTCAGCCGGAACACTACAAGCTGGACGAAAAGGCCCGCAACGTGACCTTCACCGAAGAAGGCAACGAAGCGATTGAAGAGATCCTGACCAGGGCTGGCATCCTGCCCGAAGGCCAAAGCCTTTACGCCACCGAAAGCACCAGCATCGTCCACCACGTCAACCAGGCGCTGCGGGCGCACAAGCTGTTCCACAAGGACCAGCAATACATCGTCCGCGACGGCGAGGTGATGCTGGTCGATGAATTCACCGGCCGCATGATGAAGGGCCGCCGTCTGTCGGACGGCCTGCATCAGGCGATCGAGGCCAAAGAACATGTGGCGATCAAGCCCGAGAACGTGACCTACGCCAGCGTCACCTTCCAGAACTACTTCCGGCTTTATGAAAAGCTGGGTGGCATGACCGGCACCGCCTCGACCGAGGCTGAGGAATTCGCCGAAATCTACGGTCTGGGTGTGGTTGAGGTTCCGACGAACCGCCCCGTGCAGCGGATCGACGAACATGACCAGGTCTATCGTACCGCGCGCGAAAAATACGACGGCATCCTGAAATCGATCCAAGAGGCGCATGCCAAGGGTCAGCCGATCCTTGTCGGCACCACCTCGATCGAAAAGTCGGAACAGCTTTCGGCCATGTTGAAGGCGGCAGGCATCACGCACAATGTGCTGAACGCCCGCCAGCATGAACAGGAAGCCAAGATCGTGGCCGACGCTGGCAAGCTGGGGTCGGTGACCATTGCCACCAACATGGCCGGTCGCGGCACCGACATCAAACTGGGCGGCAACGTCGAGTTCAAGATCATGGAGGCCATCGCCGCCGATCCTGAGGGGGATCACGTCGCCATCCGCGCCCGGATCGAAGCCGAGCACCTGGATGAGGAAGAGGCCGTCAAGGCCGCAGGCGGCCTTTATGTTCTGGCCACCGAACGCCACGAATCCCGCCGGATCGACAACCAGCTGCGCGGCCGGTCGGGCCGTCAGGGTGACCCGGGCCGGTCGTCCTTCTTCCTGTCCCTGGAAGATGACCTGATGCGCATTTTCGGGTCGGAACGTCTGGACAAGATCCTGACCACCCTTGGCATGGTTGAAGGCGAGGCGATTGTTCACCCTTGGGTCAACAAGAGCCTGGAAAAGGCGCAAGCCAAGGTCGAAGGCCGCAACTTCGACATCCGCAAGCAGCTTTTGAAGTTCGACGACGTGATGAACGACCAGCGCAAGGCGATCTTCAGCCAGCGCCAGGAAATCATGCGCGCCGACCGCGTGTCTGAGGTTGCCACCGACATGCGCCACCAGCTGGTGGAAGACCTTGTCGATCTGAACATGCCGCCGAAAACCTACCCCGACAAATGGGATGCCGACGGTCTTGCCACGGCCTGCCGTGACATGCTGGGCCTTGACCTGCCCATCGCCGACTGGGCCGCCGAAGAAGGCGTCGATCAGGCGGTTATTCTTGAGCGGATCATCGAAGCTTCTGACAAGATGATGGCGGAAAAGGCGGCGGCTTTCGGCACCACTGCGATGGAGAACATCGAAAAGCAGGTGCTCTTGCAGGCCATCGACAGCAAGTGGCGCGAACATCTTCTGCGGCTGGAACATCTGCGGTCGGTCGTCAACTTCCGCGGCTATGCCCAGCGCGACCCCCTGAACGAATATAAGACCGAGGCGTTCCAGCTGTTCGAAACCCTGCTGAACTCGCTTCGGGAGCAGGTGACCCAGCAACTGGCGCGCATCCGCCCGGTTACCAAGGAAGAGCAAGAGGCGATGATGCGGCAGATGATTGCTGCCCAGCAGGCTGCGTCCGCTCCGGCGGCGGTTGCCGTGGCCGCTCCGGCTGCGGCCCCTGTTGCAACGCCGCTGCCTGCGGTGGAACGCACCCCCGCCCTGGCCGGTTTTGATGAGGCTGACCCCGCTACCTGGGGCAATCCGGGGCGCAACGACCTCTGCCCCTGCGGCTCGGGCGAAAAGTTCAAGCACTGCCACGGCCGTCTGGCCTGACCTTAGCATCCTCAGGCGGCCCCGTCCTGGGCCGCTTGAGGGGGGGCGATCTGTGTCAAATTGAAGGCAGAAATGAGAGTCATTTCCTGAATCTGCCACCGCGTTGCCCGGATTTGCCTTTAACGGTTAAGACTGTGATTCGTGTTTGGGTGGCTTCGATGAACGGCCGGAAACGGGCAGTGCGGGTTGTTGCGGTCTTGGCCGTCGCGGTTGCGGCCGGTCAGGTTGCAGAATCGCTGCGCCCCCTGTCGCGTGACGCGCAGGCGGGTGCCGCTGTGGCCGACACGTCTGCCAGTGCCTCTCTCGCGGACGTCTTGCCAAACCTGCGGGGGATCACCCCGGTTGCGGCCACGCTGGACGACCCTGCCGCCACAGGTTGCATTCCCACCCTCGGGCTTGAGGCGGCACCCCTTGGGATGATTGACCTGACGCTGAACGCCCCCTGCAATCCGGGCGAACGCGTTGTCATCCGCCATGCGGGCCTTTCCTTCACCGCCCAGATCAGCCCGGACGGCGCGCTTTCTCTGCAGCTTCCCGCGCTTGACCCCGAGGCGATGGTCGCCGCCTATTTCGACAGCTCGCAGATCGCCTTGGCCAAGGTTTCCGTACCCGACGCGACTGACCATATCCGCTTTGCCGTGCAGATGGGCCATCCCGCCATCTTCGACCTGCGGGCCGAAACAGATGGCCAGGTCTACATCGGCAGCTATGGCCGCACCGCCGATGCCCCCCGCAGCATTCTGCCGCTGGGTGTTGGCACCGTGGCCCAGCCCATGCTGGCGCAAGTCTACAGCTACCCCGCCGCCGATACGGCCGCTGACCTGACGGTCGAAGTCAAGATCACCCCCGACACCTGCGGCCGCACCTTGCCGGTCGAAACGCTGCTCGCGCGTGGTGGCCGGGTCACGGTGACCAAACTGGCGGTCGCCGTGCCGCTTTGTGGCACCTCGGGTGACATTCTGGTGTTGAAGAATCTTCTCCGCGACCTGACACTCGCCGCTCCAAGATAAGGGCCGGCAATGCGGGTTAAGGCGGGGGCGGCGGCAATCTTTGCCGCCATGGTATGGTTCAATCCGGCCATTGCGCAGGACGTGACCCTTGTTGCGCGGGAAGGCGGCATTGTGCTGACCGGATCCTTGCAAGGCTATGACGGCGCGTTCTATCGGATCGAGACGTCCTATGGCCTGCTGACGGTCGACGGGCAGGGCGTGATCTGCGAAGGCCCCGCCTGCCCGGATCTTGAGGCGCCAAAGGCTGTGATCCGCTTGGTCGGCGCCGATGACCCTGGGCTGGCGCTTCTTCCACCGCTGTTTCAGGCCTTTGCCGCCCAACGCGGGCTGGTCTACCAGCCGGGGCAGGGCGATGGCTTCACCGCCACGATCCTTGACCCCGAAAGCGGCAAGGACCTGGCTGAGGTCAGCTTTGCCCCCCTGTCCCCCGACGCCGCCACCGCCGCAATGCAAGATGGCAGCGCTGATCTGAAGCTGGCCTTTGAGGCAGAACCCGGATTCGGCACCCACAGCGTCGCGATGGATGCGCTGGTGGCCATCGTGGCACCCGACAATCCCACGCCCGAGATTTCCACCCTGAACCTTGCCAAGGTGCTTGCCGGTGAGGTGACGAATTGGTCCGCCATCGGGGGCCCGGACATGCCCATCGTCCTGCACGCCCTGCGGCCTGAGGTGGCGATGCAGCGCGCGCTGTCTGACCGGCTGGGGGCCCCGCTGGCCGAGGCGGTGCTGCATCCGGACCAGAAGGCGCTTGCCGCTGCGGTGGCGCTGGACCCTTGGGCCATCGCCATCACCGGCCGGTCCTTCATCGCCCCCGCCCGCCGGATCCCGCTGACCGACAGTTGCGGTTTCCCACTTCTGCCCACCCCCCTTGCTGTGAAGGCCGAAGATTACCCCCTTGCCCTGCCCGTGGTCCTTCTGACCGCCCCCCGCCGCCTGCCCCTGATGACGCGTGAGTTCCTTGATTTCCTGCGCACCCCCGCCGCGCAAGCCGTGATCGCGGCCAACGGCTATATCGACCGCTCCGCCACCCGCCAGCCGATGACCGCTGACGGGCTGCGCCTGATCAACGCCATCCAGGGCGCGGGTGAGGATGTGACGCTTGCTGACCTCAAGCGCCTGGTCGGCCTGATGGACGGCGCAGACCGGCTGTCCTTGACCTTCCGGTTTGAAGACGGCTCCTCCACCCTCGACGCCCAGTCGCGTGACAACCTGACCGATCTTGCCCAGCTGATCGCCTCGGGCCAGTTCCGCAATGAACGCATGGTGCTGGCGGGCTTCTCGGACGGCTCTGGCGCGGCTGAGGCCAATCTGGCCCTGTCCGTCGAACGGGCCGCCCGCGTGGCCCAGGAACTGGCCGCCATCGCGCCCGACCTTCCCGCCGATGCCTTGCCCACGGTCGACGGCTTTGGCGAGGCGCTGCCAATGGCCTGCGACGAAACCGCCATCGGCCGCGACCTGAACCGCCGGGTAGAGCTGTGGCTGGTGCCAGATTTCGCCGGTCCGATGACTGAGGTTGACCCCCTCTAAAGAAACCCCTGCGCCCGAAAGCTTAGCTCTCTCGATTTGCCGATGATCAGGTGGTCATGCAGGACCAGCCCCAACGCGGCGCAAGCATCCTGCACCTGGGCGGTCATTGACAGGTCAGCATCCGAAGGCGTGGGGTCGCCCGAAGGGTGATTGTGCACCAGAATCAAGGCGCTGGCGTTCAGCTCCAGCGCGCGTTTCACAATTTCGCGGGGGTAGACGGGCACATGGTCAACCGTGCCCTTGGCCTGCTCTTCATCGGCGATCAGCACATTCTTGCGGTCAAGGTAAAGGACGCGGAACTGCTCCGTCTCACGGTGCGACATCGCGGTGTGGCAGTAATCCAGAAGCGCATCCCAGCTGGACAAGAGCGGCTTCTGGATCACCCGTGACCGCATCATCCGTTGCGCGGCGGCTTCCACCAGCTTCAACTCCAGCACCACGGCGGGACCGGCGCCCTTCACCATCTGCAACCGCGCGGGTGAGGCGCTGACCACCCGGTTGAAATCCCCGAACGTGTCCAGAAGGACGCGCGCAAGGGGCTTCACATCCTGCCGGGGAATGGCGCGGAAGAGGACCAGTTCCAAGAGTTCATAGTCCGGCAGGGCCTGCCCGCCGCCTTGGGTAAACCGGTCGCGCAGGCGTTGGCGGTGGTCCGAGATATAGGAGGGCAAGCGCCCCGGCAAGGCAACGGGCGACGCCTCATCCTCATCGCCCTGGGGCGGGATCAGCGGCAGGAACGGTTCTTCAAAGGACTGGCCCATGCCCGAAATCTGCCGGGACATGGTTGAAAAACCGTTAACGCAGGATGGGCAAGATTGCCCATCCTACCCGTCAACCCTTCATCCCGTCCCAGAACCCTTTGACCTTGGAAAAGAACGAGGATGACTCCGGGTTGTTCTCTTCCGACAGATCCTCGAACTCACGCAGAAGCTCACGCTGGCGGCTGGTCAGGTTGACGGGGGTTTCGACCGCCAGCTCGATCACCATGTCGCCGGTGCTGCTGCTGCGCAGGGCGGGCATGCCCTTCATCCGCAGCCGCATCTGCTTGCCGGTCTGGGCGCCCGCGGGCACCTTCACCCGGGCCTTGCCGCCGTCAATCGTCGGCACTTCAACCTCACCGCCCAGCGCGGCTGTGGGCATGCTGACGGGCACGCGGCAGAAAAGATGCACGCCGTCGCGCTGGAAGATCGCGTGCTCTTTCACCTCGATGAAGATGTAGAGATCACCCTGCGGGCCGCCGCGCAGGCCAGCCTCACCCTCACCCGCAAGGCGGATACGCGTGCCGGTTTCCACGCCTTGCGGGATGTTGACCGACAAGGTGCGTTCCTTCTGCACCCGGCCATGGCCGCCGCAGTTCTTGCAGGGGTTCTTGATGATCTGGCCCATGCCATTGCAGGTCGGGCAGGTGCGCTCCACCGTGAAAAAGCCCTGCTGCGCGCGGACCTTGCCCATGCCGGAACAGGTGGGGCAGGTCACCGGCTCTGCGCCGCCTTCAGCGCCCGAGCCGCTGCAGACGTCACAGGTCACCGATGTGGGCACGCTGATGGTCTTCTGGATGCCGCTATAGGCCTCTTCCAGCGTCACGCGCAGGTTATAGCGCAGGTCCGACCCGCGCTGGGCGCGTGACCGGCCCCCGCCGCCACCGCCACGCCCGCCCATGAAATCGCCGAACAGGTCTTCGAATACGTCCGAAAACGCCGAGGCA
The DNA here is from genome assembly GCA_027489175.1 of Rhodobacter sp. Classification (GTDB taxonomy): domain Bacteria; phylum Pseudomonadota; class Alphaproteobacteria; order Rhodobacterales; family Rhodobacteraceae; genus Tabrizicola. Next base: position 137,530 of record JAIYAE010000027.1, read on the forward strand.
AAGTCACCCTGCTGGCCGTAGCCCTGCCCCGGGCGCGGGCCGCCGCCCATGCCGCCTTCAAAGGCCGAATGACCAAAGCGGTCATAGGCCGCCTTTTTCTGTTCGTCCTTCAGAACCTCATAGGCCTCGTTCACTTCCTTGAACTGGGCTTCGGCCTGCGGATTGTCAGAGTTGCGGTCGGGATGCAGCTCTTTCGCCTTCTGGCGATAGGCCTTCTTTAGCTCTTCCGCAGAAGCGCCCCTGGAGGCCCCCAGAACATCGTAATAATCGCGCTTTGCCACGGCAAAACCCCCAAACCGAACCGGAGAGGGGCGGTCCGTTGCCAGACCGCCCCCATTTCCGGTTCACGCGGCGTTACTTCCGCTTGCTGTTGCCCAGATCCTCGAAGTCGGCGTCGACGATGTCATCGTCATCCACCGGGCGCGGCTCATCGTCCTTGTCGTTGCCGCCTTCGGACTGGGTGGCCTTGTAGATCGCCTCGCCCAGCTTCATCGCGGCTTCGGTCAGGTTCTGGATCCCGCTCTTGATCTTGCCGGCATCCTCGCCTTTCAGCGCCTCTTCCAGGGGCTGCATGGCAAGCTCAATCGCCTCGACCGTGGAGGGGTCAACCTTGTCGCCATGCTCGCTCAGCGATTTCTTGGTGGAGTGCAGGAGCGATTCGCCCTGGTTCTTCGTTTCCACCAGCTCACGCCGTTCCTTGTCGGCTTCGGCATTCGCCTCTGCGTCGCGGACCATCTTCTCGATCTCGTCGTCGGACAACCCGCCCGAGGCCTGGATCGTGATCGCCTGTTCCTTGTTGGTGCCTTTGTCCTTGGCTTTCACCGACACGATGCCGTTGGCGTCGATGTCGAAGGTCACCTCGATCTGCGGCACGCCACGCGGGGCGGGCGGGATCTGTTCCAGGTTGAACTGGCCCAGCATCTTGTTGTCCTGCGCCATCTCACGCTCGCCCTGGAAGACGCGGATCGTCACCGCGTTCTGGTTATCCTCGGCGGTCGAGAAGACCTGAGACTTCTTGGTCGGGATCGTCGTGTTGCGGTCGATCAGACGGGTGAACACGCCACCCAGCGTCTCGATGCCCAGCGAAAGCGGGGTCACGTCCAGCAGCACCACATCCTTGACGTCGCCCTGCAGAACGCCGGCCTGAATCGCCGCGCCCAGCGCCACAACTTCATCGGGGTTGACGCCCTTGTGCGGTTCCTTGCCGAAGAACTTGGTCACTTCCTCGATCACGCGGGGCATGCGGGTCATACCGCCGACCAGCACAACCTCGTCGATGTCCTCTTTCGAGACACCGGCATCCTTCAGCGCGGCCTGGCAGGGCTTGATCGACTTCTTGATCAGGTCCTCAACCAGACCTTCCAGCTTGGCGCGGGTCAGCTTCATGACCATGTGCAACGGCTGGCCGGTGTTGCGGTCCATGCTGATGAACGGCTGATTGATTTCGGTCTGGCTGGACGACGACAGTTCGATCTTCGCCTTTTCCGCCGCTTCCTTCAGACGCTGCAGGGCCATCTTGTCGTTCGACAGATCAACGCCATGCTCTTTCTTGAACTCATCCGCGAGGTAGTTGACGATACGCATGTCGAAGTCTTCCCCGCCAAGGAACGTGTCCCCGTTGGTGGATTTCACTTCGAACAAGCCGTCGTCGATTTCCAGGATGGTGATGTCGAACGTACCGCCGCCAAGGTCATAGACCGCGATCGTCTTGGTCTCTTTCTTGTCGAGGCCGTAAGCCAGCGCCGCCGCCGTCGGTTCGTTGATGATGCGCAGCACCTCCAACCCGGCGATCTTGCCCGCGTCCTTGGTGGCCTGACGCTGGGCGTCGTTGAAATAGGCCGGGACCGTGATGACGGCCTGGGTCACCGTCTCGCCCAGATAGGACTCAGCGGTTTCCTTCATCTTCTGCAAGATGAAGGCCGACACCTGCGACGGCGAATACTTCTCACCCCGGGCCTCAACCCATGCGTCGCCGTTGCCGCCGTTGACGATCTTGTACGGCATGTTCTTCTGGTCTTTGGTGATCACCGGATCATCAAACCGGCGCCCGATCAGGCGCTTGACCGCGAAGATGGTGTTTGAGGCGTTGGTGACGGCCTGCCGTTTGGCAGCCTGTCCGACCAGACGCTCACTGTCGGTGAAACCGACGATAGACGGCGTCGTGCGCGCGCCTTCCGAGTTCTCGATGACGCGGGGTTGCGAACCATCCATGATGGCAACGCAAGAGTTCGTCGTCCCGAGGTCAATACCGATGACTTTGGCCATGTGCGTATCCCTTTACTTCAGGCGATGTTCCGGCAAGGACCCGTTCATATCGGCATCCCCGCCATGATGAGGCGACAGAACTGGCGGCCTGTCGACGTGCCAGCCGTATATAGGGGGGTGCCTATGCCCCTGCAACGGTAAGCGCGCAGACTCTGTCGCGAATCTTCCACGAATCTTTTTCGGGCTGGTCAACATTGCTGGCAAACACCGCCCCGTCAGCGCAGGGCCAGCGTGCAGCAGCCGGAAATCCGCTGCCGGTCGCCGGTTCGCAGGAACAGATCGACGGCGATGCCGTAGCTTTGTTCCGACATTCCATCGCTGCAGTCGCCCGGGCTGAGCACAGCCAGACCATCCGGCAGGTCAATCGCGGCCCTTGGCGCCCAAAGGGTGCCGGGCCAGGTCTGGCCGATGGGGTCAGTGCGGGCTTCGGTCATGTCAGGCGTGATGAACGTTGCAGTGCTTGCACCCGGGTCAAGGTTCAGGGACCAGAAGGGTTCGGTCCCGAAACAGGCCAAGGGCCGCGCAAGGGCATACCAGTCCGGTCCTTCCTCCCGCTCCAGAAAGCGAAGCGCGGCAAAACCGGTTACCTCGCCGGTATTCACCTCGGCCCAGCCTTCGGTGACGCGGATCACCTCAACCCCCATCTGGTTTGGGGCCAGGGTGCCCACCACCTCTGCCTCTGGGTCAGGGGCGGCGCGGATGTTCAGCACATCGGCTTCAGCCACGCCAACCACCGCATGCAAGGCGGGGAACATCATCCCCTCCACCTCAGCCCACAGCGCGCCGGTGCCAAGCAGGACGAAAACGGCGATCAGGCGGATCATCGGCCTTTGCCCCAGCTTGCCGAGGCATATTGCCGGGTGAAAAACTCGGCCATCAGGCCGACAAGCAGACAGCCCAGCATCACGTAGACCGGATGTTCGATCGACGTATAGCGTGGCTGATAATTCAGGAACATGAAGCCCCGGCCCTGATCAATCGTGTGAAACAGCGGGTTCCAGTCGAACATCGCCCGCATTTCGGGCTTGGCGTTGTTGGCCACCAGCATCTTGCCGGACGCAATCATGTTGATACGCATGATGATGGTGGTCAGGATCCCCATAAGTTCCGGCTGCCAGGGTTTGGCGGACAAAAGCACCATCCCGATGCCCACGCCCGTCAACCAAGACAGAAGGAACATGCCCAGCACGCCCACCGGCTGATCAATGCTGATCGGGGTGATCAGCGCGTGATAGCTGAACAGGATCACCGCTGCCGCCAAGACCTGCTGATACAGCGACGCCAGCGCCGCCCCGAGGATGGAAATGATCGGGTTCATCGGCGCGTGCATCATCATGGATGAGGTGGGGCCGTCCGCCCCGGCCACGGCCCCGATGGCCTTCACATGGGTCATGAACATGAAGACACCGGACATGACATACAGCATGAAATCGCCCCGGATCGCGATGCGCCGCAAGCCAAGGAACGAAAACAGGAAGTACATGATCGCCAGCATCAGCAGCGACTGCACGATGGACATGACAAGGCCCAGCACCGCATTGCCATTGGACTTGCGCAGGTTGCGGACGGCAACGTGGAACACCAGCTCCATCGTCTGGAACGCGGTGCCGAAACTGGAACGGTTGCGCCTTTGGTACCGGAACATCTGCTTAACCCCGACAGGTTCGGCACCCTAAGCAGGGAAAACTTGCCGTTCCGTTAGCGCCGCAGGATAAGGGCGCGCGAACAGATGTTCAATTGCCTTGGTTTCGACAGGAGACGTGATGGATCTCGCCCGACTTCAGCCCCTCATGCGCCGCCTTGCGCTGGACGCGGGCGACCGCATCATGGAGGTCTACACCGGCCCCGATTTCGAGGTGCGGGCCAAGGGCGATGCCAGCCCCGTGACCGAAGCGGATGAGGCGGCAGATGCGGTAATCTCGGCCGGGCTGCGGGCCGCCTTCCCGGACGTGCCCCTGATCACCGAAGAACAGGCCGACAGCCACGCCCTGACCGCCCGTAGTTTCCTGATCGTCGATCCCCTGGATGGCACCAAGGAATTCGTCCAGCGCCGCGGCGATTTCACCGTGAACATCGCCTATGTGGAAAACGGCGTGCCCGTGGCGGGCGTGGTCTATGCCCCGGCCAAGGGGCGGCTTTTCTACACCCTCGCCAGCGGTGGCGCGGTGGAGGAGGCCGGCCCCTTCGACAAGGAAACCCCCGGCCCCACGAAAGCTTTGCGCGTCGCCACCCCCGACAATGCCGCGCTGATGGTCGTCGCCTCCAAATCCCACCGCGATCAGGCGACGGATGACTATATCAGCCACTATTCCGTGCGTGACATGACCAGCGCAGGTTCCAGCCTGAAGTTCTGCCTGGTGGCAACCGGTGAGGCTGACCTTTACCCCCGCCTCGGTCGCACGATGGAATGGGACACCGCCGCCGGAGATGCCGTCCTGCGCGGGGCGGGCGGGCATGTGGTGCGGTTTGATGACCATACCCCCCTCGCCTATGGCAAGCCCGGCTGGGACAACCCGTTCTTCATCGCCTATGCGCCCGGGGTCACCCTCAAATGACCACCCTCATCGCGATCCCCGCCCGCTATGCCTCCACCCGCTATCCCGGCAAGCCACTCGTCACACTCAAAGGCCCCGATGGCGCCAAAACCCTGATCCGCCGCAGCTGGGAGGCGGCGATGGCGGTGCAAGGCATCGACCGCGTCGTCGTCGCCACCGATGACACCCGCATCGCCGACCACGCAGGCGCCTTCGGGGCCGAAGTGGTGATGACCTCTTCCGACGCCCGCAACGGCACCGAACGCTGCGCTGAGGTTGCAACCCTGCTGCCCGGCTTCGATGTGATCGTGAACCTGCAAGGCGATGCCCCCCTGACCCCCGCCTGGTTTGTCGAGGATCTGGTCAAGGGCCTGACCGCCGACCCCGCCGCCGACATCGCCACGCCCGTCCTGCGCTGTGATGGCCGCGCCGTGGCGGGCTTTCTGGCCGACCGCCGCGCAGGCCGCGTGGGCGGCACCACGGCGGTCTTCGGGGCGGGGGGCCGGGCGCTCTACTTCTCCAAGGAAGTCATCCCCTACACCGGGCAGGACTACGCCCCCGACGCTGCCACCCCCGTTTTCCACCATGTTGGCGTCTACGCCTACCGCCCCGCCGCCCTTGCAACCTACCCCGCCTGGCCCATCGGCCCGCTTGAAACGCTGGAAGGGCTGGAGCAGTTGCGTTTCCTGGAAAACGGCCGCACCGTCCTTTGCGTCGAAGTCGAGGCAAAGGGCCGCGCCTTCTGGGAGCTGAACAACCCCAGCGACGTGGCAGTCATCGAAGATATGCTGCTGAATGCACCGGATTTGATGCAGTAGAACCCGATTTCGCCAACTGTTCACCGCAAAGAAACTTTTTCCGTGCATCCAAAATCAGATGCGTGCAAATTACGAATATTGCCGCGTGACCGCCCGGATAAGGTCAGATTCCGCAGCGATCAGACGACACCGGGTCGATGGGGCGACACCGGCTGTCAGAAATGGAATGTGGGATGAGAACCAAGAAGATCACCAAGGCCGTTTTTCCCGTGGCCGGTCTTGGCACGCGCTTCCTGCCCGCCACCAAGTCGATCCCGAAAGAGATCATGACGCTGGTCGACCGCCCGCTGATTCAATATGCGATTGATGAAGCGCGGGCCGCCGGGATCAAGGAATTCATCTTCGTGACCTCGCGCGGGAAATCCGCGCTGGAAGATTACTTCGACCACGCCCCCGAACTGGAATCCGAACTGCGCCGCAAGGGCAAGACTGACCTGCTGGAGGTTCTCAAAGACACCAACATGGACAGCGGTGCCATCGCCTACCTGCGGCAGAACCGGCCGCTGGGCCTTGGCCATGCCGTCTGGTGCGCGCGGCGGCTGATCGGGGATGAGCCTTTCGCCGTCCTCTTGCCTGATGACGTGATCTCGGCCGAACGCCCCTGCCTGCAACAGATGGTTGAGGCGCATGCCGAAACCGGCGGCTGCATGGTCGCCGCGATGGAAGTGACACCCTCGCGCACCTCGTCCTACGGGGTGCTGGACGTGGGTGAGGACATGGGCTCGATCGTGCGCGTCAAGGGCATGGTCGAAAAGCCGAAGCCCGAAGATGCGCCGTCAAACCTTGCCGTCATCGGCCGCTATATCCTTACGGCCAAGGTGCTGACCAACCTCAACCGGATGAAGCAGGGCGCTGGCGGCGAAATCCAGTTGACCGATGCCATCGCCGAAGAGACCGGGTCGAAATCCGGCGTCTTCGGCCTGCGCTTCCGGGGCCAGCGCTATGACTGCGGCTCGAAGATCGGGTTCCTGCAGGCAACGGTCGCCTTCGGCCTTTCCCGCCCTGAATTCAGTGCCGAGTTTGAAGAGTTTCTGCACGAGCTGATGGCCATGCAGAAAGCGGCGCAGTAAACTTGGACTCCCGCGCGGCGCAACCTGGGGGGCCGCCCATTTCCCACCCGCGCCAGGCTGATACCCCAAAGGCCTACCCGATCGGCACGCTGCCTGACCCCGCCCGCGGCCCGTGGGCACTGTGGCAGGCCTTTCGGCTCCGCACCCGCCGCCAGATGCTGTTGGCCCGCGCCATCCGCCGCCGCACCCAGCTGACGCCCGCTACGGACCGCACGGCGAACATCGCGGCCGGCGACGTGCTGTGCTTTCTCTGCCTGCGGAATGAGGCGCAGCGCCTGCCCTTCCTTCTGGCCCACAACCGCCGCCTTGGCGTGCGCCACTTTCTTGTGGTGGACAATGGCAGCACCGACGGCACTCTTGCCTTGCTGCGCGATCAACCAGATGTCTCGGTCTGGCAGACCGGGGCCAGCTACAAGGCCGCGCGCTTTGGAATGGACTGGCTGACCTGGCTGATGCTGCGGCATGGGCATGCGCATTGGTGCCTGACGCTTGATGCCGATGAGGTGCTGATCTACCCCTATTGGCAGACAAGGCCCCTGCAAGCCTTGACCGGCTGGCTTGATGGCCAGGGGCGCACGTCCTTTGGCGCGCTGACCGTGGACATCTATCCCAAAGGGCCGGTGTCAGCGGCGGGGCACCGCCCCGGCGACAACCCGGTGGATCATCTGCCGTTCTTTGACGCGGGCAATTATCAGGTGCAGGTCCAGCCCCGGATGGGCAACCTCTGGATTCAAGGGGGGGCACGGGCGCGGGCCTTCTTTGCGCAGACCCCGCGCCGCGCGCCAACGCTGAACAAGACCCCGCTGGTGCGTTGGCACTGGCGCTATGCCTATGTCAATTCGACCCACGCCGTCCTGCCGCCGCACCTGAACCGCGTCTATGACACCGAAGGCGGAGAGCTGACCTCTGGCGTCCTGCTGCACACCAAGTTCCTGCCCGAAATCATCACCCGCTCGGCCGAGGAAAAGACCCGTGGCGAACATTTCGCCGATGGCGCGCAATACGCCGCCTACTACGACCGCCTGACCGAGGATCCGACGCTGCATTGCGCCGCCTCGACCCGCTACACCGGCTGGCGGCAGCTTGAGGCGCTGGGCCTTCTGTCGCGCGGGGGCTGGATCTGATGGCCGGTCGGGCAAACCTCGGGTGGTCAGCATGGGCGTGATGTCCGCCTACAAGCTGCGCTTGCGGCGTCAGTATCTTCTGGCCCGCGCCTACCGCCGGGGCAGCCAGCTGACCAGGGCCACCAACCGCATGGCGGGTCTGCGTGGGCAGCCGATCCTTCTGTTTTCAACCATGCGCAACGAACGGGTGCGCCTGCCCTATTTCCTCGATTACTACCGCAAGCTGGGGGTTGATCACTTCCTGATCGTCGACAACGCCTCGACCGACGGAACGCAGGACTACCTTGCCGATCAGGCCGATGTATCCTTGTGGTCCACCAATGCGGGCTACAAGCAGTCACGCTTCGGGATGGACTGGATGATGCACCTTCTGCGCCGCCATGGCGCGGGGAACTGGTGCCTGACCGTGGATGTCGATGAATTCCTGGTCTACCCCTTCTGCGAAACCCGCCCCCTGCGCGCCCTGACCGACTGGCTGGACAGCGCCGGCACCCGCAGCTTTTCGGCGATGATCCTGGACATGTATCCCAAGGGCGCGATGCACGAGCAGCCCTACCGCGAAGGGCAGAACCCCTTCGACATCGCCCAGTATTTCGACAGCGGCAATTACACGATCAGCCGCAACCCCACCTTCCGCAACCTCTGGATCCAGGGTGGCCCCCGCGCCCGCGTCTTCTTTGCCGACCGCCCGAAGAAGGCCCCGGCAATGAACAAGATCCCGCTGGTCAAGTGGGACCCGTCTTACGCCTACATCAGCTCTACCCACATGATGCTGCCGCGCGGGTTGAACCTCGTCTACGAAACCGGCGGGGGTGAGAAGCCGTCTGGCTGCCTTCTCCACGCCAAGTTCCTCGATACCTTCGCGCTGAAGGCCGAAGAGGAATTGCAGCGCGGCCAGCACTACGCCCAAAGCCACGAATACCGCGCCTACCGCGAAGGCATCGCCCAGGAACGCGATCTGTGGTGCAATTGGAGCGAGAAGTATATCAACTGGCGTCAGCTGGAAATTCTGGGGCTGATGTCGAAAGGAAACTGGGCGTGACCGTCGGCATTGTCATGCTGTGCCACACCGCGCTGCACCGGGCCGCGCAAGTTGCCCGGCATTGGGCCACGCAGGACTGCCCGGTCGTGATCCACCTTGACCGCCGCGTCGCCGAGGGTGACCGCGCCCAGCTTGCCGCCGCCCTGGCCGATCTGCCCGATATCCGCTTTTCCGCCCGCATCGCCTGTGACTGGGGCACGTTCAGCCTGGTCCAGGCCTCGATCACCGCCGCCACCCAGATGCTGCGCGATTTTCCGGGCGTCGGGCATGTCTACCTTGCCTCCGGGTCTTGCCTGCCGATCCGTCCGGTGGCGGAACTGCAGGCCCATCTGGCGGCCCACCCCACGACCGATTTCATCGAAAGCGTCACCACCGCCGATGTCGGCTGGACGGTGGGCGGGCTGAACAAGGAACGCTTCACCCTGCGCTTTCCATTCTCGTGGAAAAAGCAGCGCCGGCTCTTTGATGGCTATGTCGCCCTGCAACGCCGCCTTGGCGTCTCGCGCAAGATCCCCGATGGCATCGTCCCGCACTTGGGCAGTCAGTGGTGGTGCCTCACCCGCACCTCCCTGCAGGCGATCCTGTCGCACCCTGACCGCGCCCGGAATGACCGCTACTTCCGCCACGTCTGGATTCCCGACGAAAGCTATTTCCAGACCCTGATCCGCCAAGTCTCGTCCCGCGTCGAAAGCCGGTCTCTCACCCTGTCGAAGTTCGATTTCCAGGGCCGCCCGCATGTGTTTTACGACGATCACCTCCACCTGCTGCGCAGGACCGATGCCTTTGTCGCCCGCAAGATCTGGCCGCAGGCGGACCTTTTGTATGACACCTACCTGTCCCCCACCGCCGACCATGCCCCAAGGCTTGAGCCGACGCCCGGCAAGATCGACCGCCTGTTTGCCAAGGCGGTTGAGCGGCGGCTGAAGGGTCGCCCCGGCCTTTACATGCAAAGCCGCTTTCCGACGAAGGCGCGCGGCGGCAACCGCTCTGCCGCGCCTTATGGCGTGTTCGAAGGCTTTGCCGATCTTTTCCCCGACTTTCACCAATGGCTCGCCCGGGTGGCCGATGCGCGGGTGCATGGCCACCTTTTCGCCCCGGACCGCGTGCAGTTCGCCGGGGATGAGAGGGTGTTCAAGGGCGGCCTCTCGGACAGCGCCGCCTTGCGCGACTACAACCCCCGCAGCTTTCTGACCAACCTGATCTGGAACAGCCGCGGCGAACGGCAGTGCTTTCAGTTCGGCCCGGGTGACGCGCAAGAGATTGCCCCCTTCCTTGCGGGCGATCCCAATGCCAGCATCATGATCGTCTCAGGCGCGTTCGTGATCCCGCTTTGGCAATCCGGCCTTCCCTTCGCCGAGATCAGGGCCGAAGCCGCCCGCCTGCAAAAGGTTGAGGCTGACTTCATCGAGCTTCTGAACGCCCCCGACACAAAGGCCCGCATCCATGTCTGGACGCTGGCCGACCTTGTCGAAGACCGGGTAGAGCCGTTGCAGCAGATTGTAGACGGGCTGAACCCCCGCGCGCCGCACCGGATGACCGAACTGCCGCAGATGGTGGATCTGACCGGCTTTAGCGCCTTCCTGCAGGAATTGCGCAATCAGGGCATGCAGCCCGTTCTGATGGGCGATGTGCCCGATACTACGGGCCAGCCCGGCGCTGACCGTGGCCTGTCGCGTCCGCAACTGGCCAAGTAACCCATGGCAGGCCCTTTCCACAGCTTTGTCCTTTTCGCGGAAATGCGCACCGGGTCCAATTTTCTTGAGGCGAACCTGAACGCGCTGCCCGGCGTGGTCAGCTATGGTGAGGTGTTCAACCCCCATTTCATCGGCAAGAAAGACCAGGTGGAACTGTTCGGGATCACCCTCGCCGACCGTGAGGCGAACCCCAAACCGCTTCTCCGCAAACTCCGGCAAGAAACTGAAGGCCTGTCAGGCTTTCGCTATTTCCACGACCATGACCCCCGCGTGCTGGATCTGGTGATGGCTGACCCGGCCTGCGCCAAGATCATCCTGACCCGCAACCCGCTAGACAGCTACGTCAGCTGGAAAATCGCCCGTGCCACCGGCCAATGGAAACTGACCGACGCCCGCCGCCTGAAATCCGCCAAGGCCAGCTTTGACGCCGCCGAATTTCACGCCCATCTGGCCACCCTGCAAGAATTTCAGCTGCAGCTTCTGACAGCGCTGCAGACCAGCGGGCAGACGGCGTTTTACCTGGACTATGAAGACCTCGCCTCGGTTGAGGTGCTGAATGGGCTGGCAGCCTTTCTGGGGGTTGAAGGGCGGCTGAAGGCGCTGGATGACACGCTGAAAAAGCAAAACCCCGAACCGGTTGAGGCGAAGCTGGAAAATCCGCAGGCCTTGGCCGATGCCTTACCCGGATTTGATGTCTTCGCCCTGAACCGCACCCCGAATTTTGAGCCCCGCCGCCCCCCCGCCATTCCCACGGCGGTTGCGGCAGCCTCGGCCCCCCTTCTGTACTTCCCCGTCCGCTCTGGCCCGCCCGGCGTGCAGGACTGGTTGGCAGGTTTCGGCGGTCTGGTTGAGGGGTTTGAACAGAAAACCCTCCGCCAGTGGAAGCGCACGAACCCCGGCCACCGCAGCTTTACCGTGGTCCGCCATCCCCTTTTGCGCGCGCATGTGGCGTTTCGGGAAAAGATCGTCTCGGGCCAGTTGGCCGACCACCGCCGTATCCTTATCCGCGCCTACAAGGCCGTGCTGCCCGATCCCGGCCAGCCTTTCCCGGATATTGCGGCCGAGCGTGCGGCTTTCCTCGTCTTCCTGCACTATGCGCGGCTGGCCACCTCGGGCCAGACCGGCCAGCGGGTGGATCCGAACTGGGCTAGCCAAAGTGCCATTGTACAAGGCTTTGCCGGGTTTCAGCCGCTGGACTTGGTGATCCGCGAAGACCGTCTTGCCGAAGGCCTGGCCTTCCTTGCGGCCGAAGTGGGCATGACTGCGCCGCCGGTGCCCGCAAAAGACCCTGCAGACGATGCCTTGGCCGCCATCCATGACGCCGCTCTGGAAACCGCCGCGGCCGAGGCTTACGCCCGCGACTACATGGGATTCGGCTTCGGCCCATGGCGGGCCTGACAGGCGGTCAAGCGTTAACGAATTCTGAAATCTGAATCGCAAGCCATTGATTTTGCTTGCTCAGCCAAAGTGTCCACGCGCGGACACCAGCCCTATGCGGCCTGCGGCGCCCGGCTTTCGGTCAGGATCGCATGCAGCTTGGCCGGGTCGGTGTTGGACCGCAGCTTCGTCACCACCCCCGGGTCCCGCATCGTCCGGCTGACCAGCGCCAGCGCCTTCAGATGGTCCACCCCGGAATCCTTGGGGGCAAACAGGGCAAAGACCAGATCCACCGGCTGCCGGTCGACGCTGTCATAGTCCAGTGGCTTTTCCAGCCGCAGGAAAACCCCGACGATACCCTTTAGATCTTCCAGCCGCGCATGGGGCAGGGCGATGCCATGGCCCACGCCGGTCGGCCCCAGCGTCTCACGCTCTTGCAGGCTGTCGATGGCCACTGCCGCCGACAGCCTATAGGCTTGCGCCGCGATCTCGCCCAGCTCCTGAAACAGTCGCTTCTTCGAGGTGAACTGTCCGACGAGGCGAACGGCACCGGGGACTAGTAGCTTGGAAAGTTCCATGGGCAGACGATGTTCCTGCGCGCGAGGGCGCTACTTGCTGTTGCGAGGGTCGATCCAGCCGATGTTCCCGTCTTCCCGACGGTACACGACATTCACGCCCCCATGGCCTTCGTTCCGAAAGACCAGCATGCGCTGCCCGGCCAGTTCCAGCTGCATCACGGCTTCGCCGACGGTGATCGAAGGAATCTTCGTCTCCATTTCGGCAATCACGATGGGCTGAAGCGTGTCGGGCTCCACATCCTCGATCTCCTCGGACGAGGCGAGGATATATGAGGACGCCCCGCCGAATTCAACAGGCGTTGCGCGGTGGTTGTGGTGGTTGCGGATCCGGCGCTTGTAGCGGCGCAGCTGCTTGTCCATCTTCTCGCGGCAGGATTCGAAGGCGGCATAGACCTCGGACGCATGGCCCTTGGCTTGCGCCGACAGGCCGGTGGACAGATGGATCGTCGCTTCACAGACAAACTCATGCGCCACACGGGAAAAAACCACCACGCATTCGGTCGGGCGCTGGGCGTATTTCTCGACAACCTCACCCATTTCGGCCTTCACATGGGTCTGCAGGGCCTCACCGACGTCGATCTGTTTCCCGCTGATCTGGTAGCGCATGGCCTCTCCTCTTGCCATTTGGCCGGGCGAGCCGGGTCATTCCGGGCCGTCCGACGCCTTCTTGAGATGGTGGAAGGAACGTGGCGTCACGCAAGCCCTGCCGCCTGCTTTCGCGGCCAAACGGATCAGACAAAGGGCATGTGACACACGCATCAAGGGTATTTGGCGCTAGCCCATGCCCCCTTGTCAACCGAGTCGATTCCGACCGGCCCGACAGCCGCCTAGATGATACGAAAGTTCTCGCCCAGATAGACCCGGCGCACGGTTTCGTCGCGCACCACTTCATCGGTAGTGCCGCTCATCAGCACCTTCCCGTCGTGCAGGATATAGGCCCGGTCGACGATATCGAGCGTCTCGCGGACGTTGTGGTCGGTGATCAGAACGCCGATGCCCCGGCTTTTCAGATCATGCACCAGATGGCGTATTTCCCCCACGGCGATGGGGTCAACGCCGGCAAAGGGTTCATCAAGAAGCAGGTATTTCGGATTTGCCGCAAGACAGCGGGCAATCTCGACCCGACGCCGTTCCCCGCCTGACAGCGCCAGCGCAGGTGCGCGGCGCAGGTGGGTGATGGAAAACTCGCTCAGCAATTCCTCAAGCCGTTCGCGGCGCTTGTGCCGGTCGGACTCAATGATTTCCAGGACGGCAAGAATGTTGTCCTCAACCGACAGGCCGCGGAAAATGCTCACTTCCTGCGGCAGGTAGCCGATCCCCAGCCGCGCGCGGCGATACATCGGCAGGGCGGTCACATCCTTGCCGTCGATGATGACCTGCCCCCCTTCTGGCGTGACCAAGCCGGCGATGGAATAAAAGCAGGTGGTCTTGCCAGACCCGTTTGGCCCCAGAAGGGCGACCACCTCACCGCGCCGCAGTTCCATGCTGACATCCCGGATCACCGGGCGCTTCTTGTAGCTTTTGCGCAAGCTGCGCACCTGCAGCCCGCCTTCACCCGGTGTTACCGTCAGGTCAGGCTTGCCTGCCATCAGTTGCCACCTGGCACGAAGGTTGTGGTCACCCGCCCAGACATGAGGCCGGTGCCGTCGGTCAGGTTGATCGTAAGCTCTTGCCCCTGCATCGAAGAGGGGCCTTGCGTCAGCACCACATTGCCCGACATGACGATCATCCCGCTGTCGATGGTGTAGATCGCCCCGTCCGCCCGCGCGGCGTCGCCGAGGTTGGTCACATTGACACCGCCACTGGCGATCAGCTGGTCAATCTCACCGGGGGTGGAGCCGTATTTGACCTGCACCTCACCGGCGCTGAGCGTCATGTCGCCCTGCACGACCTGCACATTGCCGGAAAAGACTGCCGTGCCATCGGCGTTGTTGACCGCAAGCTGGTCTGCAGTCACCTCGACCGGAAGTGAGGTGTCTTGCGCCAGATCGCCGAACGCGATCTTGGCCTGCTGCGCCAGCGCTGGAGTGACCAGCACTGCCACGCTGATGGCGACGGTCAAAAGGCCCTGCTTCAATGCCATACGTCAAACCTCATGGGCCACGGCCACCGGGTTGGTATACCAGCCGGACGCCACCATTGAAAACCAGAAGATACCCGCCAGGGGTGCCCCCTTGGGTAGGATTGTCCTGACCAAGGGTCATTCTGCCTGCAGAAAGATCACCCGCGGGGCCGGTGGCGGTGACCGGGGTCTGCGTCTGCAGGCCTGAGCGGTCCATTCTTGCGGCAAGTTCCGCCGTCTCAACCCGGTAGCCAGAGCTGGTGGTGACCACGACACCACCCGAAAGCAGGATTTCTTGCGCGGCCGCATCCATCACGGCGGTGGCGGCGGTCAGGTTGGTGACCGCGCCATCGGGCGTGTCCAGCTGCAGACGCAGGCCCTGCGCCCCGGCCGGGGTGCCGTCGGCCGCCGGGCGCGCCTCATCCGCGGACAAGGTCAAGGCCGCGCCGTCGCTGGTGGTGCCGGCATAGGTGGGCGCGGTCATCCTTGGTTCGCGGGCCAGGCCTTCGACGTCGACCTCGGCGTAGGGCAGGGCGGCTTCGGGGTCGATCCGGTCGGCCAGCAGAAACAGGGTTGCCAGGATTGCGAGCGCCAAGAGCGGCAAGGTCAGCTTCAGCCACCCCACAATCTGCGTATGCCGATCCGTCGCCATGGGTCAGACCACACCCGCGCGCAAACAATCATGCACATGCAGGATGCCGATGGCCTTCGGCCCGTCGGTGACCAGAAGGCAGGTGATCTTGCGGCTGTTCATCACGGCCAGCGCCTCGCCCGCCAGGGCCTCGGTGCCGATGGTCCGGGGGTTCCGGGTCATCACCTCTCCGGCGGTGTGCGACATCAGGCCGTCCAGATGCCGCCGCAGGTCACCGTCGGTGATGATCCCGGCCAGATTGCCTGTGGCATCGGTCACCCCCACCACGCCAAAGCCGCTGCGGGTGATGGCCAGCAGGACCTGACCCATGTCCAGCGCCTCGGGCACCAGCGGTGGGTCGGCATGCATCAGATCGCGCACGCGGAGGAGGCGCGCCCCCAGCTTGCCGCCGGGGTGGAACATGCGGAAGTGGTCAGGGGTAAAGGCGCGATGCTCCATCAGCGCAATCGCCAACGCGTCGCCCAGGGCCAGGGTCATGGTCGTCGAGGTGGTGGGGACGATCCCCGTCTCACACGCCTCGGGCACCTCAGGCAAAAGGATCGCCACATCCGCCTGCCGCATCAGGGTAGAGCCCGCCCGCCCGGCCACGCCGATCAGGGGGATCGCAAAGCGCTTGGCGTGGGCGAGGATATCCGCCAGCTCCGGCGTCTCACCGGAATTCGACAGCACGATCAGCACATCGCCTTCGGCCACCATGCCAAGGTCACCATGGCTCGCCTCAGCCGGATGCACGAAATGCGCTGGTGTGCCGGTGCTGGCAAAGGTCGCGGCAATCTTGCGTGCGATATGCCCCGATTTCCCCATGCCCGAGACGATGACCCGCCCCTTCGCCGCCATCAACAGGCTGACCGCGGCCGAGAAACTGTCGCCCAGTGCATCGGCAAGGGCGTCCAGCGCCCCCGCCTCGCGCCGGATCACCCGACGGCCAGTTTCAAGCGTGTCAGTGGAGATAGATGTCATGCGTCTCGTCCCAGCCCAGAAGGTCAAGCTCGGCCCGGGTGGGCAGGAAGTCAAAGCAGCGCTGCGCCAGCTCCAGCCGGCCCTCGCGGACCAGCCGCGCCTCAAGTTCACGCTTCAGGGCGTGCAGGTACAGGACATCCGACGCCGCGTATTCCTTCTGCGCCTCGGTCAGCACCTCTGACCCCCAGTCGCTGGTCTGCTGCTGCTTCGAGACATCGACATTGACCAAATCAGCGAGAAGGTATTTCAGCCCATGCCGATCCGTGAAGGTCCGCACCAGCTTGGACGCGATCTTGGTGCACCAGACCGGCGCGGTCGTGACGCCAAAAGCCTGCTTCAGCATGGCAATGTCAAAGCGGCCGTAGTGGAACAGTTTCAGGACCGCAGGGTCGGCCAGCATCGCCTCAAGGTTCGGGGCGCGGGTCTGGCCCTTGGCGATCTGCACCAGATGCGCGTCGCCCGACCCGTCTGACAGCTGCACCAGGCACAACCGGTCGCGGCGCGGGTCAAGGCCCATGGTTTCAGTGTCAATTGCCACCACCGGGCCAAGGGTAAGCCCATCGGGAAGGTCGGTCTGGTAAAGGTGAATGGCCACGCGGTCTCTCCAAAGGTTCCCAAGGGGATTACGCCCCGCACCCTTGGCGGTCAACCGCTGGCACCCGACTTGCGCGGCCAGCCGCGCCGGGCGATGGCCATTGGAGCGGGTCTTGGGAACGGAGGGAGCCAACGCCTGCCCGGCGGTGACCGGCCCCAACGCAGTCGGGATTGCCTGGCCGCCGACTGCTGGGCATTGGACATAAGGATGGAAAGATGCGGCAGCCCGATGGCGCAGGTTCCCAAAAAGATCGCCGGGCCCGCCGCCTTTGGTGCAGGCAGCCATCCGCTGGATTTCGAGAGACTCACTGTGCCTGCATGTCTCTTGCTGCATGATCCCATCAGGCGCATGTTTTGTGGCGATCTGACCCGCCGCACCAAAGGCCACCCCATGCTGACCCTTCCGCTTTCCACCGCCGCCGCCCCGGTTGAGGTGTCGCATGTCGCGCTCACCGTTCATGACCTGGCTGGAATGACCGCGTTTTATCGACAGGCTCTCGGTCTGGAAGAGGTTGCCTCGGTCCCGGGCGTCAGCCGCTTGGGCGTTGCCGGCCGCCCGTTGATCGAGTTGCGGTCAGATCCTGCGGCGCGCAAGGCTTCGCCGCGCGAGGCGGGCCTGTTTCACACCGCCTTTCTGATGCCGGATCGCCCCGCCTTGGCCCGCTGGCTTCGGCATGCGGCTGACACGGGCCTTCGGCTGCAAGGCGCCTCGGACCATCTGGTCAGTGAAGCGATCTATCTGAGTGATCCGGAAGGCAACGGGATCGAGGTTTACGCCGACCGTCCCCGCAGTGCTTGGCATGACGCCACCGGCGCGATCAAGATGGCCACCGAGGCGCTGGATCTGAACGCCCTGGTTCAAGCCGCCGACCGCCCCTGGAGCGCTGCACCCGAGGGTTTGGTTGTTGGCCACGTCCACCTGCAGGTTGGCGCGATTGCCGAAGCCGAGGCGTTTTACAGCGGCGTGCTTGGCCTGCCGATCATGGCCCGCTATCCGGGGGCTGCCTTCTACGGCTCGGGCGGTTATCACCACCACATTGCGACCAATGTCTGGAACAGTCGCGGCGCGGGTTCGCGCAACTATCCGGCCACCGGTCTGGCCGAGCTGACGCTGGCAGTCGATGCGGACGCCCTGGCCGCGATCAAGGCCAAGGGCAGGGCCGACCGTATGGAGGACCCCTGGGGCACCGTCATCACCCTGCAGCCGAAGTCTGCCTGAGCAATCGGGTCAGTTCACCACAAACTCGGCATGCAGCGCCCCTGCGGCGTTGATGCTTTTCAAGATGTCGATCATGTCATGCGGGGCCACGCCAAGCGCGTTCAGCCCTGCAACCACTTCGGCCAGGTCGGTGCCGCCGCGCACTTCGGCCAGGCCATTGCCGTCCTTGGTGATCTCGGCGTTGGAGCGGGGGACGACGACCGTCTCCCCCTCGCTGAACGGGTTCGGCTGCACGACCAGCGGGCTTTCCTCAACCCGCAGGGTCAAGTTGCCCTGCGCCACGGCAACCCGGCTGATCCGCACATCCGCGCCCATCACGATGGTGCCTGACCGTTGATCAACCACCACCCGTGCCCGGGTTTCGGGTTCCACCAGAATTCCCTCGATCCGGCTGAGGACATGGGCCGGAGACCGCATTCCCGCGGCCGCGATGTCGATGGCGACGGTGCCGGAATCCTGCATCTCGGCGACCCGCCGCCCGAAATCGGCGTTCACCGCGCGTTCAATGCGTTCTGCCGTGGTGAAATCAGCCGATTTCAGCGCCATGCGCAGGACCGGCAGACCGGCAAAGTCAAACTCAACCTCGCGCTCTACCCGCGCGCCTGAGGGGATGCCCCCGGCCGTGGGAACACCCTGCACTACACGCGCCGCGTCGCCTTCGGCGGAGACACCGCCTGCAATGATCGTGCCTTGGGCCACGGCGTAGATCTGCCCGTCCGCCCCGTTCAGAGGGGTCATGATCAAGGTGCCACCCAGCAGGCTTTTCGCGTCGCCAATCGCCGAAACCGTTACATCAATCCGCGTTCCGGCCCGGGCAAAGGGCGGCAGTTGCGCAGTCACGAAGACCGCGGCCACGTTCTTCGGGCGAAACTCCTCGCCCGTGACATTGGCGCCCAGGCGTTCCAGAAGATTGGCCATGATCTCTTCGGTGAAAGGCGCGTTGCGGATGCCGTCGCCGGTGCCGTTCAGACCCACGACCAGGCCATAGCCCACCAGATCGTTGCCGCGCACGCCGTCGAATTCCACCAGATCCTTGATGCGGATCGGTTCGGCTGCAGCCGAGGTGGCGACAAGAAACAGGGCCAGAAGCATTCGGATCATCTGAGGAAATCCACAAGGCTAAGCCGCGAGACGCGGGCGGTGACGAGATAGAGCGATTCCAGCTGCGAACGGGCGTTTTCCAGCCGGGTCGCCGCTTCATAGGGGTCAACCGCCCCGATCTCAGACCGCAGGAGACCCAGCGCCGTGCCTTCGGCGGCATTACGGGTGCGGGCAGATTCGATCTGGGCTTCGACGGTGCCGATCCGGGCGGCAAGGCCGATCCGCGCATCTTCGGTGGTCAGCAACTCTTGCCCTGCGCGTTGTGCTAGCTGCGCCCGTTCGCGGGAATCGCCGGCCAGCATGCCCCGGTCCAGCAGGGCGGCCATCGCGAAACCGGCCAGCGTGTCGCGGATCGCGGGGTCAAGCGCGGTGGTCGAGAGGTCCGCCGTCTCACCCGGCGCAATCGGCGCTGGCGAAAGCGGCCCGCCGCCCTGATAGAAGGCGCCGTACCCCAGGGGATCGGCGAACCAATTCACCACGGCAGTAGCCACCTGCGCGGCGGTCGTAGATCCGGCTGCCGCCGTCTCCAGCGCGGTCAAGAGGGCATCGGCGCTGCCCAACGGCACGGTGTCGGTGGCCGTGCCGGAAAACGCCGCCCGCCCCGAGGCCTGGCTGTTCACGAGGCCGATCACGCTTTCCAGCCGGGTGCGGGCATCTGCCGCGACCGAGTTGACCTCCGCCACCGTGGAATAATCCCGTGCGCCGATCAGCGTCGTCGTGATTCCGGCCGCAAGCGACGACATTCCCGCAAGGGTGTTCTGCTGCACGCTGGCCTGAAACGCGGCATCCGAGGTCGTGGTCTTGAAGGCATCCAGCCGGGTCAGGCTGGCATCCACCGCCAGAAGTGGTCCCACATCGCCGCGCAGCGCTTTGGCAATGTCGCTTTGGCGGCCGGTCGTCACCTCGATCGAGGCGCGCTGGACCTGACCGCGCAGGTCGGCCCCTTGACGTGCCAGGATATTGGTCAGGCTTGCATCGCCGACGGAGACCCGGGTCATGAGCCGATCCGAAGCAGAGTGTTGATCATGTCGTTCACCGTCTGGATGACTTTCGCGTTGGCCGAGTAGTTCTTTTCGATGACCAGAAGCTGCTGCATCTCCTGGTCGGTATCGATGCCGTTCTGCGCCTCGATGTCCGAAAGCGCGGTCAGACGACCGGCGGCGAAGGATTGTTCCGACTGGGCCGACAGTCGCAGCGTCGAGGCGTCGGACAGAAGATCGCGGGTCAGGCCGGCAAAGCTGCGGCTGCCCGCGAAGAAGGCGGTCGAGGACAGCGGGTTGGTCGCGGTCAGGGCGCCCTGAAGCGCGGTCAGGAGTGTTCCGTTGCCGGGCGGGCCAGAGGTGACCGCCCCAAGGCCATCACGCAGCCGGAAGAGCGCGCCGCCCTGGGCCGGATCGGCGGCAGCATTCATCACCAGCCGCCCGGCCAGACCGGTTTCATCGGCAGGCAGGAAGGCAAGGCCGCGATCGGTGAAAAGCCCGGGCGCACCGGGTGCCAGTGTCGGGTCAAGCCCCGGGGCTGCGAACCGTTCCACCAGATCGCGGGCGACGGCGTCAAGCTTGCCTTGCGCGCTGACGGAAAGCTCATCCCGGACGGCAAAAAGCCCGCCGAGTGTGCCGCCCAGAACCGGGCTAGTGGTGCCACTGGTGTCATAGGGGCGGCCGTTGATCGTGATGCCGGACAGCCCGCCCGACGCTTGCGTCATCTCGGGCGTGATCAGGCGGGTGGGGGTGAAGCCGAAGACGGCGGCCTTGCTGTCCAGGAGCGTGACACCGCCGGTGGTGTAAAGCGCGATCTGGTTCATGTCGCCCTGAACCTCACGGATCGGGACGATGGTGGAAATCGTGTCGACCAGCCGTTGGCGTTCATCCAGCAGGGCCGAAACGTCGCGGCCGAGGCCGGTGAAGCTGAGGAGGGAATCGTTCAGTTTCTCAAGCTGAGCCAGCGTGCCGTTCAGCGTGCCTACCTGATCGGCGATCTGGCGATCCGCGCTCATCCGGGCGTCCTGGATGTCATCGGTGGCGCTGGCGAGGCCGTTGATCAGGCTGCCGATGTTGCTGGCGATGGTGGCGAGCCGCGCCTCGGATTCCGGGCGGCTGGCGGCCTGCAGAAGCGACTGGTCAAGGTTTGCGACCCGCGCCGACAAAGATCCTGCGCTGTCGGGCGTGCCAAAGGCCTGTTCAACGCGGGCAAGGAAGGCGGCCCTGACGTCACGGTCGCCCTCACTCGCTTCGGCAAGACGACGTTCGCCCAGAAGCTGGCGATCCACGTCGCGGGTGATTCCGGTGATCGCAACCCCCTGCCCGGTCCCGGCCAAAACCGCGGCGCGCAAGCCAACCTCGCGCCGGGCATAGCCGGGGGTGGTGGCGTTGGCCACGTTCGACGACAGGATTTCCGCCTGCCGCGAAGTGGCCGAAAGGCCGGTCAGGGCCGAGCTGAGGGCTGACGTGATGCTCATCGCCGGTTACCGTTTGATGTTCGTGGTTTCTTGCAGCATCTCATCGACCGTCTGGATCACCTTGGCGTTCGAGGAATAGGCGCGCTGGGTCTGAATCAAGTTGGTCAGTTCCGCCGCGACATCGGTCTTCGACCCCTCACGAGAATAGCCCTCGATGGTGCCGGTCGGGCCCGACCCCGCCTCCCACAGCAGGAAGGCGCCGGATTCGGGAGAGATCTGGTAGGTCTGGTTGTTCAACGACAGAAGGCCGTTGGGGTTGGGCACATCGACCAGCGGCACCTGGTACAAACGCCGCGTCAGACCGGTGTCATAGGTGGCGTTGACATAGCCGGCCTGGTCAATCTCAACCTTCACAAGCGTGCCGACGGGTGAGCCGTTCTTGGTGATCGCGAGCGGGGCAAAGGTGTCGGAAAGCTGGGTGATGCCATCCGGCTCACCCGGGATACCGATGTTCACGGTCATCGGACCACCGGCCACGGTCAGGGCAATCGTGCCGTCAACCGGGTTGTAGGCCCCGCCGGAGACAACCGCGACCGAGGCCAAGGTGCCGCCAGCGCCGCGCGTATCGTCGAAGGTCAGCGTGTATTCCCCGATCAGCGCCCCGCCCGAGGCTGAATCGCGCACCTGCATGGTCCACTGGTTGGAGGACCCGGTGGCTGGCACAATGGCCTGAAAGCTGACTTCAAGCGTCTCAGAGGTGCCAAGGTTGCCGAAGTATTCGACCGACAGTGGCGGCACGACCGAGGTGGACCCGGCCACCGTATAAGTGGCGGGCAAGTTCACCCCCAGCCCGATTTCGCTGGTGGGGTTGCCGACCATCTGGTTGGTGTTGACCACGATCGGCACGAGGCCCGAGATGCTGTCGCGCGGAAAAGGCGGAATCGTGCCATCGGGATCGGCGGGCCAGCCCATTAGGACCAGACCCCCGTCAGTTTTCAGAACCCCGTCCGCGTCAGTGCGGAAGCTGCCGGTTCGCGTCATCAACAGCGGTGCCGTGCCATCCTCCAGCGCCACTTCCTGCACGACGGGCAGCATCCCGCGCCCGGCAATGGCCAGATCCAGCGCGTTGGAGGTGCCGACCAGATCGCCGCGTTCGTCGATCAGCCGGGTGGTCGATGCGCGGACGCCGCCAGCCGAATAGGACCCGGCCCCGCGCGACCCGGTGATGACCAGATTGGAAAACTCGGTCGAAACCCGCTTGTAGCCATAGGTCCCCGAGTTGGCGATGTTGTCCGAAATCGACGCCAGCCGCGTGGCATTTGCATTCAAACCGGCCACGCCTGCGCTGAGCGAGGAAGAGATTGTCATGGAAAAGCGCCTTTCTGCTGCTTCGGACCTTGCTGGCCGAAACTGCACCTTGGCGCCTTAACGCTGGCCTAACAGAACTGGTCATTCAGATAAAATTCGATCTTTCCCGGCAGTGGCCCTTCCTGTCAGCGGTCGCGGCGCAACAGGATCACCTCGATCCGGTTGTTGCGCACGGCGGCCGGGTCCGAGACCGCGGGCTTGCGATCGGCAAAGCCTGAAATCCGCTGCATCCGCTCGGGGTCGATGCCTGCGGTTTCCAGCATCCGCCGCACCGTCTGCGCCCGCAGCGCCGACAGATCCCAGACCGGATTGTCGATCAGCGTCACCGGGTGGGCCCGCAGGAACCCGCTGACCGCGATTTCATTGCTGGTCAGGTTCAGCATTTCGGCCAGAAGATCCACGATGGCCAAGGTGGTAGCCGAGGCCTCGGCAGTGTCTTCGGCAAAAAGCGGAGCATCTGGCAGATCGAAAATCTCGATGACAAGGCCTTCATCGGTGACCTTGGTGACCACATGGCGCAAAAGCTGCTCCATCGTGTTACTTTCGCCACCGCGCGCCATAAGCGCCTTTTGCACGTCCTCCAGTTCCGACTGCGCCTTGCCTTCCCCTGCGCTTCCCTTGCCGGTGTCGGGGCCGGCCTCACCGTTTGACGTGGCGGCGGTGCGGTTGTCAGCGCCGCCGGTGCCGGTGTTGGCCATCGTGTCTTCGGAAAAGACGCTGTCCCCGCCGAAGGCGCCGTCGCCGCCGCCGGAAATGCGGTTCACCGGAATCGTCGGATTGAAGTAATCCGAGATGCCCTTGCGTTGTTTTTCCGTTGTCGCGTTCAACAGCCACATCAACAGAAAGAATGCCATCATCGCGGTCACAAAATCGGCGTAGGCCACTTTCCATGCCCCACCGTGGTGACCGCCACCCTGGACGACCTTCTTTCGCTTGATGATGACTGGCGCGTTACCCTGCGCTGCCATCCCATACACCCGTATTCTTACCCGGGATCAGGGATAGCAATTCTGCCTTTACCGGTGCTTAACCCGTTGGGTTTTAGCGAAAGGTCGCAGCTTTGCCACGGTGCTGGCTGGTCAGGCGCGCAACAAAACCTGCGCCTCATGGGCCTTCAGGGTCATGCGGGCAGCAGGGTAGGCCGCACCGGAAGCAAGGTCTGGGAACAGGCGCAGCAGCTCATCCCGCTGGGCCGAAGGGGTGCCGGCAAGCATGCGGTCACCCGGCTGGAAGCTCTCGCTCCACACGCCATCGCTGCACAGGATCTGGTGCCTGTCAAACATCAGGTGGATGTAGGTCACATCCTTCCGGCCCCGCGAAACGCCGGGCAGGTGCGCAAGATGGATGGCGGGAACCAGAACCTCATCCTCGCCGAAGTTCAGCTCACAGCTGGCGCCGGAAAACAGCATCCGGTGCTGTGGCGAGACGGCAAGCGGCGTGGCAGGCAGCCCCGCTCCAAGCGAGCCCGGCGCAAAGATCACCGGTTGCAGGCTTGGGTCGGCCAGAACCTCAACCAGCGACAGGCTGCGCTGGCCGACCCAGCGCACCGGCTGTGGGCCATCGTCACGCGTCAGGACCAGATCGCCGAGGCGAATGTCTTCCACCCGGCGCGGACCGGTCGGCGTGTCCACCAGCGTGCCGGCGGTGAAGCAGGGAATGATGCGTTCAATGTCGGTAAAGGTCAGCGTGCCGACCACTTGCCCAGCCGCGTTTAAGAACTCCACCGTGCCGTTTTCGCTGTTGGCCGCGCTACGCTGGATGCGCGTCCGGGAGAACCCGTAACCGCTGAGGTCCAGCGTGTCGTTGTCGGTGCCGCCGCTGCCGCCGAAGACGCTTTCGCCAAAGGCTGCATCGCCATTACGGTAAAAGAAGGTGTCCTGATCGTTGCCGCCTTCCATGACGTCGACGCCGGTGCCGCCCTCAAAGAAGTCATCCCCGGATTCGCCGGACATCGTGTCATTGTCGGCGCCGCCGTAGATCATGTCGTTCTGGTTGCCGGTCCAGATCCGGTCATTGCCCTCGTCGCCATAGATGACGTTGGTGCCGGACAACTGTCCGCCGCTGACGTCATCAATGATGTCATCCCCAGCGCCGCCGTAGACAGTGTCGTCTCCGGGACCATAGATGATCGTGTCACTGCCCCCGCCGCCGTAGAGCAGGTCAGAGCCGGCGCCTGAGGTGATGTTGTCCACCCCGCCGCCACCAAAGACCGTGTTGTTGCCTGAACCGGCATTGATGATGTCGTCGTTGTCGCCGCCGTCGAGCAGGTCATCCCCGTCACCGCCGTCCAGCGAATCGACGCCAGTGCCGCCGAACAGCTGGTCATTGCCGCCGCCGCCGATCAGCGTGTCAGCGCCCGCGCCGCCATCAAGACTATCGTTGCCGTCAACGTGGCCCGGCGCCAGGGGAGGCGTCTGGATCAGGGGCGAGGTGGCAAGGCTCGGGGCCCCGGTGATGCCTGGTCCGGCGATGGTGGCGCTAAGCACATCACCGCCTTCGTTTTCCCAGTACAGCACCTCGATCGTGTAGGTCTGCCCTGCGGTCAGCGTGACGCTGCCGGTCTCCGTCCGCGGTGCCTGATGGAAGTCATTGTTCAGGTTGAAGACCTCACCGCCCGCCGAATTGCGGATGATGATCCGTGACCCATCGTCGGAGGTGGTGCTGAAGGTGTAGGTTCCGGTCTGGCTGATCGCCAGGGTAGACCGGTAGATGATGCCGTAATCGTTCGGGTCCGCGCCCGGTGTACCGGCAAGCGTGTTGCGCAGGCCGCGCACGTTGAAATCGTCAACATAGCCGTTGCCGACCAGCGTGCCGGTGGCAATGGTGCCGGTCTGGTTCGGCTGGCTGGAGAAGTTGCGCGTATAGACGCTGTACTGCCACTGGCCAGGAAGCGGGCCGTCACCAGACAGCCGATCCGCGCCGTCGCCCCCGATCAGCGTATCATTGCCGCCGCCACCGCTCAGCGAGTCATTGGCCGTCGTGCCGGTGATGGAAGTACTACCAGCCGTCGCCGGCGTGGTGCTGCTGTTCTCGGCCATGGATGACACTCGTTAACAATCTTGGTGCGCTGCGCCATACCACAAGACTTATGTCTTGGTAAGGACAGGTTGATTCTGCCGCCTCGTCCTCGGTCTGCCTTTTTGATCCGCCCGACCGAAGTGCATCTTTTTCCGGCGGACAGGCGCTTGGATGGCAAGGGCGATACCTCCCGGACCCCGGGCATTGGTCGCTTCAGTGCCGCATTGGCCCATCGCACCCAAGCGGACCGAAATGACCCTGCGGCGCCGGAAGGCGCCATCGCACAGCGTCGCGTTGGCACAGGGACTGACCGGAACGACCACCACTTCTTATCCGGGATCAATGAACAGCGCGCCCTGCGGCCTCAAGGTGGGTTCATGGACATCCCGGACAGGAGTGACGCTGATGATCGGACACATAGGATTCATGACCAAGCTGCGGGGCAAGGCGGGCCGATGTGCGCAAATCTGCGACTGCCCTGACCATGCACCTGCGGCCAAGGGCAGCCCGCGCTGGCCACTGGCCAGCCGCGTCATTCCGGCGTGACGGGGGCAGACATGGCAAGTCTTGACCCGCCCCGTCCCGGCAGCATGCTGTCCGCGCCTGGCAAGGACCTCACCTTTCTTGCCGCCCCGCCAGGCCAACTTCGGTTCCGCGAGGATGTGGGGCCGGATGCCGCCCCGGTTCCCTTGCATGTCCACCTGCGCCAGACGGAGCGGTTCCTCGTCCTCGCGGGACGGCTTCGCGTGACGCTTGACGGCAAGACCCAGGATCTTGAGCCTGGCGAAAGCATTGAGGTGCGGCCCGGCCAACAGCACAGCTATGCGCCCGCGAACGATGCTTCGGTGGTGATCGAAGTGCTGCTTTGGCCGCACCAGCAAGATCACCAGTTCTTCGAGACGATCTACGGCCTGACCCGTGAGCGTCGCCTGCCCCCACGCGGCCCGCGCGAAGTTCTGGCGCTTCTGGCGCTCTGCCACCGGCACGGGTTCTTCATGGCAGGCCCGCCGCGCAGTCTTGTCCGACCGGTCGCGGCCGTGGCGGCAGCCCTTGCCGCCATCCTGCGGATCGACCCCTGGTCCCCCCGCTTTGCCGCCCAAGGACCAATGTCGCAAATGCCGTCGCTGCTGCAGTTGTCTCCCGAAGGTGAGTATCGCCCATGACCACGCTTTATCTTGTTCCGCCGCGCGGGGGGCAGCTACATGCCTCTGCCCTTGGCTTCTCGCTCACGCTTTGCCTTGCGTTGGCGCCGATAACCTTGCTGCTCATTGGCCTTGATGACCGGGTGCTGGATGGCGAAAATGTCTGGCAGAAACCTTTGAAATTCCAGCTTTCTCTGGGGCTTCACGCTGCGACCGTGCTGTTTCTGACCGCCCACCTGCCGGACGAGCTTGGCCAGACACGCATCGTCCGTTGGGTCAACGCGGTCCTCGGTGCGGTGGTGATCTATGAGGTCATCTTCATTGCCCTGCAGGCTGCGCGGGGCGTGCGGTCACATTTCAACAGCGAAACCGCGTTCGATGCGATCGGCGGCACGATCATGGCCGCCGGTGCGGGCGTGTTGACGCTGGCGCCGGCATTGGTAGGGCTGGTCCTCATCTGGCACCTGGTCCGGCGGGGCAGCGACCGGCTGCCCTGGCATCTTGGCGCCGCTCTGGGGCTGATCCTGTCGGGCTGGCTCGGCGGACAGACCGGCGGCGCCATCGGTGCGAACCAGGGACCGTTTGTCGGTGCGGCGCTGGGGCCCTATCTGCCGCTGACCGGCTGGTCCCTGACCGGAGGGGATCTGCGGATCGCGCATTTCGTCGGCCTCCACGCCATGCAGGCGCTGCCCCTTGGTGCCTTTGTCGCCAGCGTGATCTTGCCGCGCCGGCTGGCCGTTGCCGCCGTCGTGACGGGGTCGGTCGTCTGGGCAACGGTAACCTTGTGGCTGTTGTCCCTAGCGCAGGCGGGCCTGCCGCCGATCTGACGCTGCCCCCGCGACTTGCATTGCTGCGGAGTAACTTCGTAAATCGGGTTCCGTAACACGCCCGCAGAGTGCAGGGCCCCAAAGGCCGGAGCCGCAGATGGCCGCAGAGCAGACCCTTGCCGATCTGATTGCCCGTTCTGCTGCCCCCCTTGTGCCTGCCCCCGGCGCCCTGACCCGGCTGATTGCTGCAGGCCGTTTGCTGGAGGTGGAGAAAGGCGTCCCCGTTCTGAAGGCGGGCGATGTCGCCGAGCTGTTGTTCTACATCCAGACCGGCCTTTTGCGGTATTACTACATCGACCCCGAAACCGGGGACGAACGCACCGGCCAGTTCTTCGACGAAGGCGCG
Source organism: Rhodobacter sp. (assembly GCA_027489175.1). GTDB lineage: Bacteria > Pseudomonadota > Alphaproteobacteria > Rhodobacterales > Rhodobacteraceae > Tabrizicola. Next base: position 165,719 of record JAIYAE010000027.1, read on the forward strand.
GTGGTGACGGATGCCGCAAGTTTCCTGACCGGCGCACCCGCGACCCAGACAGTCGAAGCTGTCGAGGCTTCGACCATCTTCGCCCTGCCGCGCGCCGCCCTGTTGCGCGCCTATGATGAGGATCACGCCATTGAACGCTTTGGCCGAAAGATGGTTGAAAGCGGGTTCCTCGGCTCGCAACGGCGGGCGGCGAACCTCTTGAACCTGTCGCCCGATGAACGCTATCGGCATTTCGTGGAGAACCGCCCCGGCATCGCGCGGCGGGTGCCACAATATCTGCTGGCCAGCTTTCTGGGCATCACGCCGGAAAGCCTGTCGCGCATCCGGGGCAGGATGGCGCGGCCAAAGGGCAAGACCTGACACCCTGTGCAGGCTTTGAACGAACTTACCCCGGATCAATGAACGTCGCGCTGAAACGCCCGATCAAGGGACACAAGGTGGCACTTTCGCCACCGACCCTAGACCCGGAGATCTGTCATGACCGCTTCTCTTTCACTCCGCACCACTGCGACCGGTGCCCTTCCGCGCAATCCGGCACGCCGCACGGCAGCCATTCTTCTGGTTGGGCAGTTCATCGCCATGTGGACGGCGTTCTTCATCCTGATGCCGGCTATCAATTGGCCCGCCTCGCTTGACCTGCCGCCGGCCGAGATCCTGCCCCTGATCCTGGACCAGTCGGGCGCGGTTTTTGCCGGATACCTCAGCTATCTGATCCATGCCCTCCTCCTGATCCCGATCGCCGCGCTGATGCCTGCGGCCTTGGGGCTGGGCGAAGGGTCCGGGCGCGCCGCGATGCTGTTTGGTGGGCTTGCCGGGTTCGCAAAGGCGCTGGGGATCACCCGCTGGATCTTCCTGATGCCGGGCCTTGCCGTCGCCTACACCACGCCAGGGGCCGACCAGGCGACCCAATCGGCCATCGCTGTCGTCTATGAGGCCTTCAATGCCTATGCCGGCGGCGTCGGTGAAATCCTTGGCGTCGGCCTGTTTGCGGGTCTTTGGACGCTGATCCTGTCTTCGGCGCTGATCGGCGCGGGGTCTCGCATCCTGGGCTGGGCGGGCATCTTCGCGGCGCTGCTTCTTTTCACCACGCTGCCTTCCGTCGTCGGGATCGAGGCTCCGATCCTCCTGACCCTGTCGGGGATCGTCTGGCAGATCTGGACCTTTGCCCTGGCGGTCCAGCTTTGGCGCCGGGCCTGACACCTGCACCCCGGACGGCGCGGTCCCCTTGGCCGCGCCGCTTGTTTCCCTTCAGCAAAGGACCGATCAAAATGACCGTGCAACCCCAACATGTGATCTTCGGCGCCGGAATCCTTGGCCTGACGATTGCCGAAAGACTGGCCGCCTCTGGTGCCCAGGTGCGCCTGGTAAGTCGCAGTGGCGCGACCCGCCTGCCCGGAGTGACCGCCGCCAAGGCAGACCTCGCCGATCCCGCCAGCGCGACCAAGGCCGCAACGGGTGCCGACGTGATCTATTTCTGCGCAGCACCCCCCTATCAGGACTGGACGAAAAGTTTCTACGCGCTGCAAGAGGCTGCCATTGCCGCGGCCCGCAAGACCGGCGCCGTCCTCGTCGCGGCCGAAAATCTCTATGGCTACGGCGTCGCGGGCACGTTGCACGAAGGCCTGCCCCTGACCGCCACAACCCGCAAGGGCGCGGCGCGCGCCCGGATGAGCAAACGCCTCTTCGCCGCCCACGCCGGCGGCGAGATCCGCGCCGTCTCTGGCCGCGCCTCGGATTTCTTCGGCCCCGGTGTCCGCACCTCGGCCCTGGGTGACCGGTTCTGGCCCGACCTGATCAAGGGCAAGCCTATCAACTGGTTCGGCAATCCCGATGCGCTGCATACCTTCACCTACCTGCCGGATTTTGCCCAAGCGCTCATCACGCTGGGGGCGTCTCCTGACAGTTGGGGCCGCGCCTGGCACGTGCCTTCGCCCAAGACGCTGACCGCGCATGAGGTTGCCCGCCGCGCCGCTGCGCTGATCGGCGCACCCCTGCCCCGCCTGCGCCGCACGCCGCGCCTTCTGTTGCGTCTGGTCGGCCTGATGCAGCCCGCCGCTGCGGAGCTGATCGAGATGGAATATGCCTTCGCGAGCGACTTTCTTGCCGCGCAAAGAGATTGGGACCAGAGATTCGCCACCCCTGCGACTGGCTGGGACAGCGCCCTGCAGTCGACGCTCGACACCTGGGCGCCGGAGGCCACAGCGCGGCAGTCTGCCGCCTGATCGGTTGATGCGCCAAAGGCCTGTCCGGTCTTGACGGACCGGGCGGCCGGACGTTCCGAAGGCCCGGCCCTAGACCCGGCGCAGGCCTTCGCTGTCGAATTCGAACAGCCGCGCCCGATCTGGGGTCAGGTGAACAGGCTCGGACACGGCATAGTCGTGCTCGCCGAACAGCCGCACCGTCAGCAGACCATGCTGCGCGCTGCGGGCATAGACCAGCGTTTCGCCGCCCAGCTTTTCGACATGGCTCACCTCGGCCGGGATCTCGCCCTGATGGCGCGTGATCGCCAGATGCTCTGGCCTTATGCCCGCCTGCCCCGGCTGCAAGCCCAGTGCTGCCGCGTCAAGGAAGTTCATCTGCGGCGACCCGATGAACCCCGCGACGAAGGTGTTGGCAGGGTTGTTGTAAAGCTCCATCGGGCTGCCGACCTGTTCGACCTTGCCAGCGCGGAGGACAACAATCCGGTCGGCCAAAGTCATGGCCTCCACCTGGTCATGCGTCACATAGATCATCGTGGCCTTCAGGTCTCGGTGCAGGCGCGCAATCTCGATCCGGGTCGCCACGCGCAAGGCGGCGTCAAGGTTGGACAGGGGTTCATCGAACAGAAACAGCTTCGGCGTGCGCACGATGGCCCGCCCGATGGCAACCCGCTGCCGTTGCCCGCCGGACAGTTCCGCAGGGCGCCGGTCCATCAGCGGGCCAAGCGACAGCATCGCGGCGGCTTTTTCGGTGGCTGCCTGGATTGTGGCCTTGGGCTGACCGGCCTGTTTCAGCGCCAGCCCCATGTTGTCGCGGACCGAAAGATGCGGGTAAAGCGCATAGCTTTGGAACACCATCGCCAGTTCGCGTTTCGCCGGGGCGACCTCGTTCACGCGCTTTCCGTCCAGCAGGATATCGCCCGCCGTCGCATCCTCCAGCCCCGCGATGATCCGCAGAAGGGTGGATTTCCCGCAGCCCGAGGGGCCGACGAAGACGCAGAATTCCCCGTCGTTCACGGTCAGGTCGACGCCCTTGATGACCTCGGTTGACCCGAAGCTTTTGGTGACGGATTTCAGTTCAAGCGCACCCATGTGTCTCTCCTCGCACGATTTTTCTGCGAAAAATCGGATCTTTCGCAGAAAGATCGTGCACCTGCGGCCCTCTGCTCACAGTCGTATCGCCTTCCCAGACCGGACGCTTTCATCCGCCGCCAGACAGATGGCCAGCGACTGCACCGCGTCTTCCATGTGCCGCGTCAGGTCGATGTCCTCCAGGATCGCGCGCGCCATGTAGGCCTGTTCACGCTCGCACAGCTCTTGATGGCCGGGCTCGTCGGCCATCGACAGGTCCTGATCCGGCTGGCCAACAAGGTGAACGCGGATGGTAGAGGTCTTGGTGTGGGTGTCGTGGTCATCCGACTTGGCGCTTTCCGGCATCCGGATCGACACCGCACCATTGGGGCTGACCACGTCCTTTACGAAAAACGCGGTGTCCGACATCATCGGGCCCCACCCGGCCTCATACCAGCCGACCGAACCGTCATCGAACAGCACCTGGAAATGGCCGTAATTGTACATGTCCTTGGCGATCTCGTTCGACAGGCGCACGCCCATCCCGCGCACTTCCACGGGCTTCGCTTCGGTGATCTGGCACATGACGTCAACATAGTGGACGCCGCAATCGACGATGGGGGAGGTGGTCTGCATCAGGGTCTTGTGGACCTCCCAGGTCGGGCCGCTGGATTGCTGGTTCAGGTTCAGACGGAACACATACGGACCGCCAAGGTCGCGCGCTTCGCTGATCAGGCGCATCCAGCTTGGGTGATGGCGCAGGATGTAGCCGATGACGACCTTCTTGCCGTTCGCTTTCGCGCAGTCCACCACGCGGCGGGCGTCGGCGACGGTCGTGGCGAGGGGTTTTTCGACGAACACATGCGCCCCGGCCTCCATCGCCATGCAGGCATAGTCGGCGTGGCTGTCGGAATAGGTAGAGACGTTCACAAGGTCCGGTTTCAGCCGTGTCAGAGCCGTCTTGAAGTCGGGTTCGATAGCATAGCCGTCCAATTCCGGGTCCAGCCGAGGGGCAGAGCGGTTCACGAGGCCGACCAGATCAAAGGCCGGATTGCGGTGATAGGCCAGCGCATGGCTGCGGCCCATGGTGCCAAGTCCGGCAACGAGGGTTCGGATCATTTGACGGCTCCGGCAGTGATCCCACGGATCAGTTGGCGTGAGAAGATGAGGTAAAGGACAAGCACCGGCACGATCGCCAGCGACAAGGCGGCAAGGACGGCGTTCCAGTTGGTCACGAACTGCCCGATGAACACCTGCGCGCCAAGGGTGACGGTCTTCACCTCCTCTGACGGCGCAAGGATGAGGGGGAACCACAGGTCATTCCAGATCGGGATCATCGTGAAGACGGCAACGGTAGCCATGGCAGGCCGTACGAGGGGGAGGACAAGAGAGAAGAAGATCCTGTACTCGCTCAACCCGTCGATGCGCCCGGCGTTCTTTAGATCGTCAGAGACGGATTTCATGAACTCTGCCAGGATGAACACCGCCAGCGGCAGGCCTTGCGCGGTGTAGACCAGGATCAGCGCGGTCAGGGTGTTCACCAGGCCAGAGGCCACCATGATCTCCAGGATCGCGACGGTGCCAAGGCGGATCGGGATCATGATGCCAAGGGCAAGGTAAAGGCCCATCAGCGTGTTGCCCCGGAACCGGTATTCCGACAGGGCAAAAGCGGCCATCGCGCCGAAGAGCAGGACAAAGAACAGGCTGGCGCAGGTGACGATCAGGCTGTTCTGGAAATACAGGAAGAAGTCGCCCTGCTTCATCACGGTCTGGTAGCCGATCAGGTCAAAATTCTCGGGCCACGGCAGGGCAAGGGGGTCGGCAAAGATCGCCTTGCGGGACTTGAAGCTGTTGATGACGATCACGAAGACCGGGAACAGCGCGATCAGCGTCCAGGTGATGAGGGCCGCGTGCGCCGCGATGCTGCGGCCGGGGGACATGCGGGCGCTCAAAACTGATACCTCCGCAGCCGGGTCTGGATGCCGAAGAGGTAGACGCAGACCCCGATCAGGATGATCCCGAACATCGCCCCCGCAATGGCCGATCCCATGTAGGGGTCACCCAGCTGCAGCTGGAAACCAAAGAAGGTGCGGTAAAGGAAGGTCCCAAGGATATCGGTGCTGAAATCCGGCCCGGCCAGCGCGCCTTGGGCAACGTAGATCAGGTCAAAGGCGTTGAAGTTGCCGACGAAGGTCAGGATCGAGATGATCCCGATGGCCGGCAGGATCAGCGGCAGCTTGATCTTCCAGAACTGTGACCAGCCGGTGATGCCGTCCATCTCTGACGCCTCGATCACCTCATCCGGGATACTGAGGAGGGCGGCGTAGATCAGCATCATCGGGATGCCGACGAACTGCCAGACCGAGATCAGCGCAAGGGTGGTAAGCGCGTATTCTTCCTTGCCAAGCCATGGGGTGAACAGCGCCTTCAGGCCGACCGCGTCCAGCATTCCCGGCGCGATGCCCCAGATGGGAGAGAGGATCAGCTTCCAGACGAAGCCGACGATCACGAAGGACAGGATCGTCGGGATGAAGATCGCGGTCCGGTAGAAGGCGGCCATCCGCAGCCGGGGCGTGGACAGGATCGCGGCGAGGGCGACGCCGATCGGGTTCTGGACCAGCATGTGGATCAGGAAGAACCAGGCGTTGTTGGCCAGGGCATTCCAGAAAGCGTCGGACCAGAGGGCGTCACCGAAGAGGGTGGCGAAGTTCTGCAGGCCGACGAAGACCCGCTCTCCCGCCGCGTCCTTGTTCATCAGGGACTGGAGGAGGGTGCCGAAGAGGGGGATGATCATCAGCGCCGAGTAGACCAGGACTGCGGGGGCGAGGAACACGGCGATGTGCCAGCGGACGGGCTTGCGAGCGGCCATGTCTTCCCCCTTTCCGGTTGGGTGTCCACGGTGGACAAAGTTTCGGATGCGTTTGGAATCAATTGTTTGGCCGTGGGCATATACGATGCCTTAACCACGCTGGGGGCCTGTGGGCGGGCGATTCGCCCGCCCACGGCCTGTCGAGGTCACTGCTGCGGGGCGTACCAGCTGGCCAGACCGTCCTGCAGGCGCTTGGCCGCATCTTCGGGCGTCTCGGCCCCGCGGATCACGTTGGCGCTGGCGTTCCAGGTCTCGTTCTCCAGGTTCGGGGTGCCGCGCGACAGGATCTGGTAGGTGGACCGGATAGTCGACTGGCATTTGCCGCGCCAGGAGACGAATTCCTGCGCCAGCGGGTCCTGCATTTCCACCGGGGTGGAGTTCAGGCTGAAGAAGCCCGGCAGCGCATTGGCATACATCGTCGCAAACTCGGGCGAGCCGACCCAGTCAAGGAACACCTTGGCCGCTTCGGCATTGGGTGAGGCCGCGTTCAGGCCGATGGCGATGTCGGTGTGGTCCGAGATGTAGCAGGTGTCCCCGGCCGCCGCGACGGGCGGCGGGAAGGCCCCCATCTTGAAAGTCGCCTGGGTGTTGAAGCCCGAGATTTCCCACGACCCGGCCGGATAGATCGCGGCGCGGCCAAGGGTGAACAGGTTCTGGCTGTCCGGATAGGTCTGCGCCTCAAACCCGTCACCCAGATAATCCTTCCACTTTGCCAGTTCGGCAAACGGGGCAACCCATTGCGGATCGGTCAGCTTCTGTTCGCCCTTGATCAGCGCCAGACGCCCTTCTTCGCCCTTCCAGAAGTTCGGCCCGATGTTGTTGTAGCCCATCGTGGCGGCTTCCCACTGGTCGTTGGTGCCCATCGCCATCGGGATATAGGTGCCATCGGCCTTGATCGCGTCGAGGACGGCGTAGAATTCCTCGTTCGTCGTGGGAACCGAAAGGCCAAGCGCCGCAAAAGCATCGGCGTTGTAGATGAAGCCGTGGATCACGCTTGCCATCGGCACGCAGAACGTGGCCGAGCCGTCATCGGTCTGCCAGGCGGATTTCGCGACCGGCGAGAAGTTCGCCATGCTGGCCAGGCCCGAGAGGTCGGCCAGGTGGCCCTGATTGTAAAGTTCAAGGCTGGCGTCAAACGGGCGGCAGGTGATGAGGTCACCCGCGCTGCCGGCCGCCAGCTTGGAGTTCAGCGCGGCGTTGTATTCGGCCGGTGCAGAGGGTGCAAAGACCACCTTGATGCCGGGGTTCTGCGCTTCGAACGCGGGAATGATGGTGTCCTGCCAGATCGCAAGGTCATCGTTGCGCCAGCTTTCGATGGTCAGCGTCACGTCCTGGGCCTGGGCGGCCCCTCCCAGCAGGGTGCTGGCGAGAAGGGCAATTCTGATCGTGTTTTTCATTGCAGTCTCCCGGTTGGGGCATTCGCCCGTTTGGTTGGTCAGGTCTTCATGGCGGTCGAAAGCTTGCCTTCTGCCGTGGCAAGCCGGTCACGGGCTGCGGCAGCGGAATGGCCAAGGGCCACCAGAACCGCAGGCTTCACCGCGCCTTCGGTGGCGTCAAGCGCCTGGCGCGCGGTGTCGTTGGGAACGCTGGCGATCTGCGCCACGATGCGGGCGGCACGATCCCGCAGCTTGGCGTTGTCGGCGATGACGTTGACCATCAGCCCGTCATGGACATGGCCCAGCTGGACACCAAGAAGGACCGAGATCAGGTTCAGCGCCACCTTCTGCGCCGTGGCCGCCCCAAGGCGGGTGGAACCGGCAACGATCTCGGGCCCGGTATCAAGGAACACGGGCACATGGCAAAGGCTGAGAAGCGGGTTGCCCGCGACATTGGCGATGCCGATGATCTTGCAGCCCTGCGCTGCCGCCTGCCGGACGACGGCAAGCGTGTAGGGCGTGGTGCCCGAGGCGGAGACAGCGATCAGCGTGTCGCCCTTGCCAAGGCCGGCGCGGGCAAGGTCGGCGGCGGCGGTGGCGGGGTCATCCTCAACCCCGCCGGTCATCTTGAGAAGTGCTGCGGTGCCACCGGCGAAAAGCATCGGCGTGCGGTCGGACGGAATGCCGAAAGTGCCGAGGAGTTCAAGGCAATCGGCCAGCGCCATGAGGCCCGAGGACCCGGCCCCGGCATAGCCAAGCTTGCCGCCGGACTGCAGGGACCGGGCGGCAAGGGCGGCGGCTTCCTCCAGCGCGGGAAGGGCGGCGTTGACCTTGGACAGGGCGGCCTGTTGCGCGGAAAGTGCGCGGGCCAGCACATCACCGGGCGCGGCCAGATGCAGGCCGGTGGAAAGCGGATGCGGTGCCTCGGTCGATGTGACGGCCATGTGATTCCCCTTGGCCCTAGACAATGCCAAAACAATACCACTTGTAAAGCGAGAAGTTCAAAGCGATGAATTGCCACGCTATTCGGAGGTTGAATGCATACCACTTCCCTAAAGGTCTGGTTTTGGTATTATTGCTTTCGGAGGGATTCGCATGACGCTGTATCTGGGCATTGATGGCGGGGGAACCGGCTGCCGCGCGGCGGTGGCGGATGCCTCTGGGCGCATCCTTGGAACCGGAACGGCGGGGCCGGCAAACCTCACGACCGATCTGGCAGGAACCCGAGAGAATATCCTGCGGGCCGCCCGGATCGCCTTGGCCGAGGCGGTGGGCCCGGGGGCGGTCGAGGCAGAGCTGCCAAAGCTGGTGACCGCCCTTGGCCTTGCCGGGGTGAACACCTCGGGCGGGCAGGGGCTGGACCTGCCCTTTGCCAACTGCCGGGTCGAGACGGATGCGGTGACGGCGGTCAAGGGCGCGCTGCGGGGCGGCGACGGGATCGTGGCGGCGATTGGCACGGGCTCGGTCTTTGCCAGCCAGCGCGGCGGGGTGATCCGGCAGGTCGGCGGCTGGGGGCTGGTTCTGGGCGATGAGGGAAGCGGGGCCTGGCTTGGCCGGGCGCTTCTGTCGCGGGCGCTTCGCGCAGTGGACGGGTTTGTGCCGATGACGCCCCTTTTGGCCGAGGTGATCGCGTCGCAGGGCGATCCGTCGGCGATCGTCGCCTTTGCACGGGATGCGCTGCCGGTGGATTTTGCCGCGCTGGCGCCGCGCGTCGTCGGATCGTCCGACCCTGCGGCGGTGGTGCTGATGGATCAGGCGGCGGCCGAAGTGGCGGCGGCGGTGGACCATCTGCAAGGCGATGCGCCGGTGCCAGTGGTGTTCCTCGGTGGTCTGGGGGCCGTCCATGCGCGCGCCTTTGCCAACCGGTGGGAGGTGCGCGAGGCCCTCGGCTCCAGCTTGGACGGCGCGCTGTGGCTGGCGCGGGAGGGGGCGTGATGGAGGCGCTCTTCTCGCCCGAGGGGTTTGCGGATGGCGCCGGGCCGCTTTACCTGCAACTTCAGCGACGGATCGCCGACGCGATGGCGCATGGCGTGCTGCCGCCGGGGTCAAGCCTGCCGGCCGAACGCGACATTGCCGGGATGACCGGACTGTCGCGCGTCACGGTCAGAAAGGCGATCGAGGCGCTGGTGGCAAAAGGCGCGCTGGTGCAGCGGCGGGGGTCGGGCACGTTCGTGGCGCCGCGGGTGCAGCGGCTGGAGCAGGCGCTGTCGCTGCTCACCAGCTTTACCGAAGATATGGCGCGGCGCGGCAAATCGGTGGAATCGGTGTGGCTGTCGCGTGAGGTGCAGGCCCCCTCGCCCGAGGAGGTGATGGCGCTGGGCCTTGGCGCAAGCGACCGGGTCGCCCGGCTGGAGCGGGTGCGGCGGTCGGACGGGGTGCCCTTGGCGATCGAGCGGGCGTCGATCGCGGCCTCGGTCCTGCCTGACCCTGCCTTGGTCGAGACCTCGCTTTACGCGCATCTGCAGACCACGGGGCATCGCCCGGTGCGGGCCGTGCAGCGCATTTCCGCCGCAAACCTTGGCCCCCGCGATGCCGGCCTTCTCAGTGTGCTCCCAGGGGCGGCGGGCCTGAAGATCGAGCGGATCGGCTATCTTGCCAGCGGGCGCGTGGTGGAATTCACCCGCTCGCTTTACCGGGGCGATGCCTATGACTTTGCGGTGGAGCTGAAGCTGGCCCCCGATACCGAACCTGAAAGGCCCGAGCAATGATCCAATCCCACATGGCCCGCGAGGTGGCTGAAGTTCCCGCAGCGGCGCGGCGGTTCCTGACGCTGACCGCCCCCGCCACCGCCCGCGCCGCCGAGGCCCTGCGCAAGGCCGATCCGGCGCTGGTCGTCACGGTGGCGCGCGGGTCTTCCGACCATGCGGCGACCTACCTCAAATACGCGGTGGAGCTTCTGGCGGGGATCCCCGTCGCCTCGGTCGGGCCGTCAATCGCGTCGATCTACCGACGGCCGCTGAAACTGGGGCGGGCGGCCTGCATCGGCATCTCGCAATCCGGGCAAAGCCCCGACATCGTCGAGATGATCCGCGCGGCGGGCACCGGGGGGGCGCTGACGCTGGCGATCACCAACCACGGGGAAAGCCCGATGGCGACCTCGGCCGCGCATTGTCTGGCGCTGGAGGCGGGGCCAGAGCACAGCGTGGCGGCGACAAAGACCTTTGTCGCCTCGGTCCTTGCTGGGCTGGCCCTCTTGGCCGAATGGCAAGAGGACGAGGCCCTGCGTCAGGCGGTGGCCGCGCTGCCAGAGGTCTTCGAGGCGGCGCTGGCGCTGGACTGGACACCGCTGTCGGACCGGCTGTCGCGGGCGCAGTCGCTGTATGTCCTGGGGCGCGGGCCAGCCTTTGCCATCGCCAACGAGGCGGCGTTGAAATTCAAAGAGACCTGCGGGCTGCATGCCGAAAGTTTCTCGGCGGCAGAGGTGTTGCATGGGCCTTCGGCCATTGTGCAGGCGCGGTTTCCGGTGCTGGCGCTGGGCGTCGGTGACGCGGCCCTGCCGAAGCTGATAGAGACGGCCGAGCGGCTGGTGGCGCAAGGCGCAGATGTGTTCCTGACCGGGGCCGATGTGGCCGGGGCCGTCCGGCTGCCGTCGCTGGCGGGGCTGCATCCCTTGTGCGCGCCCTTGGTCCTGTCGGTGACGTTCTACGCCTTCATCGAGGCGCTGGCCCGCCGCCGGGGGTTTGACCCCGACATTCCGCCGCATCTGCGCAAGGTGACGGAGACGGTCTGATGGCACAGGTCTTCACCGGGGCCACGGTCTTTGACGGCACGCGGCTGCACCCCGGCGCAAGCCTGCGGGTCGAGGACGGGCTGGTCACCGAACCGGTGTCGGGTCTGGGGCCGGACGAGGTGGTGCCACTGGATGGCGGCATCCTTGCGCCGGGGTTTCTGGACCTGCAGGTCAACGGGGCTGCGGGCCGGATGGTCGACGGGTCTTGCACGGCAGACTGGCTGGCCGAGATGTGCGCCGTTCATGCGCGCCTTGGGGCCACGGGCATCTTGCCGACCCTGATCACCGACACGCCCGCCGCGACCGAAGCCGTGATCGCCGCCGGGGTCGAGGCCGCGCGACGGCAGGTGCCGGGGTTCCTTGGCCTGCATCTGGAGGGGCCGCACCTCGACCCCCGGCGCAAGGGCGCGCATGACGCGGGCTTGATTCGACCAATGGAAGAGGCGGACCTTGTTCGCTTGCTGGACGCGGCGGGGCGCTTGCCGTCCCTGATGGTGACGGTTGCACCGGCCAGCGTGACGGCCGCACAGATCGCCCGTCTGGCGCAGGCAAGGGTGATCGTCAGCCTTGGCCATGCCGAATGCAGTGCCGCCGAGGCGGAGGTGGCAATGGCCGCGGGCGCGACTTGCGTGACGCATCTCTTCAACGCGATGAGCCAGCTTGGCAACCGCGAACCGGGGCTTGTCGGGGCGGCGCTGACCGGGCAGGTCTTTGCCGGTCTGATTGCCGACGGTATCCATGTCGCGCCCCAGACGATCCGCGTGGCGATGGCGGCAAGCGACCGGCTGTTCCTTGTGTCGGATGCGATGGCCTCGGCGGGCAGTGACCTGACCGCCTTCTCGGTGAACGGCCGCCGCATCTTCCGGCGGGACGGGCGGCTGACCCTGGAAGACGGCACGCTTGCCGGGGCCGACCTGACCCTGCCCCAGGCGCTGGCGGTGATGATCGCGCTGGGCACGGCACCGGAGGTGGCTTTGGCGATGGCAACCGCACGCCCGGCGGCCTGTCTGGGGCGAAGCGATCTTGGGCATCTGGTCCCCGGGCGGCGCGCCGATATGGTGCATCTTGGGCCAGACGGATCACTGCGCGCGGTCTGGCGGGGGGGCAGGCGGCTGGCCTGACGGGCTCAAAGGCCTGCGCGTCCGCAAGCCTGCCAAGGGCAAAGGTCCATGCGCCTTTGCACCCAGAAAGAGAGATCAGCCCTGGGCCGCGCCAGCCGAAACCCAGGCGCGCAGCACGGTCTGGGTCGCATCGCCTTCGATCACGCCCAAAAGGACACCGGGGCCACTGCGGGCGCACAGAATGCTGTGCCCCGTGTCCAGTGAGGCCCCAAGGACGATGCACATGTCTTTGCCCGCCTCGGTCGAGAGCTGGTCAAACTGCGCGGCAAGCGCCTCGCCCTCATCGGCCAGAAAGCCCTGCAGGTGGCTGACCATCTCTTCCGGACCGTCCGTCGCGCCGTCGCTTTCACCGCCGACGATCAGCCACGCCATCAGGTCGGCCCCGATGCCGCGTGACAGGGTGATCAGGAAGGACCCGGCGCCTTGCACGTCCGTCCCGGCGCCCTCTTCCTGATCGGTCGCGGGTGTTTCGGCCTCTGGTTCCGGCTTTGCCGCTGCCCCGACGCCCAACCGTGCCGACAAGCGCGGCGGCGCGGTCACCGGACGATCGTCGCCCGGCTGATAGGTCACCGGTCGGGGGGTTGGCCGTGCAACGACATCCGGCGCGGGCCGCGGTGTCGATGGCCCGGCGGGCAGGTCGCCTTCCAGCGGGTTGAGGTTGATCAAGAGGAGGTCGGCCAAAAGCGCCACCGGCAAGCCGACGCTGACCCCATCCACATCGCGCGTCATCGGCGTGGCCAGAACGCGCAGCTCATGCCGTGGGGGGGCAACGGCCTGCATCAGCTTGATCAGGTCATCCTTGTGCTCATCCTCAAGGGCCGCGGCGGCAAGGCAGCTTTCCGCGTCCGGCAACCCGCTGGCCGCCACAACCCGCAGCACCCGGCGTCCGGACACCTCAAGCGTCAGGCTTGCGCCGACACTCGATTCGAAGGCCAGCGTCCGGCCAAGCACGGTCTCGTTCACCTCGCACAAGAGCGCCGCGAGGGGGCTTGCATCCGACAAGGTCGCAATCACGCGTGAGCCGCCAGGCGCCACGCGGGCGACCGTCTGCAGCGCGTGCAGGCGGGCGAAGATCGGAAGGGCGGCCTTGTTCACGGATATGCCTGACTTGGGCTGGGTGTTTCTCTGTCACGCACCGGCAGAGATCTTGTCCAGCGTTTCCCGAATCTTCGCCACAAATCCCGGAAGGTCAATGCTGTGGTCGCAGACGCAGCACAGGGCATCGGCTGGCTCATTCTCGGACCGCAGGAACACCCGCACACCATCGGGGCCGATGACCAGCGCCGAGTGCGGTTCGCCAAACGCCTCAACCGACAGGGAAAACAGCGGGTCGTCAAAACTGGTGCGCGCCTGCTGGCACAGCTGGTCAAGGAATTCCTGCGTCACGTCATCCCGGCCCTGGCTGGCCAGGATCATGCGCGAGGACAGGTCAGCAAAAGCCACCACCCGCGTCTGCGGGAAGGCCTTGATCACGGCCCCAAGGCTGTCACTGATTGCCAAGTCCTGCCCTCACCCGCTGGTTTACTGGCCTTGCGACCGGCTGGCCGCCCGAGGTTCCGCGCCGCCGTTCGCCGTGCGGTCCGAAAAGGACACGACGGCCGGGCCACTTTCCTCGGTCGGGCGTTCGGTGCGCAACAGGCGCTCACCGGCGGCCACACGGCGCGGCATCACCTTGATGACCGGCGTGTTGCGGATCACGGTCAGGCGTTCAAACGCCTGGGCGATCAGGCTTTGCCCGGTTTCACCCGGATCGGCCGGATCAGGCGTGATGGCAGGCTTGCCGTCATCGCCCGCTTCGGGGAAGCCCTCGTCGATCAACCGGTGGACCAGTTCAAAGAGGGCGCTGGTAAAGGTCTGCGCGCCGCTGTCGATCCACTTCGCCTCATCATCGCCCGCCGTCATCGCCTTCAAGAGCGAGACGGGGTAGACGTCGGCGAAAAGCCCCTCAACCTCACCCATGACGCGCTTCAGGACCTTGGCTTTGTCCTTTTCGCCCACGATCTTGTCAAAGCGGGTGATCAGAAGCAGGCTGTTCTTGCGCATTTCAGCCGGGAACGTAGACCACACGCCCGATTCCGACTGCCGCCAGGCCTGCGTCGCATGGGTGCACCACAACACGCCATCGGCCAGGTGGGCCATGCGTTCCCAAACCTCGGGCGACATGGACGGGTCAGAGATCCCGGGCATGTCGATCAGGTCGCAATAGCGCAGGATGTCGCTTTTCATGAAGATGCGGACATGTTCCGTCGTCTCAAGCGACACGTTGACCAGATCGGCCACGTCCAGATCATAGGCCACGCCATCCAGGCCCATCGTGTAGGCATCGTCCGGCCCGTAAGACAGCCAGACCGGCGGCAGCTGCGTGGCCGTCACCTTTTCCAGGAGGGGCCGGGCGCCCATCAGCACGTTGCACAATGTGCTTTTGCCCGAGCTGAATTCGCCCATGATGGCGATTCTTGGTTTGCGGGTCATCGGCATTCGTGTCGTCCTTTCCTGCGCGGCCTGGGCTTACTCGGCATACACGCCAAGTTCGTCCATGATCGACGCGAGGCATTCCTGCCGGTCTTCCCAGGCATTCACGCCGAACAGTTCTTTCATCTCTTCCATCGAGATCTCCGAGCTGGCCAGCGCGCTCATCAGAAGTTCGCGCTGTTCCTGCAGGAAGTCACGCAGCGTGGTCTGGGTGCGTTCCCGGAACAGGCCGATCTGGATGGTCTTCAGGTCGTTGATGATCGGGTCGGTCTCGGCCCGGATCAGCTTGTAGAAATCCTGCGCAAAGGCCTTGTAGCCCCGGCGGCGCTGCCACCAGCCCTTCCACCAGCTGACCTGCAGGTCCAGCGCAATCGTCTGGCCCAGGTTGATTGGCGGCGGGATGTAGGACACGACCGGCGTCTCGATCTTGAAGCCCTCGACGGTGATCGAGAAGGTCTTGCCGTAAAGCTCGGCAATCTTGACGGCGGTTTCGTTGTTCACCTCAGCCGCGATGGCGTGCATCTTCTTCAGCACCACCTGATAGCTGGACGACAGCAGCATCCGCAGCCCAAGCGGGCTGTAATGCCAGGTGGCATCCTCGCCATTCGCCTGCAGATGTTCGATCAGGCTGTTGGTCGCGCGCTCCAGGAAGCGTTCATAGCTTTGGTCGATGCGGTGGGTGAAATCCTTGCAGACGTTGTTCGTCAGATGCGTCAGCTTTTCTTCCGCCGCCCCTTCGATATGCCGCAGTTCAGCATCAAGCTGTTCGGGCGTCATCGTCCGGTTCAACTGGCCGTCCGATTCCAGGATGCGGACCTGATCAACCACGTCGAGGGACTGCGCCAGGTTCAGCGCCTGACGGGCCGATTTCTGCAGCGCTTCGGCCACCGGGCCTTCGTACATCCGCTGCCCCAGCGCATCCAGCAAGGCCGGCACGCCCGAGGCATGCCAGACCAGCTGTTCGGCGGTCCAGTCGTTCATCTTGTCGGCAAAGGCAGCGCGGGTCCAGTTGATCGCCGATTCGGTTGAATCGTCGGTCATCTCATCGATTTCGCCCAAGAGCACCGCGTTCGCCCAATGGGCCGAGCCGTAGATGATGTCGATATCCTGCGGCGCGTTGTTCTTTTCCAGCGTCTCCAGGATCGACTTGTGGATCTCGGGCACCTGGGTCGCAGGGTCGGGCAGTTCGTCGATCCGGTTGACGAAGATGATGATCTCGCGGCTTTGGCGGTGCGCGATCAGGCGGATCAGCGCCATGTCCATCGTGGTCAGCGCCTGGTGGGCCGACAGCACGACGATACAGGACCGGCTGTCGCGCACGGCGTTGATCGTGATCTGCTCACGCATCATGAACGTGTCGTTCACACCGGGCGTGTCGCGCACGCACAGAAGAACCGGAATATCCTCCCGCTCGATATAAAGATCGGCGGATTTGGTGATGTCGGTAAAGCGGCCCTGATCGGCACTGCCAAGTTCCTCATCCCCGACGCAGACATAGCGACGAAGAAGCGAATCATCGACCGTGCCATAGCGGTGTTCGGTGCCAAGCAGCATCTCGAACTTGCGGCCAAGGCGCGCCTGCGCCTTTTCGCGCATCGCCACAACCTGCAGGCGCAGCTTTTCCAGCTCATCATCAGCGCCGGCGCGGGCGGCCAGCTGACCGATGCGGCCGCCGTTCGACACCAGCTTTTCCCATTCGGCGTTGTCGAAGAACTTGAACTTCGCCTTCACGTTCAGCTCAGGCGAGGGCGTGTTGATGTGCAGCGAGGTGACGACCGAGGTCCAGGGGTTCACGTCGGTCGGCAACAGCCCCGGCGCGCCGATCATCGCGTTGATCAGGCTGGTCTTACCGGCCTTGATCTGCCCGATCACGGTGACGGACGGTTCAACCTCCCGCACCTGCTGCAGGATTCGCGTCACCTTTTTCGAGGTGTCGGGGTCGGCCATGGTCACGAAATCGCGCAGCACGTCTTCAAACTGCTGCGTCGCTTCGGCAATGCGTCCAAGGCCCGGGAAGCTGCGTTTCAGCGCAACTTCGGGCACGGCGTCGACGGGCTGTGCCGCATCGACAACCGGTTCATCGTCCTGAACTATGGCGCCAAGTCCCATGATACCCTCACAACTTCCGCCCCAAACCACTTATATGGCACAGACGAGGGCGCAAGTCCCCGCAATCATGACATAAGTTTGGAAAGTGGTCCGAATTGGGCAGGTTTCTGTCGATTCTTCGGTCAATAATTCTATCAAGCCGCGCGCAATGTTTCCAGATCACGCCGAATCTGCAGCAAAAGAGTTACCGTATCGTCAGCAGGCGCATGTCCTTTTTCAAGTTGCATCAACATGATCAGATCAAGGACCTCGCCCAGATCGCCATTGATTCGACGCAATGCAGCCGATCCGCCGCGTGACAGAAGGTCCATCACCTGCTCGGTCGTCTCACGGCCATGCTCCAGAATAAGATCGATCGGCAGCTTTTCGTCCGGGTCGATCATGTCGGTCAGGCTGACAGAGCGTTTGACGATCAGCGCAATCGCCTGATCCAGCAAAGTGTGTTCGCTGGCCGGAATCGGGCCGTCGACCAAAGCGGTCGGTGCCGGGGCGGGCGGGGCATTGGTGATCCGCGCGGCGATGCGCGGGCGTTCGCGACGCTCGGTCCGCTCGGCCGGGGCGGGGTCGGGTCGCCGGTCGCGCAGCACTGCCACACGTGGGCTGGACATCGCATCCGCAGGTTCCGCCGGAGAGGGGGCCGAAGAAGGGGTCTGGGAAGGTTGCCGCGCCGTGACCGGCGGGCGGGGCCGTCCGGCCGTTTCGGTCGGGCGGGGCTGGCGCGCCGGGGCTTCGGCAACAGGGGCAGGCTCTGCCACGTCTTCGTCCACCACGGGCGGCTCCGGATCGCGGGCGCGCAGGCCGGAAAGGTCAACCGGGGGGGCCGACACCGGGGCGCGGCCGCCGAAAACCGCGCCGCCTGCGGGGCGCTCGGTCGAAGGTTCCCCTGGCCGGGCAAGGCCCGCGTCACGACCTGACCGGTCCCTGGCCACGCGGGTCTGTGCCGGAGCCGCAGCGGCCGCAGCAAGCATCGCCGCAATCGCCGCGTCATCGACACCACCGTCCTGCGCAGCCGGGCCTGGGGCTTCGGCCGGTGTCTTGGCCGCTTCAACCGGCGGAGATTCGGGCACCGGATCTTTCTTGGGTGCCTGTGCCGCCGTTTCGGCCCGTGATTTCCAGGTGGTCCGCAACGGAACCTTTTCGACGACCGGAGCATCCTCGGGCAGCGGAATCTGCTTGATCCGGTCCGAAAACCGCTTGCTGCCCGGCAAGGAAACTTGCGCAGGCACAGGGTCAGGCTCTTGCACTTCTGGCTCTGGCTCTGGCTCTGGCACCGGCTCAGGCTCAAAGGCGGTCTCGACCTCCGGCTCGACAAGGTCAGGCTCAGCCTCAACCACCTCCGGCTCCGGCTCCGGCTCCGGCTCGGCATAGATGATTTCCGGCTCTGGCTCGGGGGCAGGCGCCGGGATCGGTGCTTGCGCGGCTTCCGGCTCTGGCTTTGCCACCGGCTGCAGCACCGGCTTCGCGGCTGCCGGTTTCGACGCTTTCGCAGGCAAGACGTCTTCGGGCGGGGGCGTCCAGGTGGGTGCGGCTGGTGCCTCTTCCGGCCCGGGTTCGGCAAACCGCTTCGCCACGATCGAGCTTGCCTCGACATGCCGCGCCAAAAGGAGTTCCGCCATGTCGGTATCGGCCCGGCGCGCCATCTGCACCCGGGTCTTGATCGTGCTGATGACCGCCGCCGCCCCGCTGTCACGGAACATGTCGCGGTCCAAGGCCCCGGCCTGCAACGCCGTCCGCGCCTGCTTGGCCGAGATCGACATTACCTGCCGGAATTCCTCGCCCGCGCGCAGTTCGACACGTTCCAGCATCCCCGCCGCCGCTTCACGGCTGCCCAGAAGATCCACCTTGGTCAGGAACAGGAACCCGTTGTCCTTGACCGCATCCGGCATGCTTTCCCAGACGACCTGCTCTTTCGGCAGATAGGATGTCGTGCACCAGATCACGATATCGGCGCGCTTGCTGGCCCAGATCGCGGCGCGGCGCTGTTCGGCTTCCATCGGGCCGGCCGAAACCTCCAAGAGGCTGATGACTTTCAGCGCGGCAAGATCCATCTCCAGCGTCACCATCGCCGGGTTCATCGCCATGACCTGCGACAGATCGCTGCCCGGGATCGTCTCAACCCGGCCATCGGCCAGGGTGCAGACCATGCGGGCCTCGGCGCCATGCTGGACGATGATCGTCGGCAGGCGGAGCATCTCGGGCACCACCACCGTTCCGGCCAGCAGGTTCAGGATCGCCGATTTTCCCGCACCGGGCAGGCCCAGAAGCGCAATCCGTGCCGGGCGTTCCAGCCGCTCAATCAGGCGTTCGGCAGCCTCAGCCGGCCCTCCGGCAGGCAAAAGGCCCCGGTCAAGCAAATGACCAAGGCGCTGGGCGACCGTCATTTCGCCGGTTTCGTCAGACATTGCTCACGTCTAGTCGCCTCACTTCACCACGATGACCCGCCGCGGCCGCATGCGCATGTCGGAGAGGTCATTCACCTCTTCAACCTTCACCTCAACCACCCGCGGACGGGGGGGTGTCGGTTCGGGCTCAGCTTCGACATAGCCTTCAAAGTCGGACTCTTCCAGGTCTGGCTCTGGCAAAGCCGGCGGGGTCTGCATTGGCAGCAACATCGGCTCCGCGACGACGGTCGTCAAGCGTTTGGGTCTTGTGACGGTCATAGCGGGGCGTGGGGGGCGGAGGTCTTTGGGTCGGGTGGAGGCGTCGTTCACCTTGATGATGGTAAAGCTGATGTTGTCCTGGTCGGGGTCGTCCAGGCGGGTCAGCTCTTCCAGCAGGCGCTCGGCGATCTCGGTCGAGCGTTTCTTGCT
>JAIYAE010000037.1 GCA_027489175.1 Rhodobacter sp.
TAAAGCGCCCAGACCGGATCAACCACCGGCGCGCCGTGGCTGTCGATCAACAGGCGCTGGCCGTGGTCATCGCGATCCTCGTCATGGCCGCCCAGATGGATCTCGCCAACCAGGTGCAGGGGGAAAGCCTCCAAATAGGCCAATGGATCATAATTCTGATTGATGCCCGAGACATAGACGTTGTTCACGTCCAACAGAAGGCCACAGCCGGTTCGGCGGGCGATCTCGGTCAGGAAGTCGACCTCGGTAATCGCCGTCTCGGTGAAGGCGATATAGGTCGACGGGTTTTCCAACAGCATCCGCCGCCCAAGCACCGTCTGCACCTGATCAATATGGTCGCAGACCCGCGTCAAGGTGGCTGGCGTATAGGGCAAGGGCAGGAGGTCGTTCAGATAGGCCCCGTCATGGGTGGACCAGGCCAGGTGTTCGGAAAAACTGGCCGGCTTCAGCCAGCCCACCAGAGTTTTCAGCCGCGCAAGGTGATCGGCATCCAACGGCCCTTCGCCGCCGATTGACAGGCCCACCCCGTGGACCGAGATCGGGAACCGCTCTGCCAGGTGGCGCAATTGGGCCAGCGGGCGGCCGCCGTCGCCCAAGTAATTCTCGGCATGCACCTCAAGCCAGCCGACCGGGCCTGCATCGGCCATGATCGCGGCGAAGTGCTGCGGCTTGTAGCCGGTCCCGGGCTTGGCGGGCAGTCCGTTTGCAGTCTGGTCAAGCATCACTGGTCCCCGTGGCAAAGCCACCCCCCGGGCCATAAGGGCCGGGGGGTGAGCGGCATCAGCTGGCCATGTCGCGGTCAAGCGCCTCAAGGCTGCCCATGCGGGCCATGCCGTCGCTGCCAGCGGGCAGTTCCATCGTCTCGCAGGTGCCAGCCGGGACCAGCTTCCAGGCATTGCCCTGATAGTCGACTTTCGAGGTGCCCGCGCAGGTGGTGCCTTCACCGGCGGCGCAATCATTCTGGCCGGCAAGGGCCACGCCGAAGCACTTTTCGTTTTCCTGCGCCATGGCAGCAGTTGCCGACAGAGCGGCCATGAAAGCGCCGGCGATCACAAGGGTTTTGGTCTGGTACGACATGGAGGCATCCTTTTCGGGGGTTTGGGTTGCTGTGGTCGAAATCGGTGTGACCGCCTGTTTGCGGCACAACGGTCAGTTCGCCGGGGGTCATAGGATGTTACGCCTGAAACCAGTGGCCTACGGTTTCGTGACCACGACTGTTGAGCAGCGAAACGCAAAAAGCCCCCGCATATCTGCAGGGGCTTTCATTTGAAATCGTGGTGTTAGATCAGTTTCCCGAGGGCGGCAGCGCCTCAAACCCGAAGGTAGAGAGCGCAGATTCGAGGCTGATTGTTTCAGTCCGCGTCTCGCCCAGGCGACGGACTGAAACAGTTCGCCCCTCAACTTCCTGCATGCCCACGGCCAGGATCACCGGAACCTTGCCCACCGAATGCTCGCGCACCTTGTAGTTGATCTTTTCGTTGCGGACGTCCGCCTCGGCCCGGACACCGGCCTTCTGCAAGGCGGCCACCACCTCATGCACGAAGGGGTCCGCATCCGAAACGATGCTGGCCACGACAACCTGCCGCGGGGCCAGCCAGAAGGGCAGCTTTCCAGCGTAGTTTTCCAGAAGGATGCCGATGAAGCGTTCAAACGACCCCAGAACCGCGCGGTGCAGCATGTAGGGCATATGCTTCATGCCATCTTCACCCACATATTCCGCGCCCAGGCGGTCCGGCAGCTGCGCGTCCACCTGGAAGGTGCCGCATTGCCACTGGCGGCCGATCGCATCGGTCAGCTTGAAGTCAAGCTTTGGCCCGTAGAAAGCGCCGTCACCGGGGTTGATCTCATAGGGCAGGCCCAGCTTTTCGATGGCGTTCGTCAGCGCACCCTCGACGATATCCCACTGCGCATCGGTGCCGATCCGAACCTCGGGCCGGGTGGAAAGCTTGATCTCGAAACTGTCGAATCCAAGGTCCTTGTAGACGCTGGACAGAAGCCGGATGAACCCGGCGCATTCGCCTTCGATCTGACTTTCCGTGCAGAAGATATGCGCATCGTCCTGCGTGAAGCCACGCACCCGCATCAGGCCATGCATCGAGCCTGAGGATTCATACCGGTGGCAGGACCCGAACTCCGCCAGCCTGAGCGGCAGGTCGCGGTAGGATTTCAGGCCCTGGTTATAGACCTGCACATGGCAGGGGCAGTTCATCGGCTTCAGCGCGTTGATGCGCTTTTCCTTGGCGCCCTCTTCGTCCACCTCGACGATGAACATGTTCTCGCGGTAGGCCTCCCAGTGGCCTGAGCGTTCCCAAAGCACCCGGTCCACGACCTGCGGCGTCTTGATTTCCTTGTAACCGGCCTGCCGCAGACGCCCGCGCATGTAATCCTCAAGCTGGCGATAGATCGTCCAGCCGTTCGGATGCCAGAAGACCATGCCGGGGGCTTCTTCCTGAATGTGGAACAGCTCCATTTCGCGGCCCAGCTTGCGGTGGTCGCGTTTCGCGGCCTCTTCCAGCATCGTGAGGTGGGCCTTGAGGTCGTCGCGGTTGCGGAAGGCGACGCCGTAGATGCGTTGCAGCACCGGGCGGCTGGCATCGCCAAGCCAGTAGGCCCCCGCCACATGCGTCAGCTTGAACGCATCCGCCGGAACCTGCCCCGTGTGCTGCAGGTGCGGGCCGCGGCAGAGGTCTTGCCAAGGCCCATGCCAATACATCCGCAGGTCTTCGCCTTCGGGGATGCGGTCGATCAGCTCCAGCTTGAAGGGTTCGCCCCGGCCCCGGTAGTATTCGATGGCCTTTTCGCGCGGCCAGACTTCTGTCCGCACCGGATCACGCGCGTTGATGATCTGCTTCATCCGGGCTTCGATCTGGCCGAGGTCTTCGGGCGTGAACG
The DNA here is from genome assembly GCA_027489175.1 of Rhodobacter sp. Taxonomy (GTDB): domain Bacteria; phylum Pseudomonadota; class Alphaproteobacteria; order Rhodobacterales; family Rhodobacteraceae; genus Tabrizicola. Next base: position 2,893 of record JAIYAE010000037.1, read on the forward strand.
GCTCGGCCCGGTCAAAGTCGTAGAACCAGCCGTAATCGCGCACCGGGCCGATGGTGACCTTCACATCCGGCCAGATCTCCTGCACGGCGCGGGCCATGATATGCGCAAGGTCGTGCCGGATCAGCTCCAGCGCCGGGGCTTCATCCTTCAACGTGTTCAGGCTAATCTTGGCATCCGCCTGGATCGGCCAGGCCATGTCCCAATGGGCGCCGTTGACCTGCGCCGAGATCGACGCCTTGGCCAGCGACGGCGCAATCGATGCCGCCACTTCGGCAGGCGTTACCCCAGCAGGGTATTGGCGGATGTTGCCGTCGGGAAATGTCAGGGAAATCTGGGCCATGGGCCGTCTCCTCGTCAGTTTGGCGCCTACGAAACGCCCGGTTGCGGGTTATGTCGGCGATGGTTTGCCAAGCGGACCGGGGGATGTCAACCCATGGGCGGTTCTTCGCGCGTCGGTTGCACTGCCCCTCACCCTTGGCGGCCTTGGCTCCTATATTGATGGCATGACAACCTTTCTCACCACGCCGCAGGGTCGCCACATCGCGTATCACAAGACCCCTGGCCGGGGGCCTGGTGTCGTGTTTCTGGGCGGCTTCCGGTCGGACATGACCGGCTCCAAGGCGCTGGCCCTGCAGGCTTGGGCCGAGGCCGAGGGCCGGGCCTTCCTGCGCTTTGACTATTCCGGGCATGGCGCGTCCCACGGAGCCTTCACCGATGGCGCGATCAGCGACTGGCGCGAGGATGCGGCGGCCGTGATCGAGGTGCTGACCGATGGGCCGCAGATCCTGATCGGGTCGTCGATGGGCGGCTGGATTTCGCTTCTTCTGGCGCGCGACATGCCGGACCATGTGGCCGGGCTGATCGGGATCGCGGCCGCCCCGGATTTCACCGAACGGATGTGGGATGCAGAGTTCTCGCTTGCCGACCGCACGACGCTTCTTGAAACGGGGGTCATCTATCGCCCCTCGGAATATTCGGACCAACCCTACCCGATCACCCGCCGCCTGATCGAGGATGGCCGGCAGAACCTCGTGCTGGCCCTGCCGCTGAACCTGCCTGTTCCCGTGCGCCTGCTGCAGGGGACGGCGGATGTCGATGTGCCGCCGTCTGTGGCACTTGGGCTTCTTGACCACATCGTGAGCCCAGATCTGCAACTGACACTCGTCAAGGGGGCCGACCATCGGTTTTCCACCCCGTCCTGCCTTGATCTGCTGACCAGGACGGTGGAAGAGCTTTTGCAACCGCGTGGAACCACCCAGCCTGCCGTGATGGAGCCTTTGCATAAATCGAACATCGCATAGCGATCAGTCGGTCTGACGATGATTGCCGCAAAGCATAATCCTGCTTTGAATCCATTGGCTTGTCAGGTATGATGCCGGGATGATCGCTTTCGATAAACCTTCAAAATCCTGTATCTGGTCCAGCAGGCGACCGCGATGAATGAGCCTGTTGTCCTGATCCCGGGTTTCATGGCCGATGCACGGGCCTTCATGCCGCAGATCGCCCAGCTTGGTGCGACCCGGCAGATCATCCTCTTGACCCCGGGCTTTGCCGACAGCATCGAAAAGGTTGCCACCGAAGCCGCTCCAAACCTGCCGCCGCGCTTTGCCGTCATCGGGCACGGGCTTGGCGGCAATATCGCGATCGAGCTTTTGCGCCGCCGTCCCGACGCGGTCAGCCGGATCACCCTGATCGCCACCGATCCCCTGCCCGAACCCCCGCAGCTTGCCGCCGCGCAAGAGGCGCTGATCGTCGCCGCAAAGACCGGCCATATGGCGGATTGCATCGCCCAGATGCTGCCCGAAGCGGCCCTTTACCCGGCCCCCTGGCGGGCCGAGGTGATGGCACTGGTGCAGGACATGGCCACCACACTGGGGCCAGAGCAGTTCACCCGCCAGATGCGCGCCATGCAGCGCCGCCCGGATCAGCAGAAGACCCTGCGCAAGGCCCATGTCCCGACCCTGATCATGGCGGGTGCTGCGGATACCATCGTTCCCCGCCGCCGGGCCGAGTTTCTGGCCGGCATGATGCCGCATGGCTGCCTCGAAATCATCGCCGAGGCCGGGCACCTGCCCCAGCTGGAACAGCCCGAGGCGGTGACGAAGGCGCTGGAGACGTTCCTGTCGGGCCGCCTCCCAACGCTGCTTCTGGCCTGAGGTCAGCCGCCCGAGGCGAGCGAGATCTGCGGCTTGCGCCCACCCGCCGTCTTGTCACGACCGGCCGCCTTGTCGATGAAGCTCAGCACCAGCGGGCGGATGTTGAGGCGCCAGCTTTTCCCGGCGAAGATGCCGTAATGTCCGGCGCCAGGCTCAAGATGCTGGGCCTTCTGGTCATCGGACAGCCCAGTCAACAGCTTCAGCGCCGCAACGCATTGCCCGGGCGCCGAGATGTCGTCATTCGCGCCCTCAACCGTCATCACCGCCACCGAGGTGATGGCCCCCATATCCACCTTGCGGCCGGCTACCACAAAGCTGTTCGTCGCAATCTCACGGTTCTTGAAGATCCGCTCCACCGTGGACAGGTAGAATTCGGCCGTCATGTCCATCACGGCCAGGTATTCGTCATAGAACCGGTTGTGCGCGTCATGATCCGACGCCTCCCCGCGCGAGACGCGGAAGATCTGTTCGGAAAACGCCTTGCTGTGCCGTTCAGCGTTCATGGTGATGAAGCTTTGCAGCTGCAGAAGGCCCGGATAGACCAGCCGCCCGGCCCCCTTGTACTTGAAGCCGACGCGCTGGATCGCGAGGTGTTCCAGCTGGCCCATGGTCACGCGGCGGCCAAAATCGGTCACCTCGGTCGCGGCGGCGTCGGGGTCGACCGGGCCACCGATCAGCACCAGCGATTTCGGCTGCGCGTCCGGGTCTTCGGCGGCCAGATAGGCAACCGCCGCCAGCGTCAGCGGCACCGGCTGGCAGACGGCAATCACATGGGTCTCGGGGCCGAGATGCTTCATGAACTCGGCCAGATAAAGCGTGTAATCCTCAACGTCGAACTTGCCGGCGCTGACGGGGATGTCGCGGGCATTGTGCCAGTCGGTCACATAGACATCGGCATCGGCCAGCAGGCTGGCCACGGTGGACCGCAGCAGCGTGGCGTAATGCCCCGACATCGGGGCCACCAGCAGCACCTTGCGCGCCATCGGCGGGCGGCGGCGGACAAAGAATTGCACCAGATCGCCAAAGGGCTTTTCCACGACCGGTTTCACATCCACCAGATGATCCTGCCCGTCCGGCCCGACGATGGAGCGGATGCCCCAGTCCGGCTTGGCGATCATCCGGCTGAAGCTGCGTTCGGCCACTTCGCCCCAGGCGGCGATCATCGGCAGCATCGGGTTCATCGACATCGCAAAGGCCGGATAAGACGCCATGGCCCGCGCAGTCGCCCCCAACCACTCATTCGTGTTGCGGGCGCTTTCCATCAGGTCATAGGTGAACATATACTTCATCACGTCTCCTTGCCCGCAAGGGGGCCGATGTGGCATGGCCGACCCGGGAGATCAGACCAGGGTTCAAGACCGGTGAGCTGCCACAATGCTGCACAGCGGCGACGATAGGGGGGAAACGTTAGCATGACAACAGAAGAGAATGTGCCGGACGCTCACGAAAGTGACGCTGAAGCGCGCAGCGCCCGGCTGAATGCTAACCTTGCAAAGGTTGATGAGTTGTCAAAGCGCCTAACGGCGGCATTGACGCATCGGCAGCAGACCGACCCTGCGCTGCACGGCCCCGCGCCGGACGTCTACATGAAGGCCGCCGCCGCCTATCTGGCCGAGATGATGCAGAACCCCGCCCGCGTCGTCGAACATCAGGTCAGCTACTGGGGCAAGACCCTGAAGCATTATGTCGAGGCGCAGCAGACCCTCGCCAAGGGCGAGTTCAAGGCGCCCCCCGATCCCGGCCCCAAGGACCGCCGCTTTGCCAACCCGCTGTGGGACACCCATCCCTTCTTCAACTATCTCAAGCAGCAATACCTGCTGAACGCCGAAGCCATCACCACCGCCGTCGACGACATGGAGATGCTTGACCCCGCTGACCGCCGCCGCGTGGATTACTTCACCCGCCAGATCGTCGACATGTTCAGCCCGACCAACTTTCTTGGCACCAACCCCGAAGCGCTGGAGCGTGCGGTTGAAACCGACGGGATGAGCCTGGTGCAAGGCCTGGAGAACCTGGTCCGCGACATCGAAAGCAATCAGGGCGATCTTCTGGTCACCTTGGCGGACCGTGAGGCGTTCAAGGTCGGCGAAAACCTTGCCACGACGCCCGGCGAAGTCGTCTACCGCAACCGGATGCTGGAGCTGATCCAATACGCCCCCACGACCGAGAAGGTCCACAAGACCCCGCTGCTGATCTTCCCGCCCTGGATCAACAAATTCTACATCATGGACCTGAAGCCCGCGAATTCGCTGATCAAGTGGATCGTGGATCAGGGGTTTACGCTCTTCGTCGTCTCATGGGTCAACCCGGACGCAAGCTATGCCGGCACCAGCATGGACGACTACATGCGCGACGGCTACCTCCGCGCCATGGCCGAGGTGCGGCGCATCACCGGTGAACCGCAGATCAACGCCGTCGGCTATTGCATCGCGGGCACCACGCTGGGCCTGACCTTGGCGCATCTGCAAAAGGCCGGGGATGACAGCGTCAAGTCCGCGACCTTCTTCACCACGCTGGCCGATTTTTCGGACCCGGGCGAAGTGGGCGTGTTCCTGAACGACGATTTCGTTGACGGCATCGAACGCCAGACCGCGCAGGACGGCATCCTGTCGCGCAAGTTCATGAGCCGGACCTTCAGCTTCCTGCGCTCGAACGACCTGATCTATCAGCCCGCGATCAAATCCTACATGCTGGGCGAAGCGCCACCGGCCTTTGACCTTCTTTACTGGAACGGCGATGGCACCAACCTGCCCGCGACCATGGCCATCGAATACCTGCGCGGCCTTTGTCAGGGCGATGGTTTTGCCAAGGGCGAATTCCCGGTCTTTGGCCGCCCGGTCAGCCTTGCCGACATCAAGCTGCCGATCTGCGCGATTGCCTGCGAGACGGACCACATCGCCCACTGGCGCGGCAGCTTCAACGGCGTGAAACAGATGGGATCGAAGGACAAGACCTTCATCCTCTCTGAATCTGGCCACATCGCCGGGATCATCAATCCGCCCGCCAAGGACAAGTACGGCCACTACACCAATGATGGCCCGGTGACCGGCGACCCCGACGCCTGGCGCAAGGCAGCCACCTTCCACAAGGGCAGCTGGTGGCCCCGCTGGCGCGACTGGCTGGCCGACCGGTCCGGCCCCATGGTCAAGGCCCGCAAACCGGCCGATTCGCTGTGCCCGGCACCGGGCAAATATGTGGTCACGACCCCTGACCCTCAGTCGCCCGGCTGACATTTCAGCCGCATTCCGCAGGGTTAGCTTCGCGCAACCTCCAGTTTCGCTGCAGCGCAGAAAGGGGCTTGAATTGCTGCACTGCAGCATCTATATCTTGGTCATCGAAGGGCGGGCGGGTGCTCGCACTCAAGCGGAGAGAAGCAAATGACCAAGACCCCCGATTTCGCCAAGACCATGCAAGACATGATGGCCTCGTTCCCGGTGGACAGCTCTGCCCTGCAGAACGCGTTCAAGACCCAGGCCGCCTTTGCCGAGAAGTTCTCGAAAGTCGCCATCGAAGCCGCCGAAAAGTCGACCGAGATTTCCGCCAAGTGGACCAAGGACACCCTGTCCAAAGTCGCAGACATGTCGAAAGCCAAGGCCGAGCCGACCGACTACACCAAAGCCGCGACCGATTTCGCCTCGGCCGCTGCCGAGATGGCCGCGGAAAACATGGCCGCCTTCGCCGAGATCGCGAAGAAAGTGCAGATGGAAACCGTTGAGCTGATGCTCGCCGCCGGCAAGGACATGTCGGAAGACGCGACCGCCGTGGTCAAGAAAGCCACTGCCGAAGTGACCTCGGTCGCCAAGAAAGCCGCTGCCGCCGCGAAGTAATCGCGCGCAGGTTCATGAGTTGCGGGCCCGGGGGCAACCCTGGGCCCTTTTCCTTTTGTGGCATTGGTGTAGCCTCTGGTTCAACGCAGTGAGGCGCCGATGACAGGCATCACCATCTGGACCTATGACTGGGTGCCGAACGGCCCGCGCGGCCATGTGCGCGACCTGCGCCTGCGCTGGGCGCTGATCGAGGCGGGTCTGCCCTTCAGCATCCGCACCGTCGCCTTCGCCGACCGCGACAAGCCCGACCATCTGGCCCGCCAACCCTTTGGCCAGGTCCCCTGCCTGACCGATGGCGAGGTCACGCTTTTCGAAAGCGGCGCTTGTCTGCTGCATCTGGCGGAGAAGTCCGAAGCCCTGATGCCGCGAGACGCGCAAGGCCGCGCCGACACCTTGCAATGGCTGATCGCGGGCCTGAACTCGGTTGAGATGGTGACCGTCCCGTGGTGGTTCATCGGCCTGAAAAGCCCGCCTGAAAACCCGATGGACGGCTGGATGCAAAGCCGCCTGTCCCGCCTGGCCGCCACCCTCTCCGACCGTGACTGGCTGGCCGCCGGTCGCTTCACCGTGGCCGATATCCTGATGGCGGATGTCCTGCGCATCCCGCAAAAGCGCGGCCAGCTTGACGCGCATCCCGCGTTGCAGGCCTATGTCGCCCGCGCACTGGACCGGCCCGCCTTCCAGACGGCACTGACCGACCAGTTGGCGCATTTCGCCGCTGCCGACGCGGCCCGTGCGCAAGGCTGACCGCCCCCCAGCCAGTGCTTTCTTTTTGCTGCGCCCTAACCTAGACTTCTCTGCACCTGCACAGAACCGCAGACAGAACCCTTGGGGGGGGCACCATGGCCGACACCGAAAAGCCGCTGCTGATCAAGCGCTACGCCAGCCGTCGCCTCTACAACACCGAAACCTCGGACTACGTCACACTTGAGGACATCGCCGGCTTCATCCGTCAGGGGCGTGAGGTGCAGATCGTTGACCTCAAGACCGGCGATGACCTGACGCGGCAATACCTCCTTCAGATCGTGGCCGAACATGAATCCAAGGGCGAAAGTGTGCTGCCGGTGGATGTGCTGACCGACCTCGTGCGCAGCTACACCTCGGGCGTGCAGTCGATCGTGCCGCAGTTCCTTGCCTCCAGCTTCGAGATGCTGCGCGAAAGCCAGACCAAGATGATGGAAAACCTGACCGCCTTCCCAAACCCGATGGCCGCCGTTCCAGGGTTTGAGGCGATCCGCAAGCAGCAAGAGGCCTTCCTGAAAACGATGCTGGGCGGCATGCCGGGCTGGAACGCCTCGGGCCCCGCGCGTGAAGAGGAAAGCCCCGCCGCCGCGCCCGACGACCTTGCCGACATCAAGAAGCAACTGGCCGAGTTGCAGAAGAAACTGTCAAAGCTCTGATCCGCCATGGCCGAGGCTGAGGGCCGCGTCACGCTCTGGGGGATCGAGGTTTTCGTCGCCGCAGCGGAAGAAGGCTCGATCTCCGCCGCTGCCCGGCGCCTGGGGGTCAGCCCCTCGGCGGTCAGCCAGCAGCTTTCCGGGTTGGAAACCGCACTCGGGGCGGTCCTTCTGGACCGGTCCGGCCGCCCGATGCCGGTCACGCCCGCCGGGGCGATGTTCCGTCGCCACGCCCAGACGATCTTGAACGCGGCGAGCGAAGCCCGGGCCGAACTTGCGATGGCGGACCTTTCGGGCATGACCACCCTGCGCCTTGGCGTGATCGAGGATTTTGACAGCGATGTCACCCCGCGCCTCCTGTCGCTTCTGGCCCGCGATCTGAAAGGCTGCCGCTTCCTGCTGGAAACCGGAGCCAGTCACCGCCTGGCAGACCAACTTGAGGCCCGCGCCCTCGACATCGTCATCGCCGCCGATTCTGCAGGCGACCCCGTAGGTGACGGCAGCTGGCGCGAGACGCATCCCCTGATGTCAGAGCCCTTCGTCGCCGTCTGCCCGCCCGGGGCGAAGATCGATGACTTGGCCCTGATCCAATACACTGCCCGCCACCTGATGGGCCGCCAGATCGCGGCACATCTTCTGCGCCAGGGTGTGCGCCTTGGCCATCGGTTCGAACTCGACAGCTACGCAGCCATCCTCGCCATGGTCACTGGCGGTGAGGGCTGGACGATCCTCACCCCCCTGGCACTCCACCAGGCCCGCGCCTTCCGTCAGCTGGTCGAGGTGCGCCCCCTCCCCTTCGCACCCTTGGAACGCACCCTGTCCCTGACGGCCCGCGCCGGCGTATTGCGTGGCGTGCCAGCGCAGATCGCCAACACCCTGAAACCCCTGATCGCGGATGAGGTGATCGCCCCGGCACTGACCGAATGGCCCTGGCTCGCCCCGGCCCTCAGGGTGCTCTGACACCCCATTCGCTTTCACCTGGCGACAAATATCCCCGCCGGAGGCACGCCCTAAGCTTTTTGCGCGTTCTTCACGCGCAAAAAGCTGAGGTAAATGGCTTGCGCGGAACGCGCTCCATCAGAAACCTGTCGGCACCGACGCTGCGGTCAGCCCAGAACCTCCACCGCCGCGTCCAGGATCGCATCGGCGATATAGTCCAGCTCAGCCAGGGTCAGCCGCGGCGGCAGGCGCACGTCGCAGGCCCGCATCAGCATGGCGCGGGTTTGCGGCAGATCCGGCACCTCGCCCAGAAACTGCCAGTTCCAGAAGGCCCGGGCATTGCCTTCACTCAGGCCAAAGACCTGCACCGTGATGCCCCGCGCCTTGGTCGCCGCCTGAAAGCCCAGCGCCTCGGCATCCGTCCAATCGCCTTTCAGGTTGAACTGAATCGAATCCGGCGCGCGGACTTCTGGCCCCAATGGTTCAGGCACCGCCAAATGCGCTGATGCGTTCAGCCGTGCGGCCACATGGTCATGGTTCGCCCGGCCCTTCTCCACCCGTTCCGCCACCAGGGGCAGTTGCGGGCGGATCACGGCGGCCGACAAGTTCTGCATCCGCAGGTTATAAAGCGGCAGCTTGTTCTGCCAATGCGCGCAGGAATTCGACAAGCCCGGGTGCTTCTTCCAGTTGCTCTCATAAGCGCCCGACATGATGATCGCCCGCGCGGCAATTTCCGGATCATCGGTGATCAGGATTCCACCCTCGCCCGCGTTCACCATCTTGTAGGACTGAAAGCTGAAACAGCCGACCTTTCCGATGGTCCCGATGTTCCGCCCGCCCCAGACCGTGCCCAGGGAATGCGCCGCATCCTCGATCACCGGCACGCCCGCCGCGTCGCAGAGCGCCATGATCGCGTCCATGTCGCTGGTATGGCCGCGCATGTGGGAAATCATCACCGCCGCCGCACCGGGCAGCTTGGCGGCGAAATCCTCCATGTTCACCCGGTAGTTTTCGCCCACTTCGACCAGAACCGGCTCGCACTCGGCGTGTACAAGGCTGGACGGGACGGCCGCAAAGGTGAAGGCCGGGATCAGCACCTTCGCGCCCTTGGGCAGGTCCAGCGCCTTCAGCGAAAGGAACAAGGCCGCCGAACAGGACGACACCGCCAGCGCATAGCGTGAACCCATCAGCGCCGCAAACTCGGCCTCCAGCAGGGCCACCGGCGCATCCTGCGGGGCGGTGTAGCGGAACAGATCGCCCGAGGTCAGCAGTCGCTCAATCTCGGCCCGGGCGGCTTCGGGGATCGGGTCGGCGTCATAGACGTTCGGGGCGCCAGTCTGTTGCAGGATTTGACCGTCGGGGGCCATTCGTGCACCTTTCCTTAATCTTCAATTCAGGAAAGGTGTAAACACCTGTTTAATGACACGCCAGTGACAAATTCTTCTCCCCGCGCCTTTCCGCTTAGGATTTCAAACTTGCGCGGGCAGCCACGGCCTCCATCGCGGCGGCGATCTCATGCCAGGCGGTGCGGGCCATCGACCGGAACACCATGATCTCGAACGCATAATCCCCGGTCCGCAGGATAACCGCGTTCATGTGGTTCAGTCCGGACCGCACTGCCCGCCCCACGGGAAAGGCCGACAGCCGCAGGTCCAGCGGCACCAGCCGCGCCAGCACATCCGCCGCACCCAGGCCCGACAGCGCCAGCACGGCCCAGCCGTCCGACTGGTCTGTGACCGCCGCCCCCTCCAACGCAGGGGCATCGACGCCGATCAGAAAGGCCTGATCCCGCCCGGTCCAAAGGATCCGCGCCGCCGCTTTTTCGGCGAAGCTGTTCGGGCCGGGCATTGCCAGCCCCAAGGGCTTCAACCCCTTGGCCACCGCTTTCGCCCCCCCGGGCAGCACGGCGATCGAGGTGATCGGCCCTACCGCAGCCTCGGCCAGTGTGACCCCGCCAAGCGTCAGGGGCGCTTGCCCGTCCAGCGCGGATTTCGCAATAAGTTCAGGCACGCAGCTTCTCCCCTTCCGGGTCGTGGAAGACCGGGTTGCAAACCTCGCAGATGACATCAATCCCGCGCAGATGGTCGACCAGCCGCACTTTCTGCCCGATCCGCGCGCGTCCGTCCTTCAGGAACCCCAGGGCCAGCCAGGCCCCTTCCGTCGGGGACCACCCTACTGAGGTGACATAGCCCTGGTCCGTTTCGCGATGCACCTCGGTTCCGGGCACGAAAAGATGCGCGCCGGCAGAAATCGCCTCGGCCGCCTTCAGGCCCACCAGTTGCTCCCGCTCCGGCCCCCAAAGGCCCGGGCGCGTAGCCGCCTCTTTGCCGATGCAGTTCTTCTTCGCCGAAACCATCTTTTCCATGCCGATGTCATGCGCCGTCACCCGGCCATGAATCTCGGCATGGGTGATGAAGCCCTTCTCGATCCTGAGGACGTTCAGCGCCTCCATCCCGTAAGGTCCGCCGCCCATCGTCTCGGCCCGGGCGACCAGATCGCGGAACAGCGCCTCGCCATAGCGGGTCGGGACGGCGATTTCATAGCCCTCCTCGCCGCTGAAGCTGATCCGGAACAGCCGCGCATTGACGCCACCGATCCGCACCGGCGCCACCCCCATGAAGGGCAACTCCACCGGCGTCTCCAGGAATGAGTTCACCAGCGCCCGCGCCTTCGGCCCCGCGACCGCAAACTGCGCCCAGGATTCGGTGACCGAGATAAAGCGCACCTGCCAATCGGCACAAAACGCCTGATGCACGAAATCCAGATGCCGCATCACCAGCCCCGCCGCGGCGGTCGTGGTGGTCATCAGGTAATGACCTTCGCCCAGCCGGGCGCTGGTGCCATCGTCCAGCACCATCCCATCCTCGCGCAGCATCAACCCATAGCGCACACGGCCCACCGGCAGGGTGGAGAAGGTGTTGGTGTAAACGAAATCCAGGAACCGTCCCGCGTCCTTCCCCTGAATGTCGATCTTGCCAAGTGTAGACACATCCGCCACGCCCACCGCCTGCCGGACCATGGTCACTTCCCGGTCGCACGCCTCACGCCAAGTGCTTTCCCCCGGCTTCGGGAAATAGGAAGGACGATACCACAGCCCCGCCTCGATCATCGGCGCGCCCCGGTCGCGGCTGGCCTGATCGCTGGTCAGGAACCGCTGCGGGGCGAAGCCTTCGGCCCGGCCCCCGGCCCCCATCGCGGCAATCGAAACCGGCACGTAAGGCGGGCGGAAGGTTGTGACCCCCGTCTCGGCAATCCCGCGCCCGGTTGCATCGGCCAGCACGGCCAGTGCTGCGACGTTCGAGTTCTTGCCCTGATCCGGCGCCATGCCTTGCGTGGTGTAGCGCTTCATATGCTCGACGCTGCGGAAGCCTTCCTGCGCCGCCTGCTTGACGTCCTTGGTCGTGACGTCATTGGCAAAATCAAGCCAGGCCCGCCCTTTCCCCTCAACCGCCCAAAGCGCGCGCAGCTGATACGGCGCGTCCTCTGCCGCCGGCAGATCAATGCTGACCTTGCGGCCAAGCGCGTCAACCATCCGCAAGGCCGCCGCATGGCCCGTGGCCAGCGCGCCATGAGTGGACATGCTGCCATTCGCCGCCCCGACCGCGACCAACCCCGGCACCGCGCCTTCCATCGGCACGAAGGCGGCCAGATCCTCGCTCCACCGGGGGCGGCCGTTCATGTGGCAGGTCAGGTGGATCGTCGGGTTCCAGCCCCCCGACATCGCCAGACAGTCGGTCTCGATCTCGAAGGTCTCCGCCCCTTTGCGCACCGTGATCGCGGAAAGCCCCAGCCGCCCGCGTGTGCCGATCACTTCGGCCCCAACGTGCACGGGGCAATCCTCGACGCTGAAGGCATCAGGGCGCGGGTCGATGATGCCGGCAACCGTCACGCCCGCCGCCATCAGATCGCGCGCCGTCGCCCGCGCGGCATCAGTGTTGGCGAAAAGCGTCACCCGCTTGCCCGGACTGACCCCATAGCGGTTAAGGTAGGTCCGCACGGCGGAGGCCATCATGATCCCCGGTCGGTCGTTATCCTCAAACGCCACGGGTCGCTCCAAGGCCCCGGCGGCAAGGACCGTATGCCCCGCCACGATCCGCCAGAAACACTCGCGCGGCAGGTTCGGACGGGCGGATTTGTGCAGCCCCACCCGCTCCAGCGCGCCATAGGTTCCGTGGTCATAGGCGCCCGTCACCGTGGTACGCAGCATGATCCGCACGTTGGGCAGCGCCTGCAGTTCGGCCACGACCTGCGCAACCCATTCGCCTGCGGGAAGGCCTCCGATCACCCCGCCGTCAGACAAAAGCCGCCCGCCCAGGCTGTGGCTTTCCTCGGCCAGGATCACGTCCGCCCCCGACCGCCCCGCCGTCAGCGCGGCCATCAGGCCGGCGGGGCCAGAGCCGATCACCAGCACATCGCAGAAGGCAAAGGCCTTTTCATAGACCCCCTCGTCATGCTTGCCCGACAGGCTGCCAAGCCCCGCCGCGCGTCGGATCAGCGGCTCATAAAGCCCCTCCCAGAAGGCGCGCGGCCACATGAAGGTCTTGTAGTAGAACCCAGCACTCAGAAACGGCGCGAGGTAGTCGTTCACCGCCAGAAGATCGAACCGCAAGCTGCCCATCCGGTTCTGCGACTGCGCGACCAGCCCCTCGAACACCTCCTGCACGGTCGCCCGCACATTCGGCGTCTGGTTCTTTGCGCCGATCACCTCAACCAGCGCGTTCGGCTCTTCCGACCCCGCCGTCAGCACGCCCCGTGGCCGGTGATACTTGAACGACCGCCCGACCAGCCGCACGTCATTGGCAAGGAGCGCCGAGGCCAGCGTATCGCCCTTGTAGCCCGCGTAATCCTTGCCATCAAAGCGGAAGCGGACCGGCTTCGTCCGGTCGATGAGGCCCTTGCCGTCGATCCTCATGCCTTGCGCTCCGCCACCAGTTCCACCCCGGAAATCTCATGCGTCACCGTGTTCCGGGTGACCACCAGCCACTGCGCACAGCCCTGTTCGTGATACCAAAGGTCCTTCGTCACCCCCGCCGGATTGTCCCGCAGGTGCAGGTAGTTATCCCAGTCGGCCAAGGGCGCACCTTCCGCAGGCCGGTGGAGATAATCCTCCGCCCCGTAATAGTAGAACTCCCGCCGGTCCCGGTCACCGCAAAGGGGGCATTTCAGGCGCATTTCCTGGCCTCCGCTTTCATACTGGTAGAAATATCCCCGCCGGAGGCGCTTGCAGGCGGCGCAAGGCGCAGGTGAACGGCCATCTCGCGCCCTTTCAATGCAAATTATGCTGCGAACCGGTGCCTTCTTCGTCCAGAAGATGCCCCGTCGCAAAGCGGTCCAGCCGGAACATCTTGGCGACCTCGTGGCTTTCGCCCGTGGCCATCAGATGCGCCATGCACCAGCCAGAGGCAGGCACCGCCTTGAACCCCCCGTAGTTCCAGCCGCAATCCACAAACAGCCCGTCGATATGCGTCTTGTCGATGATGGGCGACCCGTCCGGCGACATGTCCATGATCCCGCCCCAGGACCGCAGCACCTTGGCCCGCCCGATCATCGGCATCAGGGTCATCCCCGCCTCCATCACATGCTCCACCATCGGCAGGTTCCCGCGTGAGGCGTAGCTGGCGTAGAAATCGAGATCGCCCCCGAACACCAATCCGCCCTTGTCTGACTGGCTGATATAGAAGTGTCCCATCCCGAAGCTGACGACATGGTTGATGACGGGCTTCAGCCCCTCGGTGACAAAGGCCTGCAGGATGTGGCTTTCAATCGGCAACCGCATTCCCGCCATCGCAGCCACCTGCGACGACCGCCCCGCTACGATGATCCCCACCTTCTTGGCCCGGATCGCCCCCCGCGTGGTCTGCACGCCTACGACCTTGCCATTGGCAATGTCGATGCCCGTCACCTCGCAGTTCTGGATCAGGTCCACCCCACGCTGGTCCGCCCCCCGGGCATAGCCCCAGGCCACCGCGTCATGCCGGGCCGAGCCGCCGCGCGGATGCAGCAACCCCCCATAGATCGGGAACCGCGTCTGTTCGAAATCGAGGTAGGGCAGATGCTCCCGCACCCCCTCGCGGTCCAGAAGGATCGCGTCATCCCCCTGATTGATCATCGCATTCCCGCGCCGCACAAAGGCATCCCGCTGCCCGTCACTGTGGAAAAGGTTGATCAGCCCGCGCTGCGAATGCATCACGTTGTAGTTCAGCTCGGATTCCATCTGCTCCCAAAGCTTCAGGGAATGGCTGTAAAACTCGCTATTCCCCGGCAGGAAGTAGTTGGCGCGCACGATCGTCGTGTTCCGCCCGATGTTGCCCGACCCGATGTGTGATTTCTCCAGCACGGCGATATTGGTCAGACCGTGGTTCTTGGCCAAATAGAACGCCGTCGCAAGGCCGTGCCCGCCACCGCCAATGATGATCGCGTCATACTCGGCCTTGGGGGCCGGGTCCCGCCAGGCCGGGGTCCAGCCCTTGTTGCCAAAGAGCCCCTCGGTGATGACCTTCAGACCGGAATAGCGCATGGACAGACCTTTCCTGACGCCGGCCATTCAACCGGGTCCGCGCGCCATGTTCAAGAACCGGCGCGCGATTCCTGCGCTGCCCGCGACAAAAGATGTCGCAAGAAGCCGGACCTACGCGCCGAGCTTTGCGCTGAGGAACGCCACCACCTCGGTAATCGCGTCCAGACGCTTGAACGCGCCCGACCCATGCCCTGCGCCCGGAAGCAGCCGGTACTCGATCTCTTTGGTACCGGGCCGCGACAGTAGCGCCATGAACAGCCGTCCCGACTGGATGCGCGAGATGTTGGTATCCTCGGCCCCGTGCATGATCAGGAACGGCGGCAGCTCCGCCGCGGGCGGCAGCGCGGCCAGAAGGGTCAGCGGACTGGCCGCGATGGCCAGGTCCGGGTTCTCGCCCACAGCCGCGCCGATCAGCTTCGATTCAGCCGACCCCGCATCATCCGTCGCCCCAGTGACCGAGGTCATGCCGACCGCAGCCATATCCGCGTCCATTTCGGAAAACAGGATCGGCGGGAACCAGACGACCGACGCTTTCAGCGCCGTCGCCGGATCGGCCGACAGCGCGATCCCCGCGACCGAGGACAGATGCCCGCCCGCCGAGGCCCCGAACGACGCCATCCGCGTCTCGTCATAGCCCAGCGCATCGCCATTGGCGCGCAGGAAGGCGAAGGCGTCCATCAGGTCGTCATACTGCCCGGGCCAGGTCGCCTGATCCGACAGACGATAGTTGATCGAGGCGACGGCAATCCCGGCGCGCATGAACATGTCCAGCCCGTCCGGGTCCGACTTGTCGCCCATCATGAAGCCGCCGCCGTGGATGTTGACCACGATTGGCGGGTTCTCGACGCCCTCGGGTACATAGATGTCCAGCACGTTGCGATCCGCCGATCGGTCGGCATAGGCCAAGTCTGCATGCAGCACATAGTCGGGACGGGGGCCGCCCTCACCGCCGGGCGGTGGCCCTTCCTGGGCAGAGGCAGCGCCCGAAGTGGCAAGGAACGCGGCAAGAAGCAGACGACCGGAAATCGACATTAGGGCTCTCTTTGGCACAGTGGTTAAGGGCGCAGCGCCACCACGGCGCGGACCCGGGATCTATACGCCAACTGTGCAGATTTCCGTCGCCGGTGTCATCCGGCCCCTGCCATCCCGGTCTAAAGCCCCTTCGACCGATAGGTCGCCGCCACCCGGCTGATCGACACGATATAGGCCGCCACGCGCAAATCTTCGACATCGGCGCGGTTGTGCCAGACCTCGCGCATCGCCTGATAGGCCGTGCGCATCGTGTCATCGAGGCCGGACCTGACCAGCGCCAGCTCGTCCGAACCGGTCAGGAACTTTTCCTTGAAGTCCGGCGCCAGCGTCCAGCCCAGATGCTGGTCCGCACTCAGCCGTTCCAGCTCTTCGACGATAAGGCGTGACCGGGACTCCTCGGCCCGGCGCTGCATCCGGCCAAAGCGGATGTGGGACAGATTCTTGACCCATTCGAAATAGCTGACCGTGACGCCCCCGGCGTTGGCATACATGTCGGGAATGATGACGCAGCCCTTCTGCCGCAGGATTTCATCCGCGCCATAGGTGATCGGGCCATTCGCCGCCTCGATGATGAGGGGGGCCTTGATCCGGGCGGCATTGCCCAGATGGATCACCCCTTCCAGCGCGGCGGGGATCAGCAGGTCACACTCTTCCTCCAACACGGCCGCCCCGTCGGCCACAAGGGTGGCCCCCGGATAGCCCGCCAACAGGCCGCCGTGGCCGTTCATCCATTGGCGGATATCCTCAATGTTAAGGCCCTTGGGATTCACCAACGCCCCGTCACGTTCGATGACGGCGGTGATGATGCAGCCGTCTTCCTCGCTCAGGAACTTGGCCGCATGGTAGCCCACGTTGCCAAGGCCCTGCACGATGACGCGCTTGCCGTCGAGGCCGCCGGAAAGGCCCGCCCTGGCAACGTCTTCCGGGTGGCGGAAGAACTCGCGCAGCGCGAACTGGACGCCACGCCCCGTCGCCTCGACCCGGCCCTGGATGCCGCCGCCTGACAGGGGTTTCCCGGTCACGCAGGCCTTGGCGTTGATGTCCGTCGTGTTCATCCGCGCGTATTGGTCGGCAATCCAGGCCATCTCGCGCTCACCCGTTCCCATGTCAGGGGCGGGCACGTTCTGCGCCGGGTGGATCAGGTCGCGCTTGATCAGCTCATAGGCGAAGCGGCGGGTGATCTGTTCCAGCTCATGCTCGTCCCAGGCGCGGGGGTCGATGCAGAGGCCCCCTTTGGACCCCCCAAAGGGCGTCTCCACCAGCGCGCATTTGTAGGTCATCAGCGCCGCCAGAGCCTCAACCTCGTCCTGGTTCACCGAAAGGGCAAAGCGGATGCCGCCCTTGACCGGCTCCATGTGTTCGGAGTGGACCGACCGATAGCCGGTAAACGTCTCGATCTTGCCCCGCAGCCGGACGCCAAAGCGCACCGTGTAGGTCGAGTTGCAGACCCTGATCTTCTGTTCCAGGCCTGGGCTCATATCCATCAGCTTCGCGGCGCGGTTGAACATAAGGTCAACCGATTCGCGAAAGCTGGGCTCTCCGGTCGCGTGCATGCCATTCCTCCCTGTCCGGCAGGGTGCGCTGCCCGGCAGGCCGGCGGCACCCAAGGGCACCCTAGCGCGCAAATTGCCCGTGTGAACCCTTGGCCGCATGCCCCGGGGCAATGCTAGCGCAATCAGGCACCGCCCATGGGCCATGCGCCGGGGACGGGCGGGAAGACCTCCGCTTCTGACCGGCCGCGACACCCGAATCGGTTAATCTTTCAAAGGCCTTCCAAGCCGGGGGGCCACCCGATTGCAGCACCGGATTTGCCACTTTTGGTGGCCGACGCTGGCCACGGCCCCGGGAATTGTTTCCAAAACCCCGGATTTTTGAAAGCTTGCACAGCAAATGCCACACTTCCGCCAGATCTTATGTCTTAATGCCCGATGGAACCTCCTGCCCGCTGCGGGGCAGCTGCCATTTTGGAAGGTCGCGACGATGCACAAACCAGTTCTTGCCGTGGTCCTTGGACACACACGCGCTTCGATGCTGCGTTTTCGGGATGATGAAGGCGGGTCGATGGCCATCATCATGATTTTTACATTCCTGGCCATGATCATCTTCGGCGGTATTGCCGTGGACGTGATGCGCTTCGAAACCCGCCGCGTCGCGATGCAGCAGACGCTTGACCGCGCCGCCCTCGCCGCGGCCGGCCTGCCCGAGGAAAAGGACAGCACCAAGGTCCGCACCCCGACCGAGATTGCCAATGACTGGTTCAACAAGGCCGGCCTCGGTGCCGACCTGAACATGGTCACCTACAGCACCCCGGTCGTGACCGCGCTCAGCGTACCCGGCAAGCGCGAGGTGGAGATTTCCGCCAGCGTGACGTCGCAGAACTACTTCATGGGCCTCTTCTCGAACCGTGACTTCCTCCAAGGTCTGACCAGCACCAAGGCGGCCCAAGGCGTGGAAAGGATCGAGGTGATGCTCGTCCTCGACATTACCGGGTCGATGAACGAACCTATCGGCAACGGCAAGTCCAAGCTGCAGGCCTTGAAAGAAGCGGCCGTTTCTTTTGTCAACATCATTGAATCAAAGGACTTGAAACACAACGTCTCGATCGGCGTCGTGCCATATGCGGCACAGGTCAACGTTCCCGCCGCCCTGCGCGCGCAGTTCACCGTGTCAAACCTGTCCAGCTGGAACGGCGTCGCAAACGCCGGCGTTCCGGACATCAACTGCATGGAGTTTCCAGAGTCGGGCTTCGACACCACCGGTGTCGACCTGAGCGTAGCAATTCCCATGGCAGTGGTCGGCGACTCTTCGTCCGGCACGACCACAAACGGCACCTATGTCAATCCGCAAGGCCGCAGTAACCTTCCTTGCACCACAATTGCCGACAATACATCCACGGCCGTTTACGAACCTGCGTTGAACCAGATCATGCTGCCAACGAAAGATGGCGAAGCTGTCAAGGCCAAGATCAACAGCCTTGTCGCGAACGGCAATACCTACATCGCGGTTGGCATGCGCTGGGGCACAGCCTTGCTGGACCAGGCGGCGCGCCCGATCTACACCGCTTTGCTGCCGACCGGTGACCCAAAGAATGACATGACCGGACGCCCGGTCAACAACGGCCAAGGCGACACGCGCAAGATCATAATCCTGATGACGGACGGTGAGCATGTTACAAACACCCACGTAAAAGATGCCTACAAGTCCGGTCTATCGCCGATCTGGCGCGGGGCTGACGGCCGATATGCCATCCGCTTCGTCAACCCCGCGACGGGCACGCCGATCCGGCCGGGTTCGGAGGCGACCGGTGCCCTCAGCTGCTCAGGCTGGCAGCTGGCAAATTACGGAACCCGCGAATACTTCGTGCCGCATCTCAAGCGGAACTCTGTCCGGCCGAACGACGGTGATGATGCCGAAGGCGACGGTAGCACTGCCAATGCAGCGGTCGCCAACGCCTGCGATCCGCGCGCCTGGCTTTCGACCCCGTCGTGGAGCGGTAGCGGAACCGTGACCCAACTCGACTGGAGCGAGGTCTGGCGCTATGTCCGCGTCAGCTGGGTTGCCCAGCAGCTTTTCGTGCGCTCGGGTGTCACCGGCTTTACGGACTACAACACCGTCTTCAACGCTATGGCCGGCCCATACCTGGCCAGTGCCCCGGGCAACACCACACGCCTGGACCAGCTGCTGCAGGAAAACTGCCTCGCCGCCCGCAATTCCGTGGTAGCAGGCGGTGCCGGGATGGAGATTTACGGGATCATGTTTGACGATGCGCCCTCCAACCGCGGTATCGCTGCCATCAACGGCTGCGCCTCGCTGCCGAAAACCACCTACTACTACGAACCCAAAGATGCGGGTGACCTGACCGCTGCGTTCAACCAGATCGCCTTGGATATTTCCGAACTGAGGCTGACTCAATGATGGATCGCTTGCGGGATTTTCTCGGCGACGAAAGGGGCACGGCCACGATTGAATTTGTGATTCTGGTGCCGATTGTGCTGACGATCTTTTTCGCCTCGTTCGAAAGCAGCTTCTACATGATCCGCTCTGTCATGCTGGAGCGGAGCGTGGACATCGTCGTCCGTGACATCCGGCTTGGCACGCTGGAGAATGTGAGCCACAAGATTTTGAAGCAGCGCTTCTGCGAAACCTCGGCCCTCGTCTTCAGCGTCGATGCCTGTGTGGCCAAGATGCGGGTCTGGATGCAGCCGATCAACACGGCCACTTTCTCGATGGTGACCCCGCAGCGGTATTGCATGGACAAATCGGCCGCCGTCAACCCCGACGACCCACCGCCGACGGGTGAGTTTGCCTATGGCTCTGACAATGACATCATGCTCTTGCAGATCTGTCTGTTGGAAGAACCCTTGTTCCCGACGACTATCGTCGGGGCGGCGCTTGTCGGCGCAAATGGCAATGGAGATGACGAGAATTACGGAATTGTCGTCAACTCAGTCTTCGTAAACGAACCGGGATAAGTGGGCAGATGAACCGTTTCCGTACCAGCCTTCGGACCTTTGCCAAGGATGAAAGCGGCGTGATGCTAGCTGAGTTTCTCATCCTGATGCCGATCCTCATGTGGGGCTTCATCGGCCTTGTCGTTTATTGGGATGTGTTCCGCACCATCAACGTGAACCAGAAGGCCGCCTATTCAATCTCGGACCTTCTTTCGCGGCAGGAAGTGATCACCGAAAAATTCGCTTCTGACCTGCAACAGGTGCTGACCTTCCTGATGCCCGGCGCGCCCGTCGCCCGGATGCGCATCACCAGCTTTGAGTTTGATGAGAACGACCCAGAGGCCAATCTCGCGGCATGGGGGGATGACGAATACATCCTCTTGTGGTCGCGGGTCACGGGTGGCGACGCTTCGATCCTGCCCCTTACCGCGCTTGACCTCCAGCCGATGCGCAACACGATCATCCCGATCATGGACAACCGGCAGGGTGCGATCCTGGTGGAAACCTGGGTGGATTACGTCCCGCGCTTCGACATCGGCGTGCTGAATGCTGGCCCGGGATTGACCGAGCAGACCTTCACGCAAACCATCGTGACCTTCGCGCGTCGGCGCCGGGTCTGTATGGATGGGACCGCGACCTGCGTTTGATCCTGCGTCTTCCGGCTGTGGCGGCGGGGCTTGCCCTGCTTGCCGCAGCGGCTCTTGCCGGATGCGGTCGCACGACCGCACGGGATTTTCCGACCCTTGTCCCGCTTGAGGGCCTTTTGGCCCAAGCCGACAGCGCGTTTTCCCGGCCCGCCGGGCCATAGGGGCAGGATCATCACGCCATCGCCTGACGGCGTTGCACCCCGTGCGGCTTCCGGCTAACACGTCCGGGTCTGCAACCAGCCCGAAGGTCACCTCATGTCAGCCGCCGCCCCCTTGCGTCTTGGCCTTGCCGGTCTTGGAACCGTGGGGGTTGGCGTGGTCAAGATCGTGCAGACCCAGGCTGACCTGATCAGCGCCCGCACCGGCCGCGCGGTCCAGATCACCGCCGTCTCGGCCCGCGACCGGACGAAGAACCGCGATGCGGACCTGTCGGGATATGCCTGGGAAACCGATCCGGTGGCCCTTGCCCGCCGCGACGACATCGATGTGTTTGTCGAGGTGATGGGCGGCCATGACGGTCCGGCCAAGGCCGCAACCGAAGCCGCGATTGCCGCTGGGAAGGACGTCGTCACCGCCAACAAGGCCCTTCTGGCGCATCACGGCCAGGCGCTCGCGCTTGCCGCCGAGGCGCAAGGCCGCGTCATCCGGTTCGAGGCCGCCGTCGCCGGTGGCATCCCGGTCATCAAGGCCCTGACCGAAGGCCTTGCCGGCAACCGCATGAAGCGGGTGATGGGCGTGATGAACGGCACCTGCAACTATATCCTCTCCCGGATGCAATCGGCCGGCCTGCCCTATGACGTGGTCTTCGAAGAGGCCCGCCAGCTTGGCTACCTTGAGGCTGACCCGAACCTTGACGTCGGCGGCATTGACGCCGGGCACAAGCTTTCTCTCCTCGCCGCCATCGCCTTTGGCACCCGCGTCAGCTTTGACGCAGTGGAACTGGAAGGCATCGGCAATGTCTCAATCGACGACATCCGCCTGGCCGAGGATATGGGCTACCGCATCAAACTCCTTGGCGTGGCGCAGATGACCGGCCGTGGGCTGGAGCAGCGGATGACGCCCTGCCTTGTGCCCTCAGCCAGCCCCCTGGGCCAGTTGCAAGGCGGCACCAACATGGTGGTGCTGGAAGGCGACAGCGTCGGCCAGATCGTCTTGCGCGGCGCGGGTGCGGGCATGGGCCCCACCGCCAGCGCCGTGATGGCCGACGTGATCGACATCGCCCGCGGCATCCGCCTGCCGACGTTCGGCATCCCGGCGGCGCAACTGGCCCAACCCACCGCCGCCAGTTCCGCCACGCCTGCCCCCTACTATTTGCGGATGACACTCCTCGACAAACCCGGCGCACTGGCCAAGATCGCCACCTGCCTTGGTGCGGCGGGCATCTCCATCGACCAGATGCGCCAGCTGCACCGCCCCGATGACCAGGCCCAGAACGCCATCGTCCTGATCGTCACGCACAAGGCCGCCCCCGCCGATGTGGCCCATGCCCTGTCGCAGTTCGGCCCGACCGGGGTTCTGGTCGGCCACCCCGTCGCCATCCGGATCGAGGAAGTCTGAGCGCTACCGCAGCTCTGCCACCATCATCGGGCACAAGGGCGAGAACAGGATTTCGTCGATCCCGATGCCCATCGGGTCTAGGTTCTGGATCGTCACGGCCAGAATCTCGGCCTCACCGCCAGAGGACTGGATGTAGGCGAGCTCCACCAACCCCTGATCGGTAAAGCGCCGGAACTCGCCGATCTTGTCGCCATTCCGGCGCCAGAAGATCAGGTTCAGGTTCCCCTCTGGCTGGTCGCGCATCACGATGTTGTCCTGCGCGCCGTCCAGCCAGGTCCGCAAGCCGAACATGCACTGCGGCTCGTCGAACAGCACCGTCACGATCCCCGATCCCAGCCGCATCCGGCCCATCGGCTGCGGCGGGCCGATCCCGGCCAAGGCCTGCCGCCCGCCAAAGGCCATGTCCCGCGTCACCGCCGCAAAGGTCCCGTCCGGCAGCGCATCCAGCGCCAGCGGCACCTGCGGCACCCGCACATCCAGCACCCAATGCCGGTCCTGGCCGCGCCCGGTGCGATAGCGCAGCGTCTGCCCCGCCAGCATCTGCGCCACCTCACCCCCCTTGATCCGGAACGGGCGGTCAAACCGCTGGTTCGCCAGCGCCTCGAAATCCTCGACCACTGGCTCCAGCGCCTGCGCATCGGCATAGGGGATTTCGTTGATCCACAGCGCCTGCGCCCTGGCCGCTGAACCGCAAGCCAGCACCCCCAGCACCACTGCCACCAGCCCTGCCCGCATCTGCGCTCCTCTGACCGCCCCAGACTTACCCGAACACCCGCAACCGCGAAAGCGCTTGGCACCGTTAGCGTCACCACGCTTGCCGCACCGCGCTGGCCCCGCTACACCGGGCCGAACCAGGAGGGGCCCGATGTCCGAAAAATCGCAATTCCAGGACCGGCTTCTCAGCCTTGGCCTTGGCCGAGTGTCCGAAGCCGCTGCCCTTGCCTCGGCTGGCCTGATTGGACGCGGCGATGAAAAGGCCGCCGACCAGGCCGCCGTCAACGCCATGCGCGACCAGCTGAACCTTCTCGACATCAAGGGCGTCGTGGTGATCGGCGAGGGTGAGCGGGATGAAGCCCCGATGCTGTATATCGGCGAAGAGGTCGGCACCGGCAACGGCCCCGCCGTCGACATCGCACTTGACCCCTTGGAAGGCACCACCCTCACCGCCAAGGACATGCCGAACGCGCTGACCGTCATCGCCATGGCCCCGCGCGGCACGCTGCTGCACGCGCCTGACGTCTACATGGACAAGCTGGCCATCGGCCCCGGCCACAAGCCAGGCACCGTCACCCTGTCGATGACCCCGTCCGAGCGTGTCTCGGCCCTCGCCGCCGCCAAGGGCTGCTCGACCGAGGATATCACCGTCTGCGTCCTTGACCGCCCCCGGCATGAGGACATGATCGCCGAACTCCGCTCCACCGGCGCCGCGATCCGTCTGATCACCGACGGCGACGTCGCCGGCGTCATGCACTGCGCCGAGCCCGAGATGACCGGCATCGACATGTACATGGGCTCGGGCGGCGCACCTGAGGGCGTACTGGCCGCAGCCGCGCTGAAATGCATGGGCGGGCAGTTCTACGGCAAACTTCTCTTCCGCAACGAGGATGAGAAAGCCCGCGCCCGCAAGGCCGGCATCACCAACTTTGACCGTGTCTACACCCGCGACGATCTGGTCCGCGCCGACGTGATCTTCGCCGCGACCGGGGTAACCTCAGGCTCCCTTCTCGCCGGGATCAAACGCGAACCCGGCTGGATCACGCTGGAAACCATCCTGATGCGGTCCAAGTCCGGTTCCATCCGCCGGATGACCTACAAAAGCCCGGTTAAATAGGCGGGTCTTCCAACTGACGGATGGGGCGCGCTTTGGCGCCCTCCACGCACCCAACTGCAGCGTCCGCCCGTCAAATGGAAGCGCACGATTTCTTGCGGCAGGTCCGCAAAAGAGTGCCGGGCATCGGGGCTGTGTCACGGGCACCTGTTGCCTGAGTGAAGGGCTACGGGACGATCCGCCAAGGCGGAAAGCGGCGATCCGGCCCTGCGTGAAAGATGCAAAACCGGTTTCCAGTCGGGTCTGAAAAATACGCCTCGCGCCAACGCCAGCTTTGATCGGCTGGCGGGCCCTCAAAAACGACCCCGGCAGCCGAAAGGTCCTGATAGCGCCGATCCACATCTTCAACCTCGAAGTATAGGACGGTTTCGCCCGGAACGGCTTTCGGGTTTTCATGAAGCGACAGGGTCGTCGCGCCTGAAGGAAGCTCAAAGCGCGCGTATCGGCTGTCTGCATCGTGGACGATCAGGCGCAGCCCAAGCATAGACAGGAACGCAACGCCAGTCTCCAGGTCGTGCACTGACAGCGTGATCTGATTCAAATCCATGTGGCCCAATTCCTGCGGTTTGCGGTCGTGGCTGCAGTTTCCAGATCAGACTGCGGCTGGCAACAGGGCCGCTCAACCCTGGCCGCGACGGGCCAAAAGCTGCCATCGGTCAGCGGAGCACTTTCCGGACACGCCCTGTTTTCCGGCCCTTGAATGCTCCCCAAGTAGTCTGTCACCCGACTCGCAATTCTTACCATTTCCTTAAATTACAAAACCAACCCCTTGATTTCAAACGACCCACCCCCGTGTCCCCGCCCGGGACACCCCTCACCCCCCTTGCCAGCCCGCCCCCTTTGCTGCACCCCTGTCCGCATGACCGCTTTCCTCAACGTCGCCTCCTCCCTGACCGGCCGCCGCTGGGTTGGCCCCGATGCCGCCCAGGACCGTCTGGCCGAGGCGATGGCCCAAGCGACGCGCCTCCCCCTCCCCCTCTGCCGGATCCTCGCCGCCAGGGGCGTGACGCCTGAGGAGGCCCCCGCCTTCCTCGCCCCTGCCCTGCGGGACCTTTTGCCCGACCCCCTCACCTTGCGCGACATGGCCCCCGCTGCCGCCCGCCTGATCCGGGCCGTGACCGCCCATGAGCGCATAGCGATCTTCGCCGATTACGACGTGGACGGCGGCTCCTCAGCGGCTCTCCTCATCATCTGGCTGCGGGCGATGGGGGTAGAGGCGACCCTTTACATCCCCGACCGGATTGACGAAGGCTACGGCCCCAATATCCCCGCCATGGCCCAGCTTGCCGCGGGTCACAGCCTGATCCTGTGCGTCGATTGCGGGACCCTCAGCCATGAGCCGATCGCCGCGGCCAAGGGCGCGGATGTGGTGATCCTGGACCACCACCTTGCCTTGGAAACCCTGCCGCCCGCGCTGGCCGTGGTGAACCCGAACCGGCAGGATGAAGACGGCACCCTCGCCCACCTCTGCGCCGCTGGGGTGGTGTTCCTTATGCTGGTCGAGGCGAACCGCCAACTGCGCAGCCATGGCCAGCAAGGCCCCGACCTGATGGCAATGCTGGACCTTGTGGCGCTGGCGACCGTGGCCGATGTGGCCCCCTTGGTCGGGGTGAACCGGGCCTTCGTCCGGCAAGGCCTGAAGGTCATGGCCCGGCGGGAAAGGCCGGGCTTGCGGGCGCTGGCCGATGTCGCGCGGATGGATCAGGCCCCCACCACTTACGCCCTTGGCTTCCTTCTCGGCCCCCGCGTCAATGCGGGCGGCCGCATCGGGCAGGCCGACCTTGGGGCGCGGCTTTTGGCGACGGACAATCTGGGCGAGGCGGCCGCGATGGCAGCCAGGCTTGACCAGTTGAACACCGACCGGCGTGAGATAACCGAGGCGGTCCGCATCGAGGCCCTCGCCCAGGCCGAAGCGCGGGGTCTTGAGGCCCCGCTGGTCTGGGCGGCGGGGGATGGCTGGCATCCAGGTGTTGTCGGCATCGTCGCCGCCCGCCTGAAAGAGGCCGCACAGCGCCCCTCGGTCGTGATCGGCTTTGATGGTGAGGACGGCAAAGGCTCGGCCCGATCGATCCCCGGGGTGGACCTTGGCGCCGCAATCCAGCGCCTTGCGGCCGAAGGGATGATCCAGAAAGGCGGCGGGCACAAGATGGCGGCAGGCCTGTCGCTGACCCGCGCGCAACTTGCCCCGGCGATGGACCGCCTGGCCGAGCTTCTGGCCCGGCAGGGCGCGGGGGATGGCGGGCCGCTTGATCTGCGGATCGACAGCCTCTTGACCACCTCTGCCGCCACCGTTGCCTTGATCGAACAGATCGAGGATGCGGGCCCCTTCGGAGCCGCCGCCCCCGCCCCCCGCTTCGCCTTTGCCAATTGCTCCCTCAGCACACGGCGGATCGGCGAGAGCCACCTGAAGCTGACCCTGTCGGACGGCGCGGGGCCGGGTCTGGACGCGATCCTGTTCGGGGCCTTCGACGGCCCGCTTGGCCCGGCCCTGGAAAGCGCCGGCCACCAGCGGTTTCACCTTGCCGGTCGGCTGGAACTGAACCACTGGAACGGCCGCACACGGGTGCAATTGCGGGTCGAGGATGCCGCAGCGGTCTGACCAGGCAGGCCGCAAGATTCCGCTTGCAGATCAGCGGCACCCGTTCTATTCACCCGCCACCGAAAGCGCGGCCCGTTCGTCTATCGGTTAGGACACCTGGTTTTCAACCAGGTAAGAGGGGTTCGACTCCCCTACGGGCTGCCAATTTTTCCTGACATCGTGACTTGACACAGCCCAGCGGGGCAGTGTGTCTGATCCTGCCGCGCCGCGACGGGCGCATCGTGAAACATTTGCATAGGTACGCCCCCCGTGACCCTGTTTTTCCGCCTTGCTGCCCCCGCCCTTCTTGCCTGCCTGCCCTTCGCAGCCCATGCCACCAGCTGCAGCGACACTGGCGGTCAATATGAAGCCTGGAAGGACGAAATGGCGGCCGAGGCAAAGGCGGCCGGGGTTGGCAAGCGCGGGCTTGAGGCGCTGATGGCGACCTCTTACTCCAAGGCCACCATCGGCGCGGACCGCAACCAGAAAAGCTTCAAATACAGCCTCGACAAGTTCCTGCAGGTGCGCGGAGCCGAGACGATCATCGCCCAGGGTCGCAGCCGCAAGGCCAAGAACGCCGAATTCTATGCCGCCCTTGAAGCACGGTTCGGGGTGCCCGCCGGAGTGTTGATCGCGATTCACGGTATGGAAACCGCGTTTGGCGGCTTCATGGGCGACACCAACGTCGTCTCGGCCATTGCCACGCTGACCTATGACTGCCGCCGGTCCGATTTCTTCAAACCCCACCTGATCGGGGCGCTGATGCTGGTGGACCAGGGGTCGATCTCGATGCAGACCGTTGGCGCAAAGCACGGCGAGCTTGGTCATACCCAGTTCCTGCCCGGCAATGCGCTGGCTTACGGGGTGGATGGCAACGGCGACGGGACGGTGGATTTCTACAACATGACCGATGCCCTCGCCTCGACCGCCAACTTCCTGCGCCAGAAGGGTTGGCAACCGGGCAAGGGCTATCAGGAGGGTGAGCCGAATTTCGAGGTCATCAAGCAGTGGAACGCGGCCAAAGTCTATCAGCAGGCCATCGCGCTGATGGGCGCGCAGATCGACCGCTGATTGCCTCTTGCACCCAAGCGCGCCGCCCGTTAGGACGCGCGCAGTGGCCCGTTCGTCTATCGGTTAGGACACCTGGTTTTCAACCAGGTAAGAGGGGTTCGACTCCCCTACGGGCTGCCACTTCCCCCTGTTCAAATCCGCTGTCCCAAGCCGGCTTCGTTACAGAAGATGAACGGCCATGTGACTGGCATTCCCGGCCCCGATCGGTTTGATGGGGCGACAGTTTTCAACGCGGGATCAGCCCTATGTTACGCAGCCTTGCAGCCTTGCTTTTGATGTCCACCGCGGCGCTGGCCGATACGGCCGATGGCGAGGCCCTGAAGGCCATGACCTGGGACCAGATCGTCGAGGAGGCCCGGGGCGGCACGGTGAACTGGTTCATGTGGGGCGGGGCGGATACGATCAACCGCTATGTCTCGGACCATGTGGGCGGCGTCCTGAAGCGCGACTATGACATCACACTGAACCGCGTGGGCATCGCTGACGCGGCCGATGTGGTGAACATGGTTCTGACCGAGAAAGAGGCCGGAGTGGCCGATGCCGGTGCGGTCGATCTAATCTGGATCAACGGCGAAAACTTCCGCTCGATGAAGCAAGCCGACCTTGCCTTCTGCGGCTATACCGACCTTTTGCCGAACAACGCGCTAGTGAACTGGGACAACCCGGCCATCGCCAATGATTTCGGCGTGCCGGTGGATGGCTGCGAAGTGCCGTGGAACACCGTCCAGTTCGCCTTTGCCCATGACAGCGCCGTGGTGACCGAGCCGCCGCGCGACATGGGCGCGCTGCTGGCGTGGATCAAGGCCAACCCCGGCCAGTTCACCTACCCCGCCCCGCCGGATTTCACCGGGTCGGTCTTCGTGCGCCATGTGTTCTATCATGCGGCAGGGGGGGCGGATGCGCTTCTGGGGCCGTTCGATCAGGCAAAGTTCGACGCCGCTGCCGCCAAGACCTGGGCGATCCTGAACGAGATCGAGCCTTTCCTTTGGCGCGAAGGGCAGACGTATCCCAATACCATTGCGCAGTTGAACGAGCTTTTCGCCAATGGCGAGGTGGCCTTTACCTTCAACTACGATCCGTCGCAGTTCGGGTTGGCCGTGCAAGCCGGGACCTACCCCGAAACCACGCGCTCCTTTGGTATGACCGATGGCACAATCGGCAACACCAACTACACTCTGATCCCGTTCAACTCGCCCAACAAGGCGGCGGCGATGGTGGTGCAGAATTTGCTTCTGTCGGGCGAAGAGCAGCTGGAAAAGGCCAAGCCCGAGGTTTGGGGCGCGTCCCCCGCCATCGACATCGCGCGCACCAGCGCCGAGGTTCAGGACGGTTTTGCCGCGATCGAAGGGCATCCCTCCGTGGTTTCGGCCGATGAGCTTGCCAAGGCTGCGCTGCCCGAACTGCAGGCCGACTGGCTGACCGCAATCGAGGCGGGCTGGCAGGCCCAGGTCGGGAATTGACGGGCGGGCCGCTCCTCCAGCCTTTAGAGGGCGTCTTTGCTGCCACCACCGCAGCGCGGACCCGCCCTTTCGTCGGGATGACTGTCGCGTGATGACGGGCCGGGCCAATCCGTTCTGGCTGCTGGCCCCGGCCCTGCTGGTGTTGGGGGGGCTGTTTCTGTCCGCCTTGGGCCTGACGCTGATCCGGTCCTTCCGCTACATGCCGGTCATCGGCCTGACCGAGCCTGACCTTGCCGCCTATGCGGCGGTGCTTGCATCACCCGGATTTCTTGCCTCGCTCGGGCTGTCGCTTTGGATTGCGGTTGCTTCGACCGGGATTTCGGCGGTGCTGGCGCTGGGGGCGGCACTCTTGCTGCGGCAGACCTTTCCGGGGCGGCGGCTCATCGGGTTTCTGGTCCAGATGAACCTGACCGTGCCGCATGTGGTGGGGGCGGTGGGTATGGCCTATCTTGTGTCGCAATCTGGCGTCTTTGCCCGGCTGGCCCATGCGGCCGGGGTGATCGACGCGCCTGGCCAGTTCCCTGCCCTGACGCAGGACCCTTTTGCCATCGGGATCATCTTGCTTTACGTCTGGAAAGAGGTGCCCTTCATCACCCTGATCCTGTTGGCCAACCTGCAATCTATCGGCGCGGACCATGAAGCGACGGCCCGCAGTCTGGGGGCAAGCCCATGGCAGGCCTTTCGGCATGTGACCTTGCCGATGCTGCGGCCGGGTCTTCTGGCCGCGTCGGCCTTGGTCTTTGCCTTCGCCTTCGGCGCTTATGAGATTCCGCTTCTCCTTGGGGCAAGCACACCAAAGGCGCTGCCGGTGCTGGCCTGGCAAAGCTATACCAATGTCGATCTCGCCGCCCGGCCCGAGGCGGCGGCGATGGCCGTCATCATCGCCCTGATCGGTCTTGCGACGTTGCTGGCCTATGCACATTTCGCCCAACCGATGGCGGATCGGGGGCGCGATGCAAGGTAGGGCGCTTCGCAGCCTGGCCGGAGCGGCGATGGCCCTTTGGCTGATCCTGCCGCTGGTGCCTTTGGCCATCTGGTCAGTGGCGCACGGCTGGCGGTTTCCGGCACTTTTGCCTGAAACTTGGTCGATGAAAGCCTGGGCCTATGCCCTTTCGCCCACATCTGGCGTGCTGCAAAGCCTTGGCGTCACCACACTGATCGCGGCAGCAGCGACGGTGCTGGCAGCGCTGCTGGCGGTTCCTGCCGGGCGGGCACTGGCACTTTACCGCTTTCGCGGCAAGGGGATCGTCGTCCTCTTGTTGCTGGCGCCGGCCATTCTGCCGGGGATCACGGTGGCGCTGGGGCTGCATGGAATCTTCCTGCAGCTCGGGTTGACCGGCACGATCCCCGGCGTGGTCCTGGCGCATCTGATCCCCGCCCTGCCCTACATGACGCTGGTCATGGCCACCGTCTTTGCCCGCTTCGACACCGATGCCGAGGATCAGGCCCGCAGCCTTGGCGCACGCCCCTGGCAGGTCTTTGTCCATGTCACCCTGCCCGCGATCCAGCCAGGACTGCTGACGGGTGCGTTCTTTGCCTTCCTCATCTCTTGGTCGCAATACCTGCTGACCCTGTCGATCGGGGGCGGCAAGGTGCAGACGCTGCCGTTGGTGCTGTTCAGTTTCGCCACGTCGGGCCGCAATGACCTGACCGGCGCAGTGGCCATGATCTACATCCTGCCGGGTTTGCTGGCATTGGCCCTGACCGCGCGGCACCTGACAGGGCGTAGCCTTGCCCTTGGACCGGAGAGCGTCCGATGACCCTTGAGGTGCGCGGCCTGACCAAGACCCACCCGGGCGGCACATTGGCCACGATCCGCAACCTTGACCTGACGGTGGACAGTGGCCGGATCACCGCCTTGCTTGGCCCGTCAGGTGCGGGCAAGACCACGGTGATGAAGCTGATCGCCGGGCTTCTTGCGCCGGATGCGGGGCAGGTCACCCTTGCGGGACGGTCGATCCTGCATCTGCCGCCTGAACAGCGCGGCGTGGTGATGGTGTTTCAGAACCCGCTGCTTTTCCCCCATCTGACTGTGGCAGAAAACGTAGGCTTTGGCCTGCGGATGCGGGGCCTTCCCACCACAGAAATCCGTGCCCGCGTGACCGAGATGCTGGAGCGGACCCAGTTGACCGGCCTTGGCAGCCGCCGCCCGGCGGAACTGTCCGGCGGGCAGGCGCAGCGTGTGGCCTTGGCCCGTGCCCTGGTTCTAAAGCCCGATCTCCTTTTGCTGGATGAGCCACTGTCCAGCCTTGACCCAACCTTGCGCGACGACATGCGCGCGCTGATCCTGACCCTGCAGCGGGAAACGGCGGTGACAACGCTTGTCGTGACCCATGACCAGACCGAGGCGGTGGTTCTGGCCGACCGGATTGCACTTCTGCTGGAGGGGTGTCTTGCCCAGCATGGCCCGCCGGATCAGATCTACCGCCAGCCCGCGTCACTGGCAGTGGCGCGGTTCTTTGGCGGAGCGAACTTCCTGCCCGGGCGGGCGACGGCCGGGGTGTTCCAGTCTGCGATCGGCCCCATCCCCCTGCCCGCAGGCCTGCCCGGTGCTCTGACGGATGGCCCTGGGGTTCTGACCATCCGGCCCGAGGCGATTGACCTTGTCGCCCCAGCTCATCCGGGGGCCCTGACCGCCCGGATCGTGGCCAGCACCTTTCTTGGCACCCAAAGCCGGGTGGAGCTTGACCTTGGGGGCACGCAGCTGCAGGCCCTTGTTTCGCCTGACTTTGCCCAAGGCTTGACCAAAGGCCAGGCGCTGGGGGTGGTCCTGCCGCCATCGGCGCTTTGGGTGGTTCCTGATCCGGCTTGACCGAAGGTCCGCCCTGCCAGGCGGATGGCCAAAGGGTCAACCTGCGGTGCAGCCCAACAGTATTGCCTGGCTGCGCCCGGCGTGTTTCGCCGCGTAAAGCGCCCGGTCGGCCGCAGCGAGCACTTGGGCTGCATCCGGCGCTGCAAAGTCACTTGACCGTACAATTCCGACACTGGCCGAAACCTGGCAGGGGCTTCCCTCAAATTCCATCGGTTCACTGAGCCGACGAATGATCCGGTTGGCAATCGCCTGCAACATCTGCGGATCGGTGCGGCCGGGCAGGACGACGACGAATTCATCCCCGCCAACCCGGGCCGCGCAGTCCTCGGCGCGCACCTGATCGCGCAGAACACGACCCACGGCCTCAAGCACGAAATCGCCCGCAGCATGGCCCAGCGTATCGTTCACGGCCTTGAAGTAGTCGAGATCGAGGTGCAAGAGCCCGAAGGGTGCTGCGGCGCTGCACATGCGTTCCAGAAACAGATCAGCCGCCCGGCGGTTGCGCAGACCGGTCAGAGGATCGGTCAGCGCCTCTTCTTCAGCAGCGATACGCGCGCCTTCAAGACGCATGTTCAACCCGCGCAATTCGCGGGTGACGGCTGCGTTCGCTTCGGCCAGATAAAGCAGCTCCATCGCAAGGTCGGTGGCCGCGAAATCGCCGTCGGTCAACGAGAACTCACGCACAGCGGCGATCAGGTCGATGCCGAAGGTCAGGTTCAAAAGCATTTGCCCCCCGGGCAGCCGCCTGCCAAGGCCGCGCAAGCCGACCCGCCCCCGACAACGCGGCGCAATACGGAACCGCTCTGCCGCCCGGTCAAGCACCTCGGCTACCGTTATGGCCCCACCGGGTGAGCGCACTTCGAAAAGATCCTCAAACCGAGCGCCGATCACCGTCTCACCTTCCAGCACCCGCAGAAGGGTGGCACCTGCGCTCAGCACCCTGCCTTCGGCATCCAGAAGGAGATGCAGGGGCATGAAGTCCCCAAGCGCTGCGATGTCGACGCTGATCTCAAGCCCGGTGTTCGCCCCTGTCATCTGCTACCGCTCCGGCAAGGCAAGGTCAAAGCGGCGGGCCGCGGCATGCGCACTGTCAAGCACCCGGATCGTGATCTTGCCGCCTGCCTCAGGCTCAATCAGGCAAAGGGCTCCGTAGTCATCGGCCATCGCGGTCAGCATTCCGACAAGCACGCGCGGTATTCCCTGCAGGCGTGACCGACAGACTACCGTGAAATGGTCAGGACCCAACTCCTGCAACTGCACCTCTGGCAGCTCCATTTCCGGGAGAGCCAACCGGGTGCGGCCTGGCATTTCTTCCAGCGAATGCAGGAAGTCGGTGAAGCTGACGCCACCAAAGCGCAGCAGCCGACGCACCCCCTCATAACTGGGGTTCGTGACCAGATAGGTCCCCATGTCTTCCCACACCGTTTCTACGGGCCGCCCCAAGACATCTGCCGCGTGTTGCGCGACACGGTCCGCAAGGCCCGAATTATAGCGCAGCATCGGTTCGAAAGTCTCAGTCGTCACGCCAGACCGGCGACAAATGGCCTGCCAGACCGGCAGGCCAAAGGTATCACGCATGTAACTCTGCAAGGATCGCAGCAAGAGCGCATCCATGACAGTCCCCAAACTGGCCCGATAAGGCCCCAAACCAGCATCCATATGCATGCTAGTCCGCAACCGTTAACAAAGCGCCACCGGCGGCCATCGCCCTTGCCTTCACCGAAGGATCATCAGCCCCGCTTCGCCTGTGCCCAGCTGATTGATCAGCGCCGGGGTCAGGGGCGGCGGGGTATCGCGCCAGGCGCGCATCAGTTCGGCCGCTTCGCTACTGTCAGGATAGCGCCCGTCCGCCCGCAAGGCCGAGCGGGTCAGAAGGTCTCCCGCTTCGTCCAGAAAGAGGCCCAGAGCCTCGGTGTAGTCCGGGCTGCGCTGCAAGAGCAGCATCGCCTCTTCCCCGGGAAGAGTGGGCAGAAGGTCGGCGACAATCATCAGGCATCCCGGGGCGCCATCGGGCAAGGCCTGATCGCAGACCGTCTGCCAGTCGGCCAGAAGATAGCCGTCCGCCGCCGCCAAAAGCGTGTCGCGCGTGCCGGTCGCCGAGGCCGGCTGCAGCGGCATGACGGCGGCCAGCGCCTTTGCTGCGGCTTCGTTTGACACGGCATCCTCGGCGGGCAGGTTATAGCCGTCCGGGTCCTCCAGCCGTGCCGCCAGGGCTTCCTGTCCGGGGGCCTTGGCCATCTCTTCCAGCCGGGCCAGCGCCGCCGCACCGGGCCGCCCCCAGCTTTCCAGCGCCCGCAGATCAAGATCGGCGACCGGGGTGCGCCCCGCCTCAAACCGGGCCAACTGGCTTGCGGCCGAGATCCGCTCGGCGTTCAGGATCGGTGTCAGCCACAGCGCAGCGATCGCGATGACCGCCAGCGCCATGGCGATGTTGCCCTGACGGATCCGCCCCATCCAGCCACTGCCCCGCAGGACAGACGCGGCATAGACCGCGCCGTAGAGGAGGCCAAGCCCCGCGATCAGCGCCACAAACAGCCGTTCCGGCGTCCAGCCGTGCTGATCGACCCGCAGCCAGATCGCCCAGGCCGCAAGCGCGGCAAGGACGGGCAGGATCAGCGCCATCCCTTGCGCGGCCCGCCGCAGAAGCGGGCTGGGCGAGGCTTCGGCATCACTTTGGTCTACGGTCACCGACACCAGCGACACCCCGGCCGCAACCATCGTCAGCAGCAAAAGCGCGGGCGAAAGTCCGTTGAAGAGACCGTCAAGCCCGCGAAACGGCAGCGCGACCAGGAAAACGACCATCACCACCAGCACGGCCGGCAAAAGAAGACGGAACAGTCGCAGCACCAGATAGGGCGACAAGAGGTCCGCCAGTTCATAGACAACGGCCATCCCCAGCCCCAAGGTTGCACCGGTCACAACGGCGAGGACGATCCAGTACTCCAGAAGATCGCCAACCACCGTGACGCCCACGATCCGCAGCACCGCATCAGACAGGTAGATCACCAGCCAGACCAACCCGACAAAGGCCCATGCCGCGGCTGAGCGTACCACGATCGACCAGGCCTCAAGGAACAGCGCGCCATAATCGCGCCAGTTACCCCTTGCCCCCGCGATCAGGAACGGCACCGGCAGCACCGCCACCGTCATCAGCGCCAGGATCGAAAGCGGAGAGGCGACGAGACCATCCGGGTCAGGATAGCGCAAGCCCGCCAACCAGGTCAGCGCGGAGACGGCAAGCCCCAGCGCCAGGGCACGGGGCAAGGCCCGCCACAGGCCGATAGGACCGGTCATCGTCAGAAGCGCCGCAAAGACCACCGTCACCAGCGCAAAAAGGATCAGTGCCGCTTGCAGGCCCACCATTTCGCCTTCAACCGCCTTGATCAGGACCCAAAACAGGACCCCGCCACAGGCACCGGTCAAGGCCAGCTGCCACCGCTCCGCTATCTGATCCGTCATGTGCCCCACCATCCTTGGACCCCAGCTGAATGTCGGCGCGAAGCTTAGGCCCTGACGCCGCACCAAGCCAGAGCGGCATGCCCCCTGGGTCAGGATTAACCTACCCGGTTGCGCAATCGGCCCGGTCCCGCAATGCTGGACAAACCAGCAGAAAAGGACCGTGCCCATGCCCGATACGCCGATCATCCGCCCTTTGGTCGCGGCAGACGCAGCGGCGTGGCGCAACCTTTGGACCGGCTATCTTGCCTATTACGAAACCACCGTGGCCGAGGCAGTCTACACCTCGACCTTTGCGCGGCTGCTTGGCTCGGACCCGCGGGATTTCCATGGGCTGATCGCCACGGTGGACGGCCGCGCGGTCGGGCTGGTGCATTACCTTTTCCATCGCCACGCCTGGAAGATCGAAGAGGTCTGTTATCTGCAGGACCTTTATGTTGCCCCCGAAGCGCGCGGCACGGGCCTCGGGCGCAAACTGATCGAGTCGGTCTATGCCGCCGCCGACGCCGCAGGCGCCCCTTCGGTGTACTGGCTGACCCAGGACTTCAACCATACCGCGCGCCAGCTTTATGACCGGATCGGCAAGGTGACCCCCTTCATCCGCTACACTCGCGCGTAAGGCGTTACTTCTGCAGCGTTTTCAGATGCTCTGCCAGCTGCACCAGCCGCTGTGGGGTGGGCGTGGCGATCCCGTCACCGCCGTCATAGGGCATCAGGTCGCCTTGCAGAAGCGGCCCGAACTGCGGCATGGCGGATGCGCTGTCGCGTCCGGTATAGCCGTAGATCTTGGCCATCACCCGCGTGCCGGGGAAGGCCCCGCCATTGCGCGCCGACAGTTGGGTCAGGTCCGCCGGGCGCTTGGCTAACCCTTCTGCCCCGGGACCATCGCCTATGCCCGACATACCATGGCAGGCTGAACAATAGGTGGCGAAATCCTCGGCTCCAGTCGGCACCTTTTCTTCCACGCAGGCACCCAGGGCCAGCGGCAGCAGCATCCAACGAAAGCGCTTCATCGCAATCCCCATTCCGGTCATTCCACCCGTCCTTGTGCCAGCCGGACCACCCGGTCCATCCGGCCCGCAAGCTCCATGTTGTGCGTGGCGATCAGGGCCGACAACCCCGTTTCACGCACTAAAGACATCAACACGCCAAACACCTGATCCGAGGTTGCAGGGTCAAGGTTCCCCGTCGGCTCATCGGCCAAAAGCAGCTTCGGCCCGTTCGCCAGGGCCCGGCAGAACGCCACCCGTTGCTGCTCACCGCCTGACAGTGCCGCCGGGCGGTGATCGGCCCGCGCGGCCACGCCGACACGGCCCAGAAGATCACGGGCCCGCGCCTCGGCCTGCAGCTTTGGCACCCCGTTCGCCAATTGTGGGATCACGACGTTTTCCAGTGCGCTGAATTCCGGCAGCAGGTGGTGGAACTGATAGATGAACCCCACCTCCGCCCGCCGCGCCTCGGTTCGCGCGCGGTCGGTGAGACCGTTCATCTGCCGCCCGTCCAGCTGGACCGTGCCTTCATCGGCCACGTCCAGCAGTCCCGCGATGTGCAGCAGCGTCGATTTCCCGGCACCCGAAGGGGCGACCAGCGCCACAATTTCACCCCGGCCCACCGTGACCGTGGCCCCGCGCAGTACGACCACCTCGGATGGCTTGCCCCGGTTGTAGCCCTTGGTGATCCCGTCCAGCGTCAGCATTGCCTCACTCATAGCGCAGCGCCTCCACCGGGTTCATCCGGGCCGCGCGTCGGGCGGGAAAGATGGTGACGATGAACGAGAGGCCCAGCGACAAGGCCACCGCCGACAGCACGTCGTTCAGCTGCAACTGCGCCGGAAGCGAGTAGATGCCGCGGATCGACGGGTCCCAGACCTCGGCCCCGTTGACCCAGTTGATCGCGCTCATGATCGCGTCGATGTTCAGCGCGGTCAGGCAGCCGAGCGCCACCCCCGCGACCGTGCCCAAGACCCCAGTGAAGGCGCCACAGATGAAGAACACCCGCAGGACCGACCCCTCGGTCAGCCCCATCGTCCGCAGGATGCCGATATCACGGCCTTTGTTTTTCACCAGCATGATCAGGCCCGAGACGATGTTCATCGCCGCGATCAGGACCAGCACCGACAGGATCACGAACATCACGTTATCCTCGATATCCAGCGCCCGCAGGAAGGCGCCTGAACTATCCTTCCACGTCCAAAGAAGCGCCGTCGGCCCCGCCGCGTTCAGGATTGGCAAGCCGTAGCTTTCCACCGCGTCCGGGTTTTCGACCATCACCTCAATCTCATCCGCCAGCCCTTCCTTGTTGAAGAAGGCCTGCGCTTCGATGAAGGGCATGTAGATGCGTGTTGTATCAATGTCATAGCGGCCGGCGGTGAAGATATAGACCACCTCATAGGCCTTCACCCGCGGGCTGGTGCCCATCGCCGTCCTGACACCACCGGGGGCGATCAGCCGGACCCGGTCGCCCACCGTGACGCCCAATTCGCGCGCGACACCCGACCCAAGCGCGATGCCGTCAGGAAAGCGCGCAAGGTCACCGATTGCCTCAGCCCCCGCACCGACCCGCGGGATCGAGGCCAAGGCCTCGGGCGAAAGGCCGTAGACCTCGGCCCCGGTCGTCCGCTCGCCATCGGTGACCATCAGCTTGCCACGGATCAAGGGCGCCGCGCGGGTGACCCCTGGCACCTCCATAAGCGCCTTTGCCATCGCATCCGCCGTCGTGAAACCGCGCACCAACTGACCGTCGGTGCCAACCTCACCCGCCGAATAGACCGTGACATGCGCATTCGCGCCAAGGATCGTATCCACGAATTCCGCCCGGAATCCGGCCCGCACGGCAAGCGTCAGGATCAGCGCAAAGACCGCCAGCGTGATGCCGATCAGGCTGATCCAGGTCATGATGCTGACCCCGCCTTCCGCCCGCCGCGCGCGCAGATATCGCCAGGCGATCATGAATTCGAAGGCTGAGAAAGGTGCTGTGCGCGCTGCCATGGGGTCCCCGATTTGCCGCGCAACCTGCGGGACCGGGGCCGAAAGGTCAAGGCGCGCAGCCTGTGGTCACGCCCTTGCGACCTTGATCGCCTCCAAGAGGCTGCCCCCGACCATCCAGAGCCGCACCCAGACCGGCAACACCGACTCCTGCGCCCGCGCGCCGGTGATGTCGCCAAGATCGACAAGGTTTTCCCAGCCGAAGCTGCGGGCGATGTCGCCGACCAGCGCCTTCGCCTTGGCGTCATAGCCGCTGGGCATCAGGTCCGGCCTTTCGGAAATCAGCCCAGGGTTCAATATCACCGCTGCCGCGATCGTGTTGAACGCCTTCACCACGCGCGCCTTGGGGAAGGCCGACTGGATCGCCTCGCCCAGGCTGGTCGGCCCGGCGTAGTCGGGAAGGATGAAGGGCGGCATCCCCGCCGAGAAGTCGAGCGGGTTCGCCCCATCGACCGGGTGATCGCCGAGGCGGACGTTGCCAAGGCCACATTCTACAAGCACTTCCTTTCGAAGGATGATCTGATCGTTGCGTGGTTCGACCGGGCTGAGGCCTAGTCAAACGCCACTGTCCCGCCCGAGGATGCCCCTGACGCGCTGACCGCATATGTCCGTGCGATGCTGTCGATTGCGCGGAATGTCGGTTGCCTTGGCTGGACCTGTCAAAGCTCTGCGTCCAAGTTCGGCGACCCGACCCACCCCGCGCACCATGCGTTGATCGGGGTCAAGTCCCGGCTCCTCGACAGCCTTGCAGCGCCGCGCCGTCGCGCAGGGCCTGCCGGACCCAAGGATCAAGGCCGAACAGGTGTTCCTGTTCCTCGAAGGGGTCTGGGCATCGGTCCGCATGTTTGGCAGCCCAGACCCGCTGTCCCATGCCGAAACGGCACTGGAAAAGCTGATCAGCTAAGGAACCGCCCAAGTTTCTTTCGCAAGAAACTTGCAAAATCCTTGCTTAAGGATTTTTCCCCCGTGCCGCCCAAAGCAGCCCACGTCGCATCAACTCGGCCGCGGGGCCAGTCTCGATCACGGCCCGCTGATGCCCGAGCGCATTGTAATAGACCCGACCCTGCCCCCAGAACTTGGTGAAGACCACCGGCATCGCCACCGGCCCGTTCGCGGCGTGCGGGCCGTCCGCCACCGGAAAATCACAGACCGCATGCACCTTCACCGCCGGGTCGAGATGCAGGTAATACTGTTCTGTCTTCACGCCGAAATCGCCGACGCCGGCCACCAGCGGGTCGTCCGACACCATCCGCACACCATATTCCACGCCGTCATTTCCCGGATGCGCCACCCATTGCGCACCGGTCATGAACTGCCAGTCCACGGTTTCGCGGAAAGCGTCGCACATGCCGCCGTGGCAACCCGCGATGCCCACGCCCGACGCAACCGCCGCGCAAGCGTTCAACGCCTGATCCTTTCCGATCTTGGCCATCGTCCAGACCGGCACGATCAGCGACAGATCGGCCAGCGCCCCGGCATCATCGAAACAGGCCAGCGTGTCGGTGACCGTGACCTCCATCCCCGCCGCGCGCAGCCAATCCGCAAAGAGCGCCGCCACACGGTCCGGCTCGTGCCCCTCCCATCCACCCCAGGTGATCAGTGCCTTCGCCATCCCGCAGCCCCCTCTTGTTGATGCCACGCTAGAAAGCCCGGACCTTGCGGTCAATGGCTGGCGGTGAGGTATGGTTTCTCATACCTCATGTTAAAGATCTTTGACTCTATGTCAGCCATCCGCTACTTGGGGCCAAAGTGAGGAGGTGCCCGATGTCCTATGGCGAACGCGATGCAATGACCGGTCTGATCACCTCGCTGATCGTGATCTGCCTCTTGGTCTGGCTTTTGTCCAAGCAGCATGCCGCCGGTGAGTTTTCCGGCCCCGACGGTTTGCAGATCTGGGCGCAATCGGTCCTGCTTCTGGTCTGCGCCTCGATCG
Source organism: Rhodobacter sp. (assembly GCA_027489175.1). Lineage (GTDB taxonomy): Bacteria > Pseudomonadota > Alphaproteobacteria > Rhodobacterales > Rhodobacteraceae > Tabrizicola. The sequence continues at coordinate 43,538 of JAIYAE010000037.1, forward strand.
GGATCGCCATCCTGGTCGCCATCGTCTTCCATGTCGCCTACACCGGCCTGACCGGGGAAAAGACCGATGATCGCCGGGATGAACGTGACCGTGACATCGACCGGCGGTCCCTGACCTGGGCCTGGTATCTCTTGTCGCTGGGCCTGCTGGGCGTCATCATCAAGCTTGCCCTGGGTGGCAGCGCCTTTGCCGCGATGAACCAGGTTCTGGCCCTGTGCATCCTGTCGGAAGCCTTCAGGGATGCCACGAAGCTGGTCCTTTACCGGCGCGGGGCCTGATCGGTGCCGCATATTGAAAACCGCATCCGCCGCCTGCGGTTCGACGCAGGTGAGATGACCCAGAAAGACCTTGCGGACCGGGTTGGCGTCACTCGACAGACCATTCTTGCCATCGAGAACGGCAAGTATTCCCCGACCCTTGACCTTGCCTTCCGTATCGCCCGCACCTTTGGCGTCGGACTGGATGAGGTTTTCACCTTCCACGACGACTGACATCGTCCCAAGTCCAAGGATTCCCATGCTCCGCACGTTTTCGCGGCCGGTCCCGCTTGTCCTGCTGCTGGCCTTCTTCTCCTTCATCCCCATCCTGAACGCCTTGGTTGAGACGGTTCAGATTCCGACCGGCACCTATAGCGCGGACAGTGCCCACCTGGCGGCGGCGCCCGTCGCATGGTTCCTGCATGTCCTTGCCGGGGCCGCCTTCGGCATCAGCGGTCCGGTGAACTTCGTGCTTGCCCTCCGCCGCCGCTTTGGCCGCCTGCACCGGGTGACAGGCCGCATCTTCTTTCTGTCGGCGCTGGTTCTTGGTGGCTCGTCGCTCATCATCCTGGCCTCGGTCGAGCCGCAGCGCACCCCGATCGTCGACATCGCCCGCGGGGTTTTCGGGCTGGCGCTACTGGTGGCGGTTGCCAAGGCCTTTACCGCTATCCGGCGGCGCGACATTGCCGGTCACCGCGCCTGGGTGATCCGCGCCTATGCCATTGGCATGGGGCTTGGCACGGTCGCTTTGGTGTTCTTTCCGATCTACCTGATCACCGGTGCCGCCCCGGCAGGAATCGCTGCCGACCTGCTGTTCGCGGCCAGCTGGTCGTTCAACATCGGCCTTGCAGAATGGATCATCCACAAAACTTCCACCACAAAGCACTGTATTCCCTCATGAAAGTTGCAAGCTATACCCGCTACGGCGGCCCCGAAACCATCCGTCTCTCAGATGCCCCGATCCCTTTGCCCCGCGCGGGTGAGGTTCTGATCCGCGTCCGCGCCGCCCCGGTGACCGCAGGCGATGCCCGGCTGCGGTCTGGCAAGGTGCCGCGCGGGTTGGGGCTGTTGCTGCGGCTGGTGATCGGCCTCAGCCGTCCCCGCGTCGCCCCGGGCTGGACCTTCGCGGGTGAGGTGGCGGGCCTTGGCGATGGCGTCACCAGCTTTGCCATCGGCCAAAGGGTCTTTGGCCTGATGGGGTTCAAGGGCGGCGCGCATGCCGAATATCTTGTGATCCGCGCCGATGGCATGGTCTTGCCGATGCCCGAAACCCTAAGCTTCGAACAGGGGGCGGCGTTCTTCTTCGGCGGCCTGACCGCGGCGCATTTCCTGATCGACCGGGCAAGGCTGGCCGCGGGCGAGCATCTTCTGGTGGTCGGGGCGACCGGCTCCGTCGGAGGGGCGGCCCTGCAGATCGGCCGCCACCTTGGGGCGCGGGTGTCGGGCAGCGCTTCACCCGGCAATCACCCGCTTGCCCGCAGCCTTGGCGCGGATCAGGTGACCGACTACCGCAAAGGTCCGCCACCCGGCCCGTTCGATGTGATCCTTGATGTGATGGGGTCGCTCGGCTGGCAAGCGGCGCGGCCCCTTCTCGCCCCGGCCGGGCGGCTTGCACTGGTAACGGCGAATCTGGGTGAAATGCTTGGCAGCGCGGTCCGCCCCCGCCGTGAAGGGCGGATGGTCCTGACCGGTACCAATCCCGACACCTTGGCCGCGATGCAGCGCCTTGTGGCCCTGCACCACGCGGGGAGCTATACGCCGATTCTGGGCCCGGTTCTGCCCTTTGCCGATCTGGCCAAGGCCCATGCGATTGCCGACACGTTCCACAAACCGGGCAATCTGGTGGTGGTCATGTGACCCGGCGCCAAGCGGTTCCCGCCAGCCTGCTTGACAGGCCCGTCACTGCACAGCACCTTGGCCGGAACCTATCAGGGACGCAGGGAATGGTCAGGATATATCGGGAATCCTTCAGCTTTTTTGTAAGTTCCTTGCCAATGCTGCTGGCTTTTGCCCTCCTCATCGAAGGGTTGCTTTGGGTCTTGCAACCGAAGTCTGAGACCGGTGCCACCTTTGCCGCCCTCACGATCCTTGCCTATTACTTCCACCGGCATTTCCTGTTTGGTGAGATGCTTGGCCTGCGCAACCAGAAACCGGCCGACGGTGCGCCGCCCTTCAAGTTCGGCTGGTTTATCCTGATCAGCGTCGGGTTGGTCTTTGTGCCGATCGCATTGGCCTTTGCCATCAGCTTTTCCATGGCCGGGCGGTTTGCGCCGCTTCTGACGATTGCCGTCGCGTTGCCGACCTACCTTATCGCCCTCAGCCTGTTTGGCACCGCACTGCCCGCGGTCGTGGCGCGGGATGGCAGCTACCGGCTTCAGCAAGGCCTACGCGCTGGGTTTCAGACGATGTGGCGGCTTATTCTGGGACCCTGCCTCGTGGGCGCGGTGCTGGTGGCGCTGGCCGTGCTGAGCGGTCGTTGGGCGGCGGGCTTGCCCGACGACAGCCTGGTACTGCTGGCCTATTTCACCGCCGCACGGCTGCTGGGTTTTCTGCCGACGATCCTTGCCGTGGCCGTGTTGTGCGAGATGTATCGCAAGACCCGGCCCAAGCCCCTGGACGGGGGCCCGGGCCTTGCAAGTCAGACACCGGCGTAGATCTGGGCCACCCTGTCGACGGCGGCTTCAGGTGACATTTCCTCGGACAGGCCGGTGCGGCGGCTGGTCAGTTCGACCACGCCATTGGCAAGGCCGCGCGGGCCAACGGTGATCCGCCAAGGCAGGCCGATGAGGTCCATCGTGGCAAACTTGGCCCCGGCGCGTTCGTCGCGGTCGTCGTACAGGGGCTCCAACCCCTTTGCGAGCAGCGCCTTTTCCAGCCCCGCGCACGCCGCATCCGCCGCCGCGTCACCCTGTTTCAGGTTCACTATCCCCACCGGGAACGGCGTGACCCCCTCGGGCCAGATGATGCCCTTGTCATCGTGGCTGGCCTCGATGATCGCGCCCAGAAGGCGGCTGACGCCGATGCCGTGCGACCCCATCTCAACCGGTACCTTGGTGCCTTCAGCGGTGGTCACATAAGCGCCCATTGATTCCGAATACTTGGTGCCGAAATAGAAGATCTGCCCCACTTCGATCCCGCGCGCGACCTTGCGGCGGTCCGCCGGGATGGCGTCAAACAGCGCCGGGTCGTGGGTTTCATCGGTGCGGGCGTAAAGGGTGGTGAACTCCTCGCAGACCGCAGCCACCTCTGCGCGGTTGTCATAATCCACCGCCCGATTGCCAAGCTTGAGCTCGGTCACCGCAGAGTCGAAGAACACCTCGGACTCTCCGGTCGAGGCCAGCACCAGGAACTCATGCGTGTTGTCCCCGCCGATGGGGCCACTGGCCGCGCGCATCGGGATCGCGGTCAGGCCCATGCGTTCATATGTCCGCAGGTAGCTGACCATGTGGCGGTTGTAGGCGTGGAGGGCGGCGTCGCGGTCGACGTCGAAGTTGTAGCCGTCCTTCATCAGGAACTCACGCCCGCGCATCACCCCGAAGCGGGGGCGCATCTCGTCGCGGAACTTCCACTGGATGTGGTAAAGCGTGAGCGGCAGGTCCTTGTAGCTGGTCACGTGGGACCGGAAGATGTCGGTGATCATCTCCTCGTTCGTGGGGCCGTACAGCATCTCGCGCTCTTGCCGGTCCTTGATCCGCAGCATCTCCTGGCCGTAGTCGTCGTAACGGCCGCTTTCGCGCCAGAGGTCGGCGGGCTGCAGGGTCGGCATGAGAAGGGGGATGTGACCCGCGCGTTCCTGTTCCTCGTTCACGATCGTCTCGATCCGGCGCAGGACCCGCAGGCCCAGGGGCAGCCAAGAATAGATCCCGGCGGCCTGCTGCTTGATCATCCCGGCCCGCAGCATGTAGCGGTGCGAGACGATCTGCGCCTCGGCGGGGTTTTCCTTGAGGACGGGAAGGAAGTAGCGGGACAGACGCATGGAAGCCTCATGGAAAGGTGGGTCGGGGGTTTCCTAGCGGGTTGGGGCCGGGCAGGCAAGCGTCAGGGGGTGTCCCGGGCAGGGACATGGCGCGCCGCAAGCGATTCCAATGGGTTGGCTTTCCAGATTAACCGGGCGTTAGGATATGCCCGGCAAGCGTGACGCCGGGAAAGCCGCGGTTCGCCGTCCAAACCCCTTGCCCGACCCTATCGGCAGGCGTCAGAAGGTCAGCGCATAGGTCACGCCAAACCGAAGGTCGCTCAGGTCTTTCAGCACTTCACCGCCTGAAACCTCGGCCGAGAACGACCCCGCCCCAAGCGAACCCGTCAGGCCCACGGTCGCCCGGGGCGCAGTGAACCACTGATCGCCATCAAGGCTGGATTTGGTGACGCTGCGCGCAAGCGATACCTCAGCATAGGGCACAAGGCCGGTGCCGCGGATGGGTCTGGCGCCTTCCACGCGCAAACCGGCGGCAAGCGACCAATAGCGCAGGGTTTCGGACGGCTGCGCGACACCGCTTTCGATGTAGGTGGGCAAATCCTCATGATAGCCGGAGACCCGCAGGCTGGGCGACAGGATCAGTGCCGGCGTTTCCCAAGTGCCCGACAGGCCGAGCGAGCCCATGATCCGGTCAGACCGGACTGTGACATCGGAAAAGGTGATCTTGGGCGAGCCGAAGCCCAGATGACCGTCAAGCAGGAAGGACGCGCCAATCGGCAGCCCGAAATAAGCCCCCGCGACCAAGGCGCGGGCCTTGGCCGGGTTTTCGCCGCCCAAGCGCAGCCAATCATGGCCAAGGTAGACGCCGACTAGCACCCCGCGACCGGTGACGGCGTCATAGCCGAAGGTCAAGGTGCCGCCCTGCCCATCGCCAAGACCGCCAAGCCGAAGGCCGCTGACCGAGGTCCACCATTGCCCGGAAGGCGCTGCACCAGAGGTGGACAGGGTGAAGGGCGACGCCGCAGTCCCCCCGCCCAGCCGACGGGCCACACGCCCGGCAACGGCGCCGGTCACAGCCTCCAACTGCAGGGTGGCAAGCGCCTTCGCCGCATCGCCCGGGCCACCGCCGACAAGATCAGCCAAGTTGACCAGCAGCAGCGTGGTATCCTTCTGGATGTTGTAATCGCTAAGGGTGCGCCCGTCTTCCAGAGTTTGGCCGCCAAACGTCAGGCGTTGCTGATCGGGTGGGATGCCTTCCTTGTCCTGGACCTTTGCCTTGACGTTGTCGATGGAATCGCTCGGCTCCACCTCAAGCGCGATGATCCGGCCGGACTGGGTTTGCACAAAGATCTGCATGGCCTGCGCACTGCTGACCGAAATCAGCAGGACAATCGCCACCAAACCAAGCAGTCTTGCCATACCCGCCCCCCGCAGCATCCGTTCCTTGCACGCCTAGCACGGTGAAGGTGCACTATTGGTTTACGTGGGCAGTGCAATCCGTGGCCCTTTGCCGGTTGCGCCACGGCGCGGACTCCCCAAATGGAGTGTGATGGGGTGGATGCGTCCTGCCCGTGCTGCTGCACTTTGGCACCATGGGGCATTGACCCTTCCACTCTCTGGCGCACCAGATCGGGTGCCTTCCCTCATGGCCGAAAGCGCCCGGGTTGAGGGGGCGGCCGACGCCGGTGCCCTGATCGCCGCCATCCGCCAAGCTGGATATGAGGCCAGGCCCGGGGGCGCTGGCGGGCAAAGCCTGTCCGACCGGCGCGAGGAAGAGGCGGCCAGCCTGAAGCGCGACTTGAGTGTTGCGGCGGTGCTGACCGCGCCGGTGTTCGTGCTGGAGATGAGCGGGCATCTGGTTCCGGCCTTTCACCACTGGCTGTTTGCCTTGATCGGACAGGGGACAAGGTAGTCAATCCAGTGCGTGCTGGCGACACTGGTGCTGGCCTTCCCCGGGTGGCGCTTTGTCCTAAACGGGGTCCCGGCCTTGTTCCGCGGGGCGCCGGACAGGTCCTCGCTTGTCGCGGTGGGCGCGGGGGCGGTCAAGGCGCAGTCGAAGTATCCCGTCACGCGGGGATTGTAGCGGCGGCGGCGGGGCTGGTTCTGCTCCCAGCGAACAGCAAGTCATAGCCTGCAAGCGATGGCCAGCAATCGACGGTCAGCACCGGCCGACGCGCTTGGTTCAGGCCGTCCCCACTCTACTTCAGACGTTCGACCAACCCCCGTCGATCACATGCGGCACGCCCGTCGTGAAGGCGGACTCGTCGGACGCGAGATACACCACCAGGGCTGCGATCTCTTCGGCGCTGGCAATGCGGCCCATCGGCTGGCGGGCGATGAAGGCCTTGCGGGCCGCCTCATAATCCCCGGTGTCGCGCATTCGTTGGTTCAGGGACGGGCTTTCGACGGTGCCGGGACAAATGCAGTTGCAGCGGATGCCCTTGGTCACGAAATCTGCCGCAATCGCCTTGGTCAGGCCGATCACCCCGGCCTTCGTCACCCCGTACACAAACCGGTTCGGCGCCGCGATGATCGACCCCACGGCCGAGGCCATGTTGACGATGTTGCCATGCCCGCGCGCCACCATCCCGGGCAGCACGGTCTTGCACATGCGGTACATCGCGGTCAGGTTCAGATCGAGGCTGAAATCCCAAGACTCCTGATCGCAATCGAGGATCGTGCCATTGGCGACGAACCCCGCGCAGTTGAACAGGACATCGGGCGTTCCAACCTCGGCAAAGGTGGCGGTGATCGCGGCGGCATCGCGCACATTCAGGACGCGCGTCTGGCAGCCGGCAGCGGCCAGATCGGCCAGTGTGTCCGGGTTCACGTCCGTGGCGATGACCCGCGCCCCTTCCTTTGCCATCGCAAGGGCCGAGGCCCGGCCGATCCCCTGCCCCGCTGCCGTCACGAAGATTGTCTTGCCGTCCAGCCGTCCCATCGCCATTCCTCCGCTGATTTGCCGGCAGCCTAGCGCCAAGCAAACTGACATGCCAGTTGATTGGGGCCGGTTCATTGCGGCCAACCGACCGGCACGCCTTCGCGGGTGCCCCGCGCTTGCATGTCCTTGCGCGGCAGCGGTAGCCTGAGACAAACCAAAGGGGTGGCCGCCATGTCCAAGATCATTTCCGCAAGCGGCATCACCTTCCGCTTTGCCCCCCGTGGCGGCGTGCTGGAAGGCTTTACGGTCCAGGATGAGGGGGCAGAGATCACCCCCCTGCACCGCGCGGCATGGGCGGAAACCGAGGTGCCCGAAGACGCTCCGCCGCATCAGCGCTGGCTTGGCGGCGATTTTCTGGCCGCGCCCATGGGCCCTGGGCCGGATGGCCTGCACGGGCGGACGGCGAATGGTGACTGGCAGGTCGTGGCGTCGCCCGAAGGCAGCTTGCGCGCGGTGCTGGACGGCGCGGTGCAGGGCGCGACCGTGGTGAAGGAGCTTTCGGTTACCGACGGCCACCCCTTCGTCTACCAGCGCCACCTGTTCATCGGGGGCAACGGGGCCTTGCCGGTGTCAAACCATGCGATGATATCGGTCCCGAATGGGGCCAAGCTCTCTTTCTCGCGCAAGCGCTGGTGGGAAACGCTGGCCGCCCCGATGGAGGTGACGCAAGGACGCTCAACCCTTGCCTACCCGCGCCGTCATGAGGACGCGGTTGAGTTTCCGGGGGCGGAGGGTGGGACGGTGAACCTGCACCGCTACCCCTGGGGCGACGCGCATGAGGATTTCGTGGCCGGGGTCGAAGACCCCGGATCATCCCTGGGCTGGACCGCCGTGGTGCGCCCCGAGGGCGACCTGATCCTTTCGCTGAAGAACGCACGCGCCCTGCCACTGACGATGCTGTGGCATTCCAACGGCGGGCGCGACTATGCGCCTTGGAACGGGCGGCACAAGGGCTGCCTGGGGGTCGAGGAGGGGGCGGCCTTGCCGGTCCTGGGCCTGTCATCGCACGAGGTGCCGGACCCGCTGACCGCCGCCGGCCAGCCCGCGCTTTTGACGCTGGACCCGATCGGCACGGTCGAAGTGCGCCATGTGCTGGGGGCGATCCGCTGGCCCTCGGGCCAGTCGGTCGCGGGGGTGATGCTGGAAGGCGATGTGCTGACCGTCACCGGCGACTGGGGGGCTGAGCGCAAGATTCCGATCCGGGGCGGGTGGCTGGGACTTGCGGCACCACCGTCGCCCTTGCGACCGGTTCTGGATGATCTGACTTTCTGACCCGCAGCCCTGCCGACCGGTCGCGGATCCGGAGTTTTGCAAAACTCCGGACCGGAGCCTTCAAAGGCTCCGGCACGATTTTTCGACGAAAAATCGCTGCGCCGGTTACCCGCTGAAGCCCGGCTTTTGCGACCAGGCCCAGGTGTCGCCGATCATCTGGCGCAAAGAGGAATGCTGCGGCTCCCAGCCCAGAATTGTCTGAGCGCGAGTGCTGGAACAGACCAGGGCTGCCGCATCCCCCTCACGGCGGCTGCCAAGCACGAAGGGCACCTCGCGGTTGGTGACCATGCGGCTGGCTTCGATCACCTCGCGCACAGAAAACCCGCGCCCGGTGCCAAGGCAGAAGACGCCGTCGCCCTCTCCGGCCAAAAGGCGCTGCAGGCCAAGGACATGCGCCGCCGCAAGGTCGGTGACATGCACATAGTCACGGACGCAGGTGCCATCGGGCGTCGGGTAATCGGTGCCGAAAACGGTCAGGCCAGCGCGCTTGCCGGCGACGGCCTCCAGCATCAGGGGGATAAGATGGGTCTCAGGGGTGTGCTGTTCGCCAAGCTCACCTTCGGGGTCCGCGCCCGCCACGTTGAAATAGCGAAAGATCACATGGTTGATCGCATGGGCTGCACCGAAATCGCGCAGCATCAGCTCGATCGCCAGTTTTGAGGCACCGTAGGCATTGATCGGCCGCTGCGGCGTGTCTTCGGTCAGCAAGACACCATCCTGATCGCCATAGGTTGCGCAGGTCGAGGACAGGACGACATTGCGCACCCCTGCCGCCACGCAAGCCTCCAGCAGGTTCTGCGCCCCGCCGACATTGACCCGCCAATAGCGCGCCGGGTCCCGCATGGACTCGCCAACCAGCGACAGGGCCGCAAAATGCAGGACCGCAACCGGGCGATGCTCGGCAAGGGCGGCGTCGATGCGGGCACGGTCCATCAGATCGCCCCGGACCAGCGGCCCCCAGTTCACCGCCTCGGCCCATCCGGTTGCCAGATTGTCGAAAGTGACGGGCAGGAAGCCGGCCCGCGCCAAGGCCTTGCAGGCATGTGACCCGATGTATCCCGCCCCGCCGGTGACCAGAACAGTATCCACGCAGCCCTCTCCCCGACCGGTGTTCTCAGAGGAACACGATGTCATCCAGAAGCAGTGATGTGTTGAAAATGCCGCGAATGTCCAGTGCCCCCCCCTCTGGCAGATCAAGAAGGATGCCGGTGGCCGTGACCGTCGCACCGGCCAGAAGACTGGCAAGGTCAGGCGCGGGACCCGTCCAAAGATCACGCTCAAGAACGATGGTGTCGACGTCATTGGCAAAGTCCAGAATGATATCCTGGCCACCATCGAAGAGGAAACTGTCCAAGCCTACGCCGCCGGACAGGACATCATCCCCGGCCCCACCGTTCAGAACGTCATTCCCCTCGCCGCCCAGAACCGTGTCGTCGCCCGCAGCGCCGGCCAGGCTGTCGTTGCCGGCGCCGCCGCTCACAAGGTCCGCGCCCTCGCCGCCGTCGAGCGTGTCATTGCCGAGGCCGCCGTCCAGCGTGTCATCGCCCGTCCGGCCCTCCAGCCGGTCGTTGCCGGCCCCGCCCAGGATCAGGTTCGCCTGCCCGTCACCGAGAAGCGTGTCGGCAAAGCCCGAGCCCAGAAGCCCCTCGATCCCGTCGAAGCTGTCGCCAAAGGCGTCGCCCAGGTTCAGCCCCGGCGTGGCCAGATCGACGCGCACCGCGGCAAGCGCCGTCTCGTAGCCCGCAAGATCAAGGCCTTCGCCGCCCGCCAGCACATCGGCCCCGGCGCCGCCGGTCAGCGTGTCATCGCCCGCGCCGCCCTCAAGGCTGTCATTCCCGGCCCGGCCATCCAGCCGGTCATTCCCGGCCAGGCCCGCGATGAGGTTGGCAACTGCGTCGCCGGCAA
>JAIYAE010000015.1 GCA_027489175.1 Rhodobacter sp.
ACCAGCGTGACCGGCACCGTCAGCCTTGAGGCGGAAAAGAAGGGCATCAACATGAGCCGCATCATGCGGTCCTTCTACGGCCATGCGCAAAAGGCGTTTTCCTTCGGCGTGGTCGAGGCCGCGCTGGATGACTACATCGCCGACCTTGGGTCATTCGATGCGCGCATCCAGATGCGGGTGTCGTTCCCGATGCAGATCACCTCGCTTCGGTCGGGTCTGGTGGGGTGGCAGTATTACGACCTCGCGCTGGAACTGGTTGAGGTGGCGGGGGTGCGGAAGAAGATCGTTCACCTCGACTATGTCTATTCGTCAACCTGCCCCTGCAGCCTAGAACTGTCGGAGCATGCCCGTATGACCCGCGGGCAGCTCGCCACGCCGCATTCGCAGCGGTCGGTCGCCCGGATTTCCGTGGTGGTAAAGCCCGGCGCGGTCCTGTGGTTCGAGGACCTGGTCGAGATGGCCCGCGCAGGCGTGGTCACCGAGACGCAGGTGATGGTCAAGCGTGAGGATGAGCAGGCCTTTGCCGAACTCAACGCCGCCAACCCGATCTTCGTCGAAGACGCCGCCCGCAGCTTTTGCGAGCAGCTGAAGGCTGACCGTCGGATCGGCGACTTCCGAGTGATCGCCAGCCATCAGGAAAGCCTGCACAGCCACGACGCGGTCAGCCTTCTGACGGAAGGCGAGACCTTTGCGGCAGAAAGCCTGGACCCGCGTCTGTTTCAAAGCCTGTTCCACGTTGGCTGACGCCGATTGACGCAAAGGCCGGGGCCGCGTAGCCATGCCCGACCATGGTAGACTTTCGCCCCGTTGCCTATGTCGTCGGCCGTATCCTGATCGTTCTGGCGATCCTGATGCTGGCCCCGGCCGTCATTGACTGGCGGGCGGGGCTGGACAATGGCGCGGCTTTTGCCGCCTCCGCCGCGATCACCGGGGTGATCGGAGGGGCCTTGACCCTGTCCACCGGCAACGCGCTGGGCAAGTCACTTGATACACGGCAGGCCTATCTGCTGACGGCCTGCATCTGGGGGCTGGTGCCCTTTTTCGGCGCGTTGCCATTCTACTTCGGCGCGCCGGGGCTGAACCTGCAGAACGCCTATTTTGAGGCGGTTTCGGGCATCACCACCACCGGGGCGACGGTCATTTATGGCCTCGATACCTTGCCCATCGGGATGAACCTGTGGCGGGGCATGCTGAACTGGCTGGGCGGGCTTGGCATCGCCTTCATCGCGATGATCTTCCTGCCGCTGATGCGCGTCGGTGGCATGCAATTCTTCCGCACAGAAGGGTTTGACACCTTCGGCAAGGCGCTGCCCCGCGCGACTGACATCGCCCGGCAGTTGATGGTGGTCTATGTCGGGCTGACCGTGATCTGCATCGCCACCTATTCGATCATCGGGATGACCGCGCTGGATGCCGTGGTGCATGGCTTTGCCACCATCGCCACGGGAGGGTTTTCGCCGGTTGACGTGTCGTTCAACAAATACGCCGGTTCGGGGGAATACTTTGGCGCCCTTTTCATGATCCTCGGCAGTCTGCCCTATATCCGCTATGTGCAGCTGGTGAACGGGTCTGCCGGCCCTTTGTGGCATGATCCGCAGGTGCGGGCCTATCTGCGCTGGCTGGCCTATGCCGTGCTGTCGGTCACGCTGTGGCGGGTCTGGACTACGGGTGAGGCGATAGAACCCACCTTCCGCGAGGCGCTGTTCAATCTGACCTCGATCATGTCCTCGACCGGGTTCTTTTCCGGCAGTTTCCCCACCTGGGGCGGCTTTATGCTGGTGGTGGCCTTTGTGATCGGCGTGATCGGTGCCTGTTCGGGGTCATCCGCAGCAGGCCTGTCAGTCTTCCGGGTGCAACTGGTGCTGGCGGTTCTGAAGCGTGAAGTGCGGCGGATCGGCAGCCCCTCGAGCGTGGACCCGATCCGCTATGACGGGCGGTCGGTGGAAGAGGACGTGCTGAACGCGCTGATCCTGTTCGTATCCAGCTACATCCTGATCCTTGGGGTGATGACCGTGGGCATGACGCTGCTGGGCGTGGACCCGGTGTCAGCCCTCTTCGCCGTGTGGACGGCCTTGGGAAACATCGGCTACGGCTTTGGCCCGCTGGTAGAGCGCACGGGGACCTTCATCGACTTTCCCCCCGGCGCAATTGCCATCATGACCCTGTGCATGATCCTTGGCCGCCTTGGTTTGCTGGCCATTCTGGTGCTGGTCCTGCCCAGTTTCTGGCGCCGTTAATCCCAACAGGACACGAGGACGGTCATCCCGCTGCCGGTCTCCGCCAGATCCGCCGGGGCCAGTGCGGTGCTGCGGGCGGCCTGCAGCGGGGTCACACCTGCAGGCGCCAGCACCCGCGCGATTTCGGCGGCTGAGGCGGCGAATTGCACGCCGGCTGGCAATTGCCGGGCTGTCCCGGCGGGGGGCGGCAGCAAAAGGCCGATCACCGCGCCGGTCGCATCCAGCACCGGGCCGCCGGCATCACCGGCCAGCGTCTCGATCGTCAGCCGCTTCAGCCCGGCCTCACCGTTCAGGCCGGTCACGTCTTCCAGCGTGCCGAAGGTCATCACCGGCGCGGGCAGACGGTCTTCGTAGGAATAGCCCGCCACCATCACCTCGGTCCCGATGCGTTCCGGGGCCAGTTGCAGTTCCGCCACCGCACGCGGCGCTAGTGGAGCGGCGGGGCTGACAAGGGCCAGACCCGTGGCGGCATCGGTCAGGGTCACGGTCGCCTCGGTGGCCCGGTCCAGGGTGATGCGGCCACAGGCGGTGACGGCGTCAACCGTGGTCAGGACCGTCCCCGACCCGTCAATGAAAAAGCCCGACCGGCTGAAGCGGGGCTTCCTGACCTCAAGCCCCGACAAAAGGCCCGCGCGGGTCTCAGCCCCCATCGGCACCATGCCGGGGTCAAGCGCGCTGGCGCTGTCGGTGGTGAAGCTCTGCTCCATCGCCTGCAGGATGCGGCCATCGCGCTGATCGTTCCCGGGGGCAGAGATCAGCATCCAGCCCTTGATCAGCCCGCCTTTCAGCTCGGCATAGATGGTGGTCGAGGTAGTGTCATTCACGCCCTTGATCCGGAACCGCGCCTCATCGCGCGACCGTTCGCCCGTCATCGGCACGGTTTCAAGCGTTTGCAGGATGTCGTAAAGGCCCGAAAACGCCGCCTGATCGCCCGGCTGCGAGATCAGCACGATCTGCGGCCCGCCTGCCGTCTTCGGGCGGAAATGAACGAAGGGCGGCTCGTAATGGTCAAACTCCACCAGACCCAGCGGCAGGGTCAGGGTGATCCCGGCCTTGTCATCGGTCAGGCTGGCAAAGCCGAAGGCGGCGGTTTCGTCGGCGTAGGCTGCCAGCAGCGTCGCGCGCTGGCGGCTGGTCAGGATGCCGGTCGGCTCGAGCATGCCTTGGGCTTCTTGCCAGGCTGCCATCGAATTGCGGGTGCCGGGACCGTAAGCGCCATCAATGTCCCCCTCATAGAAGCCGAACCATTGCAGCGCGGTCTGCAGGTCCTTGCGCTGCGCTTCGCTGAGCAGCGCCTCGCTGTCGCGGGCCTCAGATCTGGTTTCGTCCGGGATCGCGGCGGCGATGACGGTGGGTTCGGCCACAACCTCGGGCGTTACGGGGTCTGCGGGCAGGGCGGCACCTTCCGGGGGCCAGAACCTGTCACCCAGGGCGCGCGTGAACGTGATGAAGCTGTCCGCCGGGATCAGGCTTTGGCCGGTCAGGTTGGCCAGGCGCTGCTCCGCCTCGGCCGAGCTGTAGGGGCCAAGGACAATAGCATACCACCCCGACCGCAGGCGAAAGCCGCTGGTCTCGGGAAAGAGCGCGGCGTAGGCACGGGCGCGGTCTTCGGCACCGGCCAGATCGGGCTGGGCCTCGATCTGGACCCAGACATTAGCCTCTTGCGCCCGCGCCGGACCTGCCACGGGCAAGAGCGTCAGGAACAGAAGGGCGAATACGGCAACGGGTCTGAAGATCACGGTGAACATCCTGCACATCTTACGGGGGCGTTGAAACGGCCAGCATTTGCGCGACATTACGGATCAGGGGGGCCGCGGCAAGGGCCTAACTGGACCGGCCGCGGTCACAATCGTGCAGGCAAGGCCTGCAGGGCCGCCCGGTTGCGTTTGCGGAATTGACCCTTGGCAGCCCAATGGATAGGGAAGGCGCATCCTGCCCTTACCCGATCGCGAACGCCGCACCCATGCCTGACACCCTGTCCACGCCCCGCAGCTTCCAAGAGATCATCCTGCGTCTGCAGGGCTATTGGGCCGCCAAGGGCTGCGCCATCCTGCAGCCCTATGACATGGAGGTGGGGGCCGGCACCTTCCACCCGGCCACCACGCTGCGGTCTTTGGGCACCCAGCCTTGGGCTGCGGCCTATGTGCAGCCGTCCCGCCGGCCGACCGACGGTCGCTATGGTGAAAACCCGAACCGGCTGCAGCATTACTACCAGTATCAGGTCATCATCAAACCCTCACCGCCCGACCTGCAGGAGCTGTATCTGGGGTCGCTTGCGGCCATCGGGATCGACCTTGCCGTCCACGACATCCGCTTTGTCGAGGATGACTGGGAAAGCCCGACCCTTGGCGCCTGGGGCCTGGGGTGGGAGGTGTGGTGCGACGGGATGGAGGTTTCCCAGTTCACCTATTTCCAACAGGTCGGCGGGCATGACTGCAAACCCGTGTCAGGGGAACTCACCTACGGGTTGGAGCGTCTGGCGATGTATGTGATGGGCGTGGACCATGTGATGGACATGCCCTTCAACGACCCGCAATCCCCGATCCCTTTGAAATACGGCGATATCTTCCGCCAGACCGAAGAAGAATACAGCCGCCACAACTTCGACCAGGCCGATACCGAGATGCTGCTGCAGCACTTCAAGGACGCCGAGGCCGAGTGTGACCGCATCCTTGCTGCCGCCCAGCCCGACAAGGCCGGGCGCACGATTGTCATGGCGCATCCGGCCTATGACCAGACGATCAAGGCCAGCCACATCTTCAACCTTCTCGACGCGCGCGGCGTGATCTCGGTCACCGAACGGCAGGCCTATATCGGCCGCGTCCGCGCCCTGGCCAAGAAATGCGCCGATGCCTTCCGGCAGACGCCAGCGGGGGCGGATCTGTGAATGTCGGGCGGATTGCAGCGGGGTTTCTGGTGGTGATCGGTGCGCTTGGCGGCGTGGCCATGTGGTATCTGCAGGTCTATGCCTATTATGAACCCGTGGCGTTTCAGCCGGGCGAGGAAATTCGCCTGACCCCGATCGTCAGCGACCAGCCCGAGCCCATTCTGGCCGAAGGCGTCACGGGGATCGACAGCGAAAGCTCTCCCATCCGGTTCCGCGCCTGTTTTACCACGCCGCTCAGCCTTGCCATGCTGACCGAGACCTATGTCGCCTATGAAGGGGCAGAGCCACTGATCGCCCCCGGCTGGTTTGACTGCTTTGACGCCGAAGCCATCGGTGCCGCGCTGGAACGGGGCGAGGCGCTGGCCTTCCTTTCCGAGGCGGGCATCCACAAGGGCGTAGACCGCGTCGTCGCCGTCTTCCCCGACGGCCGCGCTTACGCCTGGCACCAGCTGAACGACAGCCCCGAGGACTGACCGATGCCTGACCTTCTGATCGAACTCTTCTCCGAGGAAATCCCCGCGCGGATGCAGGCCCGTGCGCGGGAGGATCTGAAGAAGCTCGTCACCGACGGTCTGGTTGCGGCCGGGTTGACCTATGCCAGCGCCGGGGCCTTCTCCACCCCGCGGCGCCTGGTGCTGTCGGTCGAAGGCCTGACGGCCGAGTCGCGCCCGGTGCGGGAGGAGCGTAAGGGGCCCGCCACCACCGCGCCCGCGCAGGCGGTTGAGGGGTTCCTCCGCTCCACCGGCCTGACGCTGGACCAGCTGGAACGCCGCGCCGACAAGAAGGGCGAGACCTTCTATGCCGTGGTCGAAAAGCCCGGTCGCAAAGCGCACGAAATCGTGGCCGAGGTGCTGGAAGCCACCATCCGCACTTTCCCCTGGCCGAAATCCATGCGCTGGGGCAACGGCACCTTGCGCTGGGTGCGCCCCCTGCAGTCGATCATTTGCCTTTTAACCGATGAGGCTGGGGCCAATGTCGTGCCGCTGACCGTGGACGGGATCACGGCTGGCAACACCACCGAAGGCCACCGCTTCATGGGGATCGGGCGGTTCACCGTCTCGGGCTTTGACGACTACGCCGTGAAACTGAAACGCGCGCATGTGGTGCTGGACGCGGCCGAACGCGAAGCCTCGATCTGGCAGGGTGCGCAGAACCTGGCCTTCGCCGCCGGAATGGAAGTGGTGCCGGATGCAGGGTTGCTGGCTGAGGTGGCGGGTCTGGTCGAATGGCCCGTCCCCTTGATGGGCCGGATCGGTGAGGATTTCCTGGGCCTCCCGCCCGAGGTGCTGCAAACCTCGATGCGCGAACACCAGAAGTTCTTTTCGGTGAAGAACCCCAAGACCGGCCGGATCGAAGGCTTTGTGACCGTGGCCAATATCGAGGCCGCGGATGGCGGGGCGGTGATCCTGAAGGGCAACCAGAAGGTGCTGTCGGCGCGGCTTTCCGACGCAAAGTTCTTCTGGGAGAATGACTTGCGGGTCGCGAAAGCTGGCATGGGCGAGTGGGCCGAGGGCCTGAAAGCCGTCACCTTCCACAACAAACTCGGGTCCCAAGCCGACCGGATCGACCGCATCGCGGCGCTGGCGCGCGAAATCGCGCCCTTGGTGGGCGCTGACCCGGAAGACGCGGAACGCGCCGCCCAGCTGGCGAAGCTGGACCTCCGCTCTGCCATGGTCGGCGAATTCCCCGAACTGCAAGGCGTGATGGGCCGCTACTACGCGCTGGAAGCTGGGGAAAAGCCTGCGGTGGCAGACGCCGCCCGCGACCACTACTCGCCCCTCGGCCCGTCCGACGCCGTGCCGGTTGAGCCGGTGTCGGTTGCCGTGGCGCTGGCCGACAAGATCGACACGCTGACCGGCTTCTGGGCGATTGATGAGAAGCCGACGGGGTCGAAAGACCCGTTTGCTCTGCGCCGCGCGGCGCTAGGGGTAGTGCGGTTGGTGTTGGGGAATAATCTCCGCTTCTCGGTAGATCGCCTGTTCGATGCCCAAGTCTTGCGCCACCAGATCGGGAGCGCGCCTGAGCAAGCTGCGCTTTTGGCCGAGATACTTGGTGCGTCGGTTGCTGCTGGGATGTTCGGCAGAACAACCCGAGAGCTGATTGACGGTGCTCAGCAGGAAGCTCCGCAATGGCTGCCAATGGTGCGCGATCATGATCCGTCCATCAGCGACGATCTGCGTGACTTTCTTCACGACCGTCTCAAAGTGACTTTGCGGGATCAGGGCGTAAGGCATGACGTCGTTGATGCGTGCCTAGCGATGGAGGGTAATTGCGACCTGACCCTCCTCGTCAAACGGGCCGAGGCGCTGGCGGCAGTGATGAAGACCGAGGACGGCGCGAACCTTCTGCAAGGCTACAAGCGGGCCAACAACATCCTGACCCAGGCTGAGGCGAAGGATGGCGTCGAATACTCTTACGGTGCGGATGTGAAGTTCGCTGAAACCGAAGAGGAACGCGCCCTCTTTGCCGCCCTCGACCGGGCCGAGGCGACGATCACCCCCGCGATGGCCAAGGAGGATTTCGCCACCGCCATGGCCGCGATGGCTGCCCTGCGCGTGCCGGTAGATGCCTTCTTCACCGCCGTGCAGGTGAACAGCGACAACCAGATCGTGCGGCGGAATCGGCTCAACCTTCTCAGCCGCATCCGCGCCATCTGTTCCGGCGTCGCCGATCTTTCGCGCATCGAGGGCTGACGCCCGCCCAAGGAATTGTCACAGTGCTGACATGTCACGCTTGATTGACAGTCGTTTCAAGGTATGCTGCGCCCGAACATAGGGTGCTGCAGTGCAGAAACACGATCCGATCCCGGAATTTGCGCAGGTCAGCCCTTCGGCGGCCATTGCCACGGCCACGCATGGCTGGCGGGCGAAATGCTTGCAGCGGCTGGTGCGGCTGGACCTGCCGGTGCCGAAATCGGTCGCCCTGCCAGCCGGAACCGTGCGCGCCATCGCGGCGGGGCATGGGGTGGATGCTGCTGGAATCCTTGACCATTTCGGCGATGGCCCGCTGATCTCCGTCCGCCCGTCGCCTGCCAACCCCGATTGGGGCGGCCCGGCGACCATCCTGAACATCGGCCTGAACGCCAAGCGCCACGCAAGGCTGGCCGAGACGCATGGCGAGGCGGCGGCGGACGCCCTCTACCTGCGCTTCATCCAGTCCTACGCGATCCACGTTGCGCGGCTGGACCCGGAAGAGTTTGACGGGCTGAAGCCCGGCCCGGGTGCCGTGCGCGAGGCGCTGCACCAGTATGAGGTCGAGACCGACGAGGCCTTCCCCGAAGACCCGGCCATCCAGCTGTCCGAAGTCTTGCGCAGCATGGCCCGCGCGTGGGAGGGGACCTCGGCCCGCCTCCTCCGCCAGGCCAAAGGCGCGCCGGAGGAGGCGGCTTTGGGGCTGGTCGTGCAGGAAATGGCGCAAGGGATCGGCGTTGGGATTTCCGGGTCGGGCGTGATCCAGTTCGTCGATCCGGTGACCGGCCAGCGCCAGATCACCGGGCGCTACCTTGGCCAATCCCAGGGCCGCGACGCCCTGCGCACGACCGAGGCGCTGTATCTGACCCGCGACCCGCGCGGCCCGTCGCTTGAAGATGTGGCGCCCGAGATTTTTGCCACGCTGGTGGAGCATGGCGCCATCTGCCGCGCCCGCCTGCGCGAGGAAATGCAGATCGAATTCACCATCGAGGATGGCCGTCTTGCGGTGCTGGATGCGGTGAAAGTGGCACGGTCGGGCCGGGCGAACCTGCGGATTGCGGTGGCCTTGGCCGAAGATGGCGTGATCCCGCGCGAAGAAGCGGTGATGCGGGTCGAACCGCGCGCGTTGTCGGAACTCCTGCACCATCAGGTCGACCCGCGCGGCCCGCGTGACGTGTTTGCCCGCGGCATTGCAGCCAGTCCGGGGGCTGCAACGGGAAAGCTGGTCTTCTCCTCCTCTGCCGCGCAGGCGAGTGCGTCGCGCGGGGAAGCGTGCATTCTGGTGCGCCGCGAAACCTCACCCGAGGATATTCGCGGCATGCATTCGGCAGCGGCGGTTCTGACCGAACGCGGGGGCATGACCAGCCACGCAGCGGTGATCGCGCGCGGGCTTGGCTTGCCTTGCGTGGTGGGTGCGTCAGAATTGCGCTTGGATTCCAAGGACAAGAAGCTGACCGCGGCCGATGGCCGGGTGTTCCGCGAAGGCGACATGGTCACCCTGGACGGCTCAAAGGGTGAGGCGCTGGCGGGGGCGGCCGAAATGCTACCGCCCGCACTGGATGACAGTTTCCGCAGGCTTCTGTCCTGGGCGGATGAGTTGCGCGACATCGGCATCCGCGCCAATGCCGACACGCCGGCGGATGCCGAAACGGCACGAAAGTTCGAAGCGCAAGGCATCGGCCTTTGTCGCACGGAACACATGTTCTTCGATGAAGACCGCCTGATCGTGATGCGCGAGATGATCTTCGCCGACACGCCCCAGGACCGGGCCGCCGCCCTGGCGCGGCTGTTGCCGATGCAGCGGAACGATTTCGTGCAACTCTTTGAAATTATGCAAGGTCTGCCGGTCTGCATCCGCCTCTTCGACCCGCCCTTGCACGAATTCCTGCCTCAGTCCCGCGAAGGCCTGCGCGAGCTTGCCGAGGCGCTGGACCGCCCCCTCAGCGAAGTTGTCCGCCGGGCGGAGGCGCTGACCGAGGTCAACCCGATGCTGGGCATGCGCGGGGTGCGGCTGGGCGTGGTCCTGCCGGAAATCTACGACATGCAGGTGCAGGCGATCTTTGAAGCCACGCTGGAAAGCGCCCGTCGGGGCGCGCCCGTTGTGCCGGAGATCATGATCCCCCTGGTTTCCGCCCGGCGTGAGGTGGAACTGGTGAAGACCCGGATCGACGCCGTCGCAGCGATGGTCCGCACCAAGGCCGGGGCGACGTTTGACTTCAAGCTGGGCGTGATGGTCGAAACCCCCCGCGCAGCCCTTCGGGCGGGTGAGATTGCCCAGCACGCGGCCTTCCTGTCATTTGGCACGAACGACCTGACGCAGATGACCTATGGCCTGTCGCGTGACGATGCTGGTCGCTTCATGAACACCTATGTCCGCCAAGGCGTATTCCCCGAAGACCCGTTCCACATCCTTGATGTCGACGGTGTGGGAGAGCTTTTGCACATCGGCGCCGAACGGGGCCGCAAGACCCGGCCGGACCTCACATTGTCGATCTGCGGTGAACATGGCGGCAATCCGGAGTCGATTGAGTTCTGCCGCAAGGCCGGGTTCGACTATGTCTCATGCTCGCCCTACCGGGTGCCGATGGCACGACTGGCGGCTGCTCACCTTGCGGTTGATGAACGGCGTAAAGCGATTTGAGCCAATAGCTTAGCGTGGTTTCTTCACAGCTTACATGAACTCGTTAGGCGAGTTCTTGCCGAAAATGGCGCAAATTTTGTGTCGTTTTTGCCACAGTGGTGGACCCGTTCATCCCTTTTCACTACGTCCCCGCCAGCTTGCACGGCGGGTGGTTTCCCGCTGTTTCGGAAACAACGACGGAACGGTCTTATGCATTTTGGAATGGTACTGCGCTCGGTTGCGCTGCTTTTGGTTGCGGGGGCGGCGGTGGCCGATGTGGGCCCGATCAACCGCGCCGACCTGACACGGGCGCTTTATGGTGCGCCTCAGTTGCAGCCGGTTCTGGCAACTCTGCCGGCGCCTGACCTTTCAGCCGAAGCGCTTGGCATGCCGCCGGCGGAAGGGCTGACCGAAACCTGGCTGATGGCGCAACCCGCCCCGCAAGGCGACGCCGAATGGCAATGCCTGACCGAGGCGCTATACTTCGAAGCCCGCGGCGAAAGCCTGAAGGGCCAGATCGCTGTGGCCGAGGTGATCCTGAACCGGGTCGACAGCCCGCTTTATCCGGGCAGCGTCTGCGGCGTGGTCAAGCAGCGGGGCGGTGGTGGATGCCAGTTTTCCTATGTCTGCGACGGGCGCGCTGACCGGATGCGCGAAAAGGGCGCCGCCGACCTTGCGGGCCGGATCGCGCGCGCCATGCTGGACGGGGCGCCGCGCCTTTTGACCGATGGCGCAACGCATTTCCACACCCGTGCGGTGCGGCCGGGCTGGTCGCGTCGCTTTGACCAGACGGCCTCAATCGGGGCGCATGTGTTCTACCGTCACCCGGGCTGATCTGTCGTCTCTGACCCCTCCGATGCCGCCCGCGCTGGAGGCGGGACCCCGCCGCGTGCTAAGAGGGGCGGAAAGCGAAGGGGCCAGATGATGACCGACACCGAACTTGCCTTCGCCCATCCCGAGGCGCGGGCCGAAGCCTCGGGCAGCGGCAACCCGCGCGACCGCATTTCGCTGCGCGATCACCTGGTCGAGGCGGATATTGGCGCCTTCCAGCAGGAACGTGGCCACAAGCAGCGCCTGCGCTTCAATGTCGTGGTTGAGGTGCGCCCGGTGGATGCGCCGCTGGCCGATGACGTGGACCGGATCCTGTCTTATGACCGGATCACCGAATCCATCGCCGCGGAATTGGCAGCCGAACGGCTTAACCTTCTGGAAACGCTGGCAGAACGCGTTGCCGACCGTATTCTGGCTGAACCCGCAGCGATGCGCGTCTTCATCCGGATCGAAAAGCTGGACGTTGGCCCCTATGCCCTTGGCGTGGAAATCGTGCGGTCGCGGGCTGAGCGCCCGGTCCAGCGCGCCGGGCTTGACGGGGATGAGGCGGTGCACCCCCTGGTCGTCTATCTGGACAACGCCACGATTGCGGCCCCTGACCTTTCCGCTCGGCTTGATGCGCTGCAGGCGCAAGGCTTGCCCCTGATCCTGACCGTGGGCCTGCCGGATCTGCCACGCCCGCAGACCGGGCACCGGCCCACCCAGCGCCGGATCGACCTTCTCGCCATCGAACAGAACGCCTGGTCCCTGGCCGCCCGCGATGCGCGCTGTGTGGTCGTCGCCACCAGGACCGAGATCGACTGGGCGATGAAGCGCGGCCAGACCGTGGTCTGGGCCCCGTCCAAGCTGGTGCTGGACGCGGTCGATGGCCCGCAAGGCGCGGCACCGGTCACCTTGGCCCTTTGGCTGGCCGAGGCGATGTCGGCCACGGCCCTGCTTCTTCACGGCAACGTTACCGCCCCGGCAGGAAGCCGCGTGCCGGTGAAAAGCCTCTGATCCTTCCCCCTTGCCAAGTTCCCCGGCATCGGCCAATTCCTGTCTCATGGAATATTTCAGACCGATCGCAATGACCGATGCAGCGCGGCCAGATGGCGCATTCACGCTGGCCGGGGGTTGGTGCTGGTTCAACCAGGTCGAGGTTCTATCGCGCAACACCCCTTCGCGCCTGATCCCTGCAGCGGATTGCCCGTCGGATGTGCTTGACCGGTTGACCGCGCCCCGTCCGGCCTTTGCCGGTCTTTCGCTGGACCGCCCGCGCCTGATGGGCATCCTGAACGTAACACCTGACAGCTTTTCTGATGGCGGGCGCTACCTGTCACCGAAGGCCGCCTTGCTTCAGGGCCGCCAGATCGCCAAATCGGCCGAGATTGTCGATATCGGCGGTGAAAGCACCCGGCCCGGCGCGGGCGAGGTTCCGGTGGCCGAAGAAATCGCCCGCACCGTTCCGGTGATCGAGGCATTGCGCGCCGGCGGCATGCGCGGCCCGATCTCGATCGACACGCGCAAGGCGCTGGTCGCTGCGGCAGCACTGCGGGCCGGGGCGACGCTGGTCAACGATGTGTCCGGCCTTGGATTTGATGATGCCTTGGGGCCTTTGGTGGCCAAGGAAAAGGTGCCGCTGATCCTGATGCATGCGCAGGGCACCCCGGCCACGATGCAGGATTCTCCGAACTATGCCGATGTGCTGCTGGATGTGTACGATGATCTGGCAGCCTGGCTGGAGGGTGCGGTGGATAAAGGCATCAAGGCAGACAAGATCGTGCTGGATCCCGGCATCGGTTTTGGCAAGACGGCGGCGCATAACCTGGCGCTGATCCGGGGCATCTCGCTTTTCCACGGGCTGGGGTGTCCGATCCTGCTGGGCGCGTCCCGCAAGCGGTTCATTGGCAGCGTGGGTGGCGGCCTTGGCGGGTCTGACACGCCCGAGGGGCGGCTGCCCGGGTCGCTTGCCGTGGCGGTGGCGGGCTTTGCCCAAGGGGTGCAGATCACCCGGGTCCATGATGCCGCCGAAACCCGGCAGGCCTTGCGCTTGTGGCAGGCGCTGAACACCAATCACCTGGAGGGGTTGGCATGACGCGCAAGCTTTTCGGCACTGACGGCGTGCGCGGTCGGGCCAACAGTTGGCCGATGACCGCAGACCTTGCGCTGCGACTGGGGGCAGCGGCGGGGCGGTATTTCCGGCGCGACGGGTCCTCGGCGCACCGGGTGGTGATCGGCAAGGACACGCGCCTGTCGGGCTACATGCTGGAAAACGCGCTGACGGCGGGGCTGACCTCGACGGGGATGAACGTCCTTCTGCTGGGGCCGGTGCCGACGCCGGCGGTGGGGTATCTGACCCGGTCGATGCGGGCGGATCTGGGGGTGATGATCTCCGCCAGCCACAACCCGCATCAGGACAACGGGATCAAGTTCTTTGGCCCGGACGGATTCAAGCTGTCCGACGCCGCCGAGGCTGAGATCGAGGCGATGGTCGAAGGGGAGATCACCCCCGCCAAGCCCGAAAACATCGGCCGCGCCAAGCGGATCGAGGATGGGCGCGGGCGCTATCAGGAATTCGTCAAGACCAGCTTCCCGAACGGCCTGCGGCTGGATGGACTGAAGGTCGTGATCGACTGCGCCAACGGCGCCGCCTACAAGGCCGCGCCCGAGGTTTTGTGGGAGTTGGGGGCCGAGGTGATCCCCGTGGGCGTCAGCCCGAACGGCACCAACATCAACGACCGCTGCGGGTCGACCCACATCGATACGGCGGCGACCGCCGTCGTGACCCACGGCGCGCATGTGGGGATCAGCCTCGATGGCGACGCGGACCGGGTGATGATCCTGGATGAGGCAGGCCGCGTGGCCGATGGCGACCAGATCATGGCCCTCCTTGCCGCCCGTTGGGCCGAGGAGGGGCGGCTTGCCGGGGGTGCGCTGGTCGCGACGGTGATGTCGAACCTTGGCCTTGAACGCTTTCTGAACGCGCGGGGACTTGGGCTGGAACGCACCGCCGTGGGTGACCGCTACGTGGTCGAGCGGATGCGTGAAGGCGGGTTCAACCTTGGCGGTGAACAGTCCGGCCATATCGTGATGACCGACTATGCCACCACGGGTGACGGGCTGATCGCGGGGCTGCAATTCCTGGCCGAGATGGTCCGCACCGGCCAGCCCGCCAGCACCCTGACCCGCAGCTTTGACACCGTGCCCCAGCTGTTGAAAAACGTCCGTTTTGCCGAAGGCATGCGCCCGCTTGAGGCGGCCCGGGTGCAAGAGGTGATCGCCGCGAACGAGGCGCGGATGGCGGGCAAGGGGCGCATCCTGATCCGGAAATCCGGGACGGAACCCCTGATCCGGGTGATGGCGGAATGCGAGGACGAGGGCCTGCTGCTGACCGTCGTCGATGAGATCGTCGGCGCAGTCGAAGCCGCGGTCTGAGGGGCTGTCCCGGGCAGGGACAGATCCTCTGACGCGTAGAATCAACGACTTGGGGCCGGGATTTACCCCTTGTTAAGGGCTGGCCAGGTCTTGGGGGACGGGCTGCGCAGGTCTGGGTTTCCGCTCTGGTGCAATCGGTCAGGCCTAGGCAAAGTGCAGGCGCAAGAACGGCGCAGGAGGCCTGCAAATGCGTTATCCCATGATCCATGCCGGGGTCATAGCCCTGGTGACCAGCGGCGCGGCGCTGGCAGACGATGCCCGGCAGGTGGCCGGGTTTGACATTCGCGTCACCGAAGACGGAATGGGCAGCGCCAGGCTGACCGTCGACGGCACGGTGCTGCTGGAAAGCGGCGTGATCTTTCTCGACCCAGAGGCACAGGCCCCCGGCGGCGTTCCGGTTTTGACCGGCATTGCGGGCGCTGGTGGCAATGCCTGCGGGGCCGCGCCCTTCGTGCTCGCATTGCCGGAAGGCGGCAGCCCCGGCCTTTACGGCCCCCTCGACAGCTGCCGCGAATTCACGATGCAGGTGCAGCCCGATGCTCTGGTCTTCGCGACCGAGGCTTTGCCCGCCGAACCCGGGGAAATCTGGGTCTGGAACCCGATCACTGGCCTGACCGAAGCCTTGCCGGAAGAATTCGCCGCCGATCCCGCGCTGGGCTGGGACGCGCTGCCGACGCTGGCCGGGGCGCATCCGGTTGAGGCGATGCGCCTGGCCCCCGTCTTGGCGGCGCTGCAGGGTGGGCTTTCCGGCGAAGATTACACCGCCTTTGCCGAACGGATTTCCGACCTTGGCTCGGGTGACCTCACGGCGACCGGCTATCTGGGCGAGGCTTGCCTGAAGTTCACCTGCGACGCGGACTGGGCGCTTCTGTACCTCGATCCCAAGACACAAGGCGTCTACGCGATCTGGCATGTGATGGGTGACATCGAAAACCGGATCTTCCCGCAGGACACCACCCTGTGGTCGGAAGGCGCCATGCAAATTCTAAGAGAGAAGGCGGGACCATGAGGCAGGGGATGAAGACGGCGGCGGCGCTGGGGCTGGCGGTTGGCCTGTCGGCCGGGATCGCGGCGGCAGAGTTGACGGATGAGCACATTGTCATCGGGCCAGAACAGGTCTGGATCGAGCATATCGATCCGATCGATATCATGTGGGTCGGCCCGAACGCCTACGATCGCACGCAGGTCCTTTCGGGCGACAATGTCGAGATCGTGGGCTTTGCAACCGACCCGGACGATGCCGCCATTCTGGGCGCGCGGGCGTTTGTCGCGGTCAAGACGGGGACGCACAGTTGCGAAAACCTGGCGGATCCGTTGGCCTACTATGTCATCTCGCTGACCCCTGCGCTGGCGACCGAAGGCCCGTTCACGACTTGCGGTCAGGTGGCGATGTCAGTGACCAACGGCGCGATCTTGCTGGAAGAGGACCCGATGCGCATGTCATCAGAGGATGGCGGGCAGTTCATCTTCTGGGTGCCGGGTCGGGGCTTCAGCGACCGGCTGGAGTAGGCCGCGCCCCCTTCAGGCGGCGCCCACCCACCCACCCTGCCGCCCGCAGGGGGGCTTGGCGAAGTCGCGCAGGGGTGGGGGAACCACTTCGCATCATCTGGGGTTGACCCTGCAACCGGGGCCGCACTGGACCCCCTTGCAGATGGAGATTCCGATGTTTGAAGGACTTGTTCCGATTCTCGCGCTTGGCACGCTGTTGGCCGTCGCCATCTTTGCCCTGATCAGCAAGGAACGCACCAAGGATCGGATGCGCGACCCGAATGCCCCCGTCTCGACCCTGGCCAAGGATGGCAAGTTCGGTGGGGTGGCCTTTCTGCGTCCGCTGGCCGAGCGTTGGGCCGATGCGCGCGACCCGGTGGGCCAGCGCCCCGCCGCCCTTGACCCCGTGGCGGAAGAGCGGGTGAGCCGCGCGCTTTACTGACTGGCGCGTTCTGGCGTCCAGCCGTCGTCGCAGGAGACGAAGCGGAACCGGTGGTTGCAGGTGACTGAGGATCCGTCCGGAAGGCGGAAGACAAAGCTGTAGCCGAAATGGATGCCTTTGCCGCCGAAGGCCTGTGCCTCGCCGTCGGCAGGGGTGCCGCCGGGTGGGGTGACGGGGATGCGGGCGTCGGCGCTGGTCAGCGCGAGGATCGGCCGGCCCGTCGCCTCCGCCAGCGCAATGGCCGAGCCGACGCCGTTCAGGACGTACCAGAGGACGGCAAGGACGATCAGGGCGACGGGAATCCATTTCCGCATGGGTCACCTGTGGTGCAAAGGGCGCCCCCAGGGGGCGCCCTTCCTGGTTCAGTTCCGCGCTTTGTCGACCATCTTGCCCTTGGAGATCCAGGGCATCATCGCGCGCAGCTTTTCACCGACCTGTTCGATCTGGTGTTCGTCGTTGATCCGGCGGGTCGCCTTGAAGAAGGGCTGGCCGACGGCGTTTTCCTGCATAAAGTCACGCACGAACTTGCCGGTCTGGATGTCTTTCAGGACGGCTTTCATCCGCGCCTTGGTCTCATCGTAAGGCAGAATGCGCGGGCCGGAGACGTATTCGCCGTATTCCGCAGTGTTCGAGATCGAGTAGTTCATGTTCGCGATGCCGCCTTCGTAGATCAGGTCGACGATCAGCTTCACTTCGTGGAGGCATTCGAAATAGGCCATTTCGGGCTCGTAGCCGGCTTCGACGAGGGTTTCGAAGCCCATGCGGATAAGTTCCACGAGGCCGCCGCAGAGGACTGCCTGTTCGCCGAAGAGGTCGGTTTCGCATTCCTGACGGAAGTTGGTCTCGATGATGCCGGAGCGGCCGCCACCGATGGCCGAGCAGTAGGAGAGGCCGATTTCCATGGCCTTGCCGGTCGCGTCCTGGTGGACGGCGACGAGGCAGGGCACGCCGCCGCCCTTGGTGTATTCGCCGCGCACGGTGTGGCCGGGGCCCTTGGGGGCCATCATGATGACGTCGACGCCCTTCTTCGGCTCGATCAGGCCGAAGTGCACGTTCAGGCCGTG
>JAIYAE010000039.1 GCA_027489175.1 Rhodobacter sp.
ACGGCGCACGACCTGGCAATCGCGGTGACGCGTCTTCAGCGAGCGGAGCGAGTTGGCGACTTTCATGGTCGACCCTCCCATTTCGCGGCGCGGACCTGCGCCAGATTGAAACCCATGCCTCCCGCGAGGGAAGCGGCGAATGGTGGGCGGTACTGGGATCGAACCAGTGGCCACTACGATGTCAACGTAGTGCTCTACCGCTGAGCTAACCGCCCACTTTGCCGTTGCACCCCGCCTTGTCCTTGTCGCTAACGAAAAGGACGCGGGCGGAACCGCGTCGGTCAGGGCGGTGCTATACTCACTGATCCTGGGGCCTGCAAGGGGTTTTGGCTTTTCCGGAAACTGCCGCTATATCAAGGTAGGACCGCAGGAGGGGCATCCTTGCCGCAAACCTTGACCGAGGCTTACAGGCTGACCCGTCCGCTGCGGCAGAGCGGGCCGGTGATCTTTGCCTCGCCCCATTCCGGGCGCGACTATGCGCCAGAGTTCCTGGCCCAGGCCGTCCTTGATCGGCAGGCGATCCGGTCGTCGGAAGATGCCTTTGTCGACCATCTCTTCGACATGGCCCCGCTGATGGGCGCGCCTTTGCTGGCCGCGCGCGCGCCACGGGCGTTCCTGGACCTGAACCGCGCCGCGGATGAGCTTGACCCCAGCGTTATCGAAGGCATCCAGCGCGTGCCGCACAATCCGCGCATCGCCTCGGGCCTCGGGGTGATTCCCCGCGTGGTCGCCGGCGGGCGGGCGATTTATCGCGGCAAGATGACCCTGGCCGAGGCCGAGGCCCGCATCACGCGCTTCTGGCACCCCTATCACCAGGCACTGGCCGCCTTGATTGAGACGACGCGGGATGAATTCGGCTCGGCCATCCTGATCGATTGCCATTCCATGCCGCATGAGGCGATTGAGGCGCATACCCGCCCCGGCCATTTGCGGCCCGAAGTGGTGCTGGGCGACCGCTACGGTGTCGCCGCTGGGCGCGAGGTGATGGAACGGGTCGAAGCCGCCTTTGCCGGGGTTGGCCTGCGCGTGGCCCGCAACGCGCCTTTTGCCGGGGCCTATGTGGCGCAGGCCTATGGGCGGCCCTCTCGCGGGGTGCATGTCGTGCAGGTTGAGATTGACCGCGCACTTTACATGGATGAGACGCGGGTGATCCCGACCCCCGGTTTTGCGGCGTTCCGTGACCGGATGGCGGGCGTGGTTGCAGATCTTCTCCGGCCGACCGGTGTCGCCCTCGCGGCAGAGTGAGGGACCGGAGTTTTTGAAAACTCCGGTCCGATTTCTTTGAAGAAATCGGTCAGCGCAACGCCCGGCCCTTGATGATCGCCTCGGCCCCGAACCGCGCGCGAATCGCATCCGTGGCCCGCTCGGCTGCAGCGCGGCGGCGGGCATCGGGGTCCAGAAGGTCTTGGCTCAGATCGGCCTGATCCTCGGGGGCAAGGTCGGAAATCCCGACACCGATCAGCCGGAAGGGTCCTTTCGTGCCAGCGTGGTCGTAAAGGTCGCGCGCGGCGCGGTAGATGCGGTCGGTAAGCTGGGTCGGGTCGCTGAGCGCATGGCGGCGGGTGACCAGCTGAAAGTCGCCCTTTTTCAGCTTCAGCGTCACTGTCCGCCCCGACAACCGCTTGGCCTTCGCCCGGTCCGCCACCTGTTCAGACAGCCGCCAGATATGGCCATCCAAGAGGTCAGGGTCCGACGTATCCTCGCCAAAGGTGGTTTCCTTCGAGATCGACTTCAGCTTTTCGTCCCGCATCACCCGCCGTGTGTCCAAACCCCGCGCAAGATGCCACAGCCGGTCGCCCATCGACCCGAATCTCGCCCCCAGATCACCCCGGTCCCAGCGCAGAAGGTCGGAGATGCTGCGGATGCCCGCTGCCTCCAGCGCCGCCTGCGTCGCCTGCCCCACGCCCCAGATGATGCGCACCGGTTTCGGTTTCAGGAACGCCTCCGTCTCGGCCCGGCCGATCACCGAAAACCCGCGCGGTTTATCAAGGTCCGAGGCGATCTTGGCCAGAAACTTGTTGTGCGACAGTCCGATGGAGCCGGTGAGGCCAAGCTCATCCTCCATCCGCTTCGTCAGCCTTGCCAGCAGCACTGCCGGGGGTGCGCCGTGGAGGCGGGCGGTGCCGGTCAGGTCCAGAAACGCCTCATCCAGCGACAGGGGTTCGATCGAGGGGGTCAGCTCTTCCATCATCGCGCGGATGGCGCGGCTGGCTTCGGTATAGGCGCTGAACCGGGGCTTCACGACCACCGCCTGCGGGCACAGCTTCAGCGCCTGGAACATCGGCATCGCGGATCGCACGCCGTGGATGCGGGCAATGTAGCAGCAGGTGGACACCACCCCGCGCGTGCCGCCGCCCACGATCACCGGCTGGTCGCGAATCGCCGGATTGTCGCGCTTTTCGACCGAGGCGTAGAAGGCGTCGCAGTCCATGTGGGCGATGGACAGGTCGGTCAGCTCGGCATGGTGCACCATGCGCGGCGACCGGCACGCCGGGCAGCGTTGGGCGGCGCTGTCGGTCACGGTCAGGCAATCGCGGCAGAGGCTGGGCATGGGTTCAGTCTAGCACGCGGGGTCAGCGGCGGGAATTGCGCAACTGGTCAAGATAGTCCCGCAACAGGGGCACGCGGCGGGGGCGAAAGCTTTCATCGGTCAGGCGGACGGCATCCATCTGGGCCACCTTGAAGCGGCGAAAATCCTGCCGCAGGCAGCAAAAGGCCAGGCACTGCACCTCACGGTCCAGAAACACCACGCCCAGGGGCCAGATGCGCCGGTCGGTCACTTTGTCATTGAGGTCGCGGTAGGACAGGTCCAGCGCGCGTTCCTCCCAAGCCGCCTCGCGCAGCATGTTCATATGCGGCGGCAGGGGCGGGCGGCGGTCATAACGGTAGGTGCGGCTGACCGCATGGATCGCCTGCCGCTGCACGCGGTCCGGCAAGGTGGCGATGATCTTGGCCTGCGCCGCCTCAGCCGCCTTTGCCAAGGCAGGGTCGCCGGCAAGGCCAACCTCGGCCAGGCCCAGAACCAGCGCCTCCACCTCCAGCCGCGTGAACATCTGGGGTGGCAGGGCGGGGTCTTCGGTCAGGGTGTAGCCGAGGCCCGCCGCACCGTCGATCAAGGCACCGCCAGCCCGCAAGGCACTGATATCTCGGTAAAGCGTGCGCTCTGAAACGCCAGTTTCTTCGGCCAGACGGGCGGCGCTGACCGGCTGCGGCAGCATCCGCAGCGCGTGCAAAAGGCGAAACAGGCGGTCGGCGCGGGCCATGGCATCCTGACAGGTTCTGACAGGACGGTAGGCGTAAACCATTCCCATCGCAACAGACAGGAGAGCACCATGCTGACGCTTTATCATTCCCCCGAAAGCCGGTCTTCGGCCATTTTGACCCTGATCGAAGAGATGGGGATTTCCGACTGGATCACCCTGCACCAGGTGACCATCCCCCGGATTGACGGCTCTGGCGGCCGCGACCCGGCCAATCCGCACCCCGAAGGCAAGGTGCCCGCGCTGGTGCAGGACGGGACCGTCATCACCGAACGCGCGGCGATCATGCTGGTCCTGACCACGATGTTCCCCGACAGCGGCCTTGCCCCAGCGGTTGGCTCGCCAGACTGGGGGGCCTTCGTCACCTGGCTGACCTGGTATCAGGGTGTGGTGGAGCCTGTGGTGATCTTTCAGGGCGCTGAAATCTCACATCCCTGGCTGACCGCCACCTTCCGCGGGCCGGATGAGGTAGCCGCCCGCCTGCGCGCGGCCTTGCAGAAGGGGCCGTGGCTGATGGGTGAGCATTTCACTGCGGCGGATATCCTGCTGCATTCGCCCTATGCCTGGTTCCCCGCGGCCACGCCCGACGACCCGTTGATTCGTGACTGGGTAGAGCGGTGCAAGGCCCGCCCGGCCCGGCAGCGGGTTCTGCAGGCCGAAGCGGCGCGGCGCGCGGCCTGACATCAACGGGGCCGCCATGATCGGCGGCCCTTACCCTTGGACCGTGCGGCGGGACAGTTGCACGGCAAGGATGCCCGCCATCGTGACGGCGACGCCGACGGCGTCCAGCATTCCGACCGCCTCGCCCAGCAAAACGGCGGCGATGGCGACGCCGAAAAACGGGTTCAGGAAATGGAACGCGGCGGCCCTCGTGGTGCCGATCCGCCCGACAAGCGCGAACCACAGCAGCGTTGCCGCCAGACCCGGGATGAAAATCTGATAGGCGAAGGCGGCCAGGAAGGCGGGGGTGACGGTGACCGAATGTGTCTCTAACACTGCGGAAACCACGCCAAGTGCGACCGACCCGACCAGCATCTGCAGACCCACGACCATCAGCACATTGCCCCCCGAAGACGCCCCGCGCAGAGTCAGCGTGGCCACCGCCAGTGCCAGCGCGCCCAGCACGCAAAGCACGATCCCCAAGGGATCAGCCCCGCCGGAAAGCCGTGTGCCCATGATCAGCCCCACGCCCAAGAGCCCTGCCACCAGCCCGGCAATCCCCAAGGGCGCGATCCGTTCCCGCCAGACCACCCAGCCCAGCGCCGCCACCATCAAGGGCATCGAGGCGGCAATGATGACGGCCAAAGACGCCTCAACCCACTGCATCGCGACGAAGTTGAGGCCGAGGTACAGCGCGTTCTGACAGAGGCCAAACAGGATGACCGCCCGCGCCTGCCCGCCCGTCAGCCGCCAGCTTTGCCCCAAAGCGCGGGCGACCAGCACCGCCAACAGGCCCGAGATCAGGAAGCGCACCGACAACGCCCCCAGGGGCGGCGCATGGGCCACGATGACCCGCGCCGTGGCGAAGGCCGAGGACCACATCGCCGCAAACACCGTGCCGATCAGGATTGCGCGCAGGTCCATCGGCCTGTGGTGCCTGCCCAGGTTCGGAAGGTCAAGCCGCAGGGGGCTCCCACAGCTCGATGGGCGTGCCTTCCGGGTCGTGGATCCGGGCGAAGCGGCCGTAGCTGCCGTCACCATCCCAGTCAGCCCGGGTTTCCACGGCGATGCTGGCCGCCTGCAATTGTGCTATCAGACCCGGCAGGTCCTGCACCCGCAGGTTCAGCATCCACTGCTGGTCGGCGGCGAAATAGTCGGATTTGGCGGCGAACGGCGAAAAGACCGTTGGCCCCGCCTCTTGCATCCAGACTGCGACATCCGGCTGCGTGATCCCAAGGTGCGTGCGATACCAATCCGACAGCGCCGCAGGGTCCCGCGCCCGGAAGAACACCCCGCCGATACCGGTGACATGCGCCATGGTCCCGCCTCCAACGCAAAAGGGCCGCCCCTGGGGCGACCCTCTCACAAATCCGGTCTTGTCGGAAGGCTTAGCCGTTCACGACATCCTTCAGCGCTTTGGCGATGGCGAATTTCACCTGCTTGTCAGCGGCTTTGGTCATCGTCTCACCCGTGGCCGGGTTGCGGACCTGACGCTCAGGCCGGGCTTTGCAGGCCACTTTGCCAAGGCCCGGAAGCGCCACCGAGCCGCCAGCGGCGACTTCGGCTGCCACGACCGAAGCGATCGCGTCCAATGCGGCGCCGGCGGTTTTCTTGTCACTGCCCATGGCTTCGGCAACGGCGGCCACCAGCTGGGTCTTGGTCATCGGTTTGGACATCAGATCATCCTTTATGTTGTTCTTGGCAAGAATGCGGCCCGGATAAACCGGGCGTTCCCTCGTAAAAGAGGCCACGGCCCAAACACACAGTTTCCCGTCCGAAATCAACCCCAGAACGCAGCGCTTGGCGGATTTGACGTTCTTTTCGCGCCATCAGAGGAAGGCCGTCTCTTCGAAACTGCGCAGTTTGCGGCTGTGCAGGCGGGCAATCGGCGTGGCGCGCAGCCGCTCCATCGCGCGAATGCCGATCTGGAGGTGGCGGCTGACCTGCGTCTTGTAAAAGTCCGAGGCCATGCCGGGCAGCTTCAACTCGCCATGCAGGGGCTTGTCGCTGACGCAAAGGAGCGTGCCATAGGGGACCCGGAACCGGAAGCCGTTGGCAGCAATGGTGGCACTTTCCATATCCAGCGCCACGGCGCGGGATTGCGACAGGCGGCGCACGGGGCCGGAATGGTCGCGCAGCTCCCAGTTGCGGTTGTCGATGGTCGCCACAGTTCCGGTCCGCATGATGCGCTTCAGCTCATAGCCTTCCAGCTGGGTCACGTCGGCCACGGCGCGTTCCAGCGCAATCTGAATCTCGGCCAGCGCCGGGATCGGCACCCAGACCGGCAGGTCATCATCCAGCACATGGTCATCGCGCAGGTATGCATGCGCCAGGACGAAATCACCCAAGGACTGGCTGTTGCGCAGCCCCGCGCAGTGCCCGACCATCAGCCAGGCATGCGGGCGCAAAACGGCAATGTGGTCTGTCGCGGTCTTCGCGTTCGACGGGCCTACCCCGATGTTGACCAGCGTGATCCCCTGCCCGTCCGCGCGCTTGAGGTGATAGGTCGGCATCTGCGGCATCTTGGTCACCGGATGCAGCACGCCGTCTGGCGTCGTGATCTCCTGGTTTCCGGTCGCGACAAAGGCGGTGTAGCCGCTGGTGGGGTCGGCAAGGGCCGTGCGGGCGTAGGCCTCGAACTCATCGACGTAGAACTGATAGTTGGTGAAGAGAACGTGGTTCTGAAAATGCGTTGGGTCGGTCGCGGTGTAATGCGACAGGCGCGCCAGACTATAGTCCACCCGCTGCGCCGTGAACGGGGCCAAGGGGGCCGAGCCATCGGCATAGCGCGTCATCACCCCGTTCACGATGTCATCATTCGTGGTGGCAAGGTCGGGCACGTCGAACACATCGCGGAGCGAGAAATCCATCACCCCTTCCTGCGGTACCGTCAAACCGGCGCTGTTCGCCACGGCGAAATGCACGGGAATCGGCGTATCCGACGGCCCGATATCCACCGACACGCCGTGGTTCTGCACCAAAAGCTCGATCTGCTGGATCAGATAGTTGCGGAACAGGTCGGGTCGCGTGACCGTGGTGGCATAGGTGCCGGGGCTGGAGACATGGCCGAAGGACAGGCGCGAATCCACCTTGTCAAAGCTGGTCACCGTCAGGCGGATTTCGGGGTAAAAGGCACGGATGCGGCGGCCCGGGTGGCCCTTGGTGATGGTCAGGGCAAACTGCTCCACCAGAAAGGCAGTGGCTTCCGAATACAGCGCCTCCAGCAGGTCAACCGCGGCGGCGGCATCGGTAAAGCTTTCCGAAGCACGGGGTGGCGGTGAAAGGGTAGAAGTAAGCGTATCGTCCTGCATCATGCGTCCTGAAGTTGATCCGGCATATAAGCCGAAACCCCTACCCCTTCGCAAGTGACGCCGTGATGACGGCCACCCGTCACACTGTGTGAAACAACGCCACCAGCGCCCGGTCGCCCGCGTGATCGGCGTCGAGCGCAGCTGCCGCTGCGCCGTAAACCTCCACCTCCACCAACCGCAGGTCGGTGATCTGCCCGGCATCGGCCAGGGCTTGCAAGGTCCGGTCAAACCCCGCCACCGTCCAGACCCGCCGGTTGATCGACAGCGCCACCAGCGCGCCGGGCAGCGCCACCTGCAGCAGGTTGGCAATCGCCTCAGGTCCCACATGCCCAGCCGTGAAGGTGCCCGAACTGACGATGCCCCGATACGCCCGCTCCAGCGTCAGCTTTTGGGTGATGTCCACCTGAAAAAGGCCAGCATAGAGCCGCTTTTGCCCCGCCACCTCCAGCATCTCGGCCGAGAAATCGGCAGCGTCGATCTGGCCTTGAAACCCCATCTCGCACAGCCGTTCCGCCAGCAGGCCGGTGCCCGCGCCCACGTCCAGAACCGGCCCATCACCGCCCGCACCCAGATAGGCCGCCG
Organism: Rhodobacter sp.; assembly: GCA_027489175.1. Lineage (GTDB taxonomy): Bacteria > Pseudomonadota > Alphaproteobacteria > Rhodobacterales > Rhodobacteraceae > Tabrizicola. Next base: position 7,814 of record JAIYAE010000039.1, read on the forward strand.
CCACATGGGCGGGCAGGCGGTAATCCATCCCTTGCGCAAAACCGCTATCATAGGTTGCCGCCCAGTCGCGGTAGTAGTCGCGGCAGGCCTCGGCCCCGCTCAACTCCAGCGCGCCTTTCAGGTTCTGCTCCATCCCGCCCTCCCGCTTCAGACGCAGCATGCGCGCCAAGAATACACCGGGCAAGGTCTTGCACCCAGACGCACGGCCCCTGATAGTCACGCCCATGTCAACGCTTCTGTCCCTAGGCCACGGCTATTCCGCCCAAGCCCTTGCCCGCCGCCTGATCCCACAAGGCTGGCAGGTGATCGGCACCACCCGCAGCCCCGCCCGGGCCGAAGCGATGCGCGCCGAAGGGGTGACACCGCTTCTTTGGCCCGGTGACCTTGGACCTGCGCTGGCTGCCGCCACGCATATCCTCTGCTCCGCCGCCCCCGATGCGGCGGGTGATCCCTTCCTGCAGGCTGTCCCCGAGATTGCCACGGCGCGGGCGATATGGGTCGGCTACCTCTCCACCACCGGCGTCTATGGCGACCACAAGGGCGGCTGGGTCGATGAGACCACCCCCCTGACCCCCGTCTCTGACCGTGGCCGCCAGCGCGTGCTGGCCGAGGGGCAGTGGCTGGCCACCGGCCTGCCCGTCCATATCTTCCGCCTGGCCGGCATTTACGGCCCCGGTCGCGGTCCGTTTGAAAAGGTCCGCGACGGCACCGCCCGGCGGATCATCAAGCCGGGGCAGATCTTCAGCCGCATCCACGTCGATGACATCGCCCAGGTGCTGGAAGCGTCGATCCACCGCCCCAACCCCGGCGCCTCCTACAATGTCTGCGACGACAACCCGGCCCCGCCCGAGGATGTGCTTTCCCATGCCGCCCACCTCCTCGGCCTGCCCGATCCGCCTGCTATCCCCTTCGATGAGGCCGAGATGTCCCCAATGGCTCGCAGCTTCTACGGCGAATCCAAACGCACCCGGAACAACCGCATCAAGGATGAGCTTGGGGTCACCCTCCTCTATCCCGACTATCCCCAAGGTCTTGCCGCCCTTCTGCGGGACGAGACAAGCTAACCCGATACAATTTAACTAAAATTGCGTGTGCTCTTTTGGGAAATACTCCACAGGGGGTCTGGGGGTGTGAAACCCGCAACGGCCAGCCGCAAGCGCAACTTTACTGCGCCGCAACCCCCAGCGCCTGCCCGTTCAGGATCGCCTCACTGACCGATGACAGCGCCAGTGCCGCCGCGCCATGCGCCCAGAGAAGATCGCCCCAGGCGTGAATCTCGATCGGCGGGCGGGCGCGGCCGGTGTTGATGACCAGATTGTCCATCTCGGCCAGCGTCTCGGCGGCGTAAAGATAGTCATAGCGCATCCGCTCACCCGACAGGATGATCAGCGCGGGATCAAAGAGGTTGATGACATTGGATAACCCCACCGCCAGATAGCGCCCCGCCCGGCGGAAGATCGACTTCGCCGTCGCGTTGCCGGCCTTGGCGTGGTCATACAGGCTTTCCAGCAAGACCCCGATGGATTGCCCTTCCTTGTGCCCCCAGTTCAGCGCCGTCGTCGCCTCGCGCGCCAGGGCATAGTCGGCGATATAGGCCTCAAGGCAGCCGCGCTGGCCGCAGCGGCAGAGGGCACCATCCAGCTGCACCTTGGTGTGGCCCAGCTCCATCCCCACCCGCTGCGCGCCGCGATAGATGCGGTGGTTCATCACGAACCCCATGCCTACGCCGTGTTCGATGGTGACCACAGCGAAATCCGACAAGCTTCGCCCCGCGCCGAACCATAGTTCCGCCAGCGCCACCAGGTTTGCGTCATTGTCGATGGTCACCGGCAGGCCCAGCCGCGCCCCGGCGGCGGCGGCCAATGGCACAGTCCGATCCGCAAGAACGGAGGACCACAACACCATCCCCTCGGCGCAATCCACAAAGCCCGGCACACCGATGCCAACCGCCGACAGATCAGCCCGCGCCATTCCGGCCTTGGCGCAAACCCGGTCCAGCAGGGTTTCGATCGCCTCCAGAATCTCGGCCACCGCCATCGGGCCGGGGCGGCGGGGGATCACGTCATCGGCAATCAGGTTGCCAGCGAAATCGACGATGACGGCGGTATGTTCGCGGTCAGACAGTTTCATTCCGGCAACCCGGTGCGCATCGGCCCGCACACCCAGCGCCACGGCAGGGCGGCCCCGCCCAGCCTCACCGTCGCGGGGGGCGGCGGCTTCTTCGATCAGCCCCGCCTCGATCAGCTCCGAGGTGATGGTCGTCACACTCGCCGGGCTGACGCCAAGGTCCTTGGCCACCTGCACCCGGGGGATCAACCCCGCCGCGCGCACCAGTTCAAACACCTGTTGCCGCAGCGGACGCTGCGATTCGGACAGCGGCGGGATCAGCGGGCCAACCCCGTTGCGTCCCTCACTTGGTTCCGGCCGGATCGCCCGCGGCATTTATTCAGTCTCCGAAGTAATGTTGTGGCCATTTGGCCAGATTCACCGTCTGCCCTGCCCCGAAACACCCGAAACAGGGTGTATCAACATTCTGCCCAAGTTTTCATCACCAGTTTTATTTTGACAACTGAAATTGTGACCGCCACGGTTTTGCTAGATTTCGGCCTTAACGCCAGTCAGGCAAATTTGCCGAAAAAGGGAGGTAATGACGAATGCGTAACCTGATTCTCGCTGCAGTTGTGGCGGTGACCGGTTTCTCGTCCGCTGCTTTGGCTGAGGGCCGCAAGATCGGTGTATCCTGGTCGAACTTTCAGGAACCGCGCTGGAAATTCGATGCCGCTGCCATGCGGTCGTCGATCCAGCGCGATGGCAACGAGTATATTACCGCCAATGCCGAGGCCTCTGCCGAAAAGCAGCTGGACGATATCCGCACCATGATCGAGCAGGGCGTCGAGGCGCTTGTCATCCTTCCCGTCGACCGTGAGGCGATCCTGCCCGCCATCGACATGGCGGCCGAGGCAGGCATTCCCGTCATCAGCTATGACCGCCTGATCGAGGATGACCGCGTCTTCTACATCACCTTCGACAACGTCGGCGTCGGCCGCATCATCGCGGCCATCGTCCGCCAGGTGAAGCCTGAGGGCAATTATGTCATCCTGAAGGGCGATCCGGCCGATGCAAACGTGGGTTTCCTGCGTCAGGGCATGGAAGAAGTCATCGGTGCGGCCGTTGCAGGCGGCACGATCACCATCGTGGGTGAGGCGAATGCCGACGGCTGGGCCCCGGAAAGCGCTTTTACCGCGATGGAAAAGATCCTGGCTGACAATGGCAACAAGGTTGACGCGGTCCTTGCCCAAAACGACGGCATCGCCGGCGCGGTCATCCAGGCGCTGGAAGCGCAGGGCCTGAGCGTCCCGGTCGGCGGCCAGGATGGTGATCCGGCCGCGCTGAACCGGGTGGCGCGCGGCACGCAGCTGGTGTCGGTCTGGAAGAACAACCGCGAACTTGGCAAGGCGGCCGGCAAGGTTGCCGGACTGCTGGCCGATGGCGTGCCGATGAACCGGATCCCCGATTCCACCCGCTTCACCGGGGGCGACAAGGGTCTGACCTACAACACGATCCTGCTGAACCCGACGCCCATCACCAAGGAAAACCTGAACGTGGTGATCGAGGCGGATCACATCACCCGCAAGGAAGCCTGCGAAGGTGCCCAACCGGGCGTGGCGGGCTGCTGACCAAACCAGTTTCACGGCAATGATCCAGGGCGCCGGTTCCAAGCGGACCGGCGCCCTCGCTTTTTTATTTTGACAACTGAAATTATTCGCGGCATTTTTCCGCCCGTTCCGGCGAATCTGCCGGGCCGGCCCCTCGCAGGCCGATGTCCATAGGGAGGATACTATGCGTAACGCAA
>JAIYAE010000032.1 GCA_027489175.1 Rhodobacter sp.
AAAGAGCGCGGACACAAAACATGCAGCACACCAGAACTTCTGGCGTACCTGCCGTCGTGCCTCCAGATTTTCGTTGCGGTGGTCTTCGCCGCCGCTTTCCGCCGCTTCCGTTCCGCGTTGCCGCGTCTCTTCCGCTTCGGTGAGGGGGCTTTTACGTCTGCTCTTCAGGACCCGCAAGCAGAAAATGACAGCGCGATGACAAAAATTGCGCCACCCGCGAAAACCCCAAGGAAACCGCTGATTTTTCCTGCAGCCTCAGGCCGCAAATCCGGCGCTGGCATAGGTCACCTGGCCCCTGGCAACCGTCAGGGCGATTCCCGTGGCGCCGATTTGCCCGGCGGGAATCGCTTCGATGTCGCCGTCGATCAGCACCAAGTCCGCCGCAAGGCCGGCGCGCAGAGTGCCGGTCAGCCCCTCCATATGGGCCGCCCAAGCCCCACCGGCCGTATAGGCGCGCAACGTCTCCATCAGGCCAAGGCGTTCGTCCGCTGCCCCTTCAAAGGGAACCCGCGTCAAGGCTGCCTGAATGCCGCGCATCACGCTCACATCCGTCACCGGCCAGTCGCTGGCATAGGCCAGCGCTGCCCCGGCATCGACCAGGCTTTTCCACTGATAGGCATCGACCCAGCGCTCACGGGCGATCACCGCTTCCATTCCAGAGAGGGGAAAGTCCATTACCCCCGGCGCATGCGGTGGCTGCAGGCTGGCTGTGATGCCCAGCGCGCCCAGCCTTGGCACATCGGCCCGGTCGATCAGCTCAATATGCTCAATCCGGTGCCGGGCATCGCGGGCCCCGTTGCGCACACGCGCGGCCTCATAACCGTCGATCGTCTGCCGCACCGCGCCATCGCCGATGGCATGGACAGCGATCTGCAGGCCCCGCCGGTCAATCTCGGTGCAGATGTCTTTGAACCGGTCCGGCTCGAACAAGGGCGCCCCTGTCTCGGACGTCCCCGGATAGGGGCGCAGCATATAGGCAGTCCGGCTGTCCACCACCCCGTCCATGAACATCTTCACGAACCCGCTGGTCACCCAGTCCCCGGTAAACTCCGCCGCCATGGCGCTCGCGCGGTCCAGCTCGGACAGCTCCATATGCGGCTTCATGTGGAAGGGCACCTTGACCCGCGCGGTCAAGCGGCCCTCTGCCGCCATCTCGGCCAGAAGCACGCAGGTATAGCGGTTGCCATCCATGTTCACCATCGAGGTGATCCCATGCGCCGCGCAATGGGCAAGGCCGGCGGCGATCTTGGCCTTGTCCTTCGCGCGCTGCGCCACATCCGGCCAGGGCGAAGGCTCCCCCCCCGTCGCGATGCCCAGCTGCAGATGCAAATCCCCGGTAAGGGCCAGCACCGGGCTGAAGGCCTCGAACTCCAGAAGCTCACCGGACGCAAGTCCATCCGCCCCCATCACCACCACATGCCCTGCGGGCATAGCGGCCCCCTGAAGCAGCCCCGCCGCCTGCAAGGCCGCGGTGTTGGCCCAGACCGTGTGATGGTCCGGCGACATCATCGCAATCGGGCGGTCGGCGATCACCCGGTCAAGATCGCCCCGCGTCACCGGGCGGCCAAGGATGTCATACCCCGCCCCCTGCGCCATCAGCAGCGGCAGGCCGGGGTTGGCTTCCGCATGGGTCCGGAACGCCGCCGCCAAAGCGTCAAAGCCCTTCACGCCGCCCAGCTGCAACTGCGTCAGCTCATTGCCGCCCAGCACCAGATGCAGGTGGCTTTCCACAAACCCCGGCAAAAGCGTCCGCCCGCCGGCATCCACCACGCGGGCTCCCGGCCCGGCCAGCGCCTCAACCTCGGCCCGCGACCCCACGGCCAGAATGCGCCCGCCTGCCACAGCCACTGCCTCGGCCCGCGGCTGCGAAGGGTCCATCGTCAACACCCTGGCATTGGTAATGATCATTTCAGCGTTCGGCATTCATCTGTCTCCAAATATCCCGGGGGTGCGGGGGCTGGCCCCCGCTTCGTCCTCAGCGTCCCACGACGCGCTCAGCCATCACGCACAGCATCTCGAACATCAGGCTGATCCCCAGCCAGGCCGTCCCGCCCGACTGATCGAACGGCGGTGAGACCTCAACAAGGTCCGCCCCCACCACATCCAGCCCCCTGAGGCCCCGCGCCACCTGCAGGGCTTGCCAGCTGTTCGGCCCCCCCACCTCAGGCGTCCCCGTCCCCGGTGCAAAGGTCGGGTCCACAAAGTCGATGTCATAAGTCACATAGACCGGCCCTGCCCCCACGATCTCCCGCGCCTCGGCCATCACATCCTCTGGCCCACGCGCGTGAAACTCCGCGATCGGGATGATGCGGATGCCGTTCGACGCCGCAAAGTCCCAATCCTCGCGCCCGTAAGCCGTGCCCCGGATACCAATCAGGACATAGCGCTTGGGGTCGATCAGCCCCTCCTCCACCGCGCGCCGGAAGGGCGTCCCGTGGTTGTAGCGCGAGGTCCCGAAATAGACGTCGTTCAGATCGGTATGGCTGTCGAACTGGATCATCCCCACCGGCCGCGACTTCGCCACCGCCCGCAGGATGGGAAGCGAGCACAGATGATCCCCGCCCCCGGTCAGGGGCCGGATGCCCGCCGCCACAACGCGGGAATAAAACGCCTCCATCCGCGCCATCGAATCCATAAGATCGCCTGGGTTCGGTGCCACGTCCCCCAAGTCGGCACAGCGCGCGAGGTCGAACGGCGCCACCCAGGTCGCCCCGTTCATCGCCCGGATCATGGTGGACAGATCCCGCAACTGCCGCGGTCCATGCCGGGGCCCGGGGCGGTTCGTCGTGCCCCCATCCCAAGGCGCGCCGATCAGGCCGATCTGCACCTCACCGAACCTTGGGTGGTCAAACGGCACATGCGGCAACCGCATGAAGGTCGGCACCCCGGCAAAACGCGGCAGGTCAAACCCCGACACCGGTTGAAAGAACCCGTCCGCCATCTTGCCGCTCCCCATGATTCCCGCCCCCATCTGACCACCCGGGGCAACGCCCTTCTGGCCCGGATACGACATCACATCGGCGGGAAACCCGCCAGCCCACGACACCGCCCCTTGACCGGCCCGCCCCTATCCCGCCTTATCAGGCAACCCTTGCAAGGATAGCCCGCTATGTTTTCCAAGACCGCTGACCCGTCTGCAGCCCCCACCCCGCCGACCCCGCGCCCGCCAAGCCCCGGCGCCAACGCCGGCCGCTCGGTCCTTGGTGCCGATCTGCGCATCACCGGCGAAATCACCACTACCGGCTCGGTCGAGGTTCTGGGGGAGATTGACGGCAACCTCACCGCCCACGGCCTGATCATCGGCGCTGAAGGCCGTCTGAAAGGCTCGGTCACCGCCACCACGGTCGAGGTGAAAGGCAAGCTGGACGGCAAGGTCACCTGCGACAGCTTCACCTTGCGCTCTTCCGCCGCCGTCAAGGCCGATGTGACCACCAACAGCATCGTCATCGAAAGCGGTGCGGTGATGGATGGCCGCTTCCTCAAACCCAAGGGCTGATCCCGGGGCATGCCGGACCTTCTGACCCGCGCGGATGACGGTGGCATCGCCACCCTCACCCTTGCCTCACCCGCCAACCTGAACGCCCTGTCGCGCACCATGCTGCTGGAGCTTGACGCGGCCCTGACCGACCTTGCCCGCGACGACCAGACCCGGGTCGTCATCCTGCGGGCCGAGGGGCGGAATTTCTGCGCCGGGCACGACCTGAAGGAAATCCAGGGCGCCCGCACCGCCCCCGACCATGGCGCGGCCGAGATTGCCAGCCTCTTCGCCCTCTGCGCCCGCGTCATGCAATCGCTGACCGCCTTGCCCCAGCCCACCATCGCCAGCGTTCAGGGCGTAGCCACCGCTGCTGGCTGCCAACTGGCCTGTTCCTGTGACCTGATCGTCGCCGCCGACACCGCCCGCTTCGGCGTGAACGGCATCAACATCGGTCTCTTCTGCACCACGCCCATGGTGGCGCTGACCCGCAAACTTAGCCCCGCCGCCGCGTTTGAGCTGTTGGCCACCGGCGATTTCCTGCCCGCCCCCCGCGCCCATGCGCTTGGCCTGGTGAACCGCCTGTCGCCGCCCGACCAACTGGACGCCACCACCCGCGCGCTGGCCGAAACGCTTGCCACCAAGCTGCCCTCGGCCCTGCGCCTTGGCAAACGCGCTTTCCAGGCCCAGCATGGCCTGGCGCTGGACCAGGCCTATGCCACCGTCACCCCGCTGATGGTCGACAACGCCCTGAACTCCGACACCGCCGAAGGTATTCAGGCCTTCCTTGACCGCCGCCCGCCGAACTGGTCTTAGGCAACCCTCCGCTCAACCCGGCCAGACAGTCAGGAATCGCGCCATACTTGGCAGATGACACTGACCGCTCCGCCATATATAGTGCGGAAAACAATAACATGAGGCCGAGCAATGCGTACCCCCCTGATCCTGGTCTTGACCAGTCTTTCCGTCATGCCCGCCATCCTGTCGCAAACCGCGCAGGCGCAGGGTTTCGAAGGCACCGTCGTCGATCTGCAATATCAGCGCTATGACCTTGGCGCGTCGGAACTTGACAGCCTCGAAGGCCGTCTTGACGCCGCCTGGGCCTTTGGCGTCATCGGCGCCCAGGTTGGTCTGACCATCGGCAAGGAAATCGACAGCTCTGAAGACATCGACTTCCGCTCCTACAACGGACTTGCCCTCCATGCGACGGCGGATGTCTCTGACAGCTTGCGCCTTGGCGCGATGCTCGCCGCTGACAGCCGCCGGGATGAGGTTTACCTCTACGCCGCCGAAGCGCTCTACCTGTCCGGCCCCCTCAGCGTCGAAGGCCGGATAGGCGACAGCCTTGAGGATGACGAGCCCTTCTCGCTGTTTGAGGTCAAGGGCGGCTATTCCTTCGGCGCACTCAGCGCCCGGGCTGGCCTGCACAAGACCAGCCTTGGCGGCGGGGCCTCTTACGGCGTGTTCAGCCTTGGCGCCGGCTACGCTGTCAGCGAAACGGCCGAGGTTTACGCCGATATCGGTCGCCACAGCACCGACAACGGCACCACAACCGACCGTGACAACGTCATCAACCTCGGCGTCCGCTTTGACCTTGGCGGCGACAGCAGCCGCATGTTCACCTATGAGCCGCTGAAATAATCAGCCTTCCCGGTCGCCGGGCCGTCGCAATACCAAAGCGGCGGCCAGCGTCAGACCCATGACAGCAAACCCCAGGCAGGCCGCATAAACCAGTTGCGGCCCGCCCAAGGTCAAAAGGCCCGCCCCGACCGACGGCGCCGCGGCTGACGCCAGGATCGGCGCCACCGCCACCGCACCTGATACGGCGCCAAATCCGGTGCGTCCCAGAACCTCGGCAATCAGCACCGGCCGCAGGATCGACATCAGCCCCGCCCCGGCCCCCTGCGCCAAGGCAAAAGCAAAGATCAGGATCGGGGCTGCCCCAGCCAGCCACAACAGCGCACTCGCCGCCACCACGCCGCCAAGTGCGGCCAGCGTCGCCTGCCCTGTCGTCACCCGCGCACCCGCCATCAACAGCATCAGCCGCCCCGCTACCTGCGCCGGGCCAATGCAGGCCGCAGCGATTGCCGCCACGCCAGAGGCTGCGCCCCGGTCCTCGAACAGGATCAGCACGTAGGTGATCAGGATGCCGTGGTTCAGCCAGATCAACCCGAAGGATGCCGCAATCGCCCAGAACGCCGGCCGCCGTAGTGCGGCCTGCAAGACGCCGGGCGGGGTGGGCGCGGGTTCTGTTCCAGCCCGGGCCTTCGCGCGCAGGGACCGCACCGCCCAGATGTTGCACGGCACCGCCAGCGCCGTGACCGCCGCAAAGACCAACATCCCGCCCTGCCCGCCAAAGCGTTCACCCACCCAGTGGCCCAGCGGAAAGGCCAGTGTCCCGGCGAACCCCGCCACCAGCGTGACCTGGGTGATCGCCGCCCGCGCCCCATCGCCCAGCCGCCGGGTCAGAAAGGCAAAGCAGGTTTCATAAAGGCACCCCGCCTGCGCCACCCCGATCAGCGCCCAGGCCATCAACCAAAGCGCCGGGTTTGGCGCAAAGCCCAGGCCCAGCACACCCACGCTGGCCAGGACCGGCCCCCAGATCAGCATCTCGCCGCCAAGGCCCCGGTCCACCAGACGCCCGGTCCAGACCGTCAGGCTTGCCATGATCAGAAAGGCCAGCGTCGGCCCCAGCGCAAGGGTGGCCTTCGACCAGCCCGTCGCCGCCACCAGATCCGGCAAAAGGGCGGGAAAGGCATAATAGCTGCCCGCATAGACAACCGTCTGCCCCAGCGCCAGCACCCAGACCGCCGCTCCGCCCTTGTCTGTGCTTGCCGACATGCCGCCTCCGGGTTCGCCCCCTGACTGCATCAACCGGCAGGGCGCTGCAAGCCCCCTGCCCCCCGGTCCATGCGCCCCTTGTCCTTCTTCAGATCGCTGCGCATCCTGCCGTCCTGACACAGCACAGGGCCAGACCGATGACTGACCTTCTTCTCTATGGCCATCCGGACTCAGGCCACGCCTGCAAGGTTGCCCTTGCCCTGTCGCTGGCGGGATTGCCCCATCGCACGGTCTGGGTGGACATCTGGGCCGACCCCGCAACCCGGCCACAGGCCTTCCTTGCGGCAAGCCCCTTCGCCGAAGTGCCGGTACTTATGATCGACGGCGAGCCATACATCCAGTCCGGCGCGATCCTTCTGGACCTTGCCAGCCGGTTCCGCTGCCTGGGCGGCGAGACCGCGCAAGGCCTGCGCCGGGGGCGTGAGCTTCTGATGTGGGAGGCCAACCGCATCGGCATGTGCCTGCCGCAACTGAAAGAAGCCCGGCGGACCGGGGGTGAGGGCTTCCCCTCCGGCGCATTGGATTGGCTGCGGATGCGCTACGACGCTGACTGCGCGCGCTTTGCCGTGCTGCTGGGGCAGGCCCCTTTCTTCCACGGCGACCAGCCGGGCATCGGCGACTGCGCGATCTGGGGGTATACGCAATGGTTTGATGCAGCGGGCGTTCAGCCCACGCTGGTCATGGCCGGTTGGCTTCACCGGATGCGCACCCTGCCGGGAATGAAAGCGCCAAGCGCCTTCTTTCCCACGCAGGGGGCATAACGGCCAAGCCGATCAGACCCCGTAAATCTCGCCGAACTTCGCCTCAAGATAATCCAAGAGCGGCCCTTCCGACGGCTCAAACCCGCAGGCCTGCGCCACCACCTCGCGCGGCAGATACCGCGCGCCGTGACGCTGAAGCTTCTCGCGCATCCATCCCGTGGCCGCGCTGACATCGCCCTGCGCCATCATGCCGTCCAGCCCGGGAATATCCGCCCGCAGCGCCTTGGTCAGGCAGCCGGCATAGACATTACCCAGCGTGTAGGTCGGGAAATACCCGAAAAGCCCGCAAGACCAATGCACATCCTGCAGCATCCCGTTTGACGGTTTGTCCACCGCCACCCCGAAATCCGCGCGGAACCGGTCGTTCCAGGCACCCTCCAGATCGGCCACCTGCAACTCACCCCGGATCAGCGCGCGTTCAAGGTCAAAGCGCATCATCACATGCAGGTTGTAATGCACTTCATCGGCCTCGGTGCGGATATAGCCCGCATGCACCCGGTTGACCGCGCGGTAGAAGGCTTCCGCATCCGCGATCCCAAAGTCACCGAACACTTCCCGCATCCGCCCGTAAAGCCAACCGGTAAACGCGCGGCTGCGGCCCATCTGGTTCTCGTAACTCCGGCTCTGGCTTTCATGCACCCCCATCGACGCCCCCTGCCCGATCGGCGTCAGAAGGTAGGCCTCGTCCACCCCCTGCTCATAGGCCGCATGGCCCACCTCGTGGATGGTCGAGTAAAAACAGTTGAACGGGTCCACCTCATTCACCCGCGTGGTGATCCGCACATCCTGCCCGCTGCCCGAGCTGAACGGATGCACCGCCAGATCCACCCGCCCCCGGGTCCAGTCATAGCCGAAGACCGTCGCCAACTCCCGTGTCAGCGCCAGCTGATCATCGCGCCCGAAGGTGCCGACAATCCCGTGCGGCGCCGCCGCCCCCAGCACCCGCCCGCGCAACGCCACCAGCCGTGGCCGCATCGCATCAAACATCGCGGCGATCGATGCCCCGGTCATGCCCGGCTCATAATCATCGACCAGGGCGTCATAGGGGTCAGCCCCGGCCGCCAGCGCCGCGCCCTCTTCGCGCTTCAACTCCACGACCTTTGACAGCGTCGGCAGGAACCCCGCCACATCCTCGGCCGCGCGGCACCCGGCCCAGACCCCCTGCGCCAGCGAGGTGACGCGTGCAATCTCCTCGGCCAGCCGCGCCGGGATCTTCATCGTCCGCGCGTAAGACCGCCGGATCTGCCGCAACTGCGCCTCACCCACCGCATCCGGCGCCACCGCCGCCGCAAGCCATTCGCCCAGCCGCGGATCGGTCCGCCGCGCATGCAGCACCGATTCCAGCGCGCCGATCTCTTCGGCCCGCTGCCCGGCAGCGCCGTCCGGCATCACCGTCTCCTGGTCCCAGCCCAGCCGGCCCGCCACCTGGGCCAAAGCCTCGGTCTGGCGCTGAAACGCCATCAAGTCTTCATACGCGCTCATGCCGTGCCTTCCCGGATCGACCCCGCCACGGGGTATTGAGACAAATGCCGCGCCCGCAGGATCAGCACCCACAGGATCACCGCGCCAATCTGATGGGTGATCGCCACATGGACATGCGCCGCCGTCAGCACCGCCGCGATGCCCAGCACCATCTGCGCCACCAGCATCAGCATCACCGCGTTGAACGCCCCCTGCGTCGCCTGATAGGACGACCGCCGCCCGCGCAGCCAGACCACCACGCCGAAGGCAAAGAGAAGATAGCCTGACATCCGGTGCATGAACTGCACCAGCCCGGGGTTCTCAAAAAACGCATGCCAGACCGGCAGACTGCCCCCTGCGCCATCCGGCACATAGAAAGCATCCGCCGGAAAGAAGCTGCCATTCATCGAAGGCCAGGTCGGGAAAGCGCGGCCTGCGTCGATCCCCGCCACCAGCGCGCCTAACAAGATCTGCAGAAACGCGAAATGCATCAGACCGGTGGAAAGACCGAACAGCTTCGCCTCCCGCCCCCGCCGCGCGGTCATAAGCTCCGCCTCGGACCGGCCCAGAAGCAGGATGTACCAGGCCAGAAACCCAAGGATCACGAAGGCCAGCCCCAGATGCGTGGCAAGCCGGTAGCTCGCCACATCCACCCGCTCGCCCCCAAGGCCCGAGGACACCATCCACCACCCGATCGCCCCTTGCGCACCGCCCAAGGCGCCCAGCAGCAGCAACCGCCCCGTCCAGCCCGGCGGGATCTGCCGCGCCAGCGCAAAGCCCGCAAAGCCCACGAACCAAACCAGCCCGATCACCCGGCCAAGCTGGCGGTGGCCCCATTCCCACCAATAGATGACCTTGAACTCTTCAAGGCTCATCCCCTTGTTCTGCAACTGATATTCCGGGATGGCGCGATACTTCTGAAACTCTTCGTCCCATGCCTCGGCACTCATCGGCGGCAGCGCCCCGGTCACGGGCCGCCATTCGGTGATCGACAGTCCGCTGTCGGTCAGCCGGGTCAGGCCGCCCACGGCGATCATGGTGACCACCAAGAGGAATAGCGCCACCAGCCACAGCCGAATACCGCGCCGCGCGCCCTTGGGCCGCGCGTCAATGCCCCCGCCGACGGGGGCCAAGGGCACCGTCTGCCCTGCCCCGACCTCTTCGAAAATGCTGCGTTTGCCGGCCATGACCTGCCCCTTTTGCAATCGCCGGGACACTAGGCCCCGACATTGCGGCCTTCAAGGCCTAGCGGCAAGGCACTAACGCCGCACCACCGGCGACCGCCCGCCGCTGCCTTGCAAAATATGCATTTCAGTGTATATTCCAATGACCCATCACAGGACACACGCCATGACCCGCCTTCTCACCCCGCACATCGCCACCATGACCGAACTGCGCGAACCGCATAAGGTCCTGGAACGCTCGGGCGGCAAGCCGGTGGCGATCCTGAAGAACTCGGCCGTGGTGGCCTATCTGGTGCCCGAGGCTGCGGTGGACAAAGGCGACCACCGCGTCGCAACGCTGGAAGAGGTGATGGAAAGCCTTGAGCGGACCCGCGCCCGCGCCCAACCTGTGCTGGATTATCTCAAGGACAAGTAAGATGCATCTCCTCTCGCCCGAATGGGTCGAGGCGATTCATGACGCCATCCTGAACCCCGGTGAGCTTCCCGGCCGGGCAAGGGACAAGTCGCTTGAGGGCGCCCTCGCCCGCGTCGACAACCGCCTTGCCTACGGCATGGTCGCGGATGTTTTCGATCTCGCTGCTGCCTATGCTATGGCTATAGCGCGGGGCCATTGCTTCAACGACGGCAACAAGCGCACAGCTTACCGCTGCATGCATGTCTGTCTTGACCTGAATGGCATCACGGTTCCCTGGGACACTGAAGAAATCGGCCAGATCATCATCCGCTGCGCGCAAGGCTTGGTCGAAGACGGCGACCTTGCCGATTGGCTGCGTGATAAGGCGAAAGGTTCCGCAGGCGGCTAAAGCTATTGGGGGCGGCAAAGCCGTATCGGGGCAAAAAACCTCGCCCTTCGCCCCCCGCGCTCTAGCTTTCCTGAAATCGAAAGGCTTAGCCCCATGCAAACCCTGACCCTCTACGCCACTACCGCCGCCGTCTTTCTGATCCTTGATGCGATCATGTTGACGCTGGTGATGAAGCCGCTTTTCACCCGTCACATCGGCCCCTTGATGGCCGAGCCCATCCGCATCGCGCCCGCAGCGCTCTTCTACCTCGCCTATGTGGCGGGGCTGGTCTACCTCGTATCCTTCCCCGCGCTGAAGACCGGAACGCCGCTGGTAGTGCCAGCACTCCTGATCGGGCTGATGGCCTATGGCACCTATGAGTTCACGTCGTGGAGCATCATGAAGGACTGGCACTGGCAGATGGTGGTGACCGATGTCACCTGGGGCGGCGTCCTGACCGCCTTTTCCGCCTGGGCCGGGGTCACGCTGACGCGGATGATCCACGGTTAGGGGCTTTCCCAACCCCGGGCGCATGTGTTACCACCCGGTTAACGCACGCAGCCAACCCGTTGAAATCTTGAAACTTCGGGGACTTGTCCACCGTGGACACCTTACAGGAGCCTGCCATGATCCTCTACGGCATCTCAACCTGCGACACCTGCAAGCGGGCGCTGAAAACCCTGCAGGCGGCGGGCAAGGAGGTGACCTTCCGCGACATCCGGTCCACCCCCCTGACCGCAGCCGAGATCGAGGCGATCACCCACGAATTCGGCGACCTCGCGGTGAACAAGCAGTCCACCACCTACCGCGCCTTCAACGATTTCCTGAAAGCCTCCGACCCCGAGGCACAAATCGCCGCACAGCCGACCGTCATGAAACGGCCAGTCATCCAGGACGGCACCCGCTGGTATCTGGGGTGGGACAGCGCGACCGAAGCCGCGCTGACCGCTTAAAGCAGCCGCAGGTCGCCGGCTGATTCCTTCCCGTCACGGCCCGACTGCAGTTCGTAGCCGATCTTCTGGTTGTCGTTGAGACCCTTCAGCCCAGCCCGCTCGACCGCAGAGATATGCACGAACACATCCTTGCCGCCGTTGTCGGGCGCGATGAACCCATAGCCCTTGGTTGAGTTGAACCATTTCACGGTGCCTGTCGGCATGCCGCTTCTCCTATCAGAACCCCCCCGCGGCGCCATTGCCGCGGGCCGTGGCATCAGGTCTTCCAGGGCCTTCATTTTAGAGAGGCGGTCAGGAATTCTGTCGTCACTGC
>JAIYAE010000011.1 GCA_027489175.1 Rhodobacter sp.
ACGCTGGTCGACAGCACCTGGCACCGGATCGACGAGATCCGCTTTGAGAACGGCACGGTCTGGAACCTGGTCCAGATCATCGACGAGATGGTGCGCGATCAGGCCACCAGCGGCAATGACGTCGTCTCGGCCAGCGACGCCGCCGACACGCTTTACGGCAACCTCGGCAACGACACGCTGCATGGCGGCGACGGTGCCGACACCTATGTCTTCAACCGCGGCGATGGTGAGGATGTCATCGACGACAACGGCTACACCGACACCGATGTCCTGTTGCTCAAGGGCTTTACGCCCGCCGAGGTGATCCTGCGGCCATCGGCCGACGGAAAGGACCTGATTGTAAGCTTCCTTACCTCGACCGACCGCATTGTCATCCGCGAGACGCTGGTCGACAGCACTTGGCATCGGATTGAGGAAATCCGCTTCGACGACGGAACGGTGTGGAACAGCACCTTCATCAACCAGCGGCTTTTCACCGGATCGACCGCCAACGACTACATCCAAGGGACGAGTGGGATCGACAACATGTCCGGCTTGGCTGGCGACGATACGCTTCTTGGTCTTGGGAGCGCCGACACGCTTAGCGGCGGCGACGGGAATGACAGCCTTGATGGCGGCACGGGCACGGATTCGCTTACGGGCGGCGCTGGCAACGACATCTATGTGGTCGATAGCGCGGCGGATGTGATCGTCGAAGTGGCAGGCGGCGGTGTCGACACGGTCCAAAGCTCGGTAACGCTGACACTTGGCGCGGAAGTTGAGCATCTAACCCTGCTTGGAACGGCTGCCATCAATGGCACGGGCAATGCCGTGGCCAATACGCTGACCGGAAACTCTGGCGCCAACGTTCTGACCGGCCTTGGCGGCAACGACCGGCTGGTTGGTGATGCGGGGAACGACACGCTGGATGGTGGTGTCGGAACCGATACCTTGATCGGCGGTCTGGGTGACGACACCTACATCATCGGCGAAACCGGTGATGTGATCACCGAGCTTGCTGGGGGCGGTTTCGATACGGTGCAAAGCACGGTGACGCTGACGCTGGTGGCGGAAGTCGAAAACCTAACCTTGCTGGGCGCTGTCGCTATCGACGGCACCGGCAACACCGCCGCCAACACGCTGACCGGCAACTCTGCCGCCAATAGCCTGTCCGGCCTTGCGGGCAATGATGTGCTTGTGGGCGGCGACGGGAATGACACGCTGCTTGGTGGCGACGGCGATGACACGCTGGATGGCGGCCTTGGGACGGATTCGCTCGTGGGCGGCGCGGGCAACGACGTCTACTTGGTCGATGCGACGCCAGATGCGATTGTGGAAGCGGCCGGGGGCGGTGTTGACCTTGTGCAAAGCTCGGTCACCCTGACCCTTGGCGCAGAGCTGGAGAACCTTACCCTGCTTGGAACCGCTGCAATCAATGGCACGGGCACCGCGGCGGCCAATATCCTGACCGGCAACTCAGCCGCCAACAACCTGTCTGGCCTTGCTGGCAATGACAGTCTTGCCGGTGCAGCGGGGAACGACACCCTTCTGGGCGGCGACGGTGACGACACGCTGGACGGCGGGGCCGGCGTGGATTCGCTGACGGGGGGGCTTGGCAACGACGTTTACGTCGTTGATGCGACCACGGATGTGATCGTCGAACTGGCGGCGCAGGGCACCGACACGGTGCAAACGAGCGTCACGCTGACGCTTGGGGCCGAGTTGGAGAATCTGACCCTGATCGGTGCGGCAGCGATCGGTGGCACCGGCAACGCGGCGGCCAACATCCTGACCGGCAACGCAGCGGCAAACAGCCTGTCTGGCCTTGCCGGAAACGATACGCTGTTTGGCGGCGACGGAAATGACGTTCTGGACGGTGGGATCGGGAACGACTCGCTGGTGGGTGGTGCCGGAAATGATACCTATTTGGTCGACGCCACAACGGATGTGATCGTTGAGGCAGCTGGCGGCGGGACCGACACGGTTCAGACGACGGTGACGCTGACGCTGGGGGCCGAGCTTGAGAACCTTACGCTTCTTGGCACGACGGCGATCAACGGCACCGGCAACGCGCTGGCAAACACGCTGACTGGCAACTCAGCCGCCAACAGCCTGTCTGGCCTTGCCGGCAATGACAGTCTGGCTGGCCTTGGCGGGAACGACAGCCTTCTGGGCGGTGACGGCGATGATATGCTGGACGGTGGGGCCGGAAATGACACACTGACCGGTGGCGCAGGCAATGACACCTATGTCGTTGATGCAACGACGGATGTCATCGTCGAGGCGGCAAGCGGCGGTATGGACACCGTGCAGAGTACTGTGACGCTGACGCTTGGGACCGAGTTGGAGAACCTTACCCTTCTTGGATCGGGCGCGATCAATGGCACCGGCAACGCGGTGGCAAATACGCTGACCGGCAACTCTGGGGCAAACCTGCTGTCAGGGCTTGCGGGCAACGATGTGCTGAACGGCGGCGCTGGCAACGACACTCTGGACGGCGGAGCGGGGACAGATACGCTTGTGGGTGGCGTCGGCGATGACACCTACACGGTTGACGCGACCGGTGATGTGGCGACCGAGCTTGTCGGTGGCGGGAACGATCTGGTCAACAGCACGGTCACTTATAGCCTTTCGTCGGAAGTTGAGCGGCTTACGCTGCTTGGCACAACAGCGATCAACGGCACGGGCACCACCCTTGCCAATACGTTGACCGGCAATTCGGCTGCCAACAACTTGTCCGGGCTTGAGGGCAGCGATGGTCTTTTCGGCCTTGCCGGGAACGACACCCTCATTGGTGGAGATGGGGACGACACACTTGACGGCGGGGCCGGGACTGACTCGCTCACGGGCGGCGCGGGCAACGACACCTACGTCATCGACGCAACAACGGATGTGATCGTGGAAGTGGCCGACGGCGGGATCGACACGGTGCAAAGCACTGTGACGCATACGCTTGGCGCGGCGTTCGAGAACCTGACCCTTCTTGGGTCAGCGGCGATCAATGGGACGGGCACGGGTTCGGCCAACATCTTGATCGGGAACGCAGGGGCTAACAGCCTGTCCGGGCTTGCTGGCAATGACAGCCTTTCCGGGGACAATGGAAACGACACGCTGTTGGGAGGTGATGG
This sequence comes from Rhodobacter sp., assembly GCA_027489175.1. Taxonomy (GTDB): domain Bacteria; phylum Pseudomonadota; class Alphaproteobacteria; order Rhodobacterales; family Rhodobacteraceae; genus Tabrizicola. The sequence continues at coordinate 3,108 of JAIYAE010000011.1, forward strand.
CGATGACACGTTGGACGGCGGCGCCGGGACGGATTCGCTGACAGGTGGACTTGGCAACGATACCTACGTTGTCGACGCGACCACCGATGTGATCGTGGAAGTCGCAGGGGGTGGGATTGACACTGTCCAAAGCCTGGTGACGCGGACGCTTGGGGCCGAACAGGAGAACCTTACCCTTCTTGGCACGACTGCGATCAACGGAACGGGCAACGCTGTTGCCAATATCCTGATCGGCAACTCTGCGGCGAACAGCCTGTCTGGCTTGGCTGGCAATGACGTGCTTGATGGCGGCGCTGGCAATGACACGCTTTTGGGCGGTGACGGCGATGATACGCTGGACGGTGGCGCCGGAAATGACTCACTGACCGGTGGCGCGGGCAATGACACCTATGTCGTTGATGCAACGACAGATGTGATCATCGAGGCGGCAGGTGGCGGTATCGACACCGTGCAAAGCCAGGTCACGCTGACTTTGGGGTCCGAGCTTGAGAACCTGACCTTGCTTGGGGCCCTGGCGATCAACGGCACCGGCAACGCCCTTGCCAACAGGCTCATCGGGAACGAGGCCGCCAATACCCTTTCCGGTCTTGTCGGCCATGACCTCCTGGAGGGCGCCGCCGGCAATGACAGCCTGGATGGCGGGGACGGCAATGACACGCTTGACGGCGGGGCTGGAACAGACTCGCTGGTCGGGGGCGCGGGCAACGACACTTATGTTGTGGACACCCTTTCGGACCTGATCGTTGAAGCGGCAGGCGGTGGCACGGACAGCGTGCACAGCTCGGTCAGCCTGACCCTTGGCCTTGAGCTTGAGAACCTGACCCTCCTTGGAACTGTGGCAATCAATGGAACCGGCAACGCAGTCGCCAATACCCTGGTTGGCAACACGGCCGCCAACAGCCTTTCCGGCCTCGTCGGGGACGACACGCTGCTTGGCGGTGACGGCGATGACACGCTTGACGGTGGGGTTGGCAATGACTCGCTGGTCGGCGGGGCTGGCAACGACACCTACGTCGTTGACGGCCTGACGGACGTGATCGTCGAAGCCGCTGGCGGCGGCACTGACAGCGTTCGGAGTTCGGTGACGCTGACCCTTGGCGCCGAACTGGAAAACCTGACCCTTTCGGGGACAGCAGCGATCAATGGGACAGGCAATGCCGCAGCCAATATCCTGACCGGGAATTTTGCTGCAAACGTCCTGTCCGGTCTAGACGGCAATGACACCCTCTTTGGCGGTGACGGGAACGATACCCTGGACGGAGGCGCAGGATCTGACCTTCTGAGCGGTGGTCTTGGCAACGACCTTTACCTTGTCGACGCGACGACGGATGTGATCGACGAACAGGTCGGTGGCGGGATCGACACGGTGCACAGCCTGGTGACCCTGACCCTTGGCGCAGAGGTTGAAAACCTTACCCTGATCGGCACAGGCGCCATCAGCGGAACGGGCAATACGGTTGCGAACGTTCTGGTCGGCAACTCTGCAGCCAACAGTCTGGCCGGGCGCGGCGGCAATGACATGCTGTCGGGCGCGGCGGGCAACGACAGCCTTGATGGCGGTATTGGCGCCGACACGTTGGATGGCGGCGACGGCGCAGATGCGATGATCGGCGGAACCGGCAATGATACCTTTATTGTCGACAACGCCGCGGACACGACGATCGAACAGCTGGGCGGAGGGGTTGATCTGGTCCAAAGCTCGATCAACTGGACGCTCTCTGACCAAACCGAAAATCTGACCCTGACGGGCACGGCGCTGAACGGGACTGGAAACTCTGCCGCGAACTTCCTGACCGGCAATGCGGCCGCCAACACCTTGTCCGGCCTTGCCGGCAATGACGTGCTGGACGGCGGGGTCGGCAACGACACGCTGCTTGGCGGCGATGGGGATGACACCCTCATCGGCGGTGAAGGGACGGATTCGTTGACCGGTGGCCTTGGCAACGACACCTATGTCATCGACGTCAGCACCGATGTGATCGTGGAGGCAGCAGGCGGCGGGATCGACACCGTTCAAAGCACCTTGACGCGGACTCTTGCGGCGCAACTGGAGAACCTTAGACTTCTGGGCACGGCAGCGATCAATGGAACCGGGAACGCGGCTGCAAACGTGTTGACCGGCAACGGGGCGGCCAACTCCCTCTCGGGCCTAGCGGGCAATGACGTGCTGGATGGCGGGGCGGGCAATGACACGCTGTCGGGCGGAGACGGCAACGATCTCCTCATCGGCGGCAGCGGGAATGATTTCCTGTCGGGAGGTGCGGGTGCGGACATGTTCCTCTTTGATGCGTCCTTCGGGGTCGATCAGATTGACGCACTGACCACAGGAGACCAGATTAACCTTGCTGCGATTGATGCGATTACCTCGTTTGCAGACTTGGTGAGTGCGCACATGACGCAGCAAGGGGCGGACGTCTTGATTGCCGATGGTTTGGGGAACACCATCCTGATCAAGACAACCTCCCTTGGATCGCTGACCGCGGATCAGTTCATCTTCTAACACAGGTTTGGCCTGTCGCCTTGGAAACGGCGACAGGCCAAAACCTAAAGATCAGCCCTAGCAGTCCTTTTGGGGTGCCTTGAGAGCACTCGCCACTCTGGTTTTGCGTTAGCCAGGAGAGGAGCCGTTCTCTCCGCCACCAACCCCTTGATATCCGGCCTCTGGTCGTCCCGTCGGGAGTTTTCACCGTGTTTTCGGGGGTTGCGTCGGCTTGTATAGGAAAAAGACGTCTTCAATTGATGGTCAAGGCCGGAACCGGACGGTTGCTGTGGGGGTGTTGGTGCAGGTGCGGGCGGGTCCGAAGGTGTTAGGCCACAGGCGCGGTGCTGCGTGGCGGGGTCGTAAGCCTTGCCACGCCCTGGCGGGTGACCCTGACGACCTTGCAAAGCGATGCTCCACACTTGTTGGCATGGGGCTGGCGGGGCCGGACGCCTTTGGCTTGGCCGGCGCGGGGCCCTATTGGCGACGGGGCTGACCCCGGCTGTTTCTTGCCGGACTTCGGTCGGCTGGTAGGGCTGCACCACTTCGCGGCTGCAGAAAGACAAAAAAGTATCACAAACCGTGCGGCGGAGTGGTAGTCCCGATGGGAAGCGGCTGTTACCTTTGCAATTGCGGAGGGGAGGACGCGCCATGAAACCTGATCTTGAGCTGGTCCAGATCGCCGAGGGTGAATCCTTCAAGGCCTGGGAACACGGCTATCCCTACCACACCGTGCGCTGGCATTTTCACCCGGAGTTCGAGCTGCATCAGGTCCACGCGACGTCGGGGCGGTATTTTGTCGGGGACTTCATCGGGCATTTCCAGCCGGGCAATCTGGTACTGGTCGGGCCAAACCTGCCGCACAACTGGGTGAGCGATCTGCCTGAAGGGACAACGATCCCATTGCGCAGCCGGGTGATGCAGTTTTCGGAACCGGTCGTGGACGGTCTGATCGACGCTTTCCCAGAAACCGGTGATGCCCGCGATCTTTTTGCGCGGAGCAGGGCGGGTGTCGTGTTCTCGCCCGCGGCCGAGCGCGCGGTGGCCCCGCTTTTTGCCGCTGTCGTGGGCGCGCGCGGTGTGGCGCGGATCGCCCTTTTCCTGCAGATCATTGCCGCCCTGGCAAGTGACGCCGGCGCGCAGACCCTGACCACGCCGGCCTATCTGCCGGACCCGTCCGGCTACATGTCGCACGGGCTGAACGCCGTTCTGGCGCATATCAATGCCAATCTGACCGAGGTCCTGTCAGAGGGAGAGCTTGCCGCGATTGCGGACATGACGCCCGCCACGCTGTCGCGCAACTTTCGCCGACATACCGGCCAGCCTTTGACCAAATATGTGAACCGGCTGCGGGTCAATCTGGCGAGCCAGCTGCTGATGGCGCCCGATTTCGTGTCGGTGGCGGATGTCTGCTTTGGCTCTGGCTTCAACAACCTGTCGAACTTCAACCGGCAGTTCCTGGCGCAGCGCGGCATGACGCCAAGCGAATTCCGTCGTCATCTGACGGGCAACAAGAGTTTTGGCGAGGCCGCATGACAGGCTTTTCCAGGACGCCACATCCATCAAGGGCCAGCCCGCCGTAAGAGCGGACACCCATTTGCCAAATCCCGCAGACCCGTTGACCGGCAGCGCCTGTGCGTTTGCCGCAGGGGAAGGATTTTGGCCCGACGACCCGACCGGCCCAATCCAAGCCGCCGGACGGCCCAGACCACGAACGCTACCAACCAAGGAGGAGATGACCATGCGTTTTACCACCAAAGCCGCGGCAGGCAGTGCCGCGTTGTTCCTGACGGTTTCGACGGCGTCGATCGCCGCGGCCGAGACCACTGTCGCCTTCCTCATGCCGGATCAGGCCTCGACCCGTTATGAAGAGCATGACTGGCCCGGCTTTCAGGCGGCCATGGCCGAGCTGTGCGCCGACTGCACGTTGATCTACCAGAACGGCAATGCCGATGCGGCCTTGCAGCAGCAGCAGTTCAACTCGGTCATCGCGCAAGGGGCGACCATTGTTGTCCTTGACCCGGTGGACAGTGCCGCTGCAGCCGCGCTGGTGGAAATCGCCCAGTCGCAGAACGTCAAGGTCATCGCCTATGACCGCCCGATCCCCGACAAGCCGGCCGATTACTATGTCTCGTTCGACAATGAAGGCATCGGCTATGCCATCGCGCAGTCGCTGGTCGACCATCTGAAGGCCAAGGGCGTGCCCGAGGGTGCCGGTGTGCTGCAGGTCAACGGCTCGCCCACGGACGCCGCAGCCGGGCTGATCCGCGACGGGATCGACCGGGCGCTGGATGCCTCGGGTTATGTCACGCTGGCCGAATTCGATACGCCGGACTGGGCGCCGCCTGCGGCACAGGAATGGGTTGCGGGCCAGATCACCCGGTTTGGCGCCGAGATCATCGGCGTGGTTGCGGCCAATGACGGCACCGGCGGCGGCACGATCGCGGCGATGAAGGCCGCCGGGATTGATCCGGTTCCCCCGGTCACCGGCAATGACGCGACGATTGCGGCCCTGCAGCTCATCATCTCGGGCGATCAATACAACACCATTTCCAAGCCGTCGGAAATCGTGGCCCGCGCTGCTGCTGAGGTGGCCGTTGCGCTGATGAACGGCGAGGTGCCCGAGGCGACGCACACGCTTTACAACACGCCCTCGCAGCTGTTCGTCCCTGCCGTGGTGACAGCAGAAAACATCAAGGAGATCATCTTCGATGGCGGCATCCAGACCGCCGAAGAGGTCTGCACAGGCGAATATGTCGAAGGCTGCAAGGCCCTTGGCATTCTTCAGTAGCCCGTAACGGGCAGACCACCCGGACCCGGCACCAGGTGCCCGGCCCGGGTGGCTTCTTTCAGGAAAGGACCAAGATGATGGCGGCCGATCCCATCCTGCGCTTGCGCGGCATCTCAAAGAACTTTGGCGCGGTGCAGGCGCTGGCTGACATCGAACTGGACATCCATCCCGGTGAGGTGGTGGCCTTGGTCGGAGACAACGGTGCAGGCAAATCCACGCTGGTGAAGATTCTGGCAGGGGTGTTCCAGCCCTCGGCCGGGACGATCGAGTTTCAGGGCAAGCCGGTCAACCTGTCCAGCCCCGGGGATGCGCTGGCCATGGGCATTGCGACGGTGTTTCAGGACCTGGCGCTGTGCGAGAACCTCGATGTGGTCGCCAATCTGTTTCTGGGACATGAGCTGAACCCCTGGGCGCTGGACGAGGTGACGATGGAGGTCCGTGCCTGGACGCTGTTGCGGGAACTGGCGGCGCGCATCCCCTCGGTCCGGCTGCCGATTGCGTCCCTGTCTGGCGGGCAGCGCCAGACCGTGGCCATCGCGCGGTCACTGCTGCTGGACCCAAAGATCATCATGCTGGACGAACCCACTGCTGCCCTGGGCGTGGCCCAGACGGCCGAGGTGCTGAACCTGATCGAACGCGTCAAGGCGCGGGGTCTGGGCGTCATCGTCATCAGCCACAACATGGAGGATGTGCGCGCCGTGGCTGACCGGATCGTGGTGCTGCGGCTGGGCCGCAACAACGGCATCTTCACCGCTGACACCAGCCATCAGGACCTTGTCGCCGCCATCACTGGCGCTGCCGACAATTCCGTCACCCGCCGCGCCCGCGCCAAGGAGGCCGCCGATGTCCAGCCCTGAACCCCGCGCGCCTGAACCGCTTGACCGCGCGGACAGCCGTTTCCGCGCCGATGACACTCTGGCCGGCGCGCTGCGCGGGTTCCTCGACCGGGTCCGCGCCGGTGATCTGGGGATGCTGCCGGTGCTGGTCGGGTTGGTCTTGATCTCGGTCGTGTTCAGCATCCTGAACCCGGTGTTCCTTGCGCCGAACAACCTTGTGAACCTGTTGTTTGACTGCGCCACGACCGGGGTGATCGCGCTGGGCATCGTTTGCGTCCTGATGCTGGGCGAGATCGACCTGTCGGTCGGATCGATGAGCGGGCTTGCCTCGGCCATCATCGGGGTGGTCTGGATCAACCTTGGGCTGCCCTTGCCGCTGGCGATCCTTGCTGCCTTGCTGACGGGCGCGCTGGTCGGGTTGATCTATGCGCTGTTCTACATCCGGTTGGGGATGCCCAGTTTTGTCGCCACCCTGTCGGGGCTTCTGGCGCTTTTGGGCCTGCAGCTTTACCTTCTGGGGGCGACCGGGTCGATCAACTTGCCCTTTGCGTCTTCCTTGGTGCGGTTTGGCCAGATCCTGATCATGCCGGACTGGCTGTCCTTTGGCCTGGCCCTGGTCCCGGGGATCTTGATCGTCACCTTCGGGCTGCGCACCAGCCGCGCGCGGGCGGCCAAGGGACTGTCGCCTTTGCCGGTGCGCCTGATGTGGGCCAAGGCGCTGGGGCTGACGGCCGCGCTGGTCCTTGCGGTCTGGTATCTGTCGCTGGGGCGCGGCATCCCGTGGATGTTCGCGCTGTTCGTGTTGCTGGCCGTGGTGCTGGACTACGGCTTGCGGCGCACGCAATGGGGCCGGTCGATGTTTGCCGTCGGCGGCAACCGCGAGGCGGCGCGGCGGGCGGGGATCAAGGTCAACCAGATCTACATCTCGGCCTTCGTGCTGTGTTCGACGCTGGCGGCGGCGGGAGGCATCCTTGCGGCGTCGCGGTTGGGATCGTCAAGCCAGCAGGCCGGCACCGGCGACGTGAACCTGAACGCCATTGCGGCGGCGGTGATTGGCGGCACGTCGCTGTTCGGCGGGCGCGGGTCGGCCTGGTCTGCGGTTCTGGGGATCATCGTCATTCAAGCCATCTCTAACGGGCTGACGCTGCTGAACCTGTCATCTTCGCTGCGCTACATGATTACCGGGGCGGTGCTGGCGATTGCCGTCATCGTTGATTCCTTGGCACGCCGCAGCCGCGTGTCGCACGGGCGCGGATAGGCGCGCCCGAAACGGACAGAAGGAGCCAGACATGGCACAGGAGTTGCGCGGCAAGGTTGCCGCTGTCACCGGCGCGGCGTCGGGTATCGGCTTGGCCTGCGCGCGGGCCATGCATGCGGCGGGGGCCGAGGTGGTGCTGATCGACCGCGATGCTGCCCGGCTTGACGCGCTGGTGGCGGAGATCGGGCAGGGCGCGCATGCGCTGGTGCTGGACCTGACGGACGGCCCGGCGGTGGACGCGCTTTTGCCGCGCATCCTGGGCCTTGCCGGGGGTTTGCACATCTTTCACGCCAATGCGGGGGCCTATGTGGGCGGGCCGGTGGTATCTGGCGATCCCGATGCCTGGGACCGGATGCTGAACCTCAACATCAACGCGGCCTTCCGGTCGATCCGCGCCGTGCTGCCGCATCTGGTGGCGCAGAAGTCGGGCGATATCGTGATGACATCCTCGATTGCGGGGCTGGTGCCGGTGGTGTGGGAGCCGATCTATACCGCGTCGAAATTCGCGGTGCAGGCCTTTGTCCACACGCTGCGCCGCCAGGTCGCCCCGGACGGGGTGCGGGTCGGGGCGGTGGCGCCTGGTCCGGTGGTCACGGGCCTTCTTGACGATTGGCCCAAGGCAAAGATGGACGAAGCCTTGGCCAATGGCAGCCTGATGCAGCCGGAAGAGGTGGCGGAGTCCGTGCTCTTCATGGTCACGCGCCGCCCCGGAGTGACGGTGCGCGATCTGGTGATCTTGCCCACGACAGTGGACCTTTGACATGGGCCGACATCTGATCGGGGTGGATGTCGGCACCGGCAGCGCACGGGCGGGGGTGTTCGATGCCTCCGGGCGCTTGCTGGGAACGAGCAAGCAGGACATCGCGGTCTGGCACGCCCCCGGGGGGGTGGTCGAGCAGTCCTCGGACGACATCTGGGCCGCGGTCTGTGTCGCAACCCGCGCCGCGATGGCCGAGGCCAGGATCAGTGCGGACAGCGTCACGGGCATCGGCTTTGACGCGACCTGTTCTCTGGTTGTGCTGGGGCAGGGCGGGGTGCCGCTGCCGGTCGGGCCCTCGGGGGACCCGGCGCGCAACATCATCGTCTGGATGGACCACCGCGCCACCGATCAGGCCGCGCGGATCAATGCGGGCGGACATGCGGTGCTGGCCTATGTCGGTGGGCGCATCTCGCCCGAGATGGAGACGCCGAAACTTCTCTGGCTGGCCGAAAACCTGCCCGAGACTTTTGCTAGCGCCTGGCAGTTCATGGATCTGGCCGATTTTCTGACCTGGCGTGCGACGGGCAGTCTGGCCCGGTCGGTTTGCACCGTCACCTGCAAATGGACCTATCTGGCGCATGAAAGGCGTTGGGACCCGGCCTATTTCCGCGCCATCGGGTTGGGCAGCCTGGCAGAGGACGGCTTTGCCCGGATCGGCCAGGACATCGTCGCCCCAGGCACGGCCCTAGCGGCTGGGCTGACGGCACAGGCGGCGGCCGATCTGGGCCTGGCGCCGGGGACCGCCGTCGGCGCGGGCCTGATCGACGCGCATGCGGGCGGCATTGCCACGGCAGGCATCACCGGCGATGCGGCTGGCACACTGGCCTATGTGTTCGGCACGTCGTCCTGCACCATGACGACCACCGCCGAGCCGGTCTTCGTGCCGAGGGTTTGGGGGCCTTACCGCGATGCGATGGTCGCGGGCCAATGGTTGAACGAGGGCGGGCAATCGGCGGCCGGGGCGGCCATTGCCAGGCTTTTGGAGATGCATCCCCTGGCCCCGGCCGAGGCTGCCATCGCCCAGGCACAGGGTTTGTCCTTGCCGCAGCACCTTGCCCGGATGGCCGGCGCAGGCGGGCTTTCGCAGGCCGTGGACCTGGCTGAGGGGTTGCATGTGGTGCCCGAGTTTCTGGGCAACCGCGCGCCCTTTGCCGATCCGGCGGCCCGTGCGATCATCGCAGGCCTTGGGATGGAAAAGGACCGGGCAAGCCTGGTGGCCCTTTACGTCGCGGGCCTTTGCGGCATCGGCTATGGCTTGCGCCAGATCATCGAAACCCAGGCCAGCCATGGCGCGCCGGTGGCCCGCATTGCGATCAGCGGTGGCGCGGGTCAGGACGATCTGGTGCGCCAGATTCTGGCGGATGCGACCGGCCTGCCGGTCATCGCCCCGGAAAGCGCCGAACCTGTCCTGCTTGGCGCGGCCATGCTGGGCGCGATGGCGGGTGGGGTGCACCGCGACATGCAGACCGCGATGGCGGCGATGGCGCGGCCCGGCCATTATTTCACCGCCGCGGGCGGGGGGATTGCCGCACTCCACCACCGGCGTTACCTGGCCTTTGGCCGGTTGCAAGCCGCGCTTCAAGACGTGCGCCGGATGCCGGAGTGAGCCGTGGGGCAGTTGGCCCAGTTCGTCCTTTGACGAGCCTTCAGTTAGCATGTGGCTTCTTGGCAGGGTTCGTCGTTGGGCCAAGGATGCCTGAAACCCAAGCTCGTCGAAGACCGCCTGACCCGACAACTAGGGCGGGTGGCTTGACGCAACTGTCCCGTTGAATTGACCGCAGAAGGTGGGGCTGGCCCTCTGACGCCATCGCAGTGCCGAGAGTTTGGGGCGGAAATCACATGCAGCAGTGGTCGCTACTTACCAAAAGCCTGTTGTGCCTTTCGCTGCCTATGGAGGCCCATTCCGACGACTGGAAATGGGACGACCGGCTGGCGGCAAGTCCACGCTTCCGCACATGGTGGCGGGGGTGCAGCGATCACCGGCTGAAGGATCGCCATTGATGATCGCCGGGCTGACGACCTGAGCCGTGACCCTGCACCGCCGCCTGCGGTCCTTCATCCTCTACGTCACCCATGACCAGATCAAGATCTACCAGGCTGACAGCCTGCCCTGCGGCGTTAGGGCGCTTCGGCGGCGTCGAAGAAGGGATCGAACGCGGCGGCGAGGATTTCGGGCACTTCCTCGGGCAGAAGGTGGCCTGCGCCGGGGATGGTGCCGCCGGCTTCCTCACCTGGGATCGCGTCGAACTGGGCGTGGGTGACGGGCACGCCGTATTCCCCGCCCCATGCCATGACGGGGACCTGGAACCCTGCCTCGCCAATGCTGCGCATCTGGCGGGCGGTCTCAAACGTGGCGCGATACCAGCCGACCGACCCGGTGATCCCGTTCGGCGCGCGCAAGCTGTCGGCGTAGATGCGACGATCTTCGGCAGTCACGGCATCGGGGTTCGGAGAATGCATCAGGGGCACGATGTAATCGACGAATTCCTGTTCCTTGCCGGCGATCAAAAGCTCGGCCAATCCCGGTGCGGTATTGAAGCCGAAGTGCCAGTAGCCGCCGTAGGTTTCCTCGCGGTAGGTGGTGAATTGGTCAAGGTTGAAGCCCACCAGAGGCTCATCAAGGTAGGTCATGCTGAGGCTGGCCTCAGGGTAGGTGCCGGCAAAGACGAAGGCCACCAGCGCGCCCATGTCATGGCCGACGATATGGGCCTGTTCCACCCCGAGATGATCCAAGACGCCGCGGATGTCGGCGGAGAGTGTGGCGGCGTCATAGCCCGTGTCGGGTTTGTCCGACGCGCCATAGCCGCGCATGTCCGGCACGATCACAAAGCGGTCGGACGCCAGCAAGGGCGCCAGTTTTCGCCAGGTGTGGGACGTGCCCATCCAGCCGTGAATCAGGACCACGGCCGGGTTTGCCGGGTCGCCCCAGGTCTGCACGTTGTAGGTGATCCCGTTGGTCGAAACGGGTGCGGCGTCCTGCGCCGCTGCCTGCATCGGCAGAAGGGCCATTAGTGAAGCGCCAAGAAACCTTGCGAAGTTCATGCTGTTCTCCAGTGTCTTGTGATCGGAGGGGCTGGCCCTGGCCAGCCGGTGGCCAAGGCGGGGTTTTCGGTTTGCAGGATGCCGGGGGGCTAGTTCTCGGCCCGGAAAAAGTCGGCAAGCACCTGCGCAAGGGCGTTGGGGTTTTCGTCGCCCAGCCAGTGCCCGGCCCTGGGGATCACCGCTCCGGTGACGTTCGACGCGACCGGGCGGAACAGTTGTTCGATGTAGGGACCACCGCTCATTTCCCCGCCGATTGCGAGAACCGGAATGTCGAGCGGGGTTGCGGCCAGACGGGCGTTGTCTGCCGCATCCTGCCAGACGCTGGCGTAGTACAGGATGCCCGCACGCAGCGCCCCCGGTCGCTGGATTGCGCGCAGGTAGGCCTCGAAATGCTCTGCACTGACGGCTTCGCCGTCATGTGCGATATGCCAGAAGAACCAGCTGAGGAGTTCCCGCTCCTGACCCTGGAAGGCCATCACCGCCACGTCGGGCACGGTGAACAGTCCGAGGTGCCAGTTGGACCCGTTGTTCCAATCGGGGGTCGGGACCATGAAGGATTCGTAGCCGAACCCTGCAAGCCCGAACTCCATGACCGCAAGTTGGCTGACCCGGTCACGATGCCCGGCGGCCAGCGCATAGGCGACACCGGAGCCCAGATCATAGCCGGCGACCTTGGCGGTCGGAATGTCCAGCGCGTCCATGACGGCGACAATGTCGGCAGCCATGGTCACCTTGTCGTAGCCACCCGTGGGAATCGAAGAGTTACCGGCCCCGCGCAGGTCGGGAACGATGACGCGGAAATCCTCTGCCAGCATGGGGGCAACAGTATGCCACATCAGGCCATGTTGCGGCCAACCATGCAGAAGGATCAGCGCTTCACCCTCTCCGGCCTCTCGAACGAAAAGGTTGACGCCTGGCGCCGTCTCGATCCGATGCGTCGTGAAGTCGTCCAGCGTTTGCGGCGCGGAACCTTGGGCGAAACCAAGGGCAGGCACCAGGGAAAGCGTAGCCGCGGCAAGGAACCGTGAGAGTGTCATCCGTTTTCTCCTGTCAGTGGGTGAGGTCGAAGTCGCGGTCGAGGGCGGCCTGATCGAAGGCAGTAAGCCGCCCCATCCCGCCAGCTGCGAAGCGGGTGCGGAAGGCCTGGGCCTGCGCTTTGGTCGAGGCGACGAAGGGGCCGGCGGGCACCACCGGGTGGCGAAGCGGCGGGCCTGCGAACAGCGTCAGGCGGGTGGGGGTCTGTGCCGTTAGCCGCAGGGGGCAGGTGCCGGCAAAGACGGCCGTGGCGGGACCTGCGGGACCTGCGTCGGTCGTCACCCGACCCTGACGGATCACGGCAAAGGCCGTTTCGCCCGGTGCGGTGGGTTCGTCCAGCGTGGCGCCCTCGGCCAGATCGATGTCGATCAGGCGGGCGGCAAGCGGGGCCTTGATCGGCGAGACAAGGTGACCAGAGGCCCCCAGAAGGACGCGCCGGGTCACCCCGGCATGGATTGCGGTCGGTACCGAAGGCGCAGCCAGGTGCAGCGCGGCGGGGGCGGCTTCGCGGTCGGCATCGGCGTGGTCGATCCAGATCTGCAACCCCAGAGCCGAGCGACCGCTGCGAGTGACCGTTTCTTCGTGCATCACGCCCGAGCCTGCCACAGTCAGGTGCAGGGCGCCCGGCGGGATCAGGTTGCGGTTGCCCAGCGTGTCCTGATTCCAAAAGCCGATCTCGCTTTCAGGAAAGATGTAGGTCGCGACCGAAAAGCCGGCGTGCGGATGCGGTGGGAAGAGCGGCCCACGCATGTCAAAAAGCGAGATGACCAGAAACGGGTCGATCCGGTCACCAAGGCTGGCTGCCATCAGGTCGCGGGTCGTCAGTTCGGGGCGGTCGATGCCGGTGGGCATTTGGAGCAAGGTTGCAGGCATCGGACTTCCTTTCAGCAGATGCCAAAATCAGTAGGATATCCGGCAGAGCGGTTGCTAGAATGCAATTCTGAAAAGACTATCCGGAAATCCGCATGATCTATCGCAACTTGAATCACCTGGCCACTTTTGCAGCCCTTGCCGAAACCGGCAGTTTTGCCGGGGCGGCGCGGCGGTTGCGGCTTCCGACCTCAACCGTCAGCGAACATGTTGCCGCGCTGGAGAAGAACCTGGGGCTGCAACTGGTGATCCGCACGACCCGGAACAGCCGCCTGACCGAAGCGGGACAGTTGCTGGCGCAGGGTGCTGCGCGAATGGTGACGGAGGTCGCCGAGACGCTGGCGGGCGTCGAGGCGCTGGTCGAACGGCCGACCGGCACGCTGCGCCTAAGCTTGCCCTTCGCCTTTGCCGCCGAGATTGTGGGGCCGGCGGTTGCCCGCTTTGCGGCGCTTTACCCCGGCATCCGGCTGGACATACAGGTGTCGAACCAGGTTGAGGACCTGATCGCCGGGGGCTTTGATCTGGCCGTGCGGATCGGCCCGTTGGAGGACAGCAGCCTGATCCGCCGCAGCCTTGGCACCATGCCGCAGGATTTCGTGGCCAGCCCGGGCTATCTGGCGCAGCGCGGTCGCCCTGACAGTCTGGCAGCCCTGGTCGGGCACTGCATCGTGGGGACCCGGCCAAGCGTGACAGTTTCTGCCCGCGGTCCCATGGGCCCCGAGACGCTGGTTCTTGACGCTCAGGTGGCCGTCAATGATCCGAAGACCGTGCTTGCGGTGATCCGCGGCGGGACAGGGATCGGCATCGTTCCCCGCTTTCTGACCCAGCCAGGATTGGAGGATGGCAGCCTTGAGATCCTGCTGCCGGACCACCGGCTGCCACCGGCGGAAATGTCGATCGTTCACTTTGGCCCCGGATCGGCCAACCCCCGCGCCGACCTTTTTTCGACCTTTCTGCAAGCTGAACTGCAGGGGTGGCGTGACAGGTTGCGTGGCTGAGCCAAAGGCTGGACGCGGCCAGTGGGGCGAGGGGGGAAAGCTTAGCGGTCCATCGCTTGCCGAAGCGCCCTTTCCCAGGCCTTGCGTGCCAGCTGGCGGGTTGCGATACTTGACCCAGGTCCGGCCAGCTCAGTGCTGTCGGTCGGGAACACCTTGCTGCCGCCGAGCGCCGCCATGACCATGGCGGCAGCCCGGAAGGCCCCGACTTCCTCAATCCGTGAGGCGCGCGCGGGACAGCCTGCGAGATCGGCCTGCAGTTGCATCAGGAAGCGATTGCCGGAAGCTCCGCCGGCGGCCTGAATGGCCTGAAACACATCCGCGACCTGATGGGCGATGGCCTCAAAGTTTGCCCGGGCAAGATGCGCAGGGGTGGTGGCATGGGTCATGCCGGTGATCGTGCCCCGCGCCACGTCATTCCAATCCTGGGAGCCAAGGCCTGCAAGCGTCGGTACGAAGGTCACGCCACCCGCATCCGGGACGGTCTGGGCAAGGGCGCTGAGGGCGGCGGCGCCCGGCACTCCCAGCAGCCCGGCCATAAAGGCTGCGGCCTGGGCCGAGACGGTGATGTTGCCTTCAAGCGCATCGGCGGTGCCGCTGCGGTCGGTCCAGGCGATGGTGCCCGAGAGGCCGTGGCGCGAAGCGGTGCGCGCCGACGTCAGCGTCATCAGGCTGGAGCCGGTGCCCTAGGTGGCCTTGACTGCGCCGGGCGCGCGGATGCCGTGGCCGTAAAGCGCGGCATGGCTGTGGCCCAGGCAGTGGAAGTGCCAAGGCGGCTGTCTGAAGACAGGGGCGCCGGCAGACAATCGACCGGAGCGCCAAAGATCGCACCAAGCTCAGGCGAGACCCTGATGCTGCGTGGCGCGCGAATCAAAAACCGCGAGGTGCTGTTCGCTTTTTTGTAGCCTTGATTGCAGGACGGTCTCTGCGGGATTGGCCGGCGCGTTGCGACGCCACGGGCCTCCCCGCTGGTCCGGTCAACGAACTGGTGCAAGTGTTTAACAGCCCGCAAGTTGCGGAACGGGTGAGGCTGCCGCTGGCTTTAGGTCAGATAGCCGATCTGATTGGCAACCCATTGAAGCTTTCGGGAACCCCTGTCACCAATGCCAAAGCGCCGCCGAACCTTGGCGCGGATACAGCCGCTGTGCTGGCGCGCCGTCTGGGCCAGACGCGGGCTGGGCTTGCCACGCTGGCGTCGGCAGTCGTGATATCTGGGGGCTTTAACATATGAAGACCGGCGCGGACATCATCGGCAAAGCCCTGGTGCAGGCTGGGGCGACCCATGCCTTCGGCATTCCGGGGGGCGAGGTTCTGGCACTGATGCAGGGTCTTGACGCGAACGGGCTGCGCTTCGTGCTGGTCAAGCATGAAAACGGCGGCGGGTTCATGGCCGAAGGGTTGTGGCACATGACGGGCGCGCTGCCTGTGCTGGTGGCGACATTGGGGCCGGGGGTGGCAAATGCGGTGAACGTGGTCGCCAATGCCATGCAGGACCGGGTGCCGCTGATCTTTCTGACCGGCTGTGTCGACGCGGCAGAGTCGGAAACTTATACCCATCAGGTCTTTGACCATCAGGCGATGCTGCGGCCGGTGGTCAAGGGCAGCTTCCGTCTGGCAGCAGGGGCGGTGGGAGCGGGCATGGCCCGCGCGATTGCGCTTGCAACCTCCGGCCAGCCGGGGCCAGTGCATGTGGACGTGCCGATCGGCGTGGCTGAGGGGGAGGCCGATGACACCCCGGTGTCGCCCTGGTCGGCCTTGCCTGGGCTGCCACCGCCTGCCGCTATGGCCAAGGCACTGACCGCGCTGACCTCTGCCAAACGTCCGCTGGCAATTGCCGGGGTTGATGCGGTGAACGAAGCTGCGGGGCCCGCGATAGCCGGTTTTTGTCGGGAGCATGGTATACCGCTGATCACCACTTACAAGGCCAAAGGCCTGATGCCCGAGGCTGACCCCCTTTGCCTTGGCGGGGCGGGCCTGTCGCCAAAGGCTGACCGTATCCTTTTGCCGCTGATCGCGGAGGCGGATACGATCTTGCTGCTTGGCTATGATCCTATAGAAATGCGCATCGGTTGGCGCAACGTCTTTGGCAAAGGCCAGACCGTGATCGACATCGCCCCCACATGTCGCGACCATGGGATGCACCGCGCCGATGTTCCTTTGATTGGCGACCTTGCACTTACCCTTGCGGCGCTTCGGCACGTTGCTTTGCCCCGATGGACCGACGGCCAGCCTATTGCCGCCCGTGCCGCGCTGAAGGCGGCGTTTTCCGGCCCCGAGACCTGGGGACCGCATGCCGTCTTTTCCACCCTTCGCGCCGTGCTGCCGCCGGAGACGGTGGTCACTGCAGATTCCGGCGCGCACCGCATTCTGGTGAGCCAGATGTGGGACTGCCCAGCCCCGCGATTGATGCTGCAATCTTCGGGTCTTTGCACAATGGCCTGCGCTGTCCCGCTTGCCGCCGGGGCCAAGCTGGGCCGACCGGATGTGCCGGTCCTGGCTTTTGTCGGCGATGCGGGGCTGGAGATGGGGGCAGGGGAGCTTGCCACCCTGGCTGCTCAAAAGCTGCCGATCATCGTCTGCGTCTTGGTCGATCACAGCCTGACCTTGATCGAGATGAAGCAGCGCGCGGGCCAACGCCGCAACCTTGGTGTTGATTTCGGCGCGCCGGGCACGGATTTTGCCGCCCTAGCCCGTGCTTTTGGCGGGCACGGGGTGGATGTGTCGGACAGTGCCGCACTGGCACTTGCGGCGAAGGCCGCTCTTGTGAGTGACCGCTTCACGCTGATCGCCGCACATATCCCTAGGCGCGCTTATGACGGAGCGTTTTAGGCCCTGGCCGAAGCGCCTTCGTAAGGCAGGCGTCACAATCGCCTCACCCGGTACCGAACCACGATCTAACCCTAAGGCGCACGCGGCCAGCGCCTGTGGCGCCCCTTATTGCGCCGACCTGCACTGCTTGCTGGTCTTGTGTAGCGGCTGCATCCAGTTGACTGCGCCGGGCCACTGAGCCTGCTGCCTTCCCGTGGCAAGGCGGTCCAGACCGTTCCATTGACCGGGCGAAAGATCATGGGCGCAGATGGCGGTCGCCTGGTTCGAGATGCGCTAAGCGGCTACCAGCGCAGGCTGCGTGCGCCGACAATGGTAGACACCAGCGTGACCCCCGCGATTGCCAGCCCATACCAGGTGACATAGAAGAGCGGACTGTCTTCGGTGCAGTGCAGGGCATAGATCGCCGCAGAAAAACCCGAGCCTGAGAGGCCGGCGACAAATCCTGCCCGCAGCGGCGCGGTCACCGCCCCCTGCCGCAAGGTGTAGTGCAACGCTGCGACCGGAAGGATCGACAGAAGCGGGATCGTCACCAAGCAGGTGGTCATCGTCTTTCCCACCATCGCCATCTGACGCGCCCCTTCAGGAGTGGTCAGATACGCCCAGGCCAAAAGCCCAAGCGCCGCCGCAGCGACAGCCGCAAGGGGCCAAAGGCGGGCGGTCTGCCGCCCTTCGGGCCGTGCCAGAAGGAGAGCAAGACGGCTGGCGGCAATCCCGAGGACGCCCGTCAAAAGAATTCGGGCGACCGAGACCGGCGTAAGCATGGCCGCGCCAAGGTCTGCGCGAAAACCCAGGACCAACCAGACCGCGACGGCCGCAAGACCAAGCGCAGGCAACAAGCGAGCCAGCAGCAGGCTGCGCAGATCCGGCCCCGGTTGCGTGTCGGCGGCCAAAGCCCGGATAAGATCGTCGGTCTTCATTTCACATGCCTTTCCCGCAGGATGGCCAAGGTTTTCAATGCCCGGTGCAGGGCAACTCGTACGGCACCTTCGCTCATCGTCAGGGCCTGGCCGGTTTCGGCCACGCTGACGCCCTCCAGTCCGATCTTGCGGACGATCTCGGCTGACCGTCCGTCAAGCATGTCGATCATCTTGGCCATATCGGCAGCTTCGGTCGGATCGGGCCCGGCTTCGGCGGCAAGGACTTCGGCAAAGTCCTCGATCGGCAGATCAATCTTTCGTCCGCGCGCCCGAAAGGCGTCGACGACCTTGTAGCGCGTTATGGCATAAAGCCAGGGCCGGACTGGGGCTCCCTGGTCCCAGGTGTGCCGCTTGAGGTGGACTGCAAGCAGCACCTCTTGCAGCACATCTTCACACCCGGCCTCACCTAGACCACCGCCCTTTGCCCGCACAATCCCGCGTAGCACCGGTGTTACCGACTGCAAGAACCGCGCATAGGCCCGAGCGTCGCCGGCATTCGCCGCTGTCAGAAGCTGACCCCACGCATCGACGTCCTCTGCCATCACACCCTTCCAGTTCGCGCCTTGGACCAAGTTGTTACATCGCCTTGGGCAATCAATCTTCGCGCACCGTTCAAGGACACAAGATCGTGACGGCGTGCGCCGATGGCATGGGCTGCTGGGATGAGCCTGTCAATCGTTGCCCTTGGCTTCGGTGTCACAGCGCTTGGACCAGCACATGGGCTGGTTGCGGGCAGCGTGGCGCAAGCTGCGGCGTTGGTGATGGTTGGCTTTGGGGTCCTGCACTGATCTAACAAGCACCGGCCGCACAAAGATGCAAAACCCACAATGGTCAAACCGCCCTGGAATGCCGCAGTGCATGCCCGAGGTCAGGGACAGGCGGCCAAACTCACATGCGGCCCTTCCATGGCACGACCTTTCGTTCGATCCAGCGCATGAGCATATCGAAGGCATAGGCGATGACCGCGATGACGATGATGCCCATGATGACCGTCGAGGTTTGCAGAAACTGGCTGGCGGTCAGCACCATGTAGCCAAGGCCTTTGGTCGCGGCCACCATTTCGGCCGCGACAAGCGTGGTCCAGCCGAAGCCGATCCCGA
Organism: Rhodobacter sp.; assembly: GCA_027489175.1. Lineage (GTDB taxonomy): Bacteria > Pseudomonadota > Alphaproteobacteria > Rhodobacterales > Rhodobacteraceae > Tabrizicola. The sequence continues at coordinate 22,020 of JAIYAE010000011.1, forward strand.
TCCGCATCGCAGTCAGAATCTCGGGGAGGGCCGATGGCAGGATCACGTGTCGCATCACCTGCCAGCGCGACGCACCAAAGGAATAGGCGGCGTGGATCTGTTCGATTGCCGCCGATTTGACACCCGAACGCGCGCCCAAGGCAACCGGGGCCAAGACCGACAGAAAGATCAGCAAGACCTTGGATGTCTCGCCAATGCCGAACCAGATGATGATCAGCGGCAGGTAGGCGAGCGGTGGGATAGGCCGGTAGAACTCGATCGGTGGGTCGAAGATGCCGCGGACAACGGGGCTCATCCCCATTGCGATTCCCAAGGGAATGCCGACAAGGCAGGCAAGGATGAAGGCCCCAAAAACCCGAGCGGCCGAAATGGCGACATGTTCGTGCAAGGGTGTGTTGGTGAAGCCTTCATTCCAGACCTGAATGAACTTGGCCAGCACGGCCTGGGGTGACGGCAGGAACAGCGGTTTCACCCAACCCATGAAGGTGAAGAGCCACCAGACGAAAATGATGCCAAATATGGACAGGACCGAAAGCCAAAGCGTGTCTCCCTGTCCAGGAACGCCATAGGTTTCGCCCGGCTTGGTGGCCCGCGCCTTCGAGAGAAGGGAAGCATTGCCGGTCTTTGGTGTTCGCGGGTCGGGATGGGACTGTTCGGTCACGCCGCTGCCTCCTCATCCGCAAAGATGATCTTCAGAACCTCTTCTCGCAGCGCGATGAACTCTCGACTGGCTTTCACTTCGCGTGCCGGTGTCCCAGTCAGGAACTGCCGGGAGAAAGGCAAGTCAAACCGGTGCCTGATCCGGCCCGGACGCGGTGACATCACGATCAGCTTTGTGCCCATGAAAAGGGCTTCTTCGACCGAATGGGTGATGAATAAGACCGATTTTGACGTCCTGTGCCAGATGTTGAGGATCAACTCTTGCGCCTTTTCGCGGGTCAAGGCGTCCAGCGCTCCCAACGGTTCGTCCATCAGAAGGATCTTGGGGTCACAGGTCAGGGCTCGCGCGATGCCGACACGCTGCTGCATGCCGCCCGACAGGTTGTAGACACGGCTGTTTTCGAAGTCCGCCAGACCCAGGAGATTGATGAAATTCCGAGCCACTTCATAGCGTTTGGCTTCGGCCACGCCCTGGAGCTTGAGCCCGAAGGCCACGTTGTCGAGAACGTTCAGCCACGGCATCAGTGCATGCTTCTGAAAGACGACCGCCCGGTCAGCCCCTGGCCCGCGGACGATGGCACCATCCAGACAGATCTCGCCCGAAGTTGGCGCCAGGAAACCCGCAATCAGCGACAGAAGGGTGGACTTGCCGCAGCCTGATGCCCCAAGGGCTACAACAAAATCATCCTGCAGGATTTCCAGATTGATCTCGCGAAGGGCCTCAACCGGCGGTCTTGCGTCGGCGCTCGGATAGATGACCGATGCCTCCTTGATGTTCAGCCCCATCTTGCCCCTCGTCTGGTCCGTGGCGTCGCCGGAAGCGGATCCTGCCGCTTCCGGCGTGCTGTGCCTTACTTCGCGGCGTCGGCGATCGCGGTGGTCACGAAACCGGAGTAGTCTTCTGCCGCGGCGTCGATACGGCCTGCCTTGACCAGAAAATCAGCGGTGGTTTTCATGTTCGCAGCAGCGCCGCCAAGCCAGGTATCGTTCAACTGGTCGGCCAGCGGGATGAAGGTAAAGCCCTTCAGGATGTTCGGCACCTGAGCGGGATCAGCACCAGTCATCTCGGCGATCTTCTTCACCGGGTCGCTATCGGCAGTCCAGGCGGCGGGGTCAGCCAGATAGGCCATGTTCGCCTCGTTCATGGTCTTGGCGAAGGCGACCATCGCATCCGCGTTGGCGGCAGCAAAGTCAGTGTTGACCACCCAGCCGTCAAACGTTGGGTAACCCCAAGCTGCCGTCTGGTCTGCCCCAACGATAAAGGTGCCCGTCTGTAGAATCTGGTTCTGCACGGGTTCCCAAATGAAGGCCGCATCCACCTGTCCAGAGTCCCAGGCCGCTGCGATCTGGTCGGCCGGAAGGTTCATGATCGTGACATCGGATTCGGCGATGCCGGCATGGGCCAGCGCTCCCATCAACGAGTAGTGGGCGGTTGAGCCGACGGGAACCGCGATGCGTTTGCCGGTCAGGTCTTCAACTTTGGTGATTCCGCTGTCGGCCTTGGCGATCAGGCTTTCGGCAGTGCCCAAGCCCTGGGCGATCATGAAGAGCTGGATTTCAAGGCCTTGACTGGTGCCGATTGAGAGGGGAGACGAGCCGAGTTCGGCCACCTGGACATCGCCGGACGCCATGGCTGCGATCACTTCGGTACCCGAGCCGAACTGGCGCCATTCGATTGTCCAGCCGGTTGCGGCGTCGAATTTGCCTTCTGCACGCGCCACTTGCATCGGGGTCGGGCTGCCGAAATGGCCAATGATGACGTTCTCGGCCCAGGCGCCACTTGCGGTCAAGGCCAGCGCGGCTACGCCAATCATCAAGGTTCTAATGTTTCTGGTCATGGTATCGTCTCCGGGTTGGGTCGCGATTGTGAAGTGACTTCGCTTTTGGTCAGCGATTTTTGTAAGCCATGTAATGACCTGCTTTGGCTGCAGTGGCAAAGACTATGATCTTGCTGATGGCGTGGTCCAGGCCAACCATCTGCAAGGCGCAGTCACGTGCGCTTCACTCCGACACTTTCTTGCGCCACCGAGACGGCCTTCAGCACGGTAAAGACCGGCTTGCCTGGGGCCAATGCCAGCGCTTCAGCCGAGCGGCGGGTGATCCTGGCGAGGATCGTTTCGCCATGGGCGTCAAGCCGAACGAGCGTGCCGGGACCCGTGCCATGGCGGATGTCGCGCACGGTGGTTGACAGGATGTTCAGGGCGGAAATGCCCTCCGGGCGCGTCGTGGCCAACATCACGTCCTGCGCCAGGATCCTGATGCGCAGGTCGGTGCCGAGGGGGGCCGCAATCCGGGGCAACCAAAGCGGGCCGGCGGCGCAGTCGAGGCGCGTAAGGCCGTCTTCGTCTTGAGCGGCGACTGTGGCCGTCAAAAGCGCACCTGCTTCGCGCAAGCCAAGGCCGGGGGCAGCATCAGGGTCTGACAGGATGTCGGCCGTCGGGCCTGCCGCCGCGACACGTCCCGCCTCCATCAGGACAACGGTGTTTGCGAGGCGCGCGACTTCGGCCATTGCGTGGCTTACATACAGGATGGGCAGGTGCAATTCGTCGCGCAGCCGTTCGAGGTAGGGCAGAATTTCAGCCTTCCGCGCCTCGTCCAAGGCGGCAAGTGGCTCATCCAACGCAAGCAGGCGGGGATTGGACAAGATCGCGCGGCCGATGGCGACGCGTTGCTTTTCCCCGCCGGACAAGGCGCCTGGGCGGCGGGACAGAAGCGGGGCAATCCCCAAAAGTTCGACAATCCTGTCAAGGCTGACGCCTGGTTCCTTTGGGGCGAACCACCGTCCGTACAGGAGGTTCTGGCGGACCGTCAAATGCGGGAAAAGGCGGGAGTCCTGGAAAACATAGCCGACGCGGCGCTGGTGCGGGGGAAGTTCTATGCCGCGTGATCTATCCAAAAGGGTGATGCCGTTGGACGTCACAAGGCCATGGTCTGGCCGCAACAGGCCAGCGACGGCGTTGATGACGGTGGTCTTGCCGGACCCTGAGCGGCCGAAAAGCGCGGTAACGCCAGACGGGGCCTCAAACGCCACATCCAGATCGAAGCCAGCAAAGCGGTGCTTGAGAGAGACCTGCAGGCTCATTGGCCGGATATCCTTCGCGCGATAGCCTTTGCCACCCATTCAGACAGCAACAGGGCTGCCATGGCGATGACGATCGCGATCCAGACCAGTCTGGCCGCGCTGCCTTCACCGCCCGGGACCTGAAGAAAGGCATAGATCGCCGAGGGGAGGGTCTGGGTTTGGCCCGGAATGTTTGACACAAAGGTAATTGTGGCTCCGAACTCACCCATGGCTTTGGCGAAGGCCAGGATCGCGCCAGCAATTATGCCGGGCAGGATCAGGGGCAGGGTGACGGTCAGGAACACCCAGGGCTTTGACGCCCCGAGTGTGCCAGCCGCCTGTTCCAGCTTGGGGTCCACCGCCTCGATGGCAAGGCGCATCGCCCGCACCATCAGCGGAAAGGCCATGACGGCGGCGGCAAGCGCGGCCCCGGTCCAGCGGAAGGCGAAGACGAGGCCGAACCATTCGTCAAGGTATTGGCCGACGGTGCCCTTCCGACCAAAGGTGAGGAGTAGCAGATACCCTGTGACCACCGGTGGCAGGATCAGCGGCAGATGCACAAGGCCGTTCAGAAGCTGCTTGCCCCAGAAATTCCAGCGCGCCAGCGCGTAGGCAACCAGCAGGCCAATGGGCAGGCTTACAACCGTAGCCCAAAACGAAACGCGCAGCGACAGGGCCACTGCGCGCCATTCGTTCGGTGTCAGCCAATCCGTCATTTGCCCCCGATCAGACCCGCAATGCCGTTCAGTTCAGGACTAGGAACCCCTGTTCGATGAACTTTGCATCCGCCGCATCTGCCGACAAGGCCTCGAAGAAAGCTGCATCGGCCGGGTCCACGGCCCCGGTCAGCAGCGCGCCGGGATAGACGATCGGTTTGTGGCTGTCTGCAGGGAAGGTGCCCACGACCGTGACATTGTCTTCTGCCACCGCATCGGTTGCATAGACGATGCCGAAGGGGGCCTCACCGGTGGAGACCAGCGTCAGGGCGGCTCGCACGTTCTCAGACTGCGCGACGGAGGCCTCGACCGTTTCCCAGACCCCAAGGCTTTCCAGCGATGCCTTGCCATATTGCCCGGCGGGAACGGCATCGACCATCGCCATCGACAGCATTCCGTCACCCAGAAGCCCGGCAAGGTCAAAGCCCGGCCCGATCACAACCGGGGATGCATTCTTGCCATGCGCGATCAACACAAGCGAGTTGCCGAGAAGATCAGAGCGTGTGCCGTCTACGACGAGGCCTGCCTTCTCCACCTCGTCCATCCAGTTGACGGCTGCAGACAGGAAGATATCGGCCGGCGCGCCCTCGATAATCTGCTTGGCCAGCGCGTTTGAACCGGCATAGCTGATCGTCACAGTATGGCCCGTGGACGCCTGAAACTCCGCGGCCACGGCGTCCAATGCATTTTTCAGCGAGGCGGCGGCGAAGACAACCACCTCCTCCGCGAAGGTTGGCGTGGGAACACTGAGGGCAAAAGCTGCGGCAAGGGCGATAGGGCGGTGCATGGTTCCTCGTAGCGATATGGTTCGCCGAACATATCAGGCGGAACGCCCCCTATGGGCAAGCGTTATTTTCCTTCGGGAATATCCCTGTCTGTCGTTGGCCGCAGCATCGCTTCCAGCGCCTCGATCTTCGCCGATGCGGCATTCTGAGCGGTCTCCACGATCTCGTGGTACAGATCGAGGACGCGCAGCCCGGCCCCGGTCAAATGCGCGCCACCGCCGCCCGGACCACCCCGCATGCTGGTAACAAGCGGTTCCTGAAATGCCGCATTCATTTCTTCGACAAGCATCCAAGCGCGCTTGTAACTCATGTCCATCTGCCGTCCTGCAGCGGCGATGGAGCCGGTATCCCGGATGCGGCCTAGCAGTTCAGCCTTGCCTGGCCCCAACATCGCGCCACTGAAGAGAATACGCAGCCGAAGCGTTGTCATTGCGGGGCCCCCAGGAGAACCCGACGATACTTTCGCAGTCGCCCATAAGTCGCAAGGTTCGACTTGAAGCAATCACCGAATGCGGCTGGGCCACACCTTCCGGGCGAAAGTGAAATCTTGAGAATTTTCAGCGGCAAGACTTAACGTCAGGCGCTTTCCCCGAAATGGCGTGGATAAAGCGCCCTGGCCCCCAATAGAACGGTTTCCAGCGCTTCGGTCACTGAATAGGGCACCGCAAGGGTCATCAGATCCAGCCAGACGCCTTCGGTCATGATGCGGATCAGACGGGCGGTCCGTTCCGGGTCATGGGCATAGCCGTAAGCAGTGTTCATCGCGGCGCATAGATCGACAAGGGTTGAATTATAGAGCGCATCATTGGCGCCGCAGCGCGACTGATAGAGCGGGCGGCTTTGACTTTCGCCCCAGAAGGCGCACCACGCTGACAGCCGGGCCGGGGTGCAGATCGTCTCGGCAAAATCTGCCTTGATCATCGCCAGGATCCGGTTCTCGGGCGCGTCGCCGGCCGAGGCCAAGGCTGCCTGCCAGTTGATGCGATACTCCTCGGCCAGATAGTCCAAGGTCTCGGCCAGCAGGTTTTCCTTCGACTGAAAGTGGAAAAGCACCAGCCCATGGCTGATTCCTGCGCGGGCCGCCACATCGGTGACGGTGGTCCGGGAAAACCCACGCTCGGCCAAAGCGTCGATCGTGGCTTCGATAAGCTGAGTGCGGCGGGCGTCACGGCTTTGCGTGCGCGGCAAACCTGGAAGGGGCGTTGCGGTCACAGAAGTTTCCGTCCTTGTAGGGGCTGCATTCACGGGCCTCTTCGCTTCAGTCGCACTCTACTTCTTTATCGCGCATCTCGGTTCTCACAACCACAAAAGTCTGATTGACAGTCCAGTCAGTCGCGTGACAGGCTGTCGCATCCCCCTTTGAACGGACCCTGCCATGCCTCCCTTGCCGCACCGCACGCTGACAAAATCCAACGCTCAGTTTCAGCGCGCCGTGAAACGCTTGCCCTTGGGGGTGTCCTCCACCTTCCGCTACTGGGGAGACACGCGCACCGTCTATGTCAGCCATGGCAAGGGGGGGCGGACCTGGGACATCGACGGCAACGCCTATGTCGATTACCGGCTGGGCTACGGTCCGGCAATCCTTGGCTATGCCGACGACCGGGTTGATGCTGCTGCCCGGAAAGGCATGGAGGTGGGCGGGGTCTTTGCCTTGTCGACCGAGCGGGAGCTGGTTGTCGCGGACCGCATTGCAAAGATGGTGCCGGCAGCCGAGCTTGTCCGTTTTTCCAATTCCGGGACCGAAGCGGTCATGGCCGCCTTGCGCCTTGCGCGGGCCTTTACCGGGCGCGAGCAATATCTGCTGGTCGAAGGCGGGTATCACGGTCTTTTCGATGCGGCGATGTGGATGGCCAACATGGATGACTGGGACCTTGGGTCAAACACTGACCCGGAACTGGTGCCCTATGGCAAAGGCATTCCGCCCACGGTCAAGCAACTGGCCCACATTACCCCGATGAACGATTTCCAACGGCTTGAGGACATGTTCAAGCGCCATGGCGACCACTTGGCCGCCATGCTGATCGAACCGATCCAAGGCAATTGCTGTTCCATTATGGCGCGGGTGGAATACGTGCAGCTGGCGCGCGAGCTGTGCACGAAATACGGCGTGATGCTGATCATTGACGAGGTGAAGTCCGGTTTCCGTGTCGGAAAATCCGGGATCCAGGGCATCATGGGCGTGGTTCCCGACATCACCACGTTCGCCAAGGCGGTTGCCAACGGCTATCCGATCAGCGTCGTTGCCGGGCGAGAGGATGTCATGCGCACCTTCCGCTACGGCGGAGCCAGCCATGGCGGCACCTACACCGCCCATTCCGTAAGCCTGGCTGCGGCTGAAGAGACGCTACGCATCCTGGATGAAACCCCCGCGCTCGAAACTTTGGCAAGCTATGGTGAGCGATTGAAATCGGGGATTTCGCAGATCCTTGATGCCCGAAAGATCGTGCATTCTTACACTGGTCATCCGTCGATGTTCGGCCTCTTCTTTGCAGAGGTTCCCCCCGACAATTACCGTGCCTGGAAGACCAGCGACTACAGCTTCTACGACGCGATGGCTTACCATCTGCATGACCTTGGCATCATTGTCGAACCCGACAGCCGCGAGCCTTGGTTCATGTGCGAAGCGCATGGACTGGACGAAACCTGCCTGACCGATACGCTGAAGGCGGTGGAAACAGCGGTTGATCTGGTGCTTGAACACGGTGTGCAGGCCGCGGAATGACCCATGACGCCTTGGTCATCGGGGCAGGGCACAACGGGCTGGTGACGGCCTGCTATCTGGCGCGGGCTGGGTTGAAGGTCTTGGTCATCGAGAAGAATGACTGGATTGGCGGGGCTGCCGTCAGCCGCGAGCTTTACCCCGGCTTCACCTACTCCAACTGCTCTTATGTGAGCAGTCTTTTCCGGCCCGAGATCATGCGCGATCTGGAATTGCCCCGCCATGGGCTGCAGATCCTGCCCTATGAGGGCGGCGCCCTCTTCACCGAAAATGGTGGCTATCTGGGCATGTTCCGCGACCATGACGCGAACCGTCGCGAGTTTGCCCGGCATTCAAAACGCGATGCCGAGGCTTATGACCGCTATTCCCGGGATATCCTGCGCAATTGCCGATTGATCCGGCCAATGCTTATGCGCCGCCCGCCGGACCTGGCCAGCTTTCGCCCGCGCGATCTGATGGAGCTTGCCTGGCTTGGAAAGCAGATCACAGGCCAGTCTGAGGCGCAGATCTACGACATGCTGCGGTTCTGGACGATGTCGATCTCGGACTTTCTGGACGGCTACTTCGAGAACCCGGCGATGAAGGCCTACCAGGCGGTAGGGTCGATCATCGGCACCGCGCTTGGGCCAATGTCGCCGGGCACGGCCTATGTCCTGCTTCACCACGCTATGGGGGACGTGGATGGCAACGTCGGCTCATGGGGCTATTCGCGCGGTGGGATGGGCGGCATCACCAAGGCGCTGACCGCCAGCCTGCAAGCCTCGGGGGGCGAGGTGCGGACAGGGTCTGGCGTAGCACAGGTGCTGGTGCAAAACGGGCGCGCGGTCGGGGTCGTGCTCGACAATGGCGACGAGTTTCGTGCGCGGCGGGTGATCTCGAATATGGACGTGCGGCGGACCTTTCTGAAACACGTCGAGGCGAAAGAGCTGCCTGATGAATTCCTGAAGCGCGTGCAGCGGTTCAAGACCCGCGGGTCCTCTGGCAAGCTGAACATCGCGCTTGACGGCGTGCCGCGCTTTACAGCGTTGCCGGAAGGCGCGCCGAACCTGCGGGGCGACCTCCATTTCACCGACACGATCGAGAAGATGGAAATGGCCTATGACGACTGGAAGGCCGGTCACTACAGCCGTCAGCCGTTCCAGGACGTGATGATCCCCACCCTTATCGACCCAACGATGACGCCGCCCGGCAAGCATTTCATGTCTTGCTTCGTGCAATACGCTCCACCCAAGATCGAAGGCCGCGACTGGACGGATGCCGACCGCGACGGGTTCCGCGATGCCTGTCTTAACCAGATCGAAGCCTATGCCCCTGGCTTCAAGTCGTTGATCCTGCATGCCGAAGTGCGCACCCCGCGTGAGCTGGAGGCAGAAGTGGGCCTGACAGAGGGCAACATCTTTCAAGGTGAACTGACCTTCGACCAGATGTTCTTCAACCGTCCCGTGCCGGGCTATGCCAATTACCGCAGTCCGATCAAGAACCTCTGGATTTGCGGGTCGTCCACCCACCCCGGTGGTGGGGTGATGGGCGCACCGGGGCGAAATGCTGCAGCGGAAATCCTGCGCGACCTGAAGGTGCCCGCTAAGGACCTGAGTGATGCCTATGCCATCGTATGATGTGATCGTCATCGGCGCGGGGCCGAATGGTCTGGCAGCGGCACATCGACTGGCATCACGGGGTGCCAAGGTGCTGGTGCTTGAAGGTGCAAATACCCCTGGTGGCGGGGCAGGCCTTGCACATTTGTCCTACAACCTCGACGCGCGGGTCGAGGCGGCGATGAACTTGCGCGACCATGGACTGCGTTGGATGTCCACCAATCTTGCAACCACGGCACTGTCGGCCGATGGCATGCACTTGCGACTGGAAGGTGCCTTGGGCGACAGGTTGACGGGCAACTGCTCTGACGCTGACCATATCGCTTGGGCCCAGCTGCGCCGCCGTCTTTTGCGTTTTGCCGCCGTGCTTTCGCCCTTGAACCAGATGACCCCGCCACGCATCGCGCGCAAGGCGGGAAACCACTTGCTTCAGTTGGCCAAGGTCGGCCTGCGCGCCCGAATGCTGGGTGCGTCCGAGTTTCGCGAGCTGGGGCGCATCCTGCTGACGAATGTCCATGACCTGCTGGATGACGAACTCACCTCACCTTTGCTGAAAGGCGTATTGGCTTTTGATGCAACTTTGGGTGGGTGGCTTGGTCCACGATCCCCCAATACGGTGCTGCCTTGGCTGGTGCGTCTGTCCGGGCAGACGGCGGGGGTGCAGGGGGTACTTGGCCTGCCGAAGGGCGGCATGCCGGCACTTGCCGCCGCTCTGGCGCGGTCGGTTGAGGCCGCAGGCGTGACCTTGAGGTGCAATGCCCGTGTGATCCGTATCATGATCGAGGCAGAGCGGGCGGTCGGCGTTACACTCACCTCAGGCGAAGAGGTGCGTGCGCCGCGTATCCTTTCGGCGATAGCGCCCGCTGTCACATTGCTTGACCTCGTGGGTCCGCGGCACCTCGATACCGGTCTGACCACCCGTGCAAGGCAGCTTAAGGCGAGGGGTGGGACAGCGAAACTTGACCTGACCTTGCGCGCCCTGCCGGATTTCCGGGGGGCAAACCTCAAGGATCGACTGGTGATCGCCGGGTCAGAACACGCTGTCGAGACCGCATTCAACCCGGTCAAATATGGCCGCACCCCTGACCGTCCCGTGATGGAGATCGTGCTTCCATCTGCCCATGATCCCGAGGCCCCGCATCATTTGTCCGCCATCGTTCAGTTCGCGCCCCATGCCCCGGCAGACCGCGACGCGGCCCGACAGGCCATGCTGGCTGCCTGCATGGCACAACTGGAAACTCAGGCCCCCGGCATCGGTGCACTGGTTCAGCGCGCCGAGATCTTGATGCCCTTCGATATTGAAGACCGGTATGGCCTTCCGGGCGGGCAATGGCATGCCGGCGAACTCAGCGTCGAGCAGATGCTGTTCTTGCGCCCCTTGCCGGGCGTCGCGCAGTACCGTGGTCCGATTCCGGGCCTTTGGCTGGCATCCGCTGGGTGTCACCCCGGTGGTGGGGTCTCTGGCACCCCGGGATGGAACGCGGCCCTTGCAATGGAGGCCGCCGAATGACCGCCCTGCGCCACTATGAAACGCCGTTGCAGACCACAGCGTTTCACCCGAGGACTGAGGCCGCCAACAAACTGTGGTCTTGGGGAAACTGGGCCGGATATGCCACCGTCCTGACCTATGAAGACCTTGCGATGGAACATTCGGCCATCCGCAACACGGCAACGGTCTACGATCTTTGCCCGATGGTGAAGTACCGCATCGAAGGACCGGAAGCAGCCGTCTATCTGAACCGCCTGACGCTGCGCGATGCGGCCAAGCTTTCCGTTTCCGGCGTGCATTACACCGCTTGGGTCACTGACCAAGGGCACTTGCTGGACGATGGAACGCTCTTCCGGCTTGCCCCCGATCAGTATCGGCTTTGTTGTCAGGAACGGCATTTGCCTTGGCTGCTCGACTCGGCCCACGGCTTTGACGTGACGGTGACAGATGAGACCGAAGAGATCGCCGCCCTGTCCCTGCAAGGCCCCACCTCAGCCGAGATTTTGCGGTTGGCCGGGTTTGATGTGGACCAGTTGAAACCCTTCCGGATGATGGACCTTCCGTTTGGAACCGGTCGCCTGATGATCTCACGCACCGGGTTCACGGGCGATCTGGGGTATGAGCTTTGGACCACGCCCGATCAGGCACTTGCGCTGTGGGACGCCCTCTTTCAGGCAGGCGCGCTGCATGGGTTGCGCCCCATCGGGTCGGCCGCTGTAAACATTGCGCGGCTTGAAGCGGGGTTCATCATCACCGGCTATGACTTCACCCCAGCCGATATCTGCTTGCGCGAAGATCGGCTGCGGTCTCCCTTGGAAATGGGCCTTGGGTGGCTGATCGACTGGGACAAGGGCCATTTCACCGGAAAAGCTGCCTTGGCCAGGCAACGTGACCACGGTCCGAAATGGGCCTTCGTCGGACTTGAGATCGAGGGCAACATTCCGGCTGACGGTGCCATCCTTTACCACGCGCAGAAGCGGGAGGTCGGGGTCATCACCGGGGCCTGCTGGTCGCCGGTTCTGAAGAAGAACATAGCGCTGGCGCAGATTCTGGCGGAACATGCAGCTGGCAGCAACATCTGGGCCGAAATTTACGCGTTGCGTGAGTTGCACTATGAAAAGCTGATGATGCGCGCCCGCGTGGTGGAGCGACCCTTCTTTGCCCCCGCGCGCCGCCGCGCCACGCCCCCGGGGAGGTTTTGATGGGACAGACCGACCGCCATCCCCTGTCGCCTAGGCTTGACCATTGTCCGGCAGGTCTGCCGCGCGCCGCCTACATGGACCGGGATTGGTATGACCGCGAAATGGCGACGGTGTTCGCCCGCCAATGGATCATGGTCGGGCGGGCGGCCGATCTTCCGGCAGGGACGATGCGGCGCGTCTCGCTGGGCGATGCGCAGGTCATCATTCTGCGCGACCGTGACGGCCATCTGGCCGCCTATCACAATTTCTGCCCCCATCGCGGTTCTGAACTGTGCAGCGCGGCAGAAGTGTCTATCGGCAAGCTGATCCGCTGCCCGTATCACGCTTTCGCCTTCGCGGCCGAGGACGGGCGACTTGTGGCGACCGGTCACGCCGTACCGACACCCGATTTTGATCCCGCCGCGCATGGCCTGCGGCGGGTGGCGATCCGGCTCTGGAACGGTTTTCTGTTCCTCAACCGCTCGGAAGGGACAGGTCCAATCTTGGCTGACGTCGGATTGAACTCGCTGGACAACTGGCCAATGGAAGGCCTTGTGACCGGCAACCGCTGGGAAACAGACATTGCCTGTAACTGGAAGGCGTTCTGGGAGAATTACTCCGAATGCCTGCACTGTCCCGGAATACATCCCGAACTTTGCGACATGGTTCCGATTTATGGCCAAGGCATCATGGGCGCGTCCGAGGCGCTGGGCTGGACACCAGATGACCCGGCGGCGCCCAACCTGAGACCCGGGGCGCAAAGCTGGACGCCGGATGGTGCCGCTTGCGGACCGCAGTTTCCCGGGCTGACCCCAGCCGAGCGGCAGGCTGGCTACAGCTTTGTCACGCTTTGGCCATCGGCCTACGTGGTTGCGCATGTGGATTATGTCCGGTCAGTGCGGATCGTTCCCATCGGTCCAGAAACCACCAGACTGATCGCCGAATGGCACTTCTCAAAAGACACGCTGGCACAACCAGGCTTTGACGCCGCCGGCGTCGCCGCCTTTGCCAAGACGGTAATGGCGCAGGACGGTGCGGCATCCGAAATGAACCAGCGCGGCATGCGCTCACCGGCGTTTTCGGCAGCGCGGCTGATGCCCGAGGAATACGAGATCCACCGCTTCCAACAGTGGGTTCTGCAGCAGATGGAGGGGTCATCGTGACTCAGCTTCCCTACCAGACAGTCCCCGTTCCCAATGAATGGGACCGGCGCGGCCTTCCTGCGTGGACCTATCGTTCAAAGGCGCTTTTTGCATTGGAACGCGAAAAGGTCTTTCTGTCGCATTGGCAGGTCGTGGGCCATGTCAGCGACGTCCCGAACGCTGGTGACTGGCTGACCTTCGACTTGCTGGGTGAGCGGGCGGTGGTCATGCGGGGGCAGGACGGGGTGGTCCGCGCCTTTCACAACCTGTGCCGCCACCGGGGCGCGCGGGTCGTGGACGGACCTGCGGGTCAGTGCAAGGGCGCTATCGTCTGCCCGTTTCACGGCTGGGTCTACAATCTGGACGGCAGCCTGCGTGGCGCCGCCCAGCCCAAATCCTTTGGCGAATTGCAGCGCGAGGAGTTCGGCCTCAAACCGATCGAAATCGAGACCTTCTTCGGCTTCATCTTTCTGCGTTTCGCGCCCGGCCCACAGCCGCCCGTGGCCACGCTTCTCGCCCCGTTTGCGGCCGACTTCGCTTCTTATGGGCTTCAGGGAATAGAGCCTGTTCCGACAGCCGGCTGGGCCAGCGTTCTGCCCGTAAACTGGAAGTCGGTCCGCGATGTCGACAACGAAGGCTACCATGTGGCCATGGCCCATCCCGGCCTGCAGGATCTTTATGGCCGCACCTACCGGGACATGTATCTCGACAACGGCCTTTCCATCTCGATCGGCTGGTACGGTGATGCGCCGGGCAAGCTGTGGTCGGTGCGCAATTATGCCAAGCTGTCGCCCCCCCGGACGGACCTGCCGCCCCATCTGCAGCGGGCCTGGACATATTACGGGCTATTTCCCAATCAGGTCTTCTCCGTCACTCCGGAAGGGGTGCAGTTCTACCATGACATTCCGCTGGACGAAGGGTCTACGCGCCTGACTGGCCGCTCTTACCGCTGGCCGAACGAAACGCGAGCACAGCGGGTGGGGCGGTATCTGGCTTACCGGATTGACCGCGATACCTCAGTTGAGGATCGGCAACTGTCGATCTGGTCCAACGAGTCGATGAAGTCGGACGCGTTTGAAGGTTTTCACCTGTCGGACCTCGAATATGGCCTGCGTCGCCATCATGACGCGCTGCGCCGCATCTTGCCGGTGATGGAACTGGCAACGGCCCCGCCTGAAGATCAGATGGCGGCATTGAACACCGAAAAAAGATTGCCAGACCAGTTGCCAGGCGTAAGCTGACTGAAAAATCAACCAGCCAACCAAGGCCAAGTTGCACCAGGGGAGACTGCTATGAGACTGAACCGTCGCCAGGCCCTCATCGGGGCTACCGCTACTCTTGCAACCCCATGGGTGCGCCCGTCTTGGGCGCAAGGTGGTGTGGTCAATGTCTACAACTGGGCAGATTACATCGGCGAGACGACACTTGCCGACTTTTCCTCTGAGACCGGGATCGAGGTGGTCTACGATCTTTATGCAAGCTCTGAGGAAATGCAGGCCAAACTTCTGGCAGGCTCAACCGGGTATGACGTGGTGCTGCACAGCGGCCTTGGGCTGCCAAGGTCGATCGAGGCCGGTGTGCTGCAGAAGATTGACCGGTCCAAGCTGTCCGGCTGGAACAACCTTGATCCCGAGTTGATGAAGGTGGTCGAAGGCTATGACCCGGGGCACCTTTATACGGTGCCTTACATGTGGGGGTCCGTAGGAATGACCTACAACCTCGACATGGTGAAGGAACGGCTGCCAAATGCGGACCTCAACTCGCTCGACGTCCTCCTGAACCCCGAGAACGCCGCCCTCCTTGCCGATTGCGGGATCTCCCTTTTGGATAGCCCGAACGACATCGGCTTCATGATCCTAAGCTATCTTGGGATTGATCCGAATACCGCCGGTCCTGCCGAATGGGCCAAGATGGTCGAAGCCGTGCGCCCGGTGCGCGACTACATCGCCACCTTCGACAACGCCAATTACCTGACGGCCCTGCCGAATGGCGAACTTTGCGCCGTGAACAACTGGTCGGGCGACTATGGCGTGGCCAAAGCCCGCGCCGCAGAGGCCGGCATCGAGATCAACCTTGGCTACTTCATCCCCAAGACCGGCGCCCCGGCGTGGTTTGACCTTTGGTCGCTTCCAGTAGATGCGCGCAACGTCGAGAATGCGCATATCTTTCTAGACTATCTCCTGCGCCCCGAAGTGATCGCCGCGTGCACGAATTTTACCGGCTACGCCAACCTCAACAAGGCGGCGATGCCCTTTGTCGACCCGGCCATTGCCGCTGATCCTGCAGTCTACCCTGATGCCGAGGCACTAGCGCGGATGTACACGCCCTTGCCCCAGACGATCGAACAGGAAACCGACATGAACCGGGCTTGGACCGAGATCAAGACTGGCGGTTGATAGCATGGCCGCCCAGGACGACGCACCGTTCCTGCGGATCGAGGGTGTATCGAAAAGCTTTGGTACCTTTGAAGCCGTCAAGAACGTCAGCCTGACCGTCGGCAAAGGCGAGATCTTCTCGCTACTGGGGGGCTCGGGGTGCGGCAAGACCACGCTCTTGCGAATGCTGGCCGGGTTCGAGACGCCAACCAAGGGCCGCATCTTCCTGGATGGGCGCGACATGGCCGCTGTCCCGCCCTGGGAACGACCGGTCCACATGATGTTCCAGTCCTATGCGATTTTCCCCCACATGACGGTCGAGGCGAATGTCGGCTATGGGCTGAAGCATGAGGTGGGCCTGTCCAAGGCCGATCGCGCCGCCCGGGTGGCCGCAATGCTGGATCTGGTTCAGCTTAGCCCTTTCGCAAAGCGCAAACCCCATCAGATATCCGGTGGTCAGCGGCAGCGGGTGGCCTTGGCGCGGGCCTTGGCCCGCCAGCCGAAACTTCTGTTGCTGGATGAACCGCTGGCGGCACTGGACAAAAAGCTGCGCGAACACACCCAGTTTGAGCTGATGAGCATTCAGGAACGCACTGGCGTCACGTTCATCGTCGTCACCCATGACCAGGAAGAGGCGATGACCCTCTCGGACCGCATCGCCGTCATGGAGAAGGGCGAGGTCCGCCAGGTTGGCACCCCAACCGAGGTGTACGAGTCCCCGGCCAGCCGCTTTGTTGCAGGTTTCATCGGGTCGGTGAACAGTTTTGACGCGACCGTCATCGGGCATGAAGTGCCGCACCTCCGGCTGGATGTGCCAGCCTTGGGTAGTGAAATTCTGACACGCGACATGCCGGGATTGGTGGCGGGCCAGCACGTGTCTCTGGCGGTACGACCGGAAAAGCTGCGGATCACCAAAGACCGCCCGGACGGGCCCAATTGCATGGCCGGCCATGTCAAGGACCTTGCGTGTTTCGGGAAAGACAGCCTTTACCGGATCGCGCTTCCGGGTGCGCTGGTGCAGGCCCATGCGGTGAATGCCCGGCGAGGCGACGAAGGGGCGCGGATCGCTGATTGGGATGATGCGGTCTGGGTCAGTTTCGACCCGTCCTCCGCCATCGTGCTGGTGGATTAGGCGATGGCGAGGGGCAGGTTCGCGCGCTGGTTCGACAATCGGGGGTGGACCCTCCTCCTGATCGGCGCGCCCTATGTCTGGTTGGTGATCCTCTTCCTTTTGCCCTTCCTGATCGTGGTCGCGATGAGCGTGGCGACCAACACCCCAACCGCCCCGCCTTTTTCCTTTGGCGGTGATCATCCCTGGATCAATCTGGAGCCCTTTACCCGGGTCCTGACGGATGGTCTCTATCTGCGGGCCTTCCTGACATCGATCCTGAACGCCTTTGTGGCGATGGTCCTGTGCCTGCTGATTGGCTATCCCATGGCGCTTGGACTGACGCGCGTGTCGAAAAGCTGGCGGACCATTCTTCTGATGCTGGTCATCCTGCCGTTCTGGACCTCATTCTTGTTGCGGGTCTATGCGTGGATGGGCCTGATGGGGAAGAACTCCTGGTTCAACGGTCTTCTGACCGATTTCTGGAATGTCCTCGTGCCGCTTGACTGGGCGATCCGTTCGGTCCCGATGATGCACACGAACTTCGCGGTCGTTCTGGTGATGGTCTATACCTACCTGCCGTTCATGATCCTGCCGCTCTACGCCAGCCTTGAACGGCTTGATCCCACTCTGGACGAAGCCGCGATGGATCTTGGCAGCCGGCCCTACCAGGTCTTTCTTGACGTGACCCTGCCGCAATCGATCCCGGGGATCATCGCGGGTGGCATGCTCGTCTTCATCCCGGCGGCCGGGGAACTGGTCATTCCGTCGCTGGTGGGCAATGCCTCGCAGCCGATGATCGGAAAGATCATCCAGGACGAATTCGGCCAAGCGCGCGACTGGCCCATGGCCTCGGCCGTGGCGGTGGCCCTTCTGGTGCTGATGGTGGTCCCGACGATGATCTACAGCCGCTATCAGGCAAAGGCGGAGGGCGCGAAGTGAAGCGTAGCCCGGTCTTTCTGGTCAGCATCCTCTGCTTCGGCTTTGCGTTCCTGTATATTCCGATCCTGTCGATGATCGTTTACAGCTTCAACGCTTCGCGCCTTGCAACGGTCTGGGGCGGGTTCTCGACAAAATGGTATGTGTCGCTGTTGTCGAATGAGGCCGTGATCAACGCTTTGGTCCTGTCTTTGCAGATTGCGGTGGTGTCGGCCACCATCGCAACCATTCTAGGGACCATGGCCGGGATCGCCCTTGCCCGGTTCACCAAGTTCCGCGGTCGGACGCTGTTTTCCGGGCTCGTCACCGCGCCCCTGATCATGCCTGAAGTGATTACAGGCATTTCGATGCTGATCTTCTTCATCCTGATGGCCGACTGGATTGGCTGGCCCGGCCAGCGCGGCTTTACCACCATCACATTGGCCCATATCACCTTTTGCATGGTCTTTGTGACCACGGTTGTCAGTGCGCGCATGGTGCAGACCGACCGTGCCATCGAAGAAGCTGCGATGGATCTGGGCAGTCGGCCCTGGCAAGTGATGTTTGACATCACCCTTCCGGTGATCTCACCTGCAATCGTCTCTGGCTGGTTGTTGGCCTTTACCATCAGCCTTGATGATGTGGTCATCAGTTCGTTTGTCACGGGCCCCGGTTCCACCACATTGCCGCTTCTGGTCTGGTCCAAGGTAAAGCTTGGCGTAACACCGGACATCAACGCGCTTGCGACGCTGATGATCGTCACCGTTGGGATCGGTGTGGCCGCGGCGGGGATCATCCTGCATCGCAGCGAAAAGCGCCGTCTGGCCGAAGAGCGGCTGGCCTTCCGCAACAATGACTGATCCGTCGCTGTTCCTCTATGCGCCTTTGGGGCAAGCGGGATCGGGCCGGGTCCGCTATGGTGCGGCGATGGCCCTTTGGCGTGACGGCAAGATCAGCGCCGAGGTGCTGGAAGTCTACCGCATCGCTGCCGCCCATGATGCTCGGGACCCTTTGGCGGACCTGCGCGAACGCGGCCTTCCAGTGCCGGACCTGGCCACCACTCATGATCCTGTAGGAAGGCTTTACAATGCTGCACGCCAGTATCTGCTGACGCTCGACCACCCTGGCGCTGCCGAGGTGCGGGCCGGGCTGCCGGCTGATCCGGGTCTACAGCAACCTGTGCAGCCCTTGGGCCAGAATCTGGTGGCTGACCGTTGGCTTGGCCCGGCACTCGCGGCAGTCGGGCCGGATCATGCCGATCTTGTTGCTGCAATCGCTTCAGCAGCGGACCGGCTAAGCTGGGTCACCTATGACGCCTATCCGCGGGATGAGATTGGGGACGCCTTCGCCACCGGCCATGCCTTCGCCTCTCTCCTTGGTGAGGCCGCGCCCTTTGCGGCGCGGGATTTCGATCTTGGCCTATTCTTGATCGCGCCGAACATCCTTTACCGCGATCATTGCCACGCCGCGCCGGAGCTTTATGCCCCACTTACCGGGCCGCATGGCTGGCGCTTTGGCCTGGGGGCGCCCCTGACCGTCAAGCCTGCCCATATCCCGATCTGGAACCCACCTCACCAGCCGCATCTGACCAAGGTGGGTCCGGTGCCGTTCCTGTGCCTTTTTGTGTGGACGCGCGACGTCAACCTTACGGCCCGCGTGTTGCCCGCCGATGATTGGCCGGTGCTGGAGGGTGCGCGTCTTGGGTGACCTTCTGATCCACAATGCCCAGGTCCGCACGATGGACCCCACGGCGCCTTTCGCCACCTGGGTCTTGCTGCGTGGCGACCGGATCATGGCACTGGGGCAGGGCCCTGCGCCCGAGGCCGGGCAATCGCTTGATGCCCGTGGGCGACTGGTCCTGCCTGGCTTTCAGGACGCGCATGTCCATCTTCTGTCCGGCGGGCTTGATTTGGCGACAGCCGCCCAGCTTTACGATGCGGTGACCGAGGCCGGGCTTCTTGCCACCTTGGCTGCCCATGCCCGCGCCAAACGAAACATGCCGATCGTGCTGGGGTCGGGCTGGCAGCCCGGTCTCTTCGGCGATCACAACCTTACCGCCGCTGTCCTTGACCGCGCCGTAAGCGACCGGCCGGTCGTGGTCTATGACAGCTCATTCCACAATGCCTGCCTGAACAGCCGCGCGCTTGCGATGGCGGGTGTGCAGGAAATGCCCGACCCGCCAAACGGGCATATCGTGCGGGACCGCAATGGCCGCGCGACGGGCATGCTGCATGAAGAGGTGATTCCGCTGGTCGTGGCCCGACTGCCTGAATTGACCGACGCGGACTGGCAGGCTGGTCTCCGTGCAGCCATGGACCATGCCAACCGCCTTGGGATCACTGGTGTCCTTGACCCAAGGGTTACCGAAACGGAAGCGCGGATTTATGGTCAGGCGGCGGCAGAAGGCACATTGACCCTGCGTGTGGCGGGTGCCGCTCTCGTGACCGAGGCTGATACCCCCGAGACCGCCGTTGCCCGGTTGACCGCCCTACGCAAGGCGCACCCCGGTCCGGATTTTCACGTGCAGTCAGCCAAGATCTTCATGGACGGCGTCTTTGAAAACCGCACGGCGTCGACGCTGCGGCCTTATGCGGATGCCATCGGTGGGACGGCCCCCTGCATGTTCGGTGCCAGTCAGACTTCGGCGCTTTACACCGCGCTTGATGCCGCCCGCTTTGCCATCCACACCCATGTAATCGGTGATGCCGCCGCGCGCCGCGCGCTTGAGGGGCTGGAAGCGGCCCGCGCTGCCAATGGCCCTTGGCCGGCCCAGCATCAGCTGGCGCATCTGCAGCTTCTGGACCCTGGCGACTTTTCGCGACTGCAGGGCCTTGCCACTGCGAATATCCAACCCCTCTGGGCGCGGTTTGATCCGGTTGTGCCGGATATCGCCCTCGACATGATTGGCGAGCCGCGCTGGCCAGACGTCTATGCCTTCCGTCGCATGCTGGATGCAGGGGCGGAGTGGTGCCTGTCTTCAGACTGGGCGGTCAGCACGCTGAATCCGTTCGAGATCATCGAAACCGCGATCACCCGTCAGGCCCGACGCGCCGACGGCCCAAGGCCTCCGTTCTTTGCGGATCAGGCGCTGACGATTGCGGAATGCGTGCAAAGCTACACGGTCAACGCCGCCCGCGCCTGTTGGCGTGACCATTACACCGGCATGCTTCGGCCCGGCTTTTCCGCCGATCTCGTGGTTCTGGATCGCGATATCTTCCAATGCCCGCCGAATGAGATTTCGGACACGCGCGTTCTTTCCACTTACTTCAAAGGCCGTGCCGTCTGGCAAGCCGAGAACTAAGCCACCAGTCCCCGGCGTCGGGGGCTGACAAAGAAACGGAGGCCGCAAGATGAGTGAAGATCACTATCCGCCCCGCATGATCACAATGCTTGAAGCCGTTTGGGGTGAGGGGTTCCTTTCCCCCGGTGGACCGGAAGAAGTGGCGCGGATCATCGGAAGTCATGACATTTCCGGCAAAGCGGTGCTGGACATCGGCTGCGGGGCAGGGGGCATCGACATCACCCTGGTGCGGGACCATGGCGCGGGCCATGTCTGCGGGATCGACGTCGAAGATCCGGTCCTTATCCATGCGCGCGCCTTGGTTGACCGCGCAGGTCTGGCGCACCGGATTGGCCTCGTCAAAGTGGCTCCGGGGCCGTTGCCCTTTCCGCCCGGAACCTTTGACGTTGTCTTTTCCAAAGACTCCATCGTCCATATTCCCGATAAGCACGCCCTCATGGCCGAGGTCTTTCGCGTGCTGAAGCCTGGCGGCCGATTTCTGGCATCTGATTGGCTGATCGGCACGGAAACCGTGAGCCCCTTGATGGCAGAATACATTGCGGCCGAGGGGCTTGATTTCGGCATGGCCACGCCGCAGCGCTATATGCAGGCAATGACGGCGGCCGGCTTTGTGGACTGCAAGACCACGTCGCGCAACGAATGGTACCGCAGTCGCGCGCGTGAGGAGTTGGAGCGCCTGAAAGGCGCCGCCGGCGCCGCTGCCGCCAAAGTGGTGGGGCAGCCGTTTGTTGACCAGAACATCGCCATCTGGTCCCGGATGATCCCTGTGCTGGACAGTGGGGAACATTGTCCGACGCATCTGACAGCGCGCCGCCCGGCGTGACTGTCCAGTTCATGACGCTGGCCTCCTGACTGGTGCGACGTTTTCTCTTGACGTGCTCGGTTTTCGGCGATTACGCTGAATGAATACTCAGTCAAAAATGGGCTCTCGCAACACAAGAACGGCAGCTCGTCCCAAAACGCGTCGGATGAGAGGTCAGGCAGTCAACAGAAGAAGGGAAAAGTGGAATGCATCGACACGTGGTCCCTCGGGTTCTGGCCCTTGCCATCCCAAGCCTTTTGCCCGCTGCCGCCCAAGCGGCTGAGCCAAGCCTTTCCTTCGGCGTTACCATTGCCTCTGAATATGTCTCCTCCGGCATCCGGTATTCCGATGGCGCGACGGTACAGCCCTATGTCGAGCTTGGCTTCGGCGGGATCTACGCAGGGGCATATATCTCGAACCTTGATGCCGACCTGACCGGAGCAAACCGCGAAAGCGGCCTTTCCCTTGGCTACCGCGCCGAGGCGGGAAGTTTCTCTTATGACGTCTCGGTGAATTACTACCTTTACGACGAGGCCTTTGAAGACTTTCCGGTCGAAGACTACGCAGAAGCGGTTGCCAGCGGCACCCTAGCCGTGTCCGAAGCGCTGTACGTCACGGGCGAAGTCGGTGTGGCGCCAGAGTTTGACCAAACCAACCTCGCTCTCCGCCTTGACTATTACACTGCAGTTGAGGGGCTGGCACTGGATGCGACCCTTGGGCGGCTAGAGGCAGACTATGGCGCATGGAGCTATTGGTCGGTTGGGGCGACCTACCAGTTGAATGACTCGATTGGCCTAGGACTGGCGTACCACGATTCCAACGTCGATCCTGATCTTGGCCTCTTGAACACAGACGGCCTTTTCGTCGCATCCTTGACCTTTGACCTTGGGCTTCCCTAAGCCTCTGACTTGCATTGCCTTTTGACCTTCCTGACCGCTGTTTTCCCTCAAGAAATGGAGCGACAGAAATGGACGTCATCGACCAGCTTCACGCCGTCAAAAGCGGCAAGCTTGACCGCAGGGCCTTCAACAGGTCGCTGCTGGCGCTTGGGATCAGTACCGCGGTGGTGCCGCTTGCCCCGCGCCGCGCCCTGGCCGCCCCTGAAGACCACGCGACCTATTTCACCTGGGGTGGCTTCGACATTCCCGACTATTTTGACGAGTATGTCGCCAAACGGGGTGAGTTGCCAAACTTCGCCACCTTCGGCTCGGTTGAAGAGGCGTTCAATAAGCTGTCCTCAGGGTTTGTGGCCGACATTGCCCATCCGTGTTTGTCGGATGTTCCGCGCTGGTCAAGCACGGGTATGTTCCAGCCAATCGATACCACGCGCCTGTCGAATTGGGCCGACATGATCCCTGAACTTTGGGACGTGCCTTACAACGTCAAGGACGGAAAACCCTGGCTGGTCCCTTTCGAATGGGGCCAGACCTCGATCGCCTACCGGACAGATCTTTTTGATCTGCAAGGTGACGAAAGTTGGGACATGCTGTGGGACGCACGCCATTCCGGGCGGCTGGGCTGCCTTGGGGCGGGGGGCGATGTTTGGTGGTGCGCCGCCATCAAGGCGGGCGTGCCATTTGACCAGATCCACACCGACGAAGCCTTTGACAAAATCAGCGCCGTGCTGCGGGAACAGCGGCCCCTGATCCGGATGTACACCGACGACACCACTTCGCTTGATACCGCGTTGGCGGCGGGCGAAATCGTGGCCTCGATGGCCTGGA
Organism: Rhodobacter sp.; assembly: GCA_027489175.1. Lineage (GTDB taxonomy): Bacteria > Pseudomonadota > Alphaproteobacteria > Rhodobacterales > Rhodobacteraceae > Tabrizicola. Next base: position 45,596 of record JAIYAE010000011.1, read on the forward strand.
ACAGCTCGGTCGTCACGCTGTCGGCGCAGGGTGTCCCTGTCAAGTTCGCCCGACCGAAAGAGGGCGCATTGACTTGGGTCTGCGGGATGATGCTGCATGCCGAAGCCCCCAAACTGGACAGCGCCTATGACGTGCTGGATTCCCTGATCAGTGAAAAGGCTGCGATCTTCAACATGCGCGACTACGGCTATGGTGGGGTGAACCGCAAAGCCTTTGCCCAAATCACGGATGATGAGCTGGCCGTCCTCGGCCTGTCGCGCAACCCGGTCGAAGTGCTGCAGGCCGGTCATTTCGGCATTCCCCAGACACCGGAATGGGATCAGCGGATGACCCAGACCTGGGAACAGATCAAGCTGGGGTTCTAGGCACCATGGACGGCGACCAGAACGGCCCAATCGAATGACGGCCATGGCCCTGACACAGCGGCCCGCCTCGGTCCTGTCGCGCCTGCTGCACCGGCATGAGGCCTGTCGCGGCTGGCTGCTTCTGGCCCCGGCACTTTGCCTCATGTTGGTGGCGATCCTGTTTCCGCTTGGGTCTACCCTCGTGATGAGCACCTGGTCGCTGGATGGGTATTCGGTGGACCGGACGCCCACCCTTGGGAACTACTCTGCGATGCTGGGCCAACCGATGTTCGGCGCGCTGATCGGTCGGTCGCTGGTCGTGGCCACCATCGCAACGGTCGTCACCGTCGCACTGTGCTATCCCATGGCCTATTTCGTGGCCTTTCATGTCCATCGCCACAAGGCGCTATGGCTGATCCTGCTGACGCTGCCGTTCTGGACCAGCTACCTTTTGCGCGTCTTCGCCTGGAAGGTGGTCTTGGGCTACGAAGGCGTGCTGAACACGGCCTTGATCGGCCTCGGCATCGTGCAAGAACCGCTTGCGGCGCTCTTGTACAGCCAGACCGCGGTGACGCTGGTCCTGGCCCATTCCTGGGCAGCCTTCGCGATCCTGCCGATTTATGTCAGCCTGGAAAAGATAGACCGCAGCTACATTGAGGCCGCCGCAGACCTGGGTGACGGCCTGACGCGCCGGTTTTGGCGGATCACTTTTCCCCTGTCGCTTCCCGGGGTGGTGGCAGCTTTCTTCATGATGTTCGTGCCAACCGTCGGCGATTACATCACTCCGGCAATGGTCGGGGGCCCTGACGGGATGATGGTGGGCAACCTGATCCAGGCGATGTTCGGACCGATGAACAACTGGCCCGCCGGTGCGGCGCTTTCGGTGGTGATGATGCTCACAATTGGGCTTGCCGGTCTGGCTTTCCTTGCCGTCGGTCGGCTGGTGGGGCGATAAGGCCATGGCGCGGTACATCGGGTTTCATCGACCGAACCGTCCCCTGGCGCTTTACGCTGGCGCCTTCGCGGTCTTTCTTTACCTGCCCATCCTGTTTATCCCGCTCTTTTCCTTCAACGCCGGCGTCTATGTGAAATTCCCGCTCGAGGGCTTCACCCTTGCCTGGTATGCCGACCTTTTCCAGCGTGAGCCTTTGCAACGCGCGTTCTGGAACAGCGTGCAGGTTGCCGCCGTCGTCAGCCTTTCCTCCACCGTCCTTGCCGTGCCGGCCGCCATGGCCATTGCCCGCTACCGGATGCCTGGCAAACGCGCGGCGGTCAGCTTCATCATGCTGCCGTTGGTCTTGCCCGGGCTGATCCTCGGCGTCGCGCTTTTGACGGTTCTGAACGGCCTGGGCGTGCGTCTGTCGCTTGTCACGGTCGCACTGGGGCATATGGTGATCTGCCTGCCTTACGCGATCAGCGTCCTCTTGCCGCGCTTCATCGGCTTCAGCCGGTCGCTGGAAGAAGCCTCGGCCGATCTTGGCGAAAGCCCTTGGTGGACGTTCCTGCGCGTGACCTTGCCTTGCAACATGCCGGGCGTGCTTGCCTGCCTCTTGATGACCTTCACCATCTCGTTCGACGAGTTTTTCATGGCCTTCTTCCTAAGTGGGACCGAGCCGACCTTGCCGATGTACATCTGGAGCCAGCTGCGGTTTCCACAGGACTTCCCTTCGCTCTTGGCACTGTCGACGCTGATCCTGGTGGCAAGTTTTGCCATGGTCTTCGCCAGCCTCAAGCTGGGGCGCGTCGGGCTGGCTCCGGCTGGGGAGCGGCGATGATCAGTCTGCGCAATGTTTGCAAAAGCTTTGGTCGCATGCAGGTGGTCAACGATGTCTCGCTCGAGATTGCGGCAGGCGAGTTCTTTTCGCTGTTGGGGGCCTCGGGGTCTGGAAAGACAACGCTGTTGCGGATGATTGCAGGTTTTGAAGCGGTGACCTCAGGCCAGATCCTGATCGACGGCCAGCCGATGCAAGACACACCGCCGCATCTGCGCCCCATCAACATGGTGTTTCAGAACTACGCCATCTTCCCGCATCTGACCGTGCGCGACAACATCGCGTACGGTTTGCGACGGCTTGGCACGCCAAAGGCCGAACAGGCCCGGATGGTGGACGCCATGCTGGAGCTGATCGCCTTGCCTGGGTATGGCGACCGGCGAGCGCATCAGCTTTCGGGCGGGCAGATGCAGCGGGTGGCCCTTGCGCGGGCGTTGATCCTGAAGCCGAAGCTCCTTTTGCTGGACGAACCACTCGGGGCGCTGGACAAACAACTGCGCGAGCAGATGCAGATAGAGCTGCGCAGCTTGCAGCGGCAACTCGGCATCACCTTTGTTCTGGTCACCCACGACCAGGAAGAAGCGCTGACCCTGTCGGACCGGGTCGCGGTCATGGCCAATGGCCAGGTGATCCAGGTCGACACGCCGTCGGGCCTGTATGACCGGCCAAAAACCCGGCAGGTTGCAGCCTTTGTTGGCACGATGAACTTCTTTGACGCAACGGTGCGCACAGATGGTTCTGCGCGGATCGCCGATGTTGCAGGCCTTGGCGTCATGACGCTGAACGGGTCCGGCCAGGGCCGCACCGATGGCGAGCGGGTGCTGGTCGCGCTTCGGCCCGAAGGGCTGGGCCTGTCGCGGACAAAACCGGAAGGGCCTGCCTATGCCGTTGCCGGGCAGCTTCAGGCACGCCAGTATCTCGGCGGGCGTCAACTCCTCCATGTTCAGGTGGCGGGGCGCGCGGCGCCGGTCACGGTTGCCGCCGGAGCCGCCCGCGGGGAAGATCCATGGTCCGGGGATGAGGGCAGCCCGGTCTGGCTGACCTGGGCCCCTGACGCCGTTACCATCCTGGACCCGACTTGACTTGCGACTGCCTCCTTAAGGACTGACCATGAAAGCTGATGATCTTGCGCAACTCGGCCCTCGACCAACCCGCCGCGCCCTGGCCAAGGCCGAACGGCGGCTAGCGCTGATTGACGCGACGATCACGTCGATCGCCACTTACGGTCTGTCTGGCACCACCATCGCAAAGGTCACCGAAATCGCCGGAACCTCGATCGGGCTGGCAAATTTTCACTTTGCGAACAAGGAGCTTCTTTTGGAAGGCGTCCTGCAGCACCTTGCTGAGGCTGAACGCAAGCTGTGGCAAGACCGCATTGCCGATGTCACCCAAAGCCCGGCCGAGCGCTTGGTCGCCCTTTTGGATGCCCGCTTTGATCCCCGCAGCTGCAACCCCCGCACCCTTTCCGTCTGGTTCGCCTTTTGGGGTGATGCCAGCGCCCGCGCGATCTATCGCCGCGTGGTCGAGGCAACGGACGATGCCCGCCTTGCCGTCACGGTCGCCTTGATCGAAGAGATCGGGCGGGGAGGGGACACTCCGTCGCGCGATGCCATGCAAACCGCCCTTGGGCTTGAAGCCTTCTATGATGGGCTTTGGCTGAACCATCTGCTTTATCCCGAAGATTTCCGGCGGCTGGCCTGTCGCCAGCGGGCCATCGAACATCTTGCCGCCCTGTTCCCCACCCATTTTTCAGGCGTGCAGACCGTTGCCCCGCGCGCCCCGGGCAACCCTGAAAGGACCTGACCCATGGCTCTGATCCAGACCCGCGATCCGCGCTATGACATTCTGTTCGAACCCGTTCGTCTTGGCCCGGTCACGACGAAGAACCGCTTCTATCAGGTTCCACATTGCACCGGCATGGGCTGGGTCCGCCCCCGCACCGTTGCCGAAATGCGTGGGGTCAAGGCCGAGGGCGGATGGGGCGTCGTCAACACCGAATACTGTTCGATCCATCCGGCATCGGATGACCAGATGCATATCTCGGCCACGATCTGGGATGACACGGATGTGCGCAATCACCGGCTTATGACCGACAAGGTCCATGCCCATGGCGCCTTGGCGGGGTGCGAGTTGTGGTTTTCCGGATCGCGCAGCGCCAATCTCGCGTCGCGTCTGGTGTCGATGGACGTGGCAAGCCGTCCGAATGGCGTCGGCCACCCGTTCCAGTCCCGTGCGATGGAGAGGGAAGACATCCGCACCTTCCGCCGCTGGCACCGAAATGCGGCCATCCGTGCCAGGGATGCGGGCTTTGACATCGTCTATGTCTACGCGACCCACGGCTATCTTCTGTCGCATTTCCTTGACCCGGACACCAATACTCGGACGGATGAATACGGCGGGTCGCTGGAGAACCGCACCCGTCTGGTCCGCGAGCTTATCGCCGAGACGAAAGACGCTGTCGGGGATCGTTGCGCCGTCGCCGTCCGCTTTGCCGCAGACGCCGAGGTGGGAGAAGACGGCCAACCCATCCTCGGTGAACGTCAGGACATGTTCGCCTCCATGGCAGACATGCCCGACCTTTGGGATATCAACATTGCCGACTATTCACTGGAAATGGGCGCATCGCGTTTTGTCCGGGAAGCAGCTCTGAAGCCCTATATGCATTGGGTCAAGTCAGTGACAACGAAGCCCGTGGTGACCGTCGGGCGCTTCACGTCTCCCGACACGATGGCGGCTTGGGTAAAGTCAGGCCTGACCGATCTGATCGGGGCCGCGCGACCGTCGATCGCCGATCCGTTCATTCCGAAGAAAATCGAAGACGGCCGCATTGAAGACATCCGCGAATGCATCGGCTGCAATGTCTGCTACTCGGGCGACAGCCTCGCCCTTCCGATCCGCTGCACGCAGAACCCCACCATGGGTGAGGAGTGGCGCAAGGGCTGGCACCCCGAACGCATCGCCGCACGGGGCACGGATACGCAAGTGCTGGTCGTTGGGGCCGGGCCGGCCGGTCTTGAAGCGGCCCGTGCCCTTGGCGCACGAGGCTACCGTGTGGCACTGGCCGAGGCGTCTCGCGTTCTGGGCGGGCGGGCGGTGCGCGAGGCAGCGCTTCCCGGAATGCGCGAATACATCCGGGTGCGCGACTGGCGCGAAGGTCAGATTGCCAAACTTCCCAATGTCGAGGTTTTCCGCGAAAGCCGCCTGACGGCCGAGGATATCCGTGAGTTTGGCGCCGATCATGTGGTGATCGCGACCGGAGCGCGCTGGCGGCGTGACCTCTTCACCGGCAAGCGGTTTGAACCGGTGGCCGCTGACGCCACCCCGATCTTTACGCCTGATGACATCATGGACGGTCGCCTGCCGGATGGCCCAACGGTCGTCTATGATGCCGATGGCTATTACATGGGCGGCGTGATTGCCGAACGACTGCGCGGCGCCGGGCTTGAGGTTACTTTGGTCACGCCCGACGACCGTGTTTCGCCCTGGACGCTGAACACTGGGGAAGGCTGGCGCGTGCCTGGGCATCTGATCGCGCTTGGGATTACGCTGTGCACCGCCCAGGAACTGACCTGGTTTGATGGGGTCAGCGTCACTCTGGCCTGTGCCCATAGCGGCCGCCAAAGCCAGCTGCCCGCCTCAAGCCTTGTGTTGGTGGGCCAGCGCGCACCGGTGGATGACCTTTACACCGCCTTGCGTTACGCCCCTGACGGCAGCCATACCAACCTGCCCTTTACCCTGGCCCGGATCGGTGATTGCGAGGCCCCCGCGATCATCGCAGCCGCAACCTATGCCGGTCACCGCTATGCCCAAGAGTTGGACAACGCGGTAGACGTCGATCTGCCACTGAAGCATGACAAGGTAGATGTGGGGTTGGTGACCCCGTCCCAATTGCAGCAGGCAGCGGAATGACCTCGCTTCGTTCCGCGCGCGCCGGTGGGTTGGCCCTTGGCGGTGCCGCCGTGGCCATCTCGGCATTGCTGGTCTTTGGTCGGGGTGCCAGCGAACCACGGATCAGCGCGCCAGATTGCAGCAGTTGCGACGCCCGGCATGCGCGGCTGACGCAGCTGCGCGCCGCTGGAACGGACGCGACAGAATGAGCAAAAGCCCCGATAATCCCGTGACAATGGCCGAGCTCGACGCCGCCCTTCCGGCAATCCTTGCTGCCCCGAGTGATCGGGGGACCATTCATCTCCTCTGCGCCCGGCCCAAACCCAATGCCCGCACCTTCCCGCAAAGCCTGACCCTGACCCGCGCCGCGGGCGTGGTTGGTGATTTCGAAATGGCGCGCCCCTGGCTGGAGCTGCCCGACGGCAGCCCTGATCCGCGGATTCAGGTCTCGATCATGCCCTGGCAGGTGCTGCATCTGGCCTGGCGCGACCGCGACCGCGTGCCCCATCCGGGCGACAACATCGCCGTCGACATGAACCTGACCGAGGCGAACCTGCCCGCAGGTACGCTCCTTTCCCTCGGCACGGCGGTGCTGCGGGTCAGCGACGTGCCGAATGATGGCTGTGTGAAATGGAAAGTGCGCTGCGGTCGTGCAGCCTATGACTGGATCACGGCACCCGCCCATCTGCCATTGCGCCTGCGCGGGCTCTTCTGCTCGGTCGAGCATGATGGCGTGGTAGACCTTGGCGGCACCCTGTCCGTTATTACGTGAAGAGAAGCCGACCGATGTCGATCAACCCGACCCTGCCCAGCCACGCCCGCGTCGTCATCATCGGCGGCGGCGTCATCGGCACCTCGATCGCCTACCACCTTGGCAAGCTCGGGGTCAGCGATGTTGTCCTTTTGGAGCGGGACAAGCTGACCTCAGGCACGACATGGCACGCAGCAGGGCTGATCGCGTCCGGAGGCATGTCCACCGAAACGCCGATCTGGATCGAGCAGTATACTCGCGACCTCTACCAGCACGTCCTGCCCGCCGAAACCGGCCTGTCCACCGGCTTTCGCCAATGCGGGCACATCCATCTGGCGTGCGACGCCACCCGGCGTGAAGTTCTGAAGCGCGATGCGAACTTCGTGCGGACCCAAGGGGTTGACCGGTTTGAGCTTTCTCCAGCTGAAATCAAGGCAAAGTTCCCGCTGATCGAGACGGCAGGAATAGTGTCGGGTTTCTGGACCCCGACCGACGGACGTGCCAACCCAGTGGACGTGACCATGGCGCTGGCCGCCGGGGCCAGGGCAGGCGGCGCGCGGATTTTTGAAGGGACACCCGTCAACGATTTTATCGTGACTGGCGGACGCGTCACGGCGGTTGTCACTCCGCATGGCACCGTCAAGGCCGACCATGTGGTGTTGGCCGCAGGCATGTGGTCGCGCCAACTTGGGGCCAAGATCGGCGTATCGGTGCCCCTGCAAGCGGCTGAGCATTACTATCTGCTGACCGAGCCATTGGCGGGCATGCACCCCGACCTGCCAGTGGTCGAGGACCCAAGCACCTTCACCTACGTGCGTGAAGAAGGCGGCGGCATGCTCTTTGGTCTCTTTGAGCCCGAAGGCGCCACCTGGAACCTGAACGGCATCCCGAAAGAGGCAAGCTTTTCGACCCTGCCGCCCGACTGGGACCGGATGACCCCGTTCCTTGAGGCCGCCTTCGAACGCTATCCGGTGATGAAGACGGCCGGCATCAAGACCTTCTTCTGCGGGCCGGAAAGCTTTACCCCCGATGGGTCATACCTCCTCGGCCAAAGCCCCGAGGTTGACGGACTGTTTCTGGCCACCGGTCTGAATTCCTTGGGGATTCTGTCCGCGGGTGGGGTAGGGCACATCCTGGCCGAGCTTTTGGTCACTGGCGCCTCGTCACAAGATGTCACCGGCCTCGACATCGCTCGTACGCGGCCGCATCAGGCGACGCGGGCCTTCCTTGGTGCACGGATCCCGAAGTCGCTCGGCTATACCTTCACCTACGGCCCCCTGCCGCACTGGCACCACACAACGGCACGGGGCATGCGCCGCCTAGCCCTGCATGACCGTTATGCGGCGATGGGCGCCTACTTCCATGATCTTTCGGGCTGGGAAATGCCCTACTGGTTCTCGCCCGACGCGCCGCCCCCAAAGGTGGACTACTCCTACGGCCGCCAACCTTGGCATGACCTTGCCGCCCGCGAACATCATGCGACGCGCACGGCGGTTGGCCTGTTCGACAAGTCCTTCATGGGCAAGTTCCTTGTCCAGGGCCACGATGCGCTGAAGGTGTTGAACCGGGTCAGTGCCAACCAGATCGACGTAGCCATCGGCCAGAACGTCTATACCCAATGGCTGAACGACCAGGGCGGCATCCTGTCGGACCTGACGATCACCCGGACGGGCCCGGAAGACTTTCTGTTGGTGACGGGCGACATCCTGCAATCCTTCACACCGGCCTGGCTGCGCCGACATATCCTGGCGGATGAGGCCTGCACACTGACCGACGTCACCAGCGCCTATACGATCCTGTCGCTGCAGGGCCCCAGATCGCGTGACGTTCTGATCGGGATGACGGGGGAAGACCTCTCATCGGTGGCCCTGCCTTTCCGCGCCAGCCGGATGCTGGACATCGGGCCGGTCCCGGTCCGCGTGGTCCGGGTGACCTATATGGGCGAACTCGGGTATGAGCTTTACGTCCCCACCGAATACTCGCACGCGGCACACGACGCATTGATCGCAGGGATCCGCGCCGCAGGGGTAGACCCGGTCCACTGCGGGCTATTGGCGCTTGAATCCCTGCGGCTGGAAAAGGGCTACCGCGACTTTGCCGTGGACATCGACAATACCGATACGCCTTTGCAAGCGGGCCTGGGCTTCGCAGTGGATTTCACCAAACCCCATTTCATTGGCCGCGACGCGCTTTTGCGCCAGAAGGCCTCCGGCCCGCTGACCCGGCGGATCGTGCAGTTCCTGCTGCAGGACGCGGGTCCCCTTCTGCACGGGAATGAGCCGATCCTCTGTGACGGCCGCGACGTCGGCTATATCCGCGCAGGCGCGTTTGGGCCAACGCTTGGTGCCTCGGTTGGCCTTGGGGTGGTGGACTACCCCGATGGGATCACGGCTGACATGCTCCACCGCCACCGCTGGGAGGTCGAGGTTTGCGATGCCCGCATTCCCGCCACCCCGTCGCTTGCCCCACTTTACGACCCAAAGGGCGACCGTGTCCGCCAGTAAACCTCATGTCCTGGTGCTGGGGGCCGGGATGGCTGGCCTTGGGGCCGCCCGCCTTTTGCAAGACGCCGGGGCCCGCGTCACCGTGATCGAGGCGCGTGACCGCATCGGTGGGCGCAGCCATACCAGCCATCTCTGGCCCGATCTGCCGGTCGACATGGGGGCAAGCTGGATACACGGCACCAAGGGCAACCCGATGACGACGTTGGCTAAGGCCGTGGGAGTGAGCCTGACGCCAACCAGCTACAAACGCGCGGGCACGTTCGACCCTCATGGGAATGAAGTTGAGTTTCAAAAGGCCACAAAGCGGGCGCTGAAGCTGGTCAAGCATGCCCGCGCGCGCGCGGATCATGCCGATGCCGACCAGTCGTTGCAGGCGGCAATTGAACGGTCAAGGGCCTGGCGCGGCCTTTCGGACTTTGACCGTCGCGTCGCCCGGCTGGCGATCAACACCCGGATCGAGCATGAGTATTCCGGCGACTGGAGCCGCCTTTCCGCCTGGCATTTCGATGACGGCAGGGATTTTCCGGGCGATGAGGCCGTGCTGACACCCGGCTTTGGCCCCATCATTCACCACCTCGCCCAGGGGCTTGATTTGCGGCTGGGCTCGCCTGTCACCCGACTTGCGCCAGCCACGCTAGGGGTTGAAGTGACAACAGCGCAAGGCATCCACCGGGCTGACTGTGCCATTGTCACCTTGCCGCTTGGGGTGCTGAAATCCGGCTCTGTCCAGTTTGCCGAACCCTTGAGCAGCAACCGCCAGCGCGCCATTGACGGGCTTGAGATGGGTTTGCTGAACAAATGCATCCTGCGCTTTGACCGGGTTTTCTGGCCCGCGGACCTGGACTGGATTGATTTTCTTGGGCCCCAGGAAACGCTTTGGGCCGACTGGACCAGCTATCTTCCGGCGACCGGCCAGCCTTTGATCGTAGGGTTCAACGCCGCTGCCATGGCGGAAGCGGTGGAAGGCTGGGGTGACCGGGAAACCGCAGCCTCGGCGCTGGATGCGTTGCGCGCAATGTTTGGCACCTCGGTGCCTGATCCCGTCGGCAGCCAGATCAGCCGCTGGCGCCAAGACCCTTTCGCGCAAGGCGCTTATTCCTTCCTGCCGGTTGGCACCAGGGCCAAGGACCGCAAGGCCCTCTTTGGTGCGGACTGGGAGGGGCGGCTGCTCTTTGCCGGTGAGGCGACCTCACATCATCACGCGGCGACGGTTCACGGTGCGCTGATGACCGGGCGAAAGGCGGCCAAGGTGGTCCTGCGGGGTCTGCCGGGCGCTCCGTTCACCGGCTAGGCCTGTCCCCGGCCTGACGCCCCAAGACCCCGGATCGCGGACCTGGCGGCTTCGGTCACCGGGATTTCCGTTTCCTGCAGAAGGTCGATCCGGTCAAAGCGGGCCGGGTCGCGGGCCAGGGCTGCGCGCAGGGCCGTGCCAAAGGCCATCCGCAATTCGGTGCCAATGTTGAACTTCGCGATCCTGCTGGTCGTAGCCAGTTGCAGGCGTTGGGCAGCGGGCACGCCCGATCCGCCGTGAATGACCAGCGGCACGTTCGTCAGCGCCTCAATTGCGGCCAGGCGGGCAAGGTCCAAACCCTGACCTTGGTCTTGCTGCAGATGCAGATTGCCAACTGAAACGGCCATCGCATCCACGCCAGTCTCAGCCGCAAAGCGCGCGGCTTCCGCTGGGTCGGTGCCATGCGATTCTGCCCCGCCGGCATAGCCGACAAAGCCGATCTCACCTTCACAACTCGCGCCCGCCTTGTGCGCCATCGCGGCGACGGCAGCGGTCAGGTCAATGTTTTGCTGCAAGGGCAGGGCAGAGCCGTCGAACATCACCGAAGTAAACCCCTCCTCCAACGCGATGCGGCAGTCGTCCAGACTGCGGCCATGGTCAAGATGGGCCACGACGGGCACGTTGGCCGCTTCGGCCAGATGGCGGAACATCTTTCCAAGGATCGGTACTGGCGTGTGCTGCCGGCAGCCGGGGCCGGCTTGCAGGATGATGGGCGCGCGTTCCGCCTCGGCCGCCGCCACATAGGCGCGCATGTCCTCCCACCCAAGGCAGACAAGGCCCGGCACCGCATAGCCAATCGCATTAGCAGGCTGCAGGACCTGGGCCAGCGTGACCAGCGTCATTTGAACTTGGCCACCATGTCCATGATGCCGGGGATGGTCTGCAGTTGGGCGGCATGGGTCGGCTGGAAATGCTGCTTCAGGCTGCGCTGGGACTGGCCGCCAAGGATGGTGAAGTAATACATCTCATACCCCGGCAGCACGCAGCAGGGATGATAGCCATTGTCGATCAGCACGGTCGAGCGGTTCATGATGTGATAGGCGTCGCCCGGTTCATTATCCACCCGCTGCAGCATCTGCAGGCCTGATCCGTGGTCGGGCCGGAAGCGGAAGTTGTAGCATTCGTCGTGCCGCGTCTCATCCGGCAGGCGGTCGGTGTCGTGCTTGTGGCTGGGAAAGCCCGACCAGCCGCCTGCGCCGACAGTGTAAAGCTCACTCACCAACAGGCGCCCCACGCGATCATGGTAGGCAGCCCCCAGGATGTGCTTGATCTTGCGATGGGTTTTCGTGTCGTCCGACCCGTATTGCACCTTGTCGATATCGGCTGCGCGCACGGCGAAAGGGCGCAGGGTTTCAGCGAATTGCGCACCGGCAATGAAGGTTTCCGTATCGGTCAAGGCGGTGACCCGGCAGCCGCTGTCGGTGGGGACATAAACCCCTTCCGGCTCACCATCCCAGACATCGACGCCGCGCTGTCCGATCGCGGCAAAGGTTTCGCCCATCGTCTCGACCGTCACCGTGCCAGTGGCGGGGACAACGCAGGTCTCATAGCCTGGGGTGCGGTAATCGAAGGTCTCACCTGCCTTCAGCCGAAGGATGTTGAAATAGACCAATGGAACGACCGGGTCATTCACATCGACGATGGCGCGGTTCTGGTTGTCGTGCGGGGCGATGTGCATGGCGGTCCTTCAGGCGCTGGGGCCAGTGTGGGTGGCAAGGAAGACGTCAAGCTCTGCGCTTGTCGGCATGGCGGGGGCACAAGCCACACGGGCCACAACCATCGCCGCAGCAGCGGATCCCCGCAGAACGGCGGTCCTGACAGGCTGACCAGAAGCCAAAGCCGCGGTGAACGCGCCCAGAAAACTGTCGCCCGCGCCCGTGGGCTTGAGGGCACGGGTGGGATAGATCCCGGTGGCAAATTCAGCATCCCGGGTAAAGGTGACCGCACCTTTTTCGCCCCGCTTGTAGACGACGATCTGCGCACCTTCGCTGATCAGACTGCGAGCCTTGGCTAGGCCCTGGTCGAACGCTCCGGCCATGAAGCCGAACTCCACATCATTGCCGACGATGATGTCACACAAAGCCGCCGCGCGAGAGTAGACCTCCGCCGCCTCCGCTGCCGAGGGCCAGGAATAAGGCCTGTAATCCACATCAAAAATCAGCGGCAGACCGGCAGCTCGGGCAAGGTCAAAAGCCCGAAAGGCGGCAGAGCGGGAAGGTTCCGCTGCCAGCACCGTACCCGTGGTGATAAGGGCGGAACGGGCGGTGTAATCCACCTGTTCCACATCCTGAACCGTCATCGCAAAGTCAGCGGCGTTGTTGCGGTAGATAACGGATTGGCAGTCCACTGCCCGCGTTTCCACCACAGCGAGCGAATTGCGCGCCTCACCTCCAACGGGGCGAACATGGGCGCGGTCGATACCGTAGGCGTCAAGCTGTGCCAGGCAAAACCGCCCCACAGCATCGTCCGAAACGCAAGTGACCAGCGCCGCCCGGCAGCCCTGCCGTGTCAGCGCCACTGCAATGTTAGCCGAGGACCCGCCAAGCGCCGTGACAAAGCGCGTCGCCTCTTCAATCCTTGTGCCAGGGGGATCGGCGTAAATGTCCATCCCCGCCCGGCCGATGACCAGAAAGTTCCGCCCGGCAAGGCGTGCGAGGTCAGCCATCAGACGCCCGGCCTTTGGGCGGCGCGCCCGGCCTCAACCTCGGCATGTTTGGCCTGCACGTCGGCACTGTCCGAGACCTCAGCCGTGCCGATCTCCCACCAGGCATGGCCTTGGGTCGTCCAACCCTCATAGGGATCAACCTGCATCACGATGACGCTGGTCTTGCTGGCCGCCTTTGCGCGTTGGAAGGCGTGGGCGAGTTCGGCGGGATTGGCGACGGTTTCGGCATTGGCCCCCATGGCGCGGGCGTGGGCTTCGAAATCCACGACAAAAGGGGCATCGACCGTCGGACAATCCTTGATCAGGTTGTTGAAGCTGGCCTGCCCGGTGTTGTTCTGCAACTTGTTAATGACGGCAAACCCGCCATTGTCCAGGACCAGAACGATCAGCTTTTTCCCTGTCAGGACAGAGGAGTAGATGTCAGAGTTCATCAAGAGATAACTGCCGTCGCCGACGAAGACGATCGTATCGCGGTCGCCCTCACCTTCGGCCTGCGCGATCCGCGCGCCCCAGCCGCCGGCAATCTCATACCCCATGCAAGAAAAGCCGAATTCGACATCCACCGTGCCGATCCCGCGGGTGCGCCAGTTGGCCGTCACCTCGGCCGGAAGCCCTCCGGCCGCCGTCACGATCCGGTCGCGCGGGTGGCAGAGCGCGTTCACCACGCCGATGGCTTGGGCGTAAGAGTTCGGGCGGTTGCCGTGCGCGACACTGCTGGCGACATAGGCATCCCACGTCTTGCGCTCGGCCCGGGCCTTGGAGATCCAGCTTTCTGCAGCCTTGTGGCCGGTCAAGGCCGCACTCAAGGCTTGCAGCCCCAGTTTGGCGTCGCCGACGACTGCCAGAGACTGATGCTTGGCGGCGTCGTGCCGCCCGGCATTCAGGCCGATCAGTCGTGCGTCATGGGCAAATACCGTCCATGAACCTGTGGTGAAATCCTGCAGCCGGGTGCCCACGGCCAGCACCACATCCGCCGCGCCCGCAATGGTATTCGCGCTGTCTGACCCGGTCACGCCCAAGGGGCCGATATTCAACGGATGGTCCGCCAGAAGGTTCGCCCGGCCCGCGATGGTTTCCACCACCGGAATGCCATGCGTCTCGGCAAAGTCGGTCAGTTCGGCCACGGCGCCGGAGTACTGCACACCTCCACCCGCCACGATCACCGGGCGTTTGGCGCCCTTCAGCAAGGCCGCTGCTTCGGCAATCTCCAAGCGGTCGGGGGTTTGGCGGCGGATGCGGTGAATGCGCCGCGCAAAGAACGCCTCGGGGTAATCATGGGCCCAGCCTTGCAGGTCTTGCGGCAGGCCAATGAAAGCGGGGCCGCAATCGGCGGGGTCCAGCATCGTGGCAAGGGCGGCCGGCAGGGACTGCAAGATCTGCGCGGGGTGGGTGATGCGGTCCCAATAACGGCTGACGGATTTGAAGGCGTCGTTCAGACCCAGCGACGGGTTCCCGAAGTGTTCAAGTTGCTGCAAGACCGGGTCGGGCAGGCGGGTCAGGAAGGTATCGCCGCACAGCATCAGCATGGGAAGGCGGTTGGCATGGGCGAGGGCAGCAGCGGTCAAGAGGTTCGCCGTACCCGGCCCCGCACTGGCCGTGCAGAACATGAAGCGCCGGCGCAGGTGATACTTGGCATAGGCCGCGGCGGCAAAGCCCATGCTCTGCTCGTTCTGCCCTCGGTAAAGCGGCAATTCCTGATGAACCGGATAGAGCGCCTCACCCAGGCAGGGCACGTTGCCATGGCCGAAGATGCCGAAGCCCCCGCCACAGATGCGGGTCTCGACCCCGTTGATCTCGATGTACTGGTTCATCAGCCAGCGCACGATGGCCTGGGCCACAGTCAGCCTGATTGTCTCGCGCATGCCTTGCCCTTTTCCAAGCCGTCCGGCAGCCTTCTGAAACGGGGCTTGCGCGGTATGCAGACGAAGGATACAGCTTTTGCAACCGGTTGCAATACTGGTGCACGGAGGGTCGGCAATGGCAGAGATCGGGATCGGGCTGGTCGGCGGCGGCTATATGGGCAAGGCCCATGCGGTCGCCCTGTCGGCGGTCGGCACCGTGTTCGACACGGCCCTGCGCCCACGGCTTGAGGTGATCGCCGCGACCAGCGAAGCCTCGGCTGCGCGATACGCCAAGGCCTACGGCTTTGCCCGCGCCGCACGCGACTGGCAGGACCTTGTCGCCGATCCGAAGGTGCAAGCGGTGGTCATCGCCTCACCGCAATCCACCCACCGCGCGATTGCCGAAGCCGCCTTTGCCGCCGGCAAGCCGGTCTTCTGCGAAAAACCGCTGGGCGCCTCGCTGTCGGATGCCAAAGCCATGGTCGCGGCGGCCGAGACGTCGGGCCTGCCGAACATGATCGGTTTCAACTACGTCCGGACCCCGGCCACCCAGTTCGTCCGCAAACTCCTCGCGGATGGGGCGATCGGGACGGTCACGTGGTTTCGCGGGGAACATACCGAGGATTTTCTGGCCGACCCCTCGCTGCCCGCAACCTGGCGGACGGAGGGCCGCGCGAATGGCTGCATGGGTGACCTTGCCCCGCATCCGGTCAACTGCATGCTGGCACTGATGGGGCGGGTTGCAGAGTTGACGGCGCGGATCGAGACGGTTCATGCCACACGGTCCGGCCCGCAAGGCCCGGTGGCAGTGACGAACGACGACCATGCCCAGATCATGCTGCGCTTTGCCTCGGGCGCCATGGGGCATCTTTACATAAGCCGCACCGCCACAGGGCGGAAGATGGGCTACGCCTATGAAATCCATGGCACAAAGGGCTCCATCCGGTTCGATCAGGAAGACCAGAACGCTGTCCACCTCTACCGGGCCGAAGGGCCTGAGGCGACGCGCGGCTTCACCCGCATCCTGACCGGGCCGTCGCATCCGGACTACCTAGCCTTCTGTCAGGGCCCCGGCCACGGCACCGGCTATCAGGACCAGATCATCATCGAGGCGAAGGACTTCCTGCACGCCATCCACTCAGGCCAGCCGGTCTGGCCCACCTTCCGCGATGGCCTTGCTGTAAGCCAGCTGATCGACACCGCCTTTCAGGCGTCCGACAGCGGCCGCTGGCACGCCGTTCCCGACGACATTCCCCTGGCATGAGGACCCCATGACCATTCGTATCGGCAACGCGCCCTGCTCCTGGGGTGTGGAATTTGCAGACGACCCGCGCAATCCGCCTTGGCGGCAGGTCCTGAAGGACTGCGCCGCCGCTGGCTACAAGGGGATCGAGCTTGGCCCCATCGGCTTCATGCCCGAAGATCCTGAGGTTCTGGGTGAGGCTTTGGCCGATACCGGCCTGACCCTGATCGGCGGCGTGGTCTTCCGCCCCTTCCACGATCCGGCAAAGTGGGATGAGGTGATGGACGCCGCGACCCGCACCTGCAAGGCGCTGGTTGCCCATGGCGCCCGGCATCTTGTGCTGATCGACAGCATCTCCCCCCGCCGCGCACCAACAGCGGGACGGGCCGAGGCGGCAGAGCAGATGGGCCCTGCCGAATGGTCCGCCTTCCGCGACCGCATCGCCACCGTGGCGAAGATGGGGACCGAGGAATATGGCCTGACCGTGGGTATCCACGCCCACGCCGCCGGGTTCATCGACTTTGAACCGGAGCTGGAGCGCTTGCTGGAGGAGGTTGACGACAGCATCCTGAAAATCTGCTTCGACACCGGCCACCATTCCTATGCGGGCTTTGATCCGGTCGCCTTCATGCGCAGGCATATCGACCGCATTTCCTACATGCATTTCAAGGACATCGACCCGGCTGTTAAAGCGGACGCCATCGCGAAATCCACCGGGTTCTATGAGGCCTGCGGGCAGGGCATCTTCTGCAACCTTGGGCAAGGCGACGTGGACTTTCCCGCCGTGCGGCAGATCCTGCTGGACGCCGGTTTCGAAGGCTGGTGCACGGTCGAGCAGGACTGCGATCCGACGCTGGATGTCAGCCCGATCGACGACGCGCGGAAAAACCGCACCTATCTGCAATCCATCGGCTTCTGAGGGGCATCATGGCACGACTGAACTGGGGCATGATCGGCGGAGGTGAAGGCAGCCAGATCGGCCCGGCCCACCGCCTGGGCGCTTTGGCCGACGGCCATTTCAACCTGGTCGCGGGCGCGCTTGACCACCGGGCCGAGGTCGGGCGCGACTATGCCCAGCGTCTTGGCGTCGCCCCCGACCGCGCCTATGGCGACTGGCAGGAAATGCTGGCAGGCGAACGCAATCGCCCCGACCGCTGTGATCTGGTGACCGTGGCCACCCCGAATTCGACCCATTTTCAGATCACCAAGGCCTTCCTTGAGGCCGGGTTCAACGTCTTGTGCGAAAAGCCGATGACGGTGACAGTGGAAGAGGGCGAAGAGATCGTCCGCATCGCCGCGAAGACGGGGAAAATCTGCGCGGTGAACTACTGCTATTCCGCCTACCCGATGGTCCGTCAGGCACGAGCGATGGTCAGGAACGGGGACATCGGCAAGGTGAGGCTGGTCGTGACCAACTTCAGCCACGGCCACCACGGCGACGCGACCGACGCGGATAACCCCCGCGTCCGCTGGCGCTATGACCCGGCCATGGCGGGCGTCTCGGGCCAGTTCGCCGATTGCGGCATCCACGCCCTGCACATGGCCAGCTTCATCTGTGATGACGAGGTGGAAAAGCTGTCCGCCGACTTCGCCTCGACCATCCCGTCGCGGTTGCTGGAGGATGACGCCATGGTCAACTTCCGCATGTCCAAGGGCACGGTCGGGCGGCTTTGGACCTCTTCGGTCGCGATTGGTCGGCAGCATGGGTTCGACATTCAGGTGTTTGGCGAAACGGGCGGCTTCCGCTGGGCATCCGAACAGCCGAACCAACTGATCTACACCCCGGTCGGTGGCCGGACACAGATCATGGAGAAGGGCGAAGGCGGGCTTTACGACGATGCCAAGCGCCTAAGCCGCGTGGCGATTGCGCATCCCGAAGGCTTCCCGCTGGCTGTGGCCAACATCTACTGCGATTTGGCAGATGCGATCCGCGGCACCGCGCGGGATGGGTTGCCGACGGCGGCGGCAGGCGTGCGGTCGATGGCGGCGGTGCATACCGCGGTTGCCTCGGCCAAGGCGGGCGGCCAATGGTTGGACGCGCGCCCGCCCATGTTCCGCTGATCCGATTTCTTTGAAGAAATCGGGCCGGAGCCTTCAAAAGCTCCGGTCCGGAGTTTTTCAAAACTCCGGTTCCCCGACGGTCGCGCGCAAGGTTCGTCGGTCTATCACCCTACAGGGGAAAAGGCGCACTTCTGGCGGGCGATCCGGCGCCTCGATCGTGTCGACCACAAGGTCGATGGCTGCCGAAATGATTTCGGCCACCGGCTGGCGGATGGTGGTCAGCCCGATGTTCTGCCAGCGCGCCATTTCCATGTCGTTCAACCCGATCAGACCGATGTCGCCCGGCACTGACAGCCCCGCCGCCTGAATGGCGCTCAGGGCACCGACAGCCAGCAGGTCATCTCCGCAAAAATAGGCTTCGGCCGGGGGGGCGCTCAGAAGCAGCTCCATCGCATCCCGGCCCGCATCATAGGTATAGCCGCTCGCATAGCTGGCACTGACCGTCACCCCCCCTTCGGCCTGCAGACGGCCCAGAAACCCTGCCGCCCGGTCCTGTGTCGAGGTGGCACTTTCCGGCCCGCCCAGAAACCCGACACGGGTGTAGCCGCGTGCGATCAGGGCCTCAGCGGCCATGCGCCCGCAGGCGATGTTGTCGATCCCGACCACGTGCACCGATGGTGCGGCACTTTGGCGGCCAAAGGCGTGCACCACCGGCAGGCCCGCGCTGCGGAACGATCCGGCAAAGCTGGCGGGCAGGGTGGATGAGGCGACGATCACCCCGTCAACCGAATACTGCCGCAACATCCGCAGCGAGGTTTCAGGGTCTGTCGCATCGCTCAGATTCACAAGAAGCGGCCGCAGGCCCCGGTCCTGCAGCCCCCGGGTGAACAGGTCAAACACCTCAAGGATCAGCGGGTTGTGAAAGTTGTTGGCGATCAGGCCGATCAGCTTGGTCCGCCCCGTGGTCAGACTTGAGGCCAGCGCATTCGGCGCATAGCCAAGGTCGGTTGCCGCCTGTTCAACTTTTGCGCGGGTTCTGGCCGAGACGGAGGCCCCGTCAGTAAAGGTGCGCGACACAGCTGATCGTGACACGCCCGCCCGTTCCGCCACCTCTTTCAGCGTCACCGCCATCGTGCATCCCTGTCCGGCCCTGTCTGATCCGCAGCATAGCGGCATGGCCGGGCGCTTGACCATGGCGGACCGCAGCCAGCCAGGTCTGGCCTGCGCTTCGGTCCAGGCCGCTTCCGGATGGGCCCGCAACCGACGACAACGCAAAGATCGGCCAGGCTCCAATCCGTGGAAAGAGCCTCGTCCGGTCGGAACCGCATTGACGGCCCTCGCGGACCTGCGCTGCCAGCGTCAATCGCCCTCCCGGCGATCGGTCATCATCCGCGCAATGTTCTCGGCCAGCATCATCGTCGCGGCATTGGTGTTGCCGGCGATGATCCCCGGCATGATCGAGGCATCGATCACCCGCAACCCGTGGACACCCCGCACGCGCCCTTGCGGATCGACGACCGACCGGTCATCCCGCCCCATCCGGCAGGTGCCCACGGGATGGTAGATCGTCTCGGCGCGGGCCCGGATGTCGGCAACCAGGTCTGCTTCAGCCTGAACCTCGGGGCCGGGAAGGGTCTCGCGCCGGATATGGCCGGTAAGGGCCGGGGCCGCCAGCACCCGCCGCCCGATCTTGAGCGCGTTCAGGAGGACCGGCAGATCTTCGGGATGCGACAGGTAATTCGCCCTGATCCGCGGTGGTGCGGCGGGGTCCGGGCTGGTCAGGGTCAGGGTGCCACGGCTTTTCGGCAAAAGATCGCAGACATGCAGCGTCAGCCCATAGCCCCAGGCCGTGCGGCGGCCATGGTTATGCAGCAGCGCCGGAATGAAATGGAACTGCAGGTTCGGCCGCCCTTGTCCCGGGTCTGAGCGGACAAACCCCCCCGCCTCGGCCACGTTCGAGGTTAGCTCTCCCTGACGCCGCCACGCATAGGCCCAGGCCGCCTTCACCGCCCGCGGCAAAAAGCTTGGGGCGACGCCGATCGCCTGCCGCCCTGTGGTCAGGGCCTGCAACCCGATGTCAAGATGATCAGCAAGGTTCTGCCCCACCTCGGGCGCGTCCTGCACCACCGGGATGCCCAGTCTTTGCAACGCTGCCCCCGGTCCAATCCCCGACAGCAGCAACAGCCGGGGTGAGTTCACGGCCCCCCCGCTCAGGATAACCTCACCGCCCGGGGAAAGGGTCAGGTCGCGCCCGGTCAGACGCACGCCCGTGGCCCGGCGGCCGTCGAACAGGACGCGCGCCACCTCGGCACCGGTCAGGATGGTCAGGTTCGGGCGGCTGCGGACCGGGTCCAGAAAGGCGCGGGCGGCGCTGAAGCGTTGGCCGTTCGCCTGCGTCACCTGGTAAAGCCCCACACCCTCTTGCGAGGCGCCGTTGAAATCGGGGTTTTCGGGAAACTGGCAGTCCAGCCCCGCCTGAACGAAGGCCGCGCTCAGCGGGTTCACCTTGCGCAGGTTGCTGACCGTCAGCGGCCCGTCAGTGCCGTGATGACTGTCCGACAGGGCGGTATTGCCCTCCAGGTCGATGAACAACTGACGCACCCGCGGCCAGTCCCACTCCGGCCCTGCCGCTGCGGCCCAAGCGGCATAATCCGCCGGATGCCCGCGCATGTAGATCATCGCGTTGATCGAGGATGACCCGCCCAAGACCCGCCCCCTTGGCCAGTAAAGCCGCCGGTTGTTCAGCGCGGGTTCGGGATCAGTGGCGTAGGCCCAGTTGATCCCGCGCGTGCGTGCCAGCACTGCAAGCCCCAAGGGGATATGGATCAGCGGGTTGCGGTCGCGCGGCCCAGCCTCGATCAGGCAGACCCGGCGCGCGGGATCGGCCGACAGCCGGTTGGCCAGCACACAGCCCGCCGATCCGGCGCCGACAATGATGACGTCATAGCTCACCCCAGCACCCGCTTGATGACCCCGATCAGCCGCATCACCCTTGGCCCGTAGGGCGGAAAGATCAGCGGCAACATCAGGAACCGGTTGCGCAAGACCGCCCGCTCATGACTGAAGGCGCGAAAGCCCGTCACCCCATGCCCCGCCCCGATGCCCGAGGTGTTGACCCCGCCAAACGGCAGGTTCGCATGGCTGAACTGCACCAGCGTCAGGTTGATCCCCACCCCGCCCGAGGTGGTCTCGCCCAGGATCCGGTCAATTCGGCCCTGATCGCGGTCAAAGACATAAAGCGCCAGCGGCTTGTCACGCGCATTGATCCGGTCGATCACCTGCCCAAGGTCGTCATAGGACAGGATCGGCAGGATCGGGCCGAAAATCTCCTCCTGATCCAGCCGCATTTCCGGGGTGATCGCTTCGACCAGCACCGGTCCCATCGCCCGGCCCTTGGCCCCGGCATTCAGGATCGGCTCTGCCCCCTTTGCAACCGCATCCGCCAGCACCTCGGCCAGCCGGGCGGCATGCGCCTCACTGACAATCTGGCTCAGATGCGGGCTTGCCGCGCCACTGCCATAGGCCTTGGCGATCCGCGCCCGCAAGAGCGTCAGGAACCGGTCCTTGACGCTGACATGGACAAAGAGATGGTCGGGCGCGATGCAGACCTGACCCGCGTTCAGGAACTTGCCGAAGGTGATCCAATCCGCCGCACGCTCCAGATCCGCGCCTTCGCCGACGATGACCGGCGATTTCCCGCCAAGCTCCAGCGTGACCGAGGTCAGGTGCTTCGCCGCCGCCGCCATCACGATCTTGCCCACAGCCGGGCTGCCGGTGAAGAAGATGTGGTCGAAGGGCAGCGCCAGAAGACGCTCGGCCACCGCCTTGTCGCCTTCAATGACCGTGCAAAGGTCGGCAGGCAGAGTTTCTGCCACCAGCCGCGCCATCAGGGCACTGGTCGCGGGCGTCAGCTCAGACGGTTTCAGCATCACCGCATTGCCCGCCGCGAGGGCCGAGATGACCGGCCCCATGGCCAGCGCAAAGGGCAGGTTCCATGGCGCGATCACCAGACAGACGCCCCGCGGCTGCACCTCGATCCGCGCGGTTGAGCCAAAGCTTGCCAGTGTCGGCGCCACCCACCGCGGCCGCATCCAGGCCCACAGATGGCTGCGGGCATGGCGGATGTCCTGCAACACGGTCAGGTATTCGATCAGAATGGTCTCCGCTTCGGGCCGACCAAGATCGGCGGCACAGGCGGCCACCAAGGCGGCCTCATTGTCCCGAATGGCGGCGGCAAGCTTCGCCAGCACCGCACGGCGCTCAGCCAGACCAAAGTTGCGGCGGCGCTCTGCGACACGCGCCTTCTGGGCGGTGAAAGCTGCAAGGATCGGGTCAGGGGTCTGGAACATGGCGGGCCTTTGTCGCTGCGGCCAGCTTAGCCTGCTTTCCGCTCCTGCATAGGCAGACGCTGCGTCAAGACCCGCCTGCCAAGGCAAGGGGCTGGCGATTGCGGCCAGGTGTTGGGCAGCAAAAGGGGGGGCAGGATGCCTGCCCCCCCGACACCCATCACACACTGGATGCGCCCTAGAAGAACCCAAGCTTGTTGGGGTTGTAGCTGACCAGCATGTTCTTGGTCTGCTGATAGTGGTCCAGTATCATCTTGTGGGTTTCACGCCCGATGCCGGACTGTTTGTAGCCGCCAAAGGCTGCGTGGGCGGGGTAGGCGTGGTAATTGTTCACCCAGACGCGCCCGGCCTGAATGTCGCGGCCAAAGCGGTAGGCGCGGGTGCCGTCTCGGGTCCAGACCCCGGCTCCAAGGCCGTACATCGTGTCGTTGGCGATGGCCAAAGCCTCGGCCTCGTCCTTGAAGGTAGTCACCGACACGACTGGCCCGAAAATCTCCTCTTGGAAGACCCGCATCTTGTTGTGGCCCTTCAGGATCGTCGGCTGGATGTAGTACCCACCCGCAAGGTCCCCGTTGAACCGCGCCGCATCGCCGCCGATCAGGACCTCGGCCCCTTCCTCACGCCCAATGTTGAAGTAGGACATGATCTTGTCGTGCTGCTGCTGGCTGGCCTGCGCGCCGACCATCGTGTTGATGTCTCGCGGATCGCCCTGCTTGATCGCCTTCACCCGGGCCAGGCAGCGTTCCATGAACGCCTCATAGATGTCTTCCTGGATGAGCGCGCGGCTGGGGCAGGTGCACACCTCGCCCTGATTGAAGGCGAACAGGACAAAGCCTTCGACCGCCTTGTCAAGGAACGCGTCATCCGCGGCCATAACGTCTGAGAAGAAGATGTTCGGGGATTTCCCGCCCAGTTCCAGCGTGAACGGGATCAGCGCGGCCACGGCCCCTTCGGCCACCTTGCGGCCCGTCGCGGTGGACCCGGTGAAGGCGATCTTGGCGATGCGGCCTGACCGGACCAGCGCCTCACCCGCTTCGGCGCCCGTGCCGTTGACGACGTTCAACACGCCGGGGGGCAGAAGGTCTCCGATCAACTCCATCAGCACCAGGATGGCCACCGGGGTCTGTTCCGCTGGCTTCATCACGATGCAATTGCCCGCTGCCAGCGCCGGGGCCAGTTTCCATGCCGCCATCAGGATGGAAAAGTTCCACGGGATGATCTGGCCGACCACGCCAAGGGGTTCGTGGAAGTGGTAGGCGACCGTGTCATTGTCGATCTCGCTCATCGAGCCTTCCTGGCTCCGCAGGACCCCGGCGAAATAGCGGAAATGGTCGATGGACAGGGGAATGTCGGCATTCACCGTCTCACGGATCGGCTTGCCGTTGTCCCAGGTCTCAGCCTCGGCCAGAAGCTGCAGGTTCGCTTCCATCACATCGGCGATCTTCAAGAGGATGTTCGACCGGTGCGCCGCGGAAGTCTTGCCCCATGCGTCCTTTGCGGCATGGGCTGCATCCAGCGCCAGCGCGATATCAGCCGCGTCAGAGCGGGGAACCTCACATACCTTTGCACCGGTGATCGGCGTCACGTTGTCCAGGTAGCGCCCGTTCACCGGGGCCACGAACTGACCACCGATAAAGTTTCCGTAGCGCGCCTTGAACGGCGAGGCCTGGTGGCCTGCCACTTCTGTCATCTGGTTCATCTTCGGGTCTCCTCCCATGACCGCACCCTCCCTGGCGCGGCTCTGAAAGGACCATCGGGCATCGGGTGCGGTCAGTCAGCCGGGGCAGGGCGGCGTGACAGGGCGACCTGTCTCAGGACTGAGACACATCATCCGCGCTCATCAATCCCCAGCCGCTTCATCCGGCGGTAAAGCGTCGCGCGGCCCAGGCCCAGCGCCCGCGCGGCCTCGGACACATTGCCTTGCGCACGGGTCAGGGCGCGAATCACTGCCGCCCGTTCGGCACCCTCCAGCCCCGCCGGGCCACCGTCACGGCCCAGCAGGTCCACCACCGGACGCGGGCGGATCAGGCCCGAGGCTTCCAGCCCATGCCGCCGTCGCGCGTCCCGTGTAGCGCCAACCACCACATCGTCGCTGTCCACCGCCAGAAGCGCCGCGCCACCCGGATCGGCCCCGGCGGCCAGCACGATCCGGTGGCGCGGAAAGGCGTTGCGGAAAAGATCCGACTCAATCGCTTGCGCCACCCGCGTCACCATCGCTTCGATCAGCCGGTTGAAGCCTTCGGTCTGATCGGCCCGTGCGGAACTGACGTCCAAGGCCGCGATCAGCCCGCCATCGGGGCCAAAAACCGGGGCGTCGATGCAGCTCATCCCGATGTTCTGCGCCAGGTAATGCTGGTCGCGGTGGATGGTCAGGGCGCGTTCCTCGGCGATGCTAGTACCGATGCCGTTGGTGCCTTGCGCGGCCTCAGACCAATCCGCACCGGGGGCCAGACCCCAGGCGCGGAACACTTCCGCATCGGCCGAACCCGCGCGGGCGTCGATCACCAGGCCCTTGGCATCGGTCAGAAGGATCCCGCAGCCGCAATGGCCGATCATCGCGTAAAGGTCATCCAGCTTGGGCGCCGCCACCGCGAGCACGTGGGCCAGCGCTTCGCGCCCTTCCCGCAGCCGGTCGCCGTCCAGCGCCGGCGCAGCCGCAGCCCCGCCCGGGTCGATCCCATGCTTCAGCCATGACCTCTGCCACGATGCCGCCAGCCGCGACCGCGCCGCCGCCGAACCCGAGTTCAGCGTCCCGATCACCCGTTCGACATGATCGTCCGGCTTTGTCACGCGGGTCCCCTCCGCCCGACAGCCTACGCCTCCCGCAGGTTCAAGCAAGCGGCCATTCGCTTTGCAGACCACAGCCGCTGACCCAAACCGCGACCCTAGTGACACAGCCCTGTCACGTCAGCGTCGTACCGTGCCGTCAGTCGTGCCCCTTTACGGATCGTCAGATGACCGACACTGCCTTTTCTGAACAGTTGCCGCATGTCCCCCCAAACTTCACCTATTCCCACGCCGGACAGTCGCGCTTTCGCCGCAGCCTGATCCGCGCGGTGGAGCGGTTGTCTGGCCGTCCCCGCCTGCATCAGATGTATTGCGACTGGCAGGCCAGCGACCAGCGCGCGGAAGAGTCGGTCTTTGCCGCAGCCCTGCGCCTTCTGGACGTGCGTTTGCAGATTGAGGGTGAAGGCCATCTCCACCGCATCCCGGCCAGCGGCGGCCTTCTGATCGTGGCCAACCACCCGTTCGGCATCCTCGACGGGCTGACCATCGGCCAGTTGGGCATGCGCCTGCGCGGCAATGCGCAGATCCTGACCAACAGCCAGCTGTGCCAGGTTCCCGAAATCGCCCCGCATCTTCTGCCCGTCGACTTCTCCGGCACGCCCGAAGCCCGACGCCTGACCAGCGCCACCCGCCGCCGCGCGGCCGAGCTTCTGGCCGCGGGCAAGGTGGTCGCCATCTTCCCGGCTGGCGGAGTTGCAACGGCGAACAAACCGGTCAAGGGCAGGGCGGTTGATGCGGAATGGCATCCCTTTGTTGGGCGGCTGGCCACACTTCCCGGCGTCACGACCCTGCCGGTGCATTTCACCGGCCAGAACTCACGCCTTTTTCAGATCGCAAGCCACCTGTCCTACCCCTTGCGCGTGGCGCTGATCTTTCACGAAACCCGTCGCCGCATGGGCAGCCCGTTGCGCCTGACCGTGGGAGAGCCGATGGCCGCAAACGCGCTAGAGCATATGGCGCGCGACAAGGTTGCCGGCTACCTGCGACGCCAAACCATGACCCTCGCAGGCCCGCAGGCAAGCGACCCGGATGAGGTCTTCATCTGGCCCGCGCATGTAAAGTGGTAGGGGTCTGTCAGGCCGCCGTCACCGGAACG
Source organism: Rhodobacter sp. (assembly GCA_027489175.1). Classification (GTDB taxonomy): domain Bacteria; phylum Pseudomonadota; class Alphaproteobacteria; order Rhodobacterales; family Rhodobacteraceae; genus Tabrizicola. The sequence goes on from JAIYAE010000011.1 coordinate 72,125, forward strand.
TCGGCGGTCACGGCTGGGCAGGCGATTTCCAGCCCCTCGGCGTAGATCACTTCATCCTCGTCGAAGCGCAGCGTGAAAAGCTGAACCTGCCGAAGGACTTCGGTCACGATGAATTCGCCATCTGCCAGCCGACTTGCCGGAATGGCCGCGGCATCGACCCCGTAAAGCGCGCGCGCGCGCCAATCGCGGATCATCACCAACTGGCCGGGGGCAAGCAGCAGGTCCTGCTCGGGGCGGTCATAGCCAAGGGTCGTCGCGCGAATGCGCACCACGCGGGCCATCCGGCGCTGCACGACCGAAACCGCCACCAGCCGCCGCGATCCAGCCCGGGTCACGATCCGGTCGCCGGGTCCCAGAAACTCGACCGGCAACAGCCCGTCCAGCGTGCGAATTTGTGTGCCCGCAAGCAGGCCCAGCACCTCTGGCTCAACCTGGAGCCCACCTTGACCAGCAATTGTCGTTTCCATGTCCATGGTGTGCCTCAAAAAGCCTTGCCTTATTGTTAAGGTCTCACCGGTTTGTGACCCGGTTTCGGTCTGCTTTCGTTGTTTTCGCGGCAGATGTGGCTGCATCGCGCTGGCGATGCGGCAGGATAAAGGCAGGCGATTGCCTCTCGCCCCCGGTTTCGGGCTTTGCTAGAAGGGTGCCGCGCGGGTGTGGCGAAATTGGCAGACGCACCAGATTTAGGTTCTGGCGCCGCAAGGCGTGGGGGTTCAAGTCCCTCCACCCGCACCATCGAAGGCGAAGATCCGACCTTCGCCGACGGTCACGAAAGGCCGTGCCGGGGATGTGTCGACCGCCAACTTGAAGATGTCCGGAAAAAGCGCCTCAAGCTCGGCCCGCAGGGCAGGGGGCAGGGGGGCGTGCAGCAGCCAAGGCGCATGCAGGCTTTCGACGGCAACGCCTTCGGCATAGACAATCTCATGCCGATCAAACAGCAGATGCAGGTAGGTCACGCCGTCGGGTGCCGCCTCGCACCGGATGCCGCCGTCGTTGCGCAAGGCCGTGGCAGGCACCAGAACCTCGTCCTGCGCGAACAAGAGTTCCGCCTGCCACCCTGTCACCAATAGCCGATGTTGCGGTGACAAAAGGAGCGGCCGCAGGGGCAGACCCTGACCAAGACATCCTGCCCCAAACCGGACCGGCAGATGCTCCGGATGCAGCGCCAGATGCGCTGGCGTCAGCGTTGCCCGCCCGATCCAGCGCAAAGGCTGCAGCCCGTGATCCCGGGTCTGCACCAGATCACCGGGGCGCAGATCCTCAATCAGGCGGGGGCCGCTGGCGGTGTCGATCAGGGTGCCGGGCGTAAAGCAGGGCGGCGTGTCATAAAGGTCGTAAGGGTTTGACCCGACGCCCCCGGGCCCTTCACCGGCATTGCTGACCACCAGCGCCACTCCCGCGGGCGGGAAGGTGCCGTTTGCGTTGGGCCGCAACAGCAAACCCTCAACCGTGGCATAGGCGGGGTTGGAATCGTTGATGTTGAAAGCATAGGCCGTCCAGCTTTCCCCGGTGGCCGGGTTGGTCAGCCTAATGGTGTATTCCGCCTCGACCCGCGCGCCGGGGGTATAGGCCACACCATTCAGCGTGACCCCTTGCAAGAGGGTCTGGCTGGCATCGTTGTCTTCAAAATCATTGTCTGTGTCGTCAAGCCGGGTCTGCACGAAGGCGGAGGAGTTGAACGTGATCGTGCGGCCGTTCAGGTGGATACCGGTGCCCTGGCTTTGCCCATCCAGACCCAAGCCCGCCTGCTGGCCCGGCAAGGGGGGCGAAATCGTCATGTTCGCCTCTTCCAGCATCCAGACGATCTTTTCCGCCATGCTCATGTCCTTGTTGACCGCTTGCGCAACAATACCACATGTTGAATCCTTGCGTAAACGCAGCAGGGCCGTAGCCACCGCAGGCGTGGCGGAACTGCGCCTTGTTTGCATCGGTTTGATTGATTTCCGGGCTGTCGGAATACCTCTTACGTCGCCGCGAAACCTTTGCTAGAAGGCCCGCAAAGTTGCGCCGGGCTGCGGTCCGGCGTTGCAACTCATTTGTGCAATCGCACCCCTGAAGACGTAGGAAGGACACCTCAGCATGCAGGTTACCGAGACCCTGAACGAAGGCCTCAAGCGCGGCTACACCATCACCGTGACGTCGGCCGAGCTTGACGCCAAAGTGCAGGAAAAGCTGCTCGAAGCCCAGCCCGAGGTCGAGATCAAGGGCTTCCGCAAGGGCAAGGTCCCGCTGGCGATCCTGAAAAAGCAGTTCGGTCAGCGCATGATCGGCGATGCGATGCAGGAAGCCATCGACACCGCGATGAAGGACCACTTCGACAAGACCGGCGACCGCCCGGCGCTGCAGCCCGAGGTCAAGATGGTCGGCGGCGAGACCTGGAAAGAAGGCCAGGATGTCGTGGTCGAAATGACCTATGACGCGCTGCCCCCGATCCCGGAAATCGACGCCGGCAAGATCAAGCTGAACCGGCTGATCGTGAAGGCCGAAGCCGCCGCCGTTGACGAAGCGCTCGCCAACCTCGCGGCCACGGCGCAATCGTTTGACGACCGCAAGAAGGGCGCCAAGGCCAAGGACGGCGACCAGATCACGATCGACTTCAAGGGTTCGGTCGATGGCGAACTGTTTGAGGGTGGCTCGGCCGAAGACTACCCGCTGGTCCTCGGCTCGAACTCCTTCATCCCGGGCTTCGAGGCGCAGCTTGTCGGCGCCAAGGTCGGGGATGAGGTCAGCGTCAACGTCACCTTCCCCGAAACCTATGGTGCAAAGCACCTTGCCGGCAAAGCCGCGGTTTTCGCCTGCACGGTCAAGGCCGTGAAGGAACCGAAGCCAGCGGAAGTCGATGACGAACTGGCCAAGAAGTACGGCGCGGAAGACCTTGCCGCGCTGAAAACCCAGATCGGCGAACGGCTTGAGGCGGAATACAAAGGTGCCGCCCGCGCCGTCCTGAAGCGCGCGCTTCTGGACCAGCTGGACAGCATGGTCAAATTCGACCTGCCCGCCAACCTGGTCGAGGCTGAGGCCGCCCAGATCGCCCACCAGCTGTACCACGAAGAGCACCCGGACGATCACGGCCACAACCACGGTGAGATCGAGACCACCGAAGAGCACAAGACCCTCGCGATCCGTCGCGTGCGCCTTGGCCTCCTCCTCGCCGAAATCGGCCGCAAGGCCGAGGTTACCGTCACTGACGCCGAGATGACGCAAGCCGTCCTCGCCGCCGCGCGCCAGTATCCGGGCCAGGAACGCCAGTTCTTCGAATTCGTGCAGAAGAACCCGCAGATGCAGCAGCAACTGCGCGCCCCCCTGTTCGAGGACAAGGTGATCGATCACATCATGGCCATGGCCAAGGTGACCGACAAGGAAGTGTCGAAGGAAGAGCTTCAGAAAGCCGTTGAGGCGCTGGACGAAATGTAATCCCCGTCAAAGGGATAACGATCAGGCCGCGCCTTCGGGTGCGGCCTTTTCGTTTGCGGGTGCCCGGATCACGACCAGACCTGCGCCGATGATCACGGCAATGCCCATCCAGCCGATGGCATCGGGAAACTCGCCCCAGGCCAGCCAGCCCCACAAGACCGCCCAGAACATGAAGCTGTATTCGAAAGGTGCCACTGTGGACGATGGCGCCACCCGGTAAGCCTGGGTCAGCAGTGTCAACCCAACGGCCGCGATGACCCCGCAGATGGCCATCAGCCCAAGATCAGTCGGCCCCGGCATCACCCAACCGCGCGTCAGAAACGCCAGCGACGGATGCGATGCGTCTGCATGGAAACCCGTGCCATAAACCGCCGACAGCGTCAGCGCGCAGAGGAGGAAGCAGAAGTTGCCCCAGAATGCCATTGCGGCCCCGCTTTCCATCCGCCCCAAGGGCCGGGCAGCCACCATGTAAAGCGCGTAACCGAAGGCCCCGAGGATTGGCAGCAGGGCAGCGGCATCGAACCCCTCGCTCCCCGGCTTGACGATCAGCAGAACTCCCGCAAACCCCGCCGCCACCGCCAGGGCGGATGTCAGGCTCACCCGCTCGCCCAGAAACAGGGCGGCGGCAAGGGTGATGAACAGGGGCGCTGTAAAGTAAAGCGCCACGGTTTCCGCCATCGGCAGCGTGGCGAGGCCCAGGTAATAGGCCGTATAGGCCAGAAACCCCAACAGCCCCCGCGCCAGCATCTTCGGCCAGCCGGGGGTCAGGATGGTCGACAGTCGCCCGTCAAACCACCACACGATCGCCAGATGAAAGGGCAGGGCGACCAGACTGCGCAAGACCATCGCCTGATGCAGCGGATAATCGCCCGACAACTGCTTCAGGATCAGATCTTGCACGGAAAAGACCGCGATCCCGGCGACAAGGGCCAGAATACCCTGCGAGGTGGCTGACATGCGCATGCTCGGCAGCGTAGGCCGACCGCACGGCCCAGCTATCCTGCCGCCGACATCGCCCTGTCAAAGCGCGCCAAGCCTGGCCGCCGTTTCGGGCATCCGTGCCAGACTTGCCGCAATATGCGCGCGCCATTGCGGCCCGCGCTCCAGCGCATCCTGATAGGCCTCGCGCAGCTCATCCGGGCGATCCTCGGCCAAAGCGTCGATCAAGAGGGCCGCCTGTGCCCGGTCCTTGCGTGATTTGATCTGATCCGGCCCCGCCTTCCGCCGGTCCGCGACAATCAGCTTGTGCACGGCATAGGCCTCGGGCCGGGGGATCTGCACCAGCACGCCCGACCGGTAAAGCGCCACGGCCTTGATCGGCTCGGCGATCAGGAAGTTCAGGAAATGCAGGCTTTGTGCCGCCACGCCAAGGGCGGGCAGGTCCCGCACATCCTCCTCTGGCCGGAAGGAAGGGGTCAGGAATTCGACCATCGCGGTCGTGGTGCTTTGCCGCCATTTCCAGACCGAGGTGGTCTGAATTCCGGGCACCGGATCAAAATCCAGCGCCTTGAAGGTTTCGGCCAGATTTTCCTCGACCTTGTCGCCCAGGGCCAGGGACAGGTGTTCGAACTGGGCAATATCGATGTCGCCGGTCTGCGTAAGGTCGGCATCCCCAAGGCGCACGGCCAGCTCGCCCTCATACAGCTTGAAGGCCTGCGTGCCGACCAGCGTGCCGCCCAGACGGAAGACCCCTGCACGCTCCATCCCGACCAGAAGGCTGCCGGTGGTGCGGTCAAGGCTGGCCAGCCCCTCTGCCCGCAAGGTGCGCACCAGCCGGGTGCGTTCCTCGGCCCGGGCCTTCGCTGCCAGCGCCAGCTCGGCATGCCGGGCGACGCGGGCCGCCATCTCGGGGCTGTCTTCGCCCAGATAGCGGTTTTTGACCGAGGTGCCGACCCGGTGCAGATCGTACCAATATCCCCGCCCGTTCCGCATCAGCTTTTGCGGCGTGCCGATGATGCCTGACACGGCGTCGTCTTCCAGCAAGCGCCGAAGATCAAGATAAGCCGCCTGGGCACGGGGGGAGTGGGGCTTCTGCATGGTTTTGCTCTACGTTTGTCGAAAGCGTATAGCAAGAATTTGCGCTACAGTGAAGTAAAATGTAGAGCAAGACGCGGGGCTGAGAGTTTTCCCACCGAAACTGGCCACCCGGCAAAGAAAAACCGCGCCAGGTTGCCCCGGCGCGGTCTGGTCGTTGTGTTGCGCAGATCAGTCGCGGCCGAGGTCGGCCCCTTCTTGGGCTGCGCCCATTTCGTCGAACAGCTCGGCAATCTCGAACTCGGCGGCGGCTTCAGCCTCTGCCGCAAGGTCCTGGATCGACTTGCCCGAGGCCTGCAGCTCGGCTTCTTCCACCGACCGCGCCACGTTCAGCTTGATCTTCACGGCCACTTCCGGGTGCAACTGCACCGACACGGTGTGAATACCAAGTTCCTTGATCGGCTTGTCCAGCACGATCTGGCCGCGGTTCACGGTGAACCCGGCTTCGGTGGCCGCATCGGCTGCGTCACGCGGGGTGACCGAGCCATAAAGCGCACCGGCATCGGATGCCGAACGGATGATCACGAACATCTGCCCGTCCAGCTTGGAGCCGACAGCTTCGGCTTCCTTGCGGGTTTCGAGGTTGGTCATCTCAAGCTGCGCCTTGCGCGCTTCGAAAGACTTGATGTTGGCGTCATTCGCGCGCAGCGCCTTGCCTTGCGGCAGAAGGTAGTTCCGCGCAAAGCCGTCCTTGACGTTGACGACTTCGCCCATCTGGCCAAGCTTGGCCACGCGTTCCAGAAGGATCACTTGCATGTCATGTGCTCCTTATTTCAC
>JAIYAE010000035.1 GCA_027489175.1 Rhodobacter sp.
ATGAAAAAGATCATGTGCGCCTTTGGCACCGACATCGACTCCGTTGCCGGCTGGATCGGCAGCTATGGCGGCGGCGATAGCCCCTCGGACATCCAGCGCGGCATCTTCGCGACCGAGGTCGGCATTCCCCGGCTGCTGCGGCTTTTCAAGAAATACGACCTGAAGACCAGCTTCTTCATCCCTGGCCACAGCCTTGAGACATTCCCCAAGGAAATGGAGATGATCGTCAAGGACGGCCACGAAGTCGGCGCGCATGGCTACCTGCACGAAAACCCCATCGCGATGACGCCGACGCAGGAAGAGGAGGTGCTGGTCAAGTCGATCGAGCTTATCAAGGACCTGACCGGCAAGGCCCCCAAAGGCTATGTCGCCCCCTGGTGGGAAATGTCGGCCAATACCGCCGCGCTCCTGCTGAAACACGGGTTCGAATACGACCACTCCCAGGGCTACCGCGATTTCCAGCCGTTCTATGCGCGGGTCGGCGACAGCTGGAACACCATCGACTACACCAAGCAGGCCAAGGACTGGATGCACCCGCTGAAGCACGGCCACGAAATCGACCTCGTCGACATCGCCGCCAACTGGTACGTCGACGACCTGCCGCCGATGATGTTCATGAAGAAGGCTCCGAACAGCCACGGCTTCGTCAACCCGCGCGACATCGAGGAAATGTGGCGCGACCAGTTCGACTGGGTCTACCGCGAGATGGATTATGCCGTCTTCGCCTTCACCATCCACCCTGACGTGGCAGGCCGCCCGCAGGTCCTCCTCATGCTGGAACGCCTGATCGAGTACATCTCGAAGCACCAAGGCGTCGAATGGCTGCCGTTCGAGGACATCGCCCGCGACTTCCGCACGCGCTATCCCTTCGCCGGTGCCGCGCGGCCCCCGGTCATCTGATGTGCACCGCCTGCGGCATCCCCGCCGCGCCGGGCGTCTGGACCGAGGCCGGGGCCGCCAGCGCCGGTGACCGGTTGCGCGCCCGGGCGCGGCAGGTCCGGCATCTGGACCGCATCCTGCGCCGCCATGGCCTGACCGTGGCCGAGGGCGGCACCGTGCCCGGCTTCCAGCTTGCCCGGCTGACCGGAGAGGTCGTGCTGGTCCCAGACCTCCCCGCCGTCTGGGCTGAGGCCGCGCGGATGTTGGGCCGCCCGGTCGATCCCCTGGCCGCGCCTTATGTCTGACGGCCGCCTGCCGCTGACGCTTCTGGGTGGGGCGCTCGGGTCCGGCAAGACGACCTGGGCGCGGCATCAGCTTTATGATGGGGCCTTTGGGGCTGGGCTGCATGTCCTGGTGAACGAGGCGGCCGAGGTGCCGGTTGACGATCAGCTTCTGGTCCGGGCCGAGGGCGTCACCGTATTGGCCGGGGGCTGCGTCTGCTGCACCGGACAACAGGCGTTACGCGCGGCGCTGCGGGATCTGTGCGACCGCCGCAGCCGCGGTGCAGGGCCAAATCGTGTGCTTCTGGAAACCAGCGGTCTCGCCGATCCGGGAGCGATTGCCGCCAATCTCCGGTCGGACCCGATCCTTGCGCGACACCTGCGGCTGGATGGCATTCTGGTGGCCATAGACGCCGTTCATGCCTTGACCCAACTGGCCGAGGAGCCGCTGATCCACCGGCAGATTGCAGTGGCAGACCGTCTGATCTTGACCAAAGTCGATGTGGCCAATCCAGCCGATCTGCAGCGGCTGCAGGTCGGCCTTGGCCTCCGCAATCCTGCCGCGAAGATAGAGGGCAGTCAGCATGGAGTGACCGTTGCACTGCCTTCCACGCCGCGCGACTTTCCTGCAAGTCTCCCTGCTAGCCCCAACCCGCCGGACCCCGCCGTGGCAGCGGTCCTGCAACTTCCGGCCGATCTTGACTGGGCCGAGACGATGGTCTGGCTCTCAGCGCTGTTGCATGCCAGAGGCGACCGCGTGGTGCGGGTGAAAGGTGTGATCCCCTCGGCCGAAGGCCGACTGCTGGTCCAGTCCGTGCGCGGCGTGGTGGAGCCGCCCGAATTGCTGCCGCCGCAGCCCAGGGACGGGGACGGTCGGCTGGTCTTCCTCGGTCGGGGATTCAGTGAAACAGCGCTGGAGCAATCACTGCGTAGCTTTCTAGACCTCCCAGACGCAGAATCTTCAGGATGCAGCGAACAAGAGGATGGTATTGCAGTTTGATGTCCTTCCCCTTTCAGGAAGGCTCAAGATATGCTGCCACCACTCGGACAGCCCCGTCAGCCGCGCGATGGTCGCAGGCCAATATTGCATGGCGCAGTCACCGGCAAACGCTGCAAGACCACGCCGGGCTCAAACCAATAAAGAACGGGTCGCTGTTGGACGTCTGACGTCACGCCCTATGCGCCATCCGCACCAAAGGCGGGTCTTAGCAGGCGTTTGCCGTCGATTAAGATACGGCGCCTGATTGCCTGCTTTGGGCCGACAGCGACCGCTGCGATGCAGGGGTCGGGAAACTGTCTGCAAGCGGTCAAGTTGGACATTGCGACAATTCCAGCGAAGCAGACAACCGCGCGCCCCAAATCAAACGACCTGCTTTGCAGCCAGCGAAGGGGCTTTCGCAAACTGCCCAACTGTCATCGGCGGTCCAGGCGGACATGCCCCGCCACTTCACGCGAAGCTCTACCTCACAGGATCAGTCGAACGTTTCTGCGACCACAAACCGTCTGAAAGCAATCTGCATCACCATCACTGCCAGGCCCGCGATCAGGGTCAGTGACAGCCAGCTGGCCAAGCCAGACAGAATCAACGTGCTTCCAAGCGTCATGAGCGTGAAGACCCCGACGCCCATCGCCAGCGCCACGGCAACGAGGATCACAACTGTCTTCACGATGAATTCGACCAAGGACCGGCCGAGAAATTCGAAGTCCGCCCGCCCCATCGGAATGTGCTTGGCCGGGAACAGCAGGAAGATCGTGTTCTCGACCGCGTAAAGGAGCAGGGTGAACGGCAGCGCCAGCGCCGCCAACGCCAGAGCAACCGAAGCACTGAAACGGTCGTCAAAGATCAGGAAGCTGACAATCAAAGTGAGTGCAACAACGTAAGAGAGCAGCACCTGAACCACCAGTTGCCCCAGGCAGATGCGCCATGGGGTGATCGGCAGCGTCTTGTAGGTTTCCATCCGGCTCAGGTCGCCGCGAAAATCGCAGATCAAGGTGCGCGGAAGAATGAAGCCAAAGAAGAAGAAGATCAGCAGGAACCCGCGGTCGCCGGTCACTGGTATTCCGGCCATTGACATAAGCGGCCCGGCGCAAGCTGCACCGACAATGAATATGACAATGACCTTGAATGAGTTTCGCACGGCCTTGATGGCCTGGCGCCAGGCGATGGGCCCGAGGCCTCCAAGCGTCGGCGCGGTGCGGATGGAAGGAACCTCGCTCCGCTCGGTCGCCCAGAAGGACCCCCCCTGCTTCATCCGCTCCCACCGGTCGCTGAGGCGGGAATGTTCCCGCAGCGAGAACTCGGACGTGCGGCGATCCAGCTTGATGACGGCCCACAGCAGCGCGACATTGATCAGGATCGCGGTGGCGGCCCACAGCGCCACATCCGCGAACTGGGCCCGCGCCAGAAAGAGTTCGGCAAACACGATGTAGGGCAGGAGGATGATCGTGCCGATCCACGACTGGCGGACATCCGAAAGAAGGCCGGAAATGCTGCGGTCAGGGGCAATCCAGGCGTGGATCATCGCAGCCACAACAATCGCGCAGACCACCGCCGTTGCCGGCCATTTCAGCCGCGCAAGCCGGTTGCCTTCGAATGCCTGCCAGGCCATCCCCACTGCCGCGCTGTTCAGCTGGACGAACAGCAGCGTCAGGAACGCGGCGGTGAAGGTTGAAAGAGCCGAACCCGTTTGCGATTGCGCGAAGGGGACGATGAGTGCCGCGCTCAAGGCCGCGCCCGCAGCATAGGCGATGAATTTGTAAAGGAGCAGATCGCGACGGCTGAACGGCCCGACAAAGAGAAGATTGATCTCAGTCGGCGAAAAATGGAACGATGGCCCCGTAGTAAGCAGCACCGTCAGCAATGTCATCCCGAGCATGGCCAGCGGCATGAATGTCTCGATCTGCGCGCGGATGGCCTGGGAATCGAGATTTGCTCCGCCGAAAACCTGCGTTGACGGCTCCAGCCGGCCCGTGGCGATCAGCAGGACGATGATCCCGCCAAGCGCAAGAAAGAAAAGCGCGCCACGCAGGCTTACCATTTGCATCAGCCGCAGGCGAAGCGCGCCGCGCATTCGCATCGCAAGAAGGCGAAGAAGCGCTGTGTCCATGGCTTAGGCTTCTATCGCTTTGTCTTGGGTGATCGTGAAATAGGCGGCCTCAAGGGCCGAACTGCTATCGGACTGGCCAAATTCCGTGAGGATATCGCTCATCGTGCCAAACCGGCGGCACTGGCCCAGGTTCAGCACCATGACATGGGTGCAAAGCGTCTCGAACAGACCCAGAAGGTGCGAGCTGATGATGATTGCAGCACCATTGCGCGCACGCTCCCGTATCGCCTCTTGAATGCCGCGGATGCCTTGGGGGTCAAGCCCGGTCAGGGGTTCATCGAACAGGATCGCCTTCGGGTCGTGCAGGAAGGCGCAGGCAATCGCCACCTTCTGGCGCATGCCGCGGGAAAGGTTGTGAACCAGCGTGTCGCGCTTGTGCGAAAGCTCAAAGGACTGAAGTAGCGCTTCTGCACTTTCCTCAAAATTCGCGACTTTGTAAGCGGCGGCCGTGAAGGCCAAGTGTTCCCAAACCGTCAGCGTGTCGAACAGCCGTGGATCGTCCGGAATGTAGCCAAGGTTCTTCTTCGCTGCGATCGGGTCCTTCACGATGTCATGGCCCGCGATCGACAGGTTTCCGGATGTCGGCGGAACGATACCGCACAGGGCACGCAACGTCGTCGTCTTGCCCGCCCCGTTGGGGCCCAAAAGCCCAAGAATCTGGCCGGGAGCCACAGTAAAGCTGAGGTCTTTGACCGCTGCGAAGCCTTTGTAGTGCTTGCTGAAGTTCGTGACTGTGATCATCAATAACCGCTCGGGATGAGGTGCGCTGCCACATTGGAAGGGCAAATCAGAAATGGAAATCGGCGAAGCTCATCGCGCACGGTTTCTGCTCCACCATACGTGGAGATGAAGCATGAAGAACCCGTTACCAGGGTCAGGGCCAGTTTATTTGCGTGAGGCTGCTGTTGCTGGGTGAATCAACGCGGCGCTGCGAAGATACCGCCTTGCGCGGTTGACGCGGCCAGCCGTGGCTCAGCAATCGGCAAGGACCTGCCGCAAAATGGGGATTGTGTCCGGATCAAGTCTTTGGGCAAAGAACCGGGCGCATTGCAGGCGGGCGCAGGCCAGGAACCAAAGGTAACCCGGCCCGGCCCGCTGGCGGATCTGCTGCCGGGCAGCCTCGGCGGTGCGGCCGGATACCCGTCCCGTCAGCTCGGCCAGAGTAAGACGCGCATCCAGCGCCGCGAGGTCATAGTCCGGGTCGCCAAGGGATAGGCTTTCCATGTCGATCAGCGTCGTCTGGAAGCCGGACAGAAAGGCATGTTCCAGCTTCATGTCTGCATGGATCGGTCGCAAGTGGACCGGCACCTTCCAGCTTTCCAGCCGGCACAGAAGGTCAGCGGCGTTCTGGCCCGCCTCGCGATCAAAAAGCGCCACCAACCCGTGCGCGCGGGCCGCCCGGTCCAGAAGGGCCGCCCGGTCCAGCACCCGTCCCGGCACCACCGGCAGGGACCAGAGCGCCCGCAGCGCCTCAAGAACCTGTGCCATCGCGGCGCTGGACAGCCGGGCCTCCAGCGGCACCCCCGGCGCACAGCCATAGGCGATGAGACCAAGCTCGGGCATCAGGCCGACGACGGGGGCAAAGCTGATCACCCGCCCCCAGGCGGCATCCGCCAGATTGGCGACCGCAAGGGCTTGGGCCACGACACCGCCCTCGGCCGATTGCTTCACGAAAAAGACCTGGCCATCGGCGCGGGTCCAACGAAAGGTCGCCGAGAGGCCGGGCCGGTAGCGCATGAGGTCAGGCGCGCCCCGGGCCGGACCGCCGATCAGGCGCGGCGCAAGGCTGTCCGCCTCGGCCACGAACTGCGCCAGTTGCGGCATCCGGTGATCCTGCGGAAAGGCCTGAAAAAGCGCCCCCGTCGCCGGGTCGAACCGCGCCTCCGGATGCTGCCGCGCCAGTTTCGCGGCTTTGCTGGCAGCATAGAACCAGATCGTTCCCTCGCGGGCATCGACCTCGGGTCCCAAGGCGACATGCAAGATAGCGCGCGCGCCCGGCTGGTATCGCAGGCGCAAGAGGTGCGTCCCGGCATGGCCGCTGATCCTGGCAAGATCCATCTGCCGGATGGCCGACAGGCTGGTCAGATCGGGGTTCTGAAGAAGGTCGAGCATCATTCCGCCTCTCTGATCAGACCCTGGATGACCGCCCCCGGGGTGCAGCTGAAGGCGTAGATCATGGCCAGCCGCAACAGCGCCGCCCGCCGCCAGATGCCGATGCGCCCGAGCGACAGCTGCGGCACGGCCAGGTTCATCGCGTTGACGTAGGCCCAGCGCGAGGTCCCGCCCTGCAAGCCCGCCAGAAGCAGATGCGCTTGCAGGTTGCCGATATCCAGCGCCGGATCGCCCAGGCGCAGGGTGTCAAAATCTAGCAGCCCGACACTGCCCTGATGGAGGAGGATCTGGGCTTCATGCAGGTCCCGGTGGCAGGGGACGGGGCGAAGTGCGGGAAGGGCCAGCAACGCCCCGGTCAGCCGCGCAAGCGGGTCAGCCAGCTGCCGGCCAAGTTCGGGAAAGACGTCGGCCGTCCGGTCTGCCCAGGCCTGCAGGATTGCCAGTTCGTCCTGAGGAGGATGCGCCTCGGCGATGACGGACAGCGATTGCAGCGTCAGGATGGCCCGCATGACGGCCTTGGTCGCGTGAAAGCCGGGCAGGCCCCGAAAGACCGGCGGTGCGCCGGGCAGCGCGGCAAAAAGGGCAAGGCCAAGGTCAGGATCAAACCCCATGGGCCGCGGGATTGTCAGCCCGTCCAGGCCCTGCAGCGCCGTCCAGAGGGAAACGTGCCGGTCATAGGCAGCTTGCCCCGACCCCGAGGTAACCGGCCGAAGTCGGGCATAGTGCGTCCCCTGCCGACCGACAATCCGCAGGACCGCCCGTTTGCCAAGGCGGTGGGCGACAAGCCCGATCGTCGAGGCCGGATCAAGCCCGAGCTTGCCCAGCCGATCAGCCGCCCAGTCCGGGTCGTGCAAAAGCCGCAAGCCCGGCAGCTTGGTGTCAAACCCGGCACGGCGCAGAACAAGGCCCTGCGACGGGTCAGCAATCACAGGCGCCGCCGGTCCGGTTGCCATCTGGCCGCGGCGCGGCTTTGACAACCGGGCCGTTTCGGCCAGCGCAAGGTCCGGCGCGGACGGACCCACCCACTCGGCGACGAAAGTCTCGGCCGCACCCGTGGCGCTGTCGCCGAGCAGGACCAGTTGCATCGGCTTCGTTGCGGGGAAATGCACCCGGACGACCTTGAGCGTCCCGCCAGACGCCCCGGGCGCAAGGGCGCGTGCGGTGGCAGGTGAGGGCCCCTCGGCAATCAAGGCGCGCAGTGTGGCGGGGTCCGGACAAAGACGGGTGGGATGGTCCATCCGGGTCATGCCGATTGCCCTTGGATCTGGGGGGACACCGGCAGGAAAGCGCCGTCCTGAACCAGAACCACACGATCGGCAAGGGTCAGCGACAGCGCATCATGCGCGATGAGAAGCGTGGTACGGCCCCGGGCAACCGCCCGAAGCGCGCCGATCAGGTCGCGCGCGGTGCCTGCGTCCAGACCGGTCAGCGGCTCGTCCAGGATCAGGATCGGCGCGCGGCGCAGGATCGCCCGCGCAATCGCGATCCGCTGCCGTTGCCCGCCAGACAGGGTTTCCCCCCGTTCGCCCAAAAGCGTGTCATAGCCTTCGGGCAAGCGGCGGATGAAGGCATCCGCGCCCGCGGCTGAGGCGGCGGCAAGGATCTCGGCTTCGGTGGCGTCAAGGCAGCCATAGGCGATGTTGTCGCGGACCGATGTGGCGAACAGGACCGAATCCTGCAGCACCACGGCAATCTGGTCGCGCAGGGAGGCCAGGGAAATGTTGCGCAGGTCGTGGCCGTCCAGCGTGACGCGGCCCGCCTGCGGATCATAAAACCGCATGATCAGCTTGCCGACCGAAGATTTGCCCGCTCCACTGGCACCGACCAGCGCGACCACTTCGCCCGGATGCATCTGCAGCGATGCCCTGTGCAGGACCGGGGCCTGACCGGGATAGCCGAAGGTCACCCCTTCAAACGCAAGATGGCCGGTGATGTCATGCGGTTCGGTCTTGCCGGGCGGGTCGGTGATGTCCGGGCGAATGTCCAGGATTTCCAGCAGCCGCTCACCGCTGGCGGTGGCCTTGGCGATGCGCGAGGTCATCGCGCTCATCTTCCGGATCGGCTTGTACAGGGTGGTGAGGTAAGCGGTGAAGATCAGCAGGTCACCCGGGCTGATCGCCCCGCTGCGCACCCGCGCGACGCCATACCAGATGACGATGCAGGTGCCGAAGGCCAGCAGCACCTGAACCACGCGGTCCATCTGCGCGGCCATGCGGGTCGAGACGATTCCGGCTTCGGCCGATGAGCTGTTCTGCCGAGCGAACCGCTCTTCCTCATGGGCCTCACGCGCGAAACCCTTCACCACCGAGATCGCCGAGATCCCTTCGGTCATGACCACGGCGATCTTGCCTTCCTTGCGGCGCTGGCGGCGGGCGGCGTCCCTGATCCTGGCGCTGTAGATCTGGGTGACCCAAGCAAGGACCGGCAGCACCAGCAAGGCGGCCAGGGTCAGCCGCCAGTCCATCACCAGCATGATGGCCACGGTCCCGACCAGAACCAGCGTGCGGGCGGCGAAGAAGACCGCCGCGTCGATCAGAAGGTCGCGCATCATCCGCACATCGCCGGTCAGCCGCGAGATGATGTCGGCGCTGGAGGCCGTGTCGTGAAAGGAATGCGACAGCTTCTGGACATGGCGATAAAGGTCCAGCCGGATATCGGCCACCACCTGTTGCCCGACCGTGGCGATCAGCGTGGCCTGGACATAGGCCATGGCCCCGCCGATGACCGCCACGCCAAGGATGGTCAGGGCCGCTGCGGCCAGAAGACCGTCGCCCGTCCCGAACCAGGCGATAAGCTGGGCCATCACCGCGTCCGGCTTGTCCTGCGGAATGAGAATACCGTCGAACACCACCTTGATCGGCCAGGGCCGGATGATTTCGGTCAGGGCCACGACCAGCATGGCCAGCGCGCCAAGGATCAGCTTGCGGCGGTGCGGGCGGGCATGCGGCCCCATCCGGCGGAAAAGCCGCCACAGCGCGCGGGGGGCCAAGGTCGCCTCGCTCATGCCGGGACCCCCTGTCGGGCGAGGTTCACCACAGCGCGGGCATTGTCCGTCCAGTCGTGCTTGCGGCCCTCGCGTGCGGCCATGTGGGCCAGCTGCCCCCGCAGGCCAGGGTCCCGGGCAAGGCGCAAGAGGCCCTCGGTCAGCGCGACCGAATCCCCCGGCGCAACCAGCATGGCCGCATCGGTCCCGTGCAGGACCTGCGCGGTCTGGCCGATCCGGCTGGCGACGATCGGCCGCCCAAGCGCCAGGTATTCATACAGCTTCAGCGGCGAGAAGTAGTGCCCCTCGGCCTGCGGATAGGGCGCGGTTGCCACATCCATCCGCGCGATCAGGCCGGGCAGATCGTCGTGGCCGACCCAGCCGGTCAGCGTGACGGCGCCCTCCAGCCCCGCCCCTGCCGCATAGCCTTCGACCCAGGGTTTGCGTGGACCCTCGCCGACAACAAGGAGATGGGCCTCGGGCAAGTGCGCCCGCAGGGCACGGAAGGCGGGCAGCAAGATGTCCAGCCCATGCCAGGCCTTGAGCGAGCCCGAAAATCCCACGACAAACGCCGCAGCCGGAATGCCGGGAACCGGGGTGGCACGCACCTGCGGGTGGAAGCGGGCGGTGTCTACCGCATTGCGGATGACATGCACCCGACCGGCCACCGCCCCGCGCGCCGTCGCGTAAGCCACCAGTTCGTCCGACACCACGGCCATCGCATCCGCCCGGCGAAAGACCTCTGCCTCAATGCTGCGGGCCTCGTCCGCCAGCGCCAGCGCCCGGAATTCGGCCTGTTCGGCCACAAGGGGGGCGTTCACCTCAACCACCACCAGCACGCCCAATCGCCCTGCCGCCCGAACCCCGGCGGTCGACCACAAGGAATACCTTTCATAGATCAGATCGAACGGCCACGACCGGTGCAGGGCCACCAGCCGATCCTCAATGGCGGCGGCGGTGGCGATATGCCCGCGTTCCTTTACCGCGCGGCTGTCATGGGGCGGAAGGTCCGCCGTCACCTCGTCTACCGGATAGGCGGCAGAGCCGTGGCCACGCCGGGCGCAAAGCATCCGCAGCTCGTTCCCGGTCCGGACAAAGGCCTCGGCCATCGCGGTGATGTGGACCGAAGCGCCCTTCTCGCCGAAGACCGCGATACCGCCATCGGCACAGACATAAGCGATGCGCATTACTTTGCCCCTTGTGAGGGTTTCGGTCTCGGCATCCGGGCAAAGTGATCGGACAACCGCAGTGCATTGCTGGACAGGTCAAACAGCCGTTCCGCCCGCCGCCGACCCGCAAGCCCCATGGCGCGGGCGCGGTTGGGGTCGGTCAGCAAGGCCTGAAGCGCATCGGCCAAGGCCACCGGATCGCCGGGTTGGCAAAGCAGGCCGGTCTCATGCTCGGCCACGATCTCGGGGCCGCCGGTGACGGTAGTGGTCACGACGGGAATGCCCTTTCCCATGGCCTCCAGCAGGACCGTCGGCAACCCGTCACGGTCCCCGTCCGGTGCGATGACGCAAGGCAATGTGGCGATGGCCGCAGTGCCAAGCTCATCAGCCAAGCGCTCTTGCGGCATCGGCCCTGCCAGCGTCACGTGGTCGGCAAGGTCCAGCCGGTCGATCTGTGCCTGAAGCGCGCCCTGCAGCGGCCCGTCGCCGATGATCCGACAGTCAAAGTCCAGTCCGCGGTCGCGCAGCAAGCCGCAAGCGTCCACCAGAACCGCAAATCCCTTCTTTTCGACCAGCCTGCCAACCGCCAGGATGCGACCTTGCACAATGCTTTCCGACGGGCTGAAAAGCGTAAGGTCAATCCCGTTGTAAAGCCGGTGAATCCGGCCGGCCGCTTCCGGGCAAAGCGTTGTGAGGTGATCGGCATTGCAGTCCGACACCGTAACCGTAAAGGCAGCTTCCGCCAGCTTGGCCCGGCGCTTGGCGGCATCGACCTCGGGCGTGACATAGGTCCGGTAGATGTCGCGGGCGTGGGCAGTGTAGGAAAAGCTTCCCCCGATCTGCCGCGCCGCCAGCAAGGCCACCGTCGTCGGGTCCGATCCGAAATGCGCATGAAGATGGGTGATCCCCGCCTCACGCGCCAGACGGGCCACTTCGGCGGCCTTGGTCCGCAGCGCTGCAATGCTTTTCGGGTCGTTGCCCGCGAAAAGGACGGTATCCCTCAGGTCCGGGTCCTGCACCTCTGTCCTTGACTTGGACAGATAGGTCACCGGCGCGCGCAGGTCCGCCAGACGGGCATGCCGCGGCTCGTCCGGCGGGGTCAGCAGCGAAAAGACGTGGCATTCGATGCCCAGCGCCTCAAGGGCCAAGAGTTCATTCAGGATGAAGGTTTCCGAGAACCGGGGAAACCGCTTCAGCACATAACCGACGCGAACGGGTGCAGGATCAGACATTCGGGGTCACCTCTGGATGATTGGCTTTGGCCGCATCGGCAAGAACAGCGGCAATATGGGCAGCGGCGTCAGTGGCACCGTCAAAGGACAGGCCCGGGGTCTTGGGGGCGGCCGGGGGTCGGGACGTCAGGGCCTTGGCCATCCGCGCGGGCGTCAGATCCTGCCGCCACACAATCGTTGCCATGCCCAGCGCAAGCAGCCGCTCGGCCCTTATCCGCTGTTCCCCCGAAGGACCGACGCGCGGCACCACCAGCGCGGGGCAGCCGGTGACCAGGGCTTCGGTCACCGAATTGTAGCCGCCCATGGTGATGAAAAGATCCGAACGTTCCAGCATCGCGGGAAGGTCCGGCGTTGTGTCGAGGAAGATCGCCCCGCAGGCCGCAGCGCGAAGCTTCAGCGCATCGGAAAGTTCGCTGTCCATCAGGGGACCGGCCACCAGCGTCAGTTCGGGGCGGCGGTGCGGCGCGAGCACTTCGAACCCGGCCAGCACCGTATCAAGAAGCATATAGGCGTCACGCCCGCCCCCCCCGGACACCAGCACCCGCCGGGGCGGCCCGGTCCAGACCGCCCGGGCCGACGGGCGGGCCGTGGTCACCGCCCCGCAATAGCGCACCTTGCCGGGGCGCAATGCCTCTAGCCCATAAGCAGTGTCCGAGGGGTAGAAGGGCTTGCTGCCGTAGATCAGCACCTCATCGTAAAGGCTGGAAATCGTCGCATCGGTGCCAGAGGCCTTCCAGGCGCGGTCCACGCGGTCCGGGTCGTCAAGGATATCCCGCAGGCCAAGGATCACGCGGGTGCGGCCGTGTGCCTTCAGGGCGCGGATCGGCGCAACCAGCTCATTCCAGACGCCTGCAGGTTCGTGATCGACCAGCAGGACATCGGGGGCAAAGGTTTTCAGCACCTGCTCCAGAATACCCGCGCGCAGGTCCCGGGTGGTTGCAGCGTCAATCCGCAGGCTCCCCGCCTGCCAACGCCCGCGCCCCAGTTTGGTCAGCGAAGGCAGCTTGACATAGTCGATGCCCGGATGCGGCTCAAACACCATGCCCGCCGGGCAGCCGACCAGCATCAGGATCGAGGCGCCGGGCACGCGGGCCACCAGCTCTTTCGCGATGGCGGTGTTGCGCCGCATGTGGCCCAGCCCGATCGTGTCATGGGAATACATCAGGACCGAAGGCCCGCGGCGGATGCCTGCCTGCTTGCCGGTTTCTGCCAGCAGCGACCCCGTCAGCTCGGCCAGGCGCGACATGGCAAAGGGCTTGGACAGGAAGGCCGACACCGACAGTCCCTCGGCCCGCAAACGGTTGTCCACGGTGTCCTGACCGGTCATGATGACGATCGGCACATCGCTGAGCGCCGCGGCGGTGGAAGACAGAACCTCGATCCCGTCGCCGTCGCCAAGGTTGACATCCGCCAGCACCAGATCAAACCGCGCGGCGGCCAGCTGTTGCCGGGCTTCACGGGCCGACGCGGCATGGGTCACCACATGCCCACCCCGGCCCAGCGCGCGGCAGATGTTCTGGGCAATGATCGGCTCGTCTTCCAGAAGCAGGATACCGGACATCATGTCTCCTCGGGGGTATGCGACGTCATTCGCGGCCATCAGGTCTTGGCCCGAGCCAGCCACAGATGGGCCGATCCGGATGCCAAAGACCTGACGCGAAACGGGACGGCTGCCGATGCCCTCGGCAGCGGAAACTGGGGCATATCGCGCAGTCCGGCGGGCGGAAGGCCGCGCATACACCCTGCGACAGATGCCCATAAACCTTAGGTCTATATACGTCTGCGCGGCCCGGGTCCGAGGATGTGACCACTGAGTTGACCCCGACAGAAGGCCCGGCAGGCGATGACGATTCTTCCCAGGACGATGCAGCTGCGCGATTCCCCGCACCACCTGCGGATGGTCATTGCCTTCATCCTTTTCAGCTTCGTGCTGGTGTTCTCGACCGCCCTTGTGCTGTCGACCACGCTGTCGCGCTACATCGTCGCGCAGATGATGTTGCGGGATGCCACGGTATCGACCGAATTCCTGAACTCAGTCGTGCATGTGGAAAACGCCACCGGCTATTTCCTGCACAATTCTACCGCTTCGGCCGATCAGGACATCGAAGAGCTTCTGACCCATGTCGGCCGCCTGCCTGACGTGTTCCGCGCCAATGTCTATTCGGGCGACGGCACGATCCTGTGGTCCAGCGATGCAGAACTGGTCGGCAAAAGCTTCCCCGGCAATGAAGAGCTGGCGGCGGCGATGCGGGGCGAGCTTGACCCCGAACTGAATGTGGTGGAGCGCGGCGCGAAAGATGAACATGTCGGCTTCCCGCCCGGCATCACCGAATTCATCGAATACTACATTCCGATCCGGTCCACCGATGGCAAGTCCGTCGTCGGCGCGGTCGAAGTCTACAAGGCGCCCGGCGCGCTTCTGGTGTCGATGCAGCGTGTCCGCAACTACGCTTGGGTCGGTGCACTGGCAGCGGCCGCGGTGCTTTTCGGCGGCTTGGTCGTCGTCGTCACCTACGCCAGCCGCGTGCTGATCCGGCAAGAGGCGCGGACCGTGGAAACGGAACGCCTCGCCGTCGTGGGGGAAATGGCCTCGGCGGTGGCGCACGGCCTGCGCAATCCGCTGGCGTCGATCCGGTCCTGTGCCGAACTGACGCTGGACGACGACATTCCCGACACCAGCCGCGCAACCCTGACCGACGTCATCGATCAGGTTGACCGGCTGGAAGGCTGGATCCGGTCCTTCCTGATCCGCAGCCGCCGCGACCCGGGCAGCCTGTCCGAACAGACGCAGATCGACCATGTCATCGCGCGCTGCATTGCGGGATTTCAGCCGCAACTGACCCGGCGGTCGATCAGCGTCTCGGTCACGCCGGGCAGCGGCAGCCCGATGGTCCTCGCACGGCTTGCCGAGGTTGAGCAGGTCCTGAACACCATCATCTCGAACGGGATCGAGGCGATGGAGGACGGCGGCGTCCTTGGTCTGATCTGGACCAACCGGGCGGACGGGTTGCTGGAAGTGCGGATCACCGATACCGGGCCGGGCATCCCCGATGAGATGCTCCTGAAAGTGTTTGAGCCGTTCCAGACCGGCAAGGCGGCCGGGCTTGGGGTTGGCCTCGCCCTCGGCCGTCGGATCGCGGAACGGATGGGCGGGTCGCTGGAGCTTGCAAATGGGGCGCTGCAAGGCGCGGTGGTGACGTTGCGTTTGCCGACGCTGGTTTAGGGGGAGAGTGCGGTATGTCGGATATTCTGGTCGTGGATGACGAAGAGGTTCTGGCACGGTCCATCGTGTCTTTCATGGAACGGCGAGGATTCTCTGCCGGCTATGCGGTGGACAGTCGAAGTGCCAAGGCAATGGCCGAGCGCAATCATCCGCGCCTCGTGCTCTTGGATGTCCGCCTTGGCCGCGACAACGGGCTTGACCTTCTGGGCTGGTTTCAAAGCCAGGCCCCTGAAACCCAGATCGTCGTCATGACCGGGCATGGTGAAATCGGCATTGCCGTCGACGCAATGAAGCGGGGGGCGCGTGACTTTCTGACCAAGCCCGCCCCTTTGGCGACCATCGCAGGCATCGCCGCCAATCTGATGCTGAACGAGGCCGGCCGTCCCGGCGAAGCACGCGGCCTTGAACGCATCCTCGGCCGGTCATCGGCAGCCGTCGATCTGCGCGCGCAGGTCCGCCGCCTGGCGCCGCAAACCGAAGGCACCCCCCCGTCAGCCGTGCTGGTCAGGGGTCCGCACGGATCGGGCAAGCGCACGATTGCGCGCGCCATTTTTGAGACCGCAAAGGGTGACCGCCGCCCCTTGATCGAGGTGGACTGCAGCCTGAATGGCGCCGCCCTGGAAGCCGCACTGCAACAGGCTGGCGGGGCGATACTCCTCAGCCATGTCGACGCCCTGTCGCTTGACCGGCAGGCGCGGCTGGCGGCGCGGATGGCCCTGCCGGATGCCCCCTGGGTGCTGGCCACCACGACCGGCAACCTGGGCAAGCTGGAACGCGACGGCGCATTCCGCTCTGACCTGCTTTACCGGATCCAGATCGGCTGGATCGAAGTGCCGGCCCTGTCGGAACGCAACTCGGACATCCTGCCCATCGCCGAGGTTTTCGCGCGCCAGTCGGCTCTGCGCCTTGGGTTTGATCGTCCGCGCCTGACCGCCGAAGCGCGGGTGCATCTGGTTGAGCATGACTGGCCCGGCAACCTGACCGAGCTGGAAAACTGCATGGAGCGCGCGGTGCTGCGGGCCGCAAACAACCCGATCCGCGCCGAGGATATCCGGGTGATCTCGGGCGATGCGACGGCAGAGGTGCCCAACCTTGTGCACATGGAGGAAATGGCCCTGGCCAAGGCCCTGGCCGCCACCCATGGCAACAAGACCCGCGCCGCCGCTTTGCTGGGCATCAGCCGTGATACCCTTCGCTACCGGATCGAGAAATACCAGATCTCAGGCCCGCAAGCCTAGCTGGTCCAGCGCCCAGGGCTGGCCCTTCCCGGCCAGCTTCAGCGCGCGGCGGACAAGCGCGATGGCCTGGAAATGCGCGGTCAGGCCCGGGTCTGCCCCTGGTGACAGCGCCAGCACCTCGGCCAGGGCCACCTTTGCCTGACGGTCCAGATCGCCCTCGCTCCGGGTGGCGAGCCAGGCTGAAAGGTTACCCAGATCCGCTTCGGGCGGGGCAAGGGCCAGATCATCAAGGTCAAGAAGCCAGACCTTGCCCGACCCGTCCCGCATCACCTGCCCGGGATGAAAATCTCCGTGGATCACCGTTGCGGCAGGCCAGCACAGAGCTGCATCCCGCGCTTCAAGGGCTGCGACCAAGACCCTGATATAGGCAGGTGCGCCGCCAAGCCGGGGCCTGATCCGCAAGAACGGGTCAAAGCGGGCCAGCCCGACGGGTGGCATGCGGTGCAAAGCCTGCAACGCCGCAACCATCCCGGCGCGCGTCGGCGGACCCGAGGCTTCAATGCGGGCAAAGGCCAAGGATCGCGGGCCGTTTCGGCCCAGAACGGCAGGCGTCGGCACACCAGCCCGCCGCGCGGCAAGGCTGCGCCCCAGCGCGGCCTCTGCCGCAGCTTCGGAAGAGTAATGCTTCTCGAACGGGCTTGCAGCGGAAATGGGCGGGCACAGGGTCATGCCAGCGCCAGGATCGCGCGGGCGGCAGTGTCCTCGCCACTGGGACCCAACGCAGCCGGGGGGCGGCGTTGGCGGGCGATGATCGCGTCAATCAGCCATCTGGCTGCAGCGTCCGGAGCGGCCGGATCAAGCCACGCCCCAAGCGACCCCGCCCAGGACCTTGCGCGCGTCGTCTGGTCGTCGATGCTGCGCGGGATCGGCACCAGAAGCGTCGGCGTGTCGGTCGTCGCCAGTTCCAGCACGGAATTATAGCCGGCGGTCGAAATCACGATGTCTGCGTCGCGGAAGTGGTCGTTCAGGGCGGGACCCGGGTCAAGCCTGCGGTCCGCTTGCGCCAGTTGACCAAAGCCCTGGGCCCGGGGACCGATGGCCTGAACCACGTCAAAGACCTGACCGCGCTTTCGCGCCAGCCACAGCACCGCATCGATCCTGGGGTATAGCTCACCCGCGGTTTCGGCCGTGCCGCCGCCCCCGGTCGCGACCAGAACCGTCGGCACCGCGGCCCCCGCCGCGCGGCGCGCCCCGGTGGATCGGTAGATCCAGCCCGCCGGCACCACAGACCGCGCCGCAAGGGCCCCTGCCGGCGGCATCCAGTGGGTTTCCGGGTTGGCAATGACCACAAGGTCCCAGGGTTTCCCCCCGCCCAGGCGAAAGCGGTAAAGCTGGTCATCCGGGGTTTCGCGCAGCACCAACGCCAGCGGCAGACCCGTGCGCTCAATCCCCGGCGCGGTCATCGTGTCAAGGACAAGAACACCGGCCCCTGCCGCGACGGCCGCAGCGGCCATCCGGTCCTTTTCCAGCACCTGCGCCGTGTCGAAGGTCCGGATCTGGTGATCTTCCATCCCCTCGGCCGGTGCGTTGCTGATCAGATGCAGCCTGCGCTTCGGGTCCAGGGACCGGAGAGCTTTGGCAATCGTGGCGCAGCGGCGCAAGTGGCCGAGACCGGATTTGCTGGTCGCAAGAAAACAGATGTCGGTCGATGGCAACCCGGGTCTCCGCTGCAAATGCCCTGGGGCCAGCTAACCGCCAGCCCGGCGCTGTCAGCAAGCGAAGCGAACGCGCAACCTGGGTCATTTCCCCCAGAAGAACCGATGCCGCCGCAGACCAAAACACCGCATCGGCAAGTCTGCGCCGGGGTCCGCCCGCGCCTCGCCAAATCGGTCGCAGCTGCGGGAACCGTCCCCGGCCGCCCGGGTTTTCCAGTTGCATCAACCCGTTCCGAAGGAGTCAATCATGTTGGAGGTGACCCCCGCGCTGCCTCGCAGTGCTTTGGGCCAGACGATGACCGTGCTTTTGGCGGGCGGGCACGGCACGCGACTGCATGAGCTGACGGCACGGATCTGCAAACCCGCCTTGCCGCTGATCGCCACCCCGAAAGGGCCGGTCCGCATGGTGGATTTTACCATGGCCAATGTGGTGCGCTCTGGCCTGCCCCGGATGATTGTCGCCACGCAGTACCGGCCCGAAACGCTTGAGGCGCATCTGGACCGGCTTTGGGCGCCGCTCTTTGCGGATCGCAACCTGGAGATCCGCAACGGCGCCCTGATCCGGGGGCGGGGCGGCTACGGCGGCACAGCCGATGCGGTCGCGGCCAACCGCGCCTTGATCGACGCGGCCGCCCCGGCCGAGCTTTTGGTGCTTTCGGCTGACCACATCTACCAGATGGACTACTCCGCCATGATCGCGGCGCATCGGGCGTCGGGCGCGGCGGTCACCGTCGGCGTGCACCATGTGCCGGTTCAGCAGGCGACGGGCTTCGGAGTTCTGGAAGCGGGGCCAGACGGCAGCGTCATCCGCTTTACCGAAAAGCCCGCCCACCCGGCCGAGGATCCGGCCCTGCCCGGACAGGCCATGGCCAGCATGGGGATCTATGTCTTTGACTGGGCCTGGCTGCGCGCGACCTTGCCGGTCGATGCCTCGACCTGCGATTTCGGTCATGACATCCTTCCCGCCGCCGTCACGGCAGGCGTCGTGTCGGCCTTTGCCCTGCCTGCGCTTCCTGGCCAGTCCGCACCCTACTGGCGCGATGTGGGCACGCTGGACAGTCTGCGCACGACCCTGCTTGAATTCGCCGCTTATGCACCCTGCAGGCTTCCGGTGCTGCCGGGTGCGCCCTTCCTTGCCTCCGGCATGCACGGCCATGTCACGCGCCCGGCTGGCCTTGCCAACCCGACCGGATCTGTCGCCTTGCCCGGAGCGCATGTTGACGCCGGCGCACGCCTGCAGCGGGCGATCATCGCTCCCGGGACCTATGTCCCGCCGAATCTGGTGGTTGGCGAAGATCCGCAGGAAGACGCCCGCTGGTTCCGCCGCACCAAGGACGGCACCGTCCTCATCACCAATGCGATGCTGGCCCAGCGCGCTGGGCGGGTGCTGCCAAATCTCTCCGGCCCCCTGCTGCGCGCCTATGACCTGCCCATGGCCGCGTGCTGAGCCCTGCCTGGCGCAACGGCGGCGGCAGGGCCAATGGCCGGGGTCCGGGTCTTGCCTTTAGGTCTTTCTACACTGACGCGGAACCGCAACGCTTTCCCCGGCGTTGCCCGGCACACCCCAAAGGAGATCACCGCCATGCTCGACCAGCCGAAGCCCCCTGTTGAGTTCGATCTCTCTGCCGCGCGCAGCGACACGCTTGGCGCGGTGCCGGACGGAAACGGAACCAACTTCGCGCTGTTCTCTGACCACGCCACACGGGTGGAGCTTTGCCTTTATGATCCCTCGGGCAAGGTTGAGACGCAGCGCCTTGACCTGCCCCAGATGGAGGGCGGCATCTGGCATGGATTTCTGCCCGGCATCGGCCCGGGTCAGGCCTACGGCTACCGCGTGCACGGGCCCTTTGCACCCGAAGCGGGGCACCGCTTCAATCCGGCCAAACTCGTTCTTGATCCCTATGCGCTGGAACTGACGGGGGAACTGGTCTGGGATGACGCGCTCTTCGGCTATCCGGTTGGCGGGTCGGATCTTGAGCTTGATGACCGCGATTCTGCGCCCTTCATGCCGAAATGCGTGGTGACGGACCCGACTTTCGACTGGGATGCCGAAAAGACCCTGTCGCACCCTTGGGAAGACACGGTGATCTATGAGGCGCATGTCAAAGGCCTGACCAAGCTACACCCGGACGTGCCAGAGGCGGATCGTGGCACCTTCGCCGGGCTGGCCAGCGACGCGGTGATCGCGCATCTCCACCAGATCGGCGTAACCGCGATCGAGCTTTTGCCGATCCATGGCTTTGTCCAGGACCGCCATCTGGTCGAGAAAGACCTGTCGAACTACTGGGGCTACAACACGATCTCGTTCTTCGCCCCGAACCGCCCCTATCTGAAATCCGGCTCGATCCGTGAGGTGAAGCAGGCGATCCGCCGCTTCCACGCCGCCGGGATCGAGGTGATTCTTGACGTGGTCTACAACCATACCGCCGAGGGCAATGAGCTGGGGCCGACCCTGTCATTCCGAGGCATCGACAATGCCAGCTATTACCTTTTGTCCCCCGACAACCCCCGGCACGGCTATGACACGACTGGCACCGGCAACACGCTGAACATCGCCCACCCGATGGTGTTGCGCATGGTGCTGGACAGCCTGCGCTATTGGGTCGAGGCGATGCATGTTGACGGCTTCCGTTTTGACCTCGCCTCAACCCTTGGCCGCGAACCATCGGGCTTTGAACGGGAAGGCGCGTTCTTCAATGCGATCCGGCAGGACCCGGTTCTGTCCAGGGTCAAGCTGATCGCCGAGCCTTGGGACATCGGCGAAGGTGGCTATCAAGTCGGCGGCTTTCCCTGGCCGTTTCGGGAATGGAACGACAAGGCCCGTGACGACATGCGCGCCTTCTGGCGCCGGGACCCCGGCCTTGCACCGCGCCTGTCGCAACGCCTACTGGGATCGCCGACGCAGTTCAACCATTCCAATCGACCGGCCACCTCATCGGTCAACTTCCTCGCCGCCCATGACGGGTTCACGCTGGCCGACACCGTCTCTTATGACGGCAAGCACAATGACGCGAATGGGGAAGACGGCAAGGACGGCCATTCCAACAACCTGTCGCACAACCTTGGCGCGGAAGGCCCGACCGAAGATGAAGGCATCCGCGAAGCCCGCCGCCGCCGGGTGCGCGGCATGCTGGCAACCCTTGCCCTGTCGCAGGGCGTGCCGATGATCCTTGCAGGCGATGAATTTGGCCAAAGCCAGGGCGGCAACAACAACGCCTATTGCCAGGACAATGAGACGACCTGGCTTGCCTGGGACAAGGCCGACGCCGACCTGATCGCCGCCGTCAGCGACCTCATCGGGTTCCGCAAGGAACTGGGGCTGGCGCAGGCCCCGTTTGCACAAGGCGAAGGTGACGGCGCCGAGGGGATGACAGTTCGCTGGCACCACCCCCGTGGGGACAGCATGACGGCGGAAGACTGGCAGGCAGAGGACCTCTCGTGCCTGATGCTGGAACTGATCCGGCCAGACCGGCCCAGCCTTCTTCTGTGCCTTAACGCAGGCGACCATCTCACCGCCACCCTGCCGGAGGGCATCTGGACCAAACGGATTGATACCAGCCTTACGCCGGTGACGGTTGCCGAACGGGCAGAGGGCACCATCACCCTTGACTGGCAGACGGTCACCGTCCTGGAAAGCGCGCGGCACCCCGGGTGACGGCGGCGGGCGGGGTCAAACCAATGGGCCATGGGCCGCGATCAATCGACCGGGTGCCCGCTCTGCCGGGCCGCTCGGCCCATGGCAAAGGACAGGGATCTGACATGGCCCCCGCCAGCAACAAGATGCATTCCCCCAGCCTGGCCACGCCACCGGCGGAGACGCCTGCCAAAACCCGGGGGCATCATGCCGACTGAAACCGTGGCCGCTTTCCGCAACCTTGCGATCGTCGGCACTGGCCCGACCGGCCTTTACACCCTGCACCACCTGCTTCAGCGGGGGCAGAAGCTGACCGTCACCCTGTTCGAGGCAGCCCCCTTGGCCGGTGTGGGGTCGCCCTACAGCCCCGAGACGACGCAAGCCTCGATGTTGGCCAACATTGCCAGCATCGAGATTCCCCCCTTGGGCGAAACCTATCTGGACTGGCTGAAGCGCCAGCCGGACGCCATGCTGCGCGTCTACGGCGTCAACGCCACCAACCTGCATGAACGCCAGTTCCTGCCCCGGCTCCTTCTGGGCGGCTGGTTTCGCGATGCCCTGGAACGGATGATCCGGGATGCGAATGCCCAAGGCCACAGGATCGCCCTGCGCGAAGCCGCGCGGGTTCTCGACGTGGAACCGGCGGGGGCCGAGTATCGGGTCACCTTCACGACCGCGGTCGGGACGGAAAGCCTGCTCTTTTCCCATGTGGTTTTGGCCACCGGGCATGACTGGCCCGACGACCCGGATCACGATGACCTCCTGTTCGTCTCGCCCTGGTCCGGGCTGATTGAGGCAAAGGTTCCCGCCCTGCCGGTCGGCATCCTTGGCACCTCTCTCAGCGGCATCGATGCGGCAATGGCGGTGGCCTGCCAACATGGCCATTTCGATGAGGGCGAGACGACCGTCTACCACCCCAACCCCGGGTCAGAGGGGCTGAAGATCACGCTCATGTCCCGCAATGGCCTGATCCCCGAGGCGGATTTCTGGTGCCCCCTGCCCTATCGTCCCTTGGCGCATGTCACCGAGGCTGCCCTTGCACAGGCGCAGGCGGGCGGCGCGGCGGGCTTGTTGGACCGGCTGTGGCACCTCTTCAAGCTTGAGCTTTCGGAGGCCGATCCGGCCTACGCCCGCTCCATCGGGCTTGCCGACCTTACGCCCGAAGCCTTTGCCACGGCCTATTTCGCGCCCCGGCTGGCAGCAGATCCCTTTGTCTGGGCCGCAGAAAATCTGGCTGAGGTCCAGCGAAACACCACCCAAAGGCGCACCGTCGAATGGCGCTATGCGATCTTGCGGCTGCATGAGCCGATGGAAACACTGGTCGCCAGTTTCAACGACCATGACCGCAGCCGGTTCGAAGCCCTGCAGCGCGTCTTTATCGACAATTACGCAGCCGTCCCGCCGCAATCCATTCGCCGGCTGCTTGCCCTGCACCGCGCTAACATCCTGACGGTTCTCAGCCTTGGGGAAGACTACAGCCTGACGCATGCCGAGGGCGAAACTGTCGTCCAGACCGAGACTGGCGCGCAACAGACCTTTGCCGTCTTCGTCGACGCCCGCGGTCAGCGCGCGCTTGGCCTGTCTGACCTGCCGTTTCCCAAACTGCGCGCCGCCTTGGGGAAAAACGACGGCCCCGTTCCGCTGAACACCAGTTTTGCCCTGCAGAAGCCAAGTCTTGCGGGCATTTACCTGCCCGCAGCCCCCTATCTTCTGTCACGCCTCCCCTTCGTGCAGGGGATCGTTTCCAGCTGCGACCTCGGTCACGAAGTGGCCCGCGCGATCATCCCGGACGCCCCAGCAATGCTGGCCTAAGCCGCCCGCAACCCGGAATGGCATCAGCCTGCCACGCTGGCGGGGCCGCTAGAGGGCTTCGGGCCGCGCACCGTCCAGATTGGCCCCTCCGGTCAACAGCTGCAGCGGATGAAAGGCGTGCATGTCGGCAAAGTTGCAGAACTCCACCGGGCCAAGCGCGATGGCGGGGGCCGTCGCGATCAGCCGCGCAAAGACGGCGTCGGACAGCGCCTGCACGGTCAGGGCTTCATCGGCGGTCAGCCAGCGCAGCGCATAGGCCAGCGTGATGTGGAACCCGTAAGTCGCGAAATCCGGCCGCCGGATACCGGTCCTTTCGCACAAGGTCACGCGGCTTTGGCGCAAGGCGGCCTCGGCCTTGTCGGTCAGGCCGGTCACGGCGACGGTCCGGCCGCCCAGAATGGCCACCGGCCGCACCGCTTGCGCCGGGGGAAGGTCCACCCCTGCCGTCGCCGCCGCAAACCGCGCGGTCACTTCTTCCAGCGCGGCATCGGCGGGCACACCTTCGGGCCAGCGCGCCCGGTCGCGATGCGCATCGGTCACGCCTTCAAAGACCGTCATGTGAAAGCTTGAGGGCGGCAGAAAGCTGAACGCCCCCGCCAAAGGCCCTGCCTGCAAGGCCGCACTCGCCGCAGACAAGGCGGCATGTGCCGGGCCATCAGGCGGGACGTGACACAGGAAGGTATTGCCGGGAAAGGGCAGCACTTGCCCCTTGGCATCGAACTTCTGCCCCACCGCTTCGGGCAGGGCTGTCGTCATGCCCGCCCCCGTCAACCGCGCAAGGCTGCTTTCGCGCAACAGGGCCGCATCCTGCGTCATGCCATCTCCTCAACCTTGCGGGCGGCCGAGGGCCGGGTCAGGCTCCGCCCGCTGGCTCCGTCAAACACATGCAGCGCGGTTTGCGCAAAGCCGATCCCCATGCGCTGGCCTTCGATCAGGGTCAGCTTTTCATCCAGGACCACGCACATCGGGATATCCTCAATCTGCAGATGGTAGACCCGCGCCGATCCCAGCTCTTCAAAGAAAAGGAACGTCGCCTGCAAGCCGCCCTGCCCGGCGGGCATGAGCGTCAGCCGTTCAGGCCGCAGGCCGATCTGCACCAGCTGCCCGGCCTCGGCCTTGAAACCTGCCGGAATCGCCACCGCTTGCCCATCGGCCATCAGGACAGACCGGCCATCCCCCGCCACCGTCCCCGGCAGGATGTTCATCGCCGGGCTGCCGACAAAGCCCGCGACGTACAGCGTTGCCGGATGCTCGTAGATCTCCTCCGGCGTGCCGATCTGTTCGATCGTGCCCTTGTTCATGATGACCAAGCGGTCGGCAAGGGTCATCCCCTCATGCTGGTCATGGGTGACAAAGACGCTTGTCGCCTTGATCTGGTTATGGATCCGCCGGATCTCATGCCGCATCTGCACCCGCAGCTTGGCATCCAGGTTCGACAGGGGCTCATCAAAGAGGAAGACCTTCGGCTCGCGGATGATCGCCCGGGCCATCGCCACCCGCTGGCGCTGGCCACCCGACAACTGCCCGGGCTTGCGGTCCAGGAAATCCGCCAGCCCCACCGATTTCGCCGTCGCCGCCACCCGCGCCAGACGTTCGGCCTTGGGCACCCCCGCCACCTTCAGCGCATAGCCGATGTTTTCGGCCACCGTCATATGCGGATAAAGCGCGTAGTTCTGGAACACCATCGCGCAGCCCCGCTCCCGCGGTTCAAGCTGGTTCACCACCTCGCCCGCAATGGCGATCTCACCGCCGGTGATCTCCTCCAGCCCGGCGATCAGCCGCAAAAGGGTAGACTTCCCGCAGCCTGACGGCCCCAGGATCACCACGAACTCGCCGTTCCGGATCTCCAGGTTGATGCCGTCCATGATCTTCGTCTTGCCATAGGTCTTGGCGACGTTGCGGATGCTGATTTCGGCCATCGGATGCCCCTATTTGTCGGTGTTGATCAGGCCGCGCACGAACCAGCGCTGCATGAGGATGACGATGGCAATCGGCGGCAACATGACCACAAGCGTCGCCGCCATCGCCAGATGCCAGGTCGGCGTGCCGCCCCCGGTGGTCAGCTGGTCCGGCACAAGGTCGGAAAGTTGCACGACCACCATCCCGTAGGCCGCCCGGTCCGTGACGACGAGTAGCGGCCAGAGATACTGGTTCCAGGCATAGACGAACATGATCGTGGCCAGCGCCGCGATGTTGGTCTTGGACAGGGGGATCAGCACATCCCACAGAAACCGCAACGGGCCCGCGCCATCCATCCTCGCGGCCTCCACCAGCTCATCCGGGATGGTCAGGAAGAACTGGCGATACAGGAACGTGCCAGTCGCGGTGGCGACCAAAGGCAGGATCAACCCGGTGTAGGAGTTGAGGAGGTTCCACTCCAACGCCACCTCAACCCCCGACACCGCATTGATCAGCCAGCTGATCCCGGTCCAGTCCATGATCGTCTGGAACGGCGTCAGCGCGTTGGCAGCCACGGCATAGGTGGGGACAATCCGCACCTCCAAGGGCAGCATCAGGGTGATGAAGATCATCCAGAAGATCAGCATTCGGCCCCGGAAGTTGAAGAACACCAGCGCAAAGGCGGTGATGCAGGCCAGCGTGATCTTGCCGACCACCACCCCGGTCGCCACGATCAGAGTGTTCACGAACTTCGGCCCAAAGTCCGACTGCGCCCAAGCCTGCTGCAGGTTGATCCACAACTGATCCCCCGGCCAGAACTCCACCGGGGCGCTGTTCACCTCTTGCAGGGTCAGCGTGGCCGCCACAAAGGCCAGCCAGATCGGCACTAGAATGATGACCAGCCCGAAGACCAGGATCACATGGGTCGCAAGGTTCAACAGCGGCGTGCGTTCGATCATGGCGACCCCCTCAGGTGTAATGCACGCGCCGCTCGACATAGCGGAACTGCACGAAGGTCAGCGCCATGACGAGAAGCATCAGGATGATGGATTGCGCCGCGGCACCCGAGTAGTCGAAGCCCCGGAACCCGTCGGTATAGATCTTGTAGACCATCAGGTCCGTCGCCCGGAAAGGCCCACCGCCGGTCAAGGTATCAACGATGCCAAAACTGTCGGTGAAGCTGTCGGTGATGTTGATGACCAGAAGAAAGAAAAACGTCGGCGTCAGCAATGGCAGCTGCAGGTCGATCATCCGGCGCAGGGGGCGGGCACCGTCCATCGCGGCGGCCTCGGTCAGGCTGCGGGGAATGGATTGGAGTGCGGCAAGGAAAAAGACGAAGCTGTAGGCGACCTGCTTCCACGCGCCCGCCACCACGATGGCGGTCACCGCCTGCCAGGGGTATTTCGACAGGTCCCACCAGCCCGGCGCGATGGTGTTGATGTAGCTGAAGATGCCAGCGCCGGGGTTGAAGACGAACTGGAACGCCAGCCCCACCGCAGGCGCGGCCACCGCATAGGGCCAGATGATCGCCACCCGGTAGGCCTTGTAGCCCGCTAGCTGGCGGTCCACGAAGATCGCCAACGTCAGGGCCATGGTCATCGCCAGCACCGTCGTCGCCAGCGCATAGATCACCGACACCCGGACCGATCCCCAATAGTAGGGGTCGCTCAGCACCTTGCGGAAGTTGTCAAACCCAACCCAGGTATTCCCGCCGCCCCAGGGCTGCTCCAGTGTGAAGGCCCAGTAAAGCGCCTGCGCGGAAGGCCAGTAGAAGAAGACGAAGATGATCAGAAGCTGCGGGGCCAGCAATGCCGCGGCAATCCAGCTGAACTTGAAATAGGCGCGGCGCATCTGGCCCTCATTTCCCAGGATGGAAAGAAGCGCGGCAATCCCTCGCCGCGCCCGATTTTTCGCAGAAAAATCGTGCCTTACGGGAAGGACTTGCCCGCATAGGTCTGGGCAAAGCGCGCCAGTTGCTCGTTGCCGCGCGCAACGGCCGTATCCAGCGCCTCCTGCATGGTTTTCTGCCCCGCAAGGGCGGCCTCAACCTCGGCCAGCCATTCGGCGCGGATCTGGATCATGCCGCCGAGGCGGATGCCACGGGTCAGCGGTGTCGGCTCCGACCAGGTCAGCGACTTCATCGCGATGTCGCGGTTGATGAAGGGCTCCTTGGCGTAGAACCCTTCCGCAAGCAGGCTGTCATAGGTCGACTTCGTGACCGGGATATAGCCAGAGTTTTCCAGAAGGAACTGCTGCTCTTCCTTCGTTGCAAGGAAGGCCAGGTAGTTTGCCGCCGCCTTGTATTCATCCTCGGTCTTGCCCGACAGCACCCAAAGCGAGGCGCCGCCCACGACCGAATTCTTCCGTTCCGTGCCTTCATAGGTCGGGATGATCTGCACGTCCCATCCGAAAGCAGGCGTCAGCTTGTGGATGGTGTTGTGGTCGGCGATGGACGAAAAGAAGACCGAGCATTCGCCCTCGACAAAGCTGTCACGCGCCGATTTACCAGCCGCAGGCGTGCGCAGCATGGCATAGCCTTCCGCCAGCCAGCGCTGGACGTCTTCCATGTATTTCACATGCAGGGTGGTGTTGAACAACAGCTCGGTGTCCAGGCCATCATAGCCGTTGTTGTTCGACGCGACCGGCACGTTATGCACCATCGAGAACTGCTCAAGGTCGATCCAGGACGACGGCGCATAGGCCAGGCTGCAGGCCTGCCCGCTGGCCTTCAGCGCCTTGAACGCCTCTTCCATGCCTTCCCAGGTCACCGGGGCCTCGGTGATCCCGGCCTTCGCGAACTGGTCCTTGTTGAAGTAGTAGACCGGGGTGGAAGAGTTCCACGGCATCGAGAAGAACTCGCCGGTCGAAGACGAATAATAGTTGCTGATCGCGGGGAAGTAGTCAGCCCAGTCCACGGTCACGCCCGTGTCGGCCATCAGCTGGGTGACGGGGTAGAACTCACCCGACAGCATCAGGTCAGCCGTGCCCGCGTCAAAGGATTGCAGGAGCGTCGGGTGTTTCCCGGCGCGGAAGGCGGCGATGGTGTTCTGCACGGCCTTGTCATAGCCGTCCTGACCCACGCAAACCGCCTCGTACAGGTCCTGGCTTGCGTTGAAGCGGGTGCAGGTCTCGGCCACGACAGCGCCAAGATCGCCGGTCAGGCCGTACCAGTATTCGAACTTGATCTTTTCAGCATGGGCGGTTCCGGCAGTCGCCAGAAGCACCATGGCAGTGGTCGCCAGCTTGATTGTCATCGTCCCTGTCTCCGTCAAAAGGGGGCCACAGGCAGCCTGCGGCATGGGGGGCAGATGCCAGCCGAACGTGACAGGGAATTGATGGCGGTATGAAGTTTTTATTTATAAAAATCAGTTACTTAAGACGCAATGCCTTATGGCGCACGGGCAAGGCCCGCGCGCTGCACACCCTTTCCTGATGCCGGCGTCAATCTGTCGGAAACAGACCCGCCGCAAGCTCCACGTGCCGGTTCAGATAGTCCTGAAAATGCACCGTCACCCCGGCCGCATCCGCCAGCACCACGGCCATCTGCGCCGGGCCTTCCAGGCGCAACTGCTCCCCCGCCATCCCCGGCAGATGGGCGTTGACCGAATAATGGCCGCCCGCCAGCGTGGTCATCGGGATGCCGTGCCAGACCCCGCTGGTCGTCAGATGCACGTGGCCAGAAATCACCATCCGCACATCGGGATGCCGCTTCAAAAGCTGCGCAAAGCCCGCGCCATCGGCCAGCGGAATCTCGTCCACCGGCAGAGACAGCACATTGGCATGGTGGTGCATGACCACGATGACGGGGCGATCCCGAGCCTCATCCAGCCGCGCCGCAAGCCAGTCGCGCCGCCCCTGGCACAGCGCCCCGGCATGCGTGCCGGGCGTGGTCGTGTCCAGAAGGATCACCCGGTAGCCGCCCAGGTCGATCACTTTCGACACCTTGGCCAAAGGGTCCGAGAGCCCCGCGCCAAAGACCGACAGGAACGCCTCAGGCACATCATGATTGCCCAGCGTGATGTGGCAAGGCAGGGTCAAGGGGGCCAGCGTATCGCGCAAGACCTCGTAACCCGCGACCTCGCCCAGATCGGCAAGATCCCCTGCGATGGCAACGAAATCGGCATTGCCGTGGTCGCGGTTGATCGCCGCCACGGCCGCCGCCAGCCGCGCCGCCGGGTCCAGCCCATTCACGGCTGATCCGGGCGGCCCAAGATGCAGGTCCGACAGGACGACGAACTTCACAGGAGGCTTCTCAGGGGGCTTCACTGCGCCAGCCCCAGCGCCGCAAGATATCGGGCCGAGGGGATGACCCCCGCCTTGTCCCGCAGCTCAAGTATCAGGCGCGGATTGGCCCCGGTCTCGGCAATCGCCTTAAAGACGCCCGGCCACAGGATCGTGCCATGGCCGATCTGCCAATGCCGGTCGGCAAAGCCATCGGCGTCCTGCAGGTGGACATGGCCAAGCCGCTGCCCCGCTGCACGGATGTAGAAATCCACCGGCGGCCCGCCAGTGGACCCGTGCGCGTAATGCGCGTGCCCGGTGTCAACCGACAGCGCCAGCGCCTGCCATCCCAACGCCTCACACAGACGGGCGCGGTCTGCGGGTTCCACATCCTCGATGTTTTCCAGCACAAAGGTCACGCCCATATCCTCGGCCCGCTTCAGGACCGGGGCCAGCGTGTCACGGGCGGCCTCGATCATCCGGGCGGCATCCGTCGGGTAAAGCCCGCGGTGGTTATACCCCCAAGTGGTGAAGGGCGAGTGGATCACCACATGCGTCCCCTTCACCGCGGCACAGACATCCAGCGCCTGCCCCATCCGCCGGGTGACGATCTTGCGCACCTCAGGGTCATAGGACGCGATGGTAAAGCCCCAGAACGGCCCATGGATGCCAAGCCGCCCCTGATGCCCGTCCAACAGCTTCACCGTTTCGGCCGCCAGACCGGACCAATCACCGTCCAGCACCTCGGCATCCACGAACGCCTGCAATTCCAGATCGCGCGGGGCCTCCAGCAGCCAGTCGCGGTGGGGGGCAAGGTCGGCGTGGCCAAGGGCAGCACCAAGGATCGGCAGGTCGGGGGTCGGTTGGGGCATGATGTCTTTCCGCTAAGGTTGCGCGACCGCTTTGCCAGTGGAATGTAACGCCACCGTTATCCGAAGCTTGCGGTTCCGTGACAGTCCGCCCGCCCGCTCAGGCGGCCAGTGGCACGATCAAGTCCGCCCCCGCCGCACGGTTCGAATTGACCGCCGTCCCGACCCGCACCGGCGGGTTCATCACGCCCGGCGGCAGGGGTTTCATCAGGACCGCAGCGCCATGCCCCGCCTCACCCAGCCACAGCGGCCAGTCTTCGGGTTGCAGGACCACCGCCTCGCGGTGGTGCAGCCCCGCCATCGACGGCCCAGCGTCGGTTGAGACGATGGCCACCGTGTCCTGATCCTGCCAGCGCTGCCAGATCCCGGCCAATGCCATCGGCTGACCATCGGCGCGGGTGAAATACCAGGGCAGCTTTTCGCCCTTCTCTCCGGTTGACCATTCATAGAACCCGCTCGCCGGCACGATGCAGCGCCGGGTCCGCACCGCCTCGCGGAAGGCGGGCTTGGTCGCCACCGTGTCCGACCGCGCGTTGATGATCAGCGGCCCATCGTTCGGCGCCTTGTACCAGCCGGGGATGAACCCCCAGCGCATGGCCCGAAGGCGCCGCTGCCCCCCGTCCGAGGTGACCACCGCCACCGTATTCGTCGGGCAGACGTTGAAATTCGGCCCCACCGGCAAGTCATTCCCCGGCACGGCATCAAACAGCGCCGCCAGCGCCTCATTCGGGTGGGTGATGGTGAACCGGCCACACATAGTCCAAAGGATAGGACTCTTTACCCCCGCCGCCAAGTCAAGGTGCCCGGAACCGCACTTTTCTTCGGCCCCCTGCCCTGTAGAATCGCCCCAATAAAACCCAAGATTGAGCGTCCCATGCGCCTTGCCCTCCTCCTCTGCGCCCTTCCGCTTCCCGCACTCGCCGGTGCCAACCCCGAGGCGGTGTACAAAACGCTCATCACCGGCACCTGGGCCGAAACCATTGCCGCCTGCCAGACGGACAAGACCTGGGCCTTTGCCGAAGGCAGCGTCATCATCCACGGCGACGGGGGAGAGGCTTGCGGCTTTGACCGCCCCTTCACCGATGCCGGGATCGACGTGGTTCTGGACGTCCTATGCCCGATCCCGGGCGAGGGGATGCAAGCCTCCACCCGCCGCATCGGCCTTGATCTGGAAAGTGTCAGCCCCGGTCTGCGCGACGCGGCCGACCGCCTGACCGTCACCGACAAGGGCCAATCCCTGACCCTGCAGCGCTGCGACTGATTGTGCTATCCTGCCCCGGTCCCGAACCCCAAAGGACCGTCCATGCCGCGCATCACGCAACTTTCCCGCCGTGTCGAAACCCTTGACCGCGCCCGCCCCTTCTGGCGCGACACGCTGGGCATTCCTGAGCTTTACAGCTTCCCCGGCCTCGCCTTCTTCGACCTTGGCGGCACAAGGCTGATGCTAAAGGAAACCGGCACGCGGGATGAGGCGGACATCCTCTATCTTGCCAGTACCGATATCACCACTGACCACGCCCGGCTTGCCGAACGGGGCGCCGTGCTGACCGGCGCCCCGCATCTGATCCACCGCCATGCCGACGGGTCAGAAGAGTGGATGGCCTTCTTCGAAGATGACGAAGGCCGCCCGCTCGCCCTTCATGCCGTCATTGCTTCACCGTGATCCGCCCATCGGTCATCGGCGTGTAGGGCCCCATCTTCGCCATGTATTCGGCGGTCACATCCGCAAGGTCCGGGCCGAAGTCATAGGCATTGGCCGCATCGACGAACATGCGGAACCCGTCACCCCCACCGCGCACATAATTGTTCGACACCACCTTGTAGACCGCCGCCGGATCAATCGGCCCCCAGGCATCGCCACCGATCAGCACCATCACCTCGCTCACGCGGCTGCCGGCTGGCGCTTTGGGATCAAAGGTGAACTTCAGCCCCGCCACTTGCGGGAACCGGCCGGCGCCTTCTTCAACCTGGCTGACCCCGTTTTCCAGCGCGGCAATGATCGTCTCGCCGGTCACCTCGAAGGTCGAAAGCGTGTTCTGGAACGGCAACACCGTCAGCACCTCGCCCATCGTCACCGGCCCCGCGTCGATGCTCGCGCGCACGCCGCCACCGTTCTGAATGGCAATCGTCACCCCCTGATCGGCCACCCGGTCCAGCATCGCCTCGGCGATCAGGTTGCCCATTGGGCATTCTACCGCCCGACACGTCTCACGGCTGCCGTCGATGGCAGCGGTCGCCTCGGCCACGACCTTGTTTTTCAGCTCTTCGATCGGGCCGCCCAACTCCTTGACCCGCGCCTCGATCTCCGGGTCTGGCGTCACGCTTGCATCCAGAAGGATCGTGTCGCCTTCCGCAAACTTCAGGTTCCCAGCGTCGTCAAAGGTCAGCACCAGATGGCCGACATATTTCGAATAGGCATAGGCCTGCACCACCGGCACCAGCGCCCCGTTCTGCCCGTCAACCCAGGTCGGATACGGCCCCGCGCGCTTCGGGTCCTTTGACGACAGCAACGTGTGGCTGTGCCCGCCCACCACCGCATCAATCCCCGGCACCGCCGCCGCAATCTCCAGGTCCTTCGGCAGGCCGACATGGTTCAGCGCGATGATCTTCGTGACCCCCGCCGCCTCCAGCTCCGCCACATCCGCGGCCAGACTGTCGATCTCATCCTGGAAGATCACCGTCGGCCCGGGGCTGGAGGTATCGACCGTATCCGTCGCGAGCGCCGAGATGATGCCAATCTTCTCGCCGCCCACCTCCAGCACGACATGGTTCTGCACCCGCCCGGCCAGCACGTTGTTCTGGCTGACATCGGTGTTCCCGCTGATCACCGGGAACGTGACCTTGTCGAGGAACGCTGCCAGCCCCTCCGGCCCGTCGTCGAATTCGTGGTTGCCCACGGCCATCGCGTCAAAGCCAATCTTTTCCATGAACTCGGCCTCGGCCGCGCCCTTGTAGGTGGTGTAGAACAGGCTGCCCTGGAACTGGTCACCGGCGTCCAGCACAATCACATTGCCCCCTTCGGCAGTGACCTTATCGCGCAATTCCTTGATCTTCGTCGCCACCCGCGCCACGCCGCCAAAGCACTTGTTCTCGGCCGCATCCTCGGCACTGCAGGTGCTGTCGAAGGCATTCACCGCTTCCATCCGGCTGTGCAGATCGTTGATGTGGATGACATGCAGCGTGTAGTCCGCCTGCGCCGCGCCAGCCATAAGCGCCACTGCGGCGCTGGAAAGGAAAAGGTTCCGCATCGAATGCTCCCGTGTTGGTTGATAGTACCACCGTGACTCTGCCTACCGCGCGAGTCAAAGGTCGATTGTCCTGACTTGGCGGACAATTGCAAAGCGCAGATGACGGTGCTGATCCATTGACCTCAGCGCCCCGCGCGGGCAAAAGCGCGGCATGCTGATCTACAAGATCCTCCGCCGCCCCGAATGGGATGCTTTCCGCGCCGCCGGTGAAACGCTTGGCGCGCCGATCGATCTGGCGGATGGCTACATCCACTTTTCCACCGCCGCCCAGGTGGCCGAAACCGCCGCGAAATGGTTCGCCACCGAAAGCGATCTGGTCCTTGTGGCGTTTGAGGCGGACCGCCTCGGCCCGCATCTGAAATGGGAGCCCTCGCGCGGTGGCCAGCTCTTCCCGCACCTCTACCGCCCGCTGCAGCTGGCCGAGGTTGTCTGGGACAAATCCCTCCCCCTCGGCGCGACCGGCCACATCTTCCCCGAAGGTGTCTGGTGAGCCTGGTCGAACGCGCCGCCCTGGCCCTTCTGCGCCAGACCGACCCCGAACGCGCCCACGCCCTGTCCCTGATCGCGCTGCAAACCGGCCTCGCCCCCCTGCCCGGTCCGGTTGCCCTGCCGCGCCTTGCCTGCACGCTGGCGGGCCTGCCGCTTCTGAACCCGGTCGGCCTTGCGGCGGGCTATGACAAGAACGCCACCGTCATCGCCCCCCTCAGCCGCGCCGGGTTCGGGTTTCTGGAGGTTGGCGCCGCCACCCCGCTGCCCCAGCCCGGCAACCCCAAACCGCGCCTCTTCCGCCTGACCGAGGACCGCGCCGCCATCAACCGTTTCGGCTTCAACAACGACGGCGCAGAAGCCATCGGCCAGCGCCTAGCCGCCCGCAAACGCACCGCTGTGCCGGTCGGCCTGAACCTCGGCGCGAACAAGACCAGCGACAACCGCGCCGCCGATTTCGCCCGCGTCCTCGCGACCTGCGGCCCCCATGTCGATTTCGCGACGGTGAACGTCAGCTCGCCCAACACCGAAAAACTGCGCGACCTGCAAGGCCCCGCCGCCCTCGCCGCCCTCCTCGCCGGCGTGATGGAGGCGCGCGCCGCGCTGCCCACCCCGATCCCGATCTTCCTGAAGATCGCCCCGGACCTGACCCAAGAAGACCTCGCCCAGATCGCAGAAGTGGCACTCACCTCCGGCCTCTCCGGCATCATCGCCACCAACACCACGCTGGATCGCAAAGGTTTGAAATCTGCAAATGCAGGCCAGCAAGGCGGCCTTTCCGGCGCACCATTGTTCGAAAAGTCTACACGCGTCCTGGCCCAGCTTTCCCAGCTGACCCAAGGCACACTCCCCTTGATCGGCGTCGGCGGCATCTACACCCCCGAACAGGCCTATGCCAAAATCCGCGCCGGGGCCTCGGCGGTGCAGCTTTACACCGCGATGGTCTATGAAGGCCTCTCCCTCATCCCCCGCATCGCAAAGGGCCTCGACACCCTCCTCGCCCGCGACGGCCATGCCACGATCGCCAGCGCCGTCGGCTCCGACCGCAGCGCCTGGCTATAACACCCAGCCAAAAGCGCTTTCACATTTGCCCAAATATCCTCTGGGGGTCCGGGGGGCGAAGCGCCCCCGGCGGCCGGCCACGCAGGCGTTCAGAACGCCTTGAACGTCATCGTCGTCAGGGTGCGCTGGATGTCGGGAATGTCGAACAGCTTCGACGACAGGTAATGCCCGGTGTCCTGGTCATCCGGGATATAGACCTTGGCGATCAGGTCATAATCGCCGCTGGTGGAATACATCTCGCTGACGACTTCACGGTCCCAGATCGCATCGGCCACCGCATAGGTGGTGCCGGGCGTGCAGCGGAACTGGACGAATACCAAGGCCATCGGACCCTCCCTTTCGCCTTACCCTAAATCGCCCGCATCGGAAGGGAAAGCCTCTCCCAGCGCCAGGGGCGCTGGCTCACGCTTCAGATCGTCGATCGACAGGGGCGACATGGGGCGCGCCAGCCGGTTCCGCACCACCCAATGTAGACGCACTTGGGCCCGGGTGATCGCCACATAGGCCAGCCGCTTCCAAAGCGGCACGCCCGCCTCGCTCCGCCCCGACTGCGCGGCGGCGTAAAGATCGGGGGCGAAGACCTGCACGTCCTCCCACTGCGACCCTTGCGCCTTGTGGATGGTTACCGCAGCGCCATGCAGGAACGCCGCCCCCATCCGGGCGGCATGCGGGATGAAGGGTTCCTCCTCATCCGGCTTTTCGATCTTGATGATGCTGGCGGCCGAAACCTGCGGCTCCTCGGCCCCCACCACATGCAGGCGGGCAAAGCCCTCGCGGTTGCCTTCGCCCAGATAGATCACCTGCGCGCCTTTGATCAGGCCCCGCGCCTCAAGGTCGATGCGCTTCTTCCGATGCTTCAGCGGCAGCTCGATCCCGTCGCAGATCAAAGGTTCGCCCGGCAACAGCGCATCCTCCGGCGCGCCATAGGCGGCCCGGAACGCCTGGATCAACCGCACCCGCGTGGCATTGCGCCAGACGAGGACAGGGGAGCGTGCCATCAGCCCCGCCTCCACCCTTTCCGCCCAGACCACGCGACCGTCGTCGCGGGCGCGGGCCTGCACCATCGCCTCAAACTCCTCAAACCCCAACCGGTCATCGCCCAGGGCATGGGCGAGGTCGAGGATAGGGTTATCCTCCGCCTGCCGGTGAATGCGGCTTAGCGTCAGGCGGCGGCTTTCGGGCAGCTTGTCAAAGACCATCGCACCCGATGACCCCACCGGGGCTAGCTGCGCCGGGTCGCCAAACAGCACCAGCACCGGAAAGATCTCGCGCAGATCCTCCAGCTGGCGCTCGTCCAGCATCGAGCTTTCGTCGACAAAGCCCACATCCAAGGGCTCCTCCCGCCGCTTCCAGCCCTTGATGAAATCGCTGCCCTTCAGCCCCGCCGCGGCCAAGGCCCCGGGGATGCTGGCGACCGTCTGGTAAAACGCATGCGCCCGGTCCAAGGCCACATCGGTCAGCCCCTCGACCACTGGGCGCGTGCCCGTCCCCGCCAGCCATTCGGCAATCTTTTCGTACTGCGGGTCATAGACCGGAGTGTAAAGAATCCGGTGGATCGTCGTCGCCGGCACCCCGCGCAGACGCAGCACGCTTGCCGCCTTGTTCGTCGGCGCCAGAATCGCCAGCGTCCGGCGATCCTTGCGCCGCCGCCCCTCATAATCGCCCGAGACGATGTCCACCCCCGCCGCCTTCAGGCTGCGATAGGCCTCGGCCAAAAGCATCGTCTTGCCCGACCCCGCCTTCCCGACCACCGCCAGCACAGTTGCCTTGCCTTCGGCCATCGGCAGGGTTTGCCCTTCGCCAAGGTCAATTCCATGGCCCACAAGGGCCGCAGCCAGGCGGTCAAAGGCTTCGGCCTGGTCGTCGGAAAAGGTCAGCGCGGGGACGGTCATCCCCTGACCATATCGCCGCCCGCCGCCCGGCGTAAGGCCCGCTAATGCGCCCGGCGGCGGATGAAGATCGGCACCGGCCCATCCCTATCAAGGTCAGCACCGATCTCCCGTCGGGCGGTGGCAAGGGTCTCCTCCACTTGGCGCGCCAATTCCGGCAAATCGTTCCTGCAGGCATAGTCGTGCAGGTCCGACAGCATGTCGAAGATCCAGTCGTGGCGCATGAACCCCTCGGGACGAACATTCAGCAGCCGCCCCGGTGGACCTGCCTTGGCCAGCCCCGTCAAAGGGACTGGCCAGAAGCAACGTCACCGGTTTCCTGCCACAGCAGAGATACGCCCGACAGAGTAAACCACAGATTAATGCCAAAGGTCAGTGGTTGTGGGTCAAGCGCCCACACTCGCCTCAAGCGTGTCCTCGAAGGTGCGAAGTCCCGTTCTTGGCGCCTGGACCAGCACCGCCATGTTGCCCGGCTTGTGCTGGTTCTTCCACATCAGGGTATGCGCCTTCGGAATCTCGGCCCAGGGGAACACCTCGGACATGCAGGGGTCCAGCCGGCGCTCCACCATCAGCTTGTTGGCCGCCGCCGCCTGCTTCAGATGCGCGAAATGGCTGCCCTGCAGGCGCTTTTGGTGCATCCACATGT
The DNA here is from genome assembly GCA_027489175.1 of Rhodobacter sp. Taxonomy (GTDB): domain Bacteria; phylum Pseudomonadota; class Alphaproteobacteria; order Rhodobacterales; family Rhodobacteraceae; genus Tabrizicola. Next base: position 37,646 of record JAIYAE010000035.1, read on the forward strand.
AGCGCACGTCGAAGGTGCAGTTGAACCCGGTGGTCCCGGCACAGATCACCACCATCCCGCCCTTCTTGCACACCAAGGATGAGACCGGGAACGTCGCCTCGCCCGGATGCTCGAACACCATGTCCACGGACACCCCCTTGCCGGTGATGTCCCAGATCGCCTTGCCAAAGCGCCGCGCCTCTTTCAGCCAGTCGTTGTATTCCGGCGTGTTGACCTTCGGCAGCTGTCCCCAGCACTTGAACTCATTGCGGTTGATGACGCCCTTCGCCCCAAGTGACATCACGAAATCCCGCTTCGATTCGTCACTGATCACACCAATCGCATTGGCCCCCGCCGTGTTGATCAGCTGGATCGCGTAGGACCCCAGCCCCCCCGAGGCGCCCCAGACCAGCACATTCTGCCCCGGCTTCAGGTCATGCGGTTCATGCCCGAAGAGCATCCGGTAGGCAGTGGCCAGCGTCAGCGTATAACAGGCCGATTCCTCCCAGGTCAGGTGCTTTGGCCGCGGCATCAGCTGCTGCGCCTGCACCCGGGTGAACTGCGCAAAGCTGCCGTCATGCGTCTCGTAGCCCCAGATGCGCTGGCTTGGGGAATACATCGGGTCACCGCCGTTGCACTCCTCATCGTCGCCGTCGTCCTGGTTGCAATGCACCACGACCTCGTCGCCGACCTTCCAGCGCTTGACCTTGTCGCCAACCGCCCAAACGATCCCCGCCGCGTCCGAGCCGAGGACCGCATAGGGTGCCTTATGGCCGTCAAAGACGCTGATCGGCTCGCCAAGCGCCGCCCAGACGCCGTTGTAATTGACCCCGGCGGCCATCACCATCACCAGCACTTCGTTGCTGTCGATCGCCCAGGTGTCCACCACCTCGACCTGAAAGGCGGTTTCGGGGGGGCCATGCCGCTCGCGACGGATGGTCCAGGCGTACATCTGCTTCGGCACATGGCCAAGGGGCGGCATTTCGCCAAGTTCGTACAGGTCCTTCGTTGGCGCGTCCGCCAAAGCAGCATGCGTGTCCAAAGCCAAACCAGCCTCCATCCTGATGCCGCGCCGCAGAATCAGCGCGCTTTCGTCGCAGGTAATCGGGCCTTGCGCAATTTTGCAATAGTCAGCTTGGGTGATTTTGTAATTTTATGTCTGCGGCATTGCAGCACTGCGGGCAGAAGGCTTACACATCCGGGATTGAGGCCGCGTAAAACGCCAACAACCGCCGCTCGGCCAAAGCCGGCTGCAGCGCCCCGCTGACCGCGTCTTCGGCCACCAGCCCGCGCCCGATCAACGGGGTCAGCCCTTCGGCCAGAACCACGTCCAGACCCTGCGGCGGCAGCTTCAGGACCGCGCCCGCCGCCGCCAGCCGCCCGATCAGCGCCTCCACCCGCCCCCGAAGTTCGGCGCGCGACGCCGCCCCCTCGCCCAGCGCCCGCGCCACCAGCGGCACAGGCAGCACCGGCACCACCTCGGAAATCGCCGCCATCAGCCGCACGCCAAGCCCGTCGACCGTGCCCCCTTCGGCCAGATGGGCGCGCAGGCTGACCGGCGCACCGAAACCCGCCGCCGCCGTCCCAAAGCCCGCGCGCCGCCCCACGGCCCGTGCCGCCAGATACCACAGCGTCGCCCAGGCCACCCGCAGCGGCCGGTTGCGAAAGCGCCGCGTCTCGTTTGCCGCCGCTTCCACCAGCACGCGGTCTTCCAGCACCCGGTCATAGGCCAGGCCCACCGGCACAAAGACCACGTCGCGCCCGGCCGAATCGAACCCTTCGACGATATAGCTGATCAGCCCCATCTTCGCAGGACCCACCCGGCCATCCAGGCTCAGACCGCCTTCGGGAAAGATCGCCTGCGTCGTGCCCTCCTCCGTGGCCATCTGCACATAGCGGGCAAGCACCTTGCGGTAGAGCGCATTGCGGCTGCCCCGCCGGATGAAATAGGCCCCCATCGCCCGGATCATGGCACTCAACGGCCAGACCCGCGCCCATTCCCCCACCGCATAGGACAGCGCCGCCCGGTCGGCGACCAGCCAGGTGATCAGCACATAGTCGATGTTGCTGCGGTGGTTCATCACGAAGATCACGGTGGCCCGGGCGTCCAGATGGCCAAGCTCCTTGTCCACCTTGCCCACCCGCACGCGGTACAGAAACCGGCTCAGCCCCTTTGCGGCCCGGGTCGCAAAGCCGAAATACAAGGTCGCCGAAAACCCCGGCACGATCTCCCGCGCATAGCGCCGCGCCTCTTCAAAGGCGACCTCCCCCGGCACGCCCGTTTCCGCGGCATGGGCCATCGCGGCCTCAACCACCTTCGGGTCATAGGCCAACCGCGCCACCATGTCGGACCGCTGCGCCAGCTTGAACAGGTCGATCTTCCGGTCCAGCCGCGCGTTCAACCGCTGCATCGCGCGCTCGGCACGGCGTCGGAAGAACCAGCGAACGGACGGGAACAGGAAATGCGTCGCAAAACTGATCCCGGCAAAGCCAAGGATCAGAACCAACAACCAGACCGGAACCGCGATTGAACCGAACATGCCAAACCCTAGCGGATCATTCCCCTGCGGCAATCTCTTTCATTTCTCGGGCCTTTCACTCTGGCCCAAATATCCCGGGGGGTCCGGGGGGCTGGCCCCCCGGTCTGTGATCGCCGCAGCGCAGCGATTGACATTGGCACGAAATGTCGCGTATCCCACCCCTGACGCAACAAAATTACCAAGAGGCGCCGATGTCCACCGAAAAGCCCAAAGATGCGCCGTGGCTCTTCCGCACCTACGCCGGCCATTCGACCGCTGCCGCCTCGAACGCGCTTTATCGCACCAACCTGTCCAAAGGCCAGACCGGCCTCTCCGTCGCCTTCGATCTGCCCACCCAGACCGGCTATGACAGCGACGACCCCCGGGCGAGGGGAGAGGTCGGCAAGGTCGGCGTCCCCATCGCCCATCTTGGCGACATGCGGATGCTCTTTCAGGACATCCCCCTGGAACAGATGAACACCTCGATGACGATCAACGCCACCGCGCCGTGGCTCTTCGCCCTCTACATCGCCGTCGCCGAAGAACAGGGCGCGGATGTCTCCGCCCTGCAGGGCACCGTCCAGAACGACATCATCAAGGAATACCTCAGCCGCGGCACATATATCCTGCCGCCCGAACCCTCGCTCCGCCTCATCACGGACGTCGCGGCCTATACCGGCCAGCACTTGCCCAAGTGGAACCCGATGAACGTCTGCAGCTACCACCTGCAAGAGGCCGGGGCCACGCCGGAGCAGGAACTTGCCTTCGCCCTCGCCACTGCCTGCGCGGTGCTGGATGATCTGAAAGTGAAAGTTTCCCCCGCAGAATTCCCCGCAATGGCGGGCAGAATGTCGTTTTTTGTCAATGCCGGCATCCGCTTCGTGACCGAGCTTTGCAAAATGCGCGCCTTCACCGCCCTCTGGGATGAGCTTCTGGAAACCCGCTACGGCATCACCGACCCCAAATTCCGCCGCTTCCGCTATGGGGTGCAGGTCAACTCCCTCGGCCTCACCGAACAGCAGCCTGAAAACAACGTCACCCGCATCCTGATCGAGATGCTGGCCGTCACCCTCTCCAAGAACGCCCGCGCCCGCGCCGTCCAACTTCCCGCCTGGAACGAAGCGCTTGGCCTGCCCCGCCCTTTCGACCAGCAATGGTCGCTCCGGATGCAACAGGTCCTCGCCTATGAGACCGACCTTCTGGAATATGATGACCTCTTCGACGGCAATCCCGCCATCGAGGCCAAGGTGAATGCCCTCAAGGCCCAGGCGCTGGAAGAGCTCGCCCATATCGACGCGATGGGCGGGGCCGTCGCCGCGATCGCCTATATGAAGTCGCGGCTGGTCGACTCGAACGCCGACCGCCTTGCCCGCATCGAATCCGGGGCGACCACCGTGGTCGGCGTCAACCGCTTCACCACCACCGAACCCTCGCCCCTCACCACTGGTGACGGCCTCATCATGCAGGCCGACCCGAAGGCCGAGGCTGACCAGTGCGCCCGCCTTGCCCTCTGGCGTAGCCAGCGCGACCCCGCGAAAGTGGGCGCAGCCCTCGCCGCGCTGCGGCAGGCGGCCGAGACCGGCGCCAACATCATGCCCGCCTCCATCCAATGCGCCAAAGCTGGCGTCACCACCGGCGAATGGGGCGCCGCAATGCGCGCCCTATATGGTGAATACCGCGCGCCCACGGGCGTCTCCCAGAACCCCTCCAACCGCACCGAAGGCCTTGAACCTGTCCGTGACGAGGTTGCGAAAGTCGCCGCCAAACTGGGCCACCCCCTCCGCCTCCTCCTTGGCAAGCCTGGCCTTGACGGCCATTCCAACGGTGCCGAACAGATCGCCACCCGCGCCCGCGACTGCGGGATGGAGATCACCTATGACGGCATCCGCCTGACCCCGGCCGAGATTGTCGCCGCCGTCGCCGACAAGCGCCCCGATGTCATCGGCCTCTCCATCCTGTCGGGCAGCCATGTCGCCCTGATCGAAGAGACGATGAAACTTCTGCAAGACCAAGGGCTTGCTCACACCCCCCTCGTCGTTGGCGGCATCATCCCCGACGACGACGCCCAGACCTTGCGCGCGATGGGCGTGGCCCGCGTCTACACGCCCAAGGATTTCCAGCTGAACCAGATCATGCTTGACCTCGTGGCCCTGGCCGATCCGGCCCCGGTGGCGGCCGAATGATCCGACCCTAAGGTTTTCCAGCCTTTCCCCGCCGCCCGCACAGGCTTACCCCTTGGCCCACCCAAGGAAAGCCCACCCCATGCATCGCGCCCTCCTCCTCATCCTCTTCGCCCTGCCCGCCGCCGCGCAGGAACCCGCCTGGCCCGCCGAATTCGCCGCGATCATCGCTGACTCCTCCAGCATGTGCGAAGGCTTCTCCGTCTCGCCCGAGGCGGTCAGCCAGCGCGACCTGAACGGCGATGGCACGCTGGACTGGGTTCTCGACTCTGCCGGTTTCACCTGCGCCAACAGCTACGGCACCTTCTGCGGCACGGGTGGCTGCGCGGTAGAGACCCTGATTAACGGGGTGCAAGGCTCGCTCCTATTGCACAGCTGGGATACCGAGACGGTCGGCAGCACCACCTATCTCACCGCGCCGAACCGGTCGGGCGAAACGGCGCGCTTCCTCTGGACCGGCAGCGAATGGCAACTGCAATGATCCGCGCCGCCCTGCTGCTCACGCTGACAGCCGCACCCGCAATGGCGCAGGATTTCGTCTTCCGGCAAGACTGCGAGCTGACGCTCAGCGCCTGTGACATGATGCGCGACGGGGATCCGGCCGCGTGCCCTGTCGGCCTGAAGATCAACGCCCGTTTCTGGGCGGAAGGCGATGCATTCTACCTGCAGACGCCCGAAACGGATGCAGGCGGCCCACCACAAACCTTCTCGCTTGGGCAGGGCTACTTCACGGACGCGATCCGCCTTTACTACGTGAAGGATCACCCACGGCTCGACGGGATGTTCTGGATCGCTGATGACGGCACCTCGGGCGCGCAGTTTTCCTATGACGGGCAGGAAGATTATTTCGACGCCGTCTGCACCCCCTTGCCAGACTGACCCCATTCCCACGCCTGTTAAGGAAAGACCTCCCATGCGCCTTTTGCCGATCATGGCCCTGGCCAGCCTGCCCCTTTGCCTTGCCGCCGCCGCCAAGGCCGAGGTTCCAGCCGATGCTCCCCCCGCGCTCATCGGCCTTCTGGAGTATCACAGCACCGCTTGCGGCATCCAGGGCGGCACCCTGACCACCCCGGCCGAGGCGATCAGCACCGCCAACCTGAACGGCGACGGGCAGACCGACTACATCCTCGACAGCAGCAAACTGGTCTGCTCCACCCGCCCGGCCATGTTCTGCGTCTATGAAACAGGGTGTGAGATCAGCCTCTTCGTCGGCACCGGGCAGCACACGCTGATCGTCAAGGAATGGTCGCTAAAGGATGCAGGCCCCGTGCAGCACCTTGTCGCCACCATCGACGGCGATCTTCTCAACAGCCCGGTCGATATCACCAGCCACATGGTCTGGGATGACGCTGCGGCCGGGTTGAAAATGGTGCCTGCCGACCACTGACGCCCCCTTGCCATCCCCGCCGCCCGCCGCCTTAATGGCGCGTGAAGCCGCCGTGCGTCTCTACCAAAGGAAGACGCAAGGAAGACGGTTTCAAGACGCGGAAAATATCAGAGGATCAAGGCGTTAACCTTGATCTTGAAAACCTGGGGGACAGCATGACTTTTCACATCGGCGCCAAGACCGGTGACATCGCCGAAACCGTCCTTCTGCCCGGTGACCCCTACCGCGCCCGCTGGGCTGCCCAGACCTTTCTGACGGACGCGGTTCTGGTGAACGAAGTCCGCGGCATGCTCGGCTATACCGGCATGTGGCGCGGCCATCGCGTCACCATCCACGGCTCGGGCATGGGCATGCCGTCGCTGTCGATCTACGCCAATGAGCTGATCCGCGATTATGGCGCCAAGACCCTGATCCGCATCGGCTCTGCCGGGGCATTGCCCACCCATGTCAAGGTGCGTGACGTGATCCTGGCGCAAACCGCGTCGACCATCGGCTCGCCCTCGCGGTCGATCTTCAAGGAATTGAACTTCGCCCCCTGCGCCGATTTTGGCCTTTTGTCAAAGGCTTACGCGGCGGCCACAGCCAAGGGCACGCCGGTCCATGTCGGCGGCATCTACTCCTCTGACACCTTCTATGACGAACGCCCCGACCTGACGGCCGAACTTCTCCGCCACGGCTGCCTTGGCGTCGAAATGGAGGCAGCCGAGCTTTACATGGTCGCCGCCCGCCACAAGGCCCGCGCCCTCGCCGTGCTGACCGTGTCCGACCACATCACCACGGGTGAGGCGCTGCCCGCAGACCAGCGCGAACGCAGCTTTGGCGCGATGGTCGAAATCGCGCTGGAGGCCGCCTTCGCCTGATCACCCTTTCGTGTTGCGGGTGGCATCGGGGCGCGGGCGGGCATAGGTGCAGTCCAACCCAACTGATTGGAAAAGCCCATGAAAGCCGCCCGCATCCACGCCTATGGCGCCTCAAGCGAAATCAAGATCGAGGATGCCCCCCTCCCCACCCTCAACCCCGATGACGTGCTGATCCGCGTCGTCGCCACATCCGTCAACCCGGTGGATTGGAAGATCCGCAAGGGCTACCTCAAGGCGATGATCCCTTATGCAATGCCCTTGACCATGGGCTGGGATGTATCCGGAATCGTTGAAGAAATCGGCTCGGCCGTCACGATGTTCAAACCCGGCGACGCGGTCTATTCCCGTCCCGACATCGCCCGCAACGGCGCATATGCCGAATTCGTCGCGGTCCGCGAAAGCGAACTTGCCGCCAAGCCCAGCACCATCAGCCATGTTGAGGCAGCCAGCCTCCCCCTCGTCTCCATCACCGCATGGGAAGCACTCTTCACCACCGCCAACTTGACCAAAGGCCAGCGCGTCCTGATCCATGCCGGGGCGGGCGGCGTCGGCTCCATCGCTGTGCAACTGGCCCGGGCCAAAGGCGCGCATGTCACCACCACCGCCTCGGCAGGCAAGATTGCCCTGGTCAAATCCCTGGGCGCGGATGAAGTCATCGACTACCATGCGCAGGATTTTTCCAACGCTGCCAAGGACATGGACGTGGTCTTCGACACCATCGGCGGCGCAGTGCAGGAGAAATCCTGGGGCGTCTTGAAGCCTGGCGGGATGCTGGTGTCGATCACCGACAAACCGTCCGAAGATCGCGCAAAGGCCGAAGGCAAGCGTTCCGGCTTCATCTTCATCGGCCCGAATGCAGCGATCCTGAAAGACCTTGGCCAGATGGTTGACCTTGGCCAGGTCCGCCCGCTGATCGCCGCCGAATACGGGCTGAACGACACCGCAAAGGCGCAGGATCTCAGCGAAACCGGCCGTGCCACCGGCAAGATCGTGATCTACGTCGGGCACCCCTGACGCAGGAAATCTGCCACCCGCGCGACCGCTGATCCCTTCGGCATCGGTCGCGCGGACCACAGGCGCAGGCCGTGGTCCAGCGCCACGCGGAAGGCAAAGGGCGCGACCAGCTCACCCCGCGCCAGATGCCCCTTGACCAGCGCCTCGTGCCCCATCAGCACCCCGGCCCCATTCACCGCCTCTTCCACTGCCAGCGCGTAAAGGGAAAAGACCGGCCCCCGCACCGCGACCCGCGTTCCGACCCCGTCAAGCCAGGTCTCCCAGTCCCGGTCCCAGGCGGTATCCGACAGGCAAGGCACCGACCCCAGGTCCTCCACCGACCGTAGCCGCGTGGCAAGTGCCGGTGCGCAAACGGGAAAAAGTGCATCGCCCGCCACCAGAACGCCCCCGCCTTGCGCCGGGAACAGGCACAGGTCATGCAAGCTGCGCTTGAGGTTGGGCGGGGCTTCCAGCGCCGTGATCGATACCGAAATCTCAGGCGCCGCGGCCCGCAAGGCCGGCAAGCGCGGCGAAAGCCACAGCTGCGCTATCGCCGGTAGCGTTGCGACATGCACCTCACGTGGCAAGGCGACGGCCCGCAGCCGCGCCTCGGCCAGTGCCAGTGCGTCAAAGGCCGCGGTAAGCTCGTCCAGCGCCGCAAGCCCCAGCGCCGTCAGCCGAACACCACGCGCCTGCCGTACAAACAAGGCCGCGCCCAGCCGGTCTTCCAATGCCTTGACATGTGCCGTCACCGCGCCGGGGGTCACCCCAAGCTCGGCCGCCGCCAGCGTGAACGCCCCCGTGCGCGCAGCAGCCTCAAAGGCACGCAGCGCGTTCAGCGGCAATCGGGTCAGGGGTGGCGGGGCGACTGGCATGGCTTAACTTTCCTAAGCCTAACTTTCTGCAGAACTGATTTGTGCGCAAGGCCTCTGCCGCCTAACCTGCCGGAAAAGGAGCCCCGCGATCATGACCCACCTCTCCCCCCGCCCCTGGGTGCCCGCTGACAGTGAGGCGCTGATCCAGCGCATCGCCGGTGAGACCACTTCCCCCTCTGCCCAAGTGGCCGCCCGGATCGAGGCGTTGATCGAGGCGAACCTGCAGATCCACGACCGGGATTGCTTCAACCTCAACCCCGCCACCAACGTGATGAACCCCCGGGCCGAGGCGGCCTTGGCACGCGGTCTTGGCTCGCGCCCCAGCCTCGGCTACCCCGGCGACAAGTATGAGATGGGGCTGGAGGCGATTGAGGAGATTGAGGTCATCACCGCCGGCCTTGCCGCTGAAATCTTCAACGCGCGCTATGCCGAAATCCGCGTCGGGTCCGGCGCTTTGGCGAATCTTTACGGCTTCATGGCGCTGGCCAAACCCGGTGACAGCATCATAGCGCCCCCGGGCAGCATCGGCGGCCATGTCACCCATCATGCCGCTGGCTGCGCGGGCCTTTACGGGCTGACGACCCATGCCGCCCCGATTGACGCGGACGGCTATACGATTGATCTTGCAGCACTTCACGACCTTGCCCACGCGGTCCGTCCGAAGATCATCACCGTCGGCGGCAGTCTGAACCTTTTCCCCCATCCGGTGGCGGAAGTGCGCAAGATCGCCGATCAGGTGGGTGCAAAGGTCCTCTTTGACGCGGCCCACCAATGCGGGATCATCGCGGGCGGGGTCTGGGCCAACCCCTTGCTGGAAGGCGCGCATCTGATGACGATGAGCACCTATAAATCGCTTGGTGGCCCGGCGGGTGGGCTGATCGTGACCAATGACGCTGGCATTGCCGAGCGTCTGGACGCCCTCGCCTACCCCGGCCTGACCGCCAATTTCGATGCCGCGAAGTCGGCGGCGCTGGCGCTCACGCTTCTTGACTGGCGCGACCATGGGCAGGCCTATGCGAAAGCGATGGTCGACCTTGCCCGCGCCCTGGCGGCCGAGCTTTCGAACCTCGGCCTGCCCGTCTTCGCCGCCGACCGCGGGGCGACCACCTCGCACCAGTTTGCAATTGAGGCGGCGGCCTTTGGCGGCGGGCAAAACGCTTCCAAGACCCTGCGCAAGGCCGGGTTCCTGGCTTGCGGCATCGGCCTGCCGATCCCCGAGGTTCCGAATGATAACAACGGCCTGCGCATTGGCACGCCTGAGCTTGTGCGTCGCGGCGTCACCCCGGCCGACGCCCCGGCCCTTGCCGCGCTGATCGCGGAGGGCCTGCGCTCCAACGCCCCCGAAACCGTCGCCCCGCGGACCAAAGCGCTGCGCGCCCGGTTCCAGGGCCTGCACTATGTGACCGCATGAGAACCCGCAAACTTGGGCTGCACGGCCCCGAGGTTTCCGCCCTTGGCCTGGGCTGCCTGTCCTTTGGCGGCATCTTTGGTGCGACGACCGAGGCGGACAGCCTTGCCACCCTTGATGCTGCGTGGGAGGCTGGGATCACCTTCCTCGACACTGCGAATATCTACGGCAAAGGGGTCAGCGAAGCCGTCATGGGCCAGTGGCTGCGCACCCGCAAGCACCGCCCCCACATCGCCACCAAGGCCGCCTTCACCGACGACCCCGCCCGCCGCATCGACAACCGGCCTGAACACCTGCGCAGTGAGCTTGAAGGCTCGCTGAAACGGCTTGGTGTCGACCATGTCACCCTGTTCTACGCCCACCGCCACGACCTGCAAATCCCGGCCGAAGATCTGGCAGGCACCATGAAAGACCTTGTTCAGGAAGGGAAAATCCTGGGCTACGGCCTGTCGGAAATCGCCCCCTATACGCTGGAGCGAGCCCATGCCGTGCATCCGGTGATGGCGGTGCAGAACGAATATTCGCTTTGGACGCGCCAGCCCGAACTTGGTCTGGTCCAGCTTTGCCTGCGGCTTGGGGTGGCGTTCGTGCCCTTCTCCCCCCTGGCCCGGGGCGTCTTCGGCACCCCTATGGCGGACCCTGCAACTTTCGCCAGCGGTGAATTCCGCACCCGCATTCCGCGTTTCCATTCTGAAAACTGGCCGCACAACCGGGCGCGGCTGCAAGCCTTTCACGACCATGCCGAAAGCCGGGGCCACACCCCTGCGGCCCTTGCCCTTGCCTGGCTGTTGGACCGCGGTCCCCACATCCTGCCCATCCCTGGCACCCGCAGCGCCGCGCACCTGAGCGCATGGCTGCAAGCGCCCGAGATTGACCTCAGCGATGAGGACCGTGAGGAAATTGACCGCCTCCTCCCCGTCGGCTGGGCATGGGGCGACCGCTATGACGACGCGCAAGCCGGAACGGTGGAGCGTTATTCCTGACCGTGGCTGCGATCGTATGGGTTCGGCCCCGGCGACTGCCAGCCAAGGGGCGGCGCGACGGGCCGGAACACCTGCACCAAAAGCGGATGGCACACCGCCACGTCCGACGAATGTTCCGCCGAACAATCGCCCCCCGGGCAAGCCGACAAAGCGCCCAGCAGGTCAATTTCCGCCATGAATTCAATGTGGTCGCCGGGTCGCACCGGGCTTGCCTTCATGAAATACTGCCCCGTGTCGCGGGTGAACCCGGTGCACATGAAGACGTTCAGCACGTCATGCACCTGCAACTCTGCCGCATGCAGCGGCAGGCCAGTCCACCCCGCCACCGCCCGCGTCAGGTTAGAATGGCAGCAGTGGTGATACTGCTCTCCCCCGGACAACAGCGCATGGGTGTAGGGGTCGCAGCGCGTGCCGATCACGTCATGCACCGACCCGCCGAAAGCATCAAAGCCGTACCAGTCGAGCGTATCTTCCGTCACCGTCGCCATCGGGCGCAGATGCGGGAGGCAGGACCACATCCGGTCACCCGTCGAAAGATGCGTGCCATGCAGCGCCCGGGTCTTGCCGGAAAAGAACCGCTCCCCCAAGTCACCCGCAGCAAACAGGTTCAGGTCGCCAACCTGCGGCCCCTCAACGCTGACGATGCGGAAGAAATGCCCCGCCGGCACCTCAAAACACCGCGCCTCCCGCGGCGGAACCAGGGTTTCTGACACCATCTCCCAGCCGTCCCGCGCGGCGCGATAGGCGGCCAGGTCAGGCGTGGGCAGCCCCTCGATCGGGTAGCAGATGACCGGGCGGATGCCCTTGCGGGTCGCTGCATCGGGCGGGGAGGGATGATCCGGGATCGCTGGTTTCATGGCGCTACCCTTGCGCCCTTTGCGCGGCAGATCAAGTTGCGGCTCAGGCTGGTGCGTCGTGGTCGGGCAGATTGCGGAACATCGCCAGCACCTCGTCCTCCGAGGCAGTTTCGGGGACGCCCGCGTCCACCTCGGCCCGCGACCAGACCCAGCTGGCGGCAGGATCATCGCGCATGGCCCAGGCGCCAAACATCCGTTCGTGATCGCCAACCTTCCGCCGGACCAGGCGGCGCACTTCGATATGCCGGTCATCGGCGCGGATGCGGGCATAGGCGGCCTCAACCGCCGCTTCCGGCCCCTCCAGCAGTTGCAGGAACAGATCATCCCGGCAAATCAGCGCCCCGGTGATCCCGTCCCGCGTGTTGCAGCGCCGGGCGTCAAACAGGATGTTGGTCAACGTGCTGGCATCAAACCCGAAAGGCCGCGATGCATAGACCAGTTGGAGCAGCATCGATGTCCCTCCCTTCGGTCCGGGCAAGCCGGGTCCGCGTGACAGCGCCAACCCTAGCCTGCATGGGGCCCCGTGACGAGGCCCGATCGCCTTACGTCAGACCACCCGTTCGACCATCATCTTCTTGATCTCGGCAATCGCCTTGGCGGGGTTCAGGCCCTTGGGGCAGGTCTTGGCGCAGTTCATGATCGTGTGGCAGCGGTAGAGCTTGAAGGGGTCCTCAAGTGCGTCCAGCCGTTCCCCCGTCGCCTCATCCCGGCTGTCAATGATCCAGCGGTAGGCGTGCAAAAGGGCAGCCGGACCAAGGAACCGGTCCGAATTCCACCAGTACGACGGGCAGGCGGTAGAGCATGAGGCGCACATGACGCATTCATAAAGCCCATCCAGCTTCGACCGATCCTCGATCGACTGGCGCCATTCCTTTGCCGGGCGGTTGGTCTTCGTCTCCAGCCACGGCATAATGCTGGCATGCTGGGCGTAAAAGTGGGTCAGGTCGGGGATCAGGTCCTTGATCACCGGCATGTGGGGCAAGGGGTAGATCTTGATATCGCCCTTCACCTCATCCAACCCGTAGATGCAGGCCAGCGTATTGATCCCGTCGATGTTCATGGCACAAGACCCGCAGATGCCTTCGCGGCAGGACCGGCGGAAGGTCAGGGTGGGGTCAATCTCGGTCTTGATCTTGATCAGGGCGTCCAGGACCATCGGGCCGCAGGTATCCATATCGACGAAATAGGTATCCACCCGCGGGTTTTCGCCGTCATCCGGGCTCCACCGGTAGACCTGGAACTTGCGGACGTTCTTGCCCTCCGGCTTGGGCCAGGTCTTGCCGGTGCGGACTTTAGAGTTCTTGGGCAGGGTAAACTGGACCATGGGTCAGCCTTTCCAGTCAGGTCTTGCATAAAGCGGCCGCGACGGCGGCTCGCCGGATTTGGAGACAACGCAGGTTTCATAGACAGCCGCAGGGTCGCGGCCGAGAAGGAAGTCGGAACTCACGTTCAGCTCAATCCCGCCGACGGCGCGGCCCCCGGAACCGACACCCACCGCCACTTCGCCGCGGGGTTGCTGGGCCAGTCGCGCGCGCTCAAAACACTGACGCTCGGCCTCAGCCAGGGTGATCGGGCCGCAGCCCGCCAAAAGGCCAGCCACCAGCAGCAGGGGTGCCGCGTGCAGACGGCGGTGGAGGGCTGGGCGGGTCATCTGGTGCATTGGAAATAGCCCGATCCGCCCGACATCACATTGCGCGACCGGCAACGGTCCACGTCGACCGCGCCATTGTCCGAAGGGGCGGCGGGCGGTTGGCCATAGGTAAAGGTTTCCTTGACCGAACCTTCCACGACCTCAACCTCGGTGGTCTGGCCCACCGGGGCGGCGACCAGCGGCGTTCCTGCCTCGGCCGCCTTGCGACGGATGCAGGCGTTGATCGCGGCCGCCTCGGTCGCCGTGCCGTTGGCCCCCGGCTTCACCTCGGTATCGCCGCTGCCAAAGACATAGGACCCGCGGGCATTCGTCTCGAAGATGCAGGCGGTTGAGTATGCGTCAAGGGGCGCGCTCTGGCTTGATCCGCCACCAACACAGCCCGCCAAAGCCAGAAGGCTGGCGGCGGCAGCGGTCAACAGGAGGGGTGTCATGTTCATGGTGATGCGCTCCGGTTCGGGTCTGGGTTTCACGGCGTAGCACGCAAAGGCGGCACGCCGGCGGCGGCAAAGCAGGCCTGTGTGGCCGGGCGCAGCGCGATGTCGCGGATCGTGGCCTTGGTCGAGGTTCCGGCCTCAACCCCCACGTCACGCGCCAGAAGCCGCGCCTCATCCGCGCTTGCCGTGGACAGGATGCAATCAGTCGCCGCTTGGGCCGGGCCTGCGGGCATGTCAAGGTTGACCACCGGAAACACGACCGACGACGCCGTCCGCCGCACCGCCTTGTCGGCAAGCTCACCGGGGTCGCAGGCGGCGACGCCAAGGACAGCTAAACAAAGAAGCATGACACGCATCAGGTCTTCCTTTCCGCAGGGGCGATCTTCGTCAGGACCGGGCAACAGGGCATCTGCATCTCAGACCCCCTCGGTCCGGAACAGGGCTTGCGACTTCTCCACCAGTTTCGCCACTTGCAGCCGCTCAGGCCGGTTCAGACCCAGGCCATTGAGCCGCCGGATAAACTCAAGCGAGGCCGGGGAAATCGAGGCATTCGATGCTTTTGGCACCGGCAAGGCGTCGATCACGTCCGCGTCGATCCCAGCCAGTTCCAGGACCCGCCGACCGACATAGCCATAACGCGCCGCCTCGTCCTCCATCGGCAGGACGGTCAGCCGGTCGCCCAGCACCGATCTGAAGCTGTCCACCATCCGTTGCGGCACGCCAAGGTCTGGATGCATGGCGATCCAGCTGGCGTAGTCCTCGGTCCCGCCGGCCAGCTTGACCGTCTGGTTGTGGCAACTTTCGCGCCATTTCTGCGGCTCACGCGTGTAGCAGATGTAGTGCAGGTCCCACCCGGCCAGTTGCGCTTCGATCTCTGCCAGGATCAGGGCGGGGCCATCCTCGAACCGGGCGGAAAACACCGTGCGGCTGAAGATCCCGAAAAGATTTTCATCCGATACGATGATCGTCTCACCGGGCATGGCGGCCATCATCCGGTGCATGGTCTGCACCACCCCCGGCAGCCGTTTTCGGGCGGCAGCGCCCTTGCCCGCCAGCAGTTCCGCCCCAAGCGTCCGCAACGGCAGCGTCAGATCATCCCGCGCCGAGATCGCAATGCCCGGGCCGAACCGACTGGCATTGGTCTTCAGCAGGCCGTGGAACGTGCTTGTGGCGGTCTTTGGCGGACCAAAATGGAAGATCACCCGTCGCGGTGCCCCCACCTTTGCCGCTTTTGCCCAGAACACGCCCTGACCTCCTTCTTACGCCGACATCAGAACTTGCGTTCCGCCGGGGCGATCTTCTTCAACGCGATCCCGCCCTCGGCCTCGGTCGTCAGCGGGTCCTTGTGCACCGGGCGATAGTCCAGCCGCACCTTTGCCCCGTCAACCCAAGCCAGGGAATGCTTGCGCCAATTGGCGTCATCCCGCGAAGGGTGGTCTTCATGCGCATGGGCGCCGCGGCTTTCGGTCCGGGCGTGGGCGCCATAAATCGTGGCCAAAGCGTTGGGCATCAGGTTGCCCAGTTCCAGCGTTTCCATCAGGTCGCTGTTCCAGATCAGCGACCGGTCGGTGACATGCAGGTCATCCATCTTGGCGGCAATCGCCGTCATCTTCTTCTCACCGGCGGCCAGCGTCTCCTCGGCCCGGAAAACGGCCGCATCGGCCTGCATGGTGCGCTGCATTTCCAGCCGCAGTTCCGCCGTCGGCACCGCACCCTTGGCATGGCGCAGGGCGTCAAAGCGTGACAGCGCGCGGTCAACCTCGGCCGTGTTCACGGGCGCGAGTGAGGCTTTGCGGTCCACCACCTCACCCGCGCGGATCGCGGCGGCGCGGCCAAAGACCACAAGGTCGATCAGGCTGTTCGACCCCAACCGGTTCGCGCCATGCACCGATGCACAGCCCGCCTCACCCACAGCCATCAGGCCGGGGAAGATGGCGTCGGGGTTGTCGGCGGTCGGGTTCAGCACCTCTCCCCAATAGTTCGTGGGGATGCCGCCCATGTTGTAATGCACCGTCGGCAACACCGGGATCGGTTCCTTCAAGAGGTCCACGCCCGCGAAGATACGCGCGCTTTCGGTGATGCCAGGCAGGCGCAGCTCCAGCGTTTCCTTGGGCAGGTGCGACAGGTTCAGGTGGATGTGATCCGCATTTGCGCCCACGCCCCGGCCTTCGCGGATTTCCAGCGTCATGCAGCGGGACACATAATCACGCGGGGCCAGGTCCTTGTAATGCGGCGCATACCGCTCCATGAACCGCTCACCGGCGGAGTTGGTCAGATACCCGCCCTCACCCCGCGCGCCTTCGGTGATCAGGCAGCCCGAGCCATAGATGCCGGTCGGGTGGAACTGCACGAACTCCATGTCCTGCAGCGGCAGGCCAGCGCGGGCAACCATCCCGCCGCCGTCGCCGGTGCAGGTATGGGCGCTTGTCGCACTGAAATAGGCGCGGCCGTAGCCGCCTGTCGCCAAGACCACCATCTTGGCGTTGAAGACATGCATCGTGCCGTCGTCCAGCTTCCACGCGACCACGCCGGTGCAGGCACCATCCGTTATGACCAGATCCAGCGCGAAGTATTCGATGTAGAATTCTGCGTTGTTCTTCAGGCTTTGGCCGTAAAGCGTGTGCAGGATCGCATGGCCCGTCCGGTCAGCCGCCGCACAGGTGCGCTGCACCGGGGGGCCTTCGCCAAACTCAGTCGTATGTCCGCCAAAGGGGCGCTGGTAAATCTTGCCCTCTTCGGTGCGGCTGAAGGGCACACCGTAGTGCTCCAGCTCATAAACCGCTTTCGGTGCCTCACGGGCGAGGTACTCCATCGCATCTGTATCGCCCAGCCAGTCCGACCCCTTGACGGTGTCGTACATATGCCACTGCCAGCTGTCCGGCCCCATGTTGCCAAGGCTGGCGGCGATGCCACCTTGCGCGGCCACGGTATGGCTGCGGGTCGGGAAGACCTTGGTCACACAGGCCGTGCGCAGGCCCTGTTCGGCCATGCCAAGCGTCGCACGCAGGCCCGCGCCCCCGGCCCCAACGACAACCACGTCATAGTCATGCACTTCATACGGATAGGCAGTCATCTTGTGTCCTTCAAAGTGCGATCCGGGCCAGCGCGAACAGGCCCGTTGCCGCAATAACCGTCGCCAGCGCACCCGCGGCGATGACCAGCACCTTCCGCGTCGTGCCCTTGCTGTAATCCTCAAGCATCGTCGTCGCCCCCATCGCAAAATGCCGCATGCCGACCACAAGGATCAGCGCGGTCACGATGGCCGGAAAGGGCCTGGCGAAGGTGTCCAGAACCACCTCACGCGGGGCACCCAGCGTGCTGCCGAAGATGTAAAGCCAGACCGGCAAAAGGAAAGCGAGGCCGACGGAGGATACCGTCATCGCCCAGTGATGTTCGGCCCCGTGATGGGCGGCACCGCGACCCTCGGCGCGTTTGCGGGCGGTCAGATAGCGCATGGAACCCTCACTGAACCAGAAGAATGGTGATCACGGTCAGGACGACCGATCCGATGATGCAGGCCCAGCCCAGCTTTTCCGCCGTCGCAATCTCAAGCCCGTGGCCCTGGTCATAGTAAAGGTGCCGCAGCCCGGCCAGGAAGTGATACCAGATCGCCCAGAGCGCCGCGGTGAACACAAGGTCGCCAAACCAGCTGGTCACCACCGCATTCGCCACCGCGAAGTAGTTGTCAGAGGTTGCGGCCGCCAAAAGCCACCACACCGCCAGCGCCACCGCGACGATCACCCCATTGCCGGTGATCCGCGTCAGGATGGAGGAGATCGAGGTCATCTGCGGCCGATAGATCTGCAGATGCGGCGAAAGGGGTCGGTTGATGGTCTGCGGCGTCCGCTTGGCATCTGCCATGGTCGGTCCTCACGTCTGGCGGCGCTGGGGTCAGCGTCAGGCTGTCGTTGCCCCCTGAATAACGCGGATTTCGCCAGTGTCACGCACTTCAATGCCGCACCTGCGCAATGTTTCCGCTATCGGCGCAAGTATTTCGGCTTTGTGATCACGGATTTTCAAACTGTGATCACAAGATTTCCATGCCGCAGGACTCACATCGGAATCAGCGCCCAGTAATCCAGGTCCAGCAGCACCTCGGGCAGGTATTTCCCATCCGCCCCGCGCAACTGCCCCGCCGCACCCTTCGTCGCCACCAGCCGCAAGCGCAGCGCGCCCACCCCTGGCGCCCCTGTCTCGGCCCGGTCCAGCACCTCGGTCCAGGCCCGCACGGTATCGCCCGCGAAACAGGGGTTGGCATGCGCGCCCGCGTTCAGGCCCACCAGGAACTGCGCATTGGCCAAGCCATTGAAACTCAACGCCCGGGCCAGGCTGATCACATGCCCGCCATAGATCAGCCGCCGCCCATCCTCACGCTGGCTGACGTCGAAATGGACCTTCGAGGTGTTCTGCCACAGCCGCGTCGCCAGCATATGCTCGGCCTCTTCGACGGTCACCGCATCGACGTGGTCGATCACCTCGCCCACCGCATAATCGCCCCAGCGGTGCCGTTCCCCGGCAAGCGTGACGTCATACCCCGTGAAATCCAGCCCCTCCGGCACGACCAGCGCGCTGGGGTCAACCGCAGGCGCCAGTACCGGCACCACGGCCTCGACCACCACCTCCCGCCGCCGCTTCTTCACCATCACCCAGCGCACGAACTCCAGCACCACCGTCCCATGCTGGTTCAGGCCCTGCGTCCGCACCCAGACCACCCCCGTCGCGCCCGAAGAGGTTTCCTTCAGCCCGATCACAGTGGACTCCGACCGCAGCGTATCGCCCGGCCAGACCGGCGCCAGCCACCGCCCTTCGGCATAGCCAAGGTTCGCCACCGCGTTCAGGCTGATATCCGGCACCGTCTTGCCAAAGATCGTATGGAACGCGATCAGGTCATCCAGCGGGCTGGCGGCCAACCCCACGCTCCGCGCGAAGTCGTCCGAGGAATGGACCGCCCCCCGCGCCGGATACAGCGCATGGTACAGCGCCCGCTCCCCCTGCCCCACGGTGCGCGGCACGGCGTGGGTAATCACCTCACCCACGCGGTAATCCTCAAAGAAGCGCCCCGGATTGGTCTTCATTGCTCGCCCAGCTTCAGGTCGGGGGAATAGTCGCCCGGAACCTCCTTCACCACTGCCTGCCCACAGCGCATCACGCCATTGGCCGCGTCAAAGGCATAGGTGGGAGACCCGTGCAATTCCCACCCCTTGTTCAACGCCGCTGAAACCTTGTGACAAAAGGCCGGCGTGTCATCCCCGCTCAGAAACCGATAAAGCCGCATGTCTTCGACACCTCACAGACGCAGACAATTCGACTAAAATTGTCTTTCTCTTCGCAAAATATCCCACGGGGTAGCCCATGGGTTTCGCCATTGGTTCAAGAAACCAATGGGCTGGGGGGTGTGAAACCCCCGCTTCCGCCCTCAGCCCCAAGGGCGCACCCCCAGCCAGGTGTGGATCATCCCCACCAACCCCATGACGACCACCGCCCCCACGATCGCGCCAATCTCCTTGCCGATCGGTGCGGGCGCAGGTCTGGTCCAGTTTGGCTCAGCCCGGTTGATCAGGATCACCTCCACCACCGCCCAGGCGAGGATACCGCCGAACAGCACCACGCTCGCCAGATCGCCATTCACCAGCAGATGCGCCACGGCCCAGGTCTTCACCGCCGTCAGTTGCGGATGCCGGATGATGCCGGTGATCCGGGTCTTCATGCCGCTCGCGGCATAAAGGTAAAACGCCAGCAACATCAGCAGGTTGTTCACATGCGTCAGGAACGCCGGCGGATACCACAGATCGGGCGAGGTGTTGCCGCGGTAGCCGATCACCATCAGCACCACCCCTGCCAGCACGCCGACCGTGACCAGCCCCTTGCCCGCATCCCCCATCGCGGCGCGGCGCGCAGGCGCCAGCCGTTTGAAGAGATGCGCGCCCCACCACAGGGCCAGTCCCACCACGATCCATGTCATTGCCGCCTCCAGATGTTTCGGTGGCCACCCTGCCGTCAAACGGCCAGCGCTGCAATCGCCTCGGCCCGGGCAAGGATGGTGGCGGCATTGGCCACATGCATGTTCTCGACGATCCGGCCGTCCATCACCGCCACGCCCTGCCCCTCGGCGCGGGCGGCGCGGTAGGCCTCGATCATCCGGCGGGCAAGGGTGACTTCCTCGTCACTTGGCGCGAAAACCTCATTGGCGATGGCAAGTTGCGCGGGGTGGATCAGAGTCTTGCCGTCAAAGCCCATGTCGCGGCCCTGTTCGCATTCCGCGCGCAGGCCAGCGTCATCCTTGAACGCGTTGTAGACCCCATCCACGATCACTTTCCCCGCCGCCCGCGCCGCCAGCAGGCAGGCACCCAGCCCGGCCAGCAGCGGCAAACGGTCCGCGCGGAACCGCGCGCCAAGTTCCTTGGCGAGGTCGTTGGTGCCCATCACCATCCCCTCCAGCCGGGGGTGTGCTGCGATGGCGCCCGCGTTCAGACACCCTTGAGCAGTTTCCAGCATGGCCCAGATCGGCTTTGCCGTCAGCGCGGCCACCGCGTCCAGATCGGCGGGCGCGTTCACCTTGGGGACCAGCAGCACTTCCACCCCCGGATGGCCGCCGAACACTTCAAGGTCTGCAGCACCCCAGGGCGTCTCAAGCCCGTTGACCCGCACGATCCGCAGCCGCGCGCCAAAGTCCTGCAGCCGCAACTCCTCGGCCAGAAGGGCGCGCGCGCGTTCCTTTTCCTCGGGCGACACCGCGTCCTCAAGGTCGAAGATGATCGCATCCGTCGGCAGATCGCGCGCCTTCTCCAGCGCCCGTTCCTTGGACGCGGGGATATACAGAACCGAACGGACAGGACGGGCCACGACTCACCTCCGGGTAATATTCTTGCGCTTGAAAGCACGGTTGGGACATAAACCGCAAGCCCAATCTTGCCGCGCCGCAGCAAAAGGCCCGATCTGCCGTGCCGCCGCCCGGCCCGTTAACCCGAATGCAGCCCCTGCCCGGCAGCCTTGGCCCCATCCGACACGGGTCCAGACACGGAAAGGCACGCCTCATGAACCCTTCGCTCTCCAGAAAGCTCTTCGCGCTCTCCTTCGGTTTCGGCGCGGTTATCCTGGCCACCCAGATGGCCGAGGCCCAGGCCCAATGCGCCCCGCGCGAAGAGATGACCGCCCACCTTGCCGACCGCTACGGCGAAACCCGCCGCGCCATGGGCATCGCCGGCACCGATGCGGTGATGGAGCTTTATGCCTCCGACACCACCGGCACCTGGACCATCACCATCACCCTGGCAGATGGGCAGATGTGCATGATGGCCTCTGGTCAGGGGTTTGAGGCGATGGCCGACCCGCTGCCCGCCAAGGGCGAAAAGATCTGAGCTTCCGCTTGCCACCCCCCCGGGTGGCAGCGCTTGCAGGCCCGGAACCCAGCGGCCACGCAGGCCTCGACCGAGGGTTCGAACCGGCAATTCTCGCGCTTCGGCTTTCGGGCGGGGCAGGTCAGCCGGCAGAAGATCCCGGTTGAGGTGACGCAGACCAAGGCCACCCCGGCCAAGGCTGCGTCCCGCTCCAGCAGCGCCGCGTAAAGCCTGTCCTCATCCAGAAGCATCGCGCACCCCTCCGCTGCAAATCGCCCGGCCCTTGTCACCCCGAAGTGGAGGAGTAGGGACCCTCACAAACCCTACCACACCCCGCCGGGGCGCCCAGCCCCACCCCCGGCGAATGCGCAAGCTTCGGGTCAGGCCAGCCCCGCAACCCCATCCCACACCAGCTTGGCCGAGATCAGCAGCAGCGCCCATGTCACCACCTGGAAGAACAACCGCTCCGGCATCCACTGCACCAGCCGCACGCCCGCGAAGACCGCAATCGCCGCCGGCACCGCCAGCACCGCCGCCACCTTCAGGCTGGCCACGCTCAACTGCCCCAGCGCATAATAGGGCACCAACTTCACGGCGTTGATCACGGCAAAGGCGATGGTTGACGTCCCCGCGAACACCGCCTTCGACAGCCCCAGGGGCAGGGTATAGACCTGATAGGGCGGCGCGCCGGCGTGGCTGACGAAACTGGTGAACCCCGTCAGCGCCCCCCAGAACAGCCCCGGCGCCACCTCTGGCCGCTTCGGGTCCGCCACCACGGGCCGCCGGATCAGCAGGTTCAGCGCAAAAACCACCCCGATCAGCCCCACCAGCAGCGTCACCGCCGCCTCTGGCACGACCGAGGCTGTGGCCCACCCCACCCCGATGCCGACAATCGCCCCGGGCAGCATGATTGCCAGCACCCGCCGGTCAAACGCGTGGCGATAGGCGTAAAGCCCGAAAATGTCTGACACCACATAGACCGGCAGCAACAGCCCCGCCGCCATGACCGGCGACATGACCAGCGCCATCAGCGGCACCGCCAGCATGGCCACGACCGGCACGCCCCCCTTGCCCATCCCCACCAGCGCCGCCGCAACGACCGCCGCAATCCAGTATCCCGCCGCTTCCATCACGCCCTCCGCTTCGGTTACCGCTAACGCCAAACGCGAGCCCCCGAAAGCGCGGATTTTCTGCATACAATTGCATACCAAGACCACTTCAAGACTGGACAGCCCGCCCGTAAGCGGCTACCCCTCGCCCCGAATAGTCCAACAGGAGGCTTCCATGCCCAGACCCAAGATCGCCCTCATCGGCGCCGGTCAGATCGGCGGCACGCTTGCGCATCTTGTCGCCCTCAAGGAACTGGGCGACGTGATCCTTTTCGACATTGCCGAGGGCACGCCGCAGGGCAAGGCGCTCGACATCGCGCAGTCCGGGCCGTCTGAAGGCTTTGACGCCACGATGACCGGCACCAACTCCTACGCTGACCTTGCGGGCGCCGATGTCTGCATCGTCACCGCCGGGGTCCCCCGCAAACCGGGGATGAGCCGGGATGACCTTCTGGGCATCAACCTCAAGGTGATGAAAGCAGTCGGCGAAGGCATCAAGACCCATTGCCCGAACGCCTTTGTCATCTGCATCACCAACCCGCTTGATGCGATGGTCTGGGCGCTGCGCGAGTTTTCCGGTCTGCCGCACCACAAGGTCGTCGGCATGGCAGGCGTCCTCGATAGCGCCCGTTTCCGCCACTTCCTCAGCCTCGAATTCAATGTCTCGATGAAGGACGTCACTGCCTTCGTCCTTGGCGGCCATGGCGATACGATGGTGCCTTCCGTCCGCTACTCCACCGTTGGCGGCATCCCGTTGCCGGATCTGGTGGCGATGGGCTGGACCACGCAGGAAAAGCTCGACGCCATCGTTCAGCGCACCCGTGACGGCGGCGCGGAAATCGTCGGCCTCCTGAAAACCGGCTCGGCCTTCTATGCCCCCGCCACCAGCGCGATCGAAATGGCTGAGGCTTACCTCAAGGACCAAAAGCGCCTGCTGCCCTGCGCCGCCTTTGTCAAAGGCCCCTATGGCCTTGACGGCATCTATGTCGGCGTCCCGGTCATCATCGGCGCTGGCGGGGTTGAGCGTGTGGTTGAGGTCAAACTTGACGCCGCCGAAAAGGCCATGCTCGACAAGTCCATCGATGCGGTGAAGGGTCTTCTGACCGCCTGCCGCGCCATCGACGGCTCGCTCGCCTGACCCCAGTTCGGCTTTCCGGCCTTGAATGCGCAGCCCCGGCTGCGCATTTTCCATGTCAGCCCCTGCAGAAAGGCCCATGCCGATGAAAGCCGCTCTGATTGCCCTCTTGGCGCTCGCCACTCCGGCCGCAGCCCAGACCTTGTCGGCCGAGATTGGCGCGAACGGGATCGCCCCCACTCTCGCCCGGCTGAAAGCGCAGCCCGAACCCGCGCTTGAAGATATCTTCGCCATCGGTGGCCTGCATTTCCTGGGTGCAGTGGAACGTGCCCTGCAACTGCAATGGCGCACCGGGGCGGATCAGGTCACCGGCAACGCGGGCGACAGCCTGGGTTTGCCATTCCTGCGCCTGCCGGTCCCGCCGAACCCGGCACCGGAACCGTTCAGCGGGGCACTCATCACCCAGCTTTTTGCCGACATCGACGCTGACATGACCGCCGCCCGCGCGGCCCTTGCCACCCTCCCCGCGGGTGAAGAGTTCGGGATGGAGCTGACCTTCGCCGACCTCTGGTTCGACGTGAACCTGAACGGCGCGCGTGAGGCGGAAGAGGATGCGCTGGCCATCCTTGGCCCCCAGCTTCTGGGCTGGCAATGGCAGGACCCCGATCCCGCCGCCCCACCCCTGACCATCCGCTTTGATGCCGCCGATGCCGCCTGGCTGACGGCCTACACCCATGTCCTGTCCGGCGTGGCGAACACCGTTCTCACCTATGATCCCGCCGCCAGCATCGACCGGGTGATCGCCGCCCGCGCTGCCCTCAAGGTCGCGCAACCCAATCCTGACGATTACAGCTTCGACGCCTCCTTTGGGCAATTCCTCGATGCCTTCGCCATGCTGGAAGGGGCGGTGAACCAGACCCCCGACGCCGCCCGCGCCAAAGCCGCGAAAGAGCATTTCCTGGCCATGATCGCCGAGAACCGCCGCTTCTGGTCCCTTGTCGCGGCCGAGACGGACAATGACCGCGAATGGGTGCCGAACGATAGCCAGACCTCCGCCCTCGGGATCGTCCTGCCCCCCGGCACTGGCGACACCTGGCTGGGTGTGCTGGCCGATGGTGAGGCGCTCTTGCAGGGCCGCATCCTGATCCCCTACTGGCGCGGCCCGACCGGCCAGGGCATCAACCTCGGCAAGATGTTCGACGCCCCCGCCCCGATCTCGATCACCGGCTGGGTCCAGGGCTGGGCCGCGGTGCCCTATCTGGAACAAGGCCCGGTCATCAACGACACCAGCCTGCGCCAGTTTGAGGCCCTGATGGGCGGCAATGCCGGGTTGATGATGGTCTTCCTGAACTGACACTTCCGGGCGTCGCCCGCCCGGCCCCGATCCCCAGACAACACCCGCCCCGCGCTGGGCCAGCCAATGCCTGTTCCAAGCCTACGCCCGGCCCCCATTGACTGACGGGACCAGCCCTGCGCCGGACCA
The DNA here is from genome assembly GCA_027489175.1 of Rhodobacter sp. Taxonomy (GTDB): domain Bacteria; phylum Pseudomonadota; class Alphaproteobacteria; order Rhodobacterales; family Rhodobacteraceae; genus Tabrizicola. The sequence goes on from JAIYAE010000035.1 coordinate 62,776, forward strand.
GCCCGCACGCGGCCCCATCAACTTACAACACTGGCCCAGCGCCGGGGCCAGCCCACTTCTGTCCCCCGCCGTCCCTCTTTGCCCTGCCCTCTCCCTTGCTCGTTTGAAAAACACCCCGGGCGCGCGGGGGCTCGCCCCCGCTTCCACATGCGGCCACAGGCACGCCCATTCCCAAGACCATCCACCGGGTCCACCCTGACCAAACCCTTAACACTTCCCTAAACTCCACGCCCAACCCATTGAAATCGCTTGATCGACCCCCATGTCCCTGCCCGGGACATGTCACGCAATGGCCCGCACCCCCTTGCCCTCACCCCCCAAATCCGGCATGCCATCCCATCCCATGCACTGGAGACCCCCATGGACTACTCCAAATCCGGCAACCCCAAAGGGTTCCGCCACAATCCCCGCGGCCCCGACCACGCCCAGAAGGGCGGGCCGAAGTCCGTCTCCCCGCCCCGCGAAACCAAAGCCGAGCTTCTGGCCCGGATGAAGGCCGCCGCTTCGGCCCCGGCCCAGAAGGCCGCGCCCAAGGACCCCAAGCCATAAGTCACCCGATCTCGCCCTACCTCGCCCCCGGCTTCTACGAAGACGCCATCGCCAAGGGTCGCCACCGCGACATCGTCGGGGGCCGCTGGAGTGAGACCGGGCGGGCGCAGATGGCGGCGCTCCTGTCCGCCGGGATGACGCCGCAGGACCAGCTTCTTGACATCGGCTGCGGCGCGCTTCGCTTGGGTCACCTGGCCGTGCCCTACCTTGATCCCGGGCACTACTGGGGCACCGACGCCTCACTCGCCCTGATGCAGCACGGGCGTCGGATGGAACTGCCCGACCCCGCCCGCCTGCCCGAGGCGCAGCTGGTCGAGGACGCAACCTTCGCCCTTCCCGGCATTCCCCCGACCATCACCCTTGCCATCGCCTGGGGCGTCTTCACCCACTTGCCGGTCGAGGCGCTGGACGCAGCCTTGCGCAGCGTGGCCCAGCGGCTGCCGGCCCTCAGGTCCTTCCTCTTCACGGTGTTCCTTGCCCCCGACAGCGCCGCCGCAGCACCGTTCCGCCAGGCCGACGGCGTCGTGACCCACCCCGACCGCGCCCCCCGCCACCTGCGGCTTGATCAGGTGCTCCACCTCGTCACCGCCGCGGGCCTGATGGCCGAACCGCAACCGGACCGTCTGCCCCGGGGTCAGGTCCTGTTCATCGCCCGCCGCCCCGGCTGAACGCTGGCCACGCAGGCCTCAGGCCGCTTTGGTCCCGCCCCAGATCCCGTAGGTTTCACGCATGTAATCCACGCAGGTCAGGTTCGCCTGCTCGCGGTCCACCCCGTCGATCACCGCCTTGAAGAGGGCGTGATGCTCGTAAAGCCCGGCAAAGACCTGCGAACGTTCAAGGCTGCGGTCCGCCCAGATCGGAATGCCGCGCCGGGTCAGGTGGCCCGAAATCCAGATGTCGTCCACCGCCCACAAGACCGGCGGCAGATCAAAGACCGCGTCGTCCAGATAGTCGGGCCGCAGGGACACACCGGCAAAGCCCTCGACGATATCGGTGTAGCCGGACCGACGGATCTTTCGGTACCACGTCCGCTTGCGCGGCGCGGTCGGGTCCTTGCGCCTTATCGCGGCCAGAAGGCGCTGCAGATGAAACCCGAATTGCTGGTCCGCACCGGCAGCAGGCACGGCCCGAGGCAAGGGCGACGTCGCCCGCCAGTCGCGGCCAAGCATCGCCACGGTCAGCGACGTCGCACACAGCGCCGTGTTCGGCAGCTTGCGGCGCAATTTCAGCACCCGCTTTGACCAGTCGGGCGCAAACCAGATGTCATCATCGACGTACATCAGCTCAACATCCTGCCCGCGATAGGCCCGCAACGCCGGCAGGATCTTGGTTGCCGGGCCAAGGTCCTCCTCGACCCGGACAATCTTCACGCCCTCCGGCACTTCAGGCAACGCACCTCCCCATTGCGGAAAGCGACGGTAGCTGCGGGGGATGTAAAGTTCCACCGCCTCGGGCCGCGAGGTCTGCCGCACCAGCGCCTGCAGCGTGGGCCCGATTGCGGCAAAGCGGGGGGGAATGGTGGACAGGCAGATGACGTGGCGCATCGTCGCCTGATACCCGTGCCATTTCCAGCCGTAAAGCACGTTGCAGACGCCAGACTTGCGGCTCAAAGCCGCGATCGGGCAAAGACCGCAAGACAGACCGGGATCCCGCGCAAGGGGTCCGCCAAACGCCTCCATCCAGAAATCCGGCATGCGAATCAAACCGTGACTGGTGCGGCCACGAAAGTGATCACAGTTTTCAATCTTGTGATCACAGCCCTAAAGTGTGTGATCACAAGCTGCTGATTTTCCCGCCCTGCAGCGCTAACAGCCCGGGATTCCCGTAGGAATCCGCGGGAAACCATGTCATCACCCGGCCGAACGATCAAGGAACGGGGCGGCCCAGATGAACATTCACGAATACCAGGCCAAGGCGCTTTTGCGCAGCTACGGCATCCCGGTCTCGGACGGCCGCGTCGTCCTGAAGGCCGAAGAGGCCAAGACCGCCGCCGGCGAACTGGACGGACCGCTCTGGGTCGTCAAGGCGCAGATCCATGCGGGCGGCCGCGGCAAGGGCCACTTCAAGGAACCCGAAGCCGGGGAAAAAGGCGGCGTCCGCCTGGCCCGCTCGGTCGGTGAGGCTGCCGAATTCGCCCGCCAAATGCTGGGCCGCACGCTGGTCACCATTCAGACCGGCGAGGCTGGCAAGCAGGTCAACCGCATCTACATCGAAGACGGCAGCGACATCGACCGGGAATTCTACCTCGCCTTCCTGATCGACCGCGCCACCTCGCGCATCTCCATCGTCGCCTCGACCGAAGGCGGGATGAGCATCGAGGACGTCGCCCACGACACCCCCGAACGCATCCACACCTTCACCATCGACCCCGCCACCGGCCTGCAGGATTTCCACGGCCGCCGCGTCGCCTTTGCGCTGGGGCTTGAGGGCGCGCAGGTCAAATCCTGCGTGGCGATCATCAAGAACCTCTACCGCATGTTCACCGACAAGGACATGGACATGCTGGAGATCAACCCGTTCTGCGTGTTGAAAGACGGCTCGCTGAAACTCCTCGATGCCAAGATGGCCTTCGACGGCAACGCGATCTACCGCCACCCCGACATCGCCGCCCTGCGGGATGAGACGGAAGAAGATCCGAAGGAACTGGCCGCGTCGAAGTTCGACCTGAACTACATCGCGCTGGATGGCGAGATCGGCTGCATGGTCAACGGCGCGGGGCTGGCGATGGCTACGATGGACATCATCAAGCTTTACGGGGCCGAGCCCGCCAACTTCCTCGACGTCGGCGGCGGCGCCACCAAGGAAAAGGTGACCGAGGCCTTCAAGATCATCACCTCCGACCCGCAGGTGAAGGGCATCCTCGTCAACATCTTCGGCGGCATCATGCGCTGCGACATCATCGCCGAAGGCGTGATCGCCGCGGTGAAAGAGGTCGGCCTCAAGGTCCCGCTGGTCGTCCGTCTGGAAGGCACGAACGTCGAACTTGGCAAAGACATCATCCGCAAATCCGGCCTGAACGTCATTGCGGCGGATGACCTGAAAGACGGGGCCGAGAAGATCGTGAAGGCGGTCAGGGGATGATCCGCGCCACCACCCTCGCCCTGGTGGCAGCCCTGCCGGTCGCAGCGCCCGCGATGGCGCTTGACCTCTTCATGGCCGAATCCACCCTCGGGGCGCTGAGTGACAGCGACCCCTCCCGCGCTTACGGTGCTGCCCTTGCGGCCTGCCTTGTCGGTCAGGGTGATGCGGCCCGCACCGCCGCCCTTTTCACCGATGCCGGCTGGACCCTGACTGCCGATACCGAGATGGGCCTGAACCAGATCGCCTCGACCAATGACGCGCTCTACGTCCTTGCCGCCACCGACGGCAGTTTCTGCGCTGTCTATGCCGAGGATACCGGCACCGAAATCGCCGCGGCGCAGATGATGCAACTGGTCTCTTCCCTTGGCCTTGGCACCAGCGTCATGCCCGGGACGTCTGAGTGCATCTCGGTTCAACTGCCCCCCGCCATCGGGATCGAGGTCACCTCCTCGGGCAACGATCCGGTCTGCGACGACGCGGCCACCAGCTCTGTGCGTTTCACCTTCGGGCCCGGCCAATGACGGCCGCCCCCCAGCCCAATTTCTGAAGGAGGCCCCGATGGCCGTTCTCGTCAACAAGCACACGAAAGTCATCTGCCAGGGCTTCACCGGCTCGCAGGGCACCTTCCACTCGGAACAGGCCATCGCCTATGGCACGAAAATGGTCGGCGGCGTGACGCCCGGCAAAGGCGGGACCGAGCACCTTGGCCTTCCCGTCTTCGACAGCGTTCATGACGCGGTCGCCAAGACCGGCGCGAATGCCAGCGCGATCTACGTGCCCCCGCCCTTCGCCGCTGACAGCATCCTGGAAGCCATCGATGCCGAAATCCCGCTGATCATCTGCATCACCGAAGGTATCCCGGTCCTTGACATGATGCGCGTCAAGCGCGCGCTCATCAACTCCAAGTCCCGCCTGATCGGCCCGAACTGCCCCGGCGTCCTGACCCCCGGCGAATGCAAGATCGGCATCATGCCGGGCAGCATCTTCTCCAAAGGCTCGGTCGGGGTTGTGTCCCGCTCCGGCACGCTGACCTATGAGGCTGTGAAGCAGACCACCGACGTGGGCCTTGGCCAATCCACCGCCGTCGGCATCGGCGGCGACCCGATCAAGGGGACGGAGCACATCGACGTGCTGGAGATGTTCCTCGCCGACCCCGAAACCCACTCGATCATCATGATCGGTGAAATCGGCGGCGCGGCAGAAGAAGAGGCCGCCCAGTTCCTGGCCGATGAAAAGAAGAAGGGCCGCTGGAAACCCACCGCCGGCTTCATCGCCGGCCGCACCGCCCCCCCCGGCCGCCGCATGGGCCACGCCGGGGCCATCGTGGCCGGAGGCAAAGGCGACGCACAGTCGAAGATCGAAGCGATGCTCAGCGCCGGGATCGTGGTCGCCGACAGCCCGGCGGGTTTGGGTGAAGCTGTGTTGAAGGCGATCAAGGGGTAGGCATGGGACCGGCGCAAGCCATAAGGACCTGCATAGCCAAGTCCTTCCAGTTCTCGGGGCGGGCCTCCCGCGCCGAATACTGGTGGTTTCTGCCAATCGGCATAGCGTTACCGATTGCTGCGCTCCTCATCGTTCGAGCCATTGCTCCAAACTCCGGCTATCCCGCCCTTTGCGCTGTTTTTCTGGCGGCACTATTGCCCCTGATGGCAGTCACGCGCCGACGCCTCTTGGACAGCGGCGAGGTATCCACTTGGTTTGAAACCCCGCTGCTGGCCCTGTTGTTGTGTATAGTTTCGGGCGGAGCTCTGGTTGGCCTTTCGAACTGGGCCCTCGCACTATGGGACGCAGGCGCTGATGGCCCCAGCGGATTTGGGGTATGGATCGCTTGGCTCCTCGGCAACGCCTTCTTGATCCCGGTATTCGCTCAGCAGTTCCTACTCGGCTCCGTGACGGGCATCGCGCTCTTCGCACAAATGGCAGCTCCTTCCTATCACTCGTCCGACAAACCCGGCTCTAAGCGCCAGAGGTAACCCCATGACCGACCAATCCCCCACCGCCGCCTTCACCGCCTCGTCCTTCCTGGACGGGGCCAATGCCGATTACGTCGATCAGCTGGCCGCGCGCCATGCCGCAGACCCCAACTCGGTTGATCCGCAATGGGCGGAGTTCTTCCGGGCCCTCGGCGACAGCGAGCTTGACACCAAGCGCGCCGCGCAAGGCCCCTCTTGGGCCCGCGCAGACTGGCCGCCGCAGCCGGTGGATGACCTGACCGCCGCCCTGACCGGCGAATGGGCCGCCCCCCCTCCGGCCAAGGAGGCCAAGGCCGCCGGTGCCAAGATCGCCGCGAAGGCCGCGGAAACCGGCGTCCAGTTGACCGAAGAGCAGATCCAGCGCGCCGTCCTCGACTCGATCCGCGCCCTCATGATCATCCGCGCCTACCGGATCCGCGGCCACCTTGCCGCCGATCTTGACCCCCTCGGCATGACCGAACGCGGCAACCAGCCCGAGCTTGACCCCGCCTCCTACGGCTTTGCCGAAGCCGACATGGACCGGCCGATCTTCATCGACAACGTCCTGGGCCTGACCCATGCCAGCATGCGCCAGATCATCGACATCGTGAAGCGCACCTATTGCGGCACCTTCGCGCTGCAGTACATGCATATTTCCGACCCGGAACAGGCGGGCTGGCTGAAAGAACGGATCGAAGGCTACGGCAAGGAAATCCAGTTCACCCGCGAAGGCCGCAAAGCGATCCTGAACAAGCTGGTCGAGGCGGAGGGGTACGAAAAGTTCCTCCACGTCAAATACATGGGCACCAAGCGTTTCGGTCTGGACGGCGGCGAAGCCCTGATCCCGGCGATGGAGCAGATCATCAAGCGCGGCGGTGCGCTTGGGGTGAAAGAGGTCGCCATCGGCATGCCACACCGGGGCCGCCTGTCGGTTCTGGCCAATGTGATGATGAAGCCCTACCGCGCGATCTTCCACGAATTCCAGGGCGGTTCCTACAAGCCCGAGGATGTGGATGGTTCGGGCGACGTGAAGTACCACCTCGGCGCGTCCTCCGACCGGGAGTTTGACGGCAACAAGGTCCACCTGTCGCTCACCGCGAACCCCAGCCACCTTGAGGCGGTGAACCCCGTCGTCCTTGGCAAGGTCCGCGCCAAGCAGGACCAGATGAACGACGCCGCCGAACGCATCGCCGTTCTGCCGATCCTCCTCCACGGTGACGCGGCCTTTGCCGGTCAGGGCGTGGTGGCCGAATGCCTTCAGCTTTCGGGGATCAAGGGCCACCGCACCGGCGGCTGCATCCACATCATCGTCAACAACCAGATCGGCTTCACCACGGCCCCGGCGTTCAGCCGCACCTCGCCCTATCCCACGGACATCGCTCTGATGGTCGAAGCGCCGATCTTCCACGTCAACGGCGACGACCCCGAAGCCGTGGTCCACGCCGCCCGTGTGGCGACGGAATTCCGCCAGAAGTTCCACAAGGACGTGGTCATCGACATCTTCTGCTACCGCCGCTTTGGTCACAACGAAGGCGATGAGCCGATGTTCACCAACCCGGCGATGTATGCCCGCATCAAGCG
>JAIYAE010000026.1 GCA_027489175.1 Rhodobacter sp.
CGACCCTGAAGCGCAGCCGCTAACCTACAGCTGGAGCCAGACCGGCGGGCCTGCGGTAATCCTGAGCAGCGCCAGCGCCGCGCAGCCGACCTTCACCGCGCCGACGGTGGCCTTCAACGTGGCCCCTGCGGTGCTGACCTTCAGCCTGACGGTCAGCGATGGCGTGCAAAGCAGTGCGGTGGCGGACACGGTGACGATCACGGTCAACCCCGCAGCGAACCTTGCGCCGACCGCCAACGCGGGCGGGGACCAGACGGTCGGCTCGGGTGCTGGAGTGACCCTGGACGGCACCGGTTCCTCCGACCCAGAAGCGCAGCCGCTGACCTACACCTGGAGCCAGACCGACGGGCCTGCGGTGATCCTGAGCAGCACCAGCGCCGCGCAGCCGACTTTCACCGCGCCGACGGTGGCCTTCAACGCGGCCCCTGCGGTGCTGACCTTCAGCCTGACGGTCAGCGATGGCGTGCAGTCCAGCGCGGCGGCGGACACCGTGCAGATCACGGTGAACCCGGCGGCGAACCTTGCCCCCACGGCCAACGCGGGGGGTGACCAGACTGTTGCCTCAGGGGTGGGCGTGACCTTGGACGGGACGGCCTCGACCGACCCGGAAGCGCAGCCGCTGACCTACAGCTGGAGCCAGACCGGCGGGCCTGCGGTCACGCTTTCCAGCACTAGCGCCGCGCAGCCGACCTTCACCGCGCCGACCTTGGCCTTCAACGCCGCTGATACGACTTTGACCTTCTCGCTTGCGGTCAACGATGGCGTGCAGGACAGTCTTGCCGCTGATAGCGTGACGATCACAGTCACGGCCCCGGTGGACGTGACTGCCCCCACCGTCACCTTGGCCGGGATGCCCGCCAGCGTCCTGCCGGGTGAGGTGGTGCAACTCACGGTCACCTTCTCGGAACCTGTGACAGGTCTTGATCCCGCGGACTTTGCGGTCGGCAACGGGGTAGCGACGGGGCTCTCAGGCAGTGGGGCGGCCTATGTCGTCACGATCGAGGCGAGCGGCGGCGGGGTCCTCAGCGTCTTCCTACCGGCGGATAGCGCCGTTGATGTGGCGCTGAACGGCAACCTTGCGTCGAACACGCTCGAAGCCGGATCGGGTGCCGTCACCGAGACGGAAGCGGCGATTGCAACCTATCTGCAGCAACGGGCAAACGCGCTTGTCGGCGCACAGCCGGGGCTGATCCGCCTGCTGCAGCCGGGCGGACGGCCGCAAGTTGCGGTCTCCTCCAAAGGGTTTACCTTTGCCACCAGCGGTGACCACCCGATCTGGGCCAGCATCACCGGTCAGTGGGGGGAAACGGGCGACGCGGACACGCGCTATGTCCTTGGCGCGGTGGGGACGCATTTCTGGCTGAACGAACGCTCGATCGTCGGGGTCATGCTTGAGTTTGACCAGATGAAGCTGTCCGAATCCGGCCGCAGGGTCAGTGGTACGGGCTGGCTGATCGGCCCCTACTTTGCCGGGCAGATTCAGGACCAATCGCTGTATTACGAGGGCCGACTACTTTGGGGAAAGACCAGCAACGAGGTGGCACAGTTCGGGCTGCCGTCGGACAGCTTTGACAGCGACCGGATGCTGGCGCAGGTCAAGCTACAGGGCGAGATGACGCTGGGGACGACGACGCTGATTCCCTATATCGACGGGTCTTATGTCAACGACGATCAGGAAGCTTATGTGGACGGGCTTGGCAACCCGATTGCCGGACAGACGGTTGAACAGTCGCAAGTGTCTTTGGGGCTGGACTTGAGCTGGACGCTGGCCTCAGGCGGTGGCGTGCTGGAACCGATGGCGGGGCTGTCCGCGGTCTACACAGACAGCGATGGTTCAGGTGCAGCCGCGCTGATTGAACCCACTTTCCAAGGATGGCGTGGCAAGCTCAAGACCGGTCTGAATTACACCACTGGCGCGGCTGTGTTCGACATGTCGGCCTTCGTGGACGGCTTGGGAACGCCAGACTACCGCGATTACGGACTTGCCCTGTCGTTCAACACGGAGTTCTGACCACCCTTGGTAAGCATCGTGCAAGGCCCCAACAAGCGGTCAAGCGTGACCCCGGCAAAGACCCCGCGGCGCAGCCTCCAAAGCGCGTGTGGCGCTGGACGCCCTCACGGAAGAGCGCAGAGTGCGGTGCTGTAAGAGGCTGTAAATTAGGGAGGGTTGGGTCTGACGTCGAATCTTTTCTACCCGATCCGCCGCAGCCTGAGTAACACAGTTGCCAGGGACTTATTCTATTGATCAGCAGCTCGGACCCGACCGGTCGAAACCCGGCGACCAGACACGCCAGGAGCGAGCGCGCATTGCCCGGCTCTACAGTGGCGAAAAGCGGCTGTCTCACGGGCTAGGCGGCCAGCACATCCCGCACGAGGCTTCGTCCAATACCCTTGCCGAAGCTTACTTCGGGAGTCTGGATGCTGATCGTATTCCGTCCGGCTAGATCCTTGGCCAGGGTGATCAGATCGCGCTCATCTCTGCGGACGCGGACACCACAGCGCATGCCCCGGCCAAAGACCAGGTGCAGGGCTACACAACGGTCTCCGCGAACGTCTACAAGGCGGCGAACCGTTCGCGCTCGTTGTCCATGGCGACCTTCCATCGTTTCCGCAACACGCTTGCGCGTTCAGGTACGAGCTCATCGAGTAGGGTCGTCGCAGCGATCCGCTCCGTTCGAAAGTACCGAAAATCTTCGCGCAGTTCGCACCAAGCCGCGAGGATCCGTCCATGGTCACGGTACCCAAGAAGGACCGGCCAAACCTTTCGCGTAGACACAGAGCCTTGTGCATCCGAATATTTCAGCTCGAGCTTGCGTCGAGCCCGTATCGCCGCTCGGATGTCTGCGGCGCGAATGCTCTCAACTGACGATGCAACGGGCGCGACACTTGTGGTTGGCAGATCAACAAAGGGTACAAGCCGCTCTGGCAGGCAGGCCTGCACCTTCGCCAGAAGACTCCTCGCTGCCACTCCGATCTCGCGCTCGCCCCGGCTCTTGACGTATTCGACCCCCAAGACAAGCGCGTCGATCTCGTCCTCCGTCAACATGAGGGGCGGAAGGTAGTATCCGCTCTCCAAAACGTATCCGATCCCGGCTTCGCCCGAGATGGGCACGCGAGACGCGATCAGGTCTGCAACGTCTCGATAGACAGTCCGCTTCGAAACCTCGAGCTCGGTCGCCATGGCTTCCGCAGTGACCGGGCGCCCCTCTCGCCGAAGAATCTCGACAATGAGATAGAGTCGATCCGCCCTTCGCATCAGCACCCCACAGTTCACTGCTGACACCATGCTGTCAGCAGGCGGTCGGTATCAAGTGGTCACTCCGCACGTTCTTGAAGGAAAGAAATCACCACATGCTCAAACCCTTGTTGCTCGCAGCCACAATCGCCACAGCGGCCAATGACACGATAGCGGAGCCTCTGAGCGTAGAGCGCTTCGGGCTGTACGTCTTGGCAGACGACATGGATCGTGCAACCGACTTCTACGCAAGGCTGTTTGGATCAGAACCCGAGTTTCGGATGCCGGCACTTGTCGGTTTTGATATCCGTGGGGGTCTCTTCGCCATTGTTTCGCGTGAGACCTATGCGCAGGGTGTCCCCGCAGGTGGCAGCGTACGCCCCTACATCAGGGTCTCCAATCTCGAGGACGCGCTTCGGCGTGTTCAGGCGCTTGTGCCCGATGGTCTGGAAACCGAAGGGATCGTACAGGAGGGGGCATTCAGTTTCTTTAGGTTCAAAGATACCGAAGACAACGTAATCGAACTGTTCTCGCTCGAAACAAGCGGTCAGTGACCCAAGGCACCCTGCAAGACTTACGGGCCATCAGGCGCGGTGGCGTTGCATCGCATTTTGCCTTGTGCCGGAGCAGGCAGATGCGATGTCGTGTGCACCGCGTACGCCCTGAAAAGTCTGCGCGTCGGACCCAAGGAGAGGACACGAACCATGCAGATCCGCAGGATCTCGGCATTTACCGAAAATGGCGCTGGTGGAAATCCGGCGGGGGTGGTCTTGGCTGACAGCCTTCCATCGGCAAGCGAGATGCAGCGCATAGCGGCCGAAGTTGGCTACTCCGAAACCGTATTTGCCGCCCCGACGACTGAGGGTTGGATGACGCGCTACTTCTCACCCGAAGCCGAAGTTCCGTTCTGCGGTCACGCGACCATTGCGCTCGGGGCGGTTCTGGCGGCCGAGAAAGGGAACGGCCGGTATCGCTTGCTGCTTCGGACCGGCGAGATTGAGGTAGAGGCCAGCGTGCAGAACGGCACCGGCCACGCTACCTTGCGTTCGCTGCCAACGAATAGCAGACGCGCAGATGACACGCTGATCAGTGAGGCCCTTCACCTATTTGGGTATGCCCGCCAAGATCTGGATCAAAGCCTTCCTGCAATGTGGGTGAACGCTGGAGCAAGCCATCTTTTCGTTGCCATGAGCAGCCGCATGCACCTGTCAAAAATGCGCTATGACCTGAATTCCGGGCGGTCCTTCATGCAGCAGCATGGCCTTGTTACGGTCATGTTGGTCTACCGCGAAACCGAAAGACTGTTTCACGCCCGCAACGCCTTTGCTTCGGGCGGTGTTCTTGAAGACCCCGCCACAGGTGCGGCAGCCGCTGCACTGGCGGGGATGCTTCGGGATCAGAAAATCCTGTCGCCGGGCGACATGACCATTCTGCAAGGCGCTGACATGGGCCGACCCTCGCGCATTTTCGTGCGTTTCGACGGTGTGGAAGGCAGTCCCGTCTTTGTCAGCGGGGCTACGGCAAAGATCGTTTGAACCCGTTGGACTGCCTGTCACGCCAAACCCCTGGTAAAGATCGTGCCATGAAACAAGTCGACCATCACCGCGTTGAAATCGCAAGCTCCTGCCTGAAGGGCGTTGATTGTATCGTTATCTCGTCGGCGCGCACTTTTCCCCGACACGCGCATGACCAGTACGGGCTTGGGATCATGTGGAAAGGCGGGCATTCCTCTTGGTCCAACTGTGGACCGGTAGAGGCCTGGCGCGGCGATGTGATTGCCGTCAGCCCGAACGAGATGCATGACGGTGCGCCGCTTGGCGAGCACCGGGTCTGGGAGATGGTTTTCGTCGAACCAGAAACCGTTGCCCGACTGGTCGGACGCAGTGCTGCGCTCCGGGAACTCGGCTTCGCCGCCCATCCGGCACCCGAACTGAAGGTGTATTTGGAACAGGCACTCCAGGCACTTCGCTATACGGACGCTGCAGCAGCGGAGGAGTCACTGACATCGCTTTTCTCGACTGCACTTCTGGCACCACCGCCGATAGAAGAACTCGGTCCCTCTCGCGAAACGAGGCTTGTTCTGCAACGCATTCATGATCTGCCGGCGTCGCCGCCCTCGCTCGACGAGGTTGCGCACCTCATGGGCTTGCATCGCACAAGTGCCCTGCGCCGTTTCCGACGCGAAGTCGGGGCCACACCCCACGAATACGCGATGCAGATCCGCTTACGTCTCGCACGGCGCGGGCTTTCGCGGGGCGACAGCCCAGCCGACGTTGCGATCGACTTGGGTTTCGCGGACCAGAGCCATCTCACCCGCGCCTTTGCGCGGCAGTTCGGCCTACCGCCTGGCCGCTATAGCTCGGCGAACGCCACTATCCTTCAAGACCGGAGGCGCTGGCGAGGGGTATGAAGGCGCATGACCTTCTCGTACCACCCCGCCATAGGGCAAACCCATAGCAAGCTTTTCACCGGCCTCGTCCTTTTGCGGAACATGCCGGCAGATCTCGACTTCACTGATGCGATCATGCGTCTGGAGGGCTATGCGCTCCGGCGCTTGGCCGATAGTCCCGAGGCCGATGTCCCCGCGATCCGCGCATGGCGGGCGGCCTTTTCAACGATGGGTCTCAAGCCGACCCAATATCGCTGTGCGTCCGAGGCGCTGCTGCGGCGTTTGCGTAAGGACGGGGCGCTGCCGAAGCTGAATCCCGTCGTGGACATCTGCAACGCCACATCAGCTGCCTATGCCGTTCCAGTCGCGGCCTTCGATCTGGAGCGCATTGTGGGCAGCCTGACCGTACGTCCCGCAACCGGAGACGAGACCTACCTGACCTTCGGCGGCGACACCGAACAGCCCGAGCCTGGCGAGATCATCTTTGCCGACGACTCTGGCGCGGCCCACGCGCGTCGCTGGACCAACCGCCAGAGCGCGGCGTCAGCCATCTCGGGTCAAACACGAACAGCACTTCTGGTGATCGAGGGGCTCCATGACATGGCAGAACACGAGGTCCTGGCGGCACGCGATACGCTGTCGGGGCTGTTCCGGGAGGCCGGGGTGGCCGTGCATACCGGCAGCCTGCGGGGCGGCGATGGCCATTTTGTGATTGACGGAGATCGGGCATGAGTTGGGAGTTTCTGGTGACTGCACTCGTGGTCGTCCTGATGCCGGGAACGGGAGTCATCTATACTCTTGCGGTTGCGCTCGGGCAGGGCATGCGCCCGAGCCTTGTCGCAGCCTTCGGATGCACCCTCGGGATCGTGCCCCACATAGCGGCTTCGATCCTCGGCCTTGCGGCGCTTCTTCATGCCAGCGCGATAGCCTTCCAGACCGTAAAGGTAGCAGGCGTCGCCTACCTTCTTTGGATGGCTTGGAATGTTTGGCGCGGCCGCGGTGCGCTGCAGGTCACAGACAGGAGAGGGCAAGCCTCCAATGGCAAGCTGATCCGAGACGGCGTGCTCCTGAACGTTCTCAATCCCCAAATCTCCGTCTTCTTCCTCGCCTTCCTGCCGCAATTCGTCTCAGTCGATGCGACGAACGCAGCGGGGCAGATGTTGGGACTGGCGCTCGTGTTCATGGCGATGACTTTCGCGGCCTTCGCGATCTACGGTGCCTTCGCCGCATCCTTGCGCGACCGGGTTCTGTCAAGACCTCGCGCGATGACATGGCTACGCGGAACCTTCGCCGCATCTTTCACTCTGCTTGGGCTCAGGCTGGCTGTTGCAGAACAGTAGGCTTTGTTCGGTGCTATCGCCGTTCGGAGCGGTGAGGATGAAAAAGGAAACCGGTTCTCAAACTGGCGGTTGCGGTGCGAACTACTCAATGCAGCGAAAGCAAAATTCTACCGATGCTGCGGGCGCAACCAAAGTCAGATTCCGGGGACCTTTCACATCTCAGCCCGCCGTATCTCTTGCGTTGCGTCAGGCGGCAAACTCGTTAACGTCCGCTGAAAAACGATGAGGCAAACATGGCAGTTGCGCAACCGCAGGAGCGGATCGAGTATATTGTTGAAGGTGGACATAAACTGGCGGGCAGCATCACGCCTTCCGGGAACAAGAACGCAGCACTGCCCATTATCGCGGCAAGCCTGCTTACCGATCAGCCTGTCGAATTGTCAAACGTTCCTCGTATTCGCGACGTTGAGGCATTGCTTGAACTGGTGTCCTCAATCGGCGCGGAGATAAACTGGATTGGCCCAAACACGCTGCGCATCCATGCTCGTGCGATAACCCCGAACGATCTTGACCCCGATCTTTGCGCTCGCATCAGGGCTTCGATCCTTCTTGCCGGTCCTATGCTCGCGCGCTGCGGCGAGGTCACGCTGCCCCCGCCCGGTGGAGATGTCATCGGTCGGCGGCGGCTGGACACTCACTTTCTCGCCCTTCGTGCGCTCGGTGCCAGTATTTCAGTGAACGGCACCTATGTCTTCCGAGCACACAATCTGACTGGTGCAGACGTTTTCCTTGACGAACCCTCCGTCACGGCAACCGAAAACGCGCTGTGTGCCGCCGTCGCGGCACGAGGTGTGACCGTTCTGCGAAACTGCGCATCTGAGCCGCATGTCCAAGACCTCGCCCACTTCCTGATCGCTCTCGGCGCTGAGATCGAGGGGATTGGCACTAACTGCATGACGATTCATGGCAATCGCCCCTTGCATGGCGCCACCCATCGAATAGGCCCTGATCACATTGAAGTGGCCTCCTTCATCAGCCTGGCTGCGGTCACACGATCTGAACTGCGGATCCGCGAGGCGGGGGTGGTACACCTCCGCTCAACGCTGATGGGATTCGAGCGCCTCGGTATTCGCTGCCGCATGGAAGGCGACGACCTGGTTGTTCCGGCTTCCCAGTCCCTGAAGATCGAACCTGATTTCGGCGGCCATGTGCCCAAGATAGAAGATCAGCCGTGGCCGGCGTTTCCTGCGGACGCAATGTCGATCGCCCTCGTCGCCGCAACCCAATGCGACGGTATGGTGCTTATGTTTGAGAAGATGTTTGAGTCGCGGATGTTCTTCACCGACAAGCTCATCTCGATGGGCGCGAGGATTGTGCTCTGTGACCCGCATCGCGCCGTTGTGTCTGGCCCGACCAAGTTGCGCGCCGCACGTTTGGAAAGTCCCGACATCCGCGCTGGAATGGCAATGCTCATCGCTGCGCTGGGAGCTGATGGAACCTCTCAAATCAACAACGCCCAGCAGATCGAACGAGGATATGAGCGGATTGACGAGCGCCTCAATGCGTTGGGGGCGAGAATTACCCGTGTTCCCGCTCGCGGCTAGGGTCAGGACCCGTTGATCTTGTGGACGCGGCCTGATTCAAGCTCCGCAAGGAAACTGGATCATGAGCAACCTTTTCTGGCTGACCGACGCCCAGATGACCCGTTTGCAGCCCTTCTTTCCCAAGAGCCACGGTAAGCCGCGCGTCGATGACAGGCGTGTGCTGAGCGGCATAATCTTCATCAATCGCAATCGGTTACGGTGGTGCGATACGCCGAAAGAATACGGCCCGCCGAAGACCCTCTACAATCGATGGAAGCGGTGGAGCGACAAAGGTGTCTTCGCCCAGATGATGGATGGTTTGGCTGCCGAAGCTGCCGTTCCGAAGACGGTGATGATCGACGCGACCTATCTCAAGGCGCATCGCACCGCGACCAGCCTGCGGTCGAAAAAGGAGGGCCAGGCGACCAGAGGGGCCGTCTGATCGGCCGCACGAAGGGTGCCATGAACACCAAGCTGCATGCCGTCAGCGATGCCGATGGCCGTCCGATCCGGTTTTTCATGACCGCAGGCCAGGTCAGCGACTACACCGGCGCCGCAGCCCTGCTGGGCAGTCTGCCCGCGGCGGAGTGGCTGCTTGCCGACCGGGGCTATGATGCCGACTGGTTCAGGGAAGCGTTGAAAGACAAGGAGATAAAGCCCTGCATCCCCGGCAGGAAGTCGCGTGGCAAGCCAATCAAGCACGACAAGCGACGCTACAAACGCCGCAACCGGATCGAGATGATGTTCGGGCGACTGATGGACTGGCGCAGGGTAGCCACCCGCTACGACAGGTGCCCAAAGGTCTTACTTTCAGCCGTCGCCCTCGACGCAACAGTCATGTTCTGGCTATGACGCGAGAACGAGTCCTGACCCTAAGCTACAGGTTGATAATCATTGGGGACAAGAGCGCTTTGGAGCCAGATGTCTCAATTGAGGACACAACGCTGCTTCGTCGCGCCTTCGCTTGCGAAATTTCAGTTCAGTTCCAGAAGGTCACCGGAAGGCTCTCAAAACCCACCGGAGCCAGAGAGCCATATTGTTAAGCTATATCCGTGCCTTAGGTCTGAAAACCGAAGCGGTTACGGTTAACAGGTCCGGAGAATACCTGCCCTGAGAATCTGCTTCCGAACCACCTGGTGCCGGAGCCGGTTCACAGCCCCTCCCGCATAACCCCCGAAAACAACGGAAAAATCCGGCGGCAGCCGGATCAAGAGAACGCTTTCGTGGGGGCAAGTGGCGGAGGAAACGCCACTGCAATCCAACTTTCTCCACCTTCTAACACATTGATTTTGTTTTATGGAAGTTCCGGCTTGAATCTCAACTGGTGCTAACACGACTGAAATCCAACCCGCCAAGAAGTAAACTGCAACCTCACCGCCAGGCAGTTGATTTCCGGGTTCGTTTCTGAGTGGCAGAGTGGGTGCGTTTGGACATCCGGCACGGCTAGTGGGACACCCTTGCCTGAGGCAAGCTAAATTCCTCTGGCAGCACCCCTTGATGCTTAATTTGCATCGTTTGCCCCTTTCGCACTCAAAAAACAAAGTTCTTGCATGTACCGTAGAGGTATCCCCTATGCTAGCCGCAAGCGTGACGCTGATCGTTTTTGGATGCTGCGCCGACTTTTCGCCGATGCTTTTGCCCCGTAGAGAGACTGGTCGGCCCGAAGCACCAAGCTGTGTAGGGACTCTCCGCTGATCCACTTTGCCGAGCCGATACTGACGGAGGCGGTGATGGTCGCTCCACATGTTAGCAAGATGGGCGTCGACCGGACTTTTGTGATCAAACGATCAACAAGATCCTCATCATAGGTATCGGAGCTGACAAGCCTCACGACGGCGAACTCATCGCCTCCCAACCGGGCGACGAGGGCCTGAGACCCAACTTCACTGACAATCCTACTCGCCACGGAGACCAGCACCTGATCCCCCCCGGCATGTCCATATTGGTCGTTAACTTCCTTGAAACGATCGAAATCCACGACGAGCAGCTCTTCCACAATGCCGGTTGGCAAGAGGCGAGCAAGCTCAGCTTCCAAGCCCCGGCGGTTAAGCAAACTGGTCAGGTGATCCGTGCGAGATTCGACTTCGAGCTTCTTGTGTTGAAGCAAAAGAATGCGTTCCCGGTCGATCACCCAGCCCACCAGCAAAACTGCGGCCATGTTCAAGGGAACATAGATTGGCATGGTTGCTTGCAGTAAGTCCCAACCAGCGCCGCCCGGAATGATCAAGAAGAAGGGAAGGCTAAGGCTCGGTACGACACCCAAGAGCATCAGCTGTGCCAACGTATGCTTCCCGTCCAGGCCAAAACGCCGAGCCCAAAATAAGCCAGCAAGCGCGACGACGATCAAACCCAGCGCGCCAGCTTGTGCTCCAACACCCCCGATCGACACGCGTGTGACCAGAGCTACAGACAAGGCCGCAATGCCACCGCCGCGCCCAAGAAAGCCGGCAGCAATCGCCACCGGCAACGTTCGCAAGTCCAATATGATACCCGGCGCCGCGATAAGGGGTTGGAGCATTTCCAAACTGGAGAAGCCCCCGCAGGCCCCGCCAAGAACGAACCTCGTAAGTCCAGGGCTGGGCACATACTTCTTCATAGGACCCAGCAGGACTGACAGAGCAGTCAACTGAGCGACAACATCGAACCACCGCATGAGGACATCAAAAGCAAGCATGGTTTCCAACTCCTAAGGAAAGAATGCGGCTGAATCGCTAACGACCCGTTAATCCTCTTTAAGCAGTCTTTCTCCGAACCGAGATTGCCGATTGCCCATGTTGTTGGGCTCGATAGTCCTCCAGTCGCGCCACTTCAAATATGGCGGCGGCCTTAACTAGTTTGAGGCGTTCTGTAGGACCACCGTCAGTATGCGAACAACCTCTATGCTGACGAGTGAAACGTCGGAAGCAGCCTTGTTCATCCTAGATGGAGGATCGTCACAAGAGGCGTAAAGCAGCCAACCACGCTCCCGTCCAAGCTCTGGAATGAGTCGGATCGAGTGAACAAGTTGGAGTCTCTCTGGTCTGGACCGAGTTACAGACGTTAGGTTCAAAGCTGCCAAATCAGGCTTGGGCAAACACCCATGACGGGACAATAGGGCTCTCAAGTCCCCACTGCATTTCTTCTTTGCCAAGCTG
The DNA here is from genome assembly GCA_027489175.1 of Rhodobacter sp. GTDB lineage: Bacteria > Pseudomonadota > Alphaproteobacteria > Rhodobacterales > Rhodobacteraceae > Tabrizicola. The sequence goes on from JAIYAE010000026.1 coordinate 11,622, forward strand.
CACGATGACAACTGCAGGGTTGCTTATCCTTGCTTCAGTGCAATCGGCGGCCATTGTTGCAAGGGTCGTGCTTAGGGCACGAAAAGTTGGACGCGAGATGTTGGTGGCGATGGTGACAGGATGATCATGATTGACGCCAGCAGCAACCAACTGTTGGCTGAGAGCGGCAAGCTGCCTCATCGCCATATAGAAGACTAATGTTGTGCCCGGTCGGGCTAGATCGCGCAGGTCCGAAATTTCCTTGCCGGCTTGGCAGGTCGCTGTGGCCAGCACGACCCGATCCGTCGCACCGCGCTGCGTCAAGGGCTGGCACAAGCTCGCAGCGGCTGCAGAGGCGGCGGTGATGCCTGATACGATCTCGACCTCGATCCCATGGGCTCGGGCGGCGGCGATTTCCTCGGCGGCACGACCAAAAATTGATGGATCTCCGGATTTCAGGCGCACCACATGTTGGCCTTGAAGGGCCGCAGCCACGATTTCGGCGTCGATGCGCACCTGCGGCCAGCTGTTTGCACCTACCTCTTTGCCTACAAATATCCGTCTTGCCGCTGGTCCGGCAAATGCCAAGGCCTCAGGGTCCACCAGCCGGTCATAGAATACGATATCGGCCGTTTCCAGGCATCGGATGGCCCGCAGTGTCATCAGATCAGGCGCACCGGGGCCCGCGCCAACAAGGCTGATACGGCCCCTGATCTGCTGCTGGGGGGCAGCCACAATGCTGGCGGAGTTCTCGAGAAAGCTCATTCGGCAGCCTCACGGTGGTTGTGGCTTGATAAAAGGGCGGCGAGCTCGGGGCGGCAGGAACCGCAGTTGGTACCAGCGCCTAGGGCCGCACCGATGGCCGTGACGGTGGTCAGGCCTTTAGTGGTGATAGCGTTGCAGATCGTATTCACGCCGACGTTCAGGCAGGCGCAAACCGTAGGACCGGGGTCCGGCTGATGGGTGCCGGGCCGCCCCGCTAGCACGGCCGCGCCATCACAACCTAAAAGGCTGCCAACATGCCCGCGCGAAAGCAAAACCGGCTCTGGCGAGATGAACAGTGCGGCGGTCAGGCGGCCCGCGTTGGAAAAGGCCATGCGGTGAAGACCCCGAGCGGGATCTGACAGCTGCGCTGTGGGTGGGCCGGTCCTAAACAGCGCTGCGGCCCAGGCGACCCAGTCCTCAGGCACCGCCTCGCCGGCCATTTCAACCTGAATGCCGCCAGTGATGCCGGCCTTGGCCCAATAGGCGCAATCGGGGGTAAGGTCGCCCCGCGTAATCGCAAAGCCATACCAGGCGGCGGCAAAGGGCCGGATCGCAACGGCGGCTGACTTGCTGGCAGGCTGGCCGGATACCGGATCAGTCAGGCCAGCAACCAGCGTATCAATTCGACCCGACGGCGCTGTCTGGCCACTCCAATGCATGGGGGCAAAGGGGTGGCCAGGGGCAACCTGATCGCTAACCATCACCCGCAAGATTGCCGCACCTTGCTGGCTGCTGACACTTGCCAGACTCGCGGGCGCAAGCCCGATTCGGGCGGCATCGATCGGGTTAATCTGCAAAAACGGTTCACCAAAATGCTGCAGCAGACGCGGTGCCATCGCAGTACGCGTCATGCTGTGCCACTGGTCGCGCAGGCGGCCAGTATTCAGCCGGTAAGGATGATCCGCGCTAGTGGCATCCGGCAAGCGCGCGGTGACCGGCACCATGCGCGCTCGGCCATCGGGCGTATGGAACTGCCCATCGCCAAAGAACCGTCCACCCTTTCGGGCTGCTTGCGGCCAGACCACTGGGGCAAGCTGATCATAATCGGCCCTTTGCAGGGCCGAGATATCAAAGTCGCCGCCCAAGTCCCTCGCAACACCGGAAAGTTCTGCATATTCGGCAAAGATCTTTGCTGGGCTGGCCCAGTCAAAGCCTGCAAATCCCATCCGCTGTGCCACTTGTGCGAGCTGCCACCAGTCGGGGCGCGCAGCACCAGGCGCGGGCAGAAATGCTCGTTGCCGGCTGATCATGCGTTCAGAGTTGGTAACCGAGCCGTCCTTTTCACCCCAGCCGGTGGCGGGCAGCAGGACCTGCGCCAGTTGGGCGGTATCAGTGTTGGCCCACATCTCACTGACTGCCACGAAGTCACATGCCGCAATGGCACGCGCCACGCGGTCGGCGTCGGGCATCGAAACTGCAGGGTTGGTGTGCAGGATCCACAGCGCTTTGATCCGCCCGTCCTCTACCGCGCGGAACATGTCCACGGCCTTAAATCCCGGCTTGCCTGCCATCGTCGGGCTTGCCCAAAAGCCCTGCACGGCGGCGCGGTGGGTGGGGTTTTCAATCTCCAGATGGCAGGCGAGCATGTTGGCCAGCCCCCCTACCTCACGCCCGCCCATGGCGTTTGGCTGGCCGGTTACACTGAACGGCCCCATGCCGGGGCGGCCGATACGGCCGGTGGCCAAGTGACAGTTGATGATCGCGTTGACCTTGTCGGTGCCGGTGTCGGACTGGTTGATGCCTTGCGAATAGACGGTGACCACCTTTTCGCTGCCCGCCCAAAGCGTAAGGAAGGCGGCAAGATCGGTTGGGGCAAGACCCGTATCGGCAGACTTGCTTTTGCGCGCGGCGGCAAGGGCCGCGTCAAAACCGCTGACGTGGGGGGCGAAATCTGCGCTCAGGTGGCCATTGTCGAAAAGGTGGCAGAGGAGGAGGTTGAAAAGATGCCCATCCGCCCCGGCAGCAAGGGGAAGGTGCAGATCGGCCCCCTCACAGGTCGCGGTGCGGCGGGGGTCGATCACGATGATCTTTGTGCCCCGCGCGGCCTTTGCGGCCATAAGGCGCTGGTGCAGCACGGGGTGGCACCACGCAAGGTTGCTGCCCACCAGCACCACAAGATCGGCAAGCTCCAGATCTTCATACTGCCCCGGCACGGTATCTGAGCCAAAGGCGCGGCGGTGGCCTGCGACGCTGCTGGCCATGCACAGGCGGCTGTTGGTGTCGATATTGGCGCTGCCGATGAAGCCCTTCATCAGCTTGTTGGCGACATAGTAATCTTCAGTCAGCAACTGGCCCGAGACATAAAGTGCCACAGAATCCGGCCCATGCATGGCGATGGTTTCGGAAAACCGCGTGGCGATCAGGTCAAGGGCCGCGTCCCAAGTGACGGGTGCCCCTTTGACCAGTGGCTGCAACAGCCGCCCATCTGTAGCAAGGGTTTCCCCCAACGCCGCGCCCTTGACGCAGAGCCGCCCCCGATTGGCCGGGTGGTCTGGGTCACCCTTGATCGCAATGCCGACCTTGCCATCCGGCGTTGCCAGCACACCACAGCCCACACCGCAATAAGGGCAGGTGGTGCGGATCGGGGCTGTCATGCCGCCGACCGCCGGGCAAGAAAGGCCGCGTCCAGCATCACCCGCCCACCGTCCACCCGCACCGCATAGGTTTTCACGTGCCAGTCGTCCGTGCTTTGCCCGGTGTTCAGATCAAACACTGCTGCGTGCAAGGGGCAGGTTACCGCCGTGCCATGCACGATCCCTTCCGACAGCGGTCCGCCCTTGTGGGGGCAGCGGTCATCAATCGCAAACACCTGATCATCCGCCGTGCGGAACACCGCGATGCAGCCAGATTGGGTTTTGACAAGCCGCGCGCCCTGGCGTGGGATGTCGTCCAGCGCGGCGATGTCGATAAATTGGCTCATTCAGCGGCCCTCAACGTTAGGTCTGCAATTGGGGCCCAGTCCGCTGGCGTGACCGCGAGTTCGGCCCAGGGGTCGGTCTGGTAGATGGATTGCGACAGCATGAACCGGTCGTAAAGCGCGCGGCGGTTGGCCGGGTCATCCATCTGAGCGCGGCACCACTCCAGCCCCACCTTGGCGACCCATTTGTAGATCCGGTGCAGGTAGCGCGCGTTTTCGCGGTAAAGCTGGGTGAAAGCGGCAATGACCTCCATCACCTCGGCCTCGGACGTGGCCTTGTAGAGGAACTCGGTTTCTCGCACGTCCATGCCGGCCGCACCCGCTACGCTGATCTCATACCCGCTATCGACGCAGACGACACCAATATCCTTGCACGTCGCCTCGGCACAGTTGCGCGGGCAGCCCGAGACGCCGAGTTTAACTTTGGCTGGCGTCCAGGAACCCCAGAGGAGTTTTTCCAGCTTGATCCCAAGGCCAGTGCTGTCCTGGGTGCCAAAACGGCAGAATTCCGTACCCACACAGGTCTTTACCGTGCGCAGGCCCTTGGCGTAGGCATGGCCCGACACCATCCCGGCGGCATTGAAGTCTAACCAGATAGCAGGAAGATCTTCCTTGCGCACGCCCAGAAGGTCGATCCGCTGGCCGCCGGTGACCTTGATCATCGGCACGTTGTATTTGTCCGCCGCATCCGCAATCGCACGCAACTCCGCAGGGTTGGTCACCCCGCCCCACATGCGCGGGACGACCGAATATGTGCCGTCCTTCTGGATGTTGGCATGGTTGCGTTCGTTGACGAAACGGCTTTGCCGGTCATCGACATAGTCCGTCGGCCAGTCGGAAATCAGGTAGTAGTTCAGCGCCGGACGGCAGGAGGCACAGCCCCCCACCGTCTTCCACCCCAGGTCCTGCATGACCGCCGGAATGGATTTCAGCCCCATCGACTTGATCAACCGTCGCACGTCTTCATGCGTGTGGTCAGTGCACTTGCACATCGGCGGGTTGGCGTTGGCGGTGAAGCCGTCGCCAAGGGTCAGCGCCATGACCTGTTCGACCAACCCCGTACAGGTGCCGCAACTGGCGCTGGCTTTGGTCAAGCTGCGCACGGCGTCCAACGTAGTAGCGCCGCCTTCGATGGCGGTCACGATCTTGCCTTTGCACACGCCGTTGCAGCCACAAATCTCCGCCTCAGGCGGCAAGGCTGCAACGGCTGCCAAAGGGTTTGCGGATGCCCCCCCTTGGAAAGCCGGACCGAAGATCAGCGTCTCGCGCAGGTCGGTGACGTCGCGCCCCTGCTTGATCAGGTCAAAGAACCACGACCCATCGGCGGTATCGCCATACATGACGGCGCCCAAGAGACGCTCGCCCTCAAGGATCAGCCGCTTGTAAACCCCGCGCCCCGGATCGCGGAACACTATATCCTCACGCCCCGGCCCATCGGCGAAATCGCCCGCGCTGAAAAGATCAACGCCGGTCACCTTCAGCTTGGTTGCTGTCTGTACGGGTTTGAAGGCGGCCTCGCGGCCCAACAGCGTTTCCGCCAGTACCCGCGCCTGATCATAAAGGGGGGCGACAAGGCCAAAAAGCTGCTTGTCATGTTCGATACATTCGCCAAGCGCAAAGATCGCCAGGTCTGAGGTGCGCAGCTGGTCATCGACCGTTATCCCGCGCCCCACGTCAAGATGCGCGTCATTGGCAAGGCGCACCTCGGGGCGGATACCCACGGCCATGCACACAAGGTCAGCCGGATAGACGGTGCCATCATCGAGCAGAACCGCCTCAACCCGATCCTTGCCCAGAATAGCCTTGGTCGCTCCTTTGCAATGGATGCGTATCCCCCGGCTTTCGAGGTCTCTTTGCAAAAGATACCCCGCTGCCGGGTCAAGCTGACGCTCCATCAGGTGGCCCATCAGGTGGATCACCGTCACCTCAGCCCCGCGCGCGGTCATTCCAGCGGCTGCCTCCAGGCCCAACAGACCACCGCCAATCACCACGGCTTTGGCACCCGGACCGCTGGCCGCGATCATCTTGTTTGTGTCTTCCAGATCACGGTAGGCGCAGACGCCGGGCAAGTCCTTGCCCGGCACCGGGACGATGAAGGGGGCCGATCCAGTAGCGATCACCAGCGCGTCGTAGGGCACGCCACCGGCGTTGGAATAGACGATGCGTTTGGTGCGGTCGATCCTGACCACCGGCTCACCGAACCGGCAATCAACGCCGTGCGATGCATACCAATCGGCATCATGTGTCACGATCTGGTCATAGGTCTTTTCGCCCGACAGGACCGGCGACAGCATCAGCCGGTTGTAGTTGCCCCGCGGTTCGGCGTTGAAGAGGGTGACATCGAAATCCCCCCCATTGTCAAAGAGGTGCTCCAGCATCCGGCCCGAGGCCATGCCTGCACCGATCACGACAAGTTTTTGTTTCATGGCACTTACTCCGCCGCTTCGACAAAGCGGTGACGTTCATAAAGGAACCGCAATACAGCCTCACGCGCGCGGATGTATTCGGGGTGGCTGGCAAGCGCGATGCGGTGACGCGGGCGGTCCAGCGGCACCGACAACACCTCACCAATCGTGGCTGCCGGGCCGTTGGTCATCATCACGATCCGGTCGGCAAGAAGAACCGCCTCATCCACGTCGTGGGTGATCATAATCATCGTGTTCTTCAGGCGGGCGTGAATATCCATCACCGCCTCTTGCAGATGTGCCCGCGTCAGCGCGTCCAGCGCGCCGAAGGGTTCGTCCAGCAGCAGAATCTTCGGCTCCATGGCCAGGGCGCGGGCAATGCCGACGCGCTGCTTCATGCCGCCCGAGATTTCGCCGGGTTTCTTGTCGGCGGCATGGGCCATCTTCACCAGATCAAGGTTCGCCATGATCCAGTCATGCCGTTCGGCCCGCGTCTTGGTGCCGCCAAATACCTTCCGCACGCCCATCTTGACGTTGTCATAGACCGACAGCCACGGCAGCAGGCTGTGGTTTTGAAACACGATGGCGCGGTCGGGGCCGGGGGCGTTCACCTCACGCCCCTCCAGCTTGATCACGCCCGTTGTCACCTGCGTCAGCCCGCCGATCAGGTTCAGTAGCGTGGATTTCCCGCAGCCCGAATGGCCGATGATGCTGACAAACTCACCCATTTCGATGTTCAGGCGGATGTCGTTCAGCACCAGCGCCTCTTTTCCGCCAGCCAAAGGGAAGGATTTCACGACGCGGTCGATCTTGAGATAGCTCATGTTCATGCCCCCTATGTCATGGTGCCGCGGCTGACCACGCGGCCGATGAAGGCCACCAGGCGGTCAAGCACAAAGCCGGTGATGCCGATGTAGAGAAGAGCCACGAAGATGTCTGTCAGCAGGGACGAGTTCCACGAATCCCAGATGAAGAACCCGATGCCCACCCCGCCGGTCAGCATCTCCGCCGCGACGATGGCCAGCCAGGCAAGGCCCACCCCGATGCGCAGGCCGGAAAAGATGTAGGGCGCGGCGGAGGGGACCATGATTTTGAAGAAGAACTCGAACTGGTTCAGGCGCAAGACAGCGGCGACGTTGCGGTAATCCTGCGGAATGGCGCGGACACCGGCGGTGGTGTTGATGATGATCGGCCAGATTGCGGTGATGAAGATCACGAAGATCGCGCTTGGCCGACTGTCCATGAACGCCGCGAGTGAGATCGGCAGCCAGGCCAGGGGCGGCACCGTGCGCAGCACCTGAAAGAGCGGGTCCACCCCGCGCATAAGCCAGACGGATTGCCCGATGACCGCCCCGACCAGCACACCGACCACAGCGGCCAGACCAAAGCCCACGCCGACCCGCTCCAGCGAGGTCAGCACCCGCCAGCCCAGGCCCATGTCCTGACTGCCCGTCACATAGAACGGATTCAGGATCAGATCGCCGCTTTGCTGCCAGATCTCCAGCGGGGATGGCAACGATGCCCCCCCACCGGACAGCGCCAGTTGCCAGAGGGCAAGCAGGGTCACGATCACCGCGACAGGTGGCAAGACCATGGTCAGCAAGACGTCCTTGACCTTGCCCGGCCACTGGCTGCGCAGGGCGGCAGCTGGCAAAGGCAAAACCTTTGCCACAGGCGGCTCAGCCGGTTGGGCGGGGGTGGTCTTCAGGGCGGTGACGTTCATCCCTACCGCCCCTATGCCATGGCCTTGATCGACAGACTGTCGAGGTAGGCCTGCGGATTGGCCGGATCGAAGGTCTTGCCGTCAAAGAACGTCTCGACCCCCCGGCTTTCGCCAAAGGCCGAGGTATCAAGACCAAGCTCGGCAGCGGCGGCAAGCCAAAGGTCCGACCGGTTGGTGCCGTTGACCAGCTCTGCCACATCCAGATCACCAGGCAGGGTGCCCCAGCGCTGGTTTTCGACCGCAAACCAGGTGTCCAGCGATTTCCACGGGAACGAAGCTGAGCCATTCTCGCCCCAGAACCGCATCGCCAGATCAGGGCGGCTTTCAACACGGCCGTTGCCATAGTTGATCTCGCCCTTGATGCGCCCTTCGATGTCGGTGACCGGTACCTTGTACCATTGGCGGCCAGAGACGATCTGCGCCATTTCATCCTTGTTGACCGGATCGTCGCACCACATCTGCGCCTCCATCACTGCCATCATGATGGCCTTGGTGGCGTTGGGATTGGCATCAACCCAGTCTGCCCGCATGCCCAAAATCTTTTCGGGATGCTTGCCCCAGATTTCGCCGGTCGTGGCGGCGGTAAAGCCGATGCCTTGGTTGACCAGCTGCTCGTTCCACGGCTCACCAACGCAGAAGGCTTCCATGTTGCCGACCTTCATGTTGGCCACCATCTGGGGCGGCGGGACGACGATCAGGTCAACGTCCTTTGTCGGGTCGATCCCGCCAGCCGCCAGCCAATAGCGCATCCACAGATCATGGGTGCCACCGGGGAAGGTCATTGCCACCGGAATTTCCGCGCCAGCCGCGCGCTTGGCAGCGAAGATTTCCTTCAGCGGTGCGCTGTCCAGTCCCACGCCGCTGTCGGCATAGGCCTGCGTGACCGAGATGCCTTGGCACTGCTCATTGAGGCCCAGAAGCGTGTACATCGGCAGGGGCACATTGTTCTGCATCACTTTGCCGGTCGAATAGAGATGGGTCTTCGGCCGCAGGATGTGGCCGCCATCGATGCCGCCATTGGCCGACCCAAGCGCCATGTTGTCGCGCGTGGCGCCCCAGCTGGCCTGCTTTTCGATCAGCATTTCGGTCATGCCGTGCTTGGCAAAGAACCCCTTTTCCTGAGCGATAATCAGGGGCGCGCTGTCGGTCAGGGCGATGTATCCCAGCTTGGCCCCCGCCACTTCCGGCGCGGCTATCGCGGCATAGGCCCCGCCCGGCAACAAAGTGCGGGCAGCCAGTGCGGTGGCCGCAAGGCTGGTGACGGATTTCAGCAGGGTGCGGCGGTTCAGAATGGTGCGGGTCGGGTGGATCAGGGTCATCTTTGCAGGTCCTTTTGGCAGGGGCCGCGCCGTGGTCGGCGTCTGGCCGGGCTAATGTCAGAACGGCAAAGGGCCACAACAATCACTGTCCCGGATGGGTCAGGATTGGTGGCGTCATTGCCATGTCGGGGGACCGCATCTTTGCGGAAATTCGGTGGAGGCCAGCGCCATTGCTTGCACCCGTGAAACCACGAAGCACCGACACTCCCCGGTGGTCAAGCGTGCGCAGGGCATTTCGCAGTTGCAGCAATTCATTTACGCAATAGCAGCGAGCATCGCCCAGAAAATCAGCGCGAAGGAAACGACGGGTCAAAGGTATCGCCGTCAAAAAAGGCATCCGGCCCCAGAATTATCTGACCTTTTTCCGAAGCAACTGCTGTCGGATGCGCCATAGAGCCTTCGATTCGTGCCGAAGCGCCGGGCAGATCGGCCCCCGCGCTGCGAAGATGATCGCGGTACAGATCGGTGCGGAAGCAGGTCTTGGCCGCCTCCATCGCCATCGTCGCATCCAGTCCATGCCGCCCGGATATGCGCTGTGCCAGAAGTGCCGCGAGACTACGCCAAGGGAAGTTAGCCGCCCCGTCATGGAACCGGATGAAATCGGGGAAATGGCGAACCTCACCCGTGGAAGTCACGTGCAGCCGTCCCAGCAACCCGCGTTCCGAAAGTTCGGGCGGCAGGTTCAGATATTCCGGCCGCGACAGGATTTCAGCTGCCATGCTGCGGTTGCCTGACTGGTCTAGCCAGCGACAGGCCCGCCAAACTGCCCGCATCATCCGCCCGGTTTCCTCGGGCCGGGTGTTAGCAAATTGGCGCGTCAGGACCAGGCCCTTTTCCGGTGGCGCCGCCCAGATCGCACGCCCCGCGAGCAAGAGCGCCCCCACCCCAGATTCCACGGCATAAGAGGCCCAAGGCTCACCGACACAGAAGGCGTCCAGCTCTCCGGCGGCCATCGCTTCAGCCATGCGGGGAGGCGGGACGGTATGAATAGTCACGCCCGGCTCAAGCTCGGTGCCGCGCAGCCAGTGCCTCACCAGTTCGGCTTGGGTTGAGAAAGGGAATGGCACGCCCACCTGCAGCCGCCCGCCCGCCACTGCCATCAGGGCATCGCGTGCGACCACGGGATCGTCAAACCCAAAACCGTAACCGTTTGACCGCATCGCATCGGCAAGGGCAGCACTGACCGCAATTGCCTGCCCACCCAGCGACAGGATCATCACAAGATCAAAGGCCGGGAAATCCGGCCCCAGGCCCATCGCCTGCGCTATCGGCAAGGGCACCAGCATATGCGCCGCGTCGATCGCACCCAAGCCCAGCATGTCACGGCTTTGCGCCCAGCTTTGCAGGCGGATCAGATCAAAGTCCAAACCTTCCTCGGCGGCAAAGCCCAGCTCTCGCGCCACGATCAGTGGAGCCGCGTCGATCAGCGGCACATAGCCAAGACGCAGAGAAGCTAGAGTCATGACAACAGTCCCGCCGCCATGACCAGCTGGCTGGCAATGTCGGCCACGCGGCGCTTTTGGTCCATCGCGGTTTTGCGCAGCAGGGCATAGGCAGCCTCTTCATCTATTCCGCGGGCCTTCATCAAGATAGCTTTGGCCCGGTCGATGATCTTGCGGTCTTCCAGTGCCGCTTTGGTGGCGGCCAGTTCCGCACGCATTTTGTGAAACATATGGAAGCGCGCAATCGCGGCATCCAGGATCGGCTTGATCCGTTCGGGCTGCAAGCCGTCAACGACATAGGCGGATACCCCGGCTTCTATTGCCGCGCGGGTCATTTGTTCGTCTGACCGATCAACGAACATCGCCACCGGGCGCTCCATTGGGCCTGACACGAGCGCCAGTTCCTCAAGGACGTCGCGTGACGGGTCAGCCACGTCGATCAAGACGATGTCCGGGTTCTGATCCGCTATACGACGTGCAAGCCCGGTTTCTTCGGCTATCACTACAACCTGATGGGTTCCAGACGCCATCAGGCCGTCGACAATCCTCATCGCCCGGTCCCGGTCACGCTCCACAACAATGATGGATAGCCGGGTCATCAATACACCTTTTCTTGTCGGGATCAGAGAACCGATCATGCCGCGGAGGGAAGCCATCCTATCGATCGTTTGTGGATCAGCACTGCAACCAAGAGGTAAGAATAGGCATCCAAGTGGCAAACGCACAAAATTTGTGCGCAGAAACTTGGTCCCTAAACTGTCTGAGACAGTTCGGCGTGCGGTCCTGAGTAATGGGTCAGAGGTTAGAGGTCGCACCTATTTCTCTATGGCAATTTCTGCAACTCGTGACCGCTCTAACGATCACGAGCTTCTGTTTTTCACCGATCCGGAGCCAGCTACTAAAGAACGATCAATAAGCTATGCGCTGCCCCTGATGATACCTTGAGGCGGCATGAACGAACCATCTGAGCTGAACTTCCGCTTTCGGATCTTCTGCTGTGGAGTTGAAGCCGGCCCCGAATGGTCGGCTTTGAGTGGAACGCATCGTCACATTCTTGTTTTTATGGGCTAGAATCGGACAGTAGGGCCATTCACTCGGCGCTATCCTTGCCCTTCATTCTGGGATCAAGCGCGTGGCCCGAGGCCGGGCCGCGCAGCGGCTGGATCAGCATCTTGTCGAGCCGGAGGTCGCGCCGTGTGCGGAATTGCTCGATGCCGATCTCCATCCCCTCATGCCCCTTGGCGGGCTGAGGGACATAAGTCCCAAGCAGCCGGTCCCACCACGGCAGGTTGAAGCCAAAGTTCGAATTGGTCTCGCGGTGATCGGTGGAATGGTGGACGCGGTGCATGTCGGGCGTCACGACAATCCAGCGCAGCCCCCGGTCCAGAGGGCGCGGCAGGTCGATGTTGGCGTGGTTGAAAAGTGCGGTCGCGTTCAGGATGACTTCAAAC